>NZ_JBXAFD010000010.1:0-101357 GCF_058792695.1 Rhodococcus sp. MT28
TGCACGACTTACGTCACAGTGCAGCGAGGCGGATGGCCAACGACCCGCACTTGTCCTTGGTGGAGGTCAAAGAGGTGCTGGGGCACGCACATTTGTCGACGACCGAAATTTATCTGACACCCGACAAGGACGAGGTGATCGCCAGCGTCCTGGCCCACCACGCTCGTACTGCTGATCAGCGGGAACATCCGAGGACTCCTCCACCGCCTCCTGCACCTGGGTACGATCCGGCAGCGTTGAGCGTGCTGTTCGGGAGGTCGTTGTGAGCACTGCCGTCAAGCACATGACCCGCCCGGAACGCTTCGAGGTCACACCGGTGCCACATTCGAGGATTCACCAACTGCACAAACAGTTTCCACCACGCGAATTTGAACTCTGGTGGCCGCACACCGCTGCCTCTGCCGAAGCTGTCGAGGCCCGACTGAACTGCTCGGTGCTTGCCGAGGCTGCGGTCACCACCCGAGCCGGACGGCACCGAGGCGTGATCAAGATACTGACCTGGTTGGCTTCGGTGCCCGGCGATACCTGGCAAGCCCGGTGGCTCGCCAGCGGCGCCGAGAACATCCGCGGATCTCGTTACGGCGCGACAGCCTCATGGGCCGATCTCCCGGTGGAATGGATTGCCGGACACGGGCGCCCTGTCAGACACGATCGCAACGACCTGGCTGCAGGACTGCTGATGTTGCTGTGCCTGGACGTGATCCGGCCACAGCTGTCGTGGATGCTCTCCCGGGCGCACCCGTTTCTCGCGCCGATGATGGCAAAGCTGCGAGATCCGGACGGATTCGCGCGGTTGGACGAGCTTGCTGCCACTCAGCCGGATACCTCGCGAGACGATGCACGAATCGCAGCGACCAGAATCGCGACCCTGCTGGTATCCAAAGGCGGGACTGTCGCAGAGATCACTGTCGGCGATTGTGTGGAGCTGATCGACACGATGGCGCAGGTGCACTCCCGCCGCGGTCAGAAGAAGATCGATTTCTACCTGCGACTACGTGCGATGGGCATCTTTCCCGAGGACGCACCACACAGCATCCGCGCGTTCGGCGCTCCGGTCGGACAGCTGACGATCGAACAACTCGTCGACCGCTACCCGATCGAGAACCAACCGATCCGAGATCTGCTCATCGACTATCTGCGCGAGCGTCAACCCGCGCTGGACTACACCAGCCTCAACTCTCGTGCCCGAGGACTTGCCGGGCTGTTCTGGAGCCGCGTCGAGACACTCGCCCCCGGTATCGACACCCTGCACCTGCCGCCTGACGTCGCCCGCGCATGGAAGGACGACCTGAGATCGATCACACGCACCGCCGTCGACGCGGCGGGACGAAAGCACGAAACAACTTCGCCCCGAAAGAATTACAAAGACAATCTGTTGCAAGTGCGCGCGTTCTATCTCGACCTCGCGCACTGGGCCGTCGAAGATCCGTCCCGCTGGGCGCAGTGGGTGGCGCCCTGCCCGATCAGTGACGGCGAGGTCAAAAGAGGCAAGGAACTCAAACACCGCAAAGCGCGGATGGACCAACGCACCCGCGAGCGGTTGCCTGTCCTGTCTCAGTTGGTTCGGTCCGCCGCTGACCGCCGCGCGGCCGCAGCGGCACTACTCGTTGCGGCGCAGAACACCGAACCAGGTGAGGTGATCGCGGGAACCGACGGAGAACTGCGACGATCCTTGATCCGTCGGGGAACCGGCCGCGTCGTATGGGCCGACAATACTGTCAGCGGTGTTCGCCGCGATCTCACCTACGAGGACGAGGAAGCATTCTGGGCATTCGCCACCATCGAAGTGTTGCGGCTCAGCGGTATCCGTCATGAAGAGCTCCTCGAGCTCAGTCACCACAGCATCACCGAATACCGACTACCCAGTACCGGTGAACTGGTTCCGCTGCTGCAGATAGCTCCATCGAAGACCGATACCGAGCGGCTGATCTTGGTCAGTCCCGAGCTCGCGGAAGTCCTCAGTGCGGTCGTTCAGCGTTCGCGGCAACCCAACGGATCGATACCTCTCGTGGCTGCCTACGATACGCAGGAGAAGCTGTGGAATCCGCCGATGCCGCTGCTCTTTCAGCGGGGAATCGGAAACGAACGCCGAGCGATCCCACCGAGTTTCGTCCGCAAGCTCCTCATCAATGCGCTCACCGTGGCAGCTCTCACCGATGCCAGTGGCGATCCGTTGATGTTTCAGCCCCACGACTTCCGGCGAATATTCGTCACCGACGCGATCATGAACGGCCTGCCACCCCATATCGCACAGGTTATTTGCGGGCACAAGACAATTGACACGACGATGGGCTACAAGGCCGTCTACCCCTCGGAAACTATAGAAGCGCACCGAGCGTTCATCGCGCGTCGTCGTTCGATGAGGCCCAGCGAGGAATACCGGACACCGACCGACGATGAATGGGATGCGTTCTTGTCTCATTTCGAGAAGCGGAAAGTATCGGTCGGGACCTGCGCACGGTCGTTCGGCACACCCTGCATCCATGAGCATGCTTGCGTCAGATGCTCACTCCTGCGGCCGGATCCAACGCAGCGAGGCAGGCTCGAAGAAATCCGAGACAACCTCGAAGCCCGCATCATCGAAGCCAAACAGGAAGGCTGGCTGGGTGAAGTCGAAGGACTGCAGGTCAGCTACACCGGAGTCAGGGACAAGATCGCACAGGTCGATGCCACGATGAAACGAGGATCGGCAACAACTGACCTCGGAATGCCTGGATTCGGATCGATCTCGGGAAGGACTTCCACATGATTACCAAGCTTGAATTCTTGTTCAGAGAAGCATGCGTCTACGGGCCCGCTTGGTCCGACGACCAGGACGCTCCAGGTGGCCACGACGGGTGCGATACCCGCAACAACGTTCTGGCCCAAGATCTCTCGGACGTGGTGTTCAAACCGGGAACACGTGACTGCGTCGTACTGTCGGGCGCGATGACCGACCCGTACTCCGGTGATCGCATCGAATTCGAACGCAGCCAGGCCAAGTCCGTCCAGATCGACCACGTCTTCCCACTCGCCGCCGCCTGGGACTTCGGCGCGAACTCCTGGACGCCCGCGCTTCGGATGAGGTTCGCGAACGACATGTCTCTGAACCTGTTGGCCGTCAACGGCCCCGACAACCAGTCGAAAGGCGACAGCACGCCCAGTGAGTGGTTGCCGCCCGATCCTGCGTACCGATGCTTTTACGCCGGCAAGTACTTGACCGTCGCGATTTCCTATGGCTTACCAGTCAGCCGAGCTGATCATTCGGCCCTGACGGACCTCGCCACTCGCTGTTGAGCTACCGGCCGTCCTTCACCACTCGCCCACTCTGGATGACGAGTGCGATCCGCTCACGATCGGCAAAGATCGAGGGATCCGTCAACGGATTGCCGCGGAAGGCAACGAGGTCGGCGAACTTGCCGACTTCGATGGTGCCGACCTCGCCGGCGATACCGAGAATGTCGGCGTTGATCCGGGTAGCGGAAACCAATGCGTCCATCGGGGTTTCGACCTTGGCGCGCAGGACTAGCTCCATTCCCCGGCCCGTTTGATCGGTACCGATGAGGTCCGATCCCAATCCCACTCTGACGCCGGCATTTCGAGCAGCAAGAAGCCCGTCGATCTGACCCTGCATCATCTGGCCGATCCGAGCCGAAATCGATTCGGGTAGACCTGCTGACGCCGCGCTGTCCGAGAGTGCCTGCACCACAGCCAACGTCGGCACCAACGCGACGTCGTGCTCGGCCATCAACTTGGCGGTCTCGTCGTCGATATCAGAGCCGTGCTCGACGCATTTCGCGCCGGCAGTGACAGCGTTACGGATTCCCTCGTTGTTGTGAGCATGCACCGTGACATAGGTACCGCGCGCATTGGCTTCCTCGACGGCAACTTCGATCTCGTCGACCGTGAACTGGGTATCGGTGAGCTTGTCATGAGTGGATACCACTCCCCCGGTAACACACAGTTTGAGGAAGTCCGCACCCCTGCGGAACGTCTCGCGAACGTTCTTTCGCATTTCGTGCGGACCGTCGGAAAGCAGAGACATACACCGTAATCCGGGGATGTCATGATCGGACCAGTCCGAAGTCGGCTCCCATTCGGCCGCCAGGTGTCCGTGTCCACCGGTCTGGCACTGGATCGGGCCGCACTGAATGATCCGCGGACCCGGGATCTTGCCCGAGGCGACAACTCCGGCGAGTCCACCGTCGATTCCGCCGCAGTCACGAACAGTGGTGAATCCCCCGTCGAGGGTCGATGCGCAGGTCGCGAACATGTCTGCAGCGAGCTCGGCTACCGAGATCTGACGCCGCAGGCTCGGTGCGAGATCGCTCGATCCACCGAGATGAACGTGTGCGTCGATGAGGCCGGGCGTGATTGTCAACCCAGTGCAGTCCAGCACCTCCGCCCCCGTGGGTGGCGTGCCACCGAGTGCACTGATGCGCCCGTTTTCCACAGCAACAGCGCAGTTCTCGATCGGGTCGGCGCCCGTCCCGTCGATGATCGTTGCACCGGTCAGCCATACGACAGACATATTAGATGTTCCTCCGACGTGTACCGATCGCCGGAAGATTCCGCCGACATACCGAATAGGGTTCGGTTAGTATGATGCATACCGGCTCCCGAAATCAAGGAGTTGTCATCACTCGATGAAGTCCGAGATTGCTGACGAATCCCTCACCAGGAGAATCGATGCCGCGTCCCACCCAGCCGATACTGTCCACGCGAAACATCACCGACGCGGCTCTGGATGCTGTCGACGCGACCGGCGACTTCACCATGCCCGGGATCGCCAAGCAACTGAACGTGACTCCGTCTTCGCTCTACACACATATTTCGGGTCGATCCGAGATCGTCGAACTCATGCGCATCCGCGTGATGTCGTCGATCTCTGTCCCCCACCCACCGGCAGGGTGGAGCGAACGGATCAGCGCGTGGGGGTGGGCCTATCGCCGAGCTGCGGTCGAGCACTGGCGCCTCATCCCGCTGCTCATGACACGAAGCGTCCGCACAGAGGTAACTTTTGCTATCGATACTGCACTGGTTCAAGCATTTTCGGACGGGGGTTTCGATTCGACAGACACTCGTCACGCAATCTCCACGCTGGACAGTCTGGTTCTCGGATCCGTCGTGAAACTCTCGACGCCGGATGTCGCGTGGACTCAATCCTCCAACCCGAGCGAGATCACGCGCGAGGCTACGACCCCACTGCGAACCGACGACACGTTCGACTTCGGCCTGCGAACCCTGATCGCCGGATGGATGGCTCAGCGCGTTGTTCGTCTGTATACCGAACCTCATTCGGATTCCGACGTCACTTCACGGTGAACGACCTGGTGTGCCATCCCGTGGCTCCACCGGGGATCGGCGGAGTGCGCTCTTCCACCTGAACGTTCCCGTCCAAATCCGTCGCTCTGACCTGCACGGTGTGCAAACCCGAGCCTGCATCCCACATCCACGACCATTGCCGCCAGGTGTCGACCGAGTACTCCTGGGCCAGCGTCGCCGGTTGCCATTCACCGTTGTCGACGCGAACCTCGACCTTCTCGATCCCGCGATGCTGCGCCCAGGCCGTTCCCGCCACCAGCACCTGGCCCGGCTCGATGGGAGCCAGAGCTGCCGGCACCTCGATACGCGAGGACGTCTTGATCGGTGCCTGCGCACCCCAACCGCGCTGGGTCCAATAGGCCTCGACCTTGTCGAAACGCGTGAGTTCCCACTCCGTCACCCACTTGGTGGCGGAGACGAAACCGTACAGACCGGGAACGACCTGCCGAACGGGATAGCCGTGCTCGAACGGCAACGGCTCACCGTTCATCGCCACAGCGAGAATCGCGTCACGGCCGTCGGTGACTATCTCGACCGGGGTGCCGACTGTGAAGCCGTCGACGCTGGTCGAGAGGAGCATGTCGGCGTCGGGATGGACACCGACTTCGTCGAGCAGGTCCTTCATGGGATAACCGATCCACTTCGCGTTCCCGGCCAGAACGCCGCCCACCTCGTTCGAGACACACGTCAGCGTGATGACTCGCTCGATGGGCGTTCGCGCCACCAGATCGTCGAACGACAACGTCATCTCGCGGTCCACCATTCCGTGAATCCGCAGTTCCCACGAATCCGTCGTCAATTGCGGAACGAGGAGTGCAGTGTCGATTCGGTAGAAGTCGTCGTTGGGCGTGATGTACGTCGACGCACCCGCAATCGCGATGTCCGCACCCGCCGGAATCGGCGGCGCCGGGTCAGCGGCGGTGGGCACGACAAAATCTTCACGATTCGCTACTGCTCCGGCGATTCTCTGCCCCACGAACTTCCCGGCCGCACCCGCTGCCGCAGCCACTGCCAACGCCGCACCCGCAAGCAGGAGGAACTGACGACGAGGCAACCACGAGTCGGCGACGCCCGGCGAGAGCGGCACTTCGAGTTGTGTGATCAGCAACCGCAAGGTTGCGACGCCCGCCACCACACCGACCAGCGTCGGGAACACGTACATCGCATCGGCAGTCGGGCGCTGCATCGCCGCATACACACCAACCGCGCCCAGAAGAACGAGAATGACGCTGCCGATCGGGCGGCGTCGCCGTTCCAGGAGCCCGGCCACCGCACCGAGCAGAACGATCAAGATCGACATTCCGATGAACAGCGCCGGCTTGTCATTGGTACCGAAAGTGTCGATCGCGAACTCGCGAGCCCACGCCGGCGTTCGGTCGACGGTAGTCGCACCTACCGCGTAGAAGGGCGACGCGTCCGGGTTGATCGGCAACGCAACCAGTTCACCGACGCCCAGGACGACAGCCGCGGCCAAGACCCCGGAGATCGCGTGAGCAGCCCATCTACGACGCGGTGGACGAGATTCGGTGCTCGGGTGCTCGTCGATGTTCTGTGTGACCATGTCGTCTCGGCTCTGTCGGTGCGAGTGGTGCTTCGATCGGATACCCGACATTCGGCGCTGCGGGCCATCCGGATGGGTGCACTCCTCCATCAAGAACTACTCCGAACTCGCGATTAGAGTGGGAACGATGACCGTCGACCTCAACAAGGACACGCTCCTGTGCATGTCGCTCTCCGGGCGACCGAGCAACATCGGCACCAGATTTCACAATTACCTCTACGCGGAATTGGGCCTGAACTTCGTCTACAAAGCCTTCACCACCGAAGACGTGCCAGCCGCGATCGGCGGCATCCGAGCACTCGGGATTCGAGGCTGCGGGGTGTCGATGCCGTTCAAGGAACAGGTCATCGAGCACATCGACGTCATGCATGATTCGGCCAGCGCCATCGACTCCGTCAACACGATCGTCAACGAGTCCGGAGTGCTGCACGCCTACAACACCGACTATCAGGCGGTGGCCGATCTACTGCGTGACAACAACGTCGACACGAGCCTGTCCGTCGCTGTCGCCGGCAGCGGTGGCATGGCAAAAGCAGTCGTCGCCGCGGTGCGCGACACCGGATTCACCGACGTCACCGTGATCGCCCGCAACCAGCAAGTGGGGTCATCGCTTGCGAAGCAGTACGGCTTCGACTGGCAGGCCGAACTCGGTGAGCTTCGTCCAGGTGTGCTGATCAACGCCACCCCGATCGGTATGTCCGGCGGCGCAGAAGCAGATGCACTGTCGTTCCCCGAGCACGCAGTGCGCGCAGCCGATGTCGTCTTCGACGTCGTCGCGATGCCTTCGAAGACGCCACTGATCGCGTTGGCGACCGAACTCGGCAAAACGGCGATCACAGGAGCGTCGGTCATTGCCCTTCAGGCCGCCGAGCAGTTCGTTCTCTACACCGGTGTGCGCCCGAGCGCGGAGCAGATCCAGCGAGCGTCGGAATACTCACGGGCGTAGGAACCACGTCGCCGTGAACGAGACAGGGGAGACTCCACCTCAACAACTCGCGCGGAACTTCAACGAGTTGTTGCAAGAACTGCGCGTCGCGCTCTCTGGTGTGCAGATCCTGTTTGCCTTCCTGCTGGCCGTGGCATTCACCGAACGCTACGAGGAAGCGTCGGCGTACATCCGCGGCATCCACTTGGTGACAGTGATCCTTGTTGCCATCTCGTTCGGGTTCCTGATGGCACCCGCGGTCTGGCATCGCATGCTTTTCCGCCGTGGGCACCGCGAGAACATATTGCCCGTGGCCAACCGATTCGCCCTGTGCGGCATAGCCTTTCTGGCCGCCTCCATGACCGGCACGGTCCTGTTGATCGCCGAGGTCGCCGTCGGCGGAGTTACCGCAAAGGTTTTGGCAGCGTGCGCCGCGATCATGTTCACGGCGCTGTGGTTTCTCGTGCCGTCATTCATCGATCGCATCAAGAGCTGACTCAGGCTCCGGTGTCGACGGCGCGAGTGCTGTCGTTGGACCACTGTGACCACGAGCCCGGGAACAGCGTCGCGTCGTAACCGGCGATCGCGAGTGCCGCAATCTCATGCGCTGCAGTTACTCCGGATCCGCAGTACACCGCGACACTGTCTCCGGCGCCCAGTCCGGCGAACCGCTCACGCAGGCGGGTCGCATCCAGGAACCGCCCGTCGCCGGTGATGTTCTCCGCGGTCGGCGCGCTCACCGCACCGGGGATGTGCCCTGCGACGGGATCCATCGGCTCGACCTCGCCGCGGTACCGCTCCCCTGCTCGGGCGTCGAGAAGCACACCGCCCGCACGCGTCCAGTCGCCGACGCCGTCGATGTCGACCGTCGGCATGTTGCCGCCGGTGAAAGTCACGCTGCCCGGAGTGACCGACTCACCGATACCGGCCGCCAACGGCAGTCCCGCGGACTCCCAGGCCTGTAGCCCGCCGTCGAGCAGTCGGACATCCGAGAGCCCGGCCCACCGCAGCAGCCACCAACCACGGGCAGCGGCCGTGTTGCCGGTGGCGTCGTAAAGCACCACCGAATCACCGTCGTCGATTCCCCAACGACGCGCAGCGTCCTGCAGGTCTTCGAGACTCGGCAGCGGATGCCTTCCCGTGCCCGGCGACGACGGCGAGGCAAGTTCCTCGTCGAGGTTCACGAATACCGCGCCGGGAATATGGCCGTCGCGAAAATGCTGCTCGCCGTTCGAATCACCCAGCGCCCATCGGACATCGAGCAATCGCGGCGCAGCGCCGGCCTCGATGAGAGCGGACAGTTCTTCGACGTCGATCAGCACGGGAAGTGTCATGAACCCATCCTGACACGACCACTCATGCAACCCCGAAGAATGCACCGAGACCCACCAACAACACTCCCGTCACCACGTCGATTCGCTTGCCGACGCCAGGACGACGCAGCTTCTTGCCGGCTCCGGCCGCCAACACCACCACGATCGCCCACCACAGTGCCGCGGCGACCACCGTCGCGCCCGCCAACATCAACGTGCGCAGCCCTGCGCCTTCACCCGGCTCGATGAATTGCGGGAGTAGCCCGAGAAAGAACAACAGCGCCTTCGGGTTCAGCAGGTTCGAGAGGAAGCCGTAGCGAAATGCCGTGGTGACCGCGATCGGTTCTTTCGCTGCCGGAATTCCCTCGTCCGAGGCTCGGGCTTTGAAAGCACTTCGAATCGCGGAGATGCCGAGCCAGGTCAGATATGCCGCCCCGGCGTATGTGAGCGCAGAGAGCAACTGTGGCCGTGTCGCCACAAGTGCGGAGAGACCAAGTGACGCGGCAGCGGTGTGAACGAAGAGCCCGGAAATCACACCGGCGGCCACCACCGCGCCGGTCCGACGATCTGCCAGAGAATGACGCAGGATCAGGACAAAATCCGGTCCCGGCGTGAACAGGACGATGGATAGCAGGGAGCCGAAAGCGAGCCATTGACCGACACTCATCCGAAATACCTCACACCCGAGCTGATTCGAGACACATGTTCATGCCAGGAGTGTGCAACTGGATCCGGGAAGTGCAAAACGACTCCGGATATAGTTCGGCAGATGACGAAGAATGAGCCTCTGGATCCGGTGGACTGGAAGATTTTGGCCGAATTGCAGAACGACGCGTCGATCACCAACAAGGTGTTGGCCGATCGAGTCGGCTTGGCGACGTCCTCGTGCCACGAGCGCGTACGACGCCTACGTGCCAACGGAACGATCAGCGGTATCCACGCGGTTGTCGATCCGGCAGCCGTTGGCCGGTCGATGCAGGCGATCATCGCCGTTCAACTGCGACCACACCGCCGCGACCTCGTCGACCGCTTCACAGCCGACGCGCTCGCATTGCCGGAAACCCTTGCCCTCTTCAACGTCTCGGGCCCGGAGGATTTCTTCCTCCACGTCGCGGTCCGCGACAGTGCTCATCTACAACGGGTACTGATCGACCACCTCGCCGCGCACCCCGAGGTCTGGCACGCCCAAACGCACCTCATCTACGGCAAAGCGGTCACCTCGCCCATCCGACCGGACAGGTAATTCGCGCCCCGAGGTGGTCGGGCAGAATCACTGACCATGTCGGACTCCACAGAAACCACCGAACCGGAAGCCGTTCGCAGCAACTCACAACCGATGAGCGCAGGCATCGTCACGGCCCTCGTCGGCTTCACCAGTTCGTTCGCGGTGGTGCTCACCGGGCTCGCCGCCGTCGGTGCGGACGCAACCGAGGCGGCGTCCGGTCTGTTGGTTCTGTGCGTGACCCAAGCGTTGGGAATGCTCTGGCTCTCACGCCGGTATCGGATGCCGATCACCCTCGCCTGGTCGACGCCCGGTGCCGCTCTGCTCGCCGGCGCGGGTGCGGTCGAGGGTGGGTGGCCGGCCGCGGTCGGCGCCTTCGTCGTCGTGGGAATCGCGATAGTGCTGACCGGATTGTGGCCGACGCTCGGAAGGATCATCTCGGCAATCCCGACGCCCCTCGCGCAGGCGATGCTCGCCGGAGTTCTGATGCCGCTGTGCCTGGCGCCGATCATCGCCGTCCGGGACGCACCGGCAGCGGTCGCACCGGTCATCCTGGTCTGGCTTGCGGCGCAACGCTTCTCCAAGCGATGGGCGGTTCCGCTCGCGTTTCTCACCGCAGCGATCGTGATCGGGATCAGCCTCGTCACGTCGGATCGCACGCTCGACGCCGGCGCCATGATCCCCCGCATCGATCTCACCGCGCCGTCGTGGACCTGGCAGGCGATGATCGGCATCGCCGTTCCGCTCTACATCGTCACGATGGCTTCGCAGAACATTCCCGGTGTGGCGGTGATGAATTCGTTCGGATACACCGTTCCCTGGCGACCGTCGATGATCGTGACGGGTATCGGCACCATCGTCGGCGCTCCGGCCGGTGGCCACGCGATCAACCTCGCGGCGATCAGCGCAGCCCTGGCCGCCGCCCCCACCGCACATCCGGATCCCAAACGCCGATGGATCGCTGCCTTCACCGCAGGCTGGGCGTATCTCGTTCTCGCTGCGGGCGCGGCCGCCGTGGCCGCCTTGGTAGCTGCCGCTCCGGCCGGCGTCGTGGAAACTGTTGCCGGACTGGCACTCCTGGCAACACTGGCCGGCGCCCTCACTTCGGCGCTGAGCGAGGCGAGTGAACGTGAAGGCGCCGTGGTCACGTTTCTGATCGCCGCATCCGGCGTCAGTATCCTGGGAATCGGTTCGGCATTCTGGGCACTGTTGGTGGGACTGATCGTGCGCGCCGTCCTACAGGGCACCACCCTGCCCCCACTCTCGCGAAAGTCCTCACTACAGTCGAAGCCGTGAGCACAGCGCAGACGCCCCCGTCGATCAGCGAGTTTCCCGTTCTCTGGCCCGTCCCGACGCGGTGGGACGACAACGATCACTACGGCCACGTCAACAACGTGACCTACTACTCGTACTTCGACACCGCGGTCAACGCCTGGCTGATGTCTTCCACAGGAACCGACATCCGCACCCTGCCTGCCATCGGCGTCGTCGCCGAGACGTCGTGCCGGTACCTGAGCGAACTGTCGTTCCCCGAGCAGTTGCAGGTGGGTATCTCCGTCGAGAAGCTGGGCACCAAGAGCATCGTCTACGCCCTGGCGATATTCCACGAGGTCGACGGTGGCAATTGGGAACCCGCTGCCACCGGCCGCTTTGTCCACGTCTACGTCGACGCCGACACCCGTAAGCCGGTGGAGATCCCGGCGGCCATCAGATCTGCAGCCGGGACCTTGACCGAAAACTAGCTCAGACCGAGCTGATCTGCCGTCAAGACGGCGCGTGCAACGATTCCGTCGATCAGCGCGACCGTCGGGCCGCCGTGCTCGGCCTTGTTGCGCGGATCGTCGAGGATACGTCGCAGCACGCCCTCCGCGATGATCGAGAGCTTCCACAGAGCGAGTACGTGCCAGTATCCGACCGCTGACACGTCGCGGCCAGTCGCCTCGACGTAGGCAGCGACCAGCTCGTCACGGTTCGGGAAGCCTTCCAGCGTGGACGCCATGAACGGACCGGCAACCTTGTCACCGGCTTCCGGCCAGTACGCGAGTAGCGCACCGAGGTCCGCGAGCGGCTCCCCCAACGTGCACAGCTCCCAGTCGACGACGGCAACGATGCGCCCCTCGGCCGGATCGGTGATGACGTTGTTGAGGTGGAAGTCGCCGTGAACCAACGTCACTTCGTTCTGTTCCGGAATGTTTCGGTGCAGAATCTCGGCCAATCGGTCGACATCCGGAACATCGCGGGTCTTCGACTTCTCCCACTGCGCCGACCACCGCTTGAGCTGACGCTCGGCAAAGGGCTTGCGGCTGGCCAGGTCGTCCAGCCCGGTCTCTTCCAGGTCAACTCCGTGGATGCTGGCGAGGGTTTTGGGCATCGCCAAGCCGACCGCGCGACGCTCGTCCTCGGTCAACTTCTGAGCCACCGGAACGCCGTCGATCACAACGCCGTCGATGTAGCTCATGAGGACCAGCGGAGCGTCCGTGATCTCCGGATCTTCCGTGATGCCGAGGATCTTCGGAACCGGCACTTTGGTTCCCTGGAGCGAGGACAGGATGCGGTGCTCGCGAACGACGTCGTGCGCGGACGCCAACAACGTGCCGAGTGGAGGTCTGCGCAGTACCCACCGTCCTCCGCCCGCATCCGTCACGGAGTAGGTCAGGTTCGATTGCCCGTTACCGATCCTCTCGAAAGTCAGTGGTGTCGTGGCGCCGACCCCCAGTTCGGCGATCCACGCGGAAACAGCTTCTTCGTTCAAACCGACTGCAGTCACCGCACCGATGCTAGCGGTTGAAGTCCGATCGGTTGGCCGTACCGACACGTTTGTTACTCGCCAGTTCGCAGTTCAGGTCTTGATACGGCAGTGAAAATACTTGCGGATTTCCCAATCAGGGGGATCCTGATGGTAGAGCGACAACTGCATACGACACATCGGGATTGTGCGGTGTACTCACGAGGCGCGCCGGGCATGAGCAGAAACCGAGGTGAGCGAAGATGATCGACAACCTCGATTATCCGGTCCAACTCATCCAACCGAACGGCGCACGGGTGTGCCGTCCCGAATTCGACCGCCTGATAACGGACATCGGGCCTGACGAACTGCTGTCGTTGTATCGCGATCTCGTCGTGAGTCGCCGAATCGACACCGAAGCTGTTGCCCTGCAGCGTCAAGGCGAAATCGGTTTGTGGGCTCCGATGCTCGGTCAGGAAGCCGCGCAGGTCGGTTCCGCGAGAGCGCTCGCCCCAGACGACTTCGCGTTCACCAGCTACCGCGAACATGCCGTCGCGTACTGCCGGGGTGTTCCCCCCGAATTGCTGACCACCATGTGGCGAGGAATCTCCCATTCCGGTTGGGATCCAGAACAATTCAACGTCACCAATCCGGCGATCGTCGTCGGCTCCCAAGGGCTGCACGCCACCGGATACGCACTCGGCGCACACCTGGACGGCGCCGAGATCGCAACGATCGCGTACTTCGGCGACGGCGCCACAAGTCAGGGTGACATCGCCGAGGCGATGGGATTTGCCGCCAGTTTCCGTGTCGGCGTTGTCTTCTTCTGCCAGAACAACCAGTGGGCAATCAGTGAACCGGTATCCCTGCAGTCCCGTACACCCATCTCGCATCGGGCGATCGGTTACGGTATTCCGGCGATCCGCGTCGACGGTAACGACGTCCTTGCCGTGCTCGCCGTGACGCGCTCGGCGCTCTATCGCGCACGCGAAGGCAGCGGCCCGACGTTCATCGAGGCGATCACCTGCCGGATGGGCCCGCACACGACCTCCGACGATCCGAGCAGGTACCGCACCGATACGGATATGTCGGAGTGGAAAAGCCGCGATCCGCTCGAGCGAATGCGTCTGCTCCTCGGCCGTCGCGATCTTCTCGGAGAAAACGAACTCAGCACCATCGCGGCAGCCGCCGACGACGTCGCCGCTGGACTGCGACGCGCAACCATCGCGCTCGCCGATCCGCCCCCGTCAGCGCTCTTCGATCACGTCTACGCCGAGGCACACCCACTGGTCGACGCTGAACGCGAAGAGCATCGCGCGTATCTGGGCAGCCTGGAAGGGGCTTCGTCATGACCGTCATGAATCTGGTGACCGCGCTCAACACCGGCCTTCGACGCGCACTCGAAGACGATCGTCGCGTTGTCATCATGGGCGAGGACGTCGGCCGTCTCGGCGGCGTATTCCGGGTTACCGACGCCCTGCAGAAGGACTTCGGCGACACTCGGGTGATCGACATGCCCCTCGCCGAATCAGGGATCGTGGGAACAGCTTTCGGGCTTGCCTTGCGCGGATATCGGCCTGTCTGCGAAATTCAATTCGACGGGTTTGTCTACCCGGCTTTCGATCAGATCGTCTCGCAGGTGGCCAAGATCCAGTACCGCACCCGAGGCGCTGCCTCTGCGCCACTGACGATTCGGATTCCCAGTGGCGGCGGAATCGGCGCGGTGGAACATCATTCGGAGTCGCCGGAAGCGTACTTCGCTCACACCGCAGGGCTGCGGGTGGTGTACCCGAGCAATCCGATCGACGGTTTTCACATGATCCGCCAATCCATTGCGGCCGACGACCCGGTGATATTCCTCGAACCCAAACGGCGCTACTGGGACACCGCCGACGTGGATACCGATGCCGCGCCCGAGCTTCCGCTCCACCGTGCCCGCGTCGCTCGCCCTGGAGACGACGCGACAGTGGTTGCGTACGGATCCATGGTCGCCACCGCACTCGAGGCCGCGCGGATTGCCGAAGAAGAAGGCCACGATCTGGAGGTCGTGGATCTGCGTTCACTCTCCCCCATCGACTTCGACACGATCGAGGCTTCGGTGAACAAGACAGGCCGGCTTGTAGTCGTCCATGAGGCTCCGAAGTTTCTCGGCGTCGGCGCCGAAATCGCAGCACACGTCGCGGAACACTGCTTCTATCAGCTGGAGTCACCGATCCTGCGGGTCACCGGATTCGACATCCCCTACCCGCCCGCCAAGCTCGAGCGATTTCACCTTCCGGACGCCGACCGGATCCTCGCAGCACTCGACCGGACGCTGGCAGCATGAGTACAGGGCACGAATTCCGGTTGCCGGATCTCGGCGAGGGCCTGACGTCCGCCGATCTGGTCGAGTGGACGGTCGGCGTCGGTGACACGGTGGAACTCAATCAAGTTCTCGCCCAGGTAGAGACAGCCAAAGCTCTTGTCGAACTGCCGTCGCCCTACGTCGGCGTTGTCAGAGAACTCCTCGTCGAACCTGGCACTACCGTTCCGGTGGGTACTCCGATCATCCGTATCGAGGAGCCTGCAGATTCACCGTCTCCAAGTGATTCACAGTCTCCGAGCGTGCTGGTCGGATACGGACCCGCGGCCGAGAGACCGAGCCGACGACAGAGCAGGATCACGCCATACTCGCAATTCGCGGCGAGTACCGAGCGTCGGCCCGCAACCCCCGCGGCGCGGCGCGCGGCCCGCGAAGCCGGCATCGATTTGAGCGAAATCACCGGCAGCGGATTCGACGGTGCCGTCACCGCGGCTGACGTCGCAGACGCGCTTACCGTGCAGGCGCCTTCGGATAACGCGACACGCCTGGCCTCGTCCGGCATACGAAAACAGATGGCGTCGGCGATGGTTGCCAGCACCCGTGCTCCGCAGGCCAGCGTCTTCCTCACCGCCGATGTCACGCCTTCGATGGAACTGCTCGGCAGGCTCCGTTCCTCGGAGGCGTTCACCGGACTGTCTCTCACTCCGCTGACACTCGCTGCGAAGGCAATGGTGGCCGCCATCGCCTCGCACCCGATGGTGAACGCGCATTGGGACGAGGCCCGCGGCGACGCCGCCGTCGACGATGACGTGAATCTCGGCATCGCCGTCGCCTCCGAACGTGGACTGTCCGTGCCCAACATCAAAAGCGCCGAGACACTGAGCCTGATCCAACTCGCACGCGCGGTGACCGAACTGACCGTTGCTGCCCGTGAGGGAAAGACGGACGTCCGTCACCTGACGGGTGGCACCGTCACGATCACCAATGTCGGAGTCTTCGGCGTCGACGGCGGCATTCCGCTTCTCAATCCGGGAGAAGCCGTCATTCTCTGTCTGGGCTCGGTGAGCGAGCGTCCGTGGGTGATCGAGCGCAAGATCGAAGTGCGGAGCGTCGTGACACTGACGTTGACGTTCGACCACCGCGTGCTGACCGGTGAGCAGGCCGCGAGATTCCTCTCATTTGTCGCAGAGATGCTCGCGAACCCGGACCTGTTGCTGACTCACCTGTAGAAAGGAACGAGTGAGCGTCAACCCCACCGACCACGCAGTCCCCACCTCCGCCCTGGTGCGCGCCCGCGCCGGCATCTTCGGCATTTTCGGCATCAACGGATTTCTCCTCGCGATGTGGGTCGTCCACATCCCGTCCATCGAACACCGTGTGGGAATCAGTCACTCGACGCTCGGCTCACTTCTTCTCCTTCTTGCAGTCGGAGCCATTGCCGGCATGCAGTTGAGCGGCCCGCTCGCAGATCGATACGGCAGCAGACGCATGGTCGTCCTGGCGGGTAGCGGGCTGGCATTCGCCACTCTCGGCCCGGGGTTTGCCACGAACACCTGGCAACTGGGCGCTGCACTTGTCGTGTTCGGCTTTGCGAACGGCGCGTTGGACGTGTCGATGAACTCGCAGGCCGTCGAGGCCGAACAGCTGTACCGGCGCCCGATCATGGCGGCCTTTCACGGCATGTTCTCGGTCGGTGGCGTATTGGGCTCTGTCATCGGATTCGGCACTCTCGCACTGGATCTTCCGCCGTACGTCACGCTCAGCATCGCGTCGGCAATCGGCTTGCTGGCAGTCTGGTTGTGCTCGCGACCCCTTCTCCCTCACGTCGACGTGCATGCCGAAACCGCGTCGACTACCGGAAAGACACACGGCAGATTCTCGGCTCGCGTACTTGCCCTCGGAACCCTCGCCTTTGTTCTGATGCTGGCCGAGGGAGTGGCAAACGACTGGAGCGCGCTGCAGGTCAAGGAAGATCTCGGTGTTTCGAATGCCGTTGCCGCACTGTCGTTCGGCGCATTCTCCGCCATGATGACCGTCGGCCGGTTCACCGCGGATCGGATCAGCGCGGCGGTAGGCCCGGTGGCAGTGGTTCGCTACGGTGCGTTGCTGTCGTCCGTCGGAATGCTGACCGTCGTGGTATCCGGCTGGCTACCACTGACGTTGCTCGGTTGGGCCCTGTTCGGCGCCGGCCTGTCGGGATGCATTCCGCAGATCTTCACCACGGCCGGAAATCTGGGCTCAGGTTCGGCCGGCACCAACATGTCTCGCGTCGTCGGCATGGGATACATCGGATTCCTCGCCGGTCCGGCAACCATCGGCTGGGTCACCAAGCTTGTGCCTCTCACCACAGCAATGTTGATCCCGTTTGCATGCGTCCTGGTCGCAGCGGGTTGTGCGGGTGTCGTTCGGCGCGATTCTCCGACCGCCTACAGACCTCACAGCTGATCCTCACGATCGGCACAGACTCAACAGGGATGCTGGTACTCGTGACCGTCTCGACCTCCACCCAGCACCCCGCTCCCTCCACAACCACTCGCTTCCTCGTCCTTGCCGCGATCGCCGTCGTAGCGCTGGGCGTCTTGTATTTCGTGCGACCCACCTCGCCCGGTTTGAGCGTCCCGGAACAGGTGCGCGCACTTGCCGAGTGGACGGTAGGCCGATTCGACGTCACCGCTGTACTCGCAGCCACTACCGCTCTGGCCGTCGTCTCGATGGTCCGCGGACTGCCATACGGCATCGGCGCGATCCTGCTCCTCGGAATGGGCGCCAATCTCACCAACGCGGCATTCGGTTCCTGGCTCCCCGATGTTCCCCAGGACCTATTGCCCAGCGGTCACGTCGCAGCGGCGACCGCGCTGTACTGCTCGGCGATCTTGATCTCCGCCCCGCAGTGGCGTCCGGTGGTCGCCGGGCTCGGATTCGTCGGAGTTGCTGCGATCGGTGCCAGCGCGCTCGCCGCCGAGCTGAGCGGCCTTTTCGGAGTGATAGCTGGCATTCTGATCACCCTGGTATGGGCCTGTGCCGCAGCCATTTTGATGGCACGATCGCCCATCGCCGCGAAACGTGAAGAGCTGCGCCCAGATACGGCAGCCATCGCGTTCTCCAGGCACCGGAGCATCCGACTTTAGTCCTAAATCTTTGGGATTCAGAGATTTTCGCCGATAGCTCTCCCGCCACGGTTGGACATGACGTATGTTCTGAAATGTCCGAATCAAGTAGTTCCACAGCGAAGGAGTCTTTACCGTGAGCCTCGAAGATCTGAACCCGCTCGAACTGATCCAGAAGTTGATCGAACTACTTTCCGGCTTCTCTTCCGACCCCGAAACCCCCGAGGTTCCGTAAAACGTCGCCAGAGGCGCCTGTTCCGAGTTTCGTCTCGGACCAGGCGCCTTTGTCGTTTCAAGAAGTCGTTTCAGCACAAGAAGCCGTTTCAGCACAGGGACACGAAAAAGGCGCCCACTCGCGGTTACGAGTGGACGCCCCTTCCGAACTCGCGCGCTAGAGCGCCTTGAGTTCCTCGGTTACTTCGGAGACCGACTTCTTGGCGTCACCGAAGAGCATCGAGGTGCCCTCGGCGAAGAAGAGCGGGTTCTCGATACCGGCGAACCCGGAGTTCATCGAGCGCTTGAGCACGATGACGGACTTCGACTGGTCGACGTTGAGGATCGGCATTCCGTGAATCGGTGAGCTCGGATCGTTGCGCGCCGCCGGGTTGGTGACGTCGTTCGCGCCGATCACCAAGGTGACATCGGTACGAGAGAACTCGTCGTTGATGTCGTCCATTTCCTTCATCGCGTCGTACGAGACATCCGCCTCTGCGAGAAGAACGTTCATGTGACCAGGCATACGGCCGGCGACCGGGTGAATGGCGTACTTGACCTCGACACCCTTCGACTCGAGCAGTTTCGCCATGTCCTTGACCGCGTGCTGAGCCTGCGCGACGGCAAGTCCGTATCCGGGTACGACGATGACCTGGTTGGCGTAGGCCATCTGGATGGCCGCGTCGGCGGCCGAGGTCGCCTTTGCCGTGCGCACGACGCCGTCGGAGGATGCGGCTTCACCGCCACCACCACCGAAGCCGCCGGCAACGATGGCCGGGATGGACCGGTTCATGGCCTTGGCCATGAGGTTGGTCAAGATGGTGCCCGAAGCACCGACGATCATGCCGGCGACGATCATCGCCTGGTTGTTGAGCGCCAAACCTGCAGCAGCAGCTGACAAACCGGTCAGAGCGTTGAGCAGCGAGATGACGACGGGCATGTCCGCGCCGCCGATGGGCAGCACGACCATCAGTCCGAGGATGCCCGAGAGCACGAGCACGCCGACGATCCACAGTGAGCTGGTCGGGCCTTCCGGTGAGATCGCCTTGATACCGATGATCACCGAGAACGCGACGGCGGCAATGAGCAGCAGAGCATTGAGCGGCTGCTGGAGCTTGCCGATTCCGATCGGACGACCAGGCAGAGTTTCCTGCAGCTTCAGAAACGCGATCACGCTGCCCCAGAAGGAGATCGATCCGATCACCGCGGCAAAGAGCGACGCGATGACGATGTGTACCGTCGGCGACTCGCCGTGCTGGAATGCGGTGAAACCGTCCGAGTCCAGGAACTCCGCGTACGCGATCAACGCGACCGTGCCGCCGCCGACACCGTTGAACAGTGCCACCAACTGCGGCATGGCCGTCATCTTCGTCCGGAGCGCCGGCGGAACGCCGAGCACGACACCGATGACAAGGCCGGCAGCGATGAGGATCCAGTTCCCCATCTCCGCATCACGAATGGAGATCAGAGTGGCAACGACGGCGATGAGCATGCCGACCGCGGCGATCTGGTTGCCGCGGACTGCGGTCTTCGGGCCGGTAAGACCCATGAGGCCGTAGATGAACATCGAGAACGCGACAATGTAGAGCGCATTGACCAGGTATTCCATTACTGGTCACCATCCTTCGACACAGACTTGGCGGCCGGCTTGGCCTTGAACATCGCCAACATGCGGTCCGTGACCACAAAACCACCGACAACGTTCACGGTTCCGAAGACGAGCGCGACGAACAAGATGATCTGCAACCCGATCGAGGGATCGTGCACCTTGCCCAGGACGACCAACGCACCCAGGACGACGATGCCGTGGATGGCGTTCGTACCGGACATCAACGGGGTGTGCAGGGTGTTCGGAACTTTGGAGATCACAGCGAAACCGACGAACCCGGACAACACCAGGATCGCGATGTTCGCCAGCAGTGATGTGTACATCAGGCGCCCTTCTCTTCACGGGTGACGCACGCACCGGCCAGAACCTCGTCGGAGAAATCAGGCGCCAAGGCACCTTCCACCAACATGAGTTCGATCAGCGCGGAAATGTTCTTCGAGTACAACTCGGACGCATGCTCCGGCATGGACGCCGGCAAATTCAACGGAGAGCAAATGGTCACGCCGTGCTTGACGACGGTTTGACCCGGCTCGGTCAGCTCGCAGTTACCACCGGTTTCACCCGCGAGGTCGACCACGACACTGCCCGGCTTCATGCCTTCGACCGCGGCAGCGGTCACCAGGCGCGGCGCGGGACGACCCGGAACCAGAGCTGTGGTGATCACAACGTCGAAGCCCTTGATCGCATCTTCGAGTGCCTGCTGCTGCTTCGCTCGCTCGTCGTCGGTCAACTCGCGGGCGTATCCACCCTCGCCCGCCGCATCGATTCCCAGGTCGAGCCACTGTGCACCCACCGAACGCACCTGGTCGGCGACCTCAGGACGCACGTCGTACCCGGTAGCGCGGCCACCGAGACGCTTGGCTGTCGCCAGCGCCTGCAGACCTGCCACACCCACTCCGAGCACCAGAACCGTCGCAGGCTTCACCGTGCCCGCAGCGGTGGTGAGCATCGGGAAGAACCGCGTCGACTCCGATGCTGCCAACAGAACAGCCTTGTACCCGGACACGTTCGCCTGCGAGGACAACGCGTCCATCACCTGCGCGCGAGAGATACGAGGAATCGCCTCCACGGCGTATCCCTCGATGCCGGCAGCCTTCAACTCGGCGATGCGGTTGTCCGCATTACGCGGATTCAGGAAACCGATGAGCTTCGCGCCGGTACTGATCCGGGCGATCTCTTCTGTCGACGGAGGCGCAACCTTGACCACCACGTCAGCAGTCCACGGATCGCCGATTTTCGCGCCGGCAGCGGTGTACAACTCGTCGGGAATCAACGCCCCGAGACCGGCCCCGGACTCGACGACCACGTCGACACCCTTGCCGATCAAAGCGGACACAATTTTCGGCACCAATGCGACCCGACGCTCACCATCACTCGATTCTCGAGGGACGCCGACCGACGGACGCACTTGTGCGCTCTTCGATGTTTCCATTTTCCATTACCTTCTGCGGTTGGTGGTTCGCCTGCTGCGACGAGCGGCAACCAGCATGTGATGAGCGGAAGATGACCCGCTTTTGGGTGAATGGTGACTGATAGTAGCCAGAGTTAACGCGGCGTAGGGAAACCGACGACGCACTTTCTCCATCTGAATCGAGTCCGAACAGTATGTTTGGACATACCTGAAGAAGCCTACTGTGAGGCCGATCACACCGGGATGGCGGACTATTCCACTATTTGAAACGGCCGCAAGACGTAAAGGCATCAGAATGACGCGCCGAATAATCACCGTCGAGCGAGTTTACGAACCGGCTTCCGAATGTAACGCCGTCCGACTCCGCGTAGACCGACTCCGGCCACGCGGCCTCAAACGCGAAAACCTGCAGTACGCCTCGCACCGGCCTCGGATGCTCGACCCGTTGTTCTACTGACAGCAAGCAAGGACCTGCCATACGGTCACGCGCAGGTCCTTGCCGACTATCTCGCAGAATTACTCTGATGTCCTAGCATTTCACTAGAGCATCAATTGCTCACATATTGAGACCGCAACTTGTGCTTGACGAGCTTTCCTGTAGCGGTCCTAGGCAATTCGTCGGCAAAGTCAATGCTTCTCGGAGCTTTGAAATGTGCGACCTGACTGCGAACGTATTCCAGCAATTCCTCGGCGACATGGGCACCAGGCTCGATTCCCTCCGCTAGTTGGACAACCGCCTTGACCTGCTCACCCATTTCTTCGTCGGGAACACCGATGACCGCCACGTCGAACACCTTCGGGTGCAAAGTAAGGATGTTCTCGGACTCCTGTGGGTAGATATTCACACCACCGGAGATAATCGTGAACGCGGCGCGGTCGGTCAGATAAAGGAAACGCTCGGAGTCGATATAGCCGATATCTCCACTCGTCGTCCACGTCGGATGATCCGGATGCTGCGCGGCAGCCGTTTTCTCGGGATCATTGTGGTACCGGAACGGCAAAGTCTCCCGCTCCCAGAACACGGTACCGATCTCGCCGACCGGAAGATCGCGCCCGGCGTCGTCACAGATGTGCACGATCCCCATCACTCCGTCACGCCCGACGGAACCCGGATGCGACAAGGCCTGCTCACTGTTGATGAAGGTAGCGCCCGAACCCTCGGTCGAGGCGTAGTACTCGTAGATCACCGGCCCCCACCAGTCGATCATTGCCGTCTTCACTTCGGGCGGGCAGGGAGCAGCAGCGTGAATGGCGACCTTCACCGTCGAGACGTCGTAACGATCACGGGTCTCCTTCGGAAGTTTCAACATTCGAACGAACATCGTCGGTACCCACTGACTGTGCGTCACAGCGTATTTACCGATCAACTCCAGCGCGGTTTCGGCTTCGAATCCATCCATCAAGATCACGGTTCCGCCGACCGAATTGATCACGCCGCAAAAACGCAGGGGCGCCGCGTGATAGACCGGAGCCGGGCACAAATAGACTGTGTCGGAATCGAACCCGTACATCGGTGCGAACACCGCGGTGTACGGATCCATGGTGGTGTTCACCTCACCCTCCGGGAGATCTCCTTTGATCCCCTTCGGCCTGCCGGTCGTTCCCGACGAATACAGCATGTCAGCCCCACGCGGCTGCGAGTCGAGTGGAGCAGTGGACTGCGCATCGACCGCGTCTTCGTAGTCGTCGAAGCCCTCGAGGGCGCCGCCGTACACCAATCGGTGCCGCACGCGTGGAATCAGCTTCTCGTCCAACGGAACTGCTGCGGACGCCTGCCCCGCCGCCACCAGAATTGTCGCCTCGCAGTCGTCGACGATGTAGGCAGCCTCCGCAGCCGTGAGATGCCAGTTCACCGCGGTGATGTAGAGGCCGGATCTCAACGCTGCCCAGTACACCTCGAACGCCCGGAGATCGTTGTTCGAGATGAGAGCGACGTGGTCCCCAGGCTTGGCACCGACACTTCGGAAGTATCGCGCCAACTGCGTCGACCGTTCGTCGAGTTCCCGATAGGTGATGGACTCACCCGTCGCAGGGCGAATGACGGCGGGCTTGTCCGGTGTGGACTGGACAAAATTTCCTGGAAACACGAAGACTCCTCTGTCGGTGACGACAACGCCGCGTGAGCCTGATTCGGCGTCGACAATCCTGGTCTACCACAGGAACTCTGCCACCCTCGGAGGTTTGGCGACACCGACTCGAAGCATGGGAATGCCCGCTCACTTATCCGCCGGGACATACAGTGAGGAGAACCGCACCGTCCGAAACAGGAGATGTCCACATGAGTGGTTGGCCCCAGGACTCAGTAGTCGACGCATTGACCGAGGAATGGAGAGTCATCGACGCACTGCTGGCCGAACTCGACGGCGATCAGTGGTTGGCACCGTCGAACCTTCCGGGGTGGACGGTTCACGACATCGTGTCCCATCTGATCGGTACGGAATCACTGCTCTCGGGCATCAATCCGCCGTCGATCAATCTGGACGTGCACGCATTGCCCCACGTCCACAACGAGATTGCGGCGTTCAACGAGCGCTGGGTCGAAGGCCTGCGGCGGACACCGCACTCGGACCTGCTGACCCGATATCGCGAGATCACCGCCGAACGAACCGAAGCGCTGCGCTCGATGACCAGCGCGGACTGGGACGCCGAGACACAAACACCGGTCGGTCTTGCGCCCTATGGCCGGTTCATGCGTATTCGGACCTTCGACTGTTGGATGCACGAACTCGACATCAGAGATGCAGTTGGCATTCCGGGTGAGGAAGGCGGATTGCGCGCGGAGACTGCATTCGGCGAAATCACCAGCGCGCTCGGATTCGTCGTCGGAAAACGAGGAAAGGCGCCAGAGGGAGCACGGATCACTTTCGAACTCGAAGGGCCACTTGCCCGTTCACTTCACGTCTCGGTCGACGCGCGAGCAACACTCGTCCCGGAGTTGGACGGTCCGGCGACCACGACCATCTCGATGAGCTCACCGCTCTTCACCCGAATTGCCGGTGGCCGCGTCCACGCGTCGGATCACCGAACCGACATCTCGCTTCGCGGTGACACCACGGTGGGCACACGCGTCGTCGACAATCTGGCGTTCACGATTTGAGGGCTGGGTGGGTAGGTCGCGAAGGTACTGAGAAGTGAAACTGTTTCTCTCGTCCTACCGATTCGGCGACCACCGCGAGGCTTTTGTCGATCTCGTAGGCCGCGGCGCTCGCATCGCGGTCATCGCCGCGGCTGCAGATTCGTGGCCCGCCAATGCCCGCAGTTCAGCAGTCACCAGCGAATTGACTCCGCTACGGGCAGCGGGCTTCACCGCAGAGGAAGTGGATGTCCGAGACTTCCTGGGTGCATCGGAAGCACTGGAACTCCGGCTCCGCGAATTCGACTGCCTGTGGGTTCGCGGCGGAAACACGTTCGTCCTGCGAGCTCAGCTAGCTCGAAGTGGCGCTGACAGGGTCATCGAGATGCTGGTTCGTTCAGGCGTCGTGGCCTATGCGGGATACAGCGCCGGAGCGTGCCTGGCGACTCCGACTCTGATCGGGCTGGACGCGTCGGACGACCCCGCTGAAGTCATGCCAACGTGCGGTATCGACCCGATCTGGTCCGGGCTCGCGCTGATCGACTTCGCGATAGTGCCGCACGGCGGCGATTCGCTACTCGAAGATCCACAGGTGACTGCGCGGACGGTTGCGGCCCTGACCACGGCGGGCGCGCAATTCGCCGTGCTTACAGATCACGAGGTGATACTCGTCGACCGTTGATGTAACGCAGACGGTTGATCTTGACGCAGACTGAGCAGTCGACTCGGCCCGACCGGATCAGCCGTGCTCTGCCACCGCGGTTCCGGCTGCCGGCGACTGACGCTCGAGCCTCGTCCACGCGATCTCCCAGCGCTTGACAGAGACCTCGTCAGCGTCCTCGAGAAGGGCGTCGAGGAGCAGGCGTGGATTTTCGCGCCATGCCAGTTCAGCGGCATGGACTTCCGCAGCCGAGAACAACCCGGAAGCCTCGAGATCACGAATCCATTCGCAGATCTCGCCTCGGTGAATCCGTGCGATGGTCTCGTATCCCAGACCTTCGTCAAGGAAGTCGTACGAAAAAATTGCGGCAAAGTAACTGTTCGACTCACGCTGCCCGAAAATCATGTGCGTTCCTTCCTCGAAGTTGTCCGACGAAGACTCGAAATCGAACCGTTGAGCAGCGACGCCAAAGTTTTTTTGGCGAAGTTGTAACGCTTCTTCTATCCCCGACGATTCAAACGCTAACCCCCCGAGCGGGTCTTTGGGATCACGTCCGAGAAACGATCTGATGACCAACGCAATACCCCTGGGGTTTCCGGCCGCTCGCACCCATCATCGACACGCAACCAGCGCGCCGCTGACCTGCAATTTGCCCGTTTCAGGCCCTCCACTTAATCCATCCGAACAGACGACAAAAAACTTTGTGACCGGTCCCACATATTGGGATGTTTACGATCGTGATGCATATGTATCACCCGTTGTGGGCACAAAAGTACGGGCAAATCGGCACGTACAGACCAGTTTTGTTCGTTCTCCATGGCGACGAAGGTCCCTTGAACGGTCGTCCAGTTGTAGTTGCGCTAAGTAACGGATCCCACGTCGGCAACCGATATTGCGGACGGCCTGCCAGGTAGCGTGCTCCAGAGAACGTAGACGCGGCGCGGCGCAACCGGCCGCCCTTTCGAAACGGAGCCCGAAGATGACCGAGACAGTGGCGCGCAATCCCGCGGAAACGCGTTTCGAGATCCGAGTCGACGGCGAACTCGCCGGTTTCGCCGAGTACTCGGACCATTCCGGCGTCCGTGATTTCCACCACACGGTGACCTATCCGCAGTTTCGTGGGCGCGGGCTTGCCGCCATCGTGGTGCGTGAAGCGCTCGATCAGACCCGGAACGAGGGATTCAAGATCCTTCCGACGTGCTCGTACGTCGAGAAGTTTGTTGCGGAGAACCCCGTCTACCAGGCATAACCGAACGAGAACGGCCGGCGAAAAACCAGTCGCGAACCTGCAGACCCCGCTGCTAGCGTCGATGGTGCCGTCGTCGAAATCCTGGGCGGCACCATCTCGGGGAAGGAAAGAACGTGGTCGCCTCAGCAGATCGGCGTCCACCTGCGTCCACGGACGTAGCTATCCCCAGCTATCTCCCTCTCGTACTGGTCAATCTCGCGACGCTGTTCTCGGCGATCGGCAACGGTATCGCCATCGTCGTGCTCCCCTGGCTGGTTCTCGAACGAACCGGTAAGGCTACCGACGCGGCGATAGTTGCCGGCGCAGCAGCCATTCCGCTACTCGTGTCGAGCCTGTTTTCGGGGACATTCGTCGACAAGTTCGGACGCCGTCGAACGTCGATGATTTCCGACGCTCTCTCTGCGATGTCCGTTGCAGCGATTCCGATCATCGCGGCCACCGCGGGCTTGACGATCCCGGTGATCGCGGCGTTGGCCGCACTCGGCGCCGTGTTCGACCCCGCCGGAATGGCGGCGAGGGAGTCCATGCTGCCTGCAGCGACTCGGACCGCCAAGTGGAAGCTCGATCGAACCAACAGTGTGTACGAGGCCAACTTCAACGTCGCGTATCTGATCGGCCCTGGCATCGGCGGTGTCCTCATCGCAACGATCGGAGCGGTGAACACGCTCTGGGTCACGGCGGCAGGTTTTGTGTTCTCGATAGTCGTGGTCGCCTTCATCCGGCTTCCCGGCGCCGGAGTGCCCGAACACGAACACCGTCCGAAATCGATCTGGCACGGCACACTCGACGGTCTTCGGTTCGTCTGGAACAACAAACTGCTGCGCACCCTGGCGCTGATCGACATGGCGGTCGTCGCGCTCTACATGCCGGTGGAGAGTGTCGTGTTCCCGGTGTACTTCACAGAGTTGGATCAACCGGCCCAACTCGGATCGGTGTTGATGGCCTTGGCGATCGGCGGCATCATCGGCTCTCTCGCCTACGCCCCACTGGCGCCGATCATGTCCCGGCGGCTGATCATGATTTTTGCCGTCGCCGTTCTCGGCATAGCGATGCTGGCCATGGCGCTCCTACCTCCGCTGTGGGTGATCCTCGTACTTGCCGGACTGCAGGGCCTCGTCTACGGACCAGTCGGCCCGATCGCCAACTACGCCATGCAGACGCACAGCCCGGAGCACATGCGCGGACGCGTCGTCGGTGTCATGACGTCGACGGCCTACGCCGCCGGCCCGCTCGGCTACCTCGCGGTCGGCCCGCTGCTCGATCAACTCGGAATCGCGTCGACCTTTGTGGCCCTGTCGATTCCGATCATCCTGATCGCCGCAGTATGTGCCTCCCTACCGGTGCTTCGCGAACTCGATCGTCCGCGGCACTCGACCGACGTCAGTTGAACCCCATCACGTCGTTGCCCCAGGCGACGCGCAGTCCGTGATCGGGGTCGCTGACGAGGGTGTCGGCGGAGTCGATCAACAGCGTCGACCGCTTCTCTTCCTCGTACGGCGCCCAGTGCTTCGAGCCGTCGAGGGCCGCCGGCACGGCATGCCTGGCGAAGGCCAACCATCGCCGTTGGATACGGCCGGCCACCTCCATCGCAGCCTTCCGTCCGCCGAGCCAGAACGTGGGGTCGACGTTCAGGGTTCCGAAATTGCCGAATACATAAGGTAATTCGGTCGCGTGGCCCGCGCCGATCCGCGCCGCCTTGAGCATCGGCGTCGCGTGATCGAAGCGGTAGACCCATGTAGGGGAATGCCTGCAGTGCGCGTCTGCGATCCAGAGGGTCGGCATGCGAAACGCCGCGTCCCGTGACAGTGCCAGCGCGCCACTCGGTTTCGCATGGTCAGGGTAAGCCGACATGATCTCGGCAAGTTTGGTCGCGGAGATGTCGGGGTGATCGTCGGCCAGTAATTGGAGCATTGCCTCGACGGACTGCGCACTCACCGGCATCAGCGGAGACTTCATGAACTTGAAGATCGACGCCTCGTCCTTGTTGGAACCGATGATCAGTGGGATTCGGTGCGCGTAACCCTTCTGGAAAGCCGCAACCGGGTAGTGCGGCACCAGATCGCGATCGACAACGGGTGCCATCGCCAAAGTTCCCGGAATCCGGGTCGGAATTTCGTTGACCAAATCATCGCTTGCCTTGACGAGCAGTTCCAGATCCGTGGTCAGCAGATCGCCTGCGTCTTCGGGGTCGATCGAGAGCAGTTCGAGAAACCGCTCCGCCACGGTCTTGGCGCGCTCGGCCCCGTAGACGGAGGTCGCGGGCGGACTCTGGGCAATCGCACGATGGAACAGACCTTCGGCGCTCGGACAGGTCATGAGCGTCGTGATGGATCCTGCGCCGGAGGACTCACCGAACACGGTCACCGCACTCGGGTCACCACCGAAGGCGTCGATGTTGTCTCGAACCCATTCGAGTGCCGCAATCTGGTCTCGCAGACCACAGTTCGATTCGAAAACAGTATCCGCGGTGGAGAATGCAGACAGGTCCAGGAATCCGAGTGCGCCGACGCGATAGTTGAAGGAGACGAGAACGACGTCACCGGTTTCAGCCAGATGACGGCCGTCGTAGATCGTTTGGGCGGCGGATCCGAGGCAGTAGGCGCCGCCGTGAATCCACACCATCACCGGTCGCGGCGTGCCGTCGGGTCGCGGGGCCCAGACGTTGATCGACAGGCAGTCCTCGTCGATTTTGAAGGCCCGATCGATCGGAACCGCCGGACTCTGGCCTTGCGGCGCGATCGGCCCGAACTCACGACAGTCGCGCACCCCGTCCCACGGCTGTGCGGGTTGTGGCGCTCGGAACCTCCGCTCACCCACCGGCGCCGCTGCGTAGGGCATGCCCTTCCACGCGAATACACCGCCATCCGGATACCCGCGGGCTTCTCCGCCTCGCGCCCGGATCACCAGAGTTCCGTCCTCGCCGAGATTTGGTCGAACGTCGGTCTCCATGTCTGAATCCCCTCCCGACCCGCGCGTGTGGCAATCAAGACCAAACCTACCAATCTCGGACGGGTGTGCGCCGAGTACACAACCCCTCGGTGTTAAGGTCGCCTAGTTCTGACACGGGGTGCTCCGCATGGGCGGGGCTGAGAACACACCCGGGAACCTGATCAGGTAATGCTGACGAAGGGATGTCATGGCTACTACGCAGCCTGCATACAATTCTGCCGAAAACTCGGTGGCCACAGCGCCGTCGACGGATCGGTTCACAGATCGACTCTGGGCCGAGACGAAGGCCCTCCGCGAGTCGATCGACTCACTGGAGTTCCTCCGCCGCCTCGGCGACGGAACATTGCCTCTCGACGCGTTCCGCACGTACATCGAGCAAGACAAGCTTTATCTCGAGGGGTATTCGAAAGCGTTGTCCCTGGTCGCGGCCCATGCCCCGGATCCGCAGTCCGCGGGCTTCTGGTCGAATTCCGCGTCCACGGCAGCGACAGTGGAATCTGCGCTTCACGACGGACTTCTCACCGGTGGAATTCTTCCAGCGGGATCGGGAAGGCTCGAGCATTCGCAGGCCTGCCTGGGATACGTCTCGTATCTGACGGCGACTGCAGCAACTGCGCCTTACCCGGTCTCCGCAGCGGCAGTACTCCCCTGCTTCTGGATCTACGCCGAGGTCGGCCGCGATCTTGCCGCTTCAGCGCGCGAGGTACTCGACGCCGATCCGTCGCATCCGTACGCACAGTGGGTCACGACCTACGACGCACCCGAATTCCACGAGTCGGTGGCGCAGGCCCGCGTGCTGGTCGATGCTGCGGCCGAAGCTGCCACCGAGACAGAGCGTGAGGCGATGAGTGAAGCATTCCGCATCGCCAGCCGCTATGAGCTGATGTTCTGGGATTCCGCACTCCACCAGCAGCCTTGGCCGGCGTCGTGATGTCGTTTGCGGCGCTGCGCCGCACGCTTGCCACGTCTGCCGCGATCGCAGCCGCGTTCACAGTTCTGACCGGATGCGCCTCTGACACCGGCTCTTCCGACGGGACCATTCGGTTCGCACTCGACTGGACACCGAACACGAACCACACCGGTTTGTACGTAGCACTCCAAGAGGGCTACTTCGAGGACGCCGGCCTGGACGTCTCGATCCTGCCGTACAACAACACCTCGCCCGACACCCTGGTCGATGCCGGCAATGCGGAGTTCGGCATCAGCACACAGAGTCAGGCCACGTTCGCCCGTGCAGCCGGCGCCGCCACGACGTCCGTCATCGCGCCACTTCAGCACCGCGCCACCGGCATCGGCGTGAAGGCGGATCGTGCGGACATCACGCGCCCACGTGATCTCGACGGGAAGACGTACGCCGGGTTCGGTGATCCCGGCGAAGTCGAAACGCTGCAGCAGATCATCCGCAACGACGGCGGGACCGGGAACTTCACGACGGTCACGCTCGGAACTTCCGCGTACGAAGCCGTGTACTCGGGCCAGGCAGACTTCACCGTCTCCTACTTTGCTTGGGAAGGCCTCGAAGCGGAGCGAAACGGAACTCCGATGCGGTACTTCCAGTACACCGATTACGGCTTCCCCGATGCGTATTCGATCGTGATCAACGGCAACCAGCAGTGGTTGAAGGACCATCCCGACGAGGCACGCAAGTTCGTCAAAGCCGTTCAACGCGGATATCAGACTGCTGCCGACAACCCGGACCAGGCCGCGCAGGATCTCATCGACGCGAACCCCGGAGCTTTCACCGACGAAGACCTCGTGCGTGAGAGTCAGCGGATGCTCGCCGCCGACTACATGAAAGACGTCAACGGCGTTGTGGGCGCCCAGAATCTCGAAACCTGGTCGGGTTATTCGGGATTCCTCTTCGAGAACGGATTGCTCGCCGGACCCTACGGGAAGCCGTTGACCCAGAAGCCGGACTGGTCGGAGTACTTCACCAATGAGTATCTCGACGCGTCCTGACGTGAGCGGACGGTTGGTCTCGACCATGCGGCGGGCGCTTCCCGCGCTCGCCGTGGTGGTGCTCCTCGTGGCGGCGTGGCAGGTCTACGTCGAGATCAGTGGGATTCGGCCGCAAGTACTTCCGTCTCCGGGGCGCGTTCTGTCCCAGGGGTGGGACAACCGCGAGATCATCTCCGGCCACGCCTGGTCGACATTGCAGGTCACGTTGGTCGGCTTCACTGTTTCATTGGTGTTGGCCTGGATTCTTGCTGTGGTCGTGGACTTTTCGCCGTGGTTGTCACGCGCGCTGGTACCACTTTTCGTCGTCTCGCAGACGCTGCCGATCATCGCCATCGCGCCGCTGATGATCATCTGGTTCGGCTTCGGGCTGTTGCCGAAGGTGTTGGTGATCGCCCTTGCGACGTTCTTCCCCATGACCATCGGACTCATCGAGGGATTTGCCGCGGCCGATCGGGAAGCGGGCGCTCTCCTGCGCAGTATGGGCAGCACTCGCTGGCAGGAGTTCCGATACGTTCGCCTTCCTTCGGCAATTCCGCGATTCTTCACTGCCCTGCGCATCGGCATCACGTATGCGGTCGTGGGTGCGGTGTTCTCCGAATACGTCGGCGCTACTTCCGGTTTGGGTATCTACATGAGCACCCAGAAGAACTCCTTCCGCACCGACCTGGTGTTGGCGGCCGTACTGGTGACCGCGTTGATCAGTGTCACGCTGTACTTGCTGACGTTCGCCATCGAGCGCATCGTTGCACCATGGGCGATGAACGAAAGGTCGCGGACATGACTGACCCGATGGTCGAGGATGCAATGGTCGAAATCCAGGACCTGACCAAGAGGTTCGACACGGCCGGAGAATCGCGTCTCGTGCTCGATTCGGTGTCCTTTGGCGCCGACGCGGGCGAATTCGTGTCGGTGATCGGGCCGAGCGGCTGCGGCAAGAGCACGATCTTCAACGTCCTGGCCGGGCTCGAATCCCCGACCGCGGGTTCGGTCCGTGTGGGCACGCGCGCAACGGAATCCGAAGCAGCCGCCGAGGTGCACACCGCGTACATGCCGCAGAAGGATCTTCTGTTCCCTTGGCGCTCGGTACTGGACAACACGGCCCTCGGTTTGGAAGTGCAGGGAGTCGGCAAGAAGGAAGCACGCGAGCGCGCTCGCGAGTTGTTCCCGGCGTTCGGACTGTCCGGATTCGAGGACGCCCGGCCGTCACAGCTGTCCGGCGGCATGCGCCAGCGAGCGGCGATGCTGCGCACCGTTGTTCAGGGCAAACCTGTCCTGCTGCTCGACGAGCCGTTCGGCGCACTGGACTCGTTGACCCGCACCGAGATGCAGGCCTGGCTGCAAGACGTGTGGCAGCAGTACCGGTGGACCGTGCTGATGATCACCCACGATATTCGTGAAGCGATCTATCTGTCCGATCGCGTGGTCGTTCTGTCGGCGAGGCCGGCAACGGTCAGGTGCGTCGTCGACGTTCCCTTGCCGAGGCCACGCGAACTGGACATGATCACCTCGCCCGAGTTCGCCGACGTCGAGCGTGAACTGCTTGCCGTTCTCCACGACGAGACGCGCAAGTCGCTACACCCCTAGCGGTTACTGACAATGCGCTGAGAGCGCGCCGATTTCACCTGCCGTTCAAGAGAAAGTGCATCGCAACGGTGCAACTTCGCGTAGGATGTCGCGGCGCTTTCGCCCAAAACGCCTTAATATCAGCAAGATCCGAACGCTCGACACGCAATCCGTCAACGCTGCACAATTCTCTGTACTCTTCGGTAACGTACACTCGGTCGCCTACGAGACCAACGGCCAGAAGGTAACTGGACGGTAAAGCGGAATCGTGGAGGCACAGTCATCGCAACAGATTTGGAAAGGGACAGCGTGAGCACACTGCAGTCAGGTCAGAGCCTCGGAGTCGGCCAGGAACTCAAGTCCGACAACGGCGCATACACCCTCACCTTGCAGGACGACGGCAACCTGGTTCTGTCCGAGGGCGGACAGGCTGTTTGGGCCGCAGGCACCAACGGATCCGGCGCCAACCGCGCCGAGGTGCAGGCTGACGGAAACTTCGTCATCTACAAGGACTCCGACGCCGTGTGGGCATCGCAGACCGCAGGCAACGACGGTGCCTCCCTCTCGGTTCAGGACGATCGCAACGTCGTTCTGTCCGCCGGCGGAAATGCTCTGTGGTCGTCGGACACTGCAATCGCAGCGCCGGCCGCCGAGGCTGCCCCGGAGCCCGCTCCGGCACCCGAGCCCGAGCCTGCCCCCGCCGCGCAGAGCTACACCGTCGAAAGCGGCGACACCCTGTGGGCGATCGCAGAGCGTTTCTACGGTGACGGCAACCAGTACCAGCGCATCGCGGATGCAAACGGCATCCCGAACCCGGATCTCATCAACGCCGGTCAGGTACTGACGATCCCCGCCTGATTCACTGCTTGACCTGGCCCTGGGTGCCGACGTCCGCGTCGACACCCAGGGCCTTTTGTGTTCTACGCCACACAGATTCGCGTCCCGCCCAGCAGACCCTGATACTCCATTGCGGCATCTTTTCGCCTACAGTACTTCCGTACTGCTCCCGAAGGACAGGTGTGCATGAAAGACAGAACAGTCATGATCGGCGCTGTCGCAGTGGCCGCTCTTTCTCTGACATCAGGCCTCGTTTTCGGCGGAGCAGCCGGCGCATTCGGTGCCGGCGGCCCTGTGGTGAAGCCTCCCACTCTGGTCTCGTCGGTTTCCGTGGAGTCCGTCGCCGGGATCGAACCGGCCGCGTTCTACAGCTCGGTTGCAGTCCCCACGGTTGTCATCCCGCCGACGCCGACCTGGCGAATCGCCGACGAGACGACCGCTCCTCGCAATCAGCCGCTTGTGGTGACCGCGACAAGCACGAGCTCCGCCACCTCGACTACGACGGCCACCAGTACGACAACACCCGTCTCATCCACCACAACTGCGTCGGCTACCGCGACCTCGTCACCGACCGCGACGGCCACAACCACCAAGAACAGCACCACCCCCGTTGTCACGACCGGGTCCACGCCGCCCGTCGTCGAGGTCTCGCCCGTTCTCGCCGGATAACCCTCGCTCTTTCGCCCGCACACCGCCTGGCGTGACGGCGGTTACAGGCACACTTCAGTCGCCGCTCTCGAATAACCGATCTACCTGCGACTACCTTCCTCGCCGTCACGGTTCGTGGTCCGCTGCAATCCGGTCGACCGGAAAAGGACAGCAGCATTGTCGGAGCCTCGCGATACCGTATAGGTCTGAGCTTTTGCGGAAGGAGGTGACTGATGAGCGCAATGGGCTTCGATCTCGATGTCAGTGTCGACCGGGCGTGGGCAGAATTTCAACGTCGCCTCGGCGATCACATTTCCATCATGGTCGACGGCGACGTGCTTGCCGTGGAATCGTCCACCGGCGACTTCGATCCAGCTGACGGCGCAGCGCCATGCGTTCAGTTCCTCGTGTGGGACGAGAACACAGTCCGCTGCGAGGTTCCTTCCAACGACTTCCTTCATCCACGCTATCGACTCGAAGATGCCGACGAACAAAAGTTGATCGCACTCGGCTGGAATCCGCCTTCCGAGAATCTCGAGGATCCGAACAACTCCCCCGCCTTCTGCGTCGACAAGGCACAGAACTGGGCCGATCAGCTCGCAGCGATGACTGTCGCTGCATTCCGTGATGTGTTCGGTGTGCAGCACCCGGCTTTTCTATCCAGCGATCTCACCGGCAACGAGCAGACTCCGGATTTCGATCCGTCGGTCGTCGAGTCGACAGAACTTCCGACCCTCGACCCCACCGCGGCCTACATGCCCAACGACATCGACCATCTCAAGGAGTTGGTCACTCTCGCTTTGCTTCCCATGCTCGGCACTCTTCCCGAGCGAGACAGCGACGGCGACATACCCATTCGTGTCGGTTCGACTGTCATGTTCGTCGGTCCACTTTCCGAGTCCATGGACGTGCAGTTGTTCTCGCCGCTCGTTCAGGACATCAGCAACCGCACCCGTGCAGCCGAGGTCATCGCCGATCTCAACCGCAAGTGGTCGCGCATCAAGTTCGTCTTGATCGACGACCGTCTGTCGGTGTTCCTCGAGGTGGCGGGTTCACCATTCGTTCCCAAGCAACTCACCGATACGTGCGCCGCCCTGACATCGTTCCTGCGTACCGTGGACGACGAGTTCGCCGCACGCGTCGGCGGAGACCTCTTCTTCGCGAACAAGAGCGGTGATTCCTCCTCGCTGCAGCCCGATCTGACAGCCGAGGACCTGCCTCCCGAACTCGAGACCCTGCTGCACCTCGATCTGGATGTGGCCGAGGATCTCGACGCGGTAGCCGATGTCTGCGGTCGTGATCGCGATCTGATTCTTCAGCTCCTCCACATCAGCAACGAATGGCAGATTCAGCTGCGTAGTCAGGCTGTGGACGCCCACAGTCGCGGGGACGCCGAAGAGGCGGCGGGCTACGAGGATCAGGTCGGCGGGTGGGAACTCATGGTCGACCGTCTGCGCGGGGCTTTGCGACTGGTGGTCCTGCCCAATTCTCGGACCGAGACGCCGGCAAAGCCGCAACCTGAGCAGATGGGCTTGTTTGCCGATCCCTTGCAACAGAGCCTCTTCGACGATCCGTCCTGATAACACGGATCGCCTTTCCCGCTATTCGAAGTGGGATTTGACGATCTGTCCGTGGACGCCCACGGTTCGATCGACTACCTGCGAGACCGTGAAATCGGCTGCGGCAGAAAGATAGGCGTAGGCCGTCGCTCGATCCATTCCGCGATCATGCTCGAGGAAGTCGAGCGCGTTGACCACCGCGCGCCGCATGGCGCCGTTGAGGTCACTGTTCTGCCCATCGACCGAACCGTTGGGGTCGGACAGGCCGATCGGAATCCAGGCCTCCTCGGTCTCAGCGAACGGGTATCCGAAAGCCACCGATGGAGCGTCACCGGAATCCTTCTTACACACGCTGAGTCGGAACGTGCCGCGCAGCGATCCTTCCATCGCGGTCAACGCTGCCTCACCGTCTCCCATCGCCATGTGGGGGTCACCGACGTAGAACAGGGCGCCTTCGGCAAAGACCGGCAAATAGAAGGTTGATCCAACACCGAGATGCCTGATGTCGATGTTTCCGCCGCCCAGCGTCGGAGGAATGGAGTTCGACGACGGGGATGTCGGGTCGGCATCCGAGGAATAGGCAACTCCCATCATTCCCATGAAGGGCCGCAGGGGAAACCGCACCTTCGACTGTCCGAAAGGCATCACACCCTTGCCGTCTTCGATCGCCGTGAAAGTGGAAACACCGCCGTACTTCAACGGGTCCTTTGTTGCGCGCCCGTCTGTGGCGACCGGCGGCATGACTTCGTCCAGAGTGATTCCCGCTGGAGCGGTTCCGTCTGCTGTGACGGCGAGAGCGCCCTTGCCGTGTCTGCTCGACACAACGCCGTACGGCACGCGGGAATGGCTTCGAGAGTCTCGATCTTGAGTACGTCTCCAGGCTGGGCGCCTTCGACGAAGACCGGGCCGGTGACGACGTGCGGTCCGTCCTTGTCGAAGTTTCGTTCGGTTCGGTTGTATTCGGCCGCAACGGCAATCGCATCCTCGAGCACGTCCTTCTCGGAAACGCCTTTGCTACCGAAGTATTCGAGAGGATTGCGCCCTTGATCCTCGAGAATTCCCTCGTGCGAGAGGGCGTCGATCGTGACGGTCTGGCCCGACTTCATCCGCATCACCTCGCGGGTGTGGATGTTGGGCACATAACCCCACATGACGTCCGACGGATCCGAACTCAGATAGTGATCGCCACTGACGTTTCCGCTGCCCGGTTGCAGAATCGGAATGCCATCGGCGAACGGTAGTGCAGAGGAGGACGATCCAGCCGGTGACGCGTTCGAGTGCGCGCATCCCGAAGCCACACCGGCAACTCCTACGCCCGCACCGAGGGCAGCGACTGCCCTCATGAATCCGCGTCGGCCAAGACCTTTCGTCAGGTCTTCGGCTGCGTTGCGGGCAAGAGTGTATTCCATCGAGATTCCTCCGGAGTGCGTGACGATGTGCGACTGCGAAGAAAGCTAGACCCGATTTGTTACTCGTTCATTACCATTTCATGGCAAGGAAATACCGCTGACTGAGAATGAATTCAGCGACGGCGAAGCCGCCAGAGCGAGGTCGTCTCTCGTGCCCGGGCAGCGTGAAGCGCATCGGTTCGGTCACTGACCTTTGCGTGCGTCGGTTTGACGTCCATGCGATCGACAACAGTGAGCCCACCGGCCGCAATCAGATCGTGCAGTTCGGATCGCGTTCGGAGACCGAGGTGTTCGGCAATGTCCGAGAGGATCAGCCACGCTTCTCCCCCGTCGTCCAGATGCGCTGCGACACCAGTCAGGAAGCCCTTCAGCATCGCTCCAGCGGGGTCGTAGACGGCGTATTCGATGGGCGAGGTGGCCTTGGCCGGAATCCAGGGAGGATTGCAGACCACCAACGGAGCGGTGCCTTCGGGAAAGAGGTCTGCTTCCACCACGTTCACCTGATCGCCGTAGCCAAGCCGCGAGAGGTTGCTACGAGCGCATTGCAGTGCCCGGGGGTCCTGGTCGGTGGCCGTCACCGTCTGAACTCCACGCCGCGCCAGGACGGCAGCAAGAACGCCGGTGCCGGTGCCGATGTCGAAAGCCGATTCCGTCGACGGCAGTGGCGCAGACGCGACAAGATCGACATACTCCCCGCGGACGGGTGAGAACACTCCGAAGGCGGGATGCGCTCGTGCGTCGAGAGCCTCGATGAAAACACCTTTGCGGTGCCACTCGTGAGCGCCGATCGCGCCGAGGATGTCACGCAACGAGCGAACCGAAGGCTCACCGGTAATCCCGAAAGCTTCGGTCAACGCGACTTGCGCGTCCGGGGCTCGCCGGAGTGGAATCGACAGATCTGCATCCAAGGGAATTAGCAGCATGCCGAGGATCTGCGCGCGGCGTCCTTGGGTCTGCCGGTGGAGATGGAAGGCTTTGGCTGGGTCGTCGGACGCTTGGCGCGGCTTGCGGTCGATGCGCGACGCGACGGCCTTCGACAGTTGGCGAGCGTTCTGAAAATCTCCGCGCCACAACAACGCCGTGCCTTCGCATGCCAAGCGATAGGCGTCGTCGGCCTTCATCGTGTCGTCGGCGACAACGATGCGCTTGGGCACCGGGGCGTTGCTCGTCGAACCCCAACGGGCCGATTGCTCGACGTCGTTCTCGGTCCACACTGCGAATTGTTCAGTCATGTAAGCCCTTCCGGCGTCCGACGCATAGCGGCCGGTCTACCGGCTGATGTGGTCCAGATCTGCAAAATCTGCTCGTCTGGTGTCCACACTAGTCGGGACCGGCCGCGCTACATGACTGCGAGAGGGATGTCAGCCCTTGGCTACGCGAGCTACCTCGGCGATCCGAGCCTCGGCGACCGCGTCAGCAGCCTCGCCGGCGAGGATTCCGTCGTTCTTCGACTTCGCGAAGATCTCGGTGACCGTGTCGAAGATCTTCTCGACCTTGAGCTTGACCTCTTCGGCCGAGTTGCCCTTCAGCTCGCCGGCAACCTGGATGAGGCCGCCGCCGTTGGCGACGTAATCGGGGGTCCAGGTGATGCCGCGGTCGCGGAGGATGTTCTCGACCTCGGGCACGGTGAGCTGGTTGTTGGCAGCGCCGCAGACAACCTCGGCCTTGATCGAGCGTGCGGTCGTGTCGGTGAGTGTTGCGCCCATCGCACACGGTGTGTAAACGTCGAGATCAGCATCGATGATGCTGTCGACGATGCTCACCTGCGGGAAGTCCGCCTTGACGCGATCGAGCGCTCCGGCGTTGACGTCAGTCGCCAACACGGTTGCGCCGTCTGCGAGGAGAAGCTTGATCAGCTCGTAGCCGACCTTGCCTGTGCCCTCGACACCAACAGTCTTGCCTGCGAGCGACGGAGTGCCCCAATGCGACTGTGCCGCGGCGCGCATCGACTGGAATACGCCGAGGGCCGTCATCGGAGCGCTGTCGCCGGAACCGCCGACTGTAGCGTTGCGGCCGACGACGAAGTCGGTGTTACGACCGATGATGTCAAGATCGTTGGAGTTGGTTCCGACATCACCAGCGGTGATGTAGCGGCCGCCGAGGGTCTGGACGAATTTTGCGTAGGCGCCGAGCAATTCGTCGGTCTTGGCCGTTGCGGGGTCGCCGATGATGACTGCCTTGCCGCCGCCGAGGTCCACGCCGGCAACCGCAGCCTTGTAGGTCATTCCGCGCGAGAGACGCAAAACGTCTGTGACTGCGGCGGATTCGTCGGAGTACGGGTAGAAGCGCGTTCCGCCGAGCGCGGGGCCGAGCGTCGTGGAGTGGATGGCGACGATGGCCTTGAGGCCGCTCGCGGGATCCTGGAAGAAGCTCACCTGCTCGTGGGGGTAATCGCGCAGGTAGTCGGCGCGATCGAACACGCCCGCAGTGTCGTCATGGGAAACAACGGAGTTCACGGGCTCGGCGGTGAGAGTCATTGTGGGATAGACCTTTCCGAAGGATAAACGGGGCGCAGTCGAAATATTGGGACGAATTGGCCATTGGGTACTATTAGGGACAAATAACCCAAAGAGAATCCCGCTGAGCAATTCGTGGAACCAATGCTCTGCCTGAGTTACGATTTGGTCAATGCAAATCTCTTGAACTAGTCAATTCGATCATCCAGTGACTCATATCACTGAGGAGAGGTTCACAAAGTGCTCAGCATCGACAAGCTCGACGTCCAGTTGCTCGGTCTGCTCAGCAAGGACTCGAGGATGAGTGTGGCCGAGTTGGCCAACTCGTTGGGCGTCGCCCGCAACACCGTCCAGTCGCGAATGAAGCGCATGGAATCCAACGGACTTCTCACCGGGTTTCGGCCGAATCTCAATCTCCCCGAGGTCGGTATCCCGATTCAGGCATTTGTCGGTCTGGAACTCGAGCAGGGCAAGATCAGCGCAGTCGCGCGGAGTCTGACCGAGTTGCCCGAGGTGATCGAAATTCACGCGACGACCGGTCGCGAGGATTTGCTCGTTCGCGTCGCCACCTCGACGCACGCGGCCCTGCAGAAGTTGGCCGAGCAGATCGTGTCACTTCCAGGCGTCACGCATTCGACCACGACCATCGCTCTGACCAATCCCCTTCCGTATCGAATTCAGCCTCTCCTCGAGCACCTCACCAATGACGCCGGCTGGGGTCGTTCGACCGCCTTCCCCCGTCAGCAGGACTAGGACGGGTGGTCGCGTCGATGCTTCCCAGTGCGCTAGTTTCATGGTTATGAGTGAGATCCAGGGACAGCGCATCGCGTTCATTCAGGCGACGTGGCATCGCAACATCGTCGACCGTGCACGCGACGGATTCACCGACGCGATCGTCGAGCTCGGCTACCCCAAGGACACGGTTGATTTCTTCGAGGTACCGGGAGCTTTCGAGATCCCGCTGCACGCCCGGCGGTTGGCGAAGACCGGCCGCTACCAGGCGATCGTTGCCGCAGGTCTGGTCGTCGACGGCGGTATCTACCGGCATGACTTCGTGGCGACGGCTGTCATCGACGGTCTGATGCGCGTGCAGCTCGACACCGACGTTCCGGTCTTCTCGGTGGTCTTGACGCCGCATCACTTCCACGAGCACGCCGAGCACGTCGACTACTTCAGCACGCATTTCGTGAAGAAGGGCGCCGAGGCTGCGCGCGCGGTCGACGCCACCGTCAAGTCGTTGAAGGCCCTGCCCACCAACTAGTCGTTACCCAAGTCTCGCTGAGTCGAATGCCATCGGCTCAGCGAGATTTTTTGTGTCTATCGAGGGGTCTCGACGCTTGCCAGTGCGGAGGCATTCGAGTCGTCGACTTCGCCGTAGCGGTCGACGCATTGCTGGAAGAAGTCCCGCATCTCGGTGATCACCTGGATGTGGCTGCTCAACGACTTCTCCAACGAATCCTCACCGCCTACCGCCTTCTTGGAGAATTTCGCGGCGAGGTTGATTCCAGACTGGAGTGTCCCCATACCTGAGACATTTTCAATCCCCAACAGATTCCTATGCGCCTCGTTTAGTACGCCGAGAAACTCAGCACACGCCAACACGACATCCCGCGCAACGTCTGGAGCAAGGTCCAACTGAGAACCCGCCGTCACATTGTTCCAACCTGATCTAGTCACAGAGACCTCACTTTGGTAGGACATGTTCAATATCGACCGATACTCGCTGCGCTACAACACAACTGGGCTCTTCCTGAGCTTCGGACAGCATTCTTTCGATATTGACCCAGATTGAGCCTTGCTCGACTGGGAACGCAATATAACAACCATTACCGTCCACATCGTCAACGCGTTGGAATTGGATACCGTGCCGTGAACCGGCGCGCAGTTCCTCGACACCTCGGTAGTCAGCATTCCGTCGCACATCGTCGACGGCGCGCGCTGTTGAATACACGGTTAAGAAGTACCAGGACCCGCTCCACCCACAGATCTTCCATCCTGGCTGCTCAACGCCCGCGATATCAACTTCCTCGGTAGCCGGATCAAGCCCCACTTCTTCCAACACCGAGTCCGGGATGTCCTTGCACGGATCGAACAGACCCTCTTGGCCGGATGCAGGCTCAGCCGCCCCCTCCACGACTGAGCTGCATCCTGCCGCAGCCCACACCAACACCCCAGCCATGAGCAGTCGCCCAACCCCCACCGACCCCCGCATGACACCCCCTGTTGATGTGGACCCACTGTATTGGATGCACCGGAGGCTCGATCGGTTCCCGCAATCTTGAAATTCCCAGTTCAGGTTCGCCGGTTCACTCAGAGCGCATCGTCAGCGATTGACGCTCAGCTCAGCAGTCGCATACTGGAGAGGTTGACTACGACTTCGGGAAGGCACCGAGTGAGCGCACCGAAAGCCCCGGCCAAACCAGCGATCCTCAGCGTCGACGACGATCCTGGTGTTTCGCGTGCCGTCGTTCGAGACCTTCGCAAACGGTACGGAGAGAAGTACCGAATCATTCGTGCGGAGTCCGGCGACCAGGCTCTCGAAACCTTGCGTGAAATGAAACTTCGCGGCGATGCAGTCGCTGTGATCGTCGCCGATTACCGCATGCCCGGTTTGAGTGGAATCGAGTTCCTCGAACAGGCAATGGACCTGTATCCCGTAGCTCGTCGCGTTCTCCTCACCGCGTACGCCGACACCGATGCTGCGATCGACGCCATCAACGTCGTCGACCTCGACCACTACCTCCTCAAGCCTTGGGATCCGCCGGAAGAGAAGCTGTACCCCGTCATCGATGCGCTGCTCGATGCCTGGGCAAGTTCGAGTCATCACCCCGCCGAGGAAACCAAGGTGATCGGCCATCGTTGGTCCGAGCGATCATCCGACGTCCGAGAGTTCTTGGCACGCAACCAACTTGCCTATCGCTGGTACATGTCAGACGAGCCGGAAGGCCAACGACTGCTCTCGGCTGCCGGTACCGACGAACTGCGGCTTCCCGTCGTCATCGCATCCAATGGGGATGTCCTTGTCGAGCCCACTGACGCCGAACTCGCCGACAAACTCGGGTTGAGTACCACCCTCTCCGAAGACTTTTACGATCTCGTTGTCATCGGCGGCGGCCCTGCGGGTCTGGGCGCTGCTCTGTACGGCGCTTCGGAGGGACTTCGGACGGTCCTCATCGAACGGCGGGCGACTGGCGGTCAGGCCGGCCAGAGTTCACGAATCGAGAACTACCTCGGCTTCCCCGACGGAGTGTCCGGCGCACAGTTGGCCGATCGGGCGAGGCGCCAGGCAACCAAGTTCGGCGCCGAGGTCATCACCGCGCGAGACGTCACCGGTTTGGAAATCAACGGCTCGGCCCGCACAGTGCGTTTCGACGACGGTTCGTCGGTCGACGCCCATTCGGTCATCTTGGCGACCGGTGTTTCCTATCGCCAACTGTCGGCGCCGGGGCTCGATACCTACACCGGCCGAGGGGTTTACTACGGATCGGCCGTCACCGAAGCTGCACGGTGCAGCGAGCAGGATGTGTACATAGTCGGCGGCGCCAATTCGGCAGGGCAAGCTGCGGTCTATCTCTCCCGCGGAGCTAGGTCCGTCACCATTCTCATTCGCGGCAACTCGCTCGAAGCCTCGATGTCCTACTACCTGATTCAGCAGATCGAAAAGAATCCGAAGATCACCGTGCGCACGTGCACGGAGGTAGTCGGCGCTGAGGGTGACGATCACCTCGAACGAATCACACTGCGTAACAGAGCCACCGGAGAAGAAGACACTGTCAATGCTCAGTGGTTGTTCATCTTCATCGGAGCCGCTCCCCTCACCGACTGGCTCGGCGACGTGGTGGTCCGCGACGGAAATGGCTTCGTTCTTGCCGGCCCGGACCTTCCGTCCGAAGGCGTCACCCCGGACGGGTGGCCGCTCGACCGCGCACCACATCATCTCGAAACCAGTGTCCCCGGAGTGTTTGTCGCCGGGGACGTACACGCCGAATCGGCCAAGCGCGTCGCGTCGGCCGTCGGAGAGGGCGCGATGGCCGTGATGTTCGTCCACCGCTATCTCGCTCAACAATAGGGAGATTCGATGTCCATTCCTGAATGCAGCCCAGACTTGCTTCGCACCCTGTTCCTGTTCGAGAAGCTCACCGACGATCAGCTCGAATCACTCTGCCAGGCAGGCCATATCACCGAGATCGATCGAGGTCAGGTCTACCTCGAAGGCGAGCCTGCCACCTGCTTCTACGTCCTCATCGAGGGCGAGGTGGTGCTGTCCAAGCTGTCGGGCGGCGAAGACATCGAGATCAACAGGACCACCCAGCGCGGCGTCTACTCGGGAGGCTGGACGGCGTATCTCGGCGATCGTGTACCGCAGGTCTACGCGGGGTCGATGCGAGTGACGACTCCTTCGACGTTTTTCGTCCTGGACGCCGACAAGTTCGGCAACGCGATGCGCGAGTGGTTTCCGATGGCGGTACATCTACTCGAGGGTGTCTTCTTCGGCAAGAAGAACACCCAGCAGATCATCGACCAACGAGAACGACTGCTGGCGCTTGGATCACTGTCGGCGGGATTGACTCACGAGCTCAATAATCCCGCAGCCGCGGCGGTTCGAGCGACCGCGTCTTTGCGCGAGCGTGTCGCAGGCATGCGTCACAAACTGGGAATGGTTGCATCGGGCACCTACGACCGCGATGCCCTCGTCACTCTCATGCGACTTCAAGAGGAAGTTGCAGAGGTTGTCGCCAAGGCGCCGACGCTCACTCCCCTCGAAGCCTCCGATCGAGAGGATTCGTTGGGTGAATGGTTCGAGGATCATTCGATTCGAGAAGGTTGGGACCTGGCTCCGACCTTCGTGCAGGCTGGACTCGACACCGCTTGGCTCGAGAACGTTGCTGCAGCCGTTGACGAGTCCGTACTCGAAGGCGCAATTCGCTGGCTGAATTACACCATCGAATCCGAACTCCTGATGAACGAGATCGCCGACTCCACAACGAGAATCTCGACGCTCGTCGGTGCGGCCAAACAGTATTCACAGATGGATCGCGCTCCCTTCCAGACCATCGATGTCCACGAATTGCTCGACAGCACGTTGATCATGTTGGGGCAAAAGATCGGAAGCGGAATCGAAGTCGTCAAGGAATACGACCTCGCGCTGCCACCGATCGACGCCTACGCCGCCGAACTCAATCAGGTGTGGACCAACCTCATCGACAATGCGGTGTCTGCCATGGACGGATCGGGAACACTCACCGTTCGGACAAGCCGCGATGGCGACCGCGTGTGCATCGAGATCTGCGACACCGGCGCCGGGATTCCCGATGACGTCATCGACAGGATCTTCGAACCCTTCTTCACGACTAAGCCTGTCGGTGAGGGAACCGGTCTCGGCCTTGATATTTCGTGGCGAATTGTGGTCGGCAAGCATCGTGGTGAGCTGCGGGTCACGTCGGAGCCCGGTAACACCCGGTTCAGAGTTTTGTTGCCCATCGCGGGCCCACCGCGGGATACGCGCGACGACTAGCCACCTTGCACGGCCGGTAGGCAAAGCGCACGATGAAATGACCGACTTCAGTCAGCGAGAGGGTGGACCATGACCGACGGACTTCCAGCGGGGATCGATCCGAGCGTGCCGCCCAGTGGCGCGGGATGCGTCGAATGCGATGCGAGCGGCGGTTGGTGGGTGCACCTGCGTCGATGCGCGCAATGCGGTCACGTGGGGTGTTGCGACTCCTCACCGTCACAGCACGCGAGCAAGCATGCGGCCGCGACAAAGCATCCGTTCATGCAGAGCTACGAACCCGGTGAGGATTGGTTCTGGAGCTTCGAAACCAACGAGGCGTACGACGGACCTGAATTGGCGGCGCCCACTTCACATCCCGTAGATCAGCCGACGCCGGGGCCTAAGGGTCGTGTCCCAGCCGATTGGCAGCAACACATCCACTGACTCAGTTCGGTTGGTCGATCGACCTCAAAGTCGAGACGTTCGACGACTCCTGATCCAATGCGTTGTCGATGCAGGCTTGAAACTGAGCCTGCATTGCCTCCACGACCGCGATATGACTCGCCAACACATCGACGAGCGCATCGTGGCCACCGACGGCCTTCTCCTCGAACTTAGCCTGTAGCGCCTGTGCGGATCCTAGGGTTCCAAACCCTGTCAATTGACCGAGTAGTGCGGCGGAGTTCAGTGCTGCCTCGAACTGCGCGCGGAGTTCAGCGCAAGCCGCGATCAGCTCGCCGGCGACTTTGGCATCGAGATACAAATTCGACATGTGACTCCTGTGTTCGAGGGTGTAGCTGCAATCAGGACCGCTGTCACGGGAGCAATGGAATCACTGTCTCGGCAATTCGTTCCACCAGCGTGCACGGCGTCTCGGCGCGCGCCGCACCGACCTTGGCGCCGACGCGGATCATCGCAGTGGATTGAGAGGTCGCGAACGCGACGTTGCAAGCAGAATCTGTTTTGTCATTGCGTTCCTGGTATATCAGGACTTCGCGCCCGGCGATTTGGGCTCGATGAAGGTCGCGCATGACTGGATTCTGTTCGACCTCTACGAGCGAATGATCGGTCGATGTCAGAGACAAGAAGTACCACTCACCGTTCCACGAGCAAATGTTGAAACCATCGATATGCGTGTCAACGATGTCAACCTCTTTTGTTGCCGGGTCGACTCCGAGTTTCTCCAATTCCTCATTGCCGAGAACCTCACACGGATCAAACATCCCAATCACATCGACAGGGAAAGCCTCGCCCTCGACCGTCGACGAACACCCCCCAACCAACAACGCGGCCGCGACCAAGACCACTGCACCCCTCACTCCCACAGCACTCCCCCTCGTTCGCGGCCCGCTCACAGTATTGGACGCTCACCAGCACCGATCGGTTCCACCCCATTGCATTCCGTTGCAACCCTTCACCCACGCCGATAATCGGCCTAGCGTCGATCTACCAGGGGATTCACAACGAAATGAGGTGCGGATCAATGAAGGCAGCACGGTTCCACGGGCAGAAAGACATCCGGATCGAAGAGATCCCTGAGCCCGAATTGCGGCCAGGAACAGTCAAGCTGAAGGTCGCATGGTGCGGAATCTGCGGCACCGATCTCCACGAGTACCTCGAGGGACCGATCTTCGTCTCCGCACCGGGCCACCCGCATCCACTCTCACACGAGAATGCGCCGGTCACGATGGGCCACGAGTTCTCCGGCACCGTCGAAGAGGTCGGCGAAGGTGTCACGGACGTCGAGGTCGGTGAAAATGTTGTCGTCGAGCCGTACTTCGTCTGCAACGAGTGCGCCCCGTGCAAGGCGGGCAACTACCACCTGTGTACGAAGATGGGGTTCATCGGCTTGGCCGGCGGCGGTGGCGGACTCAGCGAGAAGGTCGTCGTCGACCGTCGCTGGATCCACAAGATCGGCAACATCCCGCTCGACGAGGCAGCTCTCATCGAACCGTTGAGCGTCGCCCATCACGCCGTCGTACGCAGTGGAGCCGAAAGCGGCAACGTCGCCATCGTGGGCGGAGCCGGACCGATCGGACTCCTCGTTGCGGCAGTCCTCAAGGGTCTGGGTGTCACGACGATCGTCACCGAACTCAGCGAGGCCCGCAAAGCCAAGGCCCTCTCCAGTGGAGTCGCCGACTACGTCATCGATCCCACCACCGAAGACGTCAAAGCGCGCGTCCTCGAACTCAGCGGAGGCATCGGCGCAGACATCGGTTTCGAGTGCGCAGGCGTCAACGCAGTACTCGACACCATGCTCGACACGGTCAGGCCTGCTGGAGTTGTTGTCAACGTGTCGATTTGGGGCAAGCCCGCGACCATTGACATGCAGAAGCTGGTCCTCAAGGAAATCGACCTACGCGGAACCATCGCGTACGTACGCGACCATGAAGCGGTCATCAAGATGGTCCAGGACGGTGTCGTCGATCTGGCGCCATTCATCACCGGTCGTATTCAGCTCGAAGAATTGATCTCCGAAGGATTCACCACTCTGATCGAGCACAACGACACTGCAGTCAAGATTCTCGTCAGGTCGTAACCGGACGGGGCACCTCCGGGCCCACCGCAGTCAGGGACCCAGGTGCCCGCCCTTTGCCCCATCCGATCTTCTCTCGGTAGCGGCCGATGTGATCGTCCTCGATCACATCGGCCGTTTCCAACGGCGTGGATTGCGGATGCACATACAGCGCATCCGTCGGGCAATATGCCTCACACATGAAGCAGGTCTGGCAATCCGATTGGCGCGCAATCACCGGGACGCCCGACGGCGTCCGATCGAAAACATCTGTAGGACAAACGTCTACGCACTTGTCGCAACCGATGCAGTCAGGCGCGGACACCAGCTCGATCATGACGCCACCAATGCAGACCCGACAGGTTCCGACGTTCGGGTCCACACCGAATCCAAACCTCCGGTGAGAACGTGATGATGCTGCGTTCCATCGAGTTCGGGATAATCGTCACGCTTGCTCATTCCCCGAGTCTCGGTCCGCGCCAACGTCGAGTGGTACATCCAGCGACCGACGGCCGTGATCGCGGCAGCCTGCCGCGCCGCCATCCGACCTGCTGGATCCGCGCCCAGATCCGCACTCACTGCACCCCACAGCGATTCGAGCTCACCGAGCGCTGCGGATACTCGATCACCGCTGCGGAGGTAGTTCTTGTCGAAGGGAATCAGCTGCGCCTGAGCAGCTTTCACCACATCGTCGGCAGCAAACCCGGTTCGTACCGGATTACGCAATCCGACGGTTCCGGCTCCGCGAAGACCACTGGTAGACCCACGTCCGACCGACAGCGCATAGCGCGCAGCACTGCTTCCCGCCCACGAACCAGAAGACATCGCCCACGCGGCGTTGTGACTTCCCCCGCCGGTAAACCCTCCGCAGATTCGCTCGCGGGTCGCAGCGTCCCCGGCGGCAAACAGTCCTGGAACGGATGACGCGCAATCGTCATCGACGACGTTGATTCCCCCAGTGCCGCGCACCGTGCCTTCAGCGAGCATGCCGACCTCGAATTTGTCGGTGAAGGGATCGATTCCGCGGCGATCGAATTGCAGGAAGAAGTTGGGTTGCCCCAGCCTCATTCGACGCTGCACCTCAGCGTCGGCCCGATCGATCTGCGCGAAGACCGGCTCGTTCCGCAACGTGCTGGCGATGACGGACCTCCCCTTCGCCGAACCGGCACCTTCGAGCACGCTTCCGTCTGCGTGAAAGAACGTCGCGTACGCGTAGTAAGCCGTCTTGGTGATCGTCGATCCGGCCGCTGCGATTCCGTACGCGTTGGAGAACTCCATCCCAGAGAACTCCGCTCCGACTTCGGCCGCCATCAATGCACCGTCACCGGTATCGACGTTGGTACCCAACGCACCGGACAGAAACGCACAACCTCCACTGGCGACCACTACCGCGCCTGCCGAGACTCGGTAATCCTGTTGCTCGTGGCGTTGGTAGCCCGCCGCTCCGCGAACTCGCCCGGCGTCGTCCACCAACAACTCCAGCGCCGGCGAATGATCGAGGATCCGCACACCGGTTCGACGAATCCAGGTGCGCATCCGTCGCATGTACTCAGGCCCCTGCAAGCCGGTGCGGATCTGCTTGCCCGTGCTGGAGTCGACGGGGAACGGATATCTGCCCTCCACCGCGAGGAGATCCATGTTGGAGTATGTCTGCTCGAGGACGCGGTCCATCCAATGGTGGTCGGCAAGATATCCGCCGAGCGCCTCACGACCGGCCTTTGCCCGCTCACGGGCAGTCGTATCCGGTTCGACGTACCAAACACCCGTTCCGGAGGGGGCCGTTGCGCCGCTCGTTCCGCAGTAGCCCTTGTCGACCAGGACGACGTCTGCACCGGCCTTGGCCGCGCGCAACGCTGCCCACGCGCCGGCGGGGCCACCACCGATCACCAATACATCGGTGGAGAGTTCGAGGACGTCCGTCACTGGCCAGCTCCTGTCAGAGGTCTACGCAACACTTCTGTTGCCGCAATATTCCTCGAACGAACTACCCAGCGCCACAGTCAGAATCACTGTGAACTCAACCGGTCGCTACGACGCTTCCCGCTCCTCGTCGGTGCACAACGCGGAGTACTTGGCGAAGGCTTCCTGCAAGGTCAGCGATTTGCGTCGCTCGGCGATGTCGCGGGGCTTTCCCTGTGCAACACATCGACGAGCATGCTCGATCACAGCTTCACGAATGACGCTGGAAATGTCCGCGCCCGTGAGCTCTTGGAGGGTCTCTAGGGCCCTCAGTTCCTCTACGTCGAATCTCACCGTTACCGATCGTCTAGCCACGCTCAGGATGTTACTTGCGGGTACACCAAATTTGGTGAGTTACATATGCGTCGAGTCGAATATCTTTGGGCGCCAAAACCTTCGAATTCCGATCTACGTGGGTAAATAGTTTTCCACTCACGGCACTCATGTAATGCAACGCACACGGCGCTAGCCAGCGTGCCGACGGACACTGTCGCTGTCTATGCTTGCGAAACACTGCCTTCGATCGGAGATATACCGCGTGAGCATCGACCACATCGTTTCCGCAGTCGACGGCGATGCTGCCGAGCGAATCAAAACGGCCCTGACCCAGAGAGCCGCAACCTCGACGGACACGACCACGCTGGTGTTCGACGGCGTCCGGATCGAGATTCCACCGTCGGTCGGCGACGCCGTCGTGCAGCTCCTGACCTACCTCGCTGCCGGGGACAGCGTCGCCCTCGGGCCAGTCGCAGAGCTCCTCACCACCTCGCAGGCAGCAGAGATCCTCGGCGTTTCGGACACGTATGTGCGCAAACTCGCCGACGCCGGGAAACTCCCGATCAAACTACGCGGCACCCACCGCAGGTTCCGCCTCGACGACGTGATGGCTTACCGCGAGCAGTTCCCCAAACGCGCCTAGCTCTTCGCGTACATTCCTTCGATCTCTTTCGAGAACCGATCGACGACGACATTGCGCTTGATCTTGAGCGTCGCTGTCATCTCACCGTCTTCCTCGGTCAGATCGCGATCGAGAATGACGAACTTCTTGATCGACTCTGCATGTGAGACAGCGGCATTGGCGTCGTCGACGGCCTTCTGCAGCTCCGCTCGAAGGTCCTTGTCGTCACGTAGTTCGGCGACGGTGGCACCAGAAGGCTTGCCGTTCTCCGCCTTCCACTTCTCGAACACCTCGGGGTCGACGGTCAGCAACGCCGTGATGTAGGTCTTCCCGTCGCCGACGACGACTGCCTGCGAGACGATGGAATGCGAACGGATACGGTCTTCCATCGGGCCGGGCGAGACGTTCTTGCCGCCCGCCGTCACCAGAAGATCCTTCTTGCGTCCGGTGATGGAAAGGTAACCTTCGCTGTCGAGTTCACCGAGATCACCGGTTCGCATCCAGCCGTTGACGAATGTCTCTTCGGTGGCCTTGTCGTTCTTCCAGTATCCCTTGAAGACGACTCCACCGTTGAGTTCGATCTCGCCATCCTCGGCGATGCGAACCCCGTTGCCGCCCATCGGCTGTCCGACGGTTCCGATCTTCTGAGCACCCGGGACGTTGACGCAGTGCGCTGCTGTGGTTTCGGTGAGGCCATAGCCTTCGTAGATCGGAACTCCGAGCCCACGGAAGAAGTGCCCCAGTTCAGGAGTGAGGGCGCCGCCGCCGGAGATCGCGAACCAGCACTCGCCGCCGAGAGCCGCGCGAAGTTTCGAGTACACGAGCTTGTCTGCCACTGCGTGCTTCACCTTCAGGATCAGCGAGGGACCGCCCTTGTCGAGAGCCTGGCTGTACTCCTTTGCAGTGGCTTCTGCGAAGGCGAAGATCGCGCCGGGAATCTTTCCACCGGACTCCGCCTTGCGTGCTGCGCCGTCACGAACTTTTTCGAAGACACGCGGAACACCGAGGATGGTGTTGGGCTTATAACGCTCGAATTGGGTTGTGATGGTGGCAAAGTCGGACCAGTGCGCCTGCGACGCACCAGCTTCGAACGTCGCAAGGGACACCGCGCGGGCCAGTACGTGCGCGAGCGGGAGGAAGGTCAGGACTCGGTTTCCCGGAACCGCCACCTTGCCGATCGATGCCGTGAGAATCCCGCGCACCTCGGACAGGAAGTTACGATGCGTGAGGATGCATCCCTTGGGACGGCCTGTGGTGCCGGAGGTGTAGACGAGTGACGCCAGATCGTCGGCCTTGATGCCCGCGAGTCGCTTCTTCAACTCGGTATCGTCAACGTCGGCGCCCTGTGCGGTCAGCTTTTCGACTGCTCCGTCGTCGATCTGCATGACGGCCTTGAGAGAGCTTGGCGCGTCCTGGAACAGCTGCTCGTGCGCGCCGGTTTCGACGATCGCGATGACGGCCTCGGAGTCTTCGAGGATCCAGCTGACCTGGCCCTGAGACGACGAATCGTAGATCGGGACGGTAGCGGCGCCGGCGGCCCAGATAGCGAAGTCGAAGAGCGTCCACTCGTATCGGGTCGCGGAGAGCAGTGCGACGCGGTCGCCTGCCTGCACACCAGCGGCGATGAGACCGTTTGCGACGCCGGTGACCTGCTCGGCAAACTCTTTGGCTGTGACGTCTACCCAACCCTCGCCCTTGGGGCGGGAGAACACCGTCAAATCTGGTGTGCGCTCGGCGTGCGCGAAGACGGTGTGCACCACGGACTCGTTGTCGGAGATGGTGAACTGGGCTTTGGCGCTGTACTCACTCACAGGGTGTCATCTCCGTTGGTCTGCGATTCGATGCTGATTCTGAAGCGGTGGAGTGCGCGGGCGAAGTCTGCGACCTCGGACTCGGTCCAATCGTGCAGCCTGCCGGCGACTTGGTCGAGCCGACGCGCGTCGGCGGCGTCGAGGTATTTGCGGCCAGCCTCCGTGAGATGCAGCGGATTGCCCTGACGAACGGATCCCGGATCGGCATACACCCAGCCAGCCTCGATGCACCCGCGCACTTGGCGCGAGATGGTCGAACGATTGACGCCGAAGACTTCGGAGATCTCCGTGGCCTTACAGCCGTCGTTGCGGCCGATGAAGGAGAGGAAGGAATGCTGCGCGATCGACGGGTGGTCATCGGAATGCCGATCCCCCGTCATCAGCTGCCGCGTGAGGTGCACCAGTTCGTCATGAACAGCTGGTGGACCGGTGAGCGCTATTGCTCCGTCGTGTTGCACTGAGCAACTATAACGCTGCCCCCAGTCCCGATTGCAATATGACCGCCGCCACCGACAAGAAGTCCGTCGGTGGCGGCGTGAAAAGTTAGACCAGATCCTCACCGTTGCGGCGAGCAGTTGCCCAATCCTTGAAGAATCCCTTGCTGATGACTCCCAGCACGACCAAGACCAACGCCGGCCAGATCAGAACATAAATGGTCAGTAGAGCTGTACTCATTCGTATTCCTTCCACTTGTCTCGACGGTTACTTTCCGGACGCTCCCACGGCAGGAAGCTCGTCATCGTCGAAGTCTCCCGTCCGCTGCTTGATCAGTTCGAAATCGAACGTCTCACGCTGATTGACGGACATCGCAAAGCACACGACGGTACTGACGGCATAGGCCACCAAAGATCCGCTGAGCGTTGGGTAGTCGTGGAGGAAGCCGATTGCGAACGGCGCGGACAGCACGATCGCCAGGCCACCGACGATCTGCGCAACCTTCAGGCCGAAGAATCCAAATGCCATGAGCCCCAGCACCACTCCGATACCGACAACGGCAACGATGTCGGAGAAGATCCCGAACATCCCATCCATCGGCACCCAACTGAATCGGACGGGCAAGAAGGCTGCAAGCGCCACCAGCACCGACACAGTGAAGGCCTTGTTGGTGACCTTTCCCCAATAGAAGCTCGCGATAACCGGGAACACCAGCGCGCCCCACAGCGCGCCGACGAACACCAACAGATCAAGAATGCTCAGTTGCAGACTTGCCAAGGAGATAGCCGCCGCCGTGGCAACTATCATCGTTACTCGGCCGATGAGCAGCATCCGTCGAGGGTTCGCATTGGCCTTGCCTGCGACGGCTTGGCCGTAAACGTCGGTCATCACGATGGACGAGAGCGCAGCAAGGTCCGAGTCCGCCGTCGATGACAGCGCGCCTATGATCATGACAAAGAAGACAGCCAGCAAAATTCCGGGCAGGTACGACGCGGCCATCTGCGGAATCAGATTGTTGACGTCACCATCCATCGGCTCGATTCCGAGGTATAGAGCGAGAACACCCAGCATTCCGACACCAATGACCGTTGCGCCGTATCCGACGGTTGCGGTGATGAAGGTGGGCTTGATCAGGTCTTCGCGGACCGCGAACAGACGTTGGGCAATGGTCTGGTTGCCGATTGCGTAGGCAAGAACTGCCGCGATGTACGGCGCGCCCTGCTCGAAGAAGGCAACGCTCGAGAAGAAGTTGCCCTGCTCAGCAGTGAGGTTGCCTGCCCCGGATTCGAAGGCTGCCGGGAACCCTGCCGCAAAGAAGATGAACGGCACCAAAACCGCTACCGCACCGAGCATTCCGATCAGCTGAACGAAGTCGGTCAACACCGAAGCGCGGAAGCCCGACCACAGTGTGTACAGCAAAACGCCCAGCGCAACGATGAACACACCCTGGATGAAGTTGAACGGCGAAAGTAACGCGATCAGCAGACCACCAGCGAGGAAGTTCGACATCAAACTGATGAGACTGCCGACGATATTGGAACCCGCGAGCATCAGCTGACTCGAGCGTCCGTGCCGCGCGTACATGACCTCAGCCAGCGTGTGGGCTTTCGGTGCCACTTTACGAATTCGCTGGCCGAACGGATAAATGAAGAGAATCATCAACGCGCCCCACAAACCGTAGTGAATGGGGCCGGAGATTCCGTAGGTGTAGCCAGAAGTGGCAGATGCGTACATCGACGACGCCCAAATCCAGGTGGCCGTCATACTCGCGGCCGAAACACCAAATCCTAATTTGTTTCCGGCGGTCATAAAACCGTCGGCATTTTCCTGTTTCTTACCAATACGAAGAGAAATCAGAAATGTTCCACCATAAAAAGCAACAAGCAGTGAAACAATTACCAAGGTACTGAACTGGACCATGTCGGACCCCGTCACATGCCACATCCTTCGCACATAATCGGCAGAGCAAAGCACAAAACCCCTGTTCAGGATCTTTGCGCTTCGTTTCTGCACGCCCTAGGAGCGACCGCCATACCAACACCGGTCACATATTCAATTGACTAGCAACACGCACTTCGTCTTTTCGGAAACCCAACCTCCACAAAATAAATCTTCTGCGCAAGCTTTTGGCTCGACCACGCAATTCAACAACTGAGAATCGACCATAGCATGATGGCAATTTCGAACAAAAACTCCGATATTTTCCCAACCGAAAATATTCATGTTTCCGCCGCAGTAAAATCGTGCGCTTCCAGCGCATATAACAACTCCGCATCGATTGAAATCGATGCTCGATTCGATCGCATACCTACATCGACAGGACCATCCTGGCAAAGCGTCGGCCCCACTCGGGATCGGCGGAAACATGCTGGTCCAGCGGATTGGAGACAATCGCCCCGATCATTCGCAAGTACACGAGAGTGTCTCGCACCATCCACGTCCAATCGTCGTCCCCGAGTCGTGTTCCGTCTGTTGTCGACCAACCCAATGCCGTGAGGCCTTCGATCATCACTTCACTACGTTCGGACTCCGACAAGCCGGCAGCCAACGTAAGGAACAGAATTCGGCCGGCTTCCTGCGCCAACTCACCCTTTCCCAACGGCATGGCCGACACGATGTGACGCCACAGCTCGCCTTCATATGCAAGCACTGACGCGCCGAGTCGAGTCAGAAGCAATGTGCCTCGGAGTTTCCGGACAAATCTCAGTGTCTTTGCGACTTCAACGAGTACTGCTAATTGCGAGTCACTCCCTGCCGTGACACCGATCCAGTCGCTGCCCCAATCGAGTTCGTCTCGGGCGGCCGCAACATGGTCCGAAGGAAGTGCCCCGGACGCCGTCAAAACAATCCCACCACCTCGCGCGGAGTTCAGCAGCCACAGCAGTTGGCGGGTTGCTCCTTCACGCATCACCTCGAAATAGTTGTCATATCCGCCACGAAGCTCCGCTTCGGCAACTGCGGCAAATAGTTTCGGCGCGGAATGAACAGACAAGCGGCGCAAGAACTTCTCGAACAGCGAGCTTCCCACAGGCGGCGATTTATGCAGTGCCACTGCAATGGTGACTGCTGCATTGGACTCTGCGGGAACAAAACGTTCGGGATCGAACAGTCCGGTACTCGCCTGCACATTCAGGAACTCGCGATACCCGATCGGACCGCCAGAATCCTCCGGCGGGCACGCTCTCTCGCCGTCGAGACAGGATGGCTCAGGAATCGGCTGGTCTTCGACAATCTGCTCGAGAACCAACGTGTGACTCCACCTTGCGCGGGCGTTGTACTCATAACGGACGTACTCCCCTACCGCGGTAACTGCCTCGTCGATCCGGACTTCGTCCTCACCAAACTCGTCTTCCTGGTATCCGTCGCGCTCGATCACATCTGGCGCGATATACCGATCTGGGCCATTGTCCGTTGAATGATGGACACTCACCCACTGATGAGCGTGTTGATCTCCCCACCCCATCACCGCCTGCACAATCGAATGAAGTTGGTCCAGTTCGATATTCGACGGAACCGAAAACCGTCTCCAAATAGGCGGCGTGATGCAATCGAGTTCGATCCGCATGACAAAGTTCGCCGCCTCCGGCCGTCGACGCTGATTCCGCATCTGCCTCGGCGTAAGGACCTTCATCTGGCTTTGCGCCGCTTGATATGCAGCTACCAAACGCAGATGTGAAGCTCGCCGAACTCTCTGACCCGTCATGCATGGAGGCTAGATCTACCTACCGACAGCCGAGATACTCACTGCCACAAGGCTGTCCGATTTGTCGGGGCTCGCATCACGTCGCTGGTCGGCTGTTAAAGTCCTGATCGCGCGGACCTGCCCAGGCATTTTCAATCATCCACTGCGCGGACAATAGTGTGCGCCGATTACCGTAGACCTGACAGCTACCGCACGAAAACAGTGCCCAGCGCCTGCTCGGACTGGCACAGAACATGAGGATCCATGAGCGACCAAGACACGACCGCCGACCAGCCCCTCCACATCAACGGCGCAATTGCCTTGGTGACGGACGAGCGCGACGAATTGGTTCGCCTGTGCGTTCAAACTCTCGCCGAACTACTGGGCAGTGAGCCTGCCACCGATGACGACGGCGACATTGTCGTGCCGGTTCACGGGTTTGTCGTCTACGTAACTGTTGCGGATGACGGCCCTCAGATCAACGTCTGGTCCTCGGTCCTGACGGGCCTCGGCAATCCCTCGCACGCTGCGACTCGACTGATCGAACTCGCGCAGGAATGGCCACGCCTGCGCTTCGCCTTCAGCGGCGACCACCTACTGGTCTCCACGATGCTCGACGCCGATCCCTTCGCTCCGCAGCATCTGCTGAACCTGATCGACGAGGTTCACGACTTCACTCACGAACTCGACGACGATTTTGCTGAATCCTTCGGAGGGTCCCTCGACTGCGACGCGGATGACGACAGCTACGCCGGCGAATGCACCACCGGTGGCTGCGGCGGAGACTGTGACTGTGCGTGCGGCGATGATGCAGACGGCGAGCTCAGCATCAGGGCGGTCACCTCGACGCCCAGCGAGTAAGCAATAACCCACGGCTAGTATTGCGCGCGTGCATCTCTGCGATTGCAGAGATGCACGCGCGCTGACGTTTGTTGCCACTTTCCAGTACCGCCGGAAGCGACAACATCCAGCCTTCGGCGGCGAACGCTATTCCGGTCGATACCGTGAAATGCAAGCGCGGCTATCTCGTTACGGTCCGCCAGCCGGCCGCGTTCGCTGGTACCAGGCGCGAACCTACGATCTGCGCATCCTCGACCGTGACACCCGGCGTTGCAGTTTCGCTCCTCGCAGCATTCATCTGGCTAGCCGAGGTATCGGAGTCAGGTAGCTGTGCCTTGTGGATCGAATATTTCAGGGTCTAGACCCTATTTCTCAAGAGGCGCAGACAGGGCGAATGCGCAACGCCCAGCCTGTTCTGAAATTCGCAATCCCTCGTTCATCAGTCACAGACAATAAGAGATCTCACATGAAAAGTATGCGAAACGATAGTGGGAATGTGCCGCAAAACGCCTAGACACTGCAGACCAGTCAGTGCCATGCCCTAACGTAATTAATTTGATCGTACGGAGTTGGAATCTTCGTCCGGGTAAATTGTGGAATACGATTCGGAGGAAAAGTGAACGAGCGTGAATCAGCACGGGACCGATGCCGTACGGAAGTTGATGGCATCTCCATCGAACTTCATACACACCCCGCCGTGAACCTGGCTCTGGTCCACAACGGAGTACCGCTGGTACGGGGGCTCTCGATCACTAACAACTCCGATTCGCCCGTCGTCGATATGAAAGCAACCGTACAACTGCACGGTGCCGGCCAGGAACTCTCACCGGCTCGAACTGACATCGTCGACGGTTCTCTCGCTCCCGGTCACGAGGCGTTCTGGGACGACTACGCGGCCGTCGTGCCAACTGTTCCGCACCTTCGAGAACTGAACGAGAGCTACCCTGCCACCATCGCGGTCACCGTCTCACGCCTTTGGGGCGATGACATCGCGTTGAATGTGCCGATTAGAGTTCTAGCCCACAACGAGTGGTTCAATGCCCCCGAGTTCTTCGATTCACTGGCAGCCTTTGTTCAGCCAAACACCCGAGCTGTGAGCAATGTTCTCGACGCCGCGTCCGAGCTTCTTGGCAACCTCACCGGTTCCACCTCACTCGAGGGGTATCAGCGCGGACCACAACGTGCTGCAGAGATCGCGGCAGCAACCTACGAAGCCCTACGCCTCCGTCAGATTCGCTATATCGATCCGCCTGCCTCGTTCGAAGGAACGGGCCAGAAGATCCGAACGACGGCACAGGTACTCGATGAATGTTTCGGAACGTGCATCGATCTAGCAGTCACCTATGCAGCATGTTTGGAAGCGGCCGGACTGCGACCGGTCATCTGGCTTGTCAAGGGACATGCATTCGCTGGATTCATGCAAGAAGAAGCTCACCTCTCACACAGCGTCATTCTCGAGTCGAACGCGATAGCCAATCTCTTCGATTCCGGAAAAGTCGTAGCCGTCGAAGCTGCATACTACGACAGCAGCCCCGAAGGATCCTTCAAAAATGCTGTGGCACATGCTAGACGCCACTTCTCCCAGCCGGACGACCTCCATGGACTTGTCGCGATCGCATCCGCCCGCAAGGACGGTGTGCGGCCGCTTCCAACCTTCGACGAATTCGCATCGCCAATATCCGAGCGCACCGCCGCCGGCAAAATTCAGCCGGACCTCAGCCTGCCCGATAACCTTCTCACTAAACAGAATTCGGTTGACACGGTCTTCGATGCAACTGACGCTTCTCCCCCACGAGTTCAGAAATGGAAGCGATCCCTGCTTGACCTCAGTACACGGAACCGTCTGCTCAATTTGAAAGAGTCGCGGGAAGTTATCGATCTCCATGTCCCCATCGGCGGACTCGCATTACTCGATGATTTGGTGCATGCAGACGTTCCCATTGAGCTCACTCCCCACGACGAACTGAGTTCGATCCACGAACTCCAAGGCGCACGCCAAGCCCAAGACATCGATGATGCAACGGTTCTCGACTATTTACGCGACCGAAAGCGAATCTATGCAGTCGTCAAGCACGACGTATATACAGCCCGACTCAAGCACCTGCAACGCACCGCGCACACCATGTTCGAGGAGACCGGCAACGCCAATCTCTATCTGACATTCGGCGGATTGATGCATGCCACCAGCACCGGACGGCCAGCGCGAGCTCCCCTATTTTTGTTGCCCGTCAAGGTTACTGGCGGCTCTGGGCGCAGCCCCTTCAGGATTGTGGTCGACACGTCCGGCACATCAACACCAAACTACTGCCTCGTCGAGTGGCTACGGCTCAAGCACAGTGTCTCGATTCCTTCTTTGGAGACGCCACCTCTCGATGAGAGCGGCATAGACATCGACGCAGCTCTCAAGGGCATTCGCTCGGCGATGATCGAGCACAACTTGGATTTCCGCATCGATGAAACTGCGTCACTGGCCATTTGCCAGTTCGGAACTTTCGGCATGTGGAAAGACCTCGACGATCACTGGGACCTTCTTGAGCAGAGCCCCATCGTTCGTCATCTGACTCATCATGCTGGTGAGTCGTTCCGAGATTCACGTCGCCCGGACGGTACCGAGATTGAAGCTGTACCGGTCAAAGAACTCGACGTGCCCGTCCCAATCCCTGCCGATGGCTCACAGCTCCGTGCAGTGGCATTGGCAGCGGATGGTCACTCCTTCGTCCTGGAGGGCCCTCCCGGTACCGGCAAGTCACAAACCATCACCAACCTCATTGCGCACACTCTGGCTCAGGGCAAGACCGTGTTGTTCGTAGCCGAGAAGCAAGCCGCCCTCGAGGTGGTGAAAAAGCGGCTGACAAAGGTCGGCCTGGCCGAATTCACGCTGGACCTACATGGAAAGAGTCAGAGCGCTAACGCTATTCGCGCTCAGCTGAAGACCGCGATCGATCATTCTGTTCACTACAATCAGCGCGCCTGGTCAGCAAAGCTCGCTGAGTTGCGGGCCAAGCACGTCCCGCTCGACGACTATCCGTCCAAGATTCACACCGAGAACGGCGTCGAGCACACACTGTGGACTGCCTACGACACAGTCCTCAGCCTTGGCGACGGCCCGACGGCCACAATTCCTGCGCCTTATGTTGCGTCCCCTAAGGTCAGCGTTCGAGCAGTCACCAACGCATTGCAGCAATTCGAACGTGCTGCCCGGTCGGTCACGATAAATCGCGTCAATCCGTGGACCATCGTCGGAGCGATCGATCCGGCAGCATCGGAAGACTCGTTCCGCTCCGCTTCGGCGCAGATGAACTCCGCACTTGCGCTCGTACAGCAGACCCCGCCTGCTTTGCGGATCATCGAGCGGATGCGCACTCCCGCCGAGATCGAGGTCTTGTTGCCGCAGGCCCGCCGGCAGTCGAACTGGATGATCGCCGACCCGACCGTAGTCGAGCGCATGCAGGGCACCCAATGGACAACGTCCCGCACTTCACTACTCAGTGAGCTGACCCTGCTCCAACAGCAATGTGCGCCACTCACTGCAGTTTTCATGCCGAACTTCATCGGATCTGGTTCCGTCGAACCATTAATCGTAGCGGCCGAGGAGGTCAGCAAGGGCATATTCGGCAAAAAGAAGCGAACCGAGCAATTCATCCGCGATGTTGCACCGGCACTATTGCCTGGCGTGGCGATCGATCCGGACACCGCATTGCCGTTGTTGCGATCGATTTCCAGCGCACGCGAATTGACTCGACAAACTGTCGAACACATGCGCACCCTGCTCGGGCCATTTGCTCCCCCGGTCTGGAACCCTTTCAACGCTGACGCAGCACAGCAACTTCAGCCGGCGTTCGACTTCATCGATATGTCAGGTGACTACATCCGCGCACACCCGGGCATGTGGCGGATCCTGGTCGAGTCCGGTCTTGTGTCCCAACAGAACATCGATGCGCTCGCAGCGGTGTCACAAGCGTGGCTCACCTGGAAGAAACTCCTCGGGTTCAGCGACGCCGAGTTCGACCGTTGGTGTGATGAGTCCCATTGGCTGTCCGCGTGGGGTCGCGACTCAGAAGCCTGGAGATTTTCGATCGATGCAGACGCGGGAGCGTCCGTTCGCAAGTGGTCGACAATGTCGACATTCCTCGAGCCACTGCAAACTGCCGAGCTGAATGTCTTTGCCCATGAACTTCTCACGGGCGCTATCAACTCTTCGGACGCTGAAGTCGCTTTCATCCGTGGCCTGGCAGTTGCTTCGCTGAACGAACACAGAAGAACGCAGGGACTCACCAATTTCAACAAGGCCCTCAAGGATGGCGAGACTCTCGACTACGCCCGAGCCTCGGCGGCTCAACGCGAGGAACAGATCGCAGCCCTGCCCGCTGCATTGCTCGACCGACGCCTATTCAAGGCCGGTGCGCTGTCTGGCGAAATCGGGCAGCTTCGACGCCAACTCGATGCCAAGCGCGGTGGAACCACCTTCCGTCAGTTGATGACTCGCTACTCAGACCACATTTTGGCAGCAACGCCGTGCTTCTTCGTCAGCCCCACGTCCTTGGCTCAGTTCGTGCCGCCGGGATCAGCCACATTCGACGTCGTTGTATTCGATGAGGCCTCGCAGGTCACTGTCCCTCAAGCCATCGGCGCGCTGGGCCGCGCCCGCTCGGCCGTGATCGTCGGCGATTCGCAGCAAATGCCGCCGACTGCAATCGGCCAGGTGACCGCAAGCGATGGCGACGATGTCACTGAAGATGACGAGGTCATACCGGAGGATCTCGAGAGCATTCTGACGGAGTCCGTTGAATCTGGGGTTCCACGGCTGTGGCTATCCTGGCATTACCGGAGTCAAGACGAATCTCTGATCGCCTTCTCCAACCGCAAGTACTACGAGGGACGCCTCGCGAGTTTGCCTTCACCTGGCGGCGATGCCACAGCTGGCGTCGAATGGCGAAGAGTGCCGGGACATTTCAATCGCGAGACTAAACAACTGCACCGAACCAACATTGTCGAGGCGGAAGCGATTGTGGCCGAGATTCGCCAGCGCCTGTCGAATGCCAATCTGGCGTCTCAAAGCATCGGCGTCGTCACGTTCAACGCACAGCAACAGACCCTGGTGCTCGATTTGCTCGAGAAGACCGGAGACCCATTGGTCCTCGACCAACTGCGCACCGACAAGGAAGACGGAATCTTCGTCAAGAATCTCGAGAACGTGCAGGGCGACGAGCGAGATGTCATTCTCTTCACAACGGCATTCTCGAAGAAGCAGGACGATTCGAAGATGCCACTCAACTTCGGTCCGCTGACTCGTACTGGTGGCGAGAAACGATTGAACGTCGCCATTACCCGTGCCCGCCGAAAGGTTGTCATCTTCACCTCGTTCGAGCCTTCGGACATCGATCTTTCACGCACCAAGTCGGTTGGAATGGCGCATCTTCGCGGATATCTGGAACTCGCTGCACAACCTGATCGCTCCGGCAACGCCTCGTCCCAACCACGCCCCCAGAACACGTCCGATCAGATCCAGGAGTCGATCTGTGAAGCCTTGCGCCAACAGGGATACGAAGTCGAAGCAAATTACGGTCTGTCAGACTTTGTTCTGGACATTGTTCTTCGTGAACCAGAATCCGAATGTTGGCAGGTCGCAATCCTGCTCGACGGGCCGGCGTGGGCTGAGCGTCCGACGGTCGCTGACCGCGATCTGACACCACAGCTTCTCGAGTCGATGATGCATTGGGGAGCTTCAGTTCGCGTGTGGCTTCCCAATTGGATCGACAACCCCGAATCCGTTGTCCAACAAGTCAAGGAAGCGCTGACCAGATCGAAGCTCCGCATGGCCGAACGGCAAGCCCAGATCGACGCCGCAGCACTGGCTCAGGCCGAAGCTATCGCTGCCGCTGCGCTGGCTGAACTCGAAGTGTCGATATCGGTCGACTTCTCAGCCGACAACACCCGCTGGCTGAAATCGGATGAGCCCGACCACCCCGCTGAAGTGTCCGACGAACCCGTCCTGATCGGTCGGATGGCTGCAGCTGATACGCCCCCTGCCAGTCCTGTTGCCCGGGATTGGGATGGACGCGGAACCACGTATCTGGAGGCGCCCACAACAACGCTCGGACCACGCGGTGATCTCGATCGCGTGGATTCACCCTCGGTTCAGCAAACGATCCTGAGTGCAGTGCGGGAAACAGTAAACATCGAAGGCCCGATCTCGATGGACCGTTTGGCCCGTGACGTCGGCCGGCGCTTCGGTCTCGACCGTGTCTCGGCCGGGAAACGGGAGACGATCGTTCGTTGCATTCCGGCCGAGTTGATCAAAAAATCAGGACTCGGCGACTTTGTCTGGCCGAAGGAACTCAACCCGATTGGCTGGCGTGGCTACCGCACCACCCCGGCCGAGATCACGCGAAGTTTGATGGACATTGCGCCCGAGGAGATCGTGAATGCCATGATGGCGGTCTGTGGTAGCAAGTCGGATGTAGACTCCCTGCATCGTCGAACTTTGGCAGTCTTCAATCAGAAGCGACTGACCACTCCAACCCGGGAACGACTCGACGCTTGCATTCACCTCGGGCTTCAATCCGGTCAGCTGATCAAGATCGATGAGCACTACCGCGCAGGATCGTAGCGCGGCACGAGTCGCTCAATCCGTCAGGCCGCGCTTCCGCTAATGTACTGAGCGCGGCCCGACGGACTTCCGCTGTGATTCACAGCCACGGACATGCCCCCACCCGCACGACTCGATTCGTGCTGCCTGGGGGACCTCACTGTGACCTTGCTTCGTACTTCTGCCAACAGGATTGGCGCGATGGCGAATCCTGATTCCTTGGTGGAACAGCTGTTGGAACAAATGCTGTTTCGTACCGGCCGGCGCGCAAGTGAATCGGAGCAGAAGTCGTGGAGCCGCAGCCTTCCCGTTCTAGCCAATGATTTGATCGAAGCCGGTTTGGGCGGCGTCGAGATGTTGGTCGAGTACCACTTACCTCTCACGTCTCAGCGCGCTGATGTCGTACTGGCCGGACTACATCCGACTACCGGCCGACCGTCATATGTCGTGGTGGAACTCAAGCAATGGTCGGCCGCCCAACGATATGAAGGCAGCATTGACCTCGTCGATGTGCCGGGGATGCCCGGTGGCCCCAAACTGCACCCTGTCGCACAAGTCAAGGGCTATTGCGAGTATCTGTCAGATTTCGCGAAGGCTCTTGCAGATCAGCCCGATGCGGTTGCCGGCGTGGCCTACCTCCACAACGCCACGGATCCCGCAGCCGTCGCAGAACTACGGTCGTATCCCGTCTCCCTCAGCGGCCGGTTGTTTACCGGAGCCGACCGCGGAGATATGCAAACCTTCCTCAAATCTCGGCTCTCGACTGAGTCCTCCGGACACACTGCCGGTGATACTTTGATCCGTTCCGCAGTGGCACCCTCTCAACAATTGCTCAAGGTAGCTGCCGCCGAGGTCCGCGATCGACCGCAGTTCCATCTCCTTGGTGAGCAGCAACTAGCTGTCGACCTCGTACTCCACGCAGTGGATCAAGCTCACCAACTCGATCACAAGCGAATCATCATCGTCACCGGAGGGCCTGGCAGTGGAAAAAGTGTCGTCGCACTGTCCTTAGTCGGTGAACTCGCGCGGCGCGGTCGAACGGTATTGCACGCCACAGGTTCCCGATCCTTCACTCAGACACTTCGCAAGGTCGCCGGCGCCCGCGCTCCACGGGTGCAGAAGATGTTCAAGTATTTCAACCAATTCATGACCGCTGACCGCAACGGACTCGACGTACTAGTTCTCGACGAAGCTCACCGTATCCGTGAGACCTCAGTCGACCGCTACACCAAGGCAGAGCTTCGAACGGAGCGTCCTCAGCTCGACGAATTGATGGCAGCAGCACGCGTCCCCGTTTTCCTGCTCGACGAGTACCAGGTGGTGCGACCCGGCGAGATGGGATCACTGGAGCAGATCGAGCGACATGCAAAGTCTCTCGGATTGGAAACGCAACACGTTCACCTCGGTGAGCAATTCCGTTGCGGTGGTAGCGAAGAGTACGTTCTCTGGGTCAAACAGCTTCTCGGACTGGCAGAAGGTGAGCCCGTAGCCTGGGCTGGCGATCCGCAGTTCTCAGTTCGTATCGCCGACACACCGCAGGAGATGGAACATCTGCTGTCACAACAGATCGAACGTGGATATTCGGCTCGCATGACGGCCGGGTACTGCTGGCCATGGAGCAACGCCGAGAAAGATGGCACTCTCGTGCCGGACGTAGAGATCGACAACTGGTCCCGTCCCTGGAACAGCAAGAGTGACAGACGAATCGGAGACGCACCTCCGGCCCCGCTTTGGGCTACGGAAGACGGCGGTTTCGGGCAAGTTGGATGCGTCTACACCGCACAGGGTTTCGAATACGACTGGAACGGTGTCATTCTTGGACCTGACATTGTCTGGCGCAACGGCGCATTCACCACGGTACGCACCGCCAACCGCGACCCGGATCTCAAAAACACCAAGAAGATCGGCGACGTCCGGTTCAACCGCTTGATCCGCAACATCTACAAAGTTCTGCTCACCCGAGGCATGGTTGGAACTGTCATCTACTCGACAGACGAAGAAACTCGAAAAGCTTTGCGTTCGTTGGTGAGCGAACACCTCTGACCTTCCGTTCGAAACACACTTCTAGCAGAAAACGAGCTCGGCCCGACAGGCTTCCGCCACAGGACATGCCTCCACCCGGTGCGATACCGGATAGGTGCATGACTAAATGTCCGCTTGGATAGTTCCGATAGACGGCGATAAGCTTGAGAACTGGGAGATCGCCCAAGCCAATAGCTTCTGGGACATGCCCAAGCGTTTCAATATCCAACAAGGCGACGACGTTTTCTTCTGGCTTTCCGGCGAGAAGCCCAAGGTCGCGCATGCAGGCATGGCCGGCTGGGGAATTGTGTCCTCGGGAGTGGAAGTCGTGGATCCAAGCACGCTTCCTTGGACCGATCCGAACTACGGCTACAAGTACAGGTTCCACTTCCAGCTGGTCAACACACAGAGAACCGTCGACCCCCGCTGGGGCGAGGCGCAGAAGCTGCTCGGGACCGCATTCACGGCGCAAGCTCCCCGCGAATTCCAAACCACACAGCAAGTCGATTACTTGCGATCACTATTCGCCTCCCAAACTGACCGCACCATCGGGCCGTATGCGACGACTATCACCGTCGACTCGTCTGTTGTTCCCTCACGAATCGACGACCCGTACGTCCAAGGCGAGGACATGCGCAAGCGAGCCGAGCGCTTGATCGTGATTCGCCAAGGCCAGGGTGCGTTTCGGAAATCTCTCATGGACAACTACCACGGTGCCTGCGCTATGACCGCAACCTCAGTGCCATCAGTGCTCGAAGCCGCTCATATCGACCGCTACTTTGGTGAGAACACGCATCACGTAACCAACGGGCTTCTGCTGCGTGCCGATCTCCACACGTTGTTCGATCTCCGACGCATCACGGTGGACGAGAATTTCCTTATCCGAGTCGATCCCAAGCTGACGGGCACGGAGTACGAGTCTCTCGATGGCATGCCACTTCGGTTGCCCGCCAACCTAGCTCACCACCCAGATCGGGGTGCTCTCCACCGGCACCGCGAAAGCTGCTCCTGGATGCCCAATTCATCGGCCACAACCTAAACTTCAGGATGCGACGTAAATCTGCGTACGATGCCAGTCCAGGTAGGCGATGTCTGGCCGGTCGGCAGCATCGGGCAGTATCAAACGGTCTGTGAGGGGTGGCTTTCCGAGCGCCGCGCGCAGCGGGCCTTCGGTCAGCATCTCGTTCTCGACACCAGGTGCGTAGTGAAGGTTGAGTTCCTTGTCGACGGTGATCAGTCCTGTGTCAAAGGCGACGTCGTGGGTCGGGCAGGCGGTGAAACCATTCCGGTGGTCGAGGCGTTCCCTACCGGTGCTGTCACGCCAAGGTTTTATGTGACTCGCGGTGAGAAGTCGTGGACGGCGGCGTCCGCCGATATTCGCGCTGAGTCCGCAAAACACGCATCGGTGCTGGTGATTACGAAGCACGCCTTCTGCGAAACGGTGCTGCCCCACACGCACGGTGGAAGTTAGCAACCGCTGCGTGGTTTCTATCGGAATATCGTCACGCACTTTAGACCACTTTTCGAGAGTCAGTTCCAATGACTTTTCGATCTCGCTCTCCACCAGCTCTTCTTGACCCGCGAGCCACAGTATTTCGCCGTGCTCGAGGCCCAGGAAGTCCGGCAAAGTAACTTCGTCGATTCCGTGTTGCCTGGCCGACCGCAGGATTCGCAGGTAGACGTCTTGAAGAAGCTCGCTGTCTGAGAGCATCCGCGCCGCAACTTCAACTTCGTGCCGACCCCCGTTGCTGCGACTCCCGTCGAGGTTTGCCATCTTCGCGATGAAGCTGGTCGGTGGACGCTTGAATAATCGCGCTAGGTGTTGCACAGGCATGCCTGCACGATGAGCGGACCCGCTACCGAACCTGCTGTGGTCGACCAACAAGGAAGCGCATAGCGACAGCACCACTTCGGATGGCACAAAGTTCACTTGGTTCGTTTTTGGCGGAGGAATTTGGCGTGCCAATACCGACGTCCACTGCTCTGACAAAGCCGCTGGTGTCGGGTCGAGAAACTCAGAAATCGCCAACGGCGCCAAGATCCACTTCCCTCATCGAGGTTGACTGCAACATTCACACAGTAGCCGGCGCCCGAAATGACACACCCGCACCTTGCCGTAACGATCTCTCCCAAATCCGTGGCATCATGCGCCTCCGGACGCCACCACGCATCCAAAGCCGAGGCAGCCGGCATAACCCCCTATTCGGCAATACTCGAAGAATCACTCGCGGGCGCGTGTCGATTGCATGAGCGGTCCAGCTCGTCCACGCCGGATTCGACGTGTGAACAGAGTTAGTTCACAGCCCACGGACCGATGCTGAGCACGCGATGTGACGCCCGTTCGCCTGACGTGTCAACATCGACCACCAACCAGCGATGATGATCCGGCAGTCGGTGACTCTCTGCTTGCCGAAGCGTGCTTGTCATAGCTATGCCTCTGGCAGGTAGCAGTGAAAACAGTTGATGCTCAATTGCAAACCAGGCCCGCGAACCCGTGCGCCTTTCTGGTGGCGCCCACTACCATAAAGGCGCACAGGGGCCGCAGGCCCCTACCTGAACGCACTCCCCTTCGAGGTAAGAGTCTTCACCCGCTCGACAGTCCAGATCGCAAGCACATCCACTTTGCGCTTGCGACCCGTCTCCTTGTGCGTATCCATTTCCTGCTCCGCGATGATGTCCTTGATCCCGTCGGCATCGAGGGCCGAAAGACGCTCCAAGAGAGCCTCTTCCCCATCAAGCTTGAAGACCTCGAACGGGTCGAAAGCCCCCGGCTCCCGCTTCACCTTCGGTACAGCAGCACGACGACGCGGCGCCGGCGCAGAAGCAGGTACCACAACGGCGGATCCATCCGACGGAACTGCGAAAGCGCTTTCGATTGCCTTCGCGAACCGCGGGGTACGGGCAGCTTCCTCCGCGACGACCTGAACCAGCTTGGCCAGCAACACCGAGGCCGAGGCATTAGTTGCACCCAACTTCAAGAGCGCGGCACCGGTCTCCTGCACCTGCACGCGACGACGCGCCTCATCGATACCCGCACTCATAGCTTCGCCTGCGCTTCCGTGAGAATGTTCTGCGTAATTGCACGCATCTGATCGAACTGACCTGCATTGCCGTACTTCACCTTCAAAGTGCTGTACGGGTGAAACTCCGCCGACGCGGCAATCTGATTCGACTCCGCGAGATATTCCGGCAATACGTGTGGGACGTTGGGATCGCGCCGAAGATTTCGCACAGTCGTGCGGTGCACCGCCGAGTTGGACTTGTACTTGGTGATCACCAACCCGAGTTCGAAGAGTTCACGGCCGAGTTCTTTGCCGAACTTCGCGATGTGCGTCTGTATCTGCGGAATGCCGTACGTGGAGAGTACATCCGGGATCGTGGGGATCACGTAGCCGTCAGCCATGGCCAATCCGTTGAGTGTGATCGGCCCGAGATTCGGCGGGCAATCGATCAGAACATAGTCGTAGTACGGCATCACCGGGGCGACGGCATCCCTCAACAATTCAACCGGCTTGGTGGAGTTCCGATCAGCAACCCGAAGGGCACTGATCTCCTCCTGCAGCTCGATCAAATCGAGAGATGAGGGAAGCAGATCCACACCCGTCACTCGCTTGACCGGCGAGACTCCGCGCTGAATCGAAGCTTCGAGATCGAAGTTCGACGTGCCATCGACAGCGTCACGGAAAATGGTTGCGCTGGTCAGCCCTTGCTTGTTGAGTTCGAGCCAGTGATCCTCACTGATCATCATCGTCGTGAGATTGATCTGCGCATCGAGGTCGATCAACAGCACGCGCTGACCGAATTCGAGCGACATGAACTCGGCCAACCCCGCGGTGATCGTCGTCTTACCGACGCCGCCCTTGAGGTTGATCGTCGCAATCGTCTTAGCCATCAGAACCCATTCCTGTCTCCCACCACAACACACCTAGTTCGCATCGACGATCGCCCCTGTCCCTGACTGCTTCACCCGAAAACCGATTCGCCCCAACGGCTCCGCCGCGTGCGGAAGCGCGTACGAGAACAACGTCGCAAAATCGCGCGAGTCCACGGGACCAGCCTGTGCCCGTTTCAACTGACGAGGAGCCGGATCGTTCGCCAATACCAGAATCAATGCACCGCGAGTCTTCCGATGAAGTGCACCCGCAAGCGGTCCACCGTTCTTCTTCGGGCTGCCCGCAATGTGCTCGATCGCATCGCGCTCACGGACGGCCGTACCGGTGAAACCTGTTCGGTACTCGCGTTCCTGACGCTTGCGATTGACGATCGGAAGTTTCTCGTGCCAACCCTTGATCTCGATCGGCTCCCGGGTCTTGGGGTACGGCAGCAGAACTGCGAAGTCTTCGAGCAATCCGGATTCGATTGCGGTCGAGAGCGCTTCGCGGTGGGGACCGAAATCCCACCCGTTCGCCCACTCGAACTGGTCGACGGCCTCTAACACCACATGGGCAGGGACAATGCCGTATCGCGCAGTGAACGATCGCGAAACATCATCCTTGTCAACGAAATTGAAGGACCCTGTTTCGCCCAACGACTTCAATAATGGTGCAACCGCGTCGAAGTGCCGAGCGTTGATCGAACCGTCACCTCGCGGGGGCTGCATCGTGAAGCTGAAACTTTCACCGCCCATGCCTCGATAAACCAGATCGGCGTTGAACATCTTGTTTCGAGCCGTTGGCCTCAGCCACGGCAGCTGCTGAAACACCATCGGCGGCACATCGCGTGGAGTGACCCACGGTTCGCCCTTCTCGTTCACGCCGCTGAACCGAGTGAGCTCGTTCCGGAACTCCTGCTCGTCCCGAACGATCGCCTCGAACGCCTTGTACATGTCGTAGTCCGCGCCGGCGGGTCCGCCAACCGTGCGGCCGATGAACAGGCGCACCAAGTCTCGGTACCCGGGGCGGAATCCGAACCATCGTCCCATCTGCATCAATGTGTCAGCTTGGCCCGTTCGACGCGTGTAATAAGTGATGGTCAGGCCCTCGACCGTGAAGCCGCGACTCAGCTTCGTGCCGCCGACCAGAATCTTCCACACGCCGCGTTCCTGGAAATCGAGGGAATCCTGTTTGTAGTCCTTCTCGGCCGCACCGTTGACCACGATAACGGGGCTGGTTCCCTCGGAAATCTTGTCGTAGGCAGCGCCGATGAATTCCTCCAACTCGGCAAACGAACCAGGATTCTCCAGTTCACTGCCCCGAGCCGCACTCACCACCGCAAAGTCTTCGGCCCAGAGCTTGTCCAGCCGGGAAAGACTCTTGGCCTGGCTGTATCCGGCCGATTTCCACAAGGCCTTGAAGTCGTCGGCTACGGCGTCATGCTCGGCCTGCTTCACCGATTCGTGCACCAGCATCGTGTGGTGCCGATACGGCTTGGCGCCCTTCGATTCCCGGAATAGCTTGATCGCCCCGGTCAGGACAAACGAGTCGAGCGCTCGCAACTGCTCGGCTGAGCGATCCTCGTCGCACTCGGCCCGGAGATCCCGTACGTACGCTTTCTGGTTCGAATTGGCCGGAGTCTTGTCGTCGTCTTCGAGATCGTCTAGATCGTGGAAGTCCGCACCACCCATGTACGGGCCGGGCCGCTCGAGACTGACGATGAAGTCCGAAGGAAAGACGTTGACGCTGTCTTCCGGATCGACAAACACATTGGCAAAAGGTGTTGCGGTGTAACCGATGTACTGGGCACGCTCGAGTAGACCGAGGATCTCAGCAATCTGACCGTTGATCGCCGTCCGCTCGACCTGCTCGGTTTTCATCTTCTTCGGATCGATCGTGTTCACCGATGCCTGATCGGCTTCGTCGTCGATGATCAGGGCAGGAATCTGATCGAGTTCGGTCGGCACTTTCTTCAGATCGGCCACCAGCTTCTTGAGGCTGGAGACGTTCTTCTTCACGACCGCGATGCGAATATTGCTGGGGTACAGATTCTTCGGATCATTCAGCGGAAGGGAGTGATCCACGGTTTCGAAGTGCAGTGCGCTCAGGCCCGCGAGCAGGCTCTTGTAGTCAAAGGTAGAGGTGGTGAGTCGACGGATAGCCGGGATTTCATTGGTCTTGTTCGGATCGATTTCGTGTTCGAGAAAGTTCCCGTCCCGCCAGTCCTCGTCGTTGGCGTAGTCGTCGTCCACACCGGCACTGATGTTTTGACGACCGACCAATTCCATGTCGAGGCGTCGCTGAGTCTGGCTCCGGAGAATCTCGATCGTGCCGGTCAACACGATGACCAAGCGGTACCCAGCGTCGATCGCCTTGGCCACCACGCCGCTGAAATTCGCCGTCTTCCCGCTCTGGACGTAGCCGACCACCAAACCTTTGGACTGATACGGCTCGGGCCGCGTCGGATCCGCAAGCCGGTGCACAACCTCAGTGGTTGCAATGTCCAGCTTTCCGATTGTCGCCTCGTCCCAGTTCTTGTCGGCTAGAACTCGCTTGTAAGCGCGCCAATAGAAGTCGTGCTCGCGGCGGCGTTCGGAGGTGTACCAGGGGTCCCACGGCTGCTGAGCCGCAATGACAACGGGCCCACCTTCGCGAAGGAAGTGCGCATCCATCTCGGCGTGGGCGTCGACCGGCAATCCCAACAAGTCGTAGATCCGAGCCCGCCGTTCCGGACTTTGCGGAACAGTCGAGCCTACCCACGTCTCGACACTTTCCGCATCCCACTGCCGTAGACGCGAGGTGAGCGCCGTTCGTACACCGACAGCACTCTCATCGAGGAACACATCGATGATGTCCGCGATGGTCAGGCCATCCGGATAGCTCGCTCGCAGGCGCGCGTTGACCGGGTAGAGCACGTTCTCGGGCGGAAACCCGTCACCGAGTTCACGCGCAACCGCACGGAATACTTCATCACTCACTGCACTACCTGCTCCCGGTGCGCTGCCACTGCGGAAATCAACACTTCCTGCCACGCCTGCATCTTTTCCCTCTGACGAGCGCCGATTCTCGTTCCTTCGAACATCTCACTCACCAACAGGAAGACAAGCGTCTTGAGCACCGGAGCATCAGCCGGGTCGAGACTGCGACGTCCGAGCAGATCACGCCGAAAACGCGCATTGATCCACAAAGTCCGAGTCTTGAGGTCGACTTCGAAGAACTGATCACGCGCCAAGGCTCGCCAACCCACAGCAACAGGATCATCACCGACGCTGAATTCGAAGGCGTCGCTGAAGGAATCGAGCACGTCTTCCGGAAAGCCGGATGCCGGCTCGATGACGCTGATCGGCCGAGGTGCAGAACTTCGGGCTGCCCGCACGACGCGCTCGGCATCGGTCAGATACGAACGGAATCCACCGTTGCAATCCGTGAAGACGGCCCCGTCGACGGCAGCCGACGCAGTGGCGTCGAGCGTCACCCCCGATTTCTCGGGATTGATGGTGATGTGCTGCAGCAGAGAATCGTTCAGATCGACAGCAATTCGTGCCAATCCGTAGTCCGGTCGGCCCCGCACTATCGCGTTCCAGCCGCCGATCTGCAGGAGTCGATCGTGCCGATAGAAGTAGAGCCCCTGCTGGTCGCGGCCGGGGGCGCCGTGGATGCGAAATTCCGGTGCATTGCTCCGGGCGGGCCACATGTGAGCTTCGGCGGGTACTGTGGCACCGGCGATCGACACGGTAAGTGTCCGAGGGTAGTTGGGGTCGCCGGTGCGCGGATACCGGAACGGGTCGATGGCACTGACTGTGCGCAGCGCGCCGGCGCGTCCCGCTTCGACGTCGAAGACATCCACAGTCAGAGCGATCCGGCCGGATTCGATGAGACGGTGAAATACGACGCCGAGGTGACTGCGCACGTCGTTGATGGTCTGTTCGAGCCAGCTGGTCTGCTCGTCCGCGTGCGCGGACATGAGAAATGTTGTGATGCCGCGCCATTCGACAACAGTTCCGGTGTCGAAGGGAAAGCGGGGCGTGACTGCGTCGAAGAATTCTTCGGCTTGCCGGTCCTCGATCACCGAAACTGACTGACGCCCCTGCACTGAGGCCGAGTCGATCTCGCGGCCCTGCGTCGGGTGCCCGGACTTTCGAGACCACACTCGGAGCAACCGAGCCTGACTCAACGACGCCGCCTTCATCCCTACACCGAAATGACCCAGGTCCCCGGCGGCATAGTCGCGTCGGCGGCCGTAGGTCATCGCGGAATCAATGGTGTCACTGTCCATGCCGGAGCCGTTGTCGATCACCATCATCGACACGATCCGTGTGCCGTCCTGAACGAACCTGATCAGCACGTGGGAGGCCTCGGCGTCGAGGCTGTTGTCGATCAGATCGGCGAGCGCTGTCGCGATGGTGTGGTGCAAGCCGATGGCGCCGGCGAGGGACTCGTCCGCAGCAAGGATCTTGGTGCCCACTATGCGGGTGTCCGCGACGTCAGTCATGGGATGCATCCTTACCCTCTACCTCGTCGATTTCGGATGCTTCGCCGCGCCTCCATGCCGCCTCCAGGAAGTCCAAAACCACGTCTTCACCACGATCTTCGTACGCGCGCAGTATCTTTCGTGGACGGTCTTCGCCGTCCAGACACACGGCTTCGGCGAGAATCCGCACCACATGTCTCTCGGCAGTTCGCAATGGCTCGCGATTGCCAACCTCTGCAAGTGCCTGACGTAGTGGGTCGATGTCAGAGTGAACGATCGCCGGTCGGACCACGCGGAAGGTTCCGTCTTGCCACAGCTCGAGCAACACGTCTTCGCCCTCCACAGCGGAGAGTTCACGCAGGAATCGGCGGATAGTGCCGAACGTCGGCTGCGCTCCGGTCCACCGAACTGCTTGAACGCCGAGGTGGCTCTCCAACTCGATGGTCTCACCGCGCACACAGCCGGCAGCGACTGCAACACCGGCGGGTACAGCAAATCCGGAGCCCCGCAGATGATCTGCGGTCACAGTCAGTCGATACCGCCACGTACTACCTGACCGGTACAGGCGGCGAGTCAACTCTGGCGTCTTCGCAGTGTTGCGTGTCCGCTTGCGCCGGACTATCCCGTCACCACCAATGTTGAACTCACTGGCTTCTTCAGCCTCTCCCGAAGAAACCGGTTCCTCCCCAACGGAATCCGCGCTTCCCCAGGCGTGCAGCCGCCACACTGCGCCGTCGAGCGCCACGCGATCGTCGGCCTCGAGCGCGCGCTCGATCGACCGCTCACTGCGATCGGACTTCAGTAAGTCCACTAGCTCGACGACGGACTTCGGCGATCCGACGGCTTCGAGCGCGCCGACTGCCAGATCGGAGATCCGACGCGCACGCGTCAGCGCAGACTCCGCCACAACGACAACGCCGCACCACGCAAGCCACTTCTCCAGTTCGCCGCGTGACATCGACACCACTTCGGCGACGTCGTCGAGTGCAACCACACCGTTCGGGGACTCAAAGTCCTCGAGCAAGGTCTGAGTCCGCTTCTTGGCCTCCGCGACGCCCGGAGCGGCAGCCCAACCGTCAGTCACCTCGAAGTAGTCGTCGAGACGGTCCAGAACCAACCACAGCGGAACTCCGTAACCAGGCACCTCCGCCGCGATGCTCGGATGCACGTCGAGGAGGCGATCAAGCGAAGCTACCGGCTGAATCTCGACCCGCAGGCTGGCAAGCAGGTTCCCCACCGCCGTCCCGAATCCGCACGCCGCGTTGAGTTTGGCTTTCACGTCGGCCTCGATCTGCCCGACTCGCCCCGAGCCCACACCGAGCTTGGCTCCGATCGCTCCCCTGCGCTGCGGAACTCGCGCCACGATCCGCTCACGCAACACCAACGACTCCCGCTCGTCCAGCTGCGAGAAGAGATTGTCGATCTCGTCCATCGCGTCGGTACGGTCCGTGTCGGGCAAGTCGTTCGGCGTCAGAGCCGAGATCCGGGCGGCAACTTCCTGAATCGAGGCCGGAGATTCGTCGTCGATCTCGACGGTGACGAGTGGTCTGCTGTCCTGACCTCGGACCCGTCGCCACATAGCAAGCTGAGCGAGATCGTCGAGCAGCGCTGTGATCGCGGGTGGGGCACCTGCTTCCTCATTGGCCTCGACGCGGGCGAGCGGAGTCGTCATGACCGCACAGACCAACAGGTTGAGCACTATGTCGTGCACCGTCTGTTCGCTCGTTCCGCGCACGCCGAAGATCTCAGCGGTCGTGTGCATCAGCAGTCCGCCGATTGCTTTGTCGGTGGTGAGCCGAGACAGTGCAGTCACTGCGCGAGTATCGAGACTCAACACCTCCAGCGGGAGATCTTCACCAAGTAGCGGAAAGCTCGCTCTTAATACCGCTGCCGCGTGGTGAGCGATGTAGAGGGACGCCAGCTCGGAGAGAACCTTCTCGAGATCGACCTCGAGAACAGTGAACGACGGCGCTTCGCTGAACCACCAATCAGGTGACGGTGCCAGCGGCTCGAGCAGCGCAGCACGATCGGATACGTAGTCGTCCAGCCAAGGAAACAGATCGACCCACAGCGTCTGACTCAGCTCGTTCGCGGGAAGCGAGTTCACACCCAACGTCAACGCACTACTCCCACTCACGGATACCTTCATTGCGGTCAAAACCGACCGCGATGTCGGTAACAAGTTACTGCAGCTCGTGAGCGGTCGCAGCGCCGGACCCGCTTACCCGACAGTCAGACTTCTCCGCTCAGTCGACGGCGGTGAAACCCTTCGCCCGATCTTTGTCGGCCGAGGTCCACAGCGTCGTCGACAGTTCGGCCTTCACCAGCGGGATAACCTCTTCCGCAAATCGGCGCAGGGTGTCCTTCTGCTGCTCGAAGTCGAGCACGTGATTGACCGACACCGATTGGAAATCGTGGCCGTAGCTCTGGTGGTAATCGATGATCTTCTCGGCGACCCGCTCCGAAGACCCGACCAACGCCGGCCCGCGGTCGACGGCTTCCTCGATCGTCCGGAAGCTCGTCGACTTTCCGACCGCTTTGGGGTCGTGCTTGCGTTTGTCAGCTTGCGCAACGGCGCCCTCGTAGATCGGACGGAACTCTTCGATGGCCTGCTCGGTGGTATCGGCGAGGAACAATCCACCCGAACCCGAGCCGACGTACGCCTTGGACGGGTCGTGCCCGTACGCCAGGTACTGCTCGCGGTAGTGGTCGATCAGCACTTTGTAGTTCTCACGAGGCTGGAAGGCGTTGGCGGTGACGATGGGGTCGCCCCACTTCGCCGCCAGTTCGACGGCCTCGAACGAGGTAGCCGATCCATGCCAGATACGGAACGGTCCGTCGTAGGGACGCGGTAACGTCGTCGCGTCCTCGAGCGAAGGCCGGTGCGTTCCCACCCACTTGACGTTTTCCTCGCTGATCAGCAGTTTGAGGAGTTCGTAGTTCTCGGTGAGGTACTCGTACTGCTTGGCGATATCCAACCCGAGGAGCGGGTACTGAAGGACCTCGTTGCCCTTGCCGATCACGATCTCGAGGCGTCCCCGGCTCAGCTGATCGATGGTTCCGAAATCTTCGGCGACTCGAATCGGGTCGAGTAGCGACAGAACGGTGACACCCGTCGAGAGCAGGATTCTGTCTGTGGCCTGCGCAATTGCCCCCAAAACGACGGTTGGCGCCGACGAAAGAACCGGCCCGGCGTGGCGCTCACCCACCGAGAACGAATCGATACCTAGTTCTTCGGCGAGAACCGCCAGTTCGACGACGCGGTTGAGCCGATCGGACGGGGCAACTTCCTCGCCGGTCACTGGATGGGGTGGGTTGAAAATGATGTCCAGAACCTGAAAACGCATGACCCGTCTTTCTCGATAACCGCACAGCGCGCCTGTCCCTCGGAGGCTAGTGCGCGACTCGTCGACGGATCCGCCATCCGAGGACGCGCCCAACGCAACGAACTCGCGAAACACTCTATTCAGCAACATTTTTCGCCTCAATGAGACCATTCAGTCGATAAAACTCTCACCGATCCGAAGTCGACCGAAAACATGCCGAACTCCCGCCAGGCAGGACCTGTGTCACCGACCAATCGAGCGCACGGTAAACATGAAGTACTAAGAGTGCGTTCCCTTATCGTTAAGAGGTACTTGTTATGAACGGTGCGGCAGCCATCGGTGATGGCATATTTCAGATTCCTGTCCCGATCACGGACAACCCGCTCGGCCACACGCTCGTCTACGCCATGGAATCCCCCGGCGGACTGATCTTGGTCGACGCCGGATGGGGTGACGACAACGGCTGGCAGGGCCTAAACGCAGGGCTCGCCGAGATCGGGCATTCGGTGACCGACATCGAGGGCGTCGTGGTCACGCACTTCCATCCGGACCACACTGGACTGTGCGGCCGGGTCCGCGAGGCGTCCGGCGCCTGGATCGCCATGCATGAGGACGACCACTACCTGTTCGATCAGATGTCGACTGCGCGTAACGACGAGTGGATGGCATATCAGCTCGAGAACATGGAACGCGCTGGAGCACCCGCAGCCGACCGCGATGCATTCCGGCTTGCTGCCGCGGGCGAGTCTCCCGTGGGCCCCGAGTCGGCCCCCGACCGCCTTCTCGCGGACGACGAGATCATTGCACTCACCGGCCGTGGCCTCCGCGTTGTCTACACCCCCGGCCACACGCCTGGTCACGTCTGCTTCTACCTCGACGACGCCGACGTCATGTTCACCGGCGACCACGTCCTGCAGAAGACGACACCGCACGTCGGCAACTTCGTGTACCCCCTCGACGAGCGTGACGCCCTCGCCGACTTCCTCGACTCGCTCGCACGAGTGCAGAACATGAACATCACCCGCGGTCTCGGCGCTCACGGCATTCCGATCGACGACGTCGGAGGTCGCGCCGGCGAGCTGATCGAGCACCACCAGGAACGACTCGATCACCTGCTCCAGGAGTTCGCCGACGACAAGCTCACCGTGTGGGACGTCGCGGCAAAGATGAAGTGGTACAAGCCGTGGGCCGAGATCTCCCCGATGGGAAAGACGATGGCGCTCTCCGAGGGCGCAGCTCACCTTCGCCATCTGGTTGCCCGAGAGCAGGTCTCTCAGGTCCCCGGCTCCGAGCCCGCGCTCTTCGCCCGCTCGATCTGAAAGATCAGGGCCGACAAGCACTCCGCTCGTCGGCCCTGATCTCTATTCCGCTTCGGCCTGATCGACTATTCGGGTCGACGCCGATCGCGGGACCACCACCACCGGAACCGGTGAGTACCGCACGATCTTCGCTGCCCGACTGCCGAGGAACACCCGCGCCAGTGGACCTGCCTTGCTCGAGCCGACAGTCAGAACGTCACCTCGGTCCCACTCGACGCCCTCGAGCGCCTCGGCCCAGTTACGACCATGGCTGATAACCGATTCCATGACGTCGGGTATTTCGGGCAGTGCACGCACGCGCTCGAAGGCAGCGTTGGTTTCGCGCTCGACCACCTCGGCCCACTCAGAGATGATCGGTGAATCCCCCTCGGTCCCGAGTGTGGTCGTGTACTGCGCGTTTGCGCGAACTGCAAACGCCGCCAGTCTGAGTCCGGCATCGACACGCGCAGCCACGGTCGCGGCGGCGAGCACCAGATCGTCTTGATCGGGTGTGCCCGAGTATGCGGCGGTGACGCGGCGAACCACCTCACCGGGCTTGGTTCGAAATCCCCTCGGCGCCAGGGCGACCGGAACGTCGGAGCTGTGCAGCAAGCGTGAGGTGACACTGCCGAGAGCCACGTGACCGAACACCCCGGCCGTAGACGAATCCAGGACGATCATCTTGGCTTCGTGCTCGTGAACGAGATCGAGCAGGCCACTCGACGTCGACTGAGCCTCATGCACGACGTAGGTCACGTCGACGTCGGACGGCATGTCTGCCCGCGCTTTGGCCAGTGCCGCTTCGGCTTCGGCTCGCAACTGCTGGTGATATTCGGCGTCGACCCGCGCCATTCCGGGCGGTGGCGGCGAGGGAATCACCGCGCAGATCACCAACGGTTCACCGGACGAGCGCGCCAACAGCGTTGCCAGATGGACGGTTCCGGAACTGTCACCGTCGGGTGCGTATCCCGCGAGCAGCGTCATGACTCGGACTCCGATCCCAACTCGGCGCGGTTCTTCGCACCGAGGCGCGAGTGCTTCATACCGTAGGCGAAGTACCAGATGATCGCGACGGTCACCCAAACGAGGAACACGTAGATCGTGACGGTTCGGAGGTCCTTGATGATCCACAGGCAGCCCAGGATCGAGAGGATCGGTGTCACCGGATAGCCGGGAACTTTGAAGCTGCGCGGCAGGTCCGGGTCACTGCGCCGCAGGATGATGACCCCGACCGAGACCACGAGGAAGGCCACCAGAGTTCCGATGCTGGTCATTTCGGCGAGGAAGTTGATCGGAATGAAACCGGCCAGAATGCTGATGACGACGCAGACGATGATGGTGTTGGGCACCGGCGTCAGAGTCCGCGGGTTCACCTTGTGGAAGATCGACGGAATCATGCCGTCGCGTGACATCGCGAACAGGATGCGGGTCTGACCGTAGATGACCACGAGCGTGACGCTGCAGATCGAGATCACCGCACCGGCGGCCAGAAGTGTTCCCGGCCAGGTAGATCCGGTCACCTGTTCGAGGATGGCGGACAGTCCGGCTTCCTGACCTTCGAACGATGCGGAATCCTGTGCACCGATCGCGACGGCGACAACGGCGATGTAGATCGCGGTGACGGACACAAGTGCAATGAGGATCGCGAGTGGGAGATTGCGACGAGGGTTCTTCACTTCTTCACCGGCGGTGGACACTGCGTCGAGGCCGATATAGGAGAAGAAGATGATTCCGGCGGCGGACATGACGCCGCTGAATCCGAACGGTGCGAAGTCGGCGAAGTGATTGCTGTTCCATCCGGCGATGCCGACCACGATGAAGAGCAGCAGAATCGCGAGTTTGATCGAGACCATGATGGCGTTGGCCTTGGCCGATTCACTGGCGCCGCGGATGAGCAGAACACCGCACAGGCACACCAGGATCACTGCGGGCAGATTGATGATGCCGCCCTGCTCCGGCGCTTGTGACAACGCGTCGGGGATCTGGAACCCGAAGAGGTTGCCAAGCAGCTGGTTCAAGTATTGCGACCATCCGACGGACACCGCCGCGGCCGAGACTCCGTACTCGAGAAGCAGACACGCGCCGACGGCCATGGCCGGAAGCTCTCCGAGCGTCGCGTAAGCGTAGGAATACGACGAGCCCGACGCCGGGACAGCTCCGGCCAACTCCGCGTAACAAATCGCCGTGAGTCCCGCGACGACACCGGCAACAACGAAGGAGATGATCACTGCCGGACCCGCAACCGGGACTGCCTGCGAGAGGACGAAGAAGATGCCGGTGCCGATCGTGGCGCCGATGCCGAACATGGACAACTGCGCCAAACCGATACTGCGGGTCAGCTCGCCGCCGTTGGTATCTGCGCCGGTCTCCTGGTCTATCTGCAAAGCCGGCTTGCGCCGAAGTACGTGTTTGACGAGAGTAGCCATCGACGCTCCTCTAGAGTGCCTGGTAGGAAACTGTTGTATCCTCATACTGCACGTAAGTGTCCTGCGACACAACAGTTGGAGCAAAGTTGCCCAGCTCACGCCAACCGTCCGGTCTCGAATGCCCGGATCGTGAACCGCCTTCGGAGAAAACGGGGAGATCATGACCGGACCGACCATCACCGTCGACCTGCGTCGTATCGAACAGAATGCGCGCGTCCTCGTCGAAGCGTCCAATGCCAAGGGTATTGAGGTGGCGGGCGTCAGCAAATCTACATGTGGCTCCCCCAAGGTGGCGCGAGCAATGGTCCGCGGCGGCGTCGCACAGATCGCCGACTCCCGCCTGGACAACCTGGCCCGCATTCGCCGCGACGGCATCACCGTTCCCCTGATGCTGATCCGCGCACCGTCGCTGAACGAGATCGACGACACGATCCGCTACGCGGACATCAGCCTCAACTCCGAGTTGACGACGATTGCTGCTCTGGGCAGAGCAGCACAAACGCGAGGAGTCGTCCACGACATCGTGCTGATGATCGACCTCGGAGATCTCCGCGAAGGAATCCTGCCGGCGGAGGCGTTGGACGTAGTCGCTGAAATCCTTCCCATCGAGGGCATCAGACTGATCGGAATCGGCGCGAACCTCGCGTGCGTCGGTGGCATCCAGCCGACCGTCGACAACCTGTCGAATCTGGTCTACCTAGCCGACGAAATCACGAAGCGGTTCTCGATCGAACTGCCGATCGTTTCCGGCGGCAATACGTTCTCGCTGCCACTACTCGAGACGGGCACGATGCCCGAGGGGATCAACCATCTGCGTTTGGGCGCCAGCATTGTTCTGGCCGAATCACCTACTCCCCCCGGACTGTACGAACTGCTGAACAACGATGCCTTCACTCTCACCGCGGACATCATCGAGGCCAAGGTCAAGCCGTCGCGGCCGTATGGAGTCTCAGGCGAAGACGCATTCGGCCGACGCCCCGTCTTCGACAACGAGGACAAGCCGAGCCGACGCCTGATCTTGTCCATCGGCCGCGAAGACATCTCGCCGGAAGGCTTGACCCCGATCGATCCGCGCCTGAAGGTGATCAGCGCCAGTAGCGATCACCTCCTCGTCGACGCCGGAGAAACAGGTGACGAATACCGACTGGGTGGCACCGTCGACTTCACGATCGATTACGGCGCGCTCTTGATGGCGATGACATCGCCCTACGTCGAAAAGCGATACGTTCTGGGCACCGAACCGATCGATGCCAATGCGACCGTCGAATTGATCGACCTCGAAACTACCGGCCTGGCAAGCCATCTCCTCGATCACGGTCTACGTGAGGACATGTCCGGAATCGGTTTCGACTGCATTCAAGCAGAGAATGCCGCTGCGGATCTCACAACGCTGCCGCTGTGGCTCACTGCCGAAGCCTGGCAGAACACCAGAATTCCGATCGCCACCGAACCTGGAACCGATTTGGGTGCAATCATTTTCGCTTCACACGGTGACATCGAACAATTGCTGTCGTCGGCGGCGGATCTGCACGGCCCCAGTTTGGAGAACACCGTCTTGGTGGGCGTCAAGAACGCCACGGTCGATCACAAGCGCGCACTCGACGAGTACGGGGTATTGCTGGTGACGATCGACGAGATCGATCGCCATGGCATGGCGGCCTTGATGCCTCGCGTCCTCGCCGCGGCGGGCCAGGGTGTGAACGGCGTCCACGTCCATTTCGACATGGACATCATCGACGGACGTGTTCTCGGAGTCGACGACACGACACATCTGGGCGGCCTCACATTCCGAGAAGCGCACCTCGCCGCCGAATTCATCAGCGAGACCGGCCTGACGAGATCGATTTCGATCGGCAGCGTCGCGGCAGCGGATTCCGATCCCCTCGGACGGCAAGCGACCTTCGTGGACGGACTGGTTGCATCGCTGCTCGGGCGCAAGGTGGTCAAAGCCTGACGCTGTCGGCAGCCCTTGCGAGAATCGTCCGATGATCACGCGGAGCTCCGGTCAGCACGTATTCATCGCACTCGGCACGCCATGGATCGATGCCGTGGTCGCGTTTCTCGAACCCCGAGCCCGTGTCGATCCCTGGATCATGCACGGAAAGATGGCCATCGGTGACCTGCTGGTCACGGTTCTCGATACCACTCCTCGCACGCTGCTCTGCATCGAGACCGTGGCTGCGCCCTTCGACGGCACGTCGCCGATGGAAGTCGATGAACGCCCGTACGAACTCCACGGTTTGCCCACCGTTCCAGAACTCGAACAACGATGGTCCATCACGTTTCCCACGGATCCTGGGCCGGTCGACGACGCACTGGCCGACCGGATTCTCACGGCCGGCCAGTCACACTATGCGCACTACTTCGGCGACATCGACACGCTGGATCCGACGTCCACAGCTGCCCACTCCCGAACGTTGATGAACGAGCGGGGCAACTGCACAGGTTGCAGCTCACCGATGCCGTTGCGAAAGTTCAACAGCAGCGATCGCCTTCACTTTCATTCCGCATCACGGATCTTCAGGCAGGCTGAACCTGGTGACGACTACCCAGCCGTCCTGTGCCGCAAGTGCACCGGAAGGATGGCCACGTCTGGGCACACCAACTTCATCGACTACATGCTGGCGAAGAATCCGTCGTGCCCACTCTGCGGTGCACACAGAACCGCTCAGTGTGCACCGGGGATGCCGGTCCATCCGTTCGATCACCTACCGTGGCTCGCCGTAACTGGCTGCGTCGTGGGACCGGACACCCCGGAATGGACGTGCCGAGCGTGCAGTCACTCATGGGGACAGATGTTCCCGCCGGATCACCCGCAGCACGACTGATCAGTTCGCGGCGAAGCCGGGAAGCCGATCGATGTCCGCGATGATCGAATACTCCGCGGCGTCACCCTGGAGGATTCGACTCTGCTCGCCGTGGACGTCGACGGGGACGTCGCCGGCCAATGTCACTCGGTGCACACTGCGCGCCTGAGTCCCGTAGTCGGCGATACCGTAATGTTGAGTCGCCTGGTTGTCCCAGATCGCCAGGTCGCCGGCCGACCAGTTCCATCGAACAGTGTTTTCCAACTTGATGATTCGTGCCTGCAGGATCTGGTAAAGAGCTACCGACTCCGACGGTTTGAGCCCGACGAACTCCTTGAAGAAGTGACCGAGCAGGAGGGTCTTCTCCCCCGTCGCCGGATGGATACGCACCACCGGATGTTCGGTCTCGTAGATCTCACGGGTGAATTCGGCGTAGTAGGCCTGGCGCTGCGCGTCTACCGGGTTCGCCTGATCGACAACCTCGGCATAGTCGTAGGCATTGGTGTGAACGGCCCGCAAATTCTCGACCAAGACCTTGAGTGAAGACGGCAGTTGGTCGTACGCGGCGGTGGTCGACGCCCACGTGGTCGCTCCGCCGTACTCGGGAATGGTCGTCGCTCGCAGAATCGAGGCTTTCGGGATGCGGTCGACAAACGTCACGTCCGTGTGCCAACTGTTGGCGGCTCGGTCGAGCACCAACAGCTTGTCGCCCCTGGACTTCACCGTCGGATGCGGGGTGGTCTGGGTGCCGAGGGTTCCGGCGAATTCGTACTGCGACGTGTCGTCGAGATGATGCTGCCCACGGAAGAACACAACCTTGTGCGCTGCCAGCGCATAGTTGATCGCGTAGGCGGTCTCTTCGGACAGATCCCCCGAGAGGTGTACGCCGTCGATGCGGGCGCCGATCAGCTCACCGACCTTGTGGACAGTGATTCCGCCGGCAGCGTAGATCTGCTCCGGGGTCTGGGTGACACGTTCGAGTTCGGTGACGGACATGGCGATCTCCTGTGAGTCGGTCAAGCCTACGGGCGCGGCAGTCGTCATGGCGCTGCCTACTGTGAACACTCAATCATTTACGCTGCGGGCTCGAATACGGTTGAACTCGAGGTGATCTCAAAGTTCGCCGCTCCCTCGCCGGAGAATATTGCCGCTCACTGGGACGAGGCCGTCGTCGTTGTCGTCATGAGCTGTAGCGTGCGATCTGCCGCACCCACGTCTACGGAGGACAGCATGCAACCCGAGGGCCCTGCCGAACAGATTCGTTCAACGCTCGCTCGCATCGCGCATCTTGCCGATACCGGCTCGGTCGAGGATTACGTGGAGCAGTTCACTCGCGAGGCCGAATGGAACATGCCGGCCAACCCCGATCGCGGTATCCCCGCACAGGTACGACGTGGCCGCGAAGAAATTGCTGCTGGAGTAGTCGAGCGTCGAGCCGCCGGCATACAAGGCCCGGGCACATTCACACGCCACGTCACCACGGCGATCGCCGTGGACGTGACCTCGGAAACGACAGCCCGCGCGGATGCGGTGTGGACGTTCTACGTCGACACAGCCACGTCGCCCGAACTCAGCGGCGTCGGGAGCTACGCGGACGAGTTCGAACTCGAAGACGGGCGGTGGCGACTGTCGCGACGAGTGATCTCGCGCGGCTGACGGTCAGTCTTCTTCGCCGGTGATCGCCTCACACCAGTCTTCGACCTGATCGATCCCCTCTTCCGTCCATTCCGGGCTCATGTCTTCGAGTGCATCGAAGACAACCTCGCAGGTCAGCATCTCCGGTGAACCCTCCGACCCCGCTGCCTCGGTTCGCTCCGCAGACGCTGTCGCAACTGGGCCGGCGGCCAGCGCAACCGCCATCGCGCCTGTTCCGACCATCGCTTTCACACGCATCGGTTCTCCTCCTTCACTCTCGCTTCGGTCCTCGGGGTACCCGACTCGCCCCGCGCTACCCATCCCCGTCACTCATGTCCGACTTTCGGCGCCGACGGCATAGACTGAGCTCGTCGCCACCACGCTCTCGCAGCGTCGGGGGCGACAGATACACAGCTGGATCAGAATCGGAAGGCATCCCATTACAGAATCTCCCGCTCCGCACGACATCTACTTCGTACCTCCGGAGCAGGACAGCCCCAATCCTGTGGAGCCGGCGTCGGCCGCGTCACGCGCACGGATGGGCGAGCTACCCGAGACCGTCCGATTCAAGAATCGTTTTGCCCTCGCGATCACGACCACCACGCCGCTCGAAGCGATGGTCGAAGATCTCCTCTTCATCCGCGACATCCTCGACGCCGCAGGAATCGAGTATCTACTCGTCCGCGGAAACGACGAGCGCCCGGTCATCGCGGTCAGCTGGACGGAACGCAAGAACCTGCGGCAGGCACTTGTCGAGGGATGCGCAAACGCACCCTTCTATTCCAAAACCGTCGACGCGAAGAAGAGTCCAGCGCTCCTTGTCGCGGACGGTGCCCTGTCGAAAACCAACAAGTCACGGATCTTCCGCTTGTTCCGTCCGAGGGTTCACGTCGCAAGCGGTATGAACTACGGCGCGAACATCGGCGTTCAGATCGAATTGTGGTCGATTTCCGACGAAGAAATCGTCCTACCCGTCGAGAACTCACTGACACGACGAACCGTCCTCCCCGAAGAAGCTGTCCGAGGAACCGTCGAGCGATTCGGCCGGATCTGGCCGACCATCGAGAACATGTTCGCCGATCATGCCTCCGATATCAGCTTCGATATCGATCTTGTCTTTTCCTGGGTCGACGGTTCTTCCAAAGAGTTTCAGGCTCAGCGCGCCAAGCGCATGCAGAACTACATCGTCGGCGAGGGCGACGAATCAGAAGCGCGCTTCCGTCAGATCGACGAGCTCAAATACGCACTTAGATCTATCCACATGTACGCGCCGTGGATCCGGCGGATCTTCGTCGCAACCGATTCCGATCGTCCGGACTGGCTTGCCGACGATCCGCGAGTCACGTTCATGCCCAGCGAAAAGTTCTTCGCCGATCCAAGTGTGTTGCCCACCCACAATTCTCAAGCTGTCGAGTGCCAGCTGCACCATATTCCGGGTCTGGCAGAGCATTTCCTCTACTCCAATGACGACATGTTCTTCGGTCGCCCCGTCGGCCCTGACATGTTCTTCTCCCCCGGTGGGATCAGCATGTTCATCGAGGCCGACACCAGAATCGGATTGGGACACAACGACAACGACCGCAGCGGGTTCGAGAATGCGGCCCGCGTCAACCGCCGTCTGCTGCAGGACCGCTTCGGTCTGATGACCACCAGACATCTGGAGCACGCAGCGACGCCACTACGCAAGAGCGTGATGGCCGAGATGGAACGCGAGTTCGCCGAAGACTTCGCGGCCACTGCAGCAAGCACCTTCCGCGCGAGTTCCAATATCTCGGTGACCAATTCGCTGTACCACTACTACACGCTCATGAGTGGACGGTCGGTGGTGCAGAAGTCCGCCGCCGTCAAATACGTCGACACGACGGTCAAGGCCGGTTTGCGCGACATGGACTCACTGCTCGCCAAGCGCTCCATGGACTTCTTCTGCCTCAACGACGGCAGCGCTCCAGAGATCGATCTGGAACTTCGGACACGCAAGATCACGGAGTTCCTGGAGAGCTACTACCCCATCCCGGCGCCCTGGGAAGCCTAGACGAAACAAGGGCCCAGCCGATTTCGGCTGGGCCCTTGCTACTTCGGTCGATCAGCGTGCTGTCACATGCTCCCGTTGCACCGGAATGGGCAGACCGAGATTGTCACGCAACGTCGTTCCTTCGTAGTCACTGCGGAGAACACCTCGATCCTGCAGCAGCGGCACCACGTCGTCGACGAACTCGTCGAGGCCGGTCGGCACAAGGTGCGACCCGAGGATGAACCCATCCGAACCGTCGTTGCTGACAAACGAATCTATTTTCTCGGCAACCTGCTGCGGTGTACCGACGATCGGTCCACGCTCGAACTGATCGATCACCACTTCGCGCAGATTCAACTTCTTGCTCTCCGCTACCGCGCGCAGTTTTGCGACGGTCGCGAAACGATCTTGGTGAATGAAGGCGCGGCCCTGGATGATCGGCGGAGCCTCGGGATCCGGAGCGATATCGGGTAGTGGTCCTTCGGGGTCGTACTTCGACAGATCGAGATTCCAGATCTGTTCGAGCAGAACCAAAGCGGTCTGGCCGGTGACCTGCTGGTCGCGAATCTCTCGGTACTTCTCGATCGCATCTGCCTCCGAGGTGCCGAGAACAAAACTCGCCGACGGCAGGATCTTGATGTCACCCGGGTCACGTCCGGCCGCAACGGCACGTGCTTTGATATCGCGATAGAAATCGGCCGCCTCGGGCAACTGACCGTACGGTGAGAAGATCGCGTCGGCATTGCCGGCAGCAAAATCGCGCCCCTGCGGCGACACCCCGGCCTGCAGAATAACCGGGCGCCCTTGCGGGCTACGCGGCACTGTGAATCGGCCGTTCACATCGAAATGCGATCCATGAAAAGCGAATTCACCGGCATCCGGTCGCGCGAGAAAACGCCCTGATGCCTTGTCGGCCACGATGTCGTCGCTTCGCCACGAATCCCAGAGTTGACGCACCAGCGCTACGGTCTCCTCCGCACGCTCGTATCGTTGCGCACGATCCAGGTATCCGCCGCGACGAAAGTTCTGGCCGGTGAATGCGTCGAACGAGGTGACGACGTTCCAGGCGGCACGTCCTCCGGACAACTGATCGAGCGTCGCGAATTGTCTTGCCAGCTCGTAAGGCTCGTTGAACGTGGCGTTGATGGTGCCGGCCAATCCGAGGTGTTCGGTTACTGCCGCCAACGATGCAAGGACCGTGAAGGTGTCCGGCCTACCGATGATGTCTTGGTCGAAAATCTGTCCCGCACGCTCACGAAGGGCGAGGCCTTCGGCGAGGAAGAAGAAGTCGAATTTCCCACGCTCGGCGGTTCGAGCGGTGTGCTCGAAAGAATCGAACTCGATCTGGCTGCCCGCCTGCGGATCCCACCATGCAGTGTGATGGTTGACGCCGCCGAGGTAGGCACCCAGGATGACCTGCTTACGCTTCTGAGAACTCATGAGAATCTATTCCTCGTCTGTCAGGCGGCCGGAGTGCCGGCGGCGTAGCGGTTGGGAACGTCGATGGGTAGACCAAGGAGTCCGCGAAGATTCGTCTGCGGATATTCGGTGCGGAATACGTTGCGTCGCTGCAATTCAGGCACCAGCTCACCTGCGATCGCGTCGAGGTCGTCCACGACGACGCCCGGCCGCAACCGGAAGCCGTCGATTCCCAACTGCTGCCACCGGAGCAGAAGATCTGCCAACTCAGCCGCGGTGCCGGTGAAGGTCAGCGCGTCCGAACGGTATTCGGCGCCGGCCTGCGCGTCGAGGCGAGCGAGCCGTTCCTTTCCGGTTTCTTCCGGAGCATCGAAGAATACGACGATGTCGGTGAAGACCCGAAGCGGTTCGCCGGTGCGCTGCACGTGTTCTTCGGCTGCTCGCACTTCACCCAGGATTGCCGTGACCTGCTCGTCGTCGAACGGCGTCACGAACACCAGATCGGCCGTCCGCGCCGCCAGCTCGTACGCGACCCGCTGATGAGCCAATGCGGTGACGACGGGATGCCCCTGCGGCGGGCGCGGAGTCACCGACGGTCCACGGACCGAGAGGTACTTTCCCTCGAAGTCGATGTAGTGCAGCTTGTCCCGGTCGATGAATCGGCGCTGCTCCACATCACGGATCTCGGCGTCGTCCTCCCAACTGTCCCAGAGTCTCCGGACGACGTCGGCTGCCTCCGCAGCTTCGTCGAACAGCGCGCGCACGAAGTCCGGGAGGATGCCTGAAACGATCGACTGACGGTCGGCATCGGTGAGCGCTGGGATGTCGCGGCGCCCGAACTGTGCTGCCTCGGATTCCGACGCCGAAACCTTCACCTGCCATCCGGCGCGACCGCGCGAGGTGTAGTCCAGCGTGGCAACGGCTTTGGACACGTGAAACGGCTCGGTGTGAATGGTGGTGATGGTCGGGATCAAGCCGATGTTGCTCGTGATCGGTGCCAGTCGGGCGGCCACGAGATGTGCGTCGAGCCGAGCGCGCACCCGATCAACCGCGTCGTCGACGGGTTCGAGTGGGTTGGCCGGCACCGAGAGACTGTCCTCGATGGTGACGAAATCGAGCAGACCACGCTCGGCGGTCGTCACCACGTCAGTCCAATACGACGCGCTGAACAGCTCACTCGGGCGCGAGTGCGGCTCTCGCCAGGCTGCAGGGTGCCAACCGGCACCGTCCAGCGCTACGGCGAGATGCAACGGAGCAAGATGAGAGGAGGGGGTGGAGGTCATCGACGCATACTCCTGTTCGAGAACTACTCGGGAGCGCACAGTGCCGACCGCAGAAACCGTCAGCACCCGACTGACGGTTCTCGTGGCGACTGCCGCTTGCGACACGCACCGCGCGTATCGCCAGGTGTGATTCCGGGGCACCCCATCGGCATGAAGGGTTGCCGTCCAGCTAGCCGGTCCTTGTTGCTGGAGCTCTGCACCTACCTCGACGGTAGTGAGTACGCGACAGCCCGGCAATCACCCAGAACTGCGCGTGGGTGCCGGAAACCGCCTGCGGCCTCAGATGATCGAGCGTGCCGCCTTTTCGCTCTCGAGGATTCGAATGCCGGCAGCACTGAGCCTCCGAGCACCCTCGGCCGCGTCGACGGGCTCACCGACCGTCACGTGCGCACCGAGTGGAACGACCGAATGAACAATTGTCTCGTCGTACACGTGCACCAGATTGCACCCCTGAGCCCCGTCACGACCACGCTGACCACCGACTTCCACGTTCAAGTCCTGGGTGTAACACGTCGACGACGCCACGGAAACCGGAATGCCGGCGAACGTCGCCGTCGTCGAATAGTGCAGGTGCCCGGCAAGAATCGCCCGGACGTCGCTGCCACGCAAGACATCCGCCAACCGGGACTGATCGCGCAACTCCACCAGAACCGCGAGATCCTGAATGCACGGAACAGGCGGATGATGCAGCGCCAGAATTGTTCCGTCGGGCGCCGGCACCGCCAATTCTGCTCGTAGCCAATCCAATTGGCCATCCGTTATCTCACCGTAGTGATGCCCGGGAACCGACGAATCCAGGGTGATCACCCGCAGTCCGTCAAGGTCGTAGACGTTGTCGACGGGATGATCGGTGGCGTCCTCGCCCAACAGCAGAGATCTGAACGTAGGGCGGTCGTCGTGGTTGCCCATCGCCCAGACGACCTGCGCATCGATCTCGGCTGCCACGGGTTCCACGATGGCTTTCAATTCCGCGTATGCGTCGGGGTGTCCCTGGTCGGTCAGGTCGCCGGTGAATATCAGTGCATCCGGGCGTGCGCCCGAGGCCACGATCCCGCTGAGCACTTCCCGCAATCTCGTCGACGCATCCACGGCGTCGTACAACTCCCCCTGAGCCACCAGATGCGTGTCACTGAGGTGCACCAGGAAATGCTTCGGACGCGGGTACTCGGCATTCCGAACGCTCATCGGTCTCTCGCTTCCGCTTGCCGACGCGTAGGCGCCGGTGCGGCACCTACTGATCGTCGAGACTAGTCAACCGACCAACAGTGACTGATCGGGGCACGCCCGACGAACACGAAGCGAACTCCCGCGGCGACCCTCGGGATCGAGTAGTTGAAGCTGCGAGTAGTGTGTGGACAGTGTTGTTCCTGACCAGTCGGCGTTACGTCGACCTTCGCCTGCAGGCGAGCGCAATGTGTACGCGCTCGCTCTGACCTGACGCGTACCAGGAAACATTTCTTCGAATCTGCCCGGCCTCTGGTGCCGCGCTGCGTTTCGCTCCCTTGATTTTCGAAAGGCATAGTCATGCCCAGCTCCACCTCCACCGGCGTGCCGGAAAAGTCCACGTCCCGTTTTCCGTCCTGGGCGACGGCATTCGGACCGCAGATCGTCGCCGGTCTCGTACTCGGTGTCATCATCGGTCTCGTCGCCCGGGCAATGCCTGATGCGGCCGACGGCAACGTCAACTGGTTGGTCGGCACCGTGCAGACCATCGGCTCGAGTTACGTCAAGCTGCTCACCGTTGCGGTGATCCCGCTGCTGTTCACCGCCATTGTCAGCTCCATCGCCAACCTGCGCCAGGTCGCCAATGCAGCTCGCCTGGCCGTGCAGACCTTGCTCTGGTTCGCGATCACCGCTTTCATTGCTGTGATCATCGGCATCATCGTCGGCCTGATCACCGATCCCGGTTCACGGACCGACGTCGCCGCCGAAGCAGCGAAGGAACCCAAGAGCTCCGGCTCGTGGTGGGCGTTCATCACCGGACTGGTTCCGAACAACTTCCTGGGGCTGGGCGCAAAGACTTCCGTCGCAGAGGGAGTAGCAACCACATCCCTGAGCTTCAACGTCCTGCAGCTGCTCGTCATCGCCGGCGCAATCGGTATCGCGGCGCTGAAGATCGGCCCCAAGGCTGCTCCGTTCCTCGAGTTCAACGCGTCACTGCTCGCGATCGTCCAGAAGGTCCTGTGGTGGATCATTCGCCTTGCCCCGATCGGTACGGCCGCGCTGATCGCCAACGCTGTCGCCACCTACGGCTGGGATGCAATCGGCTCGCTGGGCGTCTTCACCGCCGCCATCTACATCGGTCTGGCCATCGTCTTCTTCGTGGTCTACCCCATCCTGATTGCCGCACACGGCCTCTCGGTTCGAAGCTTCTTCTCCGGCGTCTGGCCTGCGACTCAGCTCGGATTCGTCTCGCGCTCGTCGATCGGCACTCTGCCTCTGACCGAACGCGTCACCGAACGCAACCTCGGTGTTCCGCGTGAGTACGCCTCATTCGCCGTTCCGCTCGGCGCCACCACGAAGATGGACGGTTGCGCCGCAATCTATCCCGCGATCGCGGCGATTTTCGTCGCAGGCTTCTACGACGTTCCGTTGACCTTCACCGACTACCTGTTGATCGTCGTCGTCTCGGTCATCGGCTCAGCGGCAACGGCCGGAACCACCGGTGCGACAGTCATGCTCACACTCACACTCTCCACCCTTGGTCTTCCCCTGGCCGGCGTCGGACTGCTCCTCGCAGTCGAACCGATCGTCGACATGGGCCGTACCGCAGTCAACGTCACCGGCCAGGCACTGGTCCCGGTCATCGTCGCAAAGCGTGAGGGAATCCTCGACAAGGAGCGCTTCGACGCTCCCCGCAACGGTGATCCCTTCGCCGAGGAACTTGTCGACGCGTAACCCTCGATGACTACAGCAGCGTCCCCGCACCTGAGCAATACGGTGCGGGACGCTGCTTTTCACCCCAGATTTCACCCTTGCCGAAATAAACCATTTGGTCGTTATGACCAGTATGCTCAGCCGGCACAGCCCTCAGAAGTGGAAGGGCTGCCCAGTTGAACACGAGGTCACATGAAGCTCCGCCGTCTGGCATTCAGCGTCGCAGGTTGCGCCGCAATCACTCTGGTTGCCGCGCCCGCCGCTCAGGCATCCACGGTTTTCGATTTCCTACCGATCGAGATCGCACGCATGATTCCGACTGGCTCTGCCGACGCAGTCCAGCCGTTCCTTCCCCCGGTCTTCGCACCGCCGGCGCCGCCCGCTCCGCAAGCGCCCCAGAACCAGCCGGCGCCGCAGAACACTCCCGCACCAGCGCGGTACTACCAGAACTGCACAGCCGTTCGTAATGCCGGCGCAGCTCCGTTGTACCGGGGCCAGAACGGATACGCCCCGCATCTCGACCGCGACAACGACGGCATCGCCTGCGAGTGATCCAACGCTCGGGTTGTGGTGCATCCACAACCCGAGCACTGTTGTCGAACCGTCAGACGCCCAATGCCCGGGACAGAGTCGGCCACGCCTTCGGCAGTCGTTCACGCCAATACGCCCACGCGTGCGTGCCGTTCGGCTCGTAATCCACCTGCGCCGGAATCTTCAGCTCCTGCAACCGCGCGTCGAACATCTTGGTGCAGGCGTGGGCGGCAACCTCGATGCCGCCGCCGATCACCAGACGCTCGAGCAGTTCAGGAGTCTGCAGCGTCTCGTCAGATCCGGGACGACCGTTTGCCGTCGACACGTAGATTTCCTTGCCACGCAACTTCTCTGCGTTGATCAACGAATCGTGTGCCTCCCACTCCGGGCCCCCTGGCACACCCCAGATGTTGGCCGGATCTCCGCTTCGAGAAGAAATCGTGGCCTGGACGGCAGTTCGGCCGAGCGGATCCATCGTGGAATAACAGCCGCTGAACACGGCAACGCCGCGATACATGTCCGGAAAGCGTTGGGCGAGCATCATTGCACCCATCGCGCCCATGGAATTGCCGGCAATCGCGTTGATTCCGTTGGTCTCGAGTCGCGCGTCGATCAGCGGTGGCAACTCCTCGGTGATGAAGGTTTCCCACTTGTGCAGTCCCAGCCGCGGATCCGGATTCTCCCAGTCCGAGTACAGGCTCGCGATTCCGCCATTGAGCATCACGACGTTGACGTTCTTGTCGGCGAAGAACGCCGGGGCGCCGCCGATCGTCATCCATCCGCTGCTTTTCTCTCCGGCGTCGACACCCTCGAGCATGTACAGCGCTGGGCGCGGAACCGAATTGTCAGCGGGTAGCAAAATCTCGACGCCGACCTCGCGTCGAAGTGCGGGCGACGCCACCGTCAGCCTGATCGCTTGTGGTGCGGTCACCTTCTCGCCGACGATGGCCGGGACGACGATGTCGTCGCGCAGGTCCGGTTTGGGGCCCGGATCCTCCTGAAGTGGTCCCGGGATCGTCGACCCCGAGCTCACGCTTCCCTCGACGCTGCCCAGACTTCCCGAGCTTCCCGAACTACCCGAGCTTCCGGAACTCGGCGCTGCCGTCGACAGTCCGCCCAATTGCAAAGAAAGTGCACAGACGGCCAAACACACCGCACCTGTGCGCGCAGATCGAATCCACGCACGCCGCTCAGTCCTCATGAAACTCCCAAACCAGTCAAAGATGTTTCCGTGAACATACCGTGCAGTTCGGACTTTCTTGGACAAACGACCACGACAAGATCTGTCGGTCGCCGCTACTAGGCTGGCCCCCGTGCAACCGGATTCAGTCAGGGCCCTCGACCTCGACCGAATTCGCGCTGTCGTGGGCACAACCACCTACGACCGCGGACTTGTCTACCTGCGGGAGAATGCAGTCGAATCCATCGGATGGAACGACACCGCTGACATCTTGACCGGCGCTGTATCGGGAACTGCGCGAGAGCCGTACACCTGCACGATTTCGGTAAGTCGCGGCGCGGCCGGTACAGCAACGTTCACGCGTGGCCTCTGCACGTGTCCCGTGCGGATGAACTGCAAGCACGTAGTCGCGTTGGTGCTCGCAGCGGTTGCCGAGGCGAACAAGACTCCACAACACCTCGGATGGGACAGCTCGCTCGAGGAGTTGCTCCGACCAGACCTGGCCGGCCGCACTACACGTGGACTTGGCATTCAATTCACCACCCGAACCAAGGGCGCATCGACAAGGCTCATCATCAAACCCGTACAACCAGGAGCGAGAGGGTGGATCTCCGGCGGGCTCGCCTGGAACAAACTCGGAAGCACTTTTCAGTTCCCCGCAGATCACCTCCGGGTTCTACGCGACATACATCTCCTCCACAGCGCCGGCAACTACTACCGAAATCAAAATGCCGCGGAAATCGATCTTGCCGGGTTCGCGAGCCCGCAACTCTGGTCGCTTCTTCGTGAGGCCATCAGCGTCGGCGTTTCACTCGTTCACTCGAAAGCCGGCCTCGGCAACATCTCCCTACTCTACGACGCCAACATCTGCCTCGACGTCCACGGAGCGGAAGACAACAACCTCCGTCTCACTCCCCGAATTCAGACCGATGGGCACATCGTGACTCATTCCGACTGGGGACTGGTCGGCACGCCGGCACATGGCGTCTTCGCGCTCGACGCCGCCAACGCGATCACTCTCGCACCACTGCACACGCCGATAACTCACCAATTGAGGCAGTTGATCGACTCCGGAAAATCGGTCGACATACCCGCCGAGCATCGGGATGCATTCACGTCGCGGTTCGTGTTCAAACTCGGAAACCTCGCTCCCGTCATATCTTCCGACGGTGCTTACAACCCACCGACTGTGTCCGGTCCTCGGCTACAACTGATGGCCACTTACGCGGACAACCACCGCATCGACATCGAATCGGCATGGAAGTACACCGTCGATGCCGACGAACTGATCATTTCTACCGCAGACACAACCACCGACGAGTCCGAGATCCGCAACCACGTTGCCGAAGATGCCATTGCCAAGAGCCTCGGTGCGGCCGCGGCGAAGGCCACTCTCGCGGGAACTTTGACCGGCCTCGATTCCATGCAGTTCACACTCGACCTCCTGCCCCAACTCGAAGCGCACGACGCCATCGACCTCAAGGTTGCAGGAACCCCTGCCGACTACCGGCCTGCAGACGACGCTGTCGTGATCGGCCTCAGCACATCAGCCCCCGACGGGGACAGCGGATCCGACTGGTTCGACCTCGATGTCACCGTCGATGTTGCGGGACAAAGCGTTCCGTTCACAACACTGTTCTCTGCTCTGAGCAAGGGCGAGACTCACATACTGCTACCGGACGGCGCCTTCTTTCGGCTCGACGCACCTGAACTACTCGGCCTGCACCGTCTCATCACCGAAGCGCGGTCGCTACTCGATCGGCCTACCGGCAAACTCGGGATCAGCAAATTTCAGGCCGGACTGTGGGAAGAATTGACGGCGCTCGGAAGAGTCGAACATCAAGCAGCAGCATGGAAGAAGCAGATCGCAGGATTGCTCGGCAGTTCGGGCATCGATCCGGTCGAAGTCCCGGACACGTTGACGGCAACGCTACGTCCCTATCAGGTCGACGGATTCCGTTGGCTCAATTTCCTGCGCCAGCACAGCTTGGGCGGCATACTCGCCGACGACATGGGCCTGGGCAAGACACTGCAGACCCTCGCAATGATCTGCGCTGCAAGGCAATCGAATCCAGCCGCGCCTCCCTTTCTGATCGTCGCACCCACCAGCGTCGTATCCAACTGGAAGTCCGAAGTGGCGAAGTTCGCACCGACCCTCCACACCGCTGTCATCACGGACACGCTGCGCCGCAGAAAAACCGATCTGGCCGCACTCGTCGACGGGGCGGACATCGTCGTGACGTCGTACGCCCTCTTCCGCCTCGACACCGATGCGTATTCCGCGGGCCGCTGGTCCGGACTGGTACTCGACGAAGCCCAATTCGCCAAGAACCACAAGTCCAAGGTCCACCAGTGCGCGAGGGCGGTGAACGCACCGTTCAAACTCGCGATCACCGGAACACCCATGGAGAACAATCTCATGGAGTTGTGGTCGCTGCTCGCGATCACTGCACCGGGACTGTTTCCCAGCCCCACCACCTTCACCGATTTCTACCGCACTCCCATCGAAAAAGACGGTGATGCAGAACGATTGGCGCAACTGCGACGACGCGTCAAACCGCTGATGGTGCGGCGCACCAAGGAACAGGTGGCTGCGGACTTGCCGCCCAAGCAGGAGCAGGTACTCGAGATCGAGTTGCATCCGAGCCATCGCGCGATATACGACACCCACCTGCAACGCGAACGGCAGAAGATTCTCGGACTGCTCGACGACGTCGACAAGAACCGATTCACGATCCTGCAATCGCTGACGCTGCTACGCCAACTCAGTCTCGACGTCTCGCTGGTCGACGAGGAAAGCGGACCCGTCCCATCGGCCAAGGTCGACGCTCTCGTCGAGCAATTGGACGACGTCATTGCCGGCGGACACCGTGCGTTGATCTTCAGCCAATTCACCGGGTTCCTCGGTTCTGTCCGCAACCGACTCGACGAGGAAAGAATTCCGTACAGCTATCTCGACGGTTCGACGCGCAATCGCGGTGAAGTGTTGGAGGAGTTCAAGTCTGGTGCAGTCCCCGTCTTCCTGATCAGCCTCAAGGCTGGTGGCTTCGGCCTCAATCTCACCGAGGCCGACTACTGCTTCATTCTCGACCCCTGGTGGAACCCGGCCGCCGAGGCACAAGCGGTCGACCGTACTCACCGCATCGGGCAGACACGAAACGTCATGGTCTACCGCCTCATTGCCAAAGACACCATCGAAGAGAAGGTCATGGCGCTCAAAGCCAAGAAGTCGGCATTGTTCTCGAATGTCATGGACGCCGAAGGCACACTGGGCACCGGACTCGACGCCGAGGATCTTCGCGCGCTGTTCGAGTGAGGTGCCTATTCGGTCGAACCGCACCTACCCGCTCACGGTAATGTGAGTCGCGAACGGACAACACAGAACTCCCGAACGAAGAAATCCACTTCGTTCGAACGAGAGGAACCTGAATGGGCGTCACACTTGCCAAGGGCGGCAACGTATCTCTGTCGAAGGCCGCACCCAATCTGACCAAGGTCGCAGTCGGTCTCGGCTGGGATGCACGCAGCACCAGTGGTGCCGACTTCGACCTCGACGCCAGCGCGTTGGTCACCGGCCCGGAACGCAAGGTCCTTTCCGACCTTCACTTCGTCTTCTACAACAACCTTCGCTCGCCCGACGGATCCATCGAGCACACCGGCGACAACCTCACCGGTGAAGGTGACGGCGACGACGAGGTCATCAACGTCGACCTCCCGGCTGTACCGCCCAACGTCACCAACATCTTCTTCCCCGTCTCGATTCACGACGCCGATGCGCGACTCCAGTCCTTCGGACAGGTCACCAACGCCTACATCCGCGTCGTAGATCTGTCGAACGGCTCCGAACTGGCACGCTACGACCTCTCCGAAGATGCATCCACCGAGACAGCCATGCTTTTCGGTGAGCTCTACCGCCACAATGGCGAATGGAAGTTCCGTGCAGTCGGACAGGGATACGCATCCGGACTCGCCGGAATCGCCCGCGACTACGGCGTGAACATCTGATCTCTATCGGTACACGAAACGGGATTCGATTCGGCATTGCCGGATCGAACCCCGTTTCGGTTGTCTGCGTCGACGCGCGAGTTAACGCCGCAAGATCGCCCTCGCGAGGTGAACAGCCCAGGGCGAGTCCGCTTTGCTGCCGAACTTCCCCAGCTCGTACCCCGTAGCGCCGATCAATCCGAGCACCTCTACGGTGCTCCCTGACGTGTCACGTCTGGGAGTCTGAGCCCCAGCCATCAGGATGCTCGACGACCGAATCGACTCCAGCGCTCCCGCGACGAAACGATGACGATCCGCCGGCGACATGCCGGCGGCTACGGCAAGGAGGACAAGGAGTTCCACCGCTCTCTGCGAGCCGCCGGGCGCAACCGGAACTCCCTCGACGATCACCGACCACGTCATTGACGCGTCCCGCTCTGCCGACTGTCCCCGCTTCGTCAGTACAATCTGCCCTTTGTGCTTTCGCACCAGGCCGAACTTCTTGAGCACTGCGAAGAGTGATCGCCCTTGTGGAAGGTTTACAGGTCCCAGTTCAGGTTCGTCGAGCATCGCGTCGACCGTCGTGAAGAAATCATCGGCACCGATCCCTTCGACACCGATCAGAGCCAGAACCGCTTGAATGCGTTGGCCCGCCTCGACGTGGACCAACTCCCCGATTGCCGACTGATCGTCAATGCCTGCTCGGGCTAGGACCGCGTGCAGTTCCGGGACTCGCGAGGGTCCCAGGCATTCGACGAGCTTCGCAATGTCGTACGACGCAGCGATCTCGTCCGGTCTAGGACTATGCAGTCGATTATTGACCTCAGCGATCTCGAATCGTGTCGGCTCGAAATCAGTTTGTGGCCATTCGAGGGTCCATTCATGGGAGCGCAGCTTCTCCGAAGCGAGAACACCGAGGAGCTGCTCGTACTCGTCAGGTCCGACGCATTCCTCCGGCGGACAAGCACCGCGACCCGCGGCACACACAACTTGGAACCCTTCGGGCAGTACTTCGGAAGATTCAAGTGTCAGCGTGTGGCGCCAGTTCCCGAAGCGTCCGTAGCGATAACTGATTTCATCGCCAGGCGAGACCATGACCTCGTCCAGGCGTACCGCGGACTCTACGATCGCCGCTCGGCCGGCCCGACGCTGCTCTGCGTTGCTCCCGGAAGCTACGTACTCTTCGACCTCGCCGGGAAATCGGCTGCCGGACTTGGACCACGCGTGCGATTGACGGTCACTCCACCCCATTGCCCGTTGAACCACCGAATGCAGGTCATCCAGATTCAGATCCGACGCGACGAGGATTCGTCGCCAGATCTGAGTGGAAACATTGTCGACACTGATACGTATCGCGTATTGCGCCGGTACCGCGCGCCTCTTCGAACGCAACGATCGCGCAATCTGAATGCCCCCACGCCCTCCGCCAGCTTCTAGTACAAACCTTTGCAGTTCTTCAGGTTCCGTCGGAACGAGTCGCAAATGCGACACCCTCGAGCTGCTCAACCCCACCATGAGACTCAGCCTAGGCCAAAGTGCTAGGGACGAAGGCACAAAATCGGAGAGTACTTCGGACTTATGAGACGGTTCACAACCTATACCTTGGCTAACAAGTCGCTACGTGCGTCGGCGACGGCATCTTCCTGGCCCAATCCCTGCCCTGATGGTGTGAGCGTACCGTTCCCCTCGCCCAAGAGGGTGAGCGTGTCGTTCACTCGATCCCGGACGGGGTGGTGAGTCGGCGGCGTGCCCGCCCCTTTGATCGTGCGAACGGTGCGTTGGGTCGATCTGAGGCGACGAAAGTGCCGTTCGCTCGAAGTCGGGGGTGCCGGCGGGGGTGCTTTCGGGTGTTGGCGGGGTGGGGTGTTTTGGGTACGAGAAAGCCCCCCAACCATCACTGGTTGGGGGGCTTCTCTAATGTGTGTTCGGCGGTGTCC
>NZ_JBXAFD010000011.1:0-77891 GCF_058792695.1 Rhodococcus sp. MT28
GCGCAGTTGCTGCACGATCGTCGAATTCCTGCACGCGTACGACGTATCCTCAACGTCGAAAGTGGTTACAACGACGGAATAGTCGCACCGATTTTCGTCGTAGCGTTGGCCTTGGTCGACCACAATTACTCCGAGGACGGTGTGTGGAACGCGATCGCCGACGGCGTCGAATCGACGTTGATCGCCGGCGCAGTCGGGACCGCTGTCGGTGTCGGTGGCGCACGGCTGGCTCGGTGGGCACAAGACCGTGCTCTGACAACTTCCCAAGGTATGCGGATCGCTGTCGTCCTGCTTCCGGTACTCGCCTACAGCGGTGCCACCGTCTCCTCGGCCAACGGCTTCATCGCCGCTTTTGTCTGCGGCGTCACTTTCCACGCCGCACGCAATGCCAAGACGATCGATGCCTCTGAACTCGAGTTGGCCGAGGACGTGGCAACGCTGAGCAGTATGGCGATGTGGTTTCTTTTCGGAGCGACAGTGTCCTACTTGGTAGCAATCGGTTTACCGGGCTGGCAGGAGTTCGTCTTCGTACTCGCAGCATTGACGATCATCAGGGTAGTTCCTGTGGCCCTGTCGCTGATCGGTTCAGATCTGCCGAGACCAGACCGTCAGACCATTGCCCTTCTAGGGCCGCGCGGCACAGCTTCCATAGTCTTCGGTCTACTCGCATGGCGCAGGGTCACCACCACCGACGCCTCCGACGTCGAACTAGACGCAGGATCACTTGTCCTCTACGTGATGGTTGCGACCGTACTGGGAAGTGTTCTTGTGCACGGGTTTACCGCCGAACGGTTTGGTGCACGCTACGCTCGCCACGCAAGAGATGCAGAGAAGAAATAGTAGCGGATCCTACTTCTGGCCCCGCGATTCCTATCTAGGCGACGCACACCACACCCAATATTTTGCGAGTGGCTGCACGTGCGGTCTGTTTGAGGGTGCGGTTGTCGAACCGATCTCGTGGAAATTGGTATGGGAATGCTGGAGCCCAGGAGCCTTGACGTGTCGATTCACCATGTTCTTGTGCCGACGAGATGGTCCTGTCTCGAATTTGGTGGTGCGGTTTTAGCCAGTTTTCTGGGCAACATCGAGCCCAATTGCGTGCGCCCAGAGCCGTGTTAGCGTGGAGATCGCCACGTCCTCGTCGAAGTCGACACCGTGGATGTACCACATCTGGGTGAAATGTTCGACCATGCCGCCGAGTGCGGACGCCGCAATTTTGGCATCGAGTTCGGAGCCGATGATGCCTGACTCTTGCAGCCGACGAATTCCCATTTCATTGCGCCGTACGAAGAGATCGCGGAGTTGTAATTTCAAATCACGAAAGGTCGGGTCCCGGATCGCCATTTCGTCTATCACGGCAATCAGCCAGGCATTGCGTCCGGCAGCTGAAAAATATTGCCTATTTGCTGCCTCAATCCGTGCAATTGGATCGTCGGGGACATCTCGCCCCATTTGCGAGGCGCTGAACATCTCCCCCGCCACTGTAGTAAACAATTCGTGCAGCACTGCCTCTTTCGTTTCAAAATAGTGATAAAAGGTTCCATAAGATGTGCCGGACCGCTCCGCGATATCCGAAATCCGGGTTTCACGAAACCCTCGTTCCTCAAAAAGCTCACGGGAAGCGGCCACTAAAGCCCCCCGCGTCCGACGCCCTCGTTGAGTGGTTGGTGTTTCTTGCACGACAGGCCGACTCGGAGGCGGTGAGGTGACCGCCTCGATGGTCAGCTTGTTGTCGCTGTGAGGCGTCATTTGGTGCAACCCTCCAGGAAGGTCCGTATCGGATCAAGTATCACGCATTTCACATCCATATTACAGGGCTATTTTTCCGCGCACCGCATCCAGTAGTGCGACCTTCTTGATCTTCCCGGACGGGGTGAGGGGGAGCGAGTCCACGACGTGAAATTGAGCGGGGATCTTGTATCGCGCGAGTTTTTCCCCACATCGGGCGCGTACTGCTTCGATATTGACATCGCCATTTTGGGTCGCGACGATGTAGGCGTGACCTACTTCTCCGTAGATTGCGTCGGGAACCCCCACCACAGCGCACATCGCCACCGCAGGGTCTGCGGCAATGACGTTTTCGATTTCAACGGGGTAGACGTTGTATCCGCTTCGGACGTACATTTCTTTTCTCCGCCCGCACAGTTCAATTCGACCATCAGGACGTTGAACCGCCATGTCGCCAGATACCAGCCATCCGCCTGGTAGGAAGGCGCGCTCGGATTCCATGGGGTTTTCCCAATAGCCGCTGGCAACGCATCCGCCGCGGATGTGTAGCTCTCCCTGCTGCCCGAACGGGAGTGGTTGGTGGGCGTCGCCGGCTATCCGGATCTCGAAATCGCCAATTGCGACTCCGAGTGTCTCGACAAGAGTGTCCAGGTCGTCATTGGCTGCGGAAATGATACATCCGCCAGAGGTTTCGGAAAGGCCGTACAGGTTCGACAAGCGGGCGCCTTGGAAGGTGTCGAGAATTCTTCTGCCCATTGCCGGCTCGACGTTGGAGCCGCCGATGATGCAGGTACGGACAGAAGTGATATCCGCCGCGGGAAATTCCGGCAAGTCCATCATCATCGTGTACATGGTCGGCACGCCGATGAAGATCGTGACCTTCCGGAGGTCAACGGCTTCCAACGCAAGTTTGGGACTGTATCGGGGCAGGACGACGATTCGACCGTGTGTGAGCATGGTGGCGGCGACGGTACAGGTCATTCCTCCGACGTGGTTGAAGGGCATGTGGCCGATTGCGACGTCGTCACAGCTCAGGCTGAGGTGTTCAGCCTGAGCGCTGGCGGAGGCGAGAATGCTCGCGTGAGTGAGGGTGGCACCTTTCGGGTCGCCGGTGGTCCCGGAGGTGTACAAGATGACTGCCGGATCATCCGGCTCCACCACTGCTTCGAAGTCCGCGAGATCCGCAACTGCGCCGGGCAACAGGAGGTCTTCCCACCGATGACTACCGGCGAATCCTCCCTCACCGAGAAAGACGTAGTGACGGACTGTGGGGATCCGCTGGCGTAGGTTCTGGACGAAATCGACGAAGTCGAACTCGCCGTCCTGCTTCGAGCAGACGAGCATGACAGCTCCGGACTGGTTGAGCATGTAGTCGAATTCGCGCTCGCGATACGCGACGTTCAGGGTGACCAGGATTGCACCGATCTTCGTGACGGCGAACCAAGTGATGAGCCACTGGGCCGAGTTCGGCGCGGCTATGGCGATTCGGTCACCTTGTCGAATTCCTGTGGCTACCAGTCCCATAGCGAGCTCATCGACTGCGTGGGAAAACTCGCTGTACGTCCAGTCCCTGTCCGGGCACAGAAGATAGGATGCGTCAGGACCCGACGATGCATCCTTGAGGAGTCCGGGAAGAGTTGCGATCTGTGGGGCGATCGCGCAGCCAGGTTGGTCGTCGTTGTCCATGAGGGTTCTTCCTCTTCCATGTTGGGGTCGATGCAGCCGCTGTATGTGTCTCCGGATGGGTGTGTCTGCGCAGACGAAACTCAGAGTTCTCGGATTCGTAGCTGTCCGTTCAGCCGGACAATTCTCAGCGTCAAGATCATGGAACGAGATCGGGGTAGATGGCCCTGGAGGGCCGAAATCGCGTGAACTCGTAAGTTGCCACCCCATCGCGAGCGAAAGGGTCGTTCTGCATCAGGGCACGGATTTCCTCCTCGCTGTCGCCGTGGGCGATGATCAACCCTCCGGTGAAGGGTTGTCGAGGACCGGATGCGACGAATCGCCCCTGGTTATAGCAATGATCGACGAAAGCCAGGTGTTCGGTGACTACCGCTTCGCTAAGGTCGACGGTCCGTGTATAAGTGCTCGAAATAATGAACATGGACTCTTCTCTCCCCATAGCGATATCAGCGGGCCGCGGCCTGGATATGCGCGAACTCGAAACCCTCGAAGTCGTCACTGGCGCTCTTCTGGATTTCCTGGAAGTACCCGGCGGCTCCACCGAAGTAAAAAAGAACGCGCCGTGGTTTACCTGGGATGTTGGCGCCGAGATACCAACTGTTGACGGATGCCCCGCTGGGCAGCAATGTCATGTTGAAGATTTCCTCCACATGCGAGGTCCACTTCTGGGTGGCATCGGCGCTCGGCTGCATGCGGTCGTATCCGCGTTCCTTCATGTGCGTCAGGGCCAACCCGAGCCACTCGACGACTTTTTCGATGACGACCGGGATATTTGCGTATGCGCTCTGTGGGCCGCAGATCATGAACATGTTGGGGAATCCGGGGGCGCCGATGCCCAGGTAGGTTTCCGGTCCGGCGGCCCAGCATTCGGAGAGCTTGATTCCCTGTTCGCCTCGGATGTCGATGTTGTTCAGGGCTCCGGTGACAGCGTCGAATCCGGTAGCGAAAATGATGACGTCGAACTCGTAGTCGTGATCGCGGGTGCGCAACCCGGTAGAAATGACGGACTCGATCGGATTGCTGCGGATGTCGACGAGATTGACGTTCTCACGGTTGAAGGTCTCGTAGTAGTTCGTACCCGAGGGCGGCCGTTTGGAGACATAGGGGTACCCGCGGGGGGTGAGTAGTTCTGCAGTGCGGGGGTCTTCGACGGTCTCGTGGATCTTCTTTCGGATGAATTCCGCCGCCGCATCGTTCGATCGCTGGTCAAGGATGAGGTCGTCGAAAGTCTCGAATACAAAATGGAAGCCACCGTTCTGCCATCCTTCTTCGAAGATACGATCGCGTTCGGCATCGGTATCGACATCGTCGAACATCCGGCCGGCAGGATCCATGGGGAAGCCGAAGACATGGCTTCGCGCTTTGGCCCAGACCTTGGCGTAGTCCGACTTGATCCTGCGCCGGAACTCCTCATCGAGATCGTGATTTTGTGCTGGCATCACATAATTCGGAGTGCGCTGGAAAACGGTCAAGTGGTCGGCGGCGGCGGCGACATGCGGGATGGTCTGGATTCCAGAGGCGCCCGTTCCCACTACAGCAACCCGCTTGCCGGTGAAGTCCACTTTCTCCTTCGGCCATCGGGAGGTCAGGTAGACCTCGCCGTTGAAGCCGTCCACCCCTTCGTACGGGGGTTCTTGGGGAACGGACAGGTGACCGAGGCCTGTGAAGAAGTAGGTGCAGGTGAAGTGTTTGCCATCGCCAGTGGCAATCGTCCATTTGTTGTCAGCCTCGTCGTAGGTGGCAGCTATGACACGTTGACCGAAGCGGATATCTCGGCGGATGTCGAAGCGGTCGGCGACGAATTTTATGTAGCTCTGCACTTCTTCCTGGCCGGGGTAGCGCTCGGACCAGTTCCATTCCTGTTCAACTTCGGGGAACGGGAAGCAGTACGACCAGCTTTCGCTGTCGGTTCGTGCGCCCGGATACCGGTTCCAGTACCAGGTTCCTCCGATGTCGGTTCCTGCTTCGAGCGCGATCGCGGACATTCCGAGTTTGCGCAGTTCGATCAGCATTCGGACTCCAGCGAAACCAGCGCCGATGACCAATGCGTCGGTGTGGTTGTACTCGGTGGCCGCCGGTGCCTGTTCTTGACTGGACATCCAGTTCACTCCTCGACTCGTATCGTTTCGTTCGTACATGACAGTGCTGTGGGTTGACAGGCCGCGAGGCCTCAATTCAATCCGAGACGCCGACGAAGCCATGTGCCCGCAGCATTGATGGAGTGGTCGGCTTCGGGAGCACGACCGGCCATAAAGGTGAAAACGTGTTGCTGGTCGGGGGCGATGCTGAAGTCGACGCTGACGCCTGCCCGTTCAGCTCGTTCGGCGAGCCGCTCGGCATCGCTGAGCAGGGCTTCCGCGTCGCCAGCGGTGACGAAGAGCGGCGGCAGGCCGGTGAAGTTTGCGTACAAAGGGTTTGCCAGTGGGTCGGTGGCTGAGCCACTGGCGCCCAGGAACATCTGCGACATCATTGTCACGACGTCCCTGCTGATGAGTGCGTCGGTGGCGGCGTTGGACTCGAGGGTCTTCCCACGATGTTCCATGTCCAGCCACGGGGAGAATGTGATGATCGCGGCGGGAAGCGCCTCCCCGAGGTCGCGCAGTTTGAGCACGGTGGTGATCGCCATGTTGCCGCCGGCGGAGTCCCCGGCTGTTGCCAGGCCCTCGGAGGGGAATCCTTGTGTACGTAGCCACCTGTACGCGGCGATTGCGTCATCGATCTGCGCGGGAAACGGGTGCTCCGGAGCCAGCCGATAGTCGAGGATCAGTGTACGGACACCGGCGGCCTTCGCCAGATGTGCTGCCATTTTGCGATGGCTGGCCGCGGTGTTGCCGATGAATCCTCCGCCGTGGGTATAGAGGATGGCTCGGTCTGTCGGAGCTCCGACGGGAAGAGCCCACAGCCCATGCACTTCCCCGGCCTCCACCTCGGCGTATGTGACGTCCTCCGGTTCCTTCGCGTTGACGGCGAGTTCTTCGAATATCGATCGCATCGCGGTCAGGCTCATTTCCGGATTAGCGGCCAGCCTCTCGGTGATCGACTGGAAGTGCGCTTTCAACACTTCCGATTCAGCACTGGACATCTGAGTCCTCCTTGACGCGTGTGTGAGCGATCCGACCTCGGGGCGTGGTGGGAAAACCGATTGCCGCCAGAGCGGTGCATCTTCCGAAGCCAGGGACCTGAGTTCCAGTCCATTACCTGACCCAACGTGATGGTAGTCACATCTTGATTGGTGAGTCAACTGTCAATGTCAAACGGCTATTCAGATTGTCAAATATTTCGATTTTTACAGGTTGAACACCCTAAATCCATACTTGACTGACGAATCAGATTAGTGTTTCATCGAAGGCGATACCGACAATCACGTACCAAATGAGTCGAGTCTGGGCTCCGCGTCGGACCAGACAACCGCCCCACGAACTCGCCGGACCATGCCCTGCTCATGGGTGCGCAGTTACGTCCGTCGGAGACATCGGATGCGTTTCCAATTGCCAACCTCTCGCGGCATCACCACACGTTCTCCACGAGTCTGATCGAGGTGCACCAATGACGACCATTTCCACACGACTCGATTCCGGGTCCGAGCAGTTTCTGCTCGATCGCCAGACGATGCTCGACGCCCTGAAACCACTTGAGTCCCTGGCGAACCGCGTACTCGAAGCCGGCGGAGCCAAAACCGTCGAACGCCATCGGTCCCGAGGGAAGATGCTCCCGCGCGAAAGGGTCGATCTCCTACTCGACGAAGACGCCCCGTTCCTCGAACTCTCCTGTTACGCAGGCGCCCATGACCCTGACGAGCAGCCCGGCGGGCGGCTCATCACCGGCATCGGCCCTGTCTCCGGAGCGGAATGCATGATCATCGCCAACCAATCAACGGTCAAAGGCGGCTCACTCAACCCCGACGCGGTCACCAAACAGCTTCGGGCACTCGAAATTGCCGAACGGAATCGCCTGCCCGTAATCACCCTGGTCGAATCCGGCGGCGCTGACCTCCCCCGCCAAGCCGACATCTTCGTTCCCGGCGGCCAGACGTTTCGGGAGCTCACCCGCCTCACCGCAGCCGGAATCCCCACAATATCTCTAGTTTTCGGTAGTTCGACCGCCGGCGGCGCCTACCTGCCGGGAATGAGTCAATACACCGTGCTCGTCAAGGAGGCCGCCTCGGTGTACCTCGGCGGCCCGCCTCTGGTGAAGATGGCTATCAACGAAGACATCGACGACGAATCACTCGGCGGCGCAGAGATGCATGCACGGGTCTCGGGCCTGGCCGATTACCTCGCCCACGACGAACGCGATGCCCTGCGGCTGGGCCGGCAGATCGTATCGGCTCTGCAGTGGACCAAAGCCGGCCCGGGCCCGTCCGTACCAGCCGATGCCCCCCTCTACGACCAGGAAGAATTACTGGGCTGCGCGGCCGCCGACACCAAACGCCCCGTCGAGGTCCGTGAAATCCTTGCTCGGACACTGGACGGCTCCCGTTTCGACGAGTTCAAACCTCTCTTCGGCACCCAACTCGTGACCGGATGGGGTTCGATCGCCGGCTATCCCATCGGCGTTCTAGCCAACAACGGCATTCTGTTCTCCGACGAAGCGAACAAGGGCGCCCATTTCATTCAGCTCGCCAACACCCGTAATATCCCTCTCCTTTTCGTGCAAAACATCACCGGATTCATGGTCGGCTCCGCCGCCGAACGGGGCGGCATCATCAAGGACGGCGCCAAACTGATCAACGCCGTCTCGAATTCGACCGTCCCACATCTGACCCTCATGATCGGCGCCTCGTACGGCGCCGGAAATTACGCGATGTCCGGTCGTGCATATGACCCGCGTTTTGTCTTCACCTGGCCAAATCACCACATTGCCGTCATGGGTGGCACCCAGCTCGGAGGTGTCATGTCGATTATCAGAAAAGTCGCGGCGCAACGCTCCGGCTCGACGTTCAGCGATGCCGACGACGTCCAGGTACGCCGCGACATCGAAAAGATGATCGACCGCCAGTCGGGGGCGGTATACGCAACCGGTCGGGTGTGGGACGACGGGGTAATTGATCCCCGCGACACGCGCACCGTTCTCGGCTTGGCCCTCTCCGCTACTCATTCCGCACCCGTGACCGGCACGTCCCGGTTCGCCACCTTCCGAATGTGAGAAGCTCGTGAATCACCGTTCGATCAACACACTGCTCATAGCCAATCGCGGGGAAATCGCACGACGCGTCATCCGGACGGCCCGCGTGCTGGGAATCCGCACAGTTGCGGTGTACTCCGATCCCGACTCCCGGTCACCGCACGTATTCGATGCCGACTTCGCTGTCCCGATCGGCGGCGCAAGCAGCGCCGAGTCGTATCTGGTGTGGGAGAAGATCCTCGAGGCTGCCCGCCGGACGGGCGCGGATGCCATCCATCCCGGGTACGGATTTCTCTCCGAGAACGCCGAATTCGCCGAAGCATGTGAGTCCGCCGGCATTCTCTTCGTCGGGCCTAGCCCTGACTCGATTCGCGAAATGGGCCTCAAGGACCGGGCGAAGCAGTGGGCACGCAAAGCGGACGTCCCAGTCCTCCCGGACGCAGTCATCACCGGAGACGACACCGAGGCATGGCAAATCGCTGCTGCCGGTGTCGGTTTCCCGCTCTTGGTCAAGGCCGTTGCGGGCGGCGGTGGCAAGGGCATGCGCTTGATCGAATGCGCCGACGACGTGGTCGAATCGATAGCCTCGGCCCGCCGCGAAGGCGCCAACCTGTTCGGCAATTCCACGGTATTCCTCGAGCGATATCTGAAGTTCTCTCGACACATCGAAATTCAGGTTTTCGGCGACCACCACGGCAGCGCAGTACATCTGGGGGAACGGGAGTGCTCCATCCAGCGCCGCCATCAAAAAGTCCTCGAGGAAGCACCTTCATCCGTCGTCACCGACGAGATGCGCGAGAAGATGGGCTCGACAGCGGTGTCCTTGGTCCGTGAACTCGGATATGTCGGTGCCGGCACCGTCGAATTTCTCTTCGACGACGAAACGGGAGGCTTCTACTTCCTCGAAATGAACACCCGACTTCAGGTCGAACATCCAGTTACCGAGGAAGTTACAGGCCGGGATCTCGTGGCACTACAGCTGCGGGTCGCCCGCGGCGAACCTCTCGGATTCAGGCAGAGCGAGGTCCGCATCGCCGGGCACGCGATCGAGGTTCGCCTCTACGCAGAAGACCCCGCCAACGGCTACGTGCCCACCCCCGGAACTTTGCACCACTACACACACCCTGTGAGACCAGGTATCCGATACGAGGACGGTGTCTCCGCGCCTGCCGAAATCTCACCCTTCTACGACCCGATGATCGCGAAGATCATCTCCTACGCCGACAACCGCGCTGACGCGGCCTCCGCGCTGGCCTCCGCGATCGATGCCACACAGATCCACGGAGTGAAGACGAACCGTGATTTCCTGTCCTCCTTGCTACGCGATCCCGATTATCTAGCCGGAAAAACTCGCACCGACTTCCTCGAACACCGCCGGCACCTGCTCGATCCGCCGATGGCAACTGCCTGGCCCGTTCACCTGGCCGCCGCGATAGCCGTCTCGACCGCTCGGCGTGCCGATACCGATCCCGTCCGTGGACATGCCCGTCCCGGATTCCGACCCCTCGCCGCCAAACTGTTGACCCGTGCAACCTGGTACCGGGCGACCACCGAAGATGCGCTTCAGATCGGGTACAGACTCGGGTCCTGGGGCGGGGACACCGACCTGTTACTCGACGTCGACGGCGAGCTTCACGATTTCGCCCTCCGCGACCTCGACGACCACTCTGTGCGGATCCACTACGCAGGGGTGGACTATCCCTGTACCGTGCGGACGCACCCGGACGGCTCTGTATGGGTCAACGACGCCCGCAGCCAGTCCGGGTGGCTACCGCAGTCGCGGCTGCCAGATCCAGGTAAGGCGACCGCAGCGGCACGCGGTCCGATCAACGAGATCCCAGGAACAGTCGTCGACATCGCCGTCAACGTCGGTGACAGGGTGACCGCCGGCCAGAAGCTGGTTGTCATCGAGGCCATGAAGATGGAGCACCCGGCCACCGCAGCCATCGACGGAACGGTCGAGCAGATTCACGTCACAGTCGGACAGTACGTCACTGCGCATAGCATCCTGATCACCTTGGCGGCGGGAGAACAACCGTGAGCACCCCCCATTCACTACGAATCGCCAACTGTTCCGGTTTCTTCGGCGACCGCCTCGCTGCCGCACACGAAATGGTCGACGGAGGAGCCATCGACGTCCTGACCGGAGACTGGCTCGCAGAGCTCACCATGGGAGTCCTGGTCAAACAACGCAATCGTGCCCGCGATGCCGGCTTCGCTCGGACATTCGTTCACCAGCTCGACGAGGTACTCGCTACCTGCCTGGACCGGGATATCAAGATCATCTCGAACGCGGGCGGTCTCAACCCGCACGCCTGCGCCGCGCAGATCGTCGACATCGCCGAACGCATCGGTCGGACTGTCCGAATTGCCGTGGTTGACGGTGACGATGCCACCCAGGCATTCAGCGACGCCCGCCGAAGTGGTTGGGACGCTCCCCATCTCGATACCGGTCAATCGTTCTCCGAGTTGGGTCAGGACCCCGAGGTCGTGAACGCATACTTGGGGGGCTGGGGAATCAAGGAAGCCCTCGACGCCGGTGCCGATGTGGTGATCACCGGCCGGGTGACCGACGCCGCGATCATCCTCGGCCCCGCTGCATGGCATTTCGGCTGGTCCCGCACGGACTGGGACCCGCTCGCCGGTGCTGTCGCCGCCGGGCATGTGATCGAGTGCGGCGCCCAAGCCACTGGCGGGAACTTCTCCTTCTTCGGCGAGGTTGCCGAAATGGATCACGTCGGCTTTCCCATCGCCGAGATCTCCGCTGACGGCTCCTCGGTCATCACCAAACACCAGGGCACCGGCGGACAAGTCACCGTCGAGACAGTGACTGCGCAGTTGCTCTACGAAATCGACGGGCCCCAGTACGCCAATCCTGACGTGATCGCTCGTCTCGATACCATCCGACTCGAACAACTCGGCACCGATCGCGTCCAGATATCAAGTGTACGAGGAGAACCCGCCCCGGCTACTGTCAAGGTCGGCGCATTGGTTTCCGGTGGCTGGCGTAACGAGGTGACCTTCGTGCTCACCGGAACGAACATCGACGCCAAGGCCGATCTCGCCCAGCGCGCGTTGTGGGCGACGATCCCAGGAGGACAGCATTCCTTCCGACATGTCGTCACGCGCGTCTTGCGTGCTGACCGGCCCGATCCTTCAACGATGACCGAAGCCGTCGCCCTGTTGACGATCGCTGTGACCGATCCTTCTCGGGAAAAGGTCCACGCTTTTCCTCGCGCTGCTATCGAGACCGGCCTGGCCAGCTACCCCGGCCTGTACTTCACCGCACCTCCCACGCCCGGAAGCGAAATTACTGTATTCTGGCCCACCTTGATGGCCGCTGAGATCTTTCCCCAGCGGATTACCCTGTCGGGGAACATCATCGAAGTGCCTCCGGCCCCGACCTCACCCGACGCTTCACCCATCGCTCCGCCGACCTCGACACCAGTAGAGCCCATCCCCGGCCCGACAGCCCGACTTCCGCTGGGCACTGTTCTCGGTGCCCGATCCGGAGACAAGGCAGGCAACGCGACACTGGGTGTGTGGGCCCGCAGCGACGACGCCCACCGATGGCTTCGCTCGTGGTGGACCGAAGACACCCTGCGCGACATGATCCCTGAGGCAGCGGACTGCAACCTGCGAATGTGGGAGCTGCCGCATCTACGTGCCTGCGGAGTGACCATCGTGGGGCTGCTCGGGCGCGGGGTGGCCGCCAACCTCGACCTCGACTCCCAGGGCAAAGGGCTTGGAGAGTACCTGCGCGCCAAACACCTCGACATCCCCACCGCGTTGTTGCCGCCGCTCGAGGCACAGACACCGGCCAACCTCATTGCCACCGAAGCGGTGTGAAGGGTATGCACACTCTCCACACCACCACCCGCCTAGCGCACCTCACCGTCGATCGCGGAGTCTCCACAATCACACTCGACTCACCACACAACCGCAACGCACTGTCCGCACCGCTCCGAACACAGTTGCTTCAACTTCTCGAGAAAGCGCTCGCCGACAAATCGACACGCGCGATCGTATTGGCCCACACCGGACCGACGTTCTGCGCCGGCGCCGACCTGAAAGAGGCCCGCAATGCGGACACCACCAGATCCGCTGAGGAACTCGCCGCACTCCTCCACAATCTGATGACGTCGGAGAAACCAGTGGTTGCTCGCCTCACTGGCCCCGCCCGCGCCGGAGGCATCGGACTCATCGCCGCCTGCGACTTCGCGATCGCAGCAGACACCGTCACCTTCGCATTCCCTGAGGTACGGATCGGAGTAATCCCGTCGATGATCTCAATACCGCTGCGGCTGCGTGTACAGCCCTCAGCACTGCACCGGCTGTTCTTGACCGGAGAAACATTCGACGCGCGCTATGCAGCAAACATCGGCCTGGTCAGTGCGGTGGTCTCGGAAACACATCTCGACAGCACAGTCACCGAGCTCACCGATTCCCTCCAACTCGGCGCGCCCCAGGCCCTCACCGGCGTCAAACAACTTCTATCCCCGCCGGCGGAAATCTTGTCAGACCAGTTCGAGCAGATGCAGGCCCTCACCGCCCGCTATTTTGCCTCACCAGAAGCACGAGAAAGGATCCGCGCCTTTGCCGAAACGCCCTCCAACGTGACCCCGTCCGCCACACTCACATTTAGCGAAACATTCTGCCAAAGAATGGAATCAACGGAGATCTGACCGAGATACCTAGATCCGCCTGATCTCCCTCAAACAATAGCGCCACCGATTCGAGGCGACCTATTCAGCCATTCGGCCAAGACTCCAATCGCTACTACCGACTCGTCCAATCCAGGAGGTATTCCCGTGTCCACCGACAAGAACAAAGAAATCGTTTTGAACGCATGCGCCTACATCAGCGAACGCAACTTTCCCGCCCTCTTCGATCTCATCGACGATGAAGGATCGTGGACGCTACCGAACCGGCCAGACCGCTTCCAGTACGGCGGCCGAAACGACAAGGCCGGAACCAAAGCACTCCTCGAAGGATTCCTCAAGCCGTTCACCGACTTCCGATTCGACGTACTCACCATCACCGCGGAAGACGACCGAGTAGTCGTCGAAGCCACCACCCACGGCACAGGGCCGGGAAAAGCAACGTATAACAACAACTACCTCATCATGTTCAAACTTCGGAACGGAAAATTGGTGGAAGTGACAGAATCACTGGACCCGTTCCAAGTCCTTGCATACGTCGAACAGCTTCCTGCCTCCTAGTCCGCCCCAGGCGAACCAACAAGGCTGCACCGACGGAAATCCTCCACCGGGTGGGGGAGCCAGCGCTCGTTGTCTCCCCCACCACGCTCGCGCCGTCCTCGATCAAATCTATTCCACGGCAGATCATCCCGCAGCCATTGTCACCCCAGATGGGGACTCGCACCCCGGGGGTCGACTTCTCTGACCCTGTTGATGCGGTAGAACTTCTACCGTGCATCGGTTGCAACCGAACTTTTGCCTAGACCAGCCTTCTGTTCAACAGCGAGTTGCTCAACAGTACCGGATCGTCCACCACACGCCGGAAACCCACTCAACCCACATCGAAACCCTGTGTGATCAACTTGCTTGCGACAGAACTACTTACAGGACGTAGCCCACTTTTCGCACCCTATCTACTAAGCAACGTCCTTAACACGGAGGGCAGCGAGCATCTCGACCTGACGCTCGCGCCCAACAGTCTCATACCCGATCACCGTCACAAATGGCGCCAGCATTATCAACATCAGTGACATCGCAAACGGCGCTCCGATCACCGCAACTGCGACCGCCGAGACGAGAACTACCGCCGTAGTCGCAATCAATATGAGGTGGAGACGATCCCCCGACGACATCAACGCCGCGTGCAACGAGTACACGATCGCCAGGTACAAGGCAACGGGCACCGCCAGCGAAAGCACCACCGCCACCCCGCCGAGAACGCTGTGATGCTCGAGGTACAAGCCAGCAACGTGCAGGCCCGCCCCAGCCCCCGCCGTCCCGATGAACAGCGGGATGTGGCCGTATCCGAACAGATAACCGCGCCCGCGTCGACGCTCGAGCATCTCTCCGAACGGTGTGATGAAATACGCCCACCACAAGCCGAAGGTAAGGCCGACCCCCGCCACCACAACGGCGATGGTATTTACGGTCCATGTCATCCCGTCCGATCCCCCCAGCAATCCCGCCGACGACGCGACAGTGCCGACGACGCCCTCGCCGAGAGTGATGATGGCAAACAGTCCGTACCTTTCCGCGACATGATGCGGATGCCAGGGCGTGCCGCCCGCAGCACCTTGAGCGATTACGGGCAACAAGAGTTCCAGGGAACCGATCACGAAAAGCAGAGGAATGAGGACACCGTTCGGCAGTCCGGTGAAGGCGACAACCACCCAACCAACCTGAGCAATCACTATCCACCGGATGTTTGCCCATGCAGTGACTCTGTACTCGGTTGACGAGCGAGCAGCACGCCACCATTGGAGCACCATCGCCAACCGCATCACCACGTAACCCACGACCATGAGACGCATTTCGAGGTGTTCTCCGACCTCGACGGAGTGGAACATCGGCGGGATTCCCAACGCGAACACCACAACGCCGATCATCTGAATCATCGTCAGAGTGCGGTACAGCCAGTCATCGGTGTCGAATGCTGATCCGAACCAACTGAAGCTGATCCAGGCCACGCAGATTGCAAACATCGCCAGAACAAAGGCCGCCGTCGCCGAGAACACATGTCCTGCCGAGAGCATCTCGGCGAATTGCGACGCGGCAGTGCCGACCGCGACCACGAACGTCAAGTCGAACAACAACTCCAACGGAGACGAAGCACGCCCTTGCTCACTCGGGTCGCGGCCGGTCATAGCGATCAGACGCGACCGCATACCCTCCGCCTGCCCACTGCATAAATCGTCGGTACTCATTGTTGTCCTATTCCGTCGTTCGTCTTCTGCGGAGAAGTACGCCCGCCCTCGTCGGTATTCCTGATCGGCGGCCGACTCGAGGGCGCAACGGGTCAAGGCGTAATCCGGGGGTCCGTTCATTTGTGTTCGGGCCGTCCCGCGTTCTCGACACCGTTGATGCCAGACGCTCGCCCCAAAATTGTTGCAGTTCCGGGAATTGCGCATATATCTGTGAAAACTGGAATGTGGTCGGGTCCTCTCCGAATGCGAGCCCGACACCGCCGTACCGCTACTATCTCGATCGCGACCCGGGTTTCAGTATGACCATCAGACGCCCGCGGGGAACTGTGGGAAGTGAAGGTAGGCGTTGTGATTCGCATCCGCTGAGCTGAGCGTGCGCGCCGATTCCAGCTTGGGCAGCTATCGGTCGGCGCGGCCGAGCACGAGGCCACCTACGGCCGCGACGACAGATGCGGGAAGGAAGTTGGCCACCAGGATCGGAAGTTCCTCAGCCGCGGAGTAACCCTCGTGTACGCCCCATGCCATGTTTGCGATCGTCGTGATCGCCCACATACCCACAAATGCACCTGCTGCCCGGCGCACGCCAATTGCGGGGCTTCGTGCTCCGGCCGCCAGGAAGACCAAAGCTAGTAGAATGCCCACAGAAATTATCACCATAGTTCGCATGGTCACACTGTGACACACATTGCGCGAGATCGCCGAAAATCCTTTAACTACAGCATGTTACGGTCATCAACACGAATGAAACGTTAGTGTCCTGGCCGCCCTTTGGGTGGCCAGGACACTAACGCAACGGCCCTTTCGGTGAGCGTCTACGTGCACGCATCGAGAGGTGCAGGGCGAACTGTCACACAGTGGAACATCCGTCCCCGAATATGTCGTGTGCGCCCTCAGGCCCGAATGCTCATCTTCAACACCTTGTTTGCATCGGCAGTGAAGGTGAAGGTGCTCGGTCCGTTAAATCCATTGCCGCCCACTTGCGCGACGAGGACCACCCCGGAGCCCGTGACAGCGACATCTCGGACCTCCAAAGTGACTTGCTTGCCAAGGAACTCGGCATCACTCCATGCCCGGATCTCGTCTCGCCCGGTAAATTCGCGGCCCCAGTCGTCGACTATGCCGTCGAAAGTGAAGGCATCGAGAAAACACTCGACATCACCCGCGTTGGTGGCATCGATCAAGCGAGCAATAGGAGCGGACACTGTCTCGGTCATCGGATTACGCCTTCCCTGGCCCTGTCCTGGGCCTGTTGGATATTCGGATCCAAGTCAGCGGGTGGTGTAGCCGCCGTTGGCGAAGAGAGTCTGACCGGTGATCCACCATCCCTCGTCAGCGAGGAACCGGACGATCGGCGCGATGTCTTCGATCTGCGTGAGCTGATTCTTCATTGCCTGTGACTTGTGGAACTCCACTCGCTCCGGCGTTTCCTGACCGTAGAAGAAGGGGGTGTCCATCGGGCCGGGGGCAATGCTGTTCACCGAGATTCCGCGGGCGCCGAACTCTTTGGACGCAGCACGGGTGAAGTGCTCGACCGGGCTCTTACCACCTGCGTACGTCGAGTAGCCGTCGGTGAACGCCGCCAACAACGCGGTTACGATCGTGATGATCTTACCGTCGTCGTTGAGCCGTTTGCCAGCCTCCTTGATGAAGAAATAGGCAGCTTTCGCGTTGATATCGAGCATCGAGTCATACTCTGCTTCAGAGGTTTCCAGGATCGGCTTGCGCAGAACCTTACCTGCGGTGTTCACCGCGATGTCAACGCTGCCGAAAGCATCGATCGCGGTGTCGAACAACTTCTCCACGTTCGACACCTGTGTCAGATCCGCCTGAACCTTGACCGCTTTGGCGCCTGCGGCCTCGACTGCGGCGATAGTCCTGTCGGCGTCCGCTTCACTGCTGCCACTGTTGTAGTGCACTGCAACATTGACACCCTGCCCGGCCAACGTCGTACTGATCAAGCCGCCGAGGTTCTTGGCACCTCCGGCCACAATCGCGGACTTGCCCTGCAACGAATTCGACATATCTGGTCCCGTCCTTCGAGGTCGTGTGTACGCGAAGAGATCATCCTGACCGCCACACGCTATCTTACTTCAAAGTAAGATCGCTGATAATTTACTGAATACCTACAGTCGCCGTCACGAGATGTCGCGATGCAGGCCGACCCAACCGCGCTGGGTCATGACTCCAGGCGTCGAGTCCAGTTCACGCTACAGTGAGTACGCACAAGCCAAAAGCATCGCTTATTGGTGTTTCGACAACTATTGCTTGTGCTTACCTGGAATCGAAGGAGTGGTACGTGAGTGACATCGACGATCCATCAGAAACTGCCCGTGCCGCAAGTTCGATCGATTTTCGTCGTCTCTCGCAATTCGTCGCCGTTGCCGACAGCGGAAGCCTCACCCGGGCAGCACATTCGTTGTTCATGACACAACAAGCGATGAGTGCGGCGATGCGTCAACTCGAGAAGCAGATCGGCACAGCACTTTTCGCCCCTCACGGCCGCAGCCTCGTCCTCACCCCCGCCGGACACAAGCTTCGAGAAGGAGCACCCACTTTGCTCGCCGCAGCGGAAGCGCTCGCCACAGCTACGCGCCAAGCCGCACACGAGCGGGTACCAGCGTTCGTCGTAGCGCATACTCCCGCTATCACCGCCGAAGAAGCCTTCCATCTGATCACACCGGTTCGCCTTGCCTCGCCGAAAGTTTCCATCACGGTGCGACAAATGTTCCTCGATGACATCGAACGAGGATTGTTCGATCACACAGTGGACGTCGGACTGCGCCGGGGCGTGAGTACACCGTCCGATCTTGCTGCCGCTGTCCTCGGATACAACGAACTCCGCATTGCTGTCGACGCATCACATCCGCTCGCAGAACGTCCGGACCTCGCGCTTGCGGACATCGCGGATTACACCTTGATCGTCTGGGCACCGCCCATGCATTCCTTCTATACCGACTTCCTCATTTCATCGTGCCGTCGGGCAGGATTCGAACCCACACACACCGTGAACCCCATTCAAGGAACACCACCGGTCACAGCCGTCGCGGGAAACGACTACGTAGCCCTGGTCACCGCCACGCCCGGCCCAGCACTCGAAGGAAGGGTCGTCGTAAAGAGCTTGACCGACGCCCCCAAGGTACCGATGCAAGCAATCTGGCTGCCGCACACCATCTCCCAACCCCGCAATGCACTTCTGGAGACTCGGCCCGGACCGTTCACTCAGCCGATTTGACCCACGACGGTTCGCTCGGCGAACCCTGGCGCAAAGTTTCACCGTTGTGACGCTCATACCCGTCACAGGCGTCGTTGGCCCAAGAGGGCAAGGCTCAACCCTGACTACGTCCCGAGCTAAGGCTTCGGCTCCAGCAAATGTGCTATCGCTCCCACGATCCCACTGAAGACGAATTCTGATGCCAGTTGACCTCTGATGTCGTTGCCTGGCTCCTCGGTGAGTATCGATTGCCGGGCTCCGTAGATGCATGCGCCGACGGAGTATGCGGCAATCTCACGGGCGCGAGCGTTCGCATCGTGATGTCCTGCAGCGACGAGCGTTTGGCAGATCCGGATGGCATTACGTTCGACGACGGTATCGATAAATTCGGTGTGCCGTCCGAGCGGGCCGCCGGTATCGAACATCAGCCGAAAGCCGTCGGGGCGTTGGTCGGCGTAGTCGAAGAACGCTTGCACATGAGCGCGAATCTCGCTGCGGTTGGAGAGATCCGTCGCCGAATCGTAGGCTCGAAAAAGAAAGGTCTCCGCATGACGGAGTTCACGGTCGAGACAGGCGTTGAAGAGTCCTTGCTTGTCGGTGAAGTGCTTGTAGAGCGTGGGTTTGGTGGTGCCCGCGACAGCGGCGAGCCTATTTACCGTTGCAGCATCGAACCCCTCGTTCGCGAAGACGGTAGTGGCAGCGACAAGTATGTCGACGACGGCAATCTGAGTGCGTCCATGGCGACGGGGCGCCGGACTCCGCTCGTTGGTGGTGGCGTTCATCACTCGCGACTCTACTGACTTTCTGCCGATCCTCAATATCGGATTTACCGTTCGGTATATCTGTGGTAGACAGTACTCCCGTCAGCGAGTGTGATTCACGTCATCAAGGAAGCGGTGTTCGGCTTGTCATATCTTCGGCAGACAGTAGGAGCTCTTTTCCTCGCGGGCGCAGTGTTCGGGACGGGCGTGGCGCCGGCGCTCGCCACCGCCGATAGCGAACCCTCGACTGCGACCAGACATGAATGTTCGGCGCCCCCGTCGGCGCCCGACGGGTTCGAGCATGCCCGCCCAGAGCAAGTGGAGATGGACGGAGCTGCATTACAACGCGCAATCGACTTCGCCACCTCGCGTATGCGCACCAACATCCAGGTTTTTCGGTACAACTGCCTCGTCGGCGAGGGCCCGTTCAACGACATATCCGGAAACATCCCAGGAAACCTGATGAGTGGCACCAAAAGCGTCGTTTCGATGATCGCCGGTGTTGCGGTGACCCACGGGCTTCTCGACGTCGAAGCACCCATCGGCAACTACTTGCCCGAGGACGAAGGTGACACTGCGCACCGCGCGATCACGGTTCGAAGCCTGCTGACGCAAAGCTCGGGTCTCGACCAAGCAATCCTGTCAGAGGCGTTTCCCAGCCTCCTTGATATGACGGTCAATGCGCCGAAGACTGCGCTCGACGCGCCGATCCTTCATCCTCAAGGCGAAAGATTCCAATACTCACAACTCGGTCCAGACCTGCTCGGGTACGTACTGCAAAATGCGGTCGGAGAGGACTTGCAGAGCTTCGCACAAAGAGAATTGTTCGATCCGATCGGGATTGCTCCGAACGACTATTACTGGGCCCGCGATCGAACTGGGCACACCTACGGATTCGCGCTGTTGTTCTTGCCGCCCAACGATTTCGCGCGGCTGGGAATGCTGATGGCGAACAACGGGTCCTGGAATGGACGTGAGGTGATCTCAGCGGACTACATCGCCGCGCTGCGCGAACCTTCCGCCTCCAACCCGTGTTACGGATTTCTGTTCTGGCTGAACAAGACACCCTGCACGGGCCCCAGCGTTCCATCGACGAAGACAACAGACGTCGCACCGATGGCGGGCCTTCCCGACGACGGATACGCCATGGTCGGCTTCCTGCAGCAGAACAACTTCATCATCCCGAGCTTAGGACTCCAGGTCACATGGACAGGTCTTCTCGGTGACGTTTCGCCGGATCCCAGCACTGTATTGAGCGCCTCACTCGCCAGCGAGCTGTACTCGAATTTTTTCAATGCGTTGAGCGCGGCGCTGCCCCAGGAGGGCCTTATGGTTCCGCCGTACGTCCCGCAGATGAATCTCGACCTCGACCCGGACGGTCTGTTCGACATCGACATCTCCTCCCATGCACTCGGGCTCGGTCCGAACTCCGACGAAGCGGCACGCTCGCCGCTGTCCGCAGCGCCTCCTGGCTGCGTGCTGCTCGTGTGCGCCCCCATCAGCCCGCAGACGCCCCATCGAATCGGACAATAGCCCAAACAACCTTTCGCTGTGCATCCCGTTCTGGCGGCAAGTTTCTGTATTCAATGCCCATCGACGTCACCCACGACCGGAACGACGACAGTCCGTGTCGTAGGTGGTCACCCATGATGACGTCGAACGCATTTGAACGCCCAGACCTTCTATCTATATCTCGCTAGTTACCTTGCAGTTAGCCACCTCTCATGCGACAAAAAGACAGGGCGGTGACAGCGTTGGACTCGACAACAGAACGGCGTCCAGTTGCCGAATCGGCAGCACTGCTCGCTCCTGGGCCGGCATCGCGCTCACCGCTTGACCTGCATCGAGTCACGCAGTTCGCGACAGTTGCCAAGCATCTGAACATCACCAGGGCGGCGAGCGAGCTCTACCTCACACAGCAAGCGGTGAGTGCGTCGATCAAATCCCTCGAACGGGACCTCGGGGTTAACCTGTTCACGAGAGCAGGAAAACGCCTCGAACTCACCTCGTCGGGTATCGTCCTCCGCGAGGGAGCCGCACCCCTTCTGGATGCAGCATCCGCGCTCACTCGACGAATCCACGCCGCCCAGACATCACAAAAGCAGCCGCTGACAGTAGCGTTCACCTCCGAGGTCATCGCCGATGACCTCGCCGACCTCAGCATCACCGCAGTGGAGGTTCTACCTGAAACAGCGATCGTCCTGCGGCAGATCGCATTCGAAGAACTCCACACCGAACTGCGCAGCGGCCGAGCCGACATCGCACTGACCCGAAGCAGAGCCGACGACGACCATCTGGCGTCGACGGTCATCGCACGAACTCCCATCACCGTCGCACTTGCCCGCGAGCACCGCCTTGCCGACTGCGACGGCATCGCTTTCAGCGAACTCGCCAACGACACCCTCATACTTCCCCGCGACGTCAACAGCCCCCATGCGCATTTCCTAGTCGCGATCTGTCACCAAGCGGGGCTCGAACCTTCCACCGCGACAGCAAACTTCCAAGGCATCACTCCGACCGCTGCGGTCATCGGAACCCCTTACTACGCACTCGTCACGGCCGCCCCCGGCCTCTATCATCGCGGACAAGTCGCAGTCATCACCGCTTCTCCGGCACCGCTCGCGCCACTGCAGGCACACTGGCTTCCCCACACACACAATCCACTACGACGCACACTCCTCGACGCTCACCGTGCCCGCCACAACAACGCCGAATCTTTCGGCTCGACCATCCCCTCCCGATGAGCACTGTGAACGAGAAGCACCACATGGGTCGATGATCGCTTGGTCTGATTTCATCGCCCAGACGTCGTCGGTCGCTGCATGCGATGCCCCCTCCTATGGGCGCCGTGATCGGGGCGCCGCTGAGAGAGTCACGCCGCGACGCGATTGCGACATAATTGCTCTGCGCGAATCAGATATGACCGATAAGGACACCACAGCCCCGCCTATGATCGCCGTCGGAACCCGAGTGCGACTTGCCTTGGACTCCAATGACTTCCGCGGGTGTGAGAACCAGCGCCACGAAGCGGTCGTAATCGAAGAATATGCGAACATGGCGATGGATCCGAACTCTGTGGGGCTGGCGACTGAGCCTTCTCAAACGACGACAGGCTCTTCTAACGACCAGAGTCACCGTAACTTGAGCGCTAGTATTGCTCTCTGCGTACGCCAATCGGGACCCCGATAATCGCTTCCAAAATTCCCGAGGAGTGGAATACGCTGGTCGCGTATGTGAAAGTTCGGGTCGATGGCTCCGACCCCGACCCCGACCCCGACCATCGGGCCGTACCACGCTGCAACCTGCACTCGTGCCGTTTACCGCGAATACGCCGGAAGACCGCCAACCGAGATCGAAGCGGCCCTCCTCCGAGTCGTCCGCGGCTGATTAACGCGAAAGAATTGACCTTCACTCTTTACAACGCCATTGGTGATCGCCCTTTACCTACCGGCCACGAGGAAGGGCGATCCGAGACTGAGGACCTGCATGGTCTCGCTCGCACAGAATCCGGTTGACGCTGAGCGGTTTACGGCGCGCGACAAAAGTGCGCCAGCCCCGGAACTCCGCACGCAGTTCACCGAAATCAACTCCACAACCGTTGCCTGTGCTCCAAGAAATAGTCCAATCTTCGGCGACGCGTTCGTGACAGTCCGAGCACAGACGGTGCAGCCGCGCGAGTCGGTGAATGCCTTAGCACCGTTCGGCGGTACACCCGACGCTCCGGATCACGGTATGGAGACGCTGCTTGAGATCGCAGACGCTGTTATGCACCAGGCGAAACGCAAAGGGAAAACGGAACCATCGGGTGGCAAGTGATCGCTGCGGAGGACCGCCCGCAGCTCTCGGTGGGTCCTCCAGACCCGGCGGCCACTAGGTGGGACGAAGTTGACGGCGCCGCCCGTGCTCCCACGCACTCAGAGGAACCGGACAGTTCACGCGCCGCGTGCACAAGCTTCGCGTAAGCCGGCTCCGAGGAGCCCCCGCCTACCTTCCGTACGCGGTAACTGAGTTCGCCCACCCGAATATCGGGACTTCAGCCCTCCCCGACACTAGAACAGCAAAGGACTTTTCCCTTTGCGCCCGTCGCGGTCTCACGAACTCTAGCGACGTCGAGGAGAAGAACCACTGCGGCATTCCCGCAGACAATGATCGTTCGGAAAGATTCCCTCGCCTATTCTAGCGGTTCTTTGTTCAGATGCCCTTGTACTCGAGGACCGAACCGATGACCCGTTCCTGTTGTTCGGACGTGAGCATGGGCCACAGCGGCAGTCGAAGGATCGACGCGGAGAACTCGGCGCTACGCACACACGGCTGCGGTGTTCGTCCGTAGCGCACACCGGCCGCACTCGTATCGAGCGGAATGTAGTGGAACGGCGCCACGATTCCGTCGGCGGCAAGATGCCGAATCAAGCCGTCGCGGCTCTCTTCGGTAGGCATCTTGAGATAGAACAGGTGCGCGGTGTGCTCGCGATCATCGGGAACCGCCATGGGAACGACACCGTTCTCGGACGCCCACTCGCCCAGACTCACGCTGTAGGCATCCCAGACGCGATGCCTGGCCGCCTGAATCGCGTCGAACTCCGAGAGTTGTGCGTCGAGGACAGCGGCATTGAGTTCACTGGGCAGATAACTCGACCCGATGTCCTGCCACGAATACTTGTCGACCTGGCCGCGCAGGAAACGCGCACGGTCGGTCCCCTTCTCACGGATGATTTCGGCGCGGGTCATCAACTGATCGTCGGAGAGCAACAGCGCGCCACCCTCACCGCAGTGAACGTTCTTGGTGTCGTGAAAACTCTGCGTACCGATAGTTCCGATGGTGCCGAGCGCCCGCCCGCGCCACTTTCCGCCGAGCCCGTGAGCGTTGTCTTCGATCAACGCGACACCGTGGAGTTCCGCGAGGTCGAGGAGAGGTTCCATGTCGGCGGCGACTCCGCCGTAATGCATGACCAGTACAGCTTTCGTGCGTTCCGTGATCGCCGCTGCGACGCAGTCGGGATCGATATTGCCGGTACTCGGATCGATGTCGACGAAAACAACAATGGCACCGCGCAACGCGACGGCGGTTGCCGCCGAACTGAACGCGAAGCTCGGAACGATTACCTCGTCGCCCGGGCCCAATTCGAGTAGCAGCGCACCCAATTCGAGTGCGTGCGTGCACGAGGTGGTCAGCAGAGCATGCGTGGATCCGGTGATCGCTTTGAGTGCTGCAGTCGCGGACTTGGTGAAACGTCCGTCACCGTGAATGTGATCGGACTCCAGAACCGTTGCCAGATTCGACAATTCGTTCGATGCCCGATAGGGGCGGGAGAAGATGATGCGATCAGTGCTCACAACAACCTACCAAGGAAAGGATACGATCGCGCGGAAAGCCATGCATCCCAGCCGAAGCCTTCGGCGTGTTGAGTGAGCTAGAAATGAACGACTCCGACCACTTGCTGGACGATTCGCAACATTTCCACCGGCAGGGTGAACAACGGTTTGACAACAACAGCCTGAAAAACTTCTGTGCTCGACACGCGAGACTCCTTGTCCGGGTACCACTACTGGCGCCCATTCGATTGCAATTATTGATCCTCCCGGGGGGAGGAATGGGGAATTCGTCACGCATCCGACAAACAGTCAAGTGCTCAACAAGGTCAACATGATCACCGACGCGTTCAGGAGTTCCGCCCCAGATAATGGTACTGCTCACTTACCCCTGTCTATCCCTTCCTTCTCGTTGACCACGAATTTCTCGCATACATGCCGGGCCCTGTGAACATGAGCGCCGCGCCTCGCCTCCGAGCACGCAAACACGCGGTTCACGCGCTTTCGGTCACCGCTAGCCGAAAGCTCTCCCGAAGTAACCGACAACGTGAAACCATTGCGCTGGCGGGATCTCAAGCCGATCGTGGCACAACACGGCCGACTCCGATCACACTGTCGGAACCGCTACTCTCCAACTCGCGCAGAAGCTCCCGAACCTCGCTCAACCGGTAGCGCCGATGCCCGCCCGACGTCGTCATCGTGCCGATCTTGCCGGCGCGTGCCCATCGCACGACAGTGCCCGAATTGACACCGAACATCGCCGCAACCTGGCCGGACGTCAGCCTCTGCTCGACAATGGGCCTCTCAAATGACTCCATGACTCTCAGCTTCCTGACAACAGTCTCCGGCGTGCAAAAAATGGGATACCTGGCGTGCACCTCGTGCGAGTCAGGCTCACCCGCTTGGCAGTTCGGCTCGTCGACCATGCGCGGGCAGTGGTCGAATCCGTTCGGCATTGAGTTCTCTGCTCGGCCAGGCCCGCACCACCCTGCATTTGTTCACCGAAGCCCGCTCGCAGCAACAGCCCTCATCAGCACATCGGTGGGAATGTGGTGGCCGGACGGCTGTCAGTCGCATGGCTCGCGAGGTCAGCCGGGATAAACGCCGGCCACTAGTGCTCCCTTGAGCGTGGTCGAATCGATCTCGGTGAAGGTATCAGTGTCGTAGGCGGTCAAGACCGTGTCGAGATTCAACGGCGCCGCCGCGTACGCGTTCAACAATCCGTATGCGTCGACGGCGTCATGGAGGAAAGGAAGTTCGGGTACATTGCCCAAAACTCCTGAGGTCCCGTCAACGGAACTGACGTAAGTCTTGTCGCCCTCCGCCGAGAACCCCACGTACACGGGCGTGTTCTCGGTTGGGATCGTCCGGTTCGGCTCTCCCGTCTCGGTGTCGATGACGATGATTTCTTTGCCGAAGTAGTTGCACAGCCACAGTTCTTTCCCGTCCGGACTCAATGTCGCCGAGAGGGGGCCGTCGGTCAGCTCCATCGGCAGCACCTTTCTCACGGTCCAGCTCCGTGCGTCGATGGTGGTCAAGCCAGAGAAGAAGTTGACTGCATAGATGGTGTTGCCGTCGGCGCTGACTGCCCCCCAACCTGGCACAAACCCACCCAAAAAAAGTGGCGGCGCCAACGGTGCCCCGGTGACGGCGTCGTACTTCGTGATGGTTCCTGCGGTGGAGAACGCGTACATCGTCGAATCGTCGGGAGACAACTCGAGGTGCGCCGGCGCAGGCGGCAACGCGATGGGCAACGTCCGCACGATCTGCAGCGACTGGGTGTCGATCACGTGCACTACCGATGCCCCGGTCGGTACGAACAGGTATCGCCCGTCGTGCGAGAGAATCGAGACGGCGTATGCCGGTCCGAGAGTTGGGATGCGGCTGATCACCGATTCCGTTTTCATGTCGATCACCGACACGTTCCAACTCAACGGCCCGAAGTTTCCCACGAACATTCTGGACTGATCCGGCAACATCTTGATCACCAGCGGGTGATCACCGACGGAAGGGATCTCCTTGACCTTGTCGAGGGTGTCCGGATCGAACCCGACTACCGAATTCGCGCCGTAGTTCGGCATCCAGATCAGTCCGTCCGGACCGCTCGTGCTTCCTGATATCGACGGGTTGGCTTGTGCGGCAACAGGAAAAGTCAGGATTGCACCGACCGTCACGGCGGCCGCCAACAGACGGGTCACCGTCGATCGTTGGGTCTTCTTCGATGGCATGGGGTGTCGTTTCTATGGGTAGTGCGGATTGGTGTGCGTGATCCGGCGTGGGGGCGTGCCGATCACGGAGTTTCGCAAGCGAGATCTGCGGAATTTCGGGGTTCAGTCAAGGTGCGGCACCCACGCTGGAATGCCGGGGCCGGGGGCAGTGGCGGTGGTGTCGAGGATGTGATCAGTGTCCGGATCGAACGTGATCAGCGTGCCGGGGCCGAGGAAACCAATCGTGATCAGATTCATGAACGTGATTGCCTCGCCAATCGGGCCGGGAACATTACGGGACGTCGGGCCCGAATCGGAGATGTATCCACGTGACCCATCGGCACTGAACGTCAGTCCGATCACATCCCCGGTTGTGGGAATGACGCCGAGGAGTTTGTCGTCGGTGGTGTCGAAGACCATCACACCGTTCTTACCGAAACGTGTCACGTACAGCTTTCGCCCGTCAGGGGAAATTTCGGACGTGAAGGCGCCCGGGTTCATCAACCCTCCGACTCCGTTCTCCTCGCTCGCTATCGTTTTTGTCAACTCCCATTTCTCGACGTCGATGACGCCGATCGAATTGACCGTGTCCGTATACAGTTTCTTCCCGTCCTGGGTGAAGCTGTACCAGAACGTTGCCAGTCCGCCCGCCCAGATCGGCGGCTTGACCGTCGCTCCGGTGACGGGATCGTAGGCACCGATCAACCCGCTCACGAACCCGACGTACATCAGCCCGTCGGGACCTGCCATAGCGCCTGCCGGAATATCATCGAAACGCAACCGCCGGACAATCGTATCGGTGGCGACGTCGAGAACCTCTACCACAAATCCCATCTCGGGAATGTAGATCTCTTTCCCGTCGCCAGATGTGAAGATTCCCAACGGGACCGACTCGACCGGCATGGTGACTGTGGTGTCGTTCGTGCGATCGATGATCGATATCGACGGTGACAACAATCCGAAATTGTCGGTGTAGATCTTGCTGCCGTCCGGCGTCTTCGCCAAGACAGCCGGATGTGACGGTCCTACAGGAACATCCAGCGGAATTCGCTCTGTGATGGTGTTCGTCGCCGTGTCCATGACCGCGACCGTGTCATTGTCGACCTCCGGAATGAACAGTTCGCCTTCCGGGCCGCCGACATACGGTTCGTCGAGCGCAGGAGAGGAACTCGTATCGAGCGAACCTTGCGCTGTCGCAGTCGAAGGCGTCGCCACCACGAGTGCAACGGCAACACTGACAACTGCAGCGCACGTGAAACGACGGGACACTACCGGCATGTCATACATCCTCAAAGTTGGATCGAGAAACGAACTCAGACATTGGTGCTGGACGGGATATTGCTGGGCAACAGGTACTCGTACGGTTGCCATCGGGACTGATTTCGTCGATGGATCTCGGCCTCGATATCCTGAAGCGAACTTCGGAAGCGTTGCAACGGACCGTCTTTGTCTGCGACCCGCGGATCGCCGAAGGACGGCGGAAATGGGAAAATATTCGTCCGGTAGTCACCCAGCGGCCGATAATAGAGCGTTCCCAGAGTGTTGAGAAAATAGAACTGCGCCAACGAGGTCAGTAAGTTGGGCAGCATCTTGATCCAGTCCGCTTCGGTGTGGCCCTCGACGGTTGCCGGCGGTGGAGTCGACATCATCCCGGCAGAGGCAGGGGCGTACGTCATCAGATGGGCCTGTGGGTAGTTCACCGACGCGTGATACGCGCTCGCGGTGTAGATGGCCATGGTGATGACCTCGATCAACTGATCGACGGACGTGACCGGCCGAAACCCGTTTATTTTGCCTATCGAGGAGACTTCATGCACCCACGCTGTCAACTCCGTGTCTCCGAGGACGTCGCTGTCGGATTCGTAATAGATCCGAACGTAGTCCTCGACCCAGTCCTCGATGGCACTCCACACCAATAGGGCGTCATCACGATAGGGGAACTCGGACAACACGTTGGCATCGTCGACGCCGCGACGCGCGAAATCACGATGCGGCATACGCTCGTAGAAATGCCAGTCGAGCCGGTCCTGCCCGACAGAATCCAAGATGTCGGGAAGCGGAGCTGCGAGGATCATGTCGGCGAAAAGATTCGGGGGCAAGATGATGGTCGCTGCCAGGAAGTTGACGAAAAGGTCGCCCTCGTAGTGTGGTTTGAGAAGAACTGACAACGGGTGATTCGGTGCCAGCGTCCGGTTCGTCGCGAGTGCGAATGCTTCCGAGACCAAATGGGCACGACCGAGATGAGCAAACATCTCGTGATGGTTGAAGTCGGCGGTCTGCACCACCGTCTTCGCCATCTGCCAGCCCCAATAGTGTTTCTGGTCATCAGGTGAGGGACGTACGAACATCGCAGCCGTTGCCGGATCCTGACCACATTGAATGGCTACCGGTTGCAGTTTGGTGCCACCGGGCGCGATAGCGAAGACCGCTACGGGTGCCGAGTTGTATCCGTCGCCGGTCAGGATCTTGTAGGTGGCATGCTCCGGCGCCAGTTTCCCCAACTCGGCGTAGTCCGTGATGAACAATCTTCCGGCGCCGATCGCCGCGTCGAGAGAATCATCTGCGCCCAACCCTTCTCTGTACTGCTCGTCGCTGAGAGGGAACTTGTCCGGCAACATGCCCTCGACACGCTCGATGACATTCGTGTTCGCACCGGCGATCCGCAAGTACGCGAAGAAATTGTCGTCATGCAGATTCTCCGCGGCACCCGGTATCGGCATCGTCTGCCAGATGGCGTTGTACCTCGCCAAACCGTCGGGCGTGCCGAAACTGCCGATGCTCTGATTCGTCTTGAGCAATGCCTGCACATTGGTCCGCAGGTTTCCCAACAGGATGAGAATCTGTTGAAACAGATCCATCGCCTCGGATTGAAGCATCGTCGCTTGAGCGGCTTCTTCCGCAGTCGCCGTCACGTACGCGTCCGAGGTGCGGTCCCCCAGCATGTTGTATTTGCCGTTGCCCAGCGAGGTGAACCTCGCGTTCAACTCCGCCGACCGTTGTTGCTTCGCCCGCAGGTCGTTTTGAGTATCGGCCAATGTTCCTGTCGCACCGGCGTTGAACTGAGGGATAATCGAGGCGACCAAGTTCACTGCCCATTCGAGCACGGTATCGATGCCCTCGATCAGCCACTCGATGGTCGGCAGAGAGTCCAGCGGAACGAAATACGCCGCGGGGATTCCCGTCAGAAAGGGCAGATCCTCCGTCCAGGTATAAGCCGATTGAGCCTGAACGAGCGCAGCCTGACGCGCCCACGGAATGGGGTCGAACTGCGGCAGCAACGGCACCGGGAACCCGGGCGGCGCCGGCGTCGCCCCGGCTGTTCCCGTCAAGCCCAACGACGCCGCAGGGATGAGCGCTGACAAGCCCAGCAGGCGCCGACGATTCAAACTTCGTTGCTGCATACGACAAACTCCTAGCCGATCCACACACTGATGTTGTCCACACACACGTTCACGAACCGCACAAAAGGGACACTTGGGATGAATTACTCTGTGCCCCATGAATAATGGAGACACCTACATTTCGAGCTTGATCATAATTTCGTTACAGTGACAGTAGACATGACGGTGCCACGGACGAGTAGCCACAAATTCAACCGACCCTCGAAACGACTTCGCCGTACAGTGATCAAAGAACGCGGCGCTATCGGCTTGAGGTATTCGATCACTGCACGATGCGGCGCCAATTTGATGTCCGGATGATCGATTAACTCGTCCTCGACAACGGCCCAGTAGGCGCTGTTATTCACATGACTGAATGGGTCAAAGTCTGTGGCACGCAAGACATGTACTCGGTCACTGAACACGTCGTCGGAATTTTTGTCCGGGGGAACTTTTTCGTTCAGCGACACCCACTGCACGCGTCGTTCGGACGTCCCCGCAGAGAGGTGCCGGAAACCCTCATCACTGATCCTCGCAGGAAGCCCTGAAGCATTAACATTGATCCAGAAAGACTCCGTCTCGATTACTCCGGCTTGACGGAACTTAGGGTTGAAGGAGTTGACATCAGGTGCCTCCTCGATCCGCACACGCATGTTTGCCCACCGCGTCGACAGTCCCGAGCACCACCGCTCTAGGTAAACCGTTCCCGGCCACGACATCGGTTTCAGCACATCGATAATTGTGCGGCGCACAATCCAGTACGGATCGGTCGATCCAAAACTCGAAGCCGCAAGGTCGTCAGTGGCGATATCCTGTAGGTACCGTGCCACACTGTCGAGTCGCAATCTTAAATCCGGGGACACATCACCGCCACGAACCCGGTACTCCGCTCCAAAGGATGGAGTCTCCGAGGTTTTGTCGGCCAGTGCAATTGCTGAATCGTTAGCAGCACGCGAATGACCTCCCGTACTTGGCATCTCGCGTTTACCCCCTCTCGCCATGCGGAAGCGCCATTAGCTGGGTGACGTCACCCAAGCCTGTTTCCTGCCCTCCGGCCAAGCCTTCTTTACGCGGCAGCCTTCCAGCAACATATAGCAATGTTCCAGCTACCGCAATGCTGCTCGGCCCCAACGCCACGATTTCAGTTTCTCACGCCACTGCCCAAATCGAACATTGCCTGCTCTGCCGCACCGATTTGCATCTAGAAAAACAATTCCACAAAAATATTTTGTCGATTCGTAATGATTCCTTGTGAAGGTCCTTTATGGCGCCTAGACGGCAGAGCCGGGCGTCATTTGAGCAGCACGAAATGTCAACTTTCGCTGTCCTGATCGCCTGAAGACAGGGCCACGGGTTAGCCTTATACATGTTATTGAGATGAATGTTTCACACCGAATCTAGTCGAAGGCTCGCATATGGAATCCCCATCAGCAAAGCATGTTTTTTGCACACAGCTCAACGCTCTCTTCTCCTCATCCAAAGTCGGACTCACCAACCTGGATGTAGCAAGGGAGGTTCGTCGGCGGGGATGTCCGTTATCTACTCCCTACCTCTCGCAATTACGCACGGGGGTCCGCACCAACCCGTCCAACCTGGTTGTCGATGCGCTCGCTGACTACTTCAACGTCTCCCCCGATTTTTTCTTCGACCCCCACGGATCTGACCCCGCCAGTTCAAACGGGACTCACGAATCCGAGGTGCTCGGCAAGCTCGCCAGCCCGGGCTTGCGTCGCCTTTTGTCGGCGTGTGTGGGGCTCTCCGACCTGTCGATGGAACTACTGGTAGAGATTTCCGATCATCTCCGACGGCCCCCACAATAATAGTATTGCGCAATTGCGACTGCGGAATCGATCCAATCGTTAGGACCTGCGAAGCACGCTTGCGCGCGTATGAAAATCGAGCAGATTCACCCCTGAGGTTGGGGGATAATTTTAAAATAGATTCCTCAAATTCCCTACCCTCACCACCATCAACATCGATGCATTTGCATAATCTTTCAACGTAGATGGGTCCACATAAATGTGAAACTCAATGGTATTACGGCGAGGCTACCAACCAATTCCCAGCCAGGTGGAAAACTATAGGGGCCGACTGACTTTGCACGATTAGTTAACGAATTCTCGCATGAACGGGCGGTCGCCACGATCCTCAGGTCGTGACAACGAAACCGCAGCAATAGTCATCGATCAGTGAATTCTTCTTGACCGCATCCGTGATCGTTTGGCCTGCACGAATCCGACTGCGGCAGGCCTCGTTCTGCCGAGCCGGATTGTCGGATGACGGTGGATCAGAGCGCGAAAGGGTGAGGCATAATGCACTGCGCTGCAATGAGTTTCGAAAAGAAAGTCCGGATCTACCTTAAACGCGGTCACTCGGCCCGATTCTCTCTTTGGCAACAAACGTACGCCGAGGGATCGCCAACCTGCGGCCATTTACGTCGACAACTCAGTCACCTCAACCAGATTTCGTCCGACCCACTTAAACCAAACAGTCACACGTCAAGTACGGCGTGCACCTACGAGGATCGTAGTGGGATGATTGCGCCCAACCGCGACCAAAAAGGCTGCAAGGCACGGTTTCTGGCCATTCGACCCGGAGATGCAAGGGGGACTGCCCCCACTTCGGTTGACGCGTGGGGGTGATAGCTTCAAGCCGCGTATACAGCCTGGTTGATTGTCTCAAACTCGATCGGCGTGAGTTTCCCGAGGCGCCGTTGCCGGCGTTTGCGATGGTAGGTTTTTCTCGATCCAGGTCACGATCGCCAGCCGCAGCTGTTCTTGAGTTGACCACCGTTGACGGTCGAGGACGTTCTTCTGCAACAGTGAGAAGAAAGACTCCATCGCCGCATTGTCGCCGCACGCCCCGACCCTACCCATGGAACCTTGTAAACCGTTGTCGGACAATGCATGAATGAATTTTCGTGATCGAAATTGGCTACCCCGATCGGAATGTACGATCGTTCCGGCCGGATCCCGGAGCGCGACGGCATTGGTCAGGGCATTCACAGCCAGCGACGCTTTCATTCGCGAGTCGATCGAATAGCCGACGATCTTGTTCGAGTACACGTCCTTGATCGCACACAGGTACAGCTTTCCGGTGTCGGCTTGGATTCCAGCAATCGTCGCAACACCTACTGAAAGGTGTTGCAATGGCTGGCAAAAAGTACACGGATCAGCAGAAGGAAGAATTCTTCCGATTACTCGACAGAGGTGGCACGGTCCGCGCCGCAGCGCGTGCAGTCGGCGTTCATGAAAACGCCGGCTACAACTGGTTACGGAAAACAGGGCTGACCATGGCGCGGGCCGCGCCGCGCACCTACCCCGCGGAACTCAAAGCTGAGTTCTTGCGGCTCGTTCGCGAGCGAGAAATCATCTCGACCGTCGCTCATGAGCTGGGGATTCACCGGCCAACAGCCTATGCATGGGCGCGGAAAGCAGGAATATCAACCAGCGAGGCACGCAAAGTCAACCCGCGGCGCGAAGAATTCCTGCGTCTGCGAGCGGCGGGACTCACGCGCGTAGAGGCCAGAGCTCGCGTCGGGGCCGATGCCCGATCGGCGACCGACTGGGACAAGGGCATCACGATCATCAACCGAGGTCGGGTCTATCCCGACGGCCGGGTGGTGCGGTACCCGGTAAAGAACAATGACGGTGTGCCAGAACGAAGAACCCGCGCGATCGGCGGAAGCGTCGACCTCAACGTCGTCGAGAAGATCATCCATCCCCGATACCTCAGCCTGCTCGAACGCGAGCAGTTGCAGGATCTACGGCGCGCAGGGTTGTCGATCCGGGCGATCGCGTCAGAAATGCGACGCGCACCGTCGACGATCAGCCGAGAACTCAAGCGCAACACCGTCTCGGTGAGGGGATATATGCCTCATACGGCGCATCGGCTGTCCGTGAAGCATCGGGCCCGGCTGCGGCAGGCGAAGCTGGTTGCCAATGCCGAGCTTCGTTCCTACGTCCAGGGGAAACTGGCGAAAAGGTGGTCGCCGCAACAGATCAGTCACCGATTGGTCAAGGACTTTCCGACCACTCCGCAGATGCGTGCGAGCACCGAGACGATTTATCAAGCGATCTACGTCCACGCCCGAGGCGAACTCACACGGGAACTCGGAAAGCAACTGCGCCGCGGTCGAATTGCACGCAAACCGCACAAGCAGCCCGATGCCCGCCGGCCGCGGTTCGTCGACCCGATGAACTCCATCAGCAATCGGCCGGCGGAGGTCGACTCGCGAAAAGTTCCAGGACATTGGGAAGGTGATCTCATCATCGGCGCGCTGGGTGGATCGGCGATCGCGACACTAGTCGAACGCTCCTCCCGCTTCGTGATGCTCGGCCACCTCGGCCGCGAGCGGACTGCCGAAGCCGTCCGAGACTCCCTCATCACCACCGTCCGTCACCTGCCCACATCACTGCGGGGAACACTGACCTGGGACCAAGGCGCCGAGATGGCCGAACACCGCGCGTTCACCGCCGCGACCAACTTCGACGTCTACTTCGCAGACGCGGGCGCTCCCTGGCAGCGCGGCAGCAACGAGAACACCAACGGTCTACTGCGCCAATACTTCCCGCGCGGAACCGACCTGGCAGTGCACAGCGTCGACAAACTCTTGGCCGTCGCGGAGGAGCTTAACGATCGACCCCGGAAATCACTCGACTGGGACACCCCTGCAGAGCGCCTGAGTGCTTTACTGGAAGTCTCGTAACCACGAGTGTTGCGACGATTGCTGGAATACAAGGCGGAGGAGGGAAGCAACACTTCTTCGGCGGAGAGGATTACCAGCTCTGGATGAAGAAGAACTGCTGCGAACCCCGCGCCGGGTTCAGCACGCCGAGAGAAATTTCTCCGCCTCGCGCTGCGGCTTCGTCAGCGAACTGGTCGAGGTGTCCTCGGACGCCGTCAGTACCTGCGTAAATCGATCCTGGGGCCACGCGCACACCGACCTGACTCGGCGTGGTGACAGATTCGATCGCATCGCCGGCGTTAACCTGACCGAACAACGCGGTCTCGCCCTGGTTCAGCTGAACCCCGATGCGCCCGTTGTCGTTGATCGGAGCGATAGCTGATGCTGTGCCTGCGCCGCTGAGCGCGATGGCTGCAATACCGGCGGGAATCAAAGCGGCTGCGGTAATCGTCTTGCGTAGGCGCGTCATTCAGCTTCTCCTTCATCAGGACCCGTTCCGGATGTAAGCATCCATGGGCCACGTTTGTCTGGTTCTTCCCGTCACAGTCAACGCCATCTCGCAAACATTGAGCAATCTAGTTGTTCGGTTTGAGATGCAACTCACTGTGGCTAAACCGTTGAAGTCTAAATTGTTTCAGCGAAACGGCTGGCCAGACCCTTGGATCTTTTTGGAAGCAACCCTCAGGCCGTTACATCTTCGTTACCTCATGGACAATGCATCTCCGTGGCGAGGAAAGCTCGGTCCTCCTCGGATGCTGATCGCCACTGCAACCCGGCAGGCCGTGATCACCGAGCGCACCAACGACCTGGCTAATCTGATGAATCAGCACAATCACGCTGATCGAACGACAAGTGGGACTGCAAAGAAGAGGCGAAACTCTCTGGTGGATCTATGCCGCCTGCGCGAACCGTGTCAAGGTGAGGATCTCATCCGGATGCGGGGGTGAGACGTTTGAAGGTGCAAGCCGAGCGCAAACACCGGGTCCGCAAGTTGCGGGACCTGGTCATTTTCGCGGTATTCGGGGCAGTCTGTGTAGCGCTTGTCGGTGCGCTGCTCTTTCTCAAGAGTCATGCCCCGGTCGCCGATGAGGACTCGACGTCGTCGCTGCTGTCCGTCGGATCCGGTGCGGCAGCCACCAATACACCGGCCCAGCGGCCGAGTCGGTGCTCGTCTGTACCCGGCAATCTGGCGACGGCCGGGACGGCACCGGAACTGTTCGTCGGCACCTGGCAGGACACCGCAGACTCTCGTTCGCGTATGACCTTCGCTGCTGACGGAACACTCACCACTTGCTATGAGGGAATGGATGCCACAAGATCGGGCACGTGGGAGCTGATTCCGACCGCTGAAGTCCCCGACATCGCCGATGCGGCAGCACAGTCCGCAGAACCAGCGTTGCACACCCAACTGACCTTCGACGGCCAGCACCCACGCGATCAATACTTGGGCATCGGCGAACTCACCACCGACACAATCCGATTGATTCACCTGCCACGTGGCAACACCCTCACCTACACACGTGTGCACTGACGTGTCGAGGACGACGCCACCGCAAGACAGGATTCGGGCCTACGCTGCCGACCCCAACGCCCTCGGTAGGTATACGAGAGGCCGCAAAACCATCACCTTCCACACAACCCGCCGAGGGTAACCATTTCTTCGACCGTGACCGCGGAGCACTGCGATGATCTACACCTGCCCGATCTGCGGCAACCCGAACCTCACCCGCCGCCCGTACAACGACGACGATACCTCGGCTTCCGACGAAATCTGCCCCTGCTGCGGATTCCAATTCGGGTACGACGACCACGCCTCGGGGCGCACGCACGCGGCGTGGCGCCGGCACTGGATCGACAGCGAAATGCCGTGGTTCAGCCGCGGCCGCCGACCCCCACCAGGGTGGGACCCGGCCGCGCAACTGGCCGCGCAGATCGCGACCGAGAACCAGGAAGCGTTCGAACACCGCCCCGCCCACCCTCATCGCGAAATTCCTGCGTCGCCGACGTTCCCGTCGTACTCGGACCGGTTGCCGGAACCGCGGACGGGAGACGAACCGGACCTGCCCGTACAACCACACACCGCCCCGGCAGAGCTCGACCCGATCCGTCAATTTCACGCCGCAGCGTGGGAAGGTTCGCCCGAACAGCATGACAGTCACCACGCGGCGGTCGCCTACTACCGAAAACGGATCGCCCGTCCCGTCGGCTGGATCACCGACACGATCGCCCAACTTGTGACCACCTTCGCAGAGCAACTTCCGCGCACCGATCCTGATGCTGCGATCACGGTCAGCAAAAACGCACCGGACACCGACAGTCCCGCACAATTCACGGTTCACATCGCACCTGCGGGACCGCATGCCGGCAGCGAAGGGGCGTGGACGTGGCACATCGCTGTGAGCTTCGCCGCGATCTACATCAGCGGCGACGACCGGGCGACAAGCCTGATAGCCGCGACCTTCGTGCGGGCCGCCCAAAACCTCGGCCTCGTCTGCTTCGACCCCGGAACCGGACGGATCCTGCCGCTACCGAAGTAATCGTCCTACCTCGAAATCCGACGCCTCACAGAACAATCCACGAACTTGCAGGAGGATCCTTGGCGAAACTCGCACGCAACCTCATGTAGACCAGGCCTCATGCGGCGAGATGACGCATTCTCGGTTCAGTCAGCTGTTGAGTTCGCTGAGGTGGTGAGCGGGGACGCACAGTGCGCCAGCTCATGGATGGGGATCCGGGTGCCCACCATGGAGGGATGCATCGAGATCACCCACCGCTGCGAAACGGGACGGCCCACCTGGGACGCATATGACATCGCGTAGCTTTGACCCCCAGCATCGGAAACTTCGTCGCCGCCGAGCACGACCTCGACGGGAACGGCATGAGGGAATGCCTCTGCCCACCAACGACTTGCCGTCGCTTCCCGCACGAAGGCGACTGCCTCGTCAAATGTCAGCGGCACCTTGTCCCCCCCACGGACTCTTCGGCCGTGTAGACCCGCCAATCGCTCAATCCCTGCTCATACGGCACGAACTCAGACTACCGATGCGCCCCTGTTCGACCGCGACCGACGGACACGATCACGTGGGCAACACGCGTGATCCTCGACGGAATTCCTTGCCCGCGCTGATTCAATCGGATAATGATTACACGAGGCTTGGTCGATGCCGAGCACCACACATTCCTCATCTCCGCGGCCGACACCGATCCCACCGAGACCTACTCAGAGGGGCAGGTGTTCGACGCAGGCAACAACCTGATCTCTGTTCGCACCGGCATCGCTTACGGGCCGGTGCACGTCACCCTCGAACAGCTCTCCGGCGACGACGACATGTTTCTCAACGGTGGCCCCGCGATCGACCTCGACGCCTGGGAAAATATCGAAGAGGTCCACGTAGTGTGCCGCCAACCGATGCTCTTCATCACCTTGGCGAACGAAATCGTCGAGGAGTTCGGGGAACTCACCTCCCCCACCGGCGCGCGTTGCTTCCGTATCGCCACGCGAGGACGTGCCGAGCACTGGGACATGGACGTCGACTCCGCCACCGAGGACTATCTCATCCAGACTTGGCCCGCTGGCAGCCCGTCGATGATCCGCGAGATCAAAGCCTCCGACGGTGTGTGGCCCGTCGAACACTGAACCGGCGCCGGCCGACCACCCTGTCTGGGACGCGCGTTTTGAAGGACTGTTGTGATGTTGGTCGAAAGCAAGCCCTGGCCGAGTTTGCCAGCTCTCGACCTGGAAATTCACGCGCCTCGGCTGGTCACGGGGCAGGAGATTCGTGTCGTGGAAACAGTCATCAGAAGTACCCCTCTTGTCGGAGTTTCCTTCGGCGCAGAAGGTGATTCCCTTGTCATCGATGCCCTTCTATGTGGTGCGCCCAGAATCTTGTTCAACGTGGCGTCGATGCCGTTGGCAGTGGTGTCGAAGGAATCGGACGGACATCCGATCGTCTATGGCGTGGACGGGATGCTCCCCGACGGCGGTATCGACGAAATCCCCCTGCTGCCGGGGCTTCCCGAAGGGCCGATGGCGTTGTACCCGGGCTGGGCTGGTGTTGGGTGCCGACTTCCGCGTCCAGGCCCAGGCTTACCGTGTGGTGGGCGGGATCGTGTACATTTCGCTGCACTGCCGAACCGAGCAGGGGACGTTCATGGACTACGACGTCGCCTCGATCGCAGTCGATCTTCTTCGTAGTCGGGCTGACGGCAAATTCGACATCGACATCCTCGCCGCCTCCGGCGCTCCCTCCGCAGAAGGAAGACCCACGGCACCGCCGGTGGATTGAGGTCGAGGGCCGCGAAGTCGTTCCCGATTGCCGCCCTGGTCGACTGACGATCACATGACAGTGCACCGGCACTAAGTTCTCCCACCCCTGCAACCCATGCGGGGCGCAGCCGGGGTCGTCATATCCTTCTGACGTGAACGCGATGAATCTTCCAGGCGCCGGACAGCGGGTTGCCCGCGCCGAGGTCGGTCACGCCCTACAGTTCGAAACTGACGAGCGCGTTCGATACTTCGTCGAGGAGAATCCCGTGCTCACCCGCCCCGACGACACCGAGATCACCATCGACCTTCCCGCGCCTGCATCCGGGGTAGACATTGCGGCAGAACTGGTCGGCGCGACAATCGAACTCAGCACCTGCCCCGCAGACGGATCACTCGTCGTACTGTTCGACACCGGTGCCGTGTTGTCGGTGCCACCGTCGCCGGACTTCGAAAGCTGGAACGTCTCCGCACCCGGGAACGTGCTCGTCGTCTCGGCCCCTGGCGGGACGATCGCAGCGTGGAACTGGCCGGACCTCAACTGAAGTGACCATCCCCGAGACCAGCATCACCGCCCGGCGTCACGCGCACGGCGACACTTCGGCCGCATGATTAGGCCTTGTCGAACCTTCCTGAACGTCGAACATGAGGACACATCGCGATGACTTCCGATCCCCCGCAAGATTCTTCAGCCGACTCGCCAGATCACTATCCGCTGGTCCTCGAGGTAGCCGACGACTATGTCCACGGCCGAAGATCTCTGCACTCCTTGGTGACCTTCTACGAATCGATCGTCGACAAGTACGAGGAAGAACAGCGCGACCGGCATGAAGTCCTACGCTGGGCGTGGCTGCAGATCGAAATCATGAACGCTCTACGACACGATGATCCCAGTCGCGCACCGCAAGACGAGGCCGAAGTGTGCGAAACCATCGATGAGTTCGTGACCACATTCCGGTCGCTCTATTCCGCGTCAGCCGTCACCGATGATGCTGGCAATCAGCAAGTTTGATCGCTCGGTGAGGGTGGCGCTGACGACAGCGCCCCAACTCGACGGCACATGCCATGATCATGCCTCATGAGTGGCATTCGGATCGCGTGGCTTGCGTTGGCAATCGCGGTGGGGGTATTGGGATCTGCGAGCGCTCAGTGGCCGGTGTACGAAATCACCAGTTGCGAAATCGGTTTCGATTCGTTGAGTTCGGCGGTATGCCTCGGCACAGTTCACGAGTACTTCGGTCGCCAACTGTTCCTGGTGTTGGCTATTCCTGTGGCGCTGTGCATCGTTCCGGCAGTGATCCCGCGGCCTGTGGTGTCTTGGATCGTTGCCGGTGCGATGCTCTCCACTGCTGTGTGGGGCTTCGCCGTCGCGTTCAGCTCCACAAACCCGTCTCTGATAGCGATGGTGGGGAGTGTTCCGGCGGCCTTCCTTGCGTTGGTTCTCGCCGCGACCCATCAGCTGATTGCCGTGAGGGACAGGGCTGCCGCGGGGACTACGCTCCGAGCCCGACGTTAGTCCAGATGTCGAGGTAGGTGGAATAGTCAACGAAGTACGGGGGCTCGTCTGACGACCACACCACCCCTCGGACGGCGTCCCCGTCGATGTACAGGCAGAGGTATCCGCCGCCGCCGGAGTGGAACGTGGCGACGCAGCGGGTGGGGTCGGGGTACTCGTCGGGGGAGAGACCGTCCAGGATTCCCCACTCGAAGGCGTCGATGCGAAACATCTCGCCCAGCGGCAGAGGCCCGACCGTTCTCCCAGCGATGTCGTACCAGCCGTTGTGAAGGTGAGTGTAGAACCGCGTGAGGCTTGCCGGAAAGTGGTGCCACACTGCCGGGACGTCGTCGTTCTCGGTGACCGGGCGCCCACCGAGGTAGTACATGTCGCCCCCGTCGGCCGCCGTCATCCGGTACAGGAGAAACCACTCACCCTGAGATGTCAGCAAGGCGACGTCGGCGAGACTGGCAGTGATCGTCTTGTAGGTGTCGGACAGCGGGTTGTCCGTACCGAGGTCGGTCACGCCCTACAGTTCGAAACTGACGCGCACGTTCGATACTTCGTCGAGGAGAACCCCGCCCTCACCCTTCATGACGACACCGAAGTCGCCATCAGCCTTCCGGCACCTGCACCCGGGGCAGACATCGCAGCGGAACTGACCGGCGCGACAATCGAACTCAGCACCTGCACCGCAGACGGATCACTCGTCGTACTGTTCGACACCGGGACTGTACTGTCGGTGCCACCGTCGCCGGATTTCGAAAGTTGGAACGTCTCCGCGCCCGGGAACGTGCTCGTCGTCTCGACACCTGGCGGCACGATCGCAGCGTGGAACTGGCCCAGCACCGACGGACATGGCTATCCATGAATACCGGGACCGACGCCCGAGCGATACTCCCGGGACCACAAATTTGTCGCACACTTCATCCCCGCCGGAAACTTCCTGACCGTCAATCGCGAGGACAAGACTCATGACTTCGGACAACCCGCACGATCCTTCACCCGAATCACCAGATCTTCACCCTCTGATCCTCGAGGTAGCCGACGACTACGATCACGGCCGAACTTCCCTGCGCGCCTTGGTAACCGTCTACGAATCGATCGTCGACAAGTACGAGCACGAACAACACGATCGCCACGAAGACCTACGCTGGGCATGGGGGCAGATCGAAATCATGAACGCTCTACGACACGATGACCCGAGCCGCGCACCGCAAGACGAGGCCGAAGCGTACGAAACCATCGATGGGTTCGTGACTACATTCCAGTCGCTCCATTCCGCCTGAGCCGTCGCCGATAGTGCTGCCGATCAGCAGGTTCGATAGACCGGAGGCCCATCGATGATCCGCAAGATTCAAGCCACGGACGGTGTCTGACTCAACGAGGAGTGACCTTTGGACTGCCGTCGACGATGCGTCCGTTGCCGGGCCTACTCGCGTGCAAGGGAACTCGGGGAATGATCTGCACTGACAGTTGCGGGTGCAGCCTGCAGAATGAGCGCAAGACGTCGACGGTGGACCGACTGGATTGTGTATGCGCGCACTCCGCAGGCTGCTTGCGGAACTGTACCCGGAGATGACTGTGTCTAATCTCTGCTGTTCGCAGTGGCAGTCGGCGGCCGAGCGCAGACGGCGACACACTTCGACTCAGGAAGGGCGCGTGGTTCTCGGGTGTTTTCGGTTGGAAACACCTGCAGTTCGCGCCAGCGATGAAAGAGGTGGCGGAATCCACACAGGGCCAGGCCGAAGGGCGTATGTGAGAAACGCTTCCCCTCACACCCGCTTTCGTATCAGTGTTGAATGTCGTGTCGCCTTAAAGGGATCGAATTCAGTGCGCGGCGTCGAAGGCGTCGAGGATCTCCGCGTTGACCCGTCCCCGCGGTGCCACGTCGTAGCCGTTCTTGACTGCCCAGTCCCGCACTGCCTGCAACTGCTCTTTCGAGCGACCTGAACCGGTATCCTTCGCCGTCACATCAGCTTTTCTGCCGCGGCGTGCTTTTCCGACTTTCTCGGCGACCTTCACGAAAGGCTCGAGGGCGGCGTTGAACTTGTCGACGTTCGTCGGCCGCAGATCGATCATGTAGTCCGACCCCTGATACGAGAATTGGACGCGTTCGCCGAATCCGTCGTCGATCGGCTTACCGTCGAGATCGTCGATAAGTTGGCGAATCACTCTCAGCCATGCAGCATCGTCTCCAATTCGATAGGAATCTCTCCAATGACCGGGTAACCCTAGCAACCCTTGTGTCGGTACCGAGACGACGTCTAGCGACAGTATTTCGGCGCAGAGAGATGCTTCTCGCGGGCTCTGCCGCCGAGTCGTCAACTGGTACCGTGCTCTCATGCCCAGCGATTCTTCGGCTAATCGTGACCATGCTCAATCAGTTGCGCGTATCGCCAGGGACGGTGCCCGCGTGCGAGTAAGGGACACCCATCGCTCATTTCAAGAATTCGTCACTCTCGTGGATAGCCGGTACGCATATTCGTTGCCCTATTCTGCGGCACCGAACTTGCGACTTCCTTTCGATACATGGGAGCGCGAGACGAAAACCTTGGTCGACGTCCGGCGATTGTGGGAGTACGCGATCGATCTCGACACCGGCGTACGCCATGAGATGGAGTGGTTCACCCCTGTGTGGCAGAAGATGTGGCCGGGGATCGCACGACACCAACTTGCCTCGATCGACGAGAGGACCAACCGAGAGTCGGTCAACCTGGTGTGGGTCTTGATCGACGAGAAGTCGGCTGAGTTGACGAAGAAATGCCTGGCCGAAGCGTCAATCTCTGGGGTGGACGTCATCTCCATCGAGGAGTGGTTGTCCAGAAAGGGTCGCACGGGCGAAACGGTCCCGGTCATCGGATAGCACCGAACGTCAGAGACCGAACGCACTGTGCAACGCAAGGCAAGTCCTGCAGTCGGTTTGATGGGAGACGTAGTGGATCTGATGCATGTTGCGAGGTTTGTCGCCGCACCGGAGCTGGTCGAGATCGACGACCTCACAATGCCGGGCCGTCGACACCTACCGGAGCACTGGCTGCACGCACTCGCCGGGGACCGTACGTGGCGCGTAGCGGAAGTGTTGAAGCGGTGGAACCACTTCGGGCGACCGATCATGTCCGACACCTACACGACGATCACTGCCAGTCTCGCCGACGTCGCCTTGCTGACATCTCAGGGTGAGTGGTTTCTCCTGTACCGGATGACGGCGGCCGACGGGGGCGACATGTACTACCTCGGTGGGCGCCCGGTCACCGAGAACGACGACGTCCCGGCAGTGTGGCACCACTTTCCGGCAAGCCTCACGCGGTTCTACACTCACCTTCACAACGGCTGGTACGACATCGCTGGGAGAACGGTCGGGCCTCTGCCGCTGGGCGAGATGTTTCGCATCGACGCCTTCGAGTGGGGAATCCTGGACGGTCTCTCCCCCGACGAGTACCCCGACCCCACCCGCTGCGTCGCCACGTTCCACTCCGGCGGCGGCGGATACCTCTGCCTGTACATCGACGGGGACGCCGTCCGAGGGGTGGTGTGGTCGTCAGACGAGCCCCCGTACTTCGTTGACTACTCCACCTACCTCGACATCTGGACCAACGTCGGACTCGGCGCATGAAAACACACCCCTCCCCGCCAAATCTGGGACGCCCGACGGGTAACCATGGCATAACCCAGACGGTGCTCACCTGACCTCGACGGCCTACGCTGGCCGTCGCGCGCTGGAAAATTCTTGAAGAACAAGAACGCTTTCAGTCTTGTGTGATTTCACTCTCGAACCGCGCAAAATGATTGCTGAATATTCACGCAAGAGCGTTGACTGTCGGTAACGAGACCCCGCGGTCCTCAATCGGCTGACCGGGCGATCGCCGACAGAAGGAGCGCGCACATGTCGTGTGAACCCCACGTCCGCATGGCAACAGCCACGTCCGGCGGAGTGACATTCCGGTCGAGTCGTCGTAGCCGAGCGCGGCAACGCTGCACCCCCATCGCACTCCCCCGCGGCCTCTGAATCCCTACGGGTACCGACGACATGGCTCCCTCGCAACCCGGTCGACTGCGGCGCTTCGCAGAACGCGTCCTCGAAACAGTCGTGGACTTCGTCGTCGACGTCATCGGCGGTGTCATCGGGTCGTTGTTCCGTTGACAATGAACATGATTGGACCGCGCTGTGGCCGTGCCCCAACTTGTCCTGCTTACCGCCTTCGGCACCGGATTAGTGTCTTTGGCGCTGCAGGCCACGTCGCTGGCTTTCACGGGACACCGGACGCTCACCGGCGCCGCCACCAGTACCGCAGTGCTCGCGTTCACGCTTCTGACGCTCGGCTTACTGATCTGACCACTACGCGAGAGCGCCCAACAACGTGCCGGCTCTGACTAACAGCCGCGCCGCCGACGACTCCGTGACAGCGAGTCCTCCCCCGGTCCCCCAGCGAACGGAGAAACAGCCGTGCTGATCATCATCGCGGGGACGGTGGCTCTGCTCATCTACCTCGTCCGCAAAGGCTCCCGCGACACGTATCGCCCCTCGATACCTGATCGGTGGCCCGACCTCCCGCCCACGCCGCCTCTCGATCGATCGCATGTGGGCGATACGCAGCTTCCCACTTCGCCTTCAAGCCATGAGGTCCGTACGACGCCAGTGCCGGTGCCGGAGTTCGTTGCGGCCAGAATCCGGGAAGGATCCTTCGAAGGAATTCGGTGCCCGAACTGCAATCAGCGAGATTTGACGGTCGAGTGGATTCCCTTCGATGAACCCCTTTCCACTGCGGACGGGGACATCAGCTATGAGCTGTGGTGTTCGGCCTGTAGGTGGATAGCTCTGGTGCAGGGCCCAGCGTTTCCAAGCGCCCCACAGGCCGAAGAAATGCCCCTACAGGACCGCAACAGTGAGGACTCATCCATGGGTTCCGGTGGCAATCCCAGCGGAAGAACTTCTCTCTCTTTGGGAAGTGGGGCGTTCCAGGTCTACGACGAGTCGATCTCGGATCGGCTTTCTGACTTTCTATCCCAGTACTTCGATCACCCTCGTATGTACTGCTTCGCTCAGGACTGGCGTGGCATCCAGTTCTTCATTCTCGACAAGCTGACTCAGAACGAACCTGAAACAATGGTTTACATTTACGATCCCGCCCGAGGCATCGCAGAGGAACTGCTACCGTACGGGCTTCTTCTGCTGAGAATCGCAGATGGAACCATCTTGAACGGCTGCGCACTGGACCGATTTGCCTTCTGGCTGCAGCGGGCCGGTTTGTCCAGCTTGGACGTCGGACAATGCATCACGCCGCGAGTCTTCGTGTTCTTGGGCGGGAGCGAAGAGGACTACGACACCGATCCGCGATCCGCCCTGCCCTACGTGTATGCATCCTTGAAGATGAAAAAGAAGCTGAGAGATAGTGGACTCAAAGACGCGGACATCCTCACCGAGGAATTCTTCAACGGTCCCAACGGATTTGGATGAACCCGCGTTCGACGAGGATATGTGCCGGTACTTCACGTGTTGAAGTATCGGCACGGCGACAGCGTCAAGTCGCCTCACGCTTCGCCCAGAACTATTCTCTCGATATGCATCTGACATTCGCGGCAACATACGACCCTGACGCCGACGCTTCATACATCTATGTGGCCTCCGACCGGGCGAACGGAGATGCGGTGCGCCAGCAGCACGTCGACTGTGATGGTTCTGACGGCCAGATCGTCCTCGACTTCGACAGAGACGGCAGGCTTCTCGGTATCGAACTACTCGGAGCCTTGTCCCTCCTGCACGCGTCCGCGCTCTCCCCGATCGACTAACCGGAGACCGGCCCCTAGATCTCTGCATCGAAGATGTCGGACCCGCGTACTACTCTGTACCCTGCGACGAGAATCAGGTCGCCACACTGACCAGACCGCAGCGAAAGCTGAGGTCCTGACCTGCAAGATCCTTGCAGGTCGGTCACATGTGGCGACCTGATCTTATGAATTCTGCCGGCTACCTCGCGGCTGGACGATCCGGCATCTTCAGCATGATCAGCTCCGCGCCGTCCTTGTAGCGGTACGCCCACTGGCCGTCCTTCGTCAGCACCGTGCCGGCCTGGCCCTCGTCCGGGGCCGGGCTCCACCCTCGAGTCTCATCCGGTTCTGTAGTCTCGCTCATTTCACTATTGTTTCAACCTCCGAAAATCGGCCGAAACCAGTACAAACCAGCGCACAGTGGAAGGTATGAGCGCCACCACCGGAAAACCAGTGCCGCCGATGCTCGCCACGCTCGGGCAGCCCCCGACAGGGGAGCGTTGGCGTATTAACTGAACTAAAAAATTGCATCATTGCAGGTCAGGGGCTGTGCTGATACTTTCCTCAGTATGTGCAGCGAGATGCGCCGGGCTGATCTTGCAGGGCTGGTCGTTCCCGACGTGGGGCGGCTGATTTCGACAGGTTCCGAAGCAGAGCCCTACCGGTTACTCGATGCGTCGGGTGAGGTAATCGACGCTGCGACACTATTTTTCGAGGAACTTCACGCGTGTGACCGGTCGTCGGCGACGATCCGATCGTACGGGCATGACTTGTTGCGGTGGTGGAGATTTCTCGCAGCGGTCGACGTGGGATGGGAGAGAGCCAGTCCCGCGGAGGGCCGTGATTTTGCGCGTTGGATGAAGATTGCGGATAAACCCAGGCGTGAACATTGGCGGAGGCGGGGCGAAAAAGTCTCCGGCACAACACCTGTAGGGGGCAATGCGGCCAAGAGTGGTCATTGGGTGGTCAACGAGGTCACCGGCAAGCCGCGGCAGGGACAGAAATTCTCCCCGGCCACTCGAGCGCACGCGGAAACGGTGTTGCGGGCGTTCTACGATTTTCAGATGAGCATCGGTGCTGGGCCGGTCGTCAATCCGTTCCCGGTGGATCGCTCGCCCCGCGCTTTTCGGTCGAACGCGCATCACGATCCGCAGGATCCGTTTCGTAACGAGCGGAAGGGGCGATACAGACCCAAGGTTCCGAAACGGATACCGAAGCGCATTCCCGATGATCGTTTCAACGAACTATTCGCGGCGTTGTCGTCTAACCGAGATCGGGCAATGTTGGCCTTCTGGGTTTCGACCGGTGCCCGCGCCGACGAGCTCCTGTCGATGTCCCAGCAGTGTGCGGATCCGGGCCAGCAATTGATCACCGTAATAAGGAAGGGGACCCGGGAGGTCCAACAGTTGCCGGCGTCGCCAGATGCATTCGTGTGGTTGCGGATCTATCAAGAAGAGGCATGGGGAAAGGATGCCCCTCGCGGCTGCGATCATCCCTTGTGGATGACGTTGCGAAGGCCGTGGCGGCAGCTGTCGTATTCGGGTGCGCGCGCGATGTTCTCACGGGCGCAGTCGATGTTGGGATCCAATTGGACCATTCACGACCTGCGCCACACCGCAGCCTTTCGGATGACGAGCGATCCTGACATGCCGTTGTCCGATGTGCAATGGATCCTGGGCCACGCGCACCTGACAACCACTCAGCTGTATCTGACCCCGAGCCGCGACGAAGTTTTCGCGCACGTCCGAGCCCACCATGCTCGATACACCGGCAACACCCAATCGATGCCCGCACCGCCAGCGCCGGGCTACAACCCGGCAGTGTTGGACGTACTTTTCGGAGGTCGACGCTGATGGTTTCTGCACGTGTCTCCAAAGTGCCTGCCAGTTGGAGCCTGAACGTCGATGCCCGCGAAGGTGCGAATCGCAGTGTCATCGACACACTCCTCGATCGGTATCCACCGCGTGTGGTGCCATCGTCGTGGAAGACGACTGAACTCGGCCGAGCGGCCGCCCTGAAGCGGGTGGAAGCACTCATGATCCGGGCTCCGGGTAGCGAGAGCTTTCAGCGCGATGCTGTCCGAGGTGCTGGGCTGCTTCTGCGGTGGCTGAATTCGTTTCCGGGAAAGAGCTGGCAAGGCCGCTGGAACGGCAGTGGCGTCGCCGAACACGGTCTCGGATGGGTTTCGATACCGGAAACGTGGCTGGACGAACAGGGAGTGCCATCGGTTCGGCCCACGGTCCTGACGCATGCCCTGATCGGATTGTTCGTCGCGGATCTGATTCGCCCCGATTTACGTTTCGTGGTCCAACTGCACCGGTCGCACTACTGGCGCGACTGGGCGGCAATCAGCCGAGATCCGAGAGGATTCGAGCGACTGGAGGCCGCGGCAGGTGCAGAGACTGCCCAAGCAATGCAAGGTCGAACTGCACGATGGCAGATCTCCATGTTGATCCTGTCCAAAGGCGGCGGCCTCTCCGACATCACCGTCGGTGACTGCGTCGAACTTCGCCAGGCGGAGCTCGCCGTATGTTCGAGAGGTAAAACGCGCTACCTCTTCTACAAACTTCTCCACGACATCGGGATCTTCCCACCAGACGCGCCACCGACTTTACGATTCGTCACGGTGTATCGAGGACAGAGCACCGTCGCAGAACTCGTCGATCGCTTCGACATCGCAAACGCCGACGTCCGGAATCTCCTCGTGGACTATCTGTCCGAACGTCACCCTTCGCTGGATTACACGACGCTCGACAATCTCTCACGACATTTGGCGCTGCATTTCTGGAAAAACCTGGAGACCACCCATCCCGGAATCAACTCGCTGCAACTCGACCGCGGCGTAGCCCAGGCATGGAAAGAACGCATGCATTGGAAGGTCAGCCGCCGCCGACTCCCCGACGGAACGTACGCCGAGACCCGTAGTCCACGAATGAACTACACCGACATGCTGACAGCTGTGCGCGCGTTCTATCTCGACCTGGCGGCGTGGGCAGCACTCGACCCCGCACGGTGGGCGAGGTGGGTAGTGCCGTGCCCGATCGGCCCAGGAGAGACGAGCGCGAAGAAAATCGGACGCCGACGCAAAGCACGCATGGATCAGCGCACACGAGAGCGACTACCTCGACTGCCAGAACTGGTGCGTATCGCAGAACAACGAGCCCATGACGCCAGGATGCTCCTCGAGGCCGCTGTTGCAGCATCGCCGGGCTCCAAATTCACCGTCCTCGGCAAGACCTACACCAAGTCGGACCCATGGTTGAAAGCAAGCGCTGACGGCATTCCGGTCATCTACGACTCCGAGGGACGAACCATCCGGCTCCGAGAAGCCGAGAACCGAGCATTCTGGGCTCTGGCAACTGTGGAAGTCCTGCGACACACAGGCGTTCGAATCGAAGAGATGCTCGAAATCAGCCATCACAGCATCACCCAATATCGATTACCCGCCACCGGAGAGCTCATCCCGCTACTGCAGATAGCACCCTCGAAGACAGACGAGGAACGCCTACTTGTGGTCAGCCCGGACCTCGCCGACATGCTGTCGACAATCGTGTCCCGAATACGCGGCGCGGACGGAGGAGTACCCCTTGTGCCTCTTTACGACCGGAACGAACGTATCTGGGTGGCCCCGGCCCCACTCTTGTTCCAATGGAAATGCGGTGGTCACCACCGCGCGGTATCCGCAGGTTTGATCCGCAATGCACTGACCGAACTCATCGATGCGGCAGGAGTGAAGGACGCAGCAGGCGAACCGCTGTACTTCCAGCCCCATGATCTGCGCCGAATCTTCGCTACCGACGCCATCATGAACGGCATGCCTCCGCATATCGCTCAAGTTCTGTTGGGGCACAAGGACATCAACACAACCATGGGATACAAAGCCATCTACCCGGAGGAAGCGATCAACGGTCACCGCGCCTTCATCTCGCGCCGACGTGCCCTCCGCCCGAGCGAGGAGTACCGCACCCCGACAGATACCGAATGGGATGAGTTTCTCGGACACTTCGAGCGCCGCAAACTCGCCCTCGGCGAATGCGGCCGCGCCTACGGCACCAGCTGCCAGCATGAACACAGTTGCATCCGGTGCCCTGTATTGCGTGTTGATCCCGCACAACGTTTCCGGCTCGTCGAGATACGCGACAACCTTGCTGCCCGAATTGCCGAGGCGGACAGCGAAGGCTGGATCGGTGAAGCAGAAGGTCTCCGCGTAAGCCTCGTGGCTACCGAGGAAAAGCTCGATCAGATCGATCGACGGGCCCGTCGTGCCGTTCAACTCAACATGCCCAGCTTCCCGGACATCGTCGCGCACATCGTCCAACCTCCTGCATGACGAGCATGAACCTGATTGGGATGAGCGTGCCGGATCGGGAACCTTCCGTGCCGGGTGCAGCAGCCGGTAGACGGATGGCAGGTGGTAGCGACCGAGAATTTCCGGTAGGCACTCTACTCTCTTGTGAGGGTAGAGTGCCTCTGTGTTTGTGCGCTGCCGAGCGAGGTGGCGTGCACAGGTAAATCCGATTCGTAGGCGTTGACAGCCTCGAAAATTACGTATTGATTCCGCGCTCGAACGTGGGCGGAATCGGATGGAGCAATGTGATGGCCCAGAACACGGGCGGTACGGCCCCGCAGGTGCGAGAGGCGGGGGAGGCGGGTACGTCTGTGCGTGCGGCGTTGCGTTCACCTCGCCGGCTCAAGATCGAGGTCCTTGCCGGACTGGTCGTCGCGCTCGCCTTGATCCCCGAGGCAATTTCTTTTTCCATCATCGCCGGGGTCGATCCGCGGATCGGGCTGTTCGCCTCGTTCACGATGGCGGTCACCATCTCGATCGTCGGGGGCCGCCCGGCGATGATCTCCGCCGCAACCGGTGCGATAGCCCTGGTCATTGCGCCGGTTGCGCGTGAGTACGGGATGGATTACTTCATCGCCACTGTCATCCTCGCCGGCATTTTCCAGGTGGCGCTCAGTGTTCTCGGTGTCGCCAAGTTGATGCGTTTCATCCCGCGCAGCGTGATGGTCGGGTTCGTCAACGCGCTGGCGATCTTGATCTTCACTTCGCAGCTGCCGCATCTGATCGGTGTGCCGGCTTTGGTGTATCCGATGGTCGGAGTCGGTTTGTTGGTGATGATTTTCCTGCCGCGGTTGACCTCGGTGGTGCCTGCGCCGCTCGTGGCGATCGTGCTGCTGACTGCGGCGACGGTGGTCTTCGCGTTGAACGTTCCCGACGTCGGGGACGAGGGCGAATTGCCGTCGAGCTTGCCGTCGTTGTTCTTTCCTGATGTGCCGTGGAACATGGAGACGCTGACGATCATTGCGCCGTATGCGCTGGCGATGGCGCTGGTCGGCCTCCTCGAATCGTTGATGACGGCGAAGTTGGTCGACGACATCACCGACACGCACTCGAACAAGACCCGCGAAGGGTGGGGGCAGGGTGTGGCGAACCTGGTCACCGGGTTCTTCGGCGGCATGGGCGGATGCGCGATGATCGGGCAGACGATGATCAACGTGAAGGTCTCCGGTGCCCGCACGCGCATCTCGACATTCCTGGCCGGTGTGTTCTTGCTGATCCTCGTCGTCGGACTCGGTGACGTCGTCGCGTTGATCCCGATGGGCGCTCTGGTTGCGGTGATGATCATGGTGTCTGTCGGAACCATGGATTGGCACAGTATCGATCCGCGCACCCTGAAGCTGATGCCCAAGAGTGAGACACTGGTGATGGTGGTGACGGTCGCTGCGACGGTGGGTACCCACAATTTGGCGATCGGCGTGATCTTGGGTGTGTTGACGGCGATGGTGATGTTCGCCCGCCGCGTCGCGCATCTGACGAATGTGGAGAAGGTGTCCGAAGCGGACACCAACGAGGACGGCCTGGTCGATACCCGCGTCTATCGGGTGACCGGGGAGCTGTTCTTCGCTTCGAGCAACGATCTGGTCTATCAGTTCGATTACGTCGACGATCCGGCGAACGTGATCATCGATCTCACCGGTGCCGATATCTGGGATGCCTCGACGGTCGCCACTCTCGATGCCATTCAGCACAAGTACGAAGCGAAGGGAAAGCACGTCGAGATCATCGGCCTCGACGGCGCCAGCCTCGAGCGGTTGGATCGGCTCTCCGGCAAGCTCGGTGGCGGTCACTGAGGCCAGCTCATCCTCACCGAAGGGGCCGTTTCTTCACCTGCTCACACGGGAGAAGGGACGGCTTCTTCCGCATCCTGACGGGATGCGGGAGCAGGGGCTGCATCGGAGCTGGTGCGGTCCCGGGTCGCAGCGACACGCACCGCGCACACGAAGAGGACGAGCGCTGTCAGGAGTTGGGCGTTTCCGATCACCTGCTGCGCAAGTTCACCAGCCCATCCCCCCGGGAACGTCCATCTCAGGACGAAATAGGGGCCGATGGCGAAAATTGTGACGGCAACGGCGATGAGGGGCCTCCACGATCGGTACTGCGGCGCCACCCCGAGGGGGATCAGCATGATGACGTACACCCAGTGGTGAGTGACCGCGATCGGTGCCGCGAGCAGCGACGCCAGCGCGACGACCCCGAGGGCGAGGACAGGTTCCCCGCTGCGCGTGAAGCGGTGCCCTGCGTAGGCTGCGGCGGCGATGATCATGGCGATGATCAGCAGCCAGATCGCATCTTTGAGCATGCCCTGGGCGCCGAGTCGGGCCAACAGTCCGGTGACGGCTTGGTTGCGGAAGAACTCGTGCGCACCGCCGCGGTCACTGCGGAAGAATTCCGTCGCCCAGAACCACACCGAATCCTTGGGCAGAAATACGAAACCGATACCGACGGTGACCAAGAATGCGCCGAGGGCGCGGGCGATCGAGGGTAGGTCTCGCCGCACGAGCAGGACGAGCCCGAAGGCAGCGGGAGTGATCTTGATGGCCGCGGCAATTCCGATGCCGATTCCTCTGAATCTGCGGGGCAGGGCGCCGCAGCAATCGGCGACGACCAACGCCATCAACGCGATGTTGACCTGCCCGAACCCGAGGTTCGAGCGCACCGGCTCGAGGACCAGCGCCACACCAGTCAGCGCCGCAGCCACAAGAGATGGCCGCGGTATCGACAATTGGCGCAGGACGACTTTCAGGATCCACCACACCAGCGCGATATTGATCGATGTCCATATCACCTGCAGGACAACGGGATCACTCCACGCCATCGGCGCGAAAATTATCGCCGCGAACGGCGAGTAGATGAACCGGAACCCGGACGAGCTCGGAAAATCTTCCGAATACAGCGGCAACCCTGATGTGAAAGCCAGTCCTGCGTCACGGAAGACGGACAGATCCATCAAATATCCGTTGACTGCGATGATCGAGTACGCGGCGACCACCGCAATCGAGAATGCGGTACCCATGGCAATGGTGACAGGTGCCCACCGGGGTGACGTCAGCGATGGAACAGGCAACGAACTGTCTCCTCGGATTTTCGCCGATCAACTCAGGACGGCAACTCTACCCGTACGTTACAGTAGAGTTTGGTGGCTCGCACCTCGCGTTCGGTCCGGCAGGTCTGGTCCGATGCGGGTGCTCGCTAGAGTGGTCACCGAGCGCGGGCGCAAACATCTGCCCGTCATTCAAGGCCGGGTAGATGGATGTGGAGGTGCACCGATGGGTGACGACGACGGCATGCATATGCAGATTGGGCAGGTCGCGCACCGCACCGAGTTGTCCATCCGCACCGTGCGGCATTACGACGACGTCGGATTGGTCGTTCCCTCGGAGAGAAGCGTCGGCGGTTTCCGTCTCTACACCGAAGCCGATGTCGAACGCCTACTGGTTATTCGGCGTATGAAGCCACTCGGATTCACCCTCGCCGAAATGAAAGGCCTACTCGATGCGCTCGACGTCGTCAACGACGACTCGGCTACCGAGAAAGAGCGCTCCGAGGCGGAGGACTTCATCAACGAATGCCACGGCAAGGCCTCGGAGAGCTGCACCACGCTGCGGCGGCAATTGGCGTACGCCGAGGAACTGACCGAACTGCTCGCAGCGCGAAGCGCGACCTCGGGTTCATCGTCGCCGGCATCTCTCTGATCCGGGAGCGCGCCGGCGGAGTAGGCCCCGCACCAGTGCGGGTCGAGGCTCTCCGTCCAGATATTCGGATGGCCTCCGGTCTGTGAACTATTATTGCGCACTTGATATTCCGGCGATTCGACACGGCTGAATTGCGGTGACAGGCGAGCGCTAGGCGCCGGTAGCTCCTGTCGAACCGTGGGGAACGCTCCAGAATCTCGCCTCGTCGATGGTGACCTCGATCAGCGCCGCCCCGGTGGTCCCGCGAGGGAGCCACGGGGCAAGCCTGCTGTGCCAGTGCTCGGCCACACTGTTGTAGTTGGTGGTGAAATCCGCAGTACCAGTGAGGGATACGGAACTGTTCGCCGATGTGAACGATATGTTGACCGCCGATCTCGCGGCGATGTGGGAGATGATGCGCGAGTTCGTCGGAGCAAGGAAGAACAAAGTTCCGCCGAAATCGCCCATACGCAAGGCCATCGGCCTGCTGATCAACCGGTTCTGATCGTCGACGGTCGTGACCATCACCGTGTCCAGTGTGCGCAACAGTGCGTGAAGTTTCTCCACATTCTCCGCCGCCATCGTTGTCCCCTTCGGTCACGGTCATGCGCAGCAGCTGCGCCCAGTACTGCAAGAACGTGGATGCGGGTTACCCACATGCCCCGATCTTTCTTCACGGCACGGTGGGGCGCGTCACACTATTTTGCCTATCCGGTAACCAAACTCTACCATTCCGTAAGAGTAGGGTTCGCCGTTCTCGGTCAACCCCGTCGCCTGTCCAGGCGGCCGCGGCCAGGAGATTCCCAGGTTTGCCGCACGCATCCCCGGCGCACGACGCGCCACCCCAGCCGAGTAGGAACTCTCCTGCTCACACGTGAACGGAGCATCGTGGCAGCACATGCCTCACCACCCTCGACCATTCGGGACGCACAGATGACCGCACCGACGGTCATGAGCGCCTTGCGATCACCGCGACTACTCAAAACCGAGGTCCTCGCCGGATTGGTCGTTGCCCTCGCCTTGATTCCCGAGGCAATCGCGTTCTCCATCATCGCCGGCGTAGACCCCCGTGTGGGGCTGTTCGCATCCTTCGTCATGGCCGTCTCCATCGCATTCCTCGGAGGCCGCCCGGCAATGATCTCCGCCGCTACCGGTGCGATAGCCCTGGTCATTGCGCCGGTTGCACGTGAATACGGACTGGATTACTTCATCGCCACCGTCATCCTGGCCGGCATCTTTCAGATCGCCTTCGGTGTCCTCGGTGTTGCCAAGTTGATGCGTTTCATCCCGCGCAGCGTGATGATCGGTTTCGTCAACGCACTGGCGATCTTGATCTTCACCTCCCAATTCCCACACCTGATCGGTGTCCCCGCCATGGTGTATCCGATGGTCGGAGTCGGATTGCTGGTGATGATCCTGCTCCCCAAACTCACCACCGCAGTACCGGCACCACTGGTGGCGATCGTGCTGCTGACCGCGGCGACGGTGGTCTTCGCGTTGAACGTCCCCGACGTCGGGGACGAGGGCGAATTGCCGTCGAGCCTGCCGTCGCTGTTCTTTCCTGATGTGCCGCTCACCGTCGACACCTTCACCATCATCGCTCCCTACGCGCTGGCGATGGCGCTGGTCGGCCTCCTCGAATCGCTGATGACGGCGAAGTTGGTCGACGACATCACCGACACGCACTCGAACAAGACCCGCGAAGGGTGGGCGCAGGGAGTATCGAACGTCCTGACCGGATTCTTCGGTGGCATGGGTGGTTGCGCGATGGTCGGCCAGACCATGATCAACGTCAAAGCATCCGGCGCCCGCACCCGCATCTCGACGTTCCTGGCCGGAGTGTTCTTGCTGATCCTCGTCGTCGGACTCGGTGACGTCGTCGCCTTGATCCCGATGGCCGCGCTCGCAGCGGTGATGATCATGGTCTCCGTCGGAACCATGGACTGGCACAGTGTGCACCCGAAGACCCTGCGCCGCATGCCGCGTAGCGAAACCCTCGTCATGGCCGCCACCGTGATCGTCACCGTCACCACACACAACCTCGCCTACGGCGTGATCGTCGGTGTGCTGACGGCGATGGTGATGTTCGCCCGCCGCGTCGCGCATCTGACGAATGTGGAGAAGGTGTCCGAAGCGGACACCAACGAGGACGGACTCGTCGATACCCGCGTCTATCGGGTGACCGGGGAGCTGTTCTTCGCTTCGAGCAACGATCTGGTCTATCAGTTCGACTACGTCGACGATCCGGCGAACGTGATCATCGACCTCACCGGTGCCGACATCTGGGATGCCTCGACGGTCGCCACTCTCGATGCCATTCAGCACAAGTACGAAGCGAAGGGAAAGCACGTCGAGATCATCGGTCTCGACGGCGCCAGCCTCGAGCGTCACCGAGGGCTCAGCGGCACCCTCACTTCATCGCATTGAGATGGGTGGACGCCGTCTGCGCTCGGTTATCACCTAATTGTGCTGTAGCGCAACGAATTATGGTGGTACTTCACGTCTGGTTCTCGCCGTGTTGTCGAGAAACCGGAACTCGCCACCCGGCGGGCCCCCGTTCGCGGCGGTCGGTGAAATGGCACCAGGACGCTCCGGACCCTCGATAAACCTACTGTAACGTAAGAGTAAAGTTGTGGCGGGTGTTCGACCGCCGCCAAGTCCATGAGAGTCACGTCCGCCCAACACCATCGAGGAGAAAGATCCGGTGCACCGAATCAACGACGGAACCATCGAACCGAAATCGGGCGATACGGCAGCGCACACAGGGCGGGTGGACTGGGTCGACCTGGCGAAAGGGATCAGCATCGCGTTGGTCGTCCTCCTGCACAGCACCAACTTTCTCGTCACCCGCGGGTTGGCCGCAGGGATCTGGAACGACATCAACGCTGTTGCGGAACCGATTCGGATGCCCTTGTTCTTCCTCACCGCCGGCCTCTTCGCACACAAAGTGACATCACTGCCGTGGGCAACGGTGATCCGGCGGCGAGTCCTGCCTCTGGCATACCTCTACCTCATGTGGACGGTTCTGCGCTTCGTGTTCTTCAGCGCCTTTCCGGCCACCGCAGGAACCGACGAAACCTCGAGCCCACTGAACTTGATCACTGCGCTGGTCGTACCGACCAGCGGGTTGTGGTTCCTCTACGCACTCGCGGTGTACACGGTGCTCACGAAAGCACTCGGCGGAATCGACTATCGAGTCCAACTGCTCGGTGCGATCGCGTTGGCCTTCACCGCTCCCAGCATCGGAGGCGTCGACTGGACCTGGGGAAACATGATGGAACTCTTCCTCTTCTTCCTCGCCGGAGCGCACCTGCAACAGATGATCCGCGCCGCCGCCGCATCGACGACGATGACACGTCTCGCGCTCTCCGGCACCGCATTCGCGCTCGCGTACGCCCTGCACGTCAATGGGTACATCACCTCGGTCGGCGCCGCGACGATCACCCTGAGCGCCTTGGGTCTGTTCGTCGGCATCACTCTCACATCGCAACTGCAGGCACTGCGGATATTCGCCCCCTTCAGAAAGCTCGGAACACTCACCTTGCCGGTGTACCTCATGCACGAAGTACTTCTCGGCATCATCGTGGTCGCCGCTGTTCACGCAGGCTTCGATTTCACCCGTAACGCGCTGTTGGTGTTCGGCCCCCTCCTGGTAGCCACCGTTGCAGTCGGTGGATCCCTGGCGATTCACGCAGCGCTGACCTCCGCCGGACAACGATGGCTCTTCGTCATGCCGCGCCGGAGCACCTCATGACACCTTCGTCGTACATGTTCCCCCAGCCCCCACGCCGGAAAGCGCAAACGTGACCTCGGCACTGACCATCCTCTCCCAAGCCCTCGTGTACGCCCTGCCGCAGCGCTGGATCGCGAGGCTTCTGCGCTACCCCGAAGCCGTGAAATTCCTCCTGATCGCAACAGCGGGCACCATGGCCACGACGACACTGTTTTCGATCCTGAAATGGACGGCGCTCACAGACAATCCGGTCACAGCGCACATGCTCGCCGCACTGATCTCCGCCGTGTACGCATACATCCTGTGCCTGGCATGGTCGTTCGCCGACATCGATCATGCAAGCGGAGGACGCTGGGCAGCAACCTTTTTCGCCCTCATGGCAGTCTCCATCACTCTCGGTGCCATTCCCCTCTGGATTGCCCGATACCACCTGGAATTGAGGGAACCCCACGTGCATGCCCTCACTGAAACCGCAAGCGATTTCGTCGCGAGCACCGTGGTCGGTGCCTTTCTCTCGACGTGGTTCCTCTGGCACGCGTGGCAGCGAGTTCGCTCGACTTCGGCCGCGGACTTCGACGCCGCTGCCGTCCCGGCGACGGAGAGGCTCGACCCACCGGCCTGACCACCCATCCGCCACCTCACCGGAAACCACTCCAGGTGTGAACTCATGAAAGTGACGGCATGACCATCACATCCGATGCATCGACCCGCCTCCACGCACTCAGCGAATGGATCAACGACCATCCCACCGCCACGTTCGTGGTTTTGTTCGTCCTTGCCGTACTGCTGGTAGTCCTCGCAGTATGGGCAATCTTTCGCTGAATCACCTCAGCTGGCCCCGCAGCCCAGGGGTTCGTCGAGCGTAGATGCCGGCACTGCAGTTGTAATCAGGTGGCAGGCTCGGTGATCGTTGCTGGTGGAACCGCGAAGAGGCGATCGAGGTGGTAGGTGATTACTTCGGTGGCTCGATCTATGGAGCGCTGACCGACCAGGATGCTCGTGCCCAGACCGTTGACCAGTGCCACCAGGCGTGCAGCCTCAATCGCCGCGTCACAGTCGACAAGTTCGTCGGCATCCGCCGCGCGTTGCAGTGCTTCGGTGAGTTGGCGCTCCAGTCGGTCGATGCCGCTGATGGACGGATGCCGTGCAACCTGAGTATTGGTCATCGCGAGAACCGCGTAGGACATCCACACCAGATGAAACATGCTGCTGGGTTCGTCGGTTGGCAACGCTTCGGCCGCGAACGCATCGATGATCGATCGTGGTGGCGGAGGACTCGGAAGATCGGCCAGTCGTTGTGCCCATCGCTCCTGGCTACTTTGTTCCAGATGTTGGAGAGCGCCGACCAGGAGCTCCTCTTTGCTGGTGAAGTAGTACTGCACCAACCGCAGCGACACACCGGCTTCGGCGGCGACGGATCTCATTGTTACCGCATGCAGACCGTCTCGATTGGCGGCACGAACAAGCGCCTCGGCAATTTCTGCACGGCGCCGGGTGGGGTCGGGTCTGCGTGGCACCGTGAAATCTCCCTGCATGTGTCGAACCGATCCTGGTACAGCCGTAGATGATACGTCTGTACCGCTTGTCTTGTGCTCGGAAACTGTGGCTCCGCGAGGGCTCCCTGTGTCGGAGGTAGAGCCGGAACTCGACATCTGCAAAAACTCACCTTGGTACGTTTGTATAAGATACAGATGTACCAAGTTTTGGGGAGTGGCCTATGCCTCGAAGTCCGATGAACACCACGCTCGTCGAGGAAAACCGACATCGCTCCGCGAGCATCGCACTCGCAGTGGTGTGTGCCGCGCAGTTCATGGTTGTTCTTGATATCTCGGTGGTGAATGTTGCTCTGCCGTCCATCCGCGAGAGTCTTGGGTTCGACGCTGGCGGACTGGCATGGGTAGTGAATGCCTACGCATTGACCTTTGCGGGCTTCCTGCTGCTCGGTGGCCGTCTGGCGGATCTTCTCGGGCGCCGACGGGTCTTTTTGATCGGCTTGGCAGTGTTTTCCGGAGCAAGCCTCGCCGGTGGCCTCGTAAATTCGGCGTCTCTTCTCGTCGTGGCCAGGGCGGTTCAAGGCTTGGGTGCTGCAATCCTCGCTCCAGCGACGCTGACTATTCTGACCGCCACATTCCCCGAAGGCCCCCGCCGCACTCGTGCACTGGCCACCTGGACAGCGGTGGGCATCGCAGGCGGCACAGCAGGAAATTTGGTGGGAGGTATCCTCACCGAATATCTGACATGGCGGTCGACGCTGCTGATCAATGTGCCGATCGGGATGGCTGCAGTGCTGCTGACTGTTCGCTATATTGCCGCTGATCGTCCCTCTGGGCCGCGTCCACGACTGGACTTCGCTGGAGCAGTCTTGGCGACAGCAGGTCTCGGATCCTTGGCTTACGGTATCGCCCAGGCTGCAGATGATGGTTGGTCGGCAAACTCGACCATCTCTGGCATTGCGATTGGCGTATCGCTCCTGATCGCTTTCGTCGTCGTCGAAAAATGGGTGACATCGTCACCTCTGATACCGCTGCATATCTTTCGGAACAGGGCAGTCTCCATCGGCAATGTGATCATGCTGCTGGCTGGAGCATGCCTGAACCCGATGTGGTACTTCCTGACTCTGTCCATGCAGAATGTTCTCGGCTACAGCCCCGTACAAACAGGTCTGGCCTTTCTGCCTCATACCATTGTCGCGATAGCTATCGGGGTGGGGCTGACTCCCTGGATGATGGGCAGAATTGACGGCCGCTTTCTCATTGCATCCGGATCGATCGTGGCTGCTGCAGGATTCTGGTTACAAGCCCAACTCGATACCGACAGCGGTTATGTGCAGGGAATCCTTCTGCCCGCCATCATCTTCAGCGTCGGGAGTGGAATACTGAACACTCCCATCACTGCTGCTGTCACCTCAGGAATCCCCGCCGCCGACGCGGGTGCTGCCTCAGGGCTGATGAATACCACCAAACAGATCGGCGGCGCGCTCGGGCTCTCCGTCCTGGTCACTTATGCAGCTACGAGCAGTCTCGACAAGGACGACCTTCTGGCCTCGTATAACGGTGCGTTCTACGCCATTGCGGCAATCATGATCGTGACGGCACTCTGTGCGCTGGCCTTACCGGCGCACAGGGACCACGCAGAATGAAACCTCTACCCCGCCAAAGATATACAGCTGAGGTCGAGAACTGATCGCGTGCTGTCCGGTTTTGTGAGATATGACGTGCTGGCCTTGGGAGGCACCGTCACCAGTCTCGGCAAATTTGTTATCTGCCTCTCCTCCTGGCATCCGCCCAAGTCGCTGAGCGACTAGGGCCGAACTCTCACCGCTACGACTGCGGTGAAACCCCGCGAAAACTCCGCCCATTGGGCGCCCTCGACAGATGAGCCGAGCAGATATAGAAAAAATTCCCCAGTTCGACCAGGCGTCGCTACGCACTAGTTCAGATAAGGGCCTTCGAATCGAAATGGGATGGCCAAAGAGCCATCACCACAACAGGTTCCGAGTCGCCCGTGCTCTGGTCGCGCAACGATAACAACATCAGCGCATCGTTCCCCGAGATCGTGGACGCGCTCCGCTCTGTGCTCGATCACCGCAAAACCGTCCTCGACGGGGAAATCGTCGCACTCGGACCGGACGGTGTCCCGTCCTTCTCCCTGTTGCAACGACGAATGCACGTCCTGCGGCCCACCGCTCAGCTCCGCAACGAGGTCGCAACCTCGTACTACGTGTTCGACGTCCTCGACATCGACGGCACCTCGTGTGATCCTCGAACGCACCCCACGCGAAGAACCGGACGACGAGCCCCAGCGTCAACTCAGATCTGTCAAATGGGGATTGCTGCCGGCCTGGGCGAAAGACCGGAAAATGGCATCCAAGCTCATCAATGCCCGCAGCGAAACCGTCACCGAGAAACCATCATTCAGAAGCAGTGCATCCAAACGGCGCGCCATCATTCCGGCCAATGGATACTACGAGTGGATGAAAAGTGAAGCAGGGTCGAAGATTCCATACTTTCTCCACGGAGAAAGCGACGTGATCGCAATGGCTGGACTCTACGAGTTGTGGCCCGATCCTGAACTGCCAGAAGACGATCCAAACAAGTGGGTATGGACCTGTACAGTTTTGACTCGACCAGCAACAGATGCCTCGGGCCACATACACGACAGATCTCCGCTGATCCTCCCAGAGACATTCTGGGAGCACTGGCTCGACCCGAACCTCACCGACAAAGGTGAGGTCCAGGCCATGATCAACTCGGTTCCGGAGCCGCATCTCGAGCCCTACGAAGTCTCGACTGCGGTGAACAGCCCTCGCAACAACAACCCGTCACTCTTGGAGCCGGTCTGACCACACGTCCATTGGCGCACAACGCGACCGGCAACTGTCGTCTGGCCGCGGTGAGCCGACGGTCACCGCGGAGAGTCGTGGAGCCGAAACAGAGCTGCCGCTTCGAGCCCATCCTGCAGGTACTCGTACTCCCCCACCAGCGCTAAGCACAGAGTCAGCTCGTCGAGGTCCGATCCAGCATTGAGCAACGCGCGGAGGGCCGCGTCATCTCCGCGTACCGGTTGCCCGAGAAGGTCTTCCGAAGCCTGCTCAAGGAAGTCCGCGAGGGAGGAGAGCGCTGAATTCGGCTCCCTGGACGAACCCGGTGCAAGGACGAAAGGCACAACGCGTGTCGGATCATGGCCAACAGCTCTCCACCTCCCGGACTCGTATCCGTAGGCGAAGTTCAGGATTTCATCGTTGCTGGCGGTTTCGAGCCACCAGGGTTCGGCACCGTGATCACACAAGACGGCGCGGCCGCCCTCCACAGCAGGATCAGGGCTGTGCCGGTCGAAACCGCAGATCGCAGCACGACCGCTCGGCAGCGAAATGAAGTCGAAGTGTGATCCGCCGCCGTCACGGTCGGTGACTCGATTGTTTCGATGGTGAAGGTCGAATGGAGGTCAGAGAAGGAGAAAACTGCCGCGTACGCTGCCGCCCATCCCGCGAGCATCCGATGTGCTGCAGCCGGATCCGGAAGGTCGATTTCAATCGGAGTCATCGTCAGACCGTAACGCTCATCAAGTGCGCTCGGCCCGTCGTGCGCCGCACCACAGGACCACCTGCCAGCGGAAGCGCGCGGTCACTGGAAGCATGAGCACATGCTCACTATTCGGATCACCGACAACGCCGCAGCATTCCTGGGTGTCGGCGTCGGGTTCTCTGCGATCGACCCCACCGACGGCCTCACGCCGCAGCTCAGGGCGAAGTTGAATCGCGGAATAGAACGCCGCGGAAAGCTCCTGGTCTGGGCGGACTCACGTGCCGACGACGAGAGTCCGCCGGCAAACTTCTTCGACTACACCGGGTGGGAATGCAACGACAGTTCATTCCACCTCGAAGACTATGTGCCACTGCGCGCCCCGAATGCCGTCGCGGAAGACTTCCTTCCCTCCGGCCTTCCGGTCGAGTCGATGGGACCGTTCATCACCAGATCCGATCAACGCGCGTTGCTCGAGCAAGGGATCGCGTTCGCCCGCGAATTCGCCCAGCTTGTCTACGATCTGCCCGAACCCGCCCCCGTTCGCTGCATGATCTTCGTCAACAGCAATTGCGGCACCTTCCGGTTTCACCAGATCGAGCCCGGGGTGGAGTGGACCGCACTCGACCGCCTGGAGGACGACTACCCCACCAAGTTCAGCAGCAAGGGCGTTGTCGTCGACATCGTCCCCTCGACTACCAGGACTTTTCGGTGCCAAGTCTGTGGATACCCTGGATTACGCGAGCGGCCTTACGCCCGAGATGGTTCGGGTTCCGGCGAGAGGTGTCCAGCGTGCGCGTTCACGTTCGACGCGGCCCCCGGCGCCGACCAGCACCGCCACAGCAGGCAATCGAGCACGCATGAACAGTGGCGTGAACGCTGGATCTCCGGCGGAATGCGGTGGCAGAGCGCCCCGGACGTGCCCCAACCAGTGATCTGGGAGCCGGTCAACGAACTCGCCGAACTTCTCACCATGCGCAGGCGATCCCTACAGTGATACCTCGCAAGAGGATTCGTTCGGCCGCATATCAGTTACACGGGTTTCGCCACCCGCATTGCCGACACGGTGACCGCGCCGGAATCGATCACGGACGTCGTGAAACCTGGTGACGTGAACCGCTCGACACCGACACCATTCACGCGCAGGCGTACCCGCGGAGGTCACAGCAGGATCCCACGCTCGGCGTCCGCAATGACCATCGCAGCTGTCCGTGATGCCCATCTGTCGTGGTCGAGCAGACTCCACGTCGGGTCGCGGTTGTCCAAGGGCCTCGCCGCTAAATACACCCGCTGCACAAACTGGCCGACGGCGGCAAAGGACAAAGCGATCCACCGCCACGGTCGATCATCTGCCGCGATACCTAGTCGACCCATCACGGTCGTCGTTATCGCCGAAACATCACTGCCCGCTCCTGCGAACGGTGCCGCTCCGACGTTGAGGACAGCAGTCCACGACTCCACCAGCGACTTCGGCCCCACTCCTTCGCAACGGACAGTCGCATGTCGCCGGTAAGAATTTCCGTCACCCGAAGGACGGGATCTAGGGCCGAGCGATCACGATGTGGAAGTAACCGTAGACAGTGTTTTAGAACTCGTGCCAGTTTTCTTGATTTATCTCAATTGTTCCGACTTAAGTCGTAGTTTCGGCATCTCAACAAGGGGTGCGTTAGCACTTAAGTTCCACAGAAAACGCTCGACAACGACGCCTATCAGTACCGCGCACAAGTGAGATCCCCATTTCCGTTGCGTTCCATTGTCCACGGGTGCAGAGTTCAGAGGCAAACGAGGATCGACGAACAGTGGTTCGATTTCGACACACAGCTCCCCCACCTCACCGCCCAGTGCCATGGCCAGGTTCTTCGGCGAATGGAACTGTCCCCGCCACTAAATTATCGCGAAACTCTCCGCACGTTCGTTTGTCGAGCACCTCTCACGAGTCGACACAATCCGCCAGCGGCACTACAACAGTCACCCAGTATCCACACGGTCGATTACCCACGCTCTCCACGAGCATTCGCGAAGACTCCATGGATCACCTACCCCGCTCAGGATTACTCAACCATCCGGCGCGTGAACGGCAGCATCCGACATGTCCGCGCATCACCCCGCCTCACCGACCGAAGCCGATGAATGCACCCACCGAACGAGAGAAACCTCGCCGACCGATCGGCGGTATGGCAGCATTCGCCACATGACTAGCGAACGGATCGAAGTACAGCGCACCATCCGTGCCGACCCCGCATCGATCTTCGCGGTCCTCTGCGACCCTCAGGGGCACGTCGCCATCGACGGATCCGGAATGCTGATGGGCGCAGATGGCGAACTCGTGACCGCGACCGGCGACGAATTCGTCGTCCACATGGATCGCGAAGCTCTGGGCGACCTACCCATGGGACAGTACGACGTCACAGTGACGATCAAAACTTTTGTTCCCCAACGCGAAATAGCATGGACCATCCTCGGAACTGTCCGGCCTCCGATCGGGCACGTCTACGGATATCGGATCGAGCCGGCCGACGACGGCCACAGTTCCCTCGTGACCTCGTACTACGACTGGTCTGATATCGGCCCCGCCTGGCGGCAAGCAGGAATCTTTCCCGTCATCGCCGAAGGATCTCTCAAAGCCACGCTCGGTATCCTTGCACGCACCGTAGCCAGAGGTTATCCGCGCTGACCCCGCCCGAAAGCCCAGCGCCGGGGCCGTGATGCTCCTCTTCCGCGAGCGCGCAGCCACCACCGTGACAATCGCAGCACTGATCGCCGGTGCCGTCGCAACCTCATGGATCTATCTCAACGGAATCGTCTTCCCCACAACGTCTCCAGTGAGTGCCATGTCCTACGTTGCGCTCACAACCATCACGCCGGCCCTACCGCCTGTTATCTGATGGGGCGCCGAAGCCACGCTGACGCCTCCCAGCCGCCACCTCACCTGAACTCGCGACAAGAGGCTGCCAAAGAGTAGTAGACGAACCTCCACTGCAGCCCAACACGCCCGGCTTCCCCGTCACGAGGCACGGCTCCATCAGTTCATGAAGACCACGCCGCCCGACCTACACTAGAATGCCGAGAAGTTTTCTGCACGTTCACTTTTCGAGCACTGATCACGAATCGACTCGGCCCGCCAGCGACACTACATCAGTCACCCGATATCCACACGGCGAGCGCCTACGATCTCAGGACTACACGCCCCTCCAGGCATGGGCCCGCACGATCCACCACGCCCGCCCTCACCCCCGCGGGATCGCGTACCGCGGCAAATTTCCCGGTGCACTGCGCGGGGCGCTGCTCGAACAAGCAGCAGACCCTTCCCACCCGTCCGGCGCCATCACTGCCACCGTCCCGTATCGAAATCGCACGCCGAATCGACAGCGCTGCAGTCGCACTGGGGTATAACGCCGTCTGACCCGGCAGGGTTGATCGCTACAACATTCTTCGACCTCCACGACAGATCACAGATATCCGGAAGTTTCTTTTGCTCCGGAGACGACTCAGAACGACGGCAGCTTTCACGCAGGAGCCAGAAATCGGGCCCGATTCGCGCTACCGTTCTAGGCTATGGGGACCAGCTTCCACGGACCGAACCCGTGGCCACACATCACTCGCGCGATCCGCACGCGAGGCCCACGCTATGCCGCTGTTCCCTATCTCGGACACCTTGCGCCCGAACTACTTCCACTTCGCAGTGGAGACCTTCTGATCGTCAATGCTTCTACCGCGGCGATCCGCGCCCACGCCACTTCACCTGCCGTTCTTGCGCACTACCTCAGCAAGGGCGTTCGCATCCTGTCGTCGTCAACACTGCACGCCAAGGTCATCGTGACGAACCAACGAGCTGTAATCGGCTCGCCGAATGCTTCCGAAAATTCCACATTCACCCATGAAGCGGTCGTCATTTCCGATGACCCCCAAGTGGTTGCCGACAGTCGCGCGTTCGTCAACAATATCGACGAAACCACTGCTGTAGACCAAATATTCATCGACAACGCCGCGCGCGAATGGGCGATCGGGCGTGCCGTACCCATACCTGGCATCACTGGCCGAATGCAGAACCTTGACAACGACTTTCCTCTTGCTCCGACCAACCGAGTATTTATCAGGCAAGTCAGCGATCACGAAACCCGTCCCTCCGTGCGCATCGCGCCTGTGAAACAGACTTCAACGAAGCATCTTTCGGTCAATCCGAGCGTGAGATACCGACTCGAAACACTCAGACTCGGAAAACCAAGCAGCATGGCACGTGGGGACGTCGTCATCCGCGTCTCCACGGACAACGAATTGTTATTGCCACCCGCTGTCGTGATATCCAACCAGGATCGAATACCGGATTCCCCCAGTCATTTTCAGTTCTTTCTCCGCGTTCGCAACGACCTGCCACCGCTTCCTGTGCCAGACACCGAGAGGTATCTCGTCGAGGTCGGGCACCCCAGCGCACAACTGCGGTCCAACCACTACGTTCGCTCGCTCAGTCTTCGGGCCGAACTGTTGGCGTTGTGGAACCTTTGAGTCCTGAGAAACGAATATTGACGGAATGCGAAGCATTCCTTCGAGTGCGCGAACAGCGCACCGTCAATACGTCGATCCGAGCAATGTACTCACGGAAGCCGAACGACGCACGACCCTAATGTTCGAATCCGGTGAACGAAATCCTCTGCGCAACTGCGATAAAGAGCATTCCGCGTGACAATATATGCGGATCGACCTCCCCCAACCGAAGTCCCTCACGATTCGCAGGCGGACACGAAGGCACAAACCCTCCCCGCTGGAAACCTACGTTCGGCAGCTGACAGGTTAAGGTGCCTTTCCGGATCTTTCAGGTGCTCCTCTCGACACGTGACCCGAGCCATCGAGCTCGCAGACGCACCATCGACTGTCCACAGACCCCCGTCTCCATCCATCTCCAGGACACACGGCAGCAGCCTGCGGAAGCGCCGTCAAACACGCGGGTTACATAACCCCTCCCCCGCGTTCAGTCGCACATGAACCTCCCCGGCGTCTGACAGCATGAGAGCCAAGCATCTCCATCCGCTCCCGAAGAATCGAACCCGATTCCGACGCTAGACCCATCATCGAACCGCCGACCGCCAACGCACCCAAACCCCACCTTCAGCGAAGCCGCAGAGGTGGTCCGTCAAGCCCCTCCCTGGTCGGGCCGGCGGCGGTCTGTGAGGCGGGCCGCCGCAAAATCCCTCAGAACTCCATGGCAACATCAACCACACGCGACACACCGAACAAGCGCGCCTACCCGTATCAGTTACAGATTGGTTCTAGTCTTTCCTCATGGCACAGCACAACAAGGGACCTCGCGGACACATCGCGACTCGTGCTCCCCTCAAGCAGCACAAGGTGTACGAGGATCGGGCCGCCGAACTCGGAATCCCTGCTGGGGATTACTCCGTGCTCATACTGGCCATCACCCATGGACTGGACATACCGGACTACATCATCGACAAACTGCATCCGGACCAGCTGAGACTGCTTGAGGTCGAGGCCGCTGGATCACTGCGCCGCATCGAGCAGCTTGCGGTCGGCGCATGAACTACCCCTAGACAGCGAACAACCCCCAGGGCTTGGCGGCATCGGGGGCTGTCCGTTTATGCGGTTGTGAGAGCTTCCCAGCTCCCTGACCACCACTAACCCAGTGAAGGAAGAGGCGGTGACCACCACTACCTCGAAAGGAAGAGGCGGTGCTTACTCGATGATATCGCAGAAACGCAATTCCGCCATACTCGCGGACGTATTCGCGGTGTCATTTTTGGCACGTCCAGATCACATTTCGGCTTTCGCGGCGCTCGGATCACACTTCTGCGTCCCGAATGTCCCATCCGAGCAAGCCAGCACCGTACCCATAGTGGTACCGATGTGCGGCCGCCGGATCGAACAGACCTTCCGAACAACCGCGGCCGTGACGCGCGTACAGCGGATCCGCAGACAGGGAGGCCGCCCCTAGCCGACAACGAACGAAGTGCCCCGATACCTAACTAAACAGCGCAGACCTCTTGAAAAGCACAAAGGCCCCCGAAGGGGGTGATTGGGAGCGGACCGCATCGCGGCGAAATAAGGACTGGCAGGTCCTTGACGTCGACTGAGAACTGGCAGGTTCTCCGACATCTGTTCTCGAACATTCTCGAGAGGTGAGCTTCGAAAGTTAGCGCTTTCTCTGCTCGTACTGCATCCCCCTGGAAGGGACTTACCTATGGCAGGTATGTCTCAGGGTAGCGCATACCCTGAATACAGCCCAACTCATTCCATATCACCAACCTTCGGCGTGTCGCGCATCGGCGCCCAATCCGCTGTTCCTCAATCGACAGAAGTCGACGAATGGCAAGCGGCAGTCGATGATGCTCTCTCACGTATAGCGCGCCTCGAATCCGCTACACGGCAACTCAACGAGTCCACTTACCAGCGTGGACGCTCTTGGTCCCTACCTGTCGAACCAACGGAACAAGCGCGCGTTCCAGTGTGGACATCACGCAGGGAATGGCTCCGCCAATTCCGGCATCACACCACCAGCCCGGCCGGCAAGGCGTTGTGCGCGCGCAACCTGATCAAGCCCGACAAGGCTTACGCAGTGGCACAAGCTCACGCACATTTCGCCGAATCGCACACCGGCCGCGGGGTCTCCGCAGCGAAATCAACGATCGCTGCCCGGGCCAAAGTCAGCGAATCCTCTGTCAATCGCGCCAGGCGAGTGCTCATCGCGCTGGGAATGGGCATCGAACACGTCCGTGGACGGAACCTCAAAACCCTGGAATTTCTGGCTGCTGAAGCCCATCACGGGGGTCAACAGCACCGCGCTGCATCGACATGGTCACTGTCATCCCCTCGAACAATCGTGGCAACGACACCTCACCGCAAACTCGCCAAGACGCGACCGTCTCGCGCCTCTGAAAGAGCAACCCGCCTCAGAGCTCACAACTCTCTGAGGCCCGACGTCAATCGCGTCTATCAGCCCCACAGCAGTCGACCAGGGCCGATAGGAACTGACACCCTATCTAGTGTTGGTTTTTTATCTTTTGAAGTTCTTCCGTTAGGAAGAACTCACCAACGCGCGCATGCGCGAGCCCAGCTCACAACAAAAAAACGAAGCACTTCTCGGATCACACCGCGGCCTCTGGCACTTCAGAGGACTGCAGCCGAACTCGTCAGCCATGCGCCGGCTCTCAGACCGACCGGACATATCGGGGCGATCTGTGATCTTCTCCGCGATGTCAAGATCGATACGACGCGATGGACAGGACGTGACATCGCACAGACGCTTTCCCGAGACACAGCGGACCGGGGGTGGATCTGGCCAACAAGAGCAAGCCTGATCTCACCGTTGGCATACCTCAGACGCAGGCTCGATGGGATCGACTGGACCGGAGAATCGCCCAGTGAACAGCGTAAATCGGCCGACTTGGCGCGAAAGAGGGAACAAGAATTACTTGAAAGATCACATGTTCAACGTACGAAAATGGCAGCGAACCCGGAGCACCGCGCCAAGATCGTAGCCAGCATTCGGGCACACCTGACGTGCAAGCAGCAGCATTGAGGCTTTACTGGCCCGATCCGGCCAAGCAATACACGTCCGAAAAACACGCCTCACGATGATCGACAAGCGTTGCCGAGAAGTGTGGCGATCCGTGGCACAGCACCCTGATCGCCACAGGTGTAAATACTCATGGCGACGTTGATCGGGACACTAAGAACCCGGAGGGCAATGTTTTGATCTAATACGCGGAGCTCCACAGCCATTTTCGGAGAACTGACCCCGCCCGAGCCAGTCAATGGCGGGCTGGCGGTCCGCTTCTCTGCGCTTGAAGAACGTCGCGCTGGTACGGGTTCAACATCCGAGAGGGGTTGAAACGACAGCCGTTTCCTCCAATGCAGACGCGCCCGTAGGTATTCGGATCGTCTATCGGTCTATCCCTCCGAGACATGTACCTGACTGAGCATCTTTATTTGCGCAGGTAAACGGCTTTTTGTGCAGAGGAGCATGGTGCGATCACTGCGTGTGACGCATGCTTTGCGAGGCATCCTGGTCGCGCATGCCATACATGCAATGCGTGCGTTGCAAGGCATGCATTGCATGTATGGCAGCGCTGTTGCGTGAAACGGTGGGCCACCTTGCGTCGTTCGTAGCCGTCGGCACGGCAGCGCCGGCATCGTGCACGGGATACTTGTAGACGGGAAGCTGTCTCCATCCCCTCCCCCGCTCGGTCGAGAAGTGCGTGTGTTTCGGCGTTGCGATTCATGCGTCGCTGTATTCGAAATGTGCCCACCCACCCGAAAGTTCTGCTCGCAAAGCGGCGAAATCAAGCCTGACGGAACTGATTCTTCCCACCCCGTCCCCAAGCCTAATTTCGTCACTGTGACGTAAAGTTAGTGCCTGCTCGGACTCGCTTCGGTCATTCCGTCGCGGCCGAACTTCGACTGATCCGGATCTCCACACGTCCCTTCCCTTACACGTCCGGGTTCACACCGCGACCGACCTTTCGCGCAGAATTTTCGTTTCACCGCGGGCCCCCGCTGTGTCCTGAGATGATTCCGCAATGTTGTTCGTGAGTTAGATGAGCACCCCGACTGGCAGTCAGTCGGCTGTATCTCTCAATAGAATTGGAACCCCCTCCCCTCGGTCAGTGCGGTTGTTCGTCCCACGCATGTCTCAGTTTTTTCACCATCCGTGCGGTTCACGTGAGTCCTTCCTTCTGCCCTGGATGTTCGGACCCCGATGGAATGAAATATGTTCTGGCCTTCAAAGGGGTACAGGGTTCTATTGAAGTGCCCCCGGTGCGAACATCAGAAAGTTTCTGAAGCGGCAGGCTGTCTTGCCCCTCGTTGAGGTTGGCGCGTTCCTTCCATCCCCGCAAGGGCGGTGCATTGGCGGATGGCTGGGCAGGACCGCTCGCGACGGTTGAGCAATTTGTTCTGTGCGCACAGCGTAGATTGCTGAACCCTATATTTCCGCCTTTGGTCAGTTGGCTGCCCAATAGCGTCGCTTCGACTTCCTTGACAATCTGATCGAGACGGACTGTCACACGTTTCGTTCATGTCTGGAACGCCTCGCTATCGGGTGATCGTGGCAGCCAAGCTGCTCTTGGTCGGTCGACCTTTTGCATCGGTGTGTGACACTCACGGCAGATGTTTTTCGATTCGTTCGATGGCAATGAGTGCATTGACCTGCTATTTTGCGCGTCCACGCAATGCGTGGTCGGCATGCATTGCATGCAGAACTGAAAGATGTGCGGTGCATGCAATGCATGTCCTGCTAGCAGCGCATGGCATGCGTGCAATCCTTGCATACCGCGTCATGCGTGCTCTGCGTGCGCTGCGAGCGTTGTATGGTGTGCATGCAGAGCACCGCGTGCGTGCGGAGGTAGCACCGCTAGCTGTGCGTGCAGAGCACGCCATGCGTTGTATGTGCGCAGTGCTTGGCTAGCGAGGAACGCATTGTGTGCAAAGCATGCGGGGTTTGCTAGCGAGGCATGGATAGCGTGTCGCGCATGACGTGCATGGGTTGCGGTGAACGCGTGACGAGCATTGCACGCGTTGAACGCAAGGGTTGCACTTGATGCGACTCGTGCATGACACGCGCAGAGTGCGAGGCTTGTACGTCACGCATGACATGCGTGTTATGCTACGCGCGCACGTAATGCACAGTGTGCGTGTGTAGCGAGTGAAGCAGACTTAGCGCGCAATGCATGCAGTGCTTGGATTGCCCGTCACGCACAGTCTGCATGCAGCCCACGTACAGCGTGGATTGCGCACACAGCAAGCAATGCACATATTGCATGCAGCGCGTTGTTTACACGCAATGCACGCCTCGCAAATGTCAACGCCCTCGATGAAAGGTCCGCAATGCAGCCACGCAAAATCGCACTCGGCAACCAGAAGGGTGGCGTAGGCAAGACGGCCTCCACTCTCGGGCTTGCCAGCGCCATCACCGCGGTCGGCGGAAAAGTACTTGTCGTCGACATGGACCAACAGGGCAATACGACCGGCGGCCTCGGCGTCACTCTCGAAGAGGGCATGATGACGGCCTACCACCTCATGAACCAGACCAGAGAAGGCATTGCAGCCGAGGCGATCATTGCCACCCCATGGGATGGCGTCGACCTCATTCCCGCAGACGAAGAGCTCGGCAAAATCGAGTCGGATGGGTCGAATGACCTGGTGTTTCGCCTAGACGTTGCGTTCGAAGGGCTCGACCTTTCTCCTTATGACGCCGTGCTTTTCGACTGCCCTCCCAATATGGGCAAGGTGCTGTTCGCGGTTCTTATTGCAGCAGATGGCGTTGTCGCCATCACTGAACCCACAATCGACAGTGTCGGTGGCGTTCAGAAGCTCGAAGAGACAATCGACACCGTTCGTAAACGGGCGAATCCGAAGCTGGAATTCGACAAGATCGTGATCAGTCGTAAACGGTCTACCGGCGAACATGAGTTCAGAGAGAGCGAGCTACGGGAAACCTACGGCTCACTCGTCGCCAAGACATCGATCCCGGAACTCGCGGCCCGCCAGGACGCGCACTCGAATCGCACTCCGATTCACCAGTTCAAGGGTGGGAAAGCATTGACGCTGCAACTTGCCTACAGTGACTTGCTCGCTGAGTTGCCCATCGTGATCGGAGCGCCGGCATGAGCGTGAAGCGGGAACCTGCCATTCGTAAGACACATCCGGCTGAACTCATCCCGGAACGTCCGCCCAGGGGAGACGCGACCCCCGCGGCACCTGCAGCTACGCCACCAACGCCTTCAGCGGATCTCAGTGCCCGCAAAGATGAGGAGGAGAAGCTGTCGATGACCCACAACACGCGCATCAAACCTTCGACGAAGGATCGCCTTCGGCGTGGCGTCGACAAATTGCGGTACGAGACTGGCGATCGCGAAATCAGCGAGGCATCGATGACCGAGGCTGCGCTGGACGAATACTTGAAGGCCAGGGGACTATAAGAGATTCGCGTGCATGGCATGCACTGCGTGCACGCATGATGGATTGTCTTAATTCTTGATTGTGGAGTTCGGCCCCCGGGCGAGGGCATCTTGTGTTTCGGCTGGAAGACCTAATTAGAGGCGCCTGGCACGACAGCCGAGTAGGCACATGTGGGGGACATTCCAAGGACCTCGATATTGAGAACGGTTCTCGGGTGCGGGCGGGAGGCGAACCGCCGGGGCGGGAAGTCCTTGCTGCGCGCGCAATGCCATGTCCCTCTCATCTGCTGACTGTCCGTTCTGTAGAACTTGGAAGCCTTGGCAGCGCAAAGCCTGGAGCAAATTGCGTGAACAATCCGTTGCAGTCACGCAATTCTCACGCAAAATTGCAGACCACCCCACGTCACTCTGAGATCAACAGGCACGCAGCTGGAACGACATCCCCGACGTGCTTTGAGTGCGACGCAAAAAACATCAGTCGACTCTCGGATATGTCCGCTAGAAATCGCTGTCGACCCTCACCGCACGCAAAACGGACGAAACGCAGGAGTACGACCAGAAGAAATCTTCCGAAACCAGGAGGAGTCCCGCCGGCGGCAACCAGCGGGACTCCAGACCGAGAACACCCCTTTTAGGAAGGAAAACCCGATCATGGGTGATTTTAGTCTGCGCGCAGCGCGGATCCAGCTTGGAGCACTGATCGCCGCACTTCTCATCGCGATTTTGATCGCAATCGGGATCACCGCAGGCGCATTTGTCCTCTCCTTCGCGGTCCAACGGGACCTCGCGCGCCAAGGAACTATCCCCGAAAACCTCGCATGGATCTTTCCCGTCATCGTTGACAGTGCAATCTTCGGTTCCACCGTCGCCATCGTCATTCTGAGCAAACTGAAGATGCATCGACGCGACAAGTACTTCTACGTTGCTGTTGCTGTTGCGGTGGTCGCGATCAGCATCCTCGGGAACGCCTACCATGCGTTCCACTCCGCAACAGTTGCGCAACAGGCCGTTGCGGCAGGTCAGAGCATCGGCTACACGCCTCTCGACCCGGCCGTTGCTGCCATGATCGCGGTCATTCCGCCGGTGCTCGTACTCGCCTTCACGCACGGTCTGGGAATCCTGATCAAAGCAACGGGTATTGCATATTCCGACTACAAGATCGAGATCGACAATGCTGCCGCAGGTGTGGGTACGGTTGGTACGCAAAGCGTCGTCATGCGCAACGAAACAGCCGTAGGAGCCCAGCCTTCTTTAGGCGTCGTAGAAACGCATGACGCGCCGGAAAGCGCTCCGCGCCCGAGCCCCTCCGAACAAACGGGGTCTTCAGTGGACCCGGAGCCGTCGAACGCAGAGGCGGTGGCGCACGCCGAACTCGAATGGTTCATTGCCACATCGGACCTGCCCGACGCTGTCAAGGACACCGCACGACGCAAGCTTGCAGACCCGACTCTCACCTGGGAGCTGATCGCCCAGACGTCCAACCCTCCGGTTGCAACATCGACCTCGTGGCGCCGATACGAAAAGTTCGATACCGCGGCCCGAGCAGCTGGCTTCGACAATCCGCCGCTCATCGACATGCGAGCCTCCGATGTTCACTTCACCGACCAACTCGTCACTACAACGTGAGTAGCGCCGCAACCTGCCAACGCCAAGGTTCCCGAGCGCCAGGAATTGCATCATCATGGAGGGATTGACCACAGCAGAGTGCCCACAGACTGCAGGTAAGGAACCCGCATTGACCGACCCAGACGACCGACACCACTTGATCGTTCCGCCCGAACCGCGCCAGCGACCCCGACAACAGCGAGCGCACGAGACGAAGGCCAAGATCCTCAAGGCAGCTGCACGCTCATTCTCGATCGATGGGTACGCCGCTACCTCCATGAACGACATCGTTGCGGAGGCTGCCTCCACGAAAGGAGCCGTGTACTTCCACTTCGACTCCAAGGAAACGATCGCGCGAGAACTCATCAACCACTGGTTGACCGCGCTCGGCGGAACCCGGCAATCAACCGACAAATCAGCAATACCAGCGATCGAGAAGTTGGCTGTATTCTTCAACGGTTCAGCGGCGCTTATAGCCGACGATGCCCTGGCCCGAGCCGGCCTCAGGCTCACCATGGAAGCAGGTCTCGATACCGCCCAACCCGCGTTCCGTGAGTGGGTGGAACTCGTCAGCCGATTCGTCGATACTGCGATCGCAGACGGACAGCTTCCCGCCTCTGCCGCCCAGCGCCTGGCCGCGAATCTGTGCGCGGGATTTATCGGCGCAGTTCAAGTCATACAGGTGCTCGGCGACTCTGGAGATTTCACTTCATGCATTGACGACTTAGTGAACGCGTATTTGATTTCAGATGCGTAGTCCGCGCGCTGGCGAGGTCGTGAGTAGGGGAGAGGAACTGGACTCCTCGCGGTGACGTCGCCAACCGTGTGCACGGTGTACTGCTAATTCCTCGACGGTAGCGAGGCAGTTGCGTCGTCGAGAGGAGTGACAAAGTGCCTGACATCGAGAGCCGAATCCCCGGAGTGCTTTGTCTCATAGCGAATATTTCAGCGATCCGAGCCGTACCGATGTGGAGACGTCACCAGCGATGGGACCGTCACTGAGACTGAAGAACACCAGATAGAGATCGACCGATGAAGACAGCGGAAACCGTGTGCGTGGCAAGGTGTGCCGCGTCGGGCCGCTGAGTACTTCATCGGCCCTTGCCTCCCGTTGAAATGATCGGTTGCAGAACTCGCACGCGATGGTGGTACCAAATCGAATCCCACTTCGGTACCATCAGTATATGAGCACGCAGATCGCGGTACGACTACCGGACGAGATCGTGGAATTTCTCGACGACGAAGTCAGGGAACATCGCGCCGCCTCGCGAGCCTCTCTAGTGTTGCGCGCTCTCGAACGGGAGCGTCGCCGTCAGATAGCTGCACGAGACGCGGAGATCCTCTCGGCCGCAACATCCGAACATGATCTGAGCCCCCTCGCTCACCACGCTGTGAATCGACTGCCAACAGGCTCGACCTGATGCGACCAATTCATGAAGCCAACCTCGACTCAGTTCGGCCGGTCCTCGTACTCACCCGAGAGATGGTCCGTCCACACCTCGGGACCGTCACGGTAGCGCCCATCACCGGCGAGATCCGAGGACTGTCCACTGAGGTGTCCGTCAGCGCCGCTAACGGACTATCCGCCGACGCCGTGGTCAGTTGCGACCACATCACGACCATTCCCGTCAGTGCACTCGGCAACATCATCGGTTATCTTCTTCCAGCGCAAGAGGAATCACTGTCCATAGCCGTGCGCGCCGCCTTCGATCTCGAATGATGACGACAGTGAACGGAAAGGATGAAACATGGCGCTGAAGAAAGGGGAGCAGTTCACGCTATTCGAGCTCGAGCCACCCGAATCCGCTACTCGTCCGGACGAAGTTCCCGAACCCGATCAGCCTTCTCTGTTCGACGTTGACGACACCGCTCGTCTCGAAACGGATTCCGGGGTTGCGGAGCACCCCCGGACCGACGACATCGTCGCCCCTCCGGATGAGCGCTCCAACGAAATGGAAACGGAACCCACCCAGGCGTCAGAACTCGACGCAACTGAACCGGCCGCCCTTCCTCCCGCCAGCGAGGCAGCAGACGGCCACGCCGTCATTGTCACAGCAGCCGGCACCTACACACCATCCGG
>NZ_JBXAFD010000012.1:0-77064 GCF_058792695.1 Rhodococcus sp. MT28
GTCGCCCACATATCCCGAATCCGTGGAAGGAAGCCCAGGATGATGTCAACGGCACTACCTACTAGCTACGGATTACATGTAGTCGCACTCTCGGACGCCTGGCAGAAGGGCGCACAACAGCTCGATACACAGACGCGAACCAATCTGGCCAACGACCCTCGAAACCTGCGCGCTGTCGACGGGCCCACGAACCAGAAGAAGTCGGATTCCGACGCGGCGACCTGGCTGCCACCCAACAAGGCCTACCGCTGCCAGTACGTGACTGCTCAAGTGGAAGTCAAAGCGGCATACGGTTTGTGGGTCACCCAAGCCGAACACGACACCATCGCAGACATTCTCGCGACCTGCTGAACTCTTGCGGTGATCAGCGGCCCTTGATCAGATACCGCACAATCGCCATTCCGAGCGCGAGGCCCACTACGGTGGCGAGCGCTGCAACCAGACCGTGACCGGTCAGTGCGACGAACACACCGGTGATGACTGCGACGACGGCAATGATCCCCGCGTCCACTCTGCTTTGACCACGTTCAGGCATGGCACTCTCTCGTGCTGTCAGGTCCGTCCGCTCCCCTCGTAGCGGACGGACCCAGCGGCAATCTGTCGAAATGCGCGAACTCCGGTGGCCTCACCGGGCTGACTTTGCGGGCGGTCCTGCGAGGCCGGCACGTCCCCCGGAGCCAACTCACATCGGTTCACGAAGTCCGTACCTTCGCAGAATATACCGATTGGTAGGTAATTACCGAGGGCTAAAGTCCCTGGTCATGGACTCATGCGACGAGTGGTCGGAAACTCGAGACGAACGAGCACATCCGCGAGGCGAGCGTTAGCCGAGATAGCAGAGGTCCGTGGCCACGGCCAGAGGCCCATCTGGAATCAGAGCGGCGACGTCTATGACCCGAAAAGTGATCCGAGATCCAACGATCCGACTGACGACACTCGCTTCCAATCAGCGCAATATGCGGTGGTGAAGCGAGAATCCGTCAAGAGAATCGTGACTGTCGCCGGTTCGAGGGTGCTTTCGAACTCGAGGACATTCAATTCACCATCGCCGTCGACTTTCGCTCGGCCGTATATGCACGGCATGTCAGCTGATACGGGCCCAGACGTCGTGTACGTTCCCGGCAACACCTCCCACGGCACGTCGAACAGTCCGTGACCAGGAATCGTTCCCGGCGCTGCTGAGGCCGCAGACGTCCCGATCATTGCCACACCGACAGCTACTGCTGCAGCGGACGCGAGCAAACTAACCTTGCGCATTTTCCCTACCTTGTTCATACCTGAACCGCAGCGGCGAGTTCGAAGGCTTGTTGATGTAAGAACCCGCGGTTCGCGCAGTTCTTCAACTAACGGTAGTAAAAGGGCACGAGTTTTGGTGAGCTACCTTTTTGTGGTTCTGGCCCGATTTCCGTGACGGAGACTCCCATTGAGAAGATCAGAGAACGCCGGCGTTGCGGCTCTCGGCATGATTCGAACCTGTCATTCCAGTATTCGATCACACACCCGTCTTCGAGCCGAAACGTCGACGCTCCCCTGCCGTTTGGGTGACTCAGCCTCCGAGTGAGCCCGTCGGCAGCTTCGAGAAGATGTCCCCGAGGCTTCCGGTTCCACCAGGAGTTTCCGGTTCCGTCGGATCCACCGGCTCGACGACGATGACACCAGGCACGGTGACGGTCACGGTCTTGTCCGCAGATTCCGAAGAACTGAACTTCTTGGTACCCAAGAACTTTGCGGTGATGCGATGCTCGCCCTGGTCGCGGAACGGCCAGACCAGTTCTGCATGGCCATTGGAATCGACTGTGGCGCTGCCGATCTTCGTATCGCCGTCGAAGAACTCGACCGTTCCCTCACCCGGGTTCGGGTCGATACTCGCCGCAATCTTGACGTCTTCGCCCGTCAGTGCCTCCAGTGCGACAGCGACCATCGTCTCGGTCTGGTTGGTCGTGAAAACCTCGGTAGTCGAGAGGGCGTTGCGTCCTTCCCCCGCAGCAACACAATACCCAGCGGCATTGACCCACCGGGACTCACCGAAACTCATGCTCGTGTCTTTGATCTTGATGCTCGGGCTCGTCGCCCCGGCGCGCAGGTGCGTCGTCGCGTTTCCCTCGTCGGACCGAGCTTCGAGTTTCAATTCGACTGCCGGTAAACGAAAGTCCGTGTTGGCCTTGACTTGCAGCCCTTCCTTGGGCTTGTTGTCGTTCGCGCTCGGACCGTCGTTGACTGTCTTGTTGCCGGTACCGGTAATTCGCAGGTACTCACCCGCCGGGTTCGCGTTTCCGTCTGCGCCCACCCGGAGCAGCACCGCAGTCTCGCCGGTCAAGTTGGACGACGAATCACCGACGAGGGAGTACGAAACCAGGGTTGCCCCTTGCGGTAGTGCGATGTCGTACTTGATACGACCGGTGTCCGAATCCGAACTACGCATGGTGCCTGGATGCAATTTCACTGTGAACTGTTCGCCGGGACGCACGGACGTGGGCGCCGTTACCTCCATGTTGTCGGAGAACGACGAATCCCAATCGGTGGCGCCGTCGACCCGGCACTTGTGTTCGAAGGAAACTGTCCGCGTCACGGTATCGGAAGCCGCTGCCACCGGCGCGGACACAGCGAGGAGTCCGGCCGCGAGTGCTGGTACGACAGCGCAAACTGCCAGAGTGCGGGGGTTCATGTGTTGCCTTTCAGAAGAACTCGGCCATTGAAAGTTCAGTGAGGTAGGACCGTGATCACTTGCCACCGAGCGAACCCGTTGGCAGCTGCGGCAGAACGGACTCGAGGCTGCCGAGACCGCCCGGAGTGCCCGGATCGGTCGGGTCGGGATCGACCGGACCTGTGGTGTCACCGGTCACCGTGAGTACGTGTGCCGCCGACGTGTACTTCGCCTCGTCTCCGGTAGCGGTGAATACTGCAGTCACGGACTTGGTACCCGCCTTACCGAAGGTGAGATCCAGGCGCGCAATACCGCGAACCACCGGCCGCGGGTCACCGACGGGTTTGCCGTCGACCATGAACTGTACTGTTCCCGTTGTGTTTTCCGGATCGACGTGAGAAGCAAAAGACACCTTGGTACCGGTCGCGGCGGTAGCCGGTCCTTCGAGCTTAGTCACGATGTCCGCGCCTGGCTCAGGATCAACGGGCCCCAGGTCCCCGTCGATCTTCGTGGATGCCAGGGCGCCGGCACCGGCATTGAGGGGGCCGGCCTCAGCGTCGCGCGGCGAGCAGGATGTGGGCGCCCAGATGGTTCCCGCGAGCCAGTGACTGACCTGAGGGAGGAAGGTCAAAAATGACTCGGGCCCGCCGAAAGTACCTGCAGCACCCGAAGTCCGGACATTGGTTTCGACTGCGCCGGACGGCCCGGCCTTTACGGTGATTCTGATCTTCGGAAAGACGATGTTGGTCTCGACTCCGGACTGAGCATTGATCGCCAGCCCACCGTGCGCACCCGACGACGATGACGGGCTGTTGCCGATCGCTTCGTTTGCGCCGGACAACCGGAGTATCGGACCGTCCGCTGCGGGAGTGCCGTCTTCGTTGACACGAATCACCGAAGCAGGTTTCCCGGCAATAACATTGCCCGGATCGGTGACCGTCGCCGAAACGAACTCCGCGTTGGTCGGAATCGGCAGATCAATCTTCAGACGCGAGATCTTCTTGACGCTTGCGCCGCTCACATCGTTCGGGATCTGGACGCTACCCGGATCCACGTCGATGTCGAAGACCTGACCTGGCGCGACTACCGTCGGAGCCGAAACCCGCACCGTGGCAGGCTTTCCGTCTGACGAAGGACCGGAGAACGCACTCGGAACTGCGCGGCACGTGACCTGGAACGTTGTCGACGTGGTTTCTGCAACGGGCGCCGCGGTCGCCGGAATCACGGCCACAGCGGTTCCACCGGCAAGGAGGCCGGTAAGGAGCGCAGCATTCAGTAGGCGTTTTGACATGATGTCCTCTCGGAACAACCTGATTGACGTTTGCCGCCGAACTGTAACGGAGCCAGCGCCCGAGTTGACCCTTTTTCAATAAACAAAAACCACACAGTAGGTAAATACTTGGTAAGGGTTACTGGTCGTCACATCTGACCGCCACCGCGAGCGTTACCCCTCTCGATCAATCTCGCGATTCGAGATCCATTGCGGGGAAACACAATTCGACAGAAATCCGCGCCGTAGTGAGAACTCCGTTCATACTCTACCCTTACAGGAGGGTAGAGTATGAGAACCTCGTCAGGACGGAATCTCATGGCAGTAACCATCGCTTCATCCACCAACGACAATTCGGTTCGCGCCGCGCTCCGGTCACCTCACCGTCTCAAAACGGAGGTTTTGGCCGGACTGGTCGTGGCGTTGGCACTGATTCCCGAGGCGATCTCGTTCTCGATCATCGCCGGCGTCGATCCGCGGGTAGGACTGTTCGCGTCGTTCACGATGGCAGTGACCATCGCCGTCGTCGGCGGACGACCCGCAATGATCTCCGCAGCTACCGGCGCCGTCGCACTGGTCGTCGCTCCACTGACGCGCGAGTACGGAATCGACTACCTGATTGCGACAGTCCTTCTGGCCGGCCTTCTCCAGATCGTGCTGAGCCTCCTGGGCGTCGCAAGGTTGATGCGCTTCATTCCGCGCAGCGTCATGGTGGGATTCGTCAACGCACTCGCCATCTTGATCTTCATCGCCCAACTCCCCCACCTGATCGATGTTCCGTGGCTCGTCTACCCACTCCTTGCAGTCGCACTTCTGATACTCGTATTCCTGCCGAAACTGACGAACTCCGTCCCGGCTCCACTGGTGGCAATCGTGCTACTGACAACCGCCACAGTCGTTTTCGCGTTCGATGTCCCCAACGTCGGCGACGAGGGCGAGCTTCCGTCGAGCCTACCGACGCTACTGTTCCCCGACGTCCCCCTGGACATGCACACACTGTCGATCATTGCGCCGTACGCATTGGCCATGGCGCTCGTCGGACTCCTCGAATCGTTGATGACGGCCAAGCTCGTCGACGACGTCACGGATACTCACTCGAACAAGACCCGAGAAGGGTGGGGCCAAGGCGTCGCGAACATCGTCACCGGCTTCTTCGGGGGCATGGGAGGGTGCGCGATGATCGGCCAGACCATGATCAACGTCAAGGTCTCCGGCGCTCGCACTCGAATCTCGACTTTCCTGGCGGGCGTGTTCTTGCTGATACTCGTCGTCGGCCTCGGCGATGTGGTGGCGTTGATTCCCATGGCCGCATTGGTGGCCGTCATGATCATGGTCTCGGTCGGCACTTTCGATTGGCACAGCATCAATCCGAAGACCCTGCGCCGCATGCCGATCGGCGAGACAGTGGTCATGTTGGTCACCGTGGTAGTCACCGTCGCGACCCACAATCTTGCCTACGGCGTGATCATCGGAGTGATCACCGCGATGGTCATCTTCGCTCGCCGCGTCGCGCATCTCACCGAAGTGATCGACGTCGCGCATCCGGACGAGGACACCCGTGTCTATGCGGTTCGAGGCGAACTGTTCTTCGCATCCAGCAACGATCTGATCTACCAATTCGACTACGCCGGCGACCCGAAGAACATTGTCATCGATCTGTCCGAGTCTCATGTCTGGGACGCGTCGACCGTCGCGACACTGGACGCCATCACCACCAAGTACGCGGCCAGAGGCAAGAATGTCGAGATCGTGGGGCTCGGCGACGCATCGGCCGAGCGCCACCTGCGCCTGTCCGGTCGCCTGGGTGACGGTCACTGAGAGTATGGAGGCCCAGCGCGAGGAAAGTGGGAGTGATGTCTGAGCCGGAACATGCGGGCCAAGGGCCGAACATGCAGATCGGACAGGTTGCCGAACGCACCGAACTGTCGATCAAGACGATCCGTCATTACGACGAGGTCGGTCTGGTTACTCCGTCCGAGCGGAGCGCCGGAGGATTCCGCCTCTATACCGAGGCCGATGTCCAACGGCTACTGGTAATCCGACGAATGAAGCCGCTCGGATTCAGTCTCGAAGAAATGAAACAACTTCTCGATTCTCTGGCAGTGCTCGGCGACGAAGCTTCGGACGCGTCAACGCGCACCGCTGCAACCGAATTCGTCACCGACTGCCACACCCGGGCGGAAGAAAGCTGCACACACTTACGTAAGCAACTCGCCTACGCCGAAGAGCTGACGGGTTTGCTCGCCGACCACAGTCTCAAGGGTGAACGGCATTCGTGATCTGCAAGCTGAACTAAGCTGAGTTGATGGCCCGATACTTCGACGTTCACCCGGAAAACCCGCAGCCGCGCGCGATCAGCCAGATCGTCGAAATGCTGCGCAACGACGCGGTCATCGCCTACCCCACCGACTCCTGCTACGCCCTGGGCGCCCGAATGGACAATCACTCGGGCACCGATCGGATCCGCGAGATCCGTCATCTGCGTTCGGACCATCACTTCACGCTGGTCTGTGCCGATTTCGCGCAGCTCGGGCACTTCGTCCACGTCACCAACTCGGCGTTCCGCGCGGTGAAAGCGGCTACGCCTGGGCAGTACACGTTCATCCTTCCCGCCACGAAGGAAGTTCCGCGTAGGCTGGCACACGCCAAGAAGAAGACCGTCGGAGTGCGTATCCCCAGCCACCCGGTAGTGCGGGCACTCTTGCAAGAGTTGGGTGAACCCATCCTCTCCAGCACCCTTCTCCTGCCCGGCGCCGAGGAACCGATGACGGACGGCTGGCAGATCAAGGAAGAACTCGACCACCAACTCGACGCCGTCATCGACTCGGGTGACTGCGGAACCGAACCCACCACAGTCGTCGACTATTCGTCCGGTGTTCCCGAAATCGTGCGCGTCGGCGCGGGAGATCCTTCTCGTTTCGAATGATCCCCCGCCCGGGCCACATTATGGAGTCGACCAGTCACGGCGTGACGATATCGAACCACAGATCGAAGTCCTCCAGCAGCGAGATGAACGTCTCCAGTTCGGACTGATCTCCCACAGCTTTTGCCGTTCCGGCCTTGATGGATTCGGTGAGCGAGGTCGTTCCCAGATACACCTCGTTGAACACGGCACGGGTCAAGGTCAGAGTCAGAGCGGCCGAAGCATCTGCCTTGTCCATGTCGTAGTTCAGCACGCCGTTGCGCACTGTGACCAGGACGTTGTCCGCGGTGTCCGACAACACGAATCGCAACGACAGGTCGACGTCGGCGGCCTTCGGGCCATCGAGGCGAACTGCCCAGAAGTCCAGCATCTGCTCGAGCGGCATCACTGCGACCACGGCCGGGCCAGTGGGGTTGTTGGACGGCATCGGCGCCAGCGGATGCCGCAATTCCATCGCTCCGACCAGGTAGAAGTTGCGCCACGTACCGTTCTCGGCTTGGTAGCCGAGTTGTTCGTACGTGTCCGCCAACAACTCTCGCGCTTTCTGATTACTCGGATCGGCGAACACCAGATGGTTCACCAACTCCGCGGCCCAGCGGTAGTCGCCGTCGTCGAACGCCTGCTTGCCCTTGGTCAGAAGTGCGTCCGGCCCGCCGACGGCTTCGACGTAGCGCTTGCCGTTCTCCACCGGCGGATGGGGATTGAGATGAGCGGGAACGCCGTCGAACCAACCGAGATAGAAGGTGTAGATCGCTTTGACGTTGTGACTGAGCGAGCCGTAGTACCCACGGTTGTACCACTGCTTTCCGATCGCGTCGGGTACCTCGATCTGGTCGGCAATCTCTACCGGTGTCAGTCCCTTGTTGGCAAGGCGCAACGTCTGATCGTGCAGATACTTGTACAGATCTGCCTGATCCGACATCAGCTTCAAGATCTTGTCGTTGCCCCACGTGGGCCAATGATGCTGCGCAAAGATGATTTCGACGTCGGGGAACAGTTCCATTGCCAGACGCACGTAGTGCGACCACGCTTTGGCGTCGCGAGTCTTGGCGCCGCGCAACGTGTATAGATTGTGCATCGTGTGCGTGACGTCCTCAGCTGACCCGAGCGCCTTGAAATCTGGTAAATAGAAGAGCATTTCGGATGGCGCTTCGGTTCCCGGCGCGAGCATGAACGTCACGCGCACACCGTCGATGACCTCTTCGTGCACCGGTTCGGTGATGACGTCGGTAGGCACGGCGAACGTCGAAGTGCCGTGCGAAGTGGACAGGCCGAGACCACCGGATACCTGCCCTTGTGGCCCCGGACGCAGGAACGATCCATACATGTACATTCCGCGACGTGTCATCGCCGTGCCGGCAAGTACGTTCTCGGAAATCGCTTCCTCCGTGAAACTGTCTGGTGCGTAGACCTTTACGGCACCGGACTCGATCTCTTCGTCGGTGACAAATCCTTTGACACCGCCGAAGTGATCGCCGTGGGAGTGCGTGAAGATGATTGCCTTGACCGGAACCTTCGGGCGGTGCTGGTAGTATAACTCCAGCGCGAGAGCGGCTGTTTCCGCGGACATCAGAGTGTCACCGATGATCAACCCGGTGTCGCCCTCGATGATCGTCGTGTTGGACAAGTCCTGGCCGATCACCTGGTACAGACGATCAGCCAGCTTGAACAGTCCACCGCCCTTTCCCATCAAAGTGGCTTGGCGCCACAGACTCGGGTTGACGGTATCCGGTGCATCGCCGTCGGCGAACCCGTAGGCGTCGTACGAGAAGATGAACTGCCCTTTGTCACCTTTGACCAGTCCGCCATCGATGAGCGGTGCCACGAGACCTCGAGAAATCAGTTCGAAGTCGAAGGTGTCGTCGAAAGGAAGGTCACGGAGAACCTGGGCATTTGCCAGGCGAGTCGCTTCGGTGGCGGGCTTGGGGTCGAGTTCGGACGGTGTAGTCATCTTCTCTTACGCTCCTCGGGAACTCGCGGTGACCTGTGTCGGGATATCGGTTCATCCTCGATTCCCACGCAGCCCTCGCGCATCACCCGGAAGGGATGATCAGGTGGCCCGTCCAGCAATCAACAGCGCAACGACGAACTCACGCACCAACGTCCGCTCGTCGTTCTCGTCCGCCCCCGGCACCATGAGCAGCGAGAGAATCACTCGCACGATCCAGCGCGCCCGCGACGCTGTGCCTGCTCCGAGTTCACCGAGCATCGCGACACCAAGTCCGTTGATGACGTCGGATGAATTGGCAAGTTCACCGGCAAGACTCGCATCACCCGGGGTGAACCATGCAGCCAACGTCGGAGTGCTACGCACCGCGGACACTGCAGTGAGTATGGCCGTCTCCAGACGCTCACTCGGATCGTCGATGGTCGCTACCGATTCCGCGATCGAAGTTCCCAGCCTGCGAGCTTCGCGGTGAACGAACGCAATGTGAAGAGCCTGCCGATTCTCGAAGTACCGATACAAGGTGGCCCGGGAACATCCTGCAGCAGAGGCTATCTCCGCCATACCGACCGCATTGACGCCTTTCGCGACGAACAATTGTGCCGCGCTGTCGAGGATCTTCTCGGCTGCCGCCAAGGCGCGCCCCTCGCCGAGCCAGTCGTTGCTCATGGCCGAGTCACCGACATCGGAGCCGAGAGCGGACGGCGCACGTAGTTGCCCGGCGCGTATTGCATCGCGTCGATGTCGACATGGAAGTCGGGAATCCGGGAGAGTAACTCTTCCAACGCAACTCGAGCCTGCATCCGAGCTGCCGACGCCCCCAGACAGTGGTGGGCGCCATGACTGAAGGTGAGAATCTTCTGCGGTCGACGCAAGACGTCCAACTCCGCCGCGTCGGGTCCGTACTTCTCGGGATCACGATTGGCCGCACCGTACATCAGCAGAACCTTACGTCCTGCCGGAATCACTTTGCCACCCAAGGCCACATCTCGCGTCGTGGTGCGTGCCAGTCCTTGGACCGGCGAGGTGAGTCGAAGCAACTCGTCGACCGCGTCGGTGATCAATGCGGGATCGTCCAGCAGGATCTGACGCTGGTCGAGGCGTTCGGTCAGCATCGCCACCGAACCACCCAGCATTCCTGTCGTGGTGTCGTTTCCACCGGCCACCATGGTGAAGGCGAAGCCCAGAATCGACAGCAGGCCGGACATGTCGCCGTCTTCACCGAGTCCAGCGGCGAGTAGGTGCGAAATCGTGTCGTCACCCGGTTCGACCTTGCGGCGTTCGATCAGCGAAGCGAAGTACATCATCAGCTCACCGGTGGCGGCCTGCGCCGTCGTCGCTGCCGCGGCCACACCACCTGCCGAATTGGCAGCGACAATGGCTTCGGTCCAGCCGTCGAACTGGTCACGGTCCGATTCCGGCACACCCAGATAGTGTGCGACAACCATAGACGGCAACGGTTTGAAGAGCTCGACGACGATATCGCCGCTGCCACGCGCTTTCAGCGCCTCGATACGTTCGACGACAAATTCGCGAACCATCGGCTCGACCGCCGATACCTGACGCGGAGTGAAACCCTTCGACACCATGCGCCGGAACTCCGACTGCACTGGCGGATCCTGCATCACGAACGGCGGATTGTCCTGCATCCCAATCTGTTCGAGTTCACCGTAGACAGTGGTCAATCCCTTTGCCGACGAATACGTCTCGTAGTCGCGAGCGGCGTTGTAGACGTCTTCGTGACGGGTGAGCACCCAGTAGTCGTCCTGCGGCGCAGCTTCCGGCACAACGTTGTGCACCGGGTCGTTCTCGCGCAATGCGTCGTACATGGCCCAGGGCGAACGCCAGGACTCCCCGGTGGAAGGTACAAACCGTGGCGAATGTGACACAGAAGTTGTCATGACTCGACTATGAGACAAATAGCCGAATGTGTCAACGTTCTACGATCAACCGTTCCCACGAGCAGCATTGAGTAACTCGCATCCACGCAGAGCGCTATCGTGTGTCGGGTGATCACGGATCCGAAGAATCATCCGAACAGCTCTGACGCCGGGCGCCGCGCCGTGGTTGCGGTCCTGCTCCCCCGCGAACATCTCCCCTTCATCAGGGACTGGTGCCTGCACCACATCGAGCAAGGCTGGGAGGTTGTTCTCTACGACAACACCGGTTCCGTCGGGTCCACCCGCAAGACAAGCGCATTCAGTCTCAACCGTTGGCACGGCCGCAGCGAGGACAAGAGAGGCAACTCTTACGGCGCCTTCACCCGATCGATGTCGGACAGTGAAGTTCAGGTCGCATTCCGCAAAGAACTGCACGACCTTCCGGTGACGATCGTCGACTGGCAACCGCGCGACGCGGACGGTCGGATCGTGCACGGACAGGTAGAGGCGTACGTCGATTACGTGAGCCGGTACCGCGACACCGTCGCATGGGCAGCATTCATCGACGCCGACGAATACCTCCAACACGCACCAGGATTGGACTGGGAGGTTCTACTTGCCGGCGTTACTCAAGCGGGTTCGCACCGCGTCGTTCTCGATGCTCTGGTCTACGAATCCAGGTGGACGCGCGACGGGCAATTGCGAGACGTCGAGGAATTGAAATGCCTTGGGCTACAGAGCCATGGTTGCAAGAACATCGTCAGGCTGTCGGAGATTTTGCGAGCAGACGTCCACTGGGCCTGGAAGACAACAGGACCCGACACCCTCATACGACCGGACAGATCGCTCTACTACTTCCGCCACTACCGCGGTTCGGAGGCGATGCTCGACTACACTCCGCTGCCGAACTTCGGACCCCAGGTCCACGAAGAAGGTGCGGATGTGCCGGCAAAGATCGACGTATCACAAAAATGAATGTGCCTGCAAGACACAGGTATTCATCTGCAGACAAACCTCCGGCCCGCATCCACGAAGGCAATACCTTCAGAATGCGGGCCGGGGGCCGTAAATCCGGTTCAGCGAAGCAATCAAGCCTTCGGCTGCGAGCTTCCTGCGCCACCAATTGCGCCGAGAAGACCTGCAACTGCGCCGATGCCGACGAGAACGCCGCCCAGGCCTGCAATGATCTTCTGGAAGTCGCCGAGAGTTGCGAGGTCCGTCTTGCTGCTGCCAGTGGTGAATGCCATGTCTAGCTCCTCATCATGGAATGTGTACGCGGTCCGCGCGCCCGGTATGTAACGGCGCTCACAATATACGTAAGACGACCGAAATTTGAAGCGGTGCCGCTGAGTGGGACGTAACTCACATCTCATCCAGCGGGAACCCACGAGTAACAATGCGCGATTCGGACAACGCTTCGGGAACCGTTGAATGACGAGCAGGAGAACAGCAGTGGGCAAGTTGGATGGAAAAGTGGCCCTGATCACTGGCGCAGGGCAAGGCGTCGGCCAGGGAGTTGCGTTTGCGCTCGCCAAGGAGGGCGCTTCCGTCGCGGTCGCGGGCCGCACTGAGTCGAAACTCGTCGTCACATGTAACGAGATCGCCGAACGCGGAGGCCGTGCCGAACCGGTGCTCATGGATATCGCCGACGCGGATTCCATCACCGGAGCCGTGGCGCGAACGGTGGAACTGTTCGGCGGCGTCGACATTCTGATCAACAACGCCAGCCTCAACCCGCTCGGCAACGTCCTCGACCTCACTCCGGAGCGCCTTGCCGACGGATTGACGTCCGGCCCCGTCGCGACTCTGCGAACCATGCAAGCCTGTTACCCGTTCATGAAGGAGCGCGGCGGCGGGGCAATCATCAACATGGTCAGCTCCGTGGCCGTCCGCTGGGACGCTGCCGGCTACGGCGGCTACGCGGCCGTGAAGGAATCCGTCCGAGCCCTCAGTCGCGCGGCAGCATGCGAATGGGGCGTCGACGGGATCCGGGTCAACGCGGTTGCTCCCCACGCGTCGTCGCCGGGGCTGCAGCGGTGGGCAGATGCACGCCCGGAGGAGGCTGCCGCCTTTGTTGCCGGGATTCCGCTACGGAGGATCGGCGACTGCGAAACGGACATCGGAACCGCGGTGGCTTTCCTGGTCGGCCCGGATGCCGCGTATCTGACTGGAGCAACAATTCCGCTCGACGGTGGTCAGTCGCGCTGGGGCTGAGAGCTGGCGTCGTCGAAGGCAAGCACCGCCGACTTGGCTTCGGCGATCGGGCGGCGGAAAACGAAACCGACCAGAACGGATGCCAAAACCAAGGCGGCCAGAACAATGAGCCCGACCATCCACCACATGGTTTTCAGTATGCCCGAACCGACCTCCGCCGGACGCGCGCCACGGCCGCCGGAAAGCGGCGACAGCCTCGAAAAGTGCTGAACACCAGTCAAATTCCGTTTTGCCCGTTTCCTGAGCTTCTTGAGAAGCCGTGATCGATGACACATATTCGGATCCCGAACCGGAACGAGTGCGTGACTACGACGACACCTCGGTGCATCCTGGCAGGTATGGAATCCGCTGTTTCGGCCCAACTCACCGACGGAAGCACCCTCACACACCCGTGGGGCGGGACAAGCAACATCACCGATCTCGGCGGTGACGTTCACTGGATCGACTTCGGCGGTCCCAGCGGAGCGCCGCCCATCGTGCTCGTTCACGGTCTGGGCGGCTCGCACCTGAACTGGGTGCGGGTCGCACCGGCGCTGGCGGCGCGCACGCGCGTGTACGCACTTGACCTCGCCGGATTCGGACTCACCTCTGCCCGTGGGCGACACACCGGCGTCGACGCCAACGCAGTACTTCTGAATCGCTTTCTCGACACAGTGGTGGGTGAGCCCGCCGTCCTGTTCGGCAATTCCATGGGCGGAATGGTCTCGGCAATGTCGACCCATGCCAGTCCCGAATCAGTCGCCGGCCTGGTGCTGGTGGATCCGGCGCTCCCCCTGCCCGTCCAACTTCCCGATCTGACCGTCGCCGCCCAATTCGCGCTCTACTCGATGCCGTACGTCGGTGAGCAGGTTCTCGGCTTCGGACGCCGAAAGATGTCAGACCGGCAGTTGGCCGCTCAGATGACCAGATTGTGTTTTGCCGATCCGACGCGAGCCGACCCCGCGGTCCTCGACGCGGGCGCTGCCTTGACGGCGATTCGCCGCAACGAACCTACCCAGGATGCCGAATTCCTTCAGGCAGCACGGTCACTGCTGATGACCCTCGCCCGTCCTGCCTCCTATCGAAAGACATTGCGAGAGATCACGACTCCGACGCTCCTGATGCACGGCGATCGCGATCGGCTTGTCCCGGTCGAGGCCGCACGGGCAGCCGCTGCTGCACATCCACACTGGACCACCATCATTCTCGGCGACACCGGCCACACCCCACAATTGGAGATTCCGGACGAGTTCACCCGTCATGCGCTCGCGTGGCTCGATCGCACGGGGCTGATCAGGAGCTGACACGTACCAACACTCCCCGGTGGAACGCCCTTGCCGATCGAGCAAGTGCCCCATCAACTTCGGAGTATCAAGAACGATTCGGCGGTCGTCTACGTTGGCAGGTCCGGCCCACCGGGGAACGCGAAACGGACACATACCCCAAAGCTCTCGAACCCTGGGAATGTGTCGGGGTACGCGCGTAGCGTGAGATTCAGGCCTTCCTCGGCCAAGCATTTCCGCGTCCCCTGCTTGTGTATCCGTTTCGGTTAAGGAGAGTTTTCAGATGCCCGCACGCACAGCGCTCGACGGAACACCCTGTTGGATCGACCTCACCAGCTCCGACACCGAGGTTGCCAAATCCTTCTACACCAACGTGTTCGGCTGGCAGGCTGACACAAACGACGACCCGCAGTACGGCGGCTACGCGATCTTCAGCAAAGACGGGCAGCCCATCGCCGGGCTCGGACCCCAGCAGGAGGGAAACCCCTACGGCAACGTGTGGACCACCTACATCTCCTCGACTGATGCGGCAGCGTCGGCGTCCAAGGCCCAAGCCTCGGGCGGAACGATCATGATGCAGTCGATGCAGGTCGGTCCTCAGGGCAGCATGGCGATCGTGGGCGATCCGGCCGGTGCCGTCGTCGGCATCTGGCAGGCAGATCAGCACCACGGCTTCGGTTTGGTCGGCGAGGCCGGAGCGCCGGTCTGGCACGAGACCTTGTCCAAGAACTACGCCGCGGTCCTGCCGTTCTACACCGACGTGTTCGGCTGGACTTACGAGTCGATCGGTGACAGCGACGAGTTCCGGTACTCACAGGCCAAGCAGGGCGACACCGTCGTCGCCGGTTTGATGGATGCCAGCTCGTTCCTCCCGGCAGAGGCGCCGTCGTTCTGGCAGGTGTACTTCGGGGCGGACGACACCGATGCGGCCGTCGCCAAGGTCGTCGAATTCGGCGGCAGCGTCTTGCGCGATCCCGAGGACACGCCCTTCGGTCGTCTCGCGTCGGTGGCCGATCCACTAGGTGCCAAGTTCCAGATCTCCACGATCATGGAATGACTCTCCGCGCGGAGGCCGCACCGGTCCGCGGTCTCTGCGCGCTGATCATCTGGAAAGTCCGGATTTGACCGCACAGATTTGAACACTCGCCCAGAAGGTATGCAGTTTTCTGCGTCCAACGCCTAATCTCATGGGATGCCCGCCCCCGCCCCTCTCCTCGATGTGTACTCGCAGCCGACTCTGTCGACGCTTGCGCCGTCGGTACTCGCTTCTCTCGGAGTGAGCGGCGAAGCGAACCGTCTCGATCTACAGCCCAGCAAGAAGACCGTAATTCTGCTGGTAGACGGGATGGGCGCGAACTTGCTCGCCCGCAACGCCGAACACGCACCATTCCTGAATTCACTGATCGGAACGCCCATCCGGGCAGGCTTCCCCACGACGACGGCCACCAGCATCGTCTCACTGGGGACCGGTCTGCCTTCGGGAGCGCACGGCATCACCGGCTACCAGTCCTACGTCGAAGAAGCCGATTCGGTGTTCAACTGGCTGGGTTGGCACAGCGCGGGCAAGAAGGAATCTCAGACCGACTCCATCGTCCCGGAAACCCTGCAGCCGCAGGCCACGACGTTCGATCGCGCCGCCGCAGCCGGCATCACCGTTACAACCGTCGTACCGTCGAAGTTCGACGGCAGCGGCCTCACCCGTGCCGGGATGCGCGGTGCCCAGTTCGCCGGAATCCAGGCATACGGAGACCTCCTCGCTCGCACCGTGGCGGCGTCGAAATCTGCCGACCGCACGTTCACGTACTGCTACATCAGCGAGATCGATGCACTCGGCCACGTCTACGGACCCGAGTCCGAGCCGTGGATCTTCCAACTGATGCTGGTCGATCGACTGGTCGAGCAACTCGCCGCGGCTCTCGGCCCGGACGTGAGATTGCTGGTGACGGCAGACCACGGAATGGTCGACGTGTCGGACGAGAACAAGATCGACTTCGACAACACTCCAATTCTGTCCAAAGATGTACTCGCTCTTGCCGGTGAACCTAGATGTCGTCACATCCACACCCGAGAAGGCGCTGCACAAGATGTTGCGGACCGCTGGCGCGCCGAACTGGGTGACCGCATGTGGATCGGGACGAGGTCCGAGGGCATAGTCGCAGGATTGTTCGGGCCTGCAGTGCATTCCGAGTATCACGGCCGGATCGGTGATGTCATCGCCATTGCGTCCGGGGACGTGGCCGTCGTACGTCGATCTGTCGAATCGGGACTGTCCGGCCTCCGTGGACAGCACGGCGCCCTCACTCCGGACGAACTGCTGGTACCGCTCTTGTCCTCAGGACAGCAGTAGGGTTCGCGCCCGGCGAATCTCGGGAACACCGACGACCTTGCATGCACCCAACAGGACGACGGCACCGACGGCCGCACCCGCCGACAATGAAATAACAGCAGCAAGCCTGGGCTCGGGAACTCGGTTCTGAACCGCCACCACCAAAGCGAGCGCACAACCACCTGCCAGAATTGCCGCCGCCGAAATCCTTCCGACGGTGGCCTGCACGCGACGGAATCCCAACAGCCCGTATCGCTTTCGAAGAAGGATGTGGCCGAGTACCGCTCCACACACGTAGGAGAACGAGCCGGCGGCACAGACGGCCAGGACCAGCCTTTCGTCACTCGCCGACAGTGACGCAAGAAGGACGAGCGCAGTCTTGGCGACCACCATCACCAGGGCGATCAGCGCGGGAGTTCGGGTGTTGTTGTCGGCGTAGAACACTCGCAGCTGAAGCATGACCATCGCAAAGGGCACCAGCCCGAATGCACTGACCGCAACGGCCGTCCCGATCAACCGGGCACTGCTGCCGTCGACCCGGCCGAAGAAGATCAAGGTGGTCAACGAGGGACCGAACACCATGAGCGCCACAGTCACCGGGATCAGCGCCACCACAGAATACCGGGCTCCCCGGCCGAGATCGGATACGACGCCGACGTCGTCACCCGCAGCAACCGACCTGGCGATCCGCGGCATCAGCACCGTCAGCAACGACACACCGAGAATGCCGTACGCCACTTGAAACAGCAGATCCGCGTGCGTGTACATCGAGTAGACGTGACGGGAGAGAGTGACCTTCATCGTCACCCACACACCGATCTGGCCGGCAACGACGTACACAAGTACCCAGCCGAGCAACGGCGCCCCGACGCGCACCGGTCGCCAGGTGTGCGGTACGACCCGCACGCGAAGGCGCCACCGAAACCCGTTGCGGTGCAGCGCTCGAGCAACGACGGCGGTTTGCGCCACGATCCCGAGCAAAGTGCCGACACCGATCACCAGAACCTGCGCGGTGGTCATCGACTCGGGAGTCAGAGCCACCGGCCCCGGGATACACAGGAAGACCGCGACCGTCACCAGAAGGACGACGTTGTTGATCACCGGCGCCCAGGCCGGCGCGCCGAACACCGATCGAACGCTGAGCACAGCCGTCATCATCGCCGTGACGCCGTAGAAGAAGATCTCCGGAAGAAGCAAGTACGCGAAGAGCGTCGTGAGCTCTCGTTGAGCCGGATCATCGATCACGGCCGAGACCAGAGGCGGCGCGCACACCACGGCCACTACCGTCACGAGCGCAAGAGCCAGCGCTCCGACGGTGAGAACGCGCTGCGTCTGCTCTCGTTCGAGCGTCCGCCCACGGCTCCGTTGCCGCGTCAGATACGGAAGCAGGACGCTGGCGAGAATCCCGCCGAGGAGGAGCTGATAGACCATGTTCGGGAAGCTGTTGGCCGCGTTGTACGCATCACTGACGAGGGCGATGCCCAGGACCGCGGCAAGGGCAAGGGTGCGGACGAAGCCGGTGATCCGACTGACCGTGCTGGCGAGCGCCACTTGCCCGCCCATCTTCGCCAAGCTGCCGCCCGTCACACCATTACGTTCGGACTCCCGTTCGGACTCCCCCACGTTCTCGACCATCTCGCCAGAGTGCCACATCGCAGACGTTCGACGATCCGGACGGAAACGGAAGGGCGCCCCGAACCGTGGGTTCGAGGCGCCCTTCCGTAAGGAACAATCAGGCGGATTCCGCTCCAGCCAACGGCGGCATGACGACAACTTGACCGGCGAAGGACAGACCCGCACCGAAGGCGAGAAGCAATGCCTTGTCGCCCGGCTTGCACTGGCCGTCGCGCAGCATCTGCTCCATGGCGAGCGGGATCGAGGCCGCGGACGTGTTGCCCGTCTCGGCGATGTCGTTGGAGACGGGGAAGCCCTCGGGCAGCTTCATGCTGCGAGCGATGACCTCGTTGATGCGCTGGTTTGCCTGGTGCGGCACAAAAGCGTCGATGTCCTCGATACCCAGCCCCGACTTCTCCAGGGTGCGAGTGGCGACCTTGCCCATCTCGAAGGCAGCCCAGCGGAACACCGCGGTACCGGCCATCTTGATCCACGGACGAGGTCCGGTCGGGTTCTTGGTGTAGTCGAGCCAGCTGGGCTCCTGAACGATGGCGTCGGACTGGCTGCCGTCCGAACCCCACTCGACCGGGCCGATTCCGACGGTATCGCTCGGGCCGACGACAACTGCGCCTGCGCCGTCACCGAAGATGAAGCGAACGCTGCGATCGGTGGGCTCGGTGGCCTCGCTCATCAACTCGACGCCGACGACGAGTACGTGATCAACCGTGCCGCCGCGAACCAGGTCGCTGGCCACCGCAAGGGCGGTACAGAAACCGGCGCAGCCTGCCGCGACGTCGAATGCAGCCGGACCCTTGATGCCGAGCTCGTGGGCGACGATGGACGCAGCCTGAGGAGTCTGCAGGTCCCACGTCGACGTCGCGATGATCACGGCGCCGATCTGCTCAGGGGCAATGCCGCTGACGTCCAGTGCTTTACGCGCCGCGCTGATCGACATCGCGAGGATGCCTTCACCTTCGCCGGAGAACCGGCGCGACTTGATACCCGATCGCGTCTGGATCCACTCGTCGGTGGAATCGATCAGCTCGCAGATCTCGTCGTTGGTCACGACTCGCTCCGGGCGGTGAACGCCGAGCCCGAGAAGGACGGACTGCCGACCTCCGGCCACACTGGCAATCGGCTTACCCATTGATCGATCTCCTCGTTGGTTTCTGGTGATGACGCGCATTCGACATCACACGTTACGTACAGGACATAAGCCCCTGCCTCTCAGGTCACCGTTCGATCACGGCAACAACATGAGGCTGGCTCACATTACGCTTCGGTCAGGTATGTAGTCCAGATCCACGATCAGGCGCGTAAATGAGCTAGAACTGCCAAAACACGACGATGCCCGCTTTCGGAAGCCGACAGGCCGAGTTTTGCGAAGATATTTCCTATGTGCTTGCTCACAGCAGTGTCGCTGACGACCAGTTTCCTGGCGATTTCCTGATTTCCCAGCCCCTCCGCCATCAGTCCGAGAACCTCGGACTCGCGTGGCGTCAGCGATCTGATCGGATCGTCGGCGCGTCGACGGCTCATCAGTTGGGATACGACCTCGGGATCCATCACGGTTCCGCCGTCGACGACCCGGTTCAATGCGTCGACGAACTCGGCTACCTTGCCGACCCGTTCCTTGAGCAGGTACCCGACCCCGCCGGCGCCTCCTGCCAACAATTCACCGGCGTAGCGATCCTCGACGTAAGCGGAAAGGACCAGGACGGGAAAGCCCGGGCGAAGCTTGCGCACCTCGATCGCCGCTCGAAGTCCCTCGTTGGTGAAAGTAGGAGGCATCCGGACGTCGAGCACCGCGGCGTCGGGGGTTGTCTCCTCGAACACCGTGAGGAACTGTGCGGCGTCGGAGACGGCAGACACCTCGAAGCCCTCTCCACGGAGCAGCAGGGCCAGCCCCTCTCGCAGAAGAGCGTCGTCCTCGGCAATCAGAATCCGCACGGTAGTTCCACCCTCATCGTTGTCGGTCCACCCTCCGGGCTCTCCAATACTGCGGTTCCTTCGAAAGCCTCGACCCGGCGTCGAATACCCGCCACGCCGCCGCCCGGGCGTTCGTTCGCGCCGCCGTGACCGTCGTCGATCACGTCGATGAGCATCGTCTCACCCGACGGGTCGTCCGACGTCTCCGTCCGTGCCGTGACGGTGACCCTGCGCGCTCCGCTGTGTTTTGCGACGTTGGTCAAGGCCTCGGCGACGACGAAGTACGCAGCAGCCTCGACGGCAGCCGGGGCACGGCGGAGTTCGTCGATCTCGAGTACGCAGGGCACGGCGGAGCGCCCGGCGAGCGCCGAGATCGCGCCCTCCAGACCCAACTCGTCGAGGATCGGCGGGTAGATGTCGTGCACCAACGTCCGGAGTTCGCTCAACGCCTCGGTGGCCGCATCTTGGGCCCGATGCAGTTGTGGCAGAGCCTGGTCCGGATTGTTCTGCAACGACCGCTCGGCCATCCCCAACATCATCACCACCGCGACCAGACGGTTCTGCGCTCCGTCGTGCAGATCCCGCTCGATGCGCTTGAGTTCGGCCGAATGCGCGTCGAGCGCCGCAGCGCGGCTGGCCGTCAGGGCGGTGACGCGCTTCGAGAGGTCCGAACGCGTATCCGGCGCAAGCAAAGTCGTGGTCGACCAGCTGATCCATTTCGCCATCGCGGGGATCAACCACCACGCGATCAGGAAGTACAGGATGCCGATCAACGGCATTCCGGCAGCGCCCAGCCACGACGTCACGGGGTACGGGTTGTTGACGGGTTCGCCCGCGGGCATCTGCTGCCAGTACAGCGGGACGGCAATCGCATTGAGCGCACCGAGTGGCAGAGCAATGGTCAGCATCGCCGCGACGAAAGCACCCAGACCATGAATCGACAACCAGGCCGCGTCGCGCCTCGTCGACTGATCGGTGAGGAACCGGCTCCAGTCCCCGAATGTCGGATTGCTGGGCATCGGTGGGTATCGCTGCAGAACAGGGCGTCCGGTGTACGCAGCGGTGCGTTTGCGAGCCAGGCCGGCCCACCACCGGAGCACTCGCACGTACGACGGCAACAGCAACCAGCCGACGATCAGAATCGAGAGCGACAACAGAATGAGACCGACCATCAGCAAGAACAGGGAAACAACAGCTGCCGCACCCTCGACGAGCACGTACACCGCAGCCCTGGTTCTCTTCTTCACTGCCCCAGCATGCCGCACCACACCGCACGATCCACTACAGCTGGCTACACCATTGATTCGGGACTCTGCTGGATGTCGACGAATGGCGAATCTCCATAGCGTTCTTCCCATGAAGAATCGACACTCGGTCCTCGCCCCGCCGGCTCATGGTGCCACGGGAGCTCGAACATCTGCCGTGCGACTCGAAGGGGTCAGCAAGGTCTACGGCAACGGCCGCGGCGCCGTGACCGCCCTCGACAACATCAGCCTCACTCTGCCGCGCAGCACCTTCACCGCCGTGATGGGCCCGTCCGGATCAGGTAAGAGCACTTTCCTGCACTGCGCCGCGGGCCTCGACCGACCGAGCAGCGGATCGGTGTGGCTGGGCGATACCGAAATTTCACAGCTGAAGACGAAGGCCCGCAGCATCTTCCGTCGCGATCACATCGGTTTCGTCTTCCAGGCCTACAACCTGCTCGGCGCTCTCGACGTCGAGCAGAACGTCACGCTCCCCCTACTCCTCGCCGGGCGACGAGCCGACAAGCAGTACCTGACCTTCGTCCTCGAATCCGTCGGACTCGGATCACACCGAAAGCGCAAACCCTCCGAGTTGTCCGGCGGTCAGCAGCAACGCGTCGCCATCGCACGCGCCCTCGTCACCCACCCCGACGCACTCTTTGCCGACGAACCGACCGGCGCCCTCGACTCCCGTAGCGCCAAGCAGGTTCTGGAGTTGTTGCGCCGGACAGCCGCCGAGTTCGACCAGACCATCGTCATGGTCACGCACGACCCGGTGGCCGCGTCGTACGCCGATCGTGTGCTGTTCCTCGCCGACGGGAAACTTGTCGGGCACATCGACCGCCCGACCCCGCAGCAGATCGCCGAGCGCATGACACACCTCGGGGACTGGTGATGATGAAAGCGCACACCTTTGCGCACCTGAAAGCGCATCGCTCCGGTTTCGTCGCCGTGTTCGTCTCCGTATTCTGCGCAGCGCTCCTCACCTGCGGTCTGGGTGTGCTGCTGGAATCGGGAGTGCGAGGCGGTGTCTCACCACATCTCTACGCCGGTGCCGACGCCGTCGTGAGTGCACCACAGGCGCTCGAGGTCAAGGAAGACGCCGATCAGCCCTTTGCCGAGCGAGTTCTCCTCGCCGGCGATACGGTCCGCAAGCTCGACGCACTCGATGTCACGGTGGTTCCCGACATCTCCGTCCCCGTCAGCACCGCCGAGGGCGTCGTACTCGACGCACATCCTTGGAACACAGCACAATTGGCGCCGTATTCGCTGACCGATGGTCGCGCTCCGCAGAGCCGAGACGAGGTGGTCTCGACCTCGGGCGCCGCGCTCGGCGAGCGAATCACGCTGGCTCACGGCGCGATAGCGGACGAGTACACCGTCGTCGGCACAGCTGATTCGGCTTCGGTGCCGTCACCCGACCGTCCGGCGCTCGTCTTCCTCGACGACGCAGAGGCCGAACGGTTGTGGCCGCACCAGAACTCTGTCACCGCAGTCGGATTGATCGCTCCCGAAGGCGTGGATGCTGCCGCTCTCGCCCACGACGCACTCGCCGGAACCGGTGCGGAGGTCTCGACCGGCACCGCACGCGGAGGCATCGAGTTCCTCGACGCCGGAGCTGCGCGGACTCAGTTGATCGTGCTCTGTGCCACGTTTGCAGGTCTTGCATTGATGGTCAGCATGTTCGTCGTTTCCAGCACGCTGTCGCTCTCGATCAACGCCAGGCGCCGAGAGTTCGCTCTGTTGCGGGCAATCGGGGCCACCACGCGACAAGTCCACGTCATGATCGGGCGTGAAGTGTTGCTCGTCGCGGCGACTGCGGCTGCGATCGGCGCGGTGCCCGGATTCCTACTCGCCCGATTCCTGGGTGCACAGTTTGCCGATGCAGGGGTCATGCCCACCGATTTCGCGCTGGCGTACAGCCCGCTTCCGGCGATCGCGGCTTTCCTGATCTGCGTACTCACTGCCCGCGCGGCAGCGGCGATCGCGGCACGACGACCGGCAAAGCTCGACCCCGTCGAAGCGCTTCGCGAATCCGAAAGCGGCCCGGCGAAACTGAGCCGCGGACGCATCGTCACCGGGCTGATTTTCGGTGCCGCCGGTCTCGGCGCGTGCATCCTCCCCGCTTTCCTTCCCGGCAGCGTGGCAGCCGCTGGAGCCGGTTCGAGCGCACTGTTGTTGATCTTCTCTGTCGCGCTGCTCGGCCCGTTGTTGGTGCGCGGCATCATCAAGGTGATCGGCGGTCCACTGCGCCGTAGTGGGTCGGCGTCCAAAGTTCTCGCTGCCGCCAACGCCGAATCCAATTCGAGGCGGCTCTCGTCGGCGGTTGTTCCGTTGGCTCTCGCCATCGCCCTGGGCTCGGTGCAGTTCTTCAGCCAGAGCACCGTCGCCGCCGAGGCGACCAACCAGTCGATCAAGGGCGTCACCGCCGACCTGATCGTCGGCGCGCCGGCCGGTATCGCTCCCTCGCTCCTCGACTCGATCGCATCGGTGCCCGGAGTGAGTGCGGCAAACCCGGTAGTCCGCAGTCAAGTCCTGCCGGTACCCAGCGGCGAGAAAGGCGGCTCAGCCGACAGCGCGATCGCGGCCCAGGGCATCGACGCCGCCGGCGCCGACGCAACCCTCGATCTCGCGGTGACCGAGGGCGACCTCAGCGCTCTGACCGGCGATACCGTTGCCGTCAGCGAAGACGGGGCCTTCACACTCGGAGCCGAGGTCGGCCAGCGCGTCGACCTCTATCTGGGAGACGGAACACTGGTACATCCCATGGTCGTCGCAAAATATGGTCGCGGCCTCGGATTCGGGGACGTGACCATGCCGATCGAGACTTTGCGTCAGCACTCCACCGACGCTCTGATCGACACCGTTCTGGTTGCTGCCGAACCCGGACGGTCGGCCGAAGTCCAGCAGTCGTTGCGCTCGTTCCCCTCGATCGCCGCGATGAACCAGGACCAGTTCGGGGCCGCGGGCGAAGATCAGCGTCGTATGCAGTCGTGGGTCAGCATCCTCGCTGTCCTCGTCCTGCTCGGCTATCTCGCAGTCGCAGTCGTGAACACCCTGGTCGCCGCCACTGCCGAGCGTTCCCGCGAGTTCGCGCTCCTTCAACTGGTGGGCTCGCGGACGAGGCAGGTCCGAGCAATGATGCGCATCGAGTCGTTGATGGTGGTGGGAATCGCCGTCGTGGTCGGATCACTGATCGCCCTGCCGCCTCTGATGGGCATTGCCGTAGCGGTGTCCGGGCAGCCGATCCCGGCGATTTCACCGGCGATTTACGGTTCCATCGTCGCGGTGACCGCTGTTCTGGGATTTGTCTCCATCGCGATCCCGACGCGCGCCGCTCTACGCAAGAACCCGATGGACGGAGTGCGTAACCACTGAGTGGCACTACCGTCGTCATCTATGGATGCGGCGGCCTGGGACAAGAAGTACGAAGAAACCGAGCTCGTCTGGGGCGCTCCTCCCAACGAATTGCTGGTGGAATACGCGACGGCCCTCCCCCACGGCCAGGCACTGGACCTGGCGTGCGGCGAGGGCCGTAACGCGTTGTGGCTCGCGACTCGCGGTTGGGAGGTCACCGGCATCGACTACTCGGCCGTCGCGATCGAGAAAGCCCGTACGATCGCGGCCCGCTCACCCCGATCGGTTCTCGACCGGCTCGACTACCGATGCGGCGACGTCACCGTCGCGGATTACGCCTCGAGGAACGAGCAGGGATACGACTTGGCCCTGCTTCTTTACCTTCATCTGCCCGCACCACAACGCACCCTGGTTGTGAACCGTGCCATAAATTCTCTGAAACCTGACGGAATCCTCATGATTTTGGGTCACGACCGAAGCAACATCGACTACGGCGTCGGCGGGCCACAAGATCCCGAAATCCTTTACACACCAGAAGAATTGATGCAGGAGTTCCGCGGAAAGCTCGAGTTCGAGATCGCCGGAAATCCCCACAGGCACACCGAAACGGGAATCGCGGTCGACGCGCTTGTCATCGGACGCAAATCCGGTGTTGGCAATGCAAAGAACGGCTAGTAACATGTATTAAGTTACCGACGAGTAATAAACTTCGGGCGGTACTAGGAGTGCTGGACCGCACCACCTCACTGGGAGAAGCAGAAGACATGGGCCATTACAAGAGCAACGTTCGGGACCTGGAGTTCAACCTCTTCGAGGTTCTCGGACTGGAGAAGCCACTGAGCGAAGGCGCTTGGGGCGACCTGGATGCCGACACTGTCCGCAACATGCTGGCAGAGGTCGCACGCCTGGCCGAGGGACCGCTTGGTGAATCTTTCGCCGATGCGGACCGCAACCCCCCTGTCTTCGATCCCGAGACGCACACCGTTGCACTTCCGGAATCCTTCAAGAAGTCGTTCAAGGCTCTGTGGGATGCCGAGTGGTACCGCATGGGATTGAGCGAAGAGGTCGGCGGCGTGCCGGTTCCCCGCTCCGTCGTGTGGGCCATCGGTGAGCTGATCCTGGGCGCACAGCCTGCAGCGCACATGTACCAGGCCGGACCCGCTTTCGCGGACGTGCTGTTCAACAACGGCACCGAAGAGCAGAAGAAGTGGGCAGCCACCATCGTCGAACGCGGATGGGGCGCCACGATGGTCCTCACCGAGCCCGACGCCGGCTCCGACGTCGGTGCCGGACGCACCAAGGCGATCAAGCAGGACGACGGCTCCTGGCACATCGAGGGCGTCAAGCGCTTCATCACCTCGGCCGACTCGGACGACCTGTTCGAGAACATCTTCCACCTCGTTCTCGCTCGCCCCGAAGGCGCCGGACCGGGCACCAAGGGCCTGAGCCTGTTCTTCGTCCCGAAGACGCACTTCAACTTCGAGACCGAAGAGTTCGGCGAGCGTAACGGTGTCTTCGTCACCAACGTCGAGCACAAGATGGGCCTGAAGGTCTCCGCCACGTGTGAGGTCACCTTCGGCGGACACGGCATCCCCGCACAGGGCTGGCTGGTCGGCGAGGTCCACAACGGCATCGCCCAGATGTTCGACGTCATCGAGCACGCTCGAATGATGGTCGGCACCAAGGCAATCGCCACCCTCTCCACCGGTTACCTCAACGCTCTCGATTACGCCAAGCAGCGTGTGCAGGGCGCAGACCTGACCCAGATGACCAACAAGGCAGCACCGCGCGTGACCATCACGCACCACCCCGACGTGCGTCGTAGCCTGGCAATGCAAAAGGCATACGCCGAAGGCCTGCGCGCGGTGTACCTCTACACCGCAGCTCACCAGGACGAGGTTGTCGCCCAGCTCGTCTCGGGCGCAGACAAGGACACCGCGTTCCGCGTCAACGACCTGCTGCTCCCGATCGTCAAGGGCGTCGGCTCCGAGCGTGCGTACCAGTACCTGACGGACAGCCTGCAGACCCTCGGTGGCTCCGGCTTCCTGCAGGACTACCCGATCGAGCAGTACATCCGCGACTCCAAGATCGACTCGCTGTACGAAGGCACGACGGCCATCCAGGCTCAGGACTTCTTCTTCCGCAAGATCGCTCGTGACCGCGGCGTCGCGCTCGCTCACGTTGCCGGACAGATCAAGACCTTCATCGACAGCGAAGCCGGCAACGGTCGTCTGAAGGCGGAGCGCGCACTGCTCGCCACCGCACTCGAAGACGTCCAGGCCATGGCCGCCACGCTCACCGGCTTCCTCATGGGAGCTCAGGAGCAGCCCACCGAGCTGTACAAGGTCGGCCTCGGCTCCGTCCGCTTCCTGATGTCCGTCGGCGACCTGCTCATCGGCTGGCAGCTGCTCCGCCAGTCCGAGATCGCTCTCGCAGCACTCGACAACGGCGCTTCCGACAAGGACAAGGGCTTCTACGAGGGCAAGGTCGCCATCGCTTCCTTCTTCGCCAAGAACGTCCTGCCCGAGCTCACCGCTTCACGCGAGATCATCGCGAACACCGAGAACGACATCATGGAGATCGACGAAGCAGCATTCTGATTCGTTCCTGATTCATGAAAAGTGCCGGTCCCGAGAACGTTTCGGGGCCGGCATTTTCATGCTCAGCAGTCCATGGAATCCGAGGTCATCTGCGCTCGACGGTCGGACAACTGATCTGTGCGGACAGTACGGACGTCGTCGGTTGTTCGCCGGGCCGTGCCGCCCTTCCCACCAGGGAAAGCGCCACGCGCCTGCGGTCCGGAGAACTGACGATTTCGATGGACTTGTCGTCACCGCCCCCGAAGGACACGAACTGTCCGCTCTGATCCGAGAACTTCATGATCGCCGACCCGTGCTGACCTGGTTCCGGTTTTTCGTTCACGTAGACCTGCAACTGGAAATCACGTCCCGGATACTCGCCGCCGCCGTCGTACTCGTAAAAGGAACTGGTGTGCACCTCGTAGGCCCACTGGCGGTGACCGGCGGGCAGCGAATCCGCCCAGTTGTGCTCGAAACACGTGACGGATCCGGGCAGCGAGACATTGGCTGCGCCGCTCCACCCACCGGACAGGGTGATGGCTCCGTACGGCGCTGCTTCGGACTCGTGCCGATCGGAAGGCAAGGGCGGAACGGTCACGGGTCCGACATTGCGACCGGTGAACTCGAAAAGCCTCTCGCTCGACACGAACGGGGGCGACTCGCGCTCACCGGCACAGGAGACAACCGACAGGGTGGCCATGACCAGTAACGCACACATACCGCGTCTACGAACCGGCACCTCGACTCCCCCGTTCCGTTTCCAACAGAATACATACCGTTCGGTCTTCAAGTTGTCGAACGTGTCCGACACATCCCATTCATGGGACCGCTCGCCCGCTACCGATGTGATTGGGTGAGCACGAACGTCCACTGAACCAGCACTCGGTTCTTTCGCAGGCCGAGTAGATCAACAGACAGGTGATCATCGTGGTCGCACCAGAGCACGCACAACCCGATTACGCCCCTGACCTGGCATTGACCGCCACGGACTTGGCGCTCGACGGCCCATGGGGGCCGGTGTTCGGACCCGTCAATCTCGAGATTCGTGCGGGCGGTGTGACCATCCTCGAAGGCTCGGCCGGTTCAGGACGTACGTCCTTACTTCTGACACTCAGCGGACGAATGAAAGCCAGTTCCGGCTCACTGTCCGTCTTCGGTCGAACGCGTCCCCGCGAGATCTTCGAGATCGCCGGGGTCGCCGGGTTCGAGGACATCGACGAGCTTGCCGAATCCGTCACCGTCCGCGATCTGATCACCGAACAAATTCGCTGGGATGCGCCCTGGTACAAGCTCATCGGACGCGCCGGAGACCGCGAACTCGAAGCGGTGTGCGCTCCCGTCTTCGGCGATCATCCGTTACCTGCGCTCGGCCGGTACGTCAGCGATCTCGGGGAACTCGAGGCGATCCTGCTGCGTATCGCCGTCGCGAACACGAAAAAGCCGGCCCTGCTTGTCGTCGACGATCTCGAACAAGTGCGGCGCGACTCCGAACGTGCGTACCTCGTCGAGCGACTCGTCGAGATGGGGAGCTACCAGACCATCATCGCGTCGACCGTCAACCCGCTGCCAGACGGATCACCCATCGATGCCGTCACCCTGCTCCAAGAAGTCACCAATCCCGACCAAGAAGGGGCGAGGTAACCGCGATGCTCGCTGGAATGTCTCTCGGAACCGAACTCAAGCGGTTCTCCCGCGGCGCGATGCCCAGGATCGCACTCGTCTACTCCGCGCTCTCCGCGCTGGCGACAGCCACCGAGACCATCCAGTTGTCTGCACTGGTCACGGGAAACACCTACCGCAATCCGCCCATGCTCGCCAAGACCGTCACAACCCTCGACGTTGTGAGCGGCGGTCGGGCCATCCTGGGCATCGGCGCCGGTTGGTTCGAACTCGAACACAATTCGTTCGGATACGAGTTCGGAACGTTCACCGAGCGCTTCCAGAAACTCGACGAAGCACTGCAGATCATCGCGCCGATGCTCCGCGGTGATCGCCCCACCTTCGACGGCAAGTGGTACCACGTCAAGGACGCCATCAACGAGCCTCGCGTCCGCGACGACCTGCCGATCCTGCTCGGCGGTGGCGGTGAGAAAAAGACGTTCGGCCTCGCCGCTCGCTTCGCGGATCACCTCAACATCATCTGCGACCCGTCGGAATTGCCGCGCAAGATGGAAGCACTTGCGGCACGCTGCGACGAAGCCGGTCGCGATCCCGCAACCCTCGAGACCAGCTTCCTCACGTTCATGATGATCGACGAGGACGGCGACAAGGCTCGCGCCCATCAGCGAACGTTTCTCGCGGAGCGTGGCCTCGACATCACCACGGCGCCGGAAGACGTGGTCGCCAAGGCCACCGAACGCCATTTCGTCGGCAGCCCGGACGACGTCGCCGAGCAGGTTCAGACGCGCATCCTCGACCACGGCATCGACGGCGTCGTGATCAACCTGATCACCAACGGCGAAGAGCCAGGCATCGTCGACCTCGCGGGCCGCACCCTCGGCCCACTCGTCGGCAAGTAGTTCCCTACTCGCACTTCACGATCGGCACCGGGTCGTACTTGACGGTTCGGGTGTTCGAGGAAATCTCGGCGCCACTCGCGTGGTCGGTGATCACGCGAGTGTCGCTGACCGTGAACCCGGGCGCACCGCTCGAAGCCACACAGCCAGGCCCCTCCGGCAAGGTCACGGTGTTCGGCGACGTCGGCGACGTCCGCGGGCCGGTCGTCGACGTGACATCGACAGTTTTGGTTCCCCAGATCCGAACGGTGATGTTCGACGACGTCGCAATCGTCTCGATCATCACGCCGGTCTTCGCCGGATTACGGAACTGCAGGTCGATCGCACCATCGAAGATGGTCGCCTCACGAGCCTCGGGGTACCGCGAGATGTAGTAACTGTGCTCGGTGTGCGCGACGTCCTCCATACCTGCGAAATACGTCGCGTTGTAGAGCGTCGTCGCGAGCTGGCTGATACCGCCGCCGACAGCCTTGTCCGGGCGACCGTTGTTGATGATCCCCGACTCGATGTATCCCTGCGCCGCACCGCGCGGGCCCGTGTACTCGTTGAGCGAGAACGTGTCACCGGGCTTGATCACGGCCCCGTCGATCTCCGACGCGGCCAGGCCGATGTTCACACCAGACGCGTATTCGAAACCACCGGTAGTGAATTCGCCGATCACCTCGTTGATGCCGAGTGCCTCCGCGGCTTCGGTGGTCAATGCCGGCGGGACCGGTCCGTACACGGCGGGCGTTGCCCGAGAAGCCGTGCTGCCCAACAGAACCGGAAGTTCCTTGACCGTGTCCGGCCAGTTGATCAGATCACCGACGACACCGGGCACAACCGACGGTTTGCCACCGGCGAAGGTGAACGACGCGTCCTTGGGTTGTACTTCCGTCGACGCCAACTGCGGAGTCAGAATCTTGATCGCAGCATCCGTGTTGTACTGCGGAGTCAGCCCACCCGAGCCGTCGGGCGTGAAGGTCAGAACCTCGCCGATCTGATCGACGCCGAGTGTCGCGACCTTGCCGTCACGGCCGTTGACCACGACGTCACCCGAGACAGCTGGAATAGCGATCTCCTGCAGCGCACGATCGACACCGGCCTGAGTGACCGTCACCGGAACCTCGTCGACCGGAAGATCGACGACGCCACCATCGGACCATTCAGCGGCGAAGGTCGAACCCGCCTGCTGCGTTTCGAGCGCCTGACCGGCAGCGGGCGAAACACCAGTCGCCTTCCCGTTCTCGAACACGACTGCACCTTCGACGGGCGCACGATCGCTGTTCGCCGCGAGCTGCGCCATCGACGCATCCAACGCACCCTGGTCGATTGCCGACACCACGGGCACCTCGCGGGAGCCGAAGAACGACGTGATGCGGGTGATCGGGTTGATGGGCTGAGCGTTCACGCCCGACAGCGTCGCCGACCAGTCGACGTCCACACCCGCAGACGCGGGAACGATCTCGGAGTCGACGCCGCCTGCATGTACCGCTACCGGTTCGACGAGCCTCGGGCCGAGTTGGGCGCGCAGCGTGGCTTCCGCGTCGGCGGGCGTGAGATCACCGATGTCCACCCCGGCGACCTGAGTGCCGCGTGGTGTCTTCCCGGACGAGGTGAAGATGTCCACTCCGTAGGCAATCGCTGCGACGGCAAAGATGGCGCCGACTGCTATCGCCGGTTTGACCCACTTGCGGGAAGACTGCGAAGCGGGCGCCACCGGTTGTTGCGGCGCCGGGGGTGCAACTACCTCTGCTTCTCGGACAACAGGCTCGTACTGCTGCTGGATGGGTTCGAGTTGCTGGGTGTCGTACTGCTGCACGAACTCGGGACGCGGCGGCTTCGGGGGAACCACCACTGCCGGGGGCTCGAACTGCTCTGTCTGCTCGTCGATGGCTTCTGTCGCCGGAGCCGAGTTGACTACTTCCGTCGGCGGTGCGTCCTCCGCGGGGACGACAGGGATGACGGTGGTGACCTCGTTTGCCGATTCGTCGACTGTCGCTTCCGTGGAATCGCTTGCTTCTTCGTCGACAGGCCTTGGTGCTTCGGCTGGTTCAGGTTCTACTGATTCAGCCTCGACAACGGCCTCAGTGTCCTCAGGGGCCTCGGGTTCCTCGACCGGCTGGGGTTCCTCGACCGACTCGGTCTCTTCGACCGCCTGAGGTTCCTCGACCGACTCGAGTTCCTGTTCCGGGAGGGACGAGTCCTCGCTGTTCGTCTTCTCGACGGACGGACCCTCTTCGTCACTCACCTGTTGGCTCCTCGCTGCATCAACCGTCGCTGCGGCGCTCACCGACAACTCAATACAGGATATCCGGACATACGAGAGCCCCGCGCTGCTGCCAGGTCGGGGGTCAGGCAGCAACACGGGGCTGTCATGAATATCGGTAGCTATTCTGCAGCGTTACACGCCTGCGCGAAAAAGTTTGCAAAGAGTTCGGGGATCCGGCCACCCCTCGTGGCCGGATCCCCGATTACGCATCCCCTCGCGACGATCACTGCAGGTGAGCGCAGTTTTCAGTCGCATGGGGAGATTGTGGAGCGGTTACCGCTCGATGATCGCCGTGACACCCTGGCCACCGGCCGCACAGATCGAGATCAGGCCGCGGCCCGAACCCTTCTCCGCGAGCATCTTTGCGAGGGAAGCCACAATACGTCCGCCGGTTGCCGCGAACGGGTGACCTGCAGCCAAGGACGATCCGTTGACATTGAGCTTGCTTCGGTCGATCGATCCCAATGCGCCGTCGAGGCCGAGGCGTTCCTTGCAGTACTCGTCCGACTCGAAGGCCTGCAGGGTTGCCAGAACCACCGAAGCGAAGGCTTCGTGGATCTCGTAGTAATCGAAGTCCTGCAAGGTCAGACCGTTGCGGGCCAGCAAACGCGGGATCGCGTACGTGGGAGCCATGAGCAACCCGTCTTTGCCGTGGACGTAGTCGACGGCAGCGGTTTCGGAATCGACGAGGTGCGCCAGAACCGGAAGATTGCGCTCGGCTGCCCACTCGTCGGTGGAGAGGAGCACTGCAGAAGCGCCGTCGGTGAGCGGCGTCGAGTTGCCTGCCGTCATCGTCGCGTCGCCGAGCTTGGTACCGAAGACGGGCTTGAGCGTCGACAGCTTCTCGACGGTCGAACCGGGACGGAGGTTGTCGTCGCGGGTCAGGCCGAGGAACGGGGTGACGAGGTCGTCGAAGAAACCGCGGTCGTAGGCAGCTGCCATGTTCTTGTGGCTGGCAGCGGCAAGTTCGTCCTGGTCCTCGCGCTTGATGCCGAATTCCTTGGCGGTGATCGCAGCGTGGTCACCCATCGACTTGCCGGTGCGAGGCTCGCCGTTGCGCGGAATTTCCAGGCCGAGCATGCCCGCACGGACGTTGCCGAGCAGCTTGATGCGGTCGCCCGTGGACTTCGCGCGATTGAGGGAGAGCAGGAACTCGCGCGCCTGATCGTTGACGCCGATCGGGGCGTCGGACGTGGTGTCCGTGCCGCCGCCGATGCCCGAATCGATGCGGCCGGCCGAAATGGCGTCGCCGACGGCGATGATCGACTGCAGTCCCGTGCCACACGCCTGCTGAAGGTCGTACGCCGACGTGTACGGGCTCAGCGCGCTGCCGAGAACGGACTCGCGAATGAGATTGAAATCACGGCTGTGCTTGAGCACCGCACCGCCGACGACCATGCCGAGCTTCTCGCCCTGCAGATTGAATCGGCTCACCAGACCGTCGAGCGTCGCAGTGAACATGTCCTGGTTGGACGCCTGTGCGTACGCCTTGTCCGAGCGTGCGAACGGAATGCGATTTCCGCCGACGATCGCAACCGGACGGCGCTGACCTGCAGAATTTGCAGCGGCTGCGGCCGGTGCAGTGCGCGGTGCGGCGGGCTTTGCGTTTGAACGGGCTTTGCTTGTCACTTGCGTCTCCAAGGATGGTGCGATTACCTGTTGAAGACTATTCTTACTCAGTAGTAAGTTACTTGTCTATCGCCGCATTCTTTCGATTGCCCGGTGAGAGACAACCCGAAACACAACAGAAGGTAGGACCGTGGCAGCCAGCAAGGGAGCTCCCGACCTCTATTCACAGTTCCTCTCGTCCGCCCCCGGCGCATTCATCGCGTCGAAGGCCGGCCTGCCCAGGCCCGAGAACCTGCGTCGATACAAAGCAGGGGAACCCGCACTCGCCGGACCTGTCCTCATCGGCGGCAAGGGTCGGCTCGCAGAACCACTTCGCGTACTGCTCTCCGACTACCCGGCAGCTCAGGCACACGACAGCAGCTTCGGCGGGCTCGTTTTCGACGCAACCGGAATCACTCAGGTCAGTGAGCTCGAGCAGCTGTTCGAGTTCTTCCAGCCCGTGATCCGCAACCTCGCACCGTCGGCTCGCGTCGTGGTTCTCGGCACGACGCCGGAAGAAACCTCGAGCGTCGACGAGCATGTCGCGCAGCGCGCTCTGGAAGGCTTCACCCGCAGCGTCGGCAAGGAGATCAAGCGCGGCTCCACCGCTCAGCTGGTCTACGTCTCCCCCAAGGCATCCACCGGACTCTCCGGCGTGGAATCGACTCTGCGCTTTCTCCTTTCGGCAAAGTCCGCCTTCGTCGACGGCCAGGTCATCGTCGTCGGCGCTGAAGATTCCGTCGCGCCCGCAAGCTGGGACAAGCCGCTCGAAGGCAAGGTTGCCGTCGTCACCGGCGCAGCCCGCGGTATCGGCGCCACCATCGCCGAGGTCCTGGCCCGCGACGGCGCGCACGTCGTCTGCGCTGACATCCCGGCCGCCGGCGAAGCGCTGTCCGAGACCGCGAACAAGGTCGGCGGCACGTCCCTCGCCCTCGACGTCACGGCAGCCGACGCAGCCGAGGTCCTCGCAGCTCACCTCCTCGAGCGTCACGGTGGAGCGGACATCATCGTCCACAACGCCGGCATCACCCGCGACAAGACCCTCGCCAACATGGACGAGGGCCGCTGGAACATGGTCATGAACGTCAATCTTCTTGCACCGCAGAAGATCACCGAGCACCTCGTCGAGAAGGGCGCTCTCAAGGAAGGCGGCCGCGTCGTCGACGTCTCCTCCATCGCCGGCATCGCGGGCAACCGCGGGCAGACCAACTACGGCACCTCCAAGGCCGGCGTCATCGGCCTCGTACACGCCGAAGCTCCCGTCCTGGCGAAGAAGAACATCACCATCAACGCCGTCGCACCGGGCTTCATCGAGACCGCCATGACCGCAGCCATCCCCTTCGCCACCCGCGAAGCCGGCCGCCGCATGAGCTCGCTCCTGCAGGGCGGCGAGACCGTCGACGTCGCCGAGACCGTCGCATACTTCGCCAGCCCGGCCTCCAATGCCGTTACGGGACAGGTCGTTCGCGTCTGCGGCCAGAGCCTCCTGGGCGCATGATGGCAACAAAGACCGTCGCGCTCACCGAGCAGCCGAAGACCCTCGACATCTACTCCCGCGCGGTACTGGGATTGTTGCCGTGGAACAAGTCCAACTCGCGCTCGGTGCCACAGCAGACCTTCACCCTCACCGGACTGAAGGTCGACACCGACAATCTGGCGGCGTACTGCCGCGTGACCGGACTGCGGTTCGGCGACACTCTGCCGATCACGTACCCCTTCACCTTGGCCTTCCCGACCGTGATGAAGCTGATGGTGTCGAAGGACTTCCCCTTCGCCGCCGTCGGCTCCGTTCACGCCGAGAACGTCATCGAATCACTGCGGCCCATCTCCGTCAGCGAACCGCTTGACCTCTCGGTACATGCCGAGAACCTGCGTGAGCACCGCAAAGGCTTGCTGATCGACGTGGTCACCGAAATTCGGGTGGGACGGGAACTGGTCTGGCGACAGACCTCGAGCTTCCTGAACCAGCAGAAGACCTCCCTGTCCGGCCAGCCCGGTCCGGAGCCCAAGGCCGACGAGGTCCCGCCGATGCCGATGAGCACCATCCGCGTCGACCAGACCACGATCAGCAAGTACGCCGCTGTCTCCGGCGACCGCAATCCGATTCACGTCTCGTCTCTGGGCGCGAAGGCTTTCGGTTTCCCGAAGACCATTGCTCACGGAATGTGGAGTGCCGCGGCAGTTCTGCGGACCGTCGAGGGGTCCGTCGCGGACAAGGTCACCTACAGCGTGCGTTTCGGGAAGCCGATTCTGCTACCGGCGACGCTGAATGCCTACGCTGATCGCACCGACGACGGCTGGGATCTGTCACTGCGCCACCCGAAGAAGGGTTACCCGCACGTCACTGCGACGCTGCGCTGACCTGAGTTTTGTCGGGTTCCCACCCGCCCCAATTGAGCGAACGTACCTTTCGGCGCCTTGGATGCGCTGAAAGGTACGTTCGCTCAGATTGGTTTGAGAGCTATTCGGACTTCTTCTTGCCCGACAGACCGCGCCACGCGAGGGATTCGAGTAGATCCGCTGCGGCATCCACTTCGATTTCCCCACCCGCGACCCGGTCGGCTACCGCCTCACCGGCGCCGACGAGCGCGATGGCGATGATCCCGTAATCATGCGCGGCATCAGGATCCTTGGTGCTGGACTCGAGCAGATGCGCGGTCAACTCGATCAACCGATCGCGGCTGGACTGCACGGTTCCCGCAAAAGCCTGCTGCCCGACGGCCTGACGGTAGAGCACCATCCACGACTTGCGGTTTGCGCCCACGAACCCGAGGAAGCCCTCGAGAGCGGCGCGCAATTGTTCACGCGGAGTCAGGTTCGGCGCGCCGGCCGGGGCGAGGGCCTCGAGGAAGCGGAGCCCTTCACGATGAATGCACGCCGCGAACAACTCTTCCTTCGAGCCGTAGTACAGGTACAGCATCGGCTTCGAGATCTCGGCTTTGGCTGCGATGGTGTCCATCGAAGTTTCGTGAAACCCCCTGTCGGAGAACACGTCCACAGCCGCGTCGAGCATCTGCTGCTCACGCACTGCGCGTGGCAGTCGCTTGGTACCGCCGGCCATGCTTCCTCCAACCACAGGGTAAATGTCGATCTTACTCTACGGTAAGATTGCGCGTCGAATCCTGACTTCGACTCAGCAGGTCACGGCACCTTTGGCAGCGGCAACTGTGACCACAGCCTGATCGACCCGCGTCTGCGGAAGCTCACCCGACGCGACGGCCTGCTCGAGATGATCGAGAACCCGCGGAACGTCGTCGGTGGTCAGCCACAATGCCTGATCGACTCCAGCCACCAGCGCAGCCTGAACCGCGTCGGCAATATCGTATCGGTCGGTGATCGCCTGCATTCCGCTGAGGTCGTCGGTGAACACCGGGCCGGTGAACGGCGCTGCGCCGTAACCCACTCCGTCGCGAAGCAACGCAACGGCTGCGGGGCTGATGCTGGCAGGGGTACCGGGCTCGGTCAGACCGGGAACCTCGAGGTGACCCATCATGACGCCGACTCCGGTTCCCGACAGTTCACGGAAGGGAAGCAGGTCCGACGCGATCAGATCCTGTAGCGGCGGCGTTGTCACCTCACCCCGGTGCGAGTCACCCGACGCGCTGCCGTGCCCCGGAAAGTGCTTGATCACCGGGAAGATTCCGGCGTCGCGCATCCCCTGCGCGTACGCACCGGCGTAGGCAACCACGGTCTGGGGGTCGTCGGAGTACGAGCGGTCCCCGATCACGGAGTCGTCGGGTTGGCTGCTGACGTCGACGTCGGGTGCGTAGTTGACGGTGATCCCGAGATCCTTCAAACCGCGTCCACGCTCGAGTGCCATCTGGTACGTCTGTTCCACTGTCATGGTCTGCGCCGTTTCCCTGGCCGACGGATCGGGCCCGAGGATGTCCGCGACGCGGGAAACTCGTCCACCTTCTTCGTCGATCGTCACCATCAACGGCAACTTCGACGCCGAAGCAACCTGCGGCACTTCACGATTGGTGAGCATCGACTGATCGGTCCAACTTCCGACGAATATGCCGCCGATCTCCTCGTTCTGCACTATCGACAATGCGTCGTCGGTCCCGGTGACGCCGACGTTGAGCAGCTGGGCAAGTTTCTGACGCAAGGACAGCGAGGCTAGAAGGTCACTACCGCACGACGCGGCGACGGGTGCGGAGCTCGATGCCGCAGGCGTCGACGTGATCTCGGAGGTGGTGCTGGTCGGGGCGCTCGAAACCGGATCGGCGGTCCCGTTTTCGCCCGAGCATCCCGCAACCAACCCTCCGCACAAAGCAATGGTCGTCGCAGCCTTCAGAAACTTGATCCGCATACCTCGACCGTAACGGACCCGGTACCCATACACTCCCTCACGGGCACATCGGGACGGTAGCCTGGAAGAGAACCGATTCCCCCGCTGACGAGGAGGTCGTGATGCCACAAGGTCTGATGCTCATCGCGTACGACGGTTCCGACAACGCCAAGCGTGCAGTCGACTATGCGGGGCGTTTCCTCTCCGCCAATCGTGCTGTTCTCGTCACTGCCTGGGAGCCCATGGTTCGCCAGGCCGCTCGCATGTCCGGCCTGTCCGGGGTGATGCAACCGGAGTGGGTTCCCGACGACGACGTCGAGGACATCGCCTACACCGACGCCAAAGTCACCCTCGCCGAGGGCGTCGCACTGGCCGAGGCCGCAGGCCTGACCGTCGAAGGCAGAAGCGCCGAGTGCCGATCCGCGATCTGGTCTGCAATCTGCGAAACCGCAGACGAATTGGACGTCGACATCATCGTGACCGGCACCCGTGGCACTACGGGTTTGCGGTCGCTACTGCAGAGCAGCGTCGCGGATCATGTTCTGCGTCACAGTCATCGGCCGGTGTTGATCGTCCCTCCGGGGAAGTGACCTTCGCGCATTCCTGATCCGTGGCCGACTAGTGTCGAAAGCACCATGGACGGTTTTGTTCTCTCGCGCCCCGATCACAGCGTGGTCACCCGCGGCGTACGACGCAGCTTCGACAGCTCCGACGCGGCCACCCACGCTCTGTCGGCAGGTACGACAAAGCTGATCGTCGGAGCGCTCCCCTTCGACCCGGCTGCCGCAACGGCGTTGTACGAACCTGCCGAGGCGACGATCGCGTCGCGGCCGTGGCAACCGCGCGATCCCCAGACCCTGCCCACGACCCGGGTTGACCGAGAGATCCCGTCGTCGTCGGAGCATCTTCGTCGAGTGGAAAAGTTGATCGGACGCCTCCGCAGTGGAGAGATCGACAAGGTTGTCGCGGCTCGCACTGTGGAACTTCGCACGCAGACCCCGATCTCCCCAACCGCGCTCGCCGCACGCATGGCGGCGCTCAATCCCGTCGCCAACACCTTTGCCGTCGACCTCTCTGCTGCGGGAGCCGAATTCGAGGGCCACAGCCTGGCCGGCGCGACGCCCGAAGTATTGGTCAGTCGACGCGGGCGCGTCGTGACGTGTCGCCCGTTGGCCGGGACCACCAAGCGATCCGCCGACGCCGATCAAGACCGCGAGGCAGGCGAAAGCCTTCTGCATTCGACGAAGAATCTGGCCGAGCACGCCTTCGTGACGTCGTGGATCCGCCAGGTCCTGCAACCGATGTGCAGTGATCTGTCGGTGCCGGCAACTCCCGAACTGACCAATACTCACGAGGTCTGGCACTTGGCCAGCCCGATCCGCGGCACACTGCGAAACGACACCACTGCGCTCGACCTCGCCATCGCGCTGCATCCGACGCCCGCGCTGTGCGGAACACCCACCGACGCGGCACTGAAGGTCATCCGCGAGACCGAGGAGCCTCGGCGTTTCTACGGCGGCGCCGTGGGATGGTGCGACGAGGCCGGTGACGGCGATTGGGTGGTTGCCATCCGCTGCGCCGAGATCAGTGCAGACGGCCGCAACGCCTGGGCCAGCGCGGGTGGTGGAATTGTCGCCGAATCGGATCCGCAGGACGAACTCGACGAGACATCTACGAAACTGCGCACTCTGTTGACCGCGCTTGGCGCCGAAACCCTCGACTGACCAGCACGTCACGAGGGTAATCGTCCGGATTCTCGAGTGCGGGTGATACCTTGACCCGAGCAGTTCGTACGGGCCGGTAAGTCCGTCCGACCGCGAACGACCGACTAACGACCAATTGGGAGATCCGCGATGACGAAGTTCCTTGTCCCCGGTGTGGCCAGCGCTGTCATCGGTGCCGTTCTGGGTGCCGGCGTCATCTTCGGTGTCACGGCCGCCGCGTCGGACAACACTCGTCCCGAGATCGACCGCAGCGGAAACGCAGATTCTTCCGTGCTGAACCAGGTTGAGTACGGCAGCCGCTGAGAGCGCAGGCCTCGCGAGTTCCCGTTCTTCCGCCGACGCAGCGGTGTCTTCGGTAGACACCGCCCCGTCGGCAGAGCCCCTGTCGAAGCGGTGGCTGTTCGGCGCCTCCGTCGTAGCGTTTCTTCTCACTTTTCTGCAATCGCCGGGTCTGATCACCGCTGACACCAAGTACGACCTGACGCAGAATCCGTTCGGTTTTCTCGAACGCGCCTCGCATCAGTGGAGTAGTCAGGCCCCGCTCGGCCAGGTTCAGAACCAGGCCTACGGATATTTCTTTCCGCACGGGCCGTTCTTCGCGCTCGGCGAGTTGGCGAACGTTCCGCCGTGGGTCACCCAGCGCATCTGGTGGGCGCTGCTTCTGATCGCGGGTTTCTGGGGCATCATCCGCGTTGCCGAGGCTCTCGGAATCGGCAGCCGTAGTTCGCGCGTCATCGCAGCGGTTGCCTTTGTTCTTTCTCCCCGCGTGCTGACCACTCTCGGTTCGATTTCCTCGGAAACCCTGCCGATGATGTTGGCGCCGTGGGTGTTGTTGCCGGTGGTTTTGGCCTTCGGCCCTGTGCGTGGAAAAGGAGTCCCTGGACTCCCTGACCGCTCACGGGGGTTGAGGCGGTTGGCCGCACAATCCGCGCTTGCCGTCGCACTCATGGGTTCGATCAACGCCGTCGCCACCGCCGCGGCCTGCCTGGTCGCGATCATCTGGTGGCTCTCGCACAAACCCAACCGAACATGGCTGACGTTCACCGCCTGGTGGGCCCTGTTCGTCGCTCTCGGCACCCTCTGGTGGATCGTGCCGCTCCTGCTGCTCGGCAAGATCAGCCCACCGTTTCTCGACTACATCGAGTCCGCCGGTGTCACCACTCAGTGGGCATCGCTCGCCGAGATACTTCGCGGCACGGACAGTTGGACCCCGTTCGTCTCTCCCGAACGCATTGCCGGCGCCGTCCTGGTCACCCAACCCGCAGCAGTCGTCGCCACCGGCCTGGTTGCCGCCGCCGGCCTCGCCGGGCTCTGTATGCGGTCCATGCCTGCTCGCGGCCGGCTGACGCTCATCCTGTTCGTCGGTATCACCGGCCTGGCCGCGGGTTACGTGGGTGAACTCAGCTCGCCGGTGTCGGAGTCGGTGCGCCTGTTCCTCGACTCGGCAGGCGCGCCGCTGCGCAACGTCCACAAGCTCGAGCCGTTGGTCCGTCTGCCGCTGGTGCTCGGACTCGCACACCTGCTGGCCAAAGTGCCGCTGCCGGGATCGGTTCCACTCGCCCGATGGCGGCGTGCGTTCGCCCATCCCGAGCGCGAACCGATGGTCGCACTGACCAGCCTGATCCTCGTTGCCCTCACCCTCTCGACCGCCTTGGCCTGGACGGGAAAGCTCGCTCCCCGCGGTGCGTATCCGGACGTCCCCTCGTACTGGAACGAGGCGGCGCAGTGGCTCGAGGACAACACCTCCCCCGGATCGGAAGCCGAACGTGCCCTGGTCGTCCCGGGAGCGCCCTTCGGCAGCCAAGTCTGGGGTCTGACGCGCGACGAACCGCTTCAGGCGTTGGCGAGTACGCCGTGGGCGGTGCGTGACTCGGTCCCGCTGACCCCTCCCGGCGCCATCCGAGCGCTCGATTCGGTGCAACGTCTCATCGCCGACGGACGTCCGTCGGACGGCCTCGCACAGACCTTGCTGGGGCAGGGCATCCACTACCTGGTGATGCGCAACGACCTCGACGGCGAAACGTCGCGCTCGGCCAGGCCGATACTCGTGCACCAGGCGGTCGAAGGCTCGCCGGGGATCAAGCGAGTCGCCCACTTCGGTGAAGACGACAGCCCCGAACCGATCGAAGGGCTGGTCGCGGACAGCGATCTGCGGCCCGGTTACCCAGCCATCGAGATCTTCGAGGTCACCCCGACCGACGGCACCACGGCGGTCAGCGGCCCGTACTCCGTCGACCTGAACCAGGTTCCGCGCGTACAAGGTGGGCCGGAATCGTCTGTGCGACTTCACGAAAGCGGGCTGGTTCCGGGGACCGGGCCGATGATTCTTGCCGCCGACGCCGAAGCTGCTGGACTGCCCGTCGATTCGGTCACCGTCACCGACACACCGCGCGATCGGGAAACCGATTTCGGTCAGGTCGACAACCACAGTTCCGCCCTGCGCACCCCCGACGACGCTCGTCGTACCTACAATCTGGTGCCCGACTACCCGGTTGCGAACACGCCTCTCGTGGAAGGCCGTTGGAGCGGAGCTTCGATCACCGTTTCCAGCGCCGCCTCGGATGCCACCCAGCTGGGCGGCACTTCACCGTCGAGCAGTCCCGCGTCGACGGTCGACAGCGATCCGGCCACCGGCTGGTTCAGCAACGGCATCGAACGAGCCCTGGGTCAGTGGTTGCAGATCGACTTCGACACACCGATTTCCAGTGGGTTGCTTCATCTGACAACCAGTGCCGCGGCAATCGGTGCTCCCGTCAAATGGCTCGAGGTCTCGACACCGAACGGCAGCACGGCGGTGAAGGTGGAGCGTCCGGGCGAGCCCATCACCGTCTCGATCCCGGGCGGCAATACGCCGTGGGTGCGCATCACGGCGACTCACACCGAAAATGGTTCACCCGGAACACAGTTCGGCATCAGCGAACTCTCCGTCGAGGATTTCTCCGACCGTAATGCGCCGAAGGCCGTACCGATCCGTTTCGACACGGTCCTGCCGAGTACGCCGTCAGGCGCATCCGTGAACGCCTGGAATCTGAGCCAAGAGTTCCCCGGCCGCAATGCGTGCGCGGACTCAACCGACCGCGTGCGATGCAGCAATGCGTTCATGGCGATACCCGAAGAGCCGAGCCGTTTCCAGCGCACGCTCTCGGTTCCCGAAAACACCGTGGTTACACCGGCACTGACTGTCCGAGCGCGTCAGGGCAACGCCCTCGAAGACCTCCTTTCCGTCCCCGGCCGAATCACGGCTTCGGGTTCGAGCGACATCGGCGACACTCGCGGATCTGCCTTCGCCGCCACCGACGGCGACGCACGCACCACGTGGTCGGCCCCGCAGCGCACCACCGAACCGGGCGGCCCGAAACCGACGCTGACTCTCAATCTTCCCGAGCCCACCCTGGTCACCGGCCTGGACATCACGCGGGGACTCGGCACCCTGCCGTCGCTGCCGACCAGTGTCGCGGTGAATCTCGGCAACGGGCCGCAGGTTCGAGAGCTGCCCGGGCCCTCGGACGACACGCCTCAAACCAGTCGAGTTACCCTCTCCCCCTTCGTCACCGACAAGATCGTCCTGAGCATCACCGATTGGGAACCGGTCCTCGATCAGACGGCGCTCGGCTTCGCCCAGGCGCAGCCCACCGGCCTCGCCGAGGTCGGCGTCGTCGGTGCCGACGGAACCCCGATCGCCGGTTCCGGAGTACAGGGCACAGACTCATTCGACAACCGCACCGTCACCGTCACCTGTGGCGACGGACCGACCATTTCGGTTGCCGGACAGCAGTTCCCCACCTCGATCACGGCGACGGCGATGCAACTCCGGACCGGCGCACCCGTCGAGGCACGTGTGTGCGATCTGGACGCGTCGGCGACGTTGCCGGCGGGACAGCCTGAAGTGGTCGTCGAACCAGGCCCCGCATTCTCGGTCGACAATCTCGACCTGACGACGGTCGGTCCTTCAGCCGCGCAACGGAATACACCGCTCGAATCGACCGCGTGGACGGCGAATCACCGCGAACTCTCCGTCACGAACTCGTCCATCGATCAGCTGATCGTCAATCCCGAGAGCACCAGCATCGGTTGGATCGCCACCGCGCCGGACGGTTCCGAGCTGACGCCGGTGGTCGTGAACGGTTGGCAGCAGGGCTGGATCGTGCCGGCAGGCACCGCGGGAACCGTCACCATCGACTTCCCCAGCGACCGTTGGTACCGCCTCGGCATATTCGGCGGGCTCGTGTTGCTGATCCCGCTGCTGTTCGCGGCACTTGTCCCTACGCGCCGAGAGCCCAAGTCCCTCACACCACCCCGTCCGTGGCGCAGCGTCGCGGCAGGATGGGTGGGCGTGCTCGCGGCGGCCACCGTCATCGGCGGCGGAGTGGGAGCGGCGATCGCAGTTGTGTGCTCGATCCTCGGACTTGCCGCGCTGCGAATCTTCGGCCCGGCTCGGACCGCACGCATTCTCGTCGGCACCGCCGGCGTGGCCGCGATGATCGGCATCACGCTGCTCTCGACCGGACCGTGGCGAGCACCGGGCGGCTATGTGGGCGACTCGTTCGCGATTCAGTTCTCGATGTTGGTGGCCTTGGTCGTGACCGGGTTGGCCGCGTTGCCCTTTGCCGGTTCACCGATATGGCGGCGCTTCTCCCAGCGCGTCACCGCGACGCGCGCCGGTTCCTCCACCAAGGCGTAACTGGCCGAGGCCACAGCGACGCTCAGGACGACCGTCAACGCCAGGACGTAGAAGAAGCTGCCCGAGAACGGAACTATGCCGAACACGGGGAACACAGCGTTCAGTACGGCCAGGTGCCAGATGAACAGGCCGTAGGACCAGCGTCCGATTGCCAGCGCAAGCGGGCTCGCCAGGAATCGATGCTGCGATTGATCGCGCAACACCAATGGCGCGATCAACGAAAAACTGATGATCGCGCCGAGTGCAATCTTGATCGCGTACTGCCACGGCTCCGGCCGCACCAGACCTTCGGGCCCGGCCAGATCGGTGCACGAGAGAACGAAGGCCACAAACGCAACAAAAGTCAGGAGCACCCGCCGGTGCGCGAGGCGATGTATCCACGTCGACGGGCCCACGGCCAACTCGGCCAGCACCATGCCGGCGCCGAACCACGGCAGGTAGCCCGGCAGCCAGTTGTCGTGGTGAATGGCGTCCGGAGTCGGGATCGGAATGAAAGCCCACGTCAGCGCCAACACTGACACTCCGAGCAGAAGCGGTAGCCGGAACCGGGCCGAGTTTCCGCGTAGTCGCACCATCAGATACGCGAACAGCGGCAGCAGAACATAGAACGCAACCTCGACCGACAGGCTCCACATCTGCGTGAGGCCCTCGGTGAGTGTCAACGGCACGAAGACCTGCGCCAACCCGAGATTCGCCAACCACACTTGGTAGCCTCCGCCGGCACCGGGCAGGAACAGCAGGATCAGCACCACCGCCACCCAGTACGCCGGCAGGATTCGCGTCGCGCGGGAGATCCAATATCGGACCGTCGGCTGCGGTTGCCCGATTCCGCGGGCCTTTGCCGCGTGGGGGCGCCACAGGAGAAATCCGGACAAGGCAAAGAACACCGCTACGGCGAGGTCGAGTCGACCGAACGCCCGCCCGATCGCGCCGGACTGCGCTTCACCGGTTTGGAACGCGACATGGGTGACGAGGACGCCGAGCGCGGCCAATCCACGCATACCGTCCAAAGCCGGAACGAAGCCCCGAGCCTGTGGCGGGACCGTCTGAGGGGAATTCGTGGAACTGATCATCACGGATAAGTGTGCACCCCAGGCCGATTGAGGGAAACCACCAGGGACTCACAACAAAATGCCTGGCCAATTCATGCCCTCATGCGACAAACCGGGCCGGTGGACTGTTAGTGTTCTGCCACACATGGTGTCCATCGGGGGCCCCATGCGATCTGCGCAGCTCATATTGTGCCGGTTGGGGAACCTCGAAAGACTTAACGGGTTAGGAGTCACAGCATGGCGGAACGCTCAGGGCCGAGCCGGATACTTCCTTGCATTCTGGTGGGCCTCGGTGCCTTCCTTTTGGCCATCGCCATCCTCATTCCTACCTACACGGTAGGCAAGCTGGAGAAGACGCCACTCGACCTCGAGGTGACCACCGTCGCCACAGGCACCGGTAGCGTCCTCAACTCGGCGGCCCTCCTCGCCGGTAAGGCGCAGGTCGACAACAACGTGCCGATCGTCGCTCAGCGCTACGTCACCACGCAGGACCCGTCCGACGCCGACATCATCACCGTCGAAGCCGGCCAGACCGTCCGTCGTACCGACAAGCAGGGTGACACCGGACTGCTGACCGCAACCCTGGACCGCGTCACGCTCGATCGCGTCAGCTCGATGCCGACCAACGATCCGGTCGGAACCGTCCAGACGTCCAGCGACCAGCCCGCCGAAGAAGTTTCCCGCGACGGTCTGCAGTACAAGTTCCCGTTCAACACGGAACAGAAGAGCTACCCCTACTTCGACCTGAACGCTCGCGCCACGAAGGACATCGACTTCGTCGAAGAGACCGAGATCAACGGTCTGAAGGTGTACCACTTCCAGCAGACGATCGATCCCGTCGACCTGTCGAAGGTCGTCAACTCCCCCACCAACAAGCTGAGCCTGCCCGCCGACACCTGGGGCGTTCCCGGTGGCGCTACTCCGATCACGATGACGCGTTGGTACACCAACGTCCGTGACCTGTGGGTCGAGCCCAAGACCGGCGTCGTCGTCAAGGGCCAGGAGCAGTTGCACCAGTACTACGGACGCAACAAGGACTCGGTCGACGTCGAGGTTCTCAAGGTCACGCTGCCCTTCGACGAAGCAACCATCGAGTACCAGGTCCAGCAGGCACGTGACGGCATGGACAAGCTCTCGCTGTTCGGCCGCACAGTCCCGATCGTGGCAGGTGTGCTCGGCGTCATCGCGCTGATCGCCGGTATCTTCCTCGGCATTCGCGGCGGCAAGGGCGGAACTCCGGCCCGCGCTGCACACGGCGGAACGAACCAGAATCCCAGCGGCCAGGGCTCGCCCGAGCCGGCTCCGGGTGAGCACGACTGGACCTCGGACGACACTCAGGTGATCCCGCGTCCGGATCTGCGCAAGGACTGATTCAGACAGTAAGCAGAGCGCCCCTTCCACACGGAAGGGGCGCTCTGCTGCGTTTCGGGGCTTTGTTGCCGGATCGGCGTACGGATTGGCGCAACGGGTCGTTCCCTCCGCGTGGTCGCGGGCTTAGCGTTTTCTGGAAGTCCAGACCACCCCGAACACGAGGAGCCACATGCCCGCATCAACAGTTCTGGGTTCGCACATCTGTGTCAGCGATCTGACACGTCGGAGATTTGTTGTCGGCACGGCTGCATTCTCCGGGCTGTTCGCCGCCGGTTGCGCGAGGTCCGCCGGTACCGAGGGCGATTCGGCCGGGATGCGCACGGTCACGACCTCGCTCGGAACCTACGACATTCCGGTCACCCCGAAGCGCGTCGTCGCCATCGACTCCCGACTCGACCTCGAACCAGCCGTTGCGATGGGCCTGCCGGTCATCGCGTACAGCTTCGACGCCGCCGAGCCGTGGGTACCGGCCGATCCCACGGCACAGGTGTTCGAGGCACCGGTCAACGTCGAGGCAATTCTCGCGCTGGAACCGGACCTGATCATCTGCACCGACATCGGTGAGGCCTCCGACATGTGGCCGCTACAGCAGTTGAGCCAGACAGCGCCTGTGCTTCCGATGGACTTCACGCGCCCGTGGCGCGAGAACATCGATCAGCTGGCGAGTTGGCTGAATCGCACCGAGAACCCCGACGTCCGTCAGGTCATCGGAGCGTACGAGGACAAGGCAGCCGGATTGAAGGAACGTCACGCCCCGAGCTTGGCGAGCAAGCAGATCGTGCTGCTGAACTACGTGAATCAGAAGGTCAACGGCGTCAACCGCAAGGGCATCTCCACGCAGGTGGCCGAAGACCTCGGCGTCCAGCTCCAGTGGCCGGTCGAGGGACAGAAGGAGATCTCTACCGAAAACCTCGTGACTGCTCTCGACTCGGCCGACGGAATGATCGTCACCACCGCGCCCGGCGTGGATCCCGTCAGCGACGACCGCGCGATGTGGAACCGTATCCGCGCAGTACAAGGCGACAACGTCGTCTACACGGGTGGGAACATCAACTACGGATCCGTCTACACCGCGATGCGTACGCTCGACTACTTCGACGATCTGTTCACGCGTCTGGAGAACTGACGCCGGTGTGAGGTGCCGGCCGGGCGCGGTCGGCACTTCGCACTGCGGCGACGGACACCGCCAACGCCGTCGTCGACGCAACCACCACGGCGACGCCGATCAACTCTCCCGGCGTCTTCGCCCACACCAGCATCACCGTCGCCTCCACGGCCAGTCCTGCCCACGCCAGAAGGGCCACTCGTGTGCGTTCTGACGCGATTGCGGACAGCAAAGCACCCTGGAGTACCGCCAGCGCTGCACCGTGCAGGGCGAAGGCCCACAGCATCGGAGCCACGGCGGCGTACGCGTCGCCCACGAGCATCGGCACCAGCGGGCCGGCAACTGCGGCCCCCAGAACCAGGACGGCGCCGATACCGACGAGCACCGCCAACGCCGAGCGAACTGCCTGCGCCGAGTGCGCCGGGTTCGCCATCTTCGGGTACAGCACGACGCCCACTGCCTGTGGCAGCCAGAACGCCACCTTCGTCGCGACGGCGCCGAGTGCGTAGACACCGGCGTCGTATTCGCTGAGAACGACACGGACGATCAGCAGGTCCAGCGAAGACAACGCGATCAGCGCGAGCTGAACCTGAGACGCCGCGAGCACGGAGACGACGCCGATACGCACCGGACGGTCCTCGCTCACCGAGACGGTTCGGTCGACCACTCGAACTATCGCCACCAGCAACGCAGTTCCGGCCGCGCCCGCGACCAATGCCGCGCCTGCCCCGCCGCCGAAAGCCAGAACGATCACTGCCGGAAGGACTTTCATTACCCCGGCTCCGGCCAGTACGGCACTGAGAGTGCCGAATCGACCGTGTCCTTGCAACAATCCCTGCTCCGTTGCCAGCAGAACCAACATGGGCGCGGTCACCAATGCCGAGAACGACGCCACGATTCCGGTGTCGAGCAGCCACGCCATCGCCGGAGCGAGCGCAACCGCGAGGACGGCGACGATCGCGGTGCATCGATACCCCAACGACCGCAACGCATCTGTGCTCTTGCCACGCACCGCCTCGCGGGCGACCACCGTCTGCAACGCCAATGCCGGAACCGCAAGCACCAACTGGGCGGCAAGCAGACTCGCGAACTCGCCGTAGCCGACCGGACCCAACCATCGGCTGGCCAACCATGCCAACAGGTACGACGCGACATTGGCCGTCATCGATCCCACCAAAACCATGCCGACCCCGGCCGCGGCGGCGCGATCGAGTGGTTGGCGAGGCATGGCAGTAATGATGCACCACGTATCGTGCGCGTCATGACAGTGCAAGCCGGATACCGCCGTTACCTGCCTGCGGCGTACAGCCTGGCGCTGGCACTGTTGATCCTCGGACCGCTGCTCGGCCCCGGCTACCTCCTGCTGCGCGACGCCGTCAGCACGCCGCGCTCGTACCTGACCGACTCCGCCCTCGGACTCACCGACGCCGCAGCCCGCGCCGTTCCCCAGGACGCACTGATCGCAGCATTGAGCACCGTGATCGACGGCGGACTGGTGGTCAAGTTCATCCTGCTCGTGGCGCTCTGGCTCGCCGGTTGGGGTGCGGCGCGCATGGTCGCCGTCCTGCTGCCGACGGCCGGTCTCGGTCCACAACTGGTCGCGTCGACGGTGATGCTCTGGAACCCCTACGTGGCCGAGCGCCTGTTGCAAGGACATTGGAGCCTGCTGACCGGTTATGCCGCACTGCCGTGGATCGTGTGTGCCGGAATCGGAGTTCGCCGAGCCACGCCCGGGTCCTGGTGGGCGTCGGCCGCGTCACTGGCATTCGCGGGCCTGACACCTACCGGCGCTCTGCTCGCTCTGACGGCCGCGCTGGTGGTAGTTGCCACCCCCGGAGGCCGAACCTCGGCCATGCGGCGTGTCTGCGGCACTATCGGGCTGTTCCTCGTCGCCGCCTCGCCGTGGTTGGTCGCCACCTTCGTATCCGGAGCAGCAGGCGACGGTTCCGATCCGGCGGGAGTCGCCGCCTTTGCCGCCCGAGCAGAACCGGGACTCGCGACGCTGGGCAGCCTCGCCGGTCTCGGCGGTATCTGGAACTCGGCAGCGGTACCGCCCACGCGCACAACACTCTTCGCATTGGTCGGAACAGTTCTTCTGCTTGTCGTGGTGTTCGCCGGTATGCCCGCTCTGTGGCGCCGACGCCGGAATCCTGTTGTCAGTGGACTCGGACTACTGGCCCTGTTCGCGGTGCTGGCTCCGACCATGGGCGCTACCCCGTGGGGTCTCGACGCCGGCCGATGGTCGGTCGAGGTGTTCACCGGCGCCGGTCTACTGCGTGACGCCCAGAAGTGGGTCGCGCTGGCCGTCCCGTTCTACGCACTTGCTGCGGCCGCCGCGGTGATGTGGGCAGGCAATCGGTTCTCCCTCCCCCGCCCGGCATTCTCGGTTGCCGCCGTCGTGGTGACGATCGTGGCACTGCCGGATCTGGTGTGGGGTGTCGGCGGCGCGTTGAAGCCCGTGCACTACCCCGGTTCCTGGACCGTGGTGGCCGAGCAACTGCGAGACGAAACCGGTGACGTTGCAGTGCTTCCCGCCGGAATGTTCCGCGCGTTCCCCTACAGCGGTGATGCGCCGGTACTCGACCCCGCACCACGCTTCCTGCCCCTCGACGTTCTGCAGACCGGCCAACTGGTGGTTGCCGGTGGTGCGGTCGGCGGCGAGGGGACTCGGGCAACCCAGGTCGAGGACCTACTGCTGGCCGGCGGAAGTCCTACGCAGTTGGCCGATCTCGGAGTCGGATGGGTACTGATCGAGCGCGGGACACCAGGTCAACTCGGCAACTCGGCAACCACACTCGACGGATTGGAACAGGTCTTTGCCGACAACGATCTCGAGCTCTACCGGGTACCCGGAGATGTTGCCGCGCAGGAAGCGTCGACCGGTGCCCGAACTGCCGTCATCGCTGCGCATCTCGCGTGGATACTGATGGGCGTGATCGCGCTGATCTCAGTCGGACTGAACCAGAACCGAATTCGACTCGCGAGGCGCGGCCAGTCCTGAGACCCACCGACCGTCCTTGTGCGCGGTCAGCACCTCGAGCACTCCGGTGCCGGTCTGCTCCCAGGAGAACTCGCCCGACCACACCCGAGCTTTCTCACCGAGCACCATGCGAAGTTCGTGGTCGCGGAGCAGAGTGCCGGCAGCCTGCGTCAGATCGGCGATGTCGCCGTCGGCGGCGTTCTCGCCCCCGACCAGAAGGCCCGTCACTCCGTCGACGATCGAATCGGTCAGACCCTTCGAACTGCGGTAACCGATCGTCGGAACACCGTGCTGCGCAGCCTCGATGACCGCCAGGCCCCACCCTTCCTTCCGCGAAGGCATGAGGTGGATCCACGATTGCGCCAGCAGTTCGTGTTTGCGAGCCTCGTCGACGTGGCCGTAGAACGAGACGGCGTCACCGATCCCCAACTCGGCGGCGCGATCGCGCAGGTTCTGCTCCCACCAACCACCACCGATGACGTCGAGATGGATGTCCGGAAGCGTCGGCCGCAGGGCTGCGACCGCTTCGAGTGCGTCCTCGATCTGCTTGTGCGGCACCAGCCGTGAGAGAACCGAGATGGTGGGACGCTCGGCCCTGGTGATCGATCCGCCCGCGTCGACGCCGACGGGGAGCCGATCGGCACCGTTACGCACCACGGCAATTCGTTCGCGCTCGACACCGAGGTCCACCAATTCTTCCGCTGAGGGAAGCGACACCGTCAGATACTGACTACGTCGATGGGTGCGCGGTGACAATCGCGATTCGACCCACCAGCCGATCCGGCCGACGAGCTTGCCTGCCACCGGCCACTGTTCGCGATGGCAGTGATGGACCAGAAGCGTGACCGGTGCACCCGCCACGGTCTTCGAGAAGAAGGGGATGCCGTTCTGGGTGTCGATCACCGCGTCGGGGCGGATGCCCTTGAGCGATCCGAAACCCAGACGTCCGGCGGCAATGGCGGCCAGAGCGCGGGGGTACACGCTGAAACGTCCACCGGCCCGGCTGATGGTGATGCCGTCTCGAACCTCCGACGCGGGCGCCCCGGGATACGACGCCGTCCGCAGCGTCACCTTGATACCGCGCTCGGCCAACTGGGATCCGACCTGCTCGAGGTAACGCTCGCTTCCACCGCCCTGGGGATGCCCGGTATCGCGCCAGCAGAGCAACAGAACCTCGCGCACGTGCGTTACTCCCTGAGTTGGTCGGTGGCCACCCCGGTTCGGGCGATCCTGCGGGATGCCCCGCCTGACCGGCCGGTAACCCTGCCGAACACCCTAACTGTTCGAGCGTCCGTATTGCCGCGCTCCTGACGGTGTTCGTGGACCGGGTGCCCCAGTGGCTAAAGTTGCTACCCGTGACCAAGCCCGCAGTGACCCGCATTTTCGGCCGACGGGCAACCCTGAAACGCTCGTTCGGCCTGCTCAGCGACTTCCGCCACGAGCAGTCCGCGCCCGACATCTTCTACGGCGCGCTCGCGCGCGACTCCGTCGAATTGATCTCGGACCTGCACGAAGGTCACACCGGGCGCTCCCTCGACGGTCTCACCGTCCTCGACGTGGGCGGCGGTCCGGGCTATTTCGCGGAGGTCTTCCAGGCCGCAGGTGCCCGCTACATTCCCGTCGAACCCGATCCGTCGGAGATGCACGCAGCAGGTCTGACGGTGGGCGGCGCGGTGCGTGGATCCGGTTTGGCACTGCCGTTCCTGGACTCGTCCGTGGACATCTGCTTCTCCTCCAACGTGGCCGAACACGTCAGCGAGCCCTGGCTGATGGCCGAGGAAATGCTGCGCGTGACCAAGCCCGGCGGCTTGATGGTTCTCTCGTACACCCTGTGGTGGGGTCCGTTCGGCGGCCACGAAACCGGACCGTGGCACGCGCTGGGTGGCGAGTACGCAGCCAAGCGGTACCTACGCAAGACCGGACGCGAACCGAAGAACAGATTCGGGGTGTCGTTGTTCAAAGTCGGCGCCACGGACGGCTTACGCTGGGCCCGTGGAACCAGCCAGGGCACGTTGCTCGCCGCGATCCCGCGCTACCACCCGTCGTGGGCGTGGTGGATGGTCCGAGTCCCCGGTCTGCGGGAGTTCCTGGTGAGCAACCTCGTCGTGGTTCTCGAAAAGCGATAGCGACATGCGCCTCGCAGTCGACATCGGTGGTACCAAGATGGCTGCCGGGGTCGTGTCCGAGGACGGCCGCGTTCCCGTGTTCGACAGCGTTCCGACGCCGCAGACCGACCCGTGGGGATCCTGTGCGGCGCTGCTCGAACGAGTCGCAGACGGCCGAGAGGTCGACGGTGTCGGCATCGCGTGCGCCGGGCCGGTGGACACCGTCGCCGGCGTCGTCGCTCCCATCAACATCACCGAGTGGGCACAGGGATTCGAGCTCGTAGCGGGCGTCCGCAGCCTCTTTCCCGATGCCGGAACCGCCCTCGCCATGGACGGAGCCGCAGCGGCATTGGCGGAGTTCCACCACGGCGCCGGACGCGGAACCCCGAACCTCCTGAACCTGGTCGTCTCGACGGGAATCGGCGGAGGAATCGTTCTCGGCGGTGAGATTGCTCGGGGTCGCACGGGGAACGCCGGTCACATCGGCCACCTCGTCGTTCCAGGATCTGCCGAACCGTGCAGCTGCGGGGGCGTCGGCTGCCTCGAGACGGTGGCAAGTGGACCGTCCGCGGTGCGATGGGCTCGTAGCCAGGGCTGGTCGGGGAACACCGGCCGTGAACTAGCCGAGGGTGCACGCAGCGGCGACGCGATCGCCGTGGACGCGCTTCACCGTGCAGGCACGGCGCTCGGTGGTGCCATCGCCTCGGCGGCTGCCCTCCTGGACGTGGACCTCGCGGTGATCGGCGGCGGTTTCGCCCAGTCGGGTACACCGCTGTGGGAACCGATGCTCGACGCGGCTGCCCGACATGCCCGTTTGTCGTTCATCGCCGGGCTCCGGATCGTTCCCGCCGAGCTGGGTGGCGCCGGAACTCTGACCGGTGCGGGCTTGCTCGCGCTCACCGCCGTTATCTGACACGCGTTCTTCCCCGATAAATCCGCAGGGAGTCCCACTAAACGGGTGCCACCTGTTCCCAATTTCTGTAACGTGTTTTAGTGTTCTGACTCACACCGTTACGGGCATTGCACGTGACGCCTACGGGAAGGAGGTGACCGTGAGCCCAGACGCTTCCTCATCTGACGTTGCCTCGACTGCTTCTTCGACCGATGAAACCGAGCATCACGCCCAGGTCGCCCGACCAAGCGATTCCCTCCGCGACACCGAAGACCTCCGTGAGCGCCTGGAACGGTGGATGGCCGGCAAGGTGCCGAGCGGATCCACTGTGACCGTCGCCGACGTCACCTTGCCCGCAGCCAACGGCATGTCCAGCGAAACCATCCTCTTCGACGCCACCTGGGACGGCGAACATCATCCCTTGGTCGCTCGGGTGGCGCCGACGGAATCGACCATGCCGGTCTTTCCTGCCTACGACCTCGAATCCCAGTTCCGCACCATGGCTCAGGTGCGCGAGCACTCGGCAGTGCCCGTACCCGCGGTGTACTGGTCGGAATCCGACCCGGACGCGTTGGGTGCGCCGTTCTTCGTGATGGAACGCATCTCCGGCGACGTGCCACCGGACGTCATGCCGTACAACTTCGGATCGTGGGTCACCGAAGCGTCTCCCGAGCAGCGAAAGACCCTGCAGCGCAGCTCGGTCGACGTCCTGACTCAGTTGCATGCCATCGACAAACCTGGTGAGCGTTTCGACTTCCTCCGACTCCCGAATTCGGGAACGACTGCACGAGAAGCATTCACGGCGCACATCGCCGAGCAGCGCGCGTACTACGAGTGGGTGGTCTCCGACGGGATCAGATCACCGCTCATCGAACGTGCCCTCGACTGGATCGAGGAGAACAATCCCGCGGACGATTCCCCGGCCGTGCTCTGTTGGGGCGACTCGCGCATCGGCAACGTCATGTACCAGGACTTCGCGCCGGTAGCCGTACTGGACTGGGAAATGGCAACTCTCGGCCCGCGGGAGATGGATCTGGGCTGGATGGCATTCCTGCACAGGTTCTTCGAGGACATCGCCGGTCTGGCGAACCTACCCGGCCTTCCCGACTTCCTTCGACTGCCGGATCTCGCGCAGACCTACGCCGAGATCACCGGCTACACCCCGCACGATCTGGAGTTCTACGTTACCTATGCCGCACTGCGTCAGGCGGTCATCATGTGGCGAATCCAGGCCCGCGCCATAGCTTTCGGCCAGTCACAGCGACCCGAAGACCCCGACGACATGATCATGCACCGCGCTTCGCTCGCCGCGATGCTCGACGGTACCTACTGGGAGAGGTTGGCCTGACATGCTCTCACCGATGGACGACTATCCCGTTCACCAGATCGCCGAACCGATCCGTCACGTAGCCACCTCGGATCGAAACTTCTACGACCGCTACTACTTCAACTGCTACCCCACCGAATCCCCCGACGTGTTCCTCATCGTCGGACTCGGCCAGTACCCCAACCTCGGCGTCATGGACGCATTCGCTGTCCTTCGCCGCGGTGACGACCACATCGTTGCTCGCATGTCGAAGGCGCTGGGTGCCGACCGTACCGACACCACCGTCGGACCTCTGCGCGTCGAAGTGCTCGAAGGGCTGCAGAAGCTCCGCGTCGTACTCGAACCGGGCAGCGAATACGATCTCTCCTTCGACATCACCTTCGATGCCACCATCCCCGCGGCGCTCGAGCCCAAGCACTTTCGCCGTCAACTCGAACGAGTCACGTTCGACACCTCACGCTTCCTGCAGACCGGCACGTGGACCGGATCGCTCACCGTCGACGGGGAGGACTTCGCGATCGACCCGAAGACGTGGCGAGGTAACCGCGACCGCTCGTGGGGTGTGCGTCCGGTCGGTGAAGCCGAACCGCAAGGCAGACGCGCCGTCGACGGAATCCAGAACTTCTTCTGGATCTACGCGGTCATGCAGTTCGACGAGTTCACGATCTCGGTGATCATGCAGGAAGACGAGCAGGGCAGGCGCATCGTCGAAGAAGCCATGCGAGTGTGGCCGGACGAAGCCAGGGACAACGAATGGCTCGGCCGACCCGAACACGAACTGACGTTCTGCCCCGGCACCCGCGACGTCACCGGAGCGACCATCACCTTCCACCGGCCAGGCGGTGAAGTCCTCACCGTCGCCTGCGAACTGCTGCTGGCCAACTACATCGGAATCGGCACCGGCTACGGGCTCGAACAGGACTGGCGTCACGGAATGTGGCAGGGCGAACTCGTCGTACAAGGGCTCCGCCACAAGGTCCACGAGATCGAACCGTTCCAACGCATGTTCTCCCCCGTCGACAATCTCGCGTCCTTCACTCTCACCGAAGGCACGAACACCAACACCGGCACCGGTCTTTTCGAGGTAGCCGCCATCGGACCGCACGAGAAATACGGATTCACCAGTTTCACCGACACCGCACAGGCAGACGACGCGTATGCCCTCGCGGCGACCGACAACACCGAGGAATGAATTGATGACTGACTACGACAAGCTCTACATCGGTGGAGCATGGGTGGCCCCGGCCACCGACCAGGTACTCGAAGTGTTCTCTCCCGCAACGGAGGAGCGCGTCGGCAGCTGTCCCATCGCAGCACCGGCAGACATCGACGCGGCCGTGTCCGCAGCCCGCGCGGCGTTCGAGGGACCGTGGTCACGCACCACCCCCGCCGAGCGCGGCGCGATCCTCGCCAAGGCCGCCAAGCTGATCGAAGAGCGCAGCGCGGAGATCAACCAGCTCATCTCCAACGAGATGGGCCAGCCGCCCGCCATGGTCGGCATGATGCAGCAGACCCCGTCGATGGCGACGCTGGGCTACTACGCCGAGCTGGCCGACAAGTTCGCGTGGGAAGAGAAGCGCACCGGCGCATTCGGGCAGACCAAGGTGACCCGTGAGCCCGTCGGCGTCGTCGCCGCCGTGCTGGCCTGGAACGTCCCGCTGTTCCTGGCGATCAACAAGCTGGCCCCCGCACTGCTCGCCGGCTGCACCGTACTGCTCAAGCCCGCACCCGAATCCCCTCTCTCCGTCCACGTGATCGCCGAGATCTTCACCGAGGCAGGCGTTCCCGAAGGCGTCATCTCCGTGCTCCCCGGCGGAGCCGAGACCGGCGAATATCTGGTCTCTCATGCGGGCATCGACAAGATCACGTTCACCGGATCCAGTGCCGTCGGCCGCAAGATCGGTGCCATCGCCGCACAGAACCTCAAGCGCTGCTCCCTCGAACTGGGTGGCAAGTCCGCCGCGATCATCCTCGAGGACGCCGACATCGCCGCCGGAATGCCGATGCTCGTCATGTCCGGCCTGATGAACACCGGTCAGGCCTGTGTCGCTCAGACCCGAATCCTCGCTCCCCGTTCGCGTTACGACGAGGTCATCGAGGGAATGAAGACCGCCGCAGGCTTCATGACCGTCGGCGATCCGTCCGATCCCGCAGCACAACTCGGCCCGCTGATCTCCGAGAAGCAGCGCGAGCGCGTCGAGGGTTACATCGCCAAGGGTAAGGAAGAAGGCGCGCGCGTCGTACTCGGTGGTGGACGCCCCGCCGGCCTGGACAAGGGCTGGTACGTCGAGCCGACCATCTTCGCCGACGTGGACAACTCGATGACCATCGCACGCGAGGAGATCTTCGGACCCGTTCTCTCGGTGATCCCGTACGACTCCGAGGACGAGGCCATCAAGATCGCCAACGATTCGGATTACGGCCTCGCCGGATCGGTGTGGACCACCGACATCGATCACGGACTCGAAGTTGCCGCGCAGATCCGCACGGGTACCTACGCGATCAACTGGTACGCCTTCGATCCCGGATCGCCGTTCGGTGGTTACAAGAACTCCGGTATCGGGCGCGAGAACGGACCTGAGGGCCTCGAAGCCTTCTGCGAGACCAAGTCCGTACTCATGCCGCCCGGCTACGTGGGCTGACCCACCCGGGAGTTGGCACCCTTTGCTGACAGTTGGCACCCGTTCCGACCTGCCGGAACGGGTGCCAGCCCCATGAAATGGGTGCCAACTCCCAGCGAATCCACAGATCCACCCGGTACCGTCGAAAACGAATCAGTCATCTCACAAAGGACATTCATATGCTCACCAACGCCATCAACGCTTTCCTCGCACTCTGGGGCAGCGCCTCCGTCGGCAGCAGTGGATACCAGATCCCGCCGGGAACCCTTCCCTTCGGTTCCTGAGACAGGACAACAGAACCCGCTGAGCGCACTTCGCGCCCAGCGGGTTCTTTGCTTTCACCGACCCGGTATCTACCGGTCCAGAACGTGATCCACCAATCGATCCTCGTGACCGGACACCAAGGCCTCGGCATCACCGGCGTCCACGTGCCCGAACCAGGTACCGCCGGGGTTCGCGATCACCAACGGCCCCAGGTTGCACGGGCTCAGACAACCGGTTCCGGTCACCTTCGACGAGGTACCTTTGGCCGCCGCGCTCATCGCCCGGTGCAACGGTCCTGCTCCGTACGCCATACAACGAGGGCCCTTGCACACCAACAGATGCCTATCGTGCTGCTCGATCACGGACCACGCCGGACTGCGATACGACGCCGGACTCGCGGTGATCTGCTTTCCCGCCGAGTCGAGTTCGTCGATCACCTGCCCGGCCACCGCACCTTCGAGCGTTTCCGTTTCATGGAGCGTCACTTCCAGTTCGGCGTCGATTCGGGTTTCGCGCCAGTTCGCAACCGCCTTGCTTGTCCACGTGAGCAGGTACCGATCCCTCGGCACCGCAACTGGAATCAACACGACCTTGTCGACGTCATCGACATGGGCTCGATCGAGTTCCTCGTGAAGGCTCGGCGAAGCGACATCGAGGTACGCAACGCGAACGTCGGCGTCGGTGCCCGCCTGAACAGCGTCGAACATCCGTCGCGCGGCCGACTCGTCGAGGCCGCTGACGGTCGGCCGCAGTACGACAATCACCCGACGCGAGCACCGGTTGTTGCTCATGCCGACGGCGCGGTTGTCCAGTCGATCCCGCTCGACGGAGCGAGTCCGAACTCTTCGATCTTCGCGCGCAACTCTTCCGCGCCGTAGATATTGGGGAATCCACTGGTGAACATGGCGAGCGGGAGTACGACGAAGCGGTTCTGCTTGACGGCGTCGAGATCGCGTAGGCCTTCTCGGCTCTTGATCGCGTCGATCTTGCCCTGTACTTCGTCAGCGCTCTTCTTGTAGTCCATGATCACGATGACGTCGGGTTCTGACTTCGCGACGGTCTCCCAGCTCGCTTTGAACCAGGTGTTGTCGACGTCGGCGAACACATTGGTTCCCCCGGCGACGTCGATGATTCCGTTGGGGGCTCCGTTGCCTCCACTGGTGTACAGATCTTCCTCACCGCTGTCGTAGATCAAAACCTTCGGCTTGTCGGCGGCATCTGGCGCCGACTCCAGACGCGCCAAACGCGAATCCAATTCGGTCAATGCCTCGGCGGCGGTTTCCTCGGTTCCGAACAGCTTTCCGTAATTGGTCACGTCCGCACGAAGGGCATCCCACGGACCCATCGTGCCGAGCGCGGAATCCGCTGCGGCACTCTGCCGACAACTATCGGAGATCACATATGCATCGATGTTGTTGCTCTGCAGCGATTCCGGCGTCACACCGGAGGCTCCCTTGAACAAGCCACTGTAGGAGCCGACCACCAGGTCCGCCTGCTTACCCAGAATCGTCTCCATCGTGATCGTTCCGTCCAGGTGTGGGACATCCGCAATTCCAGGGCCGAACATCGACTCCATGACCGCGTCGTTGTTCGTGTTCAACACGACTGCCGCGAGACGATCCAAACCGCCGACTCGGAGAATGGTGCCGATATTGGCCGCATTGCTTGTCGCAACGACGTTCTCGATCGGAAGCTGGAAAGTGCTTTCGGTCCCGCAGTTCTCCAATGTCACCGAAGTCTTGTCTGCAGCTTCGTCCACCGGTGCAGTTGCCGAGCAGCCGGCAACTGTCAACAACGCTGTCGCGGCTACAACCGCACCGAACGACGCGCGGGTCTTGACATGTATCAAAGTGCACTCTCCGAAAATGATTGTTGTAGTTGAGAATTTCGTGATTCGAATACGAGGTGTGAACGGCCTGTCGCGGGGTTCACGAGCTCGAAAGTCTCGACGCCGAAGACAGTTGCCACCACCGAGGTGGTGAGTACGTCGGATGGATGTCCGAACGCCCTGGCCACTCCATCCGCGAGCACGAGCACCCGATCGCACACTGCCGCAGCCAAATCGAGGTCGTGCAGTGCCATGATCACCGTCCGGTCCAACGACCGGACCAGATCGAGCAGTTCGAGTTGATGCCGGATGTCGAGATGATTGGTCGGCTCGTCGAGGATGAGCACACCGGCGTCCTGCGCGAGACCTCGGGCGAGAAACACCCGCCGGCGCTCACCGCCGGAAAGCGTGTCCATCGAAGAGAACCGGTGCTCGATCATTCCGACCTCGCCCAGAGCACGATCGACGACGGCATTCTCGTGCTTTCCACCGACGCTCCAGGGCTTTGCATGTGGCGTGCGGCCCAGACTCACGTACTCGTGAACCAACAAATCGGCGGGACTCTGCTCTTCCTGCGCCACAAAGGAAATGGCTTTGGCCCTCGACCGCGCGGACATCGCGTGCACGGAGTCGCCGCCGACACGAATGTCACCGCCGGCGATCGGCCCGAGACCGGCGAGAGCACGCAAGAACGTCGACTTGCCCGATCCGTTCGGACCGACGACGCCGACTACTGCACCGGCGTCGGCCGCGATGTCGACGCCTTTGACGATGGTTCGACGGTCGATGCGGACAACTACTCCGGACGCGGTCAGCGCCAGGGCTCGGGCGCTCACGAACTGCCACCGAATCGGTAGCGCCGACGGCCGAGAAGCAGGAGAAACAGCGGGGCCCCGATCACCCCGGTCACCACGCTCAGCGGGATCTCGGTCGGCCGCAACGAGGTCCGCGCCACGACGTCGACCCACACCAGGAAGGACGCGCCGATCAGTGCTGCCGCCGGTAACACCACTCGATGTCTGGCTCCGACGAGCATGCGTGTGACGTGCGGTATGACCAAGCCTACGAAGGCAATCGCGCCGGACACTGCAACCATCGTGCCGACCAACGCTGCCAGCACGCCGAACAGCACGTTTCGCAGGGTTCGGACGGGAATACCGAGCGAAGCCGCGACGTCCGGTCCGGCCGCCAGCGCATCCAGCCAACCGTGCAGGGCGAACACCGCTGCCGTCAGCAGGAACACAACGATGACCGGCGCCCACAACTTGTCCCAGGATGCCCCGGCCAAACTTCCCAGGAGCCAGAACAATACGGACTGCGCGGCCTGGGAATCATTGGTACGCAGCACCAGAAAACTCGCGATCGCCGACAGGGCGGATGCGGTAACGGTGCCGGTCAGAACCAATCGCAGTGGAGTGATACCGCCTTGCAGCGTCGCGATGGTGAAGACGAGAATCGCAGCTCCCAACGCCCCGATCATCGCGCCGAAACTGAGCGCCCACACTCCCGCGCCGGCGAACAGTCCGGTGGTGATGACGGCGGTGGCACCGACACTCGCGCCGGACGACACTCCCAGCAGGTGGGGATCGGCAAGAGCGTTACGGACGAGGGTTTGCACCACCGCGCCGGCGACGGCAAGACCAGCGCCGACGGCCAGACCGAGCAGTACCCGAGGTGCTCTGATCCCCCACACGATCGCAAGTTCGGAACGCGTGACGGGTGGGCCTCCGAAGCGCGAGTGCACCACGTCCACCACAGTGGACACGGGGAGCATCTCGGATCCGAATGCCAACGCGCACACAGCAGAGAGCACGGCGACGACCAGCAGAGCGGGCAGCACGATACCCGGACTGAGCCGTCCTCGAGGCGCACCAGCCTTCGGCGAAGGCAGGTGGGTAGGTGGAGACAGAGCTCCGCCAACAGCATTCATGGTGTGACCGATCCATCCTCGTGGCATGACACAACGTCAACGAGGGTGGTATCTGGCTACGGTCGACGCAGGGACGACCTCACAGTGGCGGGACCGCGCCGGAATTGCACCGACTTCCCATTACCTCGATGATGACGTCAGAACCATAACGGACTGTGGTCACCATTCTCGACACCGGATCAAGGTTGCGACCCGATCATCGATCTCGCGTGCCGTACGACGGCTTCCGTTCGCACTCGAAGTTCTTCGGGTGAATCCGATTCCAGCACAACCCGATGCACCTGACTGTCCACGGCAGTCACGGTCAGCCGCGACGTCAACAACGCATCCTCCGCACTGAAACCGTAGCTCTGGAGGTACTCCGAAAAGCCGAGTACCAGTTGACGATTCATTCCTTCGACCTGCTCGATGAGCTCATGCGTACGCGGAACCTGATCGTAGAGCAGGTGAAAGAACTCTCGCGGCTTACTGTTCACTTCGACCGCGCACTCCACCAACATCCTCACGGCCTCGTCCGGGGTGAGCTCACGCTCGACGATGTCGGCAAGGCAGAGCGCAAAACTCTCCCGCGCAGCACTCACGTGACGGTTCGCCAACTCCGAGAGGATCTCGTACTTGTCGCCGAAATACTGGTAGAGCGAGCCCACCGACACCCCTGCTTCGTCAGCGATCCGGTTGGTGGTCGCTGCCATGGCTTCCGAAGCGAAAACGCGAGTAGCTGCCTCCAGGATCGCGTCGTAGGTAGCCCTCGAGCGCTGCTGGGAGGGCCTTTTCCGCCGAGTCGACACGGTCCTCCGATGCGAGTTGTCAGCCGCGACGCCGATACCGAGAATTGTGTAGGTGACCAGCGCCGATTACTCGAAGTTTATGCCCGACCGGTACACCGACCACATGCCGGCGCCGACCCCGACGTGGTGGGAGTGGAACGGCAACACCGTCCACGTCGCACGGGCCGTGGTTCCAGACGCGCCGGTTCGTGTTCTCGGCATCCACGGCGCCGGCGGCTACTCGGGCGCGTTGTGGCCGTTCGCCGGGATCGGCGTGAAACTCGGAGCCGAAGTCCTCTTCCCTGATCTTCCGCTGTACGGCGACACCGTCGTAGCCGATCCCGCCGGCGTCCGGTACGAGCAGTGGGTCGATCTCCTCTGCGATCTCGTCCGGGCCGAGAAGGCGGCCGACGATCGGCCGCTTGTGTTGTTGGGCGCCAGCATCGGCGGTCTGCTGGCCTACGAGGTGGCCGCGCGGACCGGTCTGGCCGACGCCGTCGTCGCTACCTGCCTGCTCGATCCCTCGGATCCATCGGCCAGAGCTGCCGCGGCGCGGTTCGGCCCGATGGGTGTCTACGGCGCTCCCCTGATGCGGCGCACCGAACGACTGGTGGGCCGTATCCGCGTGCCCATCCGTTGGGTCGCCGACGTGGCGAACATGAGCAGCAATCGGGAGCTCGCAACGCTGTGCGCAACCGATCCGCGCGGTGGCAGTGTTCGGGTGCCACTCGGATTCCTCAGCAGCTACTTCTCGTTCGAGCACACCGCACCCGAAGCATTTCGGACGACGCCCGTTCTGCTCACCCACCCGGCCGACGACCGATGGACGCCACCCGAACTGAGCCTGCAGTTCCTCCGCCGCATCAACGCACCCACCGAATTCGTGATGCTGGACGGGTGCGGGCACTTTCCCGTCGAAGAGCCGGGCCTGACGCAGTTCCACGACGCCGTCGCCACACTGCTGCACTCCGTCGCCGAGCGTCACCGCACGAAACCGTCGTCACCCGCCTAGCCTGAGAATCGTGAGCACCGAAACGGAAGCATCGGCCGACGAGAGCACCACGACAGTCGTACTGGCGTTTGCGGCGAACGCGCTGATCGCCGGTGCCAAGACGGCGGCCGCCATCGTCACCGGATCTGCATCGATGGTCGCAGAGGCCACCCACTCCTGGGCCGATACCGGCAACGAAGTGCTGCTGCTGATCGCGAACCGCCGCTCGAAAAGGGTTCCCGACCGAGACCAGCCACTCGGCTACGGCCGGGAGGCCTACATCTGGTCGATGTTCGCCGCCCTCGGACTGTTTGCACTCGGCGCGGGTGTCTCGATCACCCATGGCATCCAGGAACTGTTCCATTCCGAACCGGCGTCCGACTTCGGTGTCGCCTACGCCGTCCTCGGCGTCTCGTTCATCCTCGAAGGCATCTCGTTCCGGCAGGCGTACAAACAACTCCGAAACGAAGCGTCCGCCGTGAACCGCGACGTCATGACCCAGGCACTCAACACATCCGACCCGACGACTCGGGCCGTGTTCGCCGAAGATGCTGCGGCACTTATCGGTTTGGTCATCGCGTTCGTCGGTGTTCTGTTGCACCAGGTCACCGGTTCGCCGATCCCCGACGCCCTCGGCTCCATCTTCGTCGGCATTCTCCTCGGGGTCATCGCAATCATTCTGATAGATCGGAACCGCCGCTTCCTGGTCGGCGAAGAGGCCTCACCGACGCTGCGGGCAGCAGCCGTCGAAGCTCTCACCCAACTGCCCGAGATCAACCGAATCACGTTCCTGCGTATGGAATACCTCGGGCCGCGACAGGTCTACCTGGTGGCCAGCGTCGACCTGGTCGGTGACTACGCGGAATCCCGTGTGGCCCACACGTTGCGCGAACTCGAGCGCTCACTCGAGCAGAGCCCACGTGTCGTGCGGGCGATCCTGACCCTCTCGACCCCCGAAGAACCGTCGATCACAGTCTGAACTTCCGGCCGGGCGATAGGCTCGGGCGATGCGCACACTGATCGTGATTCTGGCGGTTCTGGGATTTGTCGTCGGGGGAATTCCCCTGGTGGGCAGTCTGATCGACGTGATGACCAGCCCTGACGAGACCATCGTCTATCAGGGTTCCTACGTACCGTTCCGGGACGTGCAGATGGCTCGGGACTACGAGTCGACAATAGCCACCGCCTACGAGCCCTTAGACGGACCGCGCTGGCTCGTCCTGGCCTGCTATCCCTTGATCGGAGCAGCATTGGGCGCTGCGACGGCCGTCGTACTGGGACGTCGCGGGTGGCACCTGACGCGAGCCTGAACAGACGCCGATGGCCACCCGCCGTCTACACGAGGGTGGCCATCGAAGAAGGAGTGCTTCAGATGTACATCGCCGGATCGATGTAGCTGTTCGGGTCCACCAGTTTTTCCTTGGTGGTCCGTGGCCGCGCCACCGCCGGGATACCCGTCGCGATGGATTCGGCCGGAACATCTCTGGTGACAACGGCATTGGCGCCGATAGCGCTACCTTCACCGATGACGACAGGTCCGAGGATCTTGGCACCAGCGCCGACGGTTACCCGATCACCCAGCGTCGGGTGACGTTTGACCTGTTCGAGCGAGCGACCACCGAGAGTGACGCCGTGATAGAGCATCACGTCGTTACCGACCTCGGCCGTCTCCCCGATCACGACGCCCATGCCGTGGTCAATGAAGAACCGTCGACCGATGGTGGCACCGGGATGAATCTCGATGCCGGTGACGAAGCGTGTCAGCTGCGAGAGCACTCGCGCCGGGCCGCGTAGCGCAGGGACGGCCCACATGCGATGTGCAACCCGATGCGCCCAAATAGCATGCAGCCCTGAATAAACGAGCGCGTTCTCCACATTGCTGCGCGCGGCAGGATCCTGACCGCGCGCAGCCTGCAGGTCCTCGCGAATTGTCCCGAGGATACTCACAAGTCTCAGTCCCGGATGTGTTCGAACAGCGGGGTGGAGATGTAACGCTCGCCGAAGTCACACACGACAGCCACGATCAGCTTGCCGGCGTTTTCCGGACGCTTCGCCAACTCGAGTGCTGCCCAGACGATGGCGCCGGACGAGATGCCGCCCAGGATGCCTTCTTTGGTGCCGAGTGCGCGAGCGACCTCGATGGAATCGGGGAACGAGACGTCGATGATCTCGTCGTAGATCTCGCGATCGAGGACGTCGGGCACGAAGTTCGCGCCGATTCCCTGGATCTTGTGGGGGCCGGGCTGGCCACCGTTGAGGATCGGCGAGTCGATGGGCTCGACGCCCACGATCTTGACCTCGGGCTTGTACTTGCGAAGGGTGCGTCCGACGCCGGTGATGGTGCCGCCGGTGCCGATGCCGGACACGAAGATGTCGACGGCGCCGTCGGTGTCGGCCCAGACCTCTTCGCCCGTCGTTGCCTCGTGGATGGCCGGGTTGGCCGGGTTCGCGAACTGGCTGGCCGAGACGGCGTTCTCGGTCTGCTCGACGATTTCCTTGGCCTTGGCGACCGCACCGGCCATGCCCTCGGATCCCGGGGTCAGCACGATCTCGGCGCCGTAAGCACGCAGCATCACGCGACGCTCGGTGGACATGGTCTCGGGCATGGTCAGGATGACCTTGTAGCCGCGAGCAGCACCGACCATGGCGAGTGCGATACCCGTGTTACCGCTGGTTCCCTCGACGATCGTGCCACCGGGCTTGAGTGCTCCGGACTTCTCGGCGGCGTCGATGATCGCCACGCCGATCCGGTCCTTGACGCTGTTGGCCGGGTTGTAGAACTCGAGCTTGACGGCAACCTGTGCGTCCAGGCCCTCGGTCAGACGGTTGAGCCGCACGATCGGGGTGCGCCCGACCAATTCGGTCACGTTGTTGTAGATCCCGCTCATATCTGGTCCTCCTGAGGATCGAGTGTGTCGACCCGCTCGCTGATCACTGCTTTACGGCTGAACTGCATAACGGCTGAACTGCTTAACGGCTACAAGCAAGGGCATACAGACGACCGATGCCGCATCGGTTCATCAAATTGAACCAATGCGGCATCAGGCCACTACATACGGGGGCGGTTTATCAGGCCAACCGCTGCTTCAGAGCTTCGAACTCGTCGCGAATGCCGGTCGGCAGCTTCTCGCCGACGAAGTCGAACCACTCTTCGATGAGCGGGATCTCGGCCTTCCACTCGTCGATGTTGACCGCGAGAGCCTCGGTGATGTCGGCGTCCGACACGTCCAGGCCTTCGATGTCGAGTGCCGATCCGGTGGGAACGACGCCGATCGGGGTGTCGATACCGGCAGCCTTGTGCTCGATACGCTCGACGATCCACTTCAGGACGCGAGAGTTCTCGCCGAAGCCTGGCCACAGGAAGCGTCCGTCGTCGCCGCGGCGGAACCAGTTGACGTAGAAGACCTTGGGCAGCTTGGACGCGTCCGCGGACTTGCCGAGGTCGATCCAGTGCTGGAAGTAGTCACCGACGTTGTAGCCGAGGAACGGCAGCATTGCCATCGGATCGCGGCGAACCGTACCGACCTGGCCTTCGGCTGCTGCGGTCTGCTCGGAGCCGACCGTTGCACCCATGAAGACGCCGTGCTGCCAGTCGCGAGCCTCGGTGACCAGCGGAACCGTCGTCTTGCGGCGTCCGCCGAACAGGATTGCCGAGATCGGCACGCCCTTCGGGTCGTCCCACTCGGGAGCCATGATCGGGCACTGCGACATCGGGGTGCAGTAACGCGAGTTGGGATGAGCCGCATGGGTGCCCGACTCGGGCGTCCACTCGTTGCCCTTCCAGTCGATCAGGTGCTGCGGGTCGCCTTCGAGGCCTTCCCACCAGACGTCACCGTCGTCCGTCAGAGCGACGTTGGTGAAGACCGTGTTGCCCTGGTCGATGGTGCGCATGGCGTTGGGGTTCGAGGACCAGTTGGTGCCGGGAGCCACGCCGAAGAAACCGAATTCCGGGTTGACGGCGTACAGCTGTCCGTCCTCACCGAAACGCATCCAGGCGATGTCGTCACCGAGGGTCTCGGCGCGCCACCCGGGGATGGTCGGCTGGATCATCGCGAGGTTGGTCTTGCCACAAGCGGAGGGGAATGCCGCCGCGATGTAGTAGGCCTTGTCCTCGGGCGAGATGAGCTTGAGGATGAGCATGTGCTCGGCCAGCCAGCCCTCGTCGTGCGCCATTGCCGAGGCGATACGCAGCGAGTAGCACTTCTTGCCCAGGAGAGCGTTTCCGCCGTAGCCGGAACCGAAACTCCAGATCTCACGATCCTCGGGGAAGTGGGTGATGTACTTGGTGTCGTTGCACGGCCACGCGACGTCTTCCTGGCCTTCGGCCAGCGGAGCGCCCAGCGAGTGCAGCGCCTTGACGAAGAACCCGTCGGTGCCGAGCTTGTCGAGAACCTTGCTGCCCATGCGGGTCATGACGCGCATGGAGACGACGACGTACTCGGAATCGGTGAGCTCGACGCCCAGCTTCGGGTCCTCGGCGTCGAGGGGGCCCATGCAGAACGGCACGACGTACATGGTGCGTCCACGCATGCAACCGCGGTACAGGTCACCCATGAGGGTGCGCATCTCCGCCGGGTCCATCCAGTTGTTGGTGGGACCTGCGTCGATTTCTTCCTTCGAGCAGATGTACGTACGCGATTCGACTCGCGCGACATCGGACGGATCGGAGTTGCCGAGGAAAGAGTTCGGCTTCTTCTCGTCGTTGAGGCGGGTGAAGGTTCCTGCCTCGACCAACTTCGTTGTCAGTCGGTCCCATTCTTCGTCCGAGCCGTCTGCGAAGACGACGCGATCAGGCTGGGTGAGTTCGGCAACCTCTTGCACCCATGCAAGCAGTTCTTTGTGCTGCGTGGGGGGCGTGCCGTCAGTTCCATTGAGACCGGGAATGGTCGCTGAGGTCATCAAACTCTCCTGGGGTGAGCCGGAACCGGGTTCTCGTGACACCGGATGCGAACTGCAGCGCCCCGATACCAGTCGATCCCGGTGTCCCCCTCTCGACGGGGTCCAGCCGCGTCATCCACTCACGTGGATTTCACGGACGCCGGGTGTCCTATGTATTGAGGTTAACGCTGGCTGTTCACCTGCAGGTAATCGGGTGCGGTCAGAAATGTCACAGAAACGATTCAGTTGGTGTGTTCAGGTGCCTACCCGGCGCTCAGAGCACATAAACGGAAGCTTTTCAGAGCGCTCCGGCATCGATTTTCTGCCACACGAGGGCGCCTTCGTCGTCTCGACTGCATTCCCAGGCCGAGTAGTCGCCGTCCGACTCGATCATCGTGAGGCGATCGGCGCTACCGTCGCGATCGAAATCGGACACGATCACGACGGCGTCGTCGGAGTGGACGACACGGCTGTCGACCGTTCCGTCACCGTCCAAGTCGAGGGCGTCGAAGTTCAGGTCGCCGGCATCGACCGGTCCCGACGCGGGCCCGAAGGTCTCGGGCTCGATACGCCCAGGATCGAGCGCTTCGGCTTCGTGCCCGTCGATGTGTCCGGCCGTGATCAGAAATGCGTCCATTACTCCCCCTACTGGATGGTGACCTACTGCTTCGGCAACCCCTACCGAAACCGTCCGCTCAGTATTACCAGACCCCGACGATCAGTCGTGGCCGAAATTGCGGCACTGTGCAGAACTCTGCACTCGCGGAATGATCAGTAGGCGGTGTTCAAAACGGCGAGGTCGCGCTCGCACGACGCGAGCTGACCCGATCTGGCCGCGGCGAGCTCACGAAGTTCACCGTCGATCTCCACGATTCGAGCCTGCGCCGACGCCAACTGCTCGCGACTCTCCGCCATGATCGCCGCTCCCAGATCCGCCTCGGCCTCGAGCAGCACGCTCTGCACTCGCTGCTCCCACTGAGCGCGAACCGCCGACATCGATTCGACGATCCACGACCTGGAGTGGGCACGATCGGCCGTCAGCCCGCGAGTTCGCGCCAACCACCACGCCGCGGCGCCACCCAGAATCAACGTCACGGGGATACTTGCGAACTCCAAGGCCGGAATCATTTCCAGCGGAGTCACTGCGATACGGCCGAGGCCGAGACCCGCGGACGCGCCGACAAGAATTGTCACCCGGTCCTCGTTTCCGCGCTGACGGCCCGGCAGGCCCTCCGGAATCTGCGGGGAAGGCATGTATCCATTCGTCCCCGCAGATTCCACCGCTGCCGCCATCGCGGCGTCGAAAACTCGGGTGTGATGGTCGACCTCGTGCTGCAGTCGCGTCGGCACGCTGCCCAATTCGGCTCGCGAGGCCGCATCGACCCAGGCACGTGCCCCGGCGACCGTCGCCCGGGTTGCCTCGGCGATTTGTTGTGACAGATCCCCGCGCGCTCGTTGCAGTCGGCTTCGCACCTGCACCAGGCGTTCGCCTCGTCGGCCGTCACGGTCTGCGAGCAGCTGCGATCGCTCGGCCCGCAATTCGGCACCAGGAACACTGTCACGTAGATTCCGGATCTCCATCTCGATCATCCGGCGCGTCTGTGCGATGACTCCGGAATCCGAACCACCTGCTTCCCTCTCCCGTGCCGCCCGGCTCACGACCGCAACGAGTGACTGCTCCTGACCAGGCGCAATCGGGACCACCGGAGCCTGAGCAAAAGCGGTGCAGTGCGAAGCGAGAATCTCGGCATCACGCCGGCGCACCGCCTGCCAGTCTCGATAGACGTCGACGCGGGTCAGCGCCACCACCACCGGGGTTCCGCTCGCCGCGGCGTCGCCGAGGAGAAGGAGATCCTCGCGTCCGATCACACTGGCGGCGTCGACGACCAGAAGTACGACGTCGGCGTCCACCTCGCGTGTCACTGACGAACAATCTTCCGAAGCATCGAACATCTGCGCGACGTCTTCCCCTCCACACCTTGGTGGACCGACAACGTAAATGCGAGTGCCACTGGATGTTTCGGCGGCGACCCGGCGACCCGGATCGGATGCCGGATTCCATCGCTGCACCACGCGCAGCACCGAATCCGGAAGTACCGAAACGCTATTCATCGGTCACCGCCGGGGCAGAGCGATCGCCTCCGAGCTGCGCCCACCGACGCACATACCCGCGTCGAATCAGTGAGACCCGTTGTTGCGGAGACTGTTCCGACTCGTTCACGAGCTCGCTCCACCACCGGCTGCACGTGCCCGCGTCGTCAGCGGTGCGAGGATCGGGAGGCTCGCCTTGACGCAGGGCTCGAATTTCGGGGCTCATCATCGCCGCCGCGGCGCCGAACAACACCGCGGAGTCCGAACTCAGATACAACTCGATCTCGTCCCTGCCCGCAGCGCTGCGCGAGGCAGATCGCCTCAGCGCCGGGCCGATCTGCTCGACCCGGCCCCACCACTGCGCCTCCAGAACAGGTCCGAGAGCCGCGAACAACTCTTCGACGCCGCGCCCGGTCAGTGTCTCCACCGGAACCGTGGGCACGCCGACGTTCTCCGAGATTCCGCCGCCCGTCCCAGCGCCTCGTCCCAGCGCGGACCGAACAAGTCAGCCTTGTTCGCAGCGACGACCACACGATCGGAAACTCGAGCAATGGCTCGGCCGTCGACGTCGCGGACCGCGTCGACCACCACGTAGACAACGCAACGACGACCCAGATCGGGGTTCGACGTTCCAGGGACATCGAATGCCCTCGACTCGGTCACCACAACCGGTGCGCCGACAACTCTGCGCGAGAACCGGTCGTCGCGCCTCAGGATTCGCGCCAACGACGACCGCCCCACCCCGGCCCGTCCGGCGACCACCAGCTCGAGCGGCGCAGTCAGCGATCCGAGCACGGAGTGAACCACCTCTGCGGCTCCCGAATCGATCGACGTCAGCCGATATGCCAGAGCGCGCAACTGATCGATCGGCTCCGAGCAGGCGTCGTCGATCGATTCTGCGGGCAACATTCGTGACCAATTACTGCATGCAAATCCTGTGTTCATCCCCACCCCACGTCCCCATCGTGTCGGTGAGATTCTGTCAGGTTCTCGGCAAGGACGGCAGGTGACACCACCCTTTCGCCGACAGTCCGAAGTCGACGGTTTCAGGACTTTCCGTGGAAAGTCTCAACTCAAACTTCAGACCCGTCTGCGCTAAACGGGGGTCATGCGTGACAATGGGTTCGTGAACGAAGCCGATCAGCATGCACCGCAGACCCCTGACACGGGGCAGACGGACCACACCAAGGGGTCCCGTCTCCATCCGAGAGTGACCAGCTTTCGCTCTCGCCGGGGTGCGCTGACCGACGCACAGCAGCAGGCTTGGGACCGTCAGTGGCCGCTCATCGGCGCCGACGTCTCGGACACACCGCTCGACGCGAACGCCTGGTTCGGACGTGAAGCACCCCTGATCATCGAGATCGGTTCGGGTACCGGCACCGCGACGGCCGCAATGGCCAAGGCGGAACCGCACGTGAACCTGATCGCGATCGAGGTGTACCGCCCCGGGCTGGCGCAGCTTCTCCAGCAGGTCGAACGCGAAGAAATTCCCAACGTCCGCGTACTGCGCGGTGACGCGATGGACGTACTCGAGAACATGGTCGCCCCCGAGTCCCTGACGGGCGTCCGGGTGTTCTTCCCGGATCCGTGGCCCAAGGCCCGCCATCACAAGCGTCGCCTCCTGCAGGGGCCGACGTTCTCGCTGATCGCCAACCGCCTCAAGCCCGGCGGAGTCCTGCACGTGGCAACCGATCACGCCGAGTACGCCGAATGGATCGAAGAAGCCGGCAATGCCGAGCCGCTGCTGACCGCACTCGACTGGGAGTCTCCGATGACCCACGAGCGTCCGGTCACCAAGTTCGAGGACAAAGCCCATAAGGTCGGAAGTGCAATCACCGAGCTTATATGGGGGAAGATCAGAGCATGAGCGTCAGCGAACAGCTATCCGACGACGTGACGTCGTCGGAATCTCCTCTCGACTTCGGTCGTGACTCCCGCCACCCCAAGCGGGTGCTTCTGGTCTGGGACGCCCCTAACCTCGACATGGGCCTCGGCGCTATCCTCGGTGGCCGGCCTACCGCCGCCTACCGGCCACGATTCGACGCTTTGGGTCGTTGGCTGCTCTCTCGCACCGCCGAACTGTCCGCCCAGAACAGCGGCACGCTCGAGCCTGAAGCGACCGTCTTCACCAACATCGCGTCCGGCAGCGCCGACGTCGTTCGTCCTTGGGTCGAAGCCTTGCGTAACGTGGGTTTCGCGGTGTTCGCCAAGCCGAAGGTCGATGAAGACAGCGATGTCGATTCGGACATGCTCGAGCACATCGCGCTCCGGTACGGCGAGGGCCTCGCCGGAATCATGGTCGCGTCCGCCGACGGCCAAGCGTTCCGCGAACCTCTCGAGGACATCGCAGCAACCGGTATCCCGGTCCAGGTTCTCGGGTTCCGTGAACACGCCAGCTGGGCTGTGTCGTCCGATATCTTGGACTTCGTCGATCTCGAGGACATCCCAGGTGTCTTCCGTGAGCCTCTGCCACGGGTAAGCCTGGACACCCTGCCCGACGAGGGCGCCTGGTTGCAGCCGTTCCGACCGCTTTCTGCCCTGCTCATCGGGCGAAAAAGTGTTGCCGAGTAGGAGTTGATCAGTGTTCGCCAGCTGGGGAAGCATCGTCTATCGAGCCCGCTTCACCGTCATCGCTGTCATGGTGGCGGGGCTCCTCGGGCTCGCTGCGTACGGCCTGAGCCTGCAGGATCATCTCAGCCAGAGCGGCTGGGACGATCCGGGGTCGGAATCGGTAGAGGCTGCCAAACTCGCTGACGGCACGTTCGGACGCAGCACGACGGGTGACGTTCTGGCGCTGTACACGGCGCCGGAGGGCAAGACCGTCGACGACCCCGAGTTCCAAGCGAAGGTCATCGACAATCTGCAGCGACTCGTCGCCGACAACCCCGACCAGATCATGAAGATCAACGGCTCGTACTTCAAGGTCGACAACGGTCTCTCGGTGGCGGCCCTGGCGGACAAGACCAAGCAACACGCGGTCACCAGCATCGCGATCGCCGGAGACAACGACACCGCGGTGTCCAACAACTTCCGCGACGTCGAGTCGCAGTTCTACATCGACGGCGTCGACGTGCAACTCGCCGGCCTGCAACCTGTCGCGAATTCGCTCAACGACACGATGGCCAACGACATCAAGCGCATGGAAATGCTCGCGATTCCTGCTGTCGGTGTCCTGCTGTTCTTCGTCTTCGGTGGCGTCGTCGCTGCTGCCCTCCCGTTGATCGTCGGCGGTCTGACCGTCATCGGCGCCAACGGCATCATTCGACTGATCACCAACTTCACCGAGGTCAACGCGTTTGTTGCGCCCGTGGTCTCTCTGGTCGGTCTGGGTCTCGCGATCGACTACGGACTGTTCATCGTCAGCCGTTTCCGAGAAGAGATAGCCGAGGGGTACGACACCCCGACCGCAGTACGCCGAACGGTCATGACGGCGGGTAGAACGGTCATGTTCTCGGCGACCATGGTTGCCGTCAGCCTCGGCGGTCTGCTGTTGTTCCCGCAAGGCTTCCTCAAATCGGTGGCTTACGGCGCCATTGCTGCCGTCATGCTTGCCGCGATCTCGTCCATCACGATTCTTCCCGCGATTCTCGGCATTCTCGGCAAGCGGATCGACGCGCTGACCTTCAAGAAGCTGCGCCAGACCAAGACCAACGAGGAAATCGAGAACGGTTTCTGGGGCAAGCTCACCCGCTGGGTCATGCAGCATCCGCTCAAGGTCGCGGTCCCGATCGTCGCGGCTCTACTGCTGATGATCATTCCGCTGACGGGCATCAAGTTCGGCGGTATCAACGAGACGTACCTGCCCCCGGACAGCCCCACGCGTGTCGCGCAGGCGCAGTTCGACGAACTCTTCCCGGGCAATCGCACCGAGCCCGTTCGACTCGTCATCGAGGGAGCCGACAACACCACTCTCGGTCAGATTTCCAAGACCGCAAATGCTGCGCCGGGTCTGGTCGAGAAGTTCACCCCGGAGGTTGCGACGAAGGACGGCGTCAACGTCCTCAAGGCCGGTCTGACGGAGCGGAACGAGGCACGTCCCACCATCGACTATCTGCGGTCCGCGGACTGGCCCGAGGGCACAACTGTGCTGGTCGGCGGTACTCCGGCCATCGAGCAGGACAGCGTCGACGCATTGCTCGATCGTCTGCCGCTGATGGTCGTATCCGTCATCCTGCTGACGACCTTGCTGATGTTCTTGACGTTCGGCTCGCTCGTCCTGCCCATCAAGGCCGCATTGATGAGCGCGCTCGGACTGGGTTCGACGCTCGGAATCTTGACCTGGATCTTCATCGACGGGCACGGTTCCGGTCTGTTGAACTTCACACCGGGGCCGATCATGTCTCCCGTCCTGGTGTTGATCATCGCGATCGTCTACGGCCTGTCGACCGACTACGAAGTGTTCCTGCTCTCCCGCATGGTCGAAGCGCGCGCGCAGGGCGCGAGTACTACCGAATCCATCCGTATCGGCACGGCACATACCGGCCGGATCATCACCGCTGCCGCACTGATTCTGATCGTGGTCACCGGCGCATTCGGCCTGTCCGATCTGGTGATGATGAAATACATCTCCTACGGCATGATCTCCGCGCTGATCATCGACGCGACTCTCATCCGAATGTTCCTGGTCCCCGCGACCATGAAACTGCTCGGCGACGACTGCTGGTGGGCTCCGGCCTGGATGAAGCGGATCCAGCAGAAGATCGGGCTGGGCGAGCCGATCCTCGACAACGAGCTGGTACTCGCGAACGTCCCGCAGATCGCGCCTGTCGGTGCGATCGCCGGACCGGGGCAGCCGCGTAAGATCGAAGCGGCCTCGCGGGTCATGCCGCCGCCTGCCCCGGCTGCACAGCCGGAAAGCGGACCTCGCGTTCCCGATCCTCTCACCGAGCCCATTCCGCTCAGCGAAATGGCGATCAAGGCACCCAACACGGAGGCTCCCGCCGCGGAGAAGCCGGCACCGCGACGTCGTCTCGATATCGGGAGTGCAGCCAGCGCCCCCCAGAACCTGATCGAGGCACCTGTACCCAATCCCTCGTACCGGCCGCAACCGAATGCCAGCGACAAGCGCAGAAACCCCACGCCCGCTGCGCCGGCCGAGCGTCCCATCGAGAGTTGGTTGTCGGACCTGCGGGCCCGGGAACAGACTCCCCCGGCCTCACGTCCACTGCCGGTGGTCCGGACGCCTTCGCGGACAAACGGTTCGGCGACCAACGGTGCTGCCAGCAGCAGTTCAGGCTCCAACGGCGCGAGCCGGAACGGCTCCGCAAACGGTGCTACCAACGGCTCTGCAACAAACGGTTCAGCCCCGACCTCGGTGGAGGCGACCCCCCAGTCGCCGCCTCCACCGACCGCTCCGGAGCGTCGTAACGGGGTTTTCACGGATTCGCCTTCGCCTACCAACGAGCCCCGAGTCTCGGACGCCACCCCTGACGGCGACGACAACGCCACCGGCAGGCACCGGCCTGACGACGCAGGCGCCATCAGCGTGAGCGAGCTCATCGCTCGCCAGAAGCGAAGCTGACCTGCTCCTGCTCCTGCTTGGCGAAGGCTCGTGCATAACGTGTCCCGACCAGCAGGAGCAGCAAGCCGACCACCAGGAAGGCAACGCTGCGCACCAGCCCACTGAGTGTGGCCAGGTCGAAGAGGAACAGCTTTGCCACGGCCGCACTGGTGAGAGCAAGCCCGGCTCCGAGCAAGACGCGAGCGTGCTGGCGGTTGTTCAATCCGAGCACCAGCGCTGACGTGGCGGCAAGCATCCACACGATGGTTGCAACGCTGTGCCCGGCAACGAAACCGGTTGCACTGTCGAAAATTTCGACGCCGGATGAGACGAGCGCGCACGTCACCGCGTAGAGGACACCGAACCCTGCGGCCGCCCATAGAACCGCTGCATTCGAATCGGCGATCAACTTCAGTCGGTGAATCGCCCAGACCAGCATCACCAGCGCGCCTATCGCCGTCAGGCTCGAGAGTGCCGTGATCGCACCGAGTTGCCTGGACGCGGCGCGAGCGGTCGTCAACGCTTCCGGCGGAACCGTCGTGAGGTATCCGATCGATCCGATTGCCGCAAAGGCGGTTCCGAGTGCGAAGACGAAGCGCGAACCCGCATACAGCGAGACTCCGAGGAAGATCATTCCGACCGTGAGGATCAGCGGTACGACCAGAGATTCAGTCGCCCCGGAGAAGCAGCAGAGCAACAATGCGAGGGCGCCGGTTGCGCCCAGTCCGAATCGCAGTTGCGTCGGCAAAGGCTTGGCCGCCGCTGCAGCCGAAAGAAGTAGTGCCGCAGCAATTCCGTACAGCACTGCGGATTCGGTGCGCCCGAGCACGGCTCCGACGCTCATCAGCGGAAGGGACGAGACGACAAAGGTAGCGGTGGACCACGCCCCTGCAATGCCGTCACGCGAGGGCGAACCCGTCCACTGCATAACCATCGCGCAGCCGGCCCCCACGATTGCAACCACGCCGGCACTGACCACCAATTGCACTGCACTGTTACCGGATTCGTCAAAGATGGACTCCGACGCGAGCAATGATCAGAACCTGTGGATGGTTCTCGGCGAGGCGGCGTGAGTGGGCGCACCTTCCCGGGAATGATCTGAAA
>NZ_JBXAFD010000013.1:0-75278 GCF_058792695.1 Rhodococcus sp. MT28
TCGATCTGCACCTTGTCCAGGGCAGTGTTCACACCGGGGATCCAGCGTCCAACCAGCAGGCCGACGACCATGGCCACACCGATCCAGACCGCCAGATAGCGGTCGAGGGTGGAGAGTTTTCCGACGACTGCGGGGTGTTCGGTGGTGGCAGCGGTGTTGCTCATGCGGTGACCTCCGCGCACGCGTCCGCTGCGGTCACGCTCGTACCTTCGACCAGGAGCACGGCGGAAAGCTGTTGCAGTGCAGTAGGAATCACCCAGTAGTACACCCAGGTCCCGCGACGTTCACAGTCGAGCAGCCCGGCCTGGCGCAGCACCTTGAGATGATGCGAGATCGTCGACTGGGACAGGTCGAACGTATCCGAGATGTCGCAGACGCAGGCTTCACCGCCCTCGTGACTTGCCACCAAGCTCAGCAAGCGGAGGCGAACCGGATCGCCGAGCGCTTTGAACATCCGAGACAGGTCGCCCGCCCACTCCTCTGTCAACGGTTCACGTACGAGCGGGGTGCAGCAAGCCTCTGACTCCGGCAGCTCTTGATTCGACATTCTTCGATATTGACAGATATCGAATCAACACGCAACCAACCAGAGATGAATATCCGCCTCCGCGATTGCCGATGCGACACTGATTCGAAACCCACAATCGACGATCGGACCGAACGATGACCAGCAAGCCCGACGTAGAACAGCGCCACCTGAACACGGAGACGCCTCCGCTCCTCAAAATTCCGAATATGAATCGCACCGGAGTTTCCGGGGACTTCATTCTTTGGGAAAGATGGAGTCATGTCGTCAGCAACGAACAAGAGGTACCCGCCCGAGTTGCGTGAGCGTGCGGTGCGGATGGTCGCCGAGGTCCAGCACGAATATCCGTCGGAATGGGCCGCGGTCGAATCCGTGGCCGACAAACTCGGTATCGGAACAGCGCAAACATTGCTCAACTGGATTCGGAGAGCGCAAACTGATGCCGGCGAGCGGCCTGGTGTGACGAGCGAAATGGCTGCGGAGATGCGCAAGCTTCGCGCTGAGAATCGGGAACTCAAGCGTGCCAACGAGATCCTGAAGTCGGCATCGGTTTTCTTCGCAGCGGAGCTCGACCGCAACAACAAGTGATCATCGACTACGTCAACCGATACAAAAGCGAGTACGGCGTCGAGCCAATCTGCAGGGTGCTCAGCGAGCACGGCTGCTCCATTGCGCCGTCCACCTACTACGAAGCGCGCAACCGTTCCCCATCTCGGCGGTCTCTGCGCGACGAGGAGCTCAAAGCCGAGGTCAGCCGGGTGCATGCCGAGAACTATTCGATCTACGGCGCCCGCAAGGTGTGGCTTCAGCTGAGGCGAGAGGGTATCGAGGTAGCGCGGTGCACGGTCGAACGATTGATGGGTGTCCTCGGGCTCGAAGGGGCACGAAGAGGAAAGATCAAGCGCACCACCATCGCCGATCCACAAGGCAGTCGTGCGGACGATCTGGTGCAGCGAAGGTTCAACCCGGTCGCGCCAAACATGTTGTGGGTAGCTGACTTTACTTACGTTTCGACGTGGTCGGGCTGGGTGTACGTCGCGTTCGTCATCGACGCGTACTCGCGGCGGATCCTCGGATGGCGAACTGCGACGACGATGACGACACCGCTGGTGCTCGATGCCATCGAGCACGCAATCTGGACCCGACGCCGAGAGGGAATTGCCGACCTGTCCGGGCTCATTCACCACAACGACCGCGGATCGCAATACACGTCAATTGCGTTCACCGACAAGCTCATTGAGGAGGGTATCGATGCCTCGATCGGGTCTACCGGGTCGAGCTACGACAATGCTCTCGCCGAAACGATCAACGGGCTCTACAAGACCGAGTTGATCAAACCCCGCGGGCCATGGCGAACAGTCGAACATGTGGAAATCGCGACGTTGGAATGGGTGGACTGGTTCAACCACCGACGACTCTACGAGCACTGCGGCGATGTTCCACCGGCCGAACTCGAGGCGTTCCACTACGGTGAACACAGAACTACGCGAATTGCGGAGTTCTCAAATCAGTAAGTCTCCGGACTCGCCGGTGCGATTCAATATCTTTGCCACCAAAGGCTTTGTTCGCAATCAAGGAGCCGGGACCCAAGCCTCAAACGACGCTAGGTGGGGGTGCCCGACACTATCCCCACTCGCGTTTGCCATCTTATCGGCATCATGCTCTCCATTCTACTGGACCCATCCCAAACCACAAACAAGCAGAAAACAAGAAACGTCGCAATCGGCACTGCTACAACAGAATTCGATTCTCGCCAAATCGCCCATGCGCACAATTGCACAATTGCACAATTGCACAATTCTTCCTCGGTAAACGATGCCCAAAGTTACTGAAAAGCAAATAGTATTTAAGACGCCAAACCCGATCTCATGCGCCCGCCACACGCCCGGATCGACAACCTGGTCAAGACCCGTACCAAGTACTATGATTCGTAGTAGTTAATGGGCTTCGGCACATCGCCAGGGTCGCTAATGCGGTTTCACGTCTAGGTCGGGGACATGGATCCGAGTTGCATTGAGGGGATCAAACGTAGGCAACGGAGCATCCGTTGCGCGACCGGGTTATGCCCGGACAATTTAATTATGTTGGCTAACAACAGTTTTCGATATGTGACCCTCGCCGCACATGGCGTCGGATCTCAGCCTGCTCTAAGGGTTCGTCAGTAGCGTCTGTGAGCACAGTTCCCTCCGACCCAGACAGCCCGCGCACGAGATGGCTGGCAGCGCAACAACTTATGCGTTGCGGGATGCGTCTTCGTCTCAGTGCGGAGGGAAGCCGTCCAACACGAGAGCGCCGGCAGCAGAAGGTCGGGGTGAAGGAGTGAGCCATATGCCAGCGACCCGGACCACCACGGAGCCCGACGTTCCACCAGCCACTGCCGGTGACAGCTCGACGACGGAGTCACCACTATCTCGCATTCTGCGGCACGACGTGGCCGCGTCGTTGGTGGTGTTCCTGGTTGCGTTGCCGTTGTCGTTGGGCATCGCGATCGCCTCGGGTGCCCCGATCATGGCCGGACTAATCGCCGCGGTGGTCGGCGGGGTCGTCGCGGGTTTGCTGGGTGGGTCGCCCTTACAGGTCAGCGGCCCGGCGGCGGGTTTGACCGTGGTGGTCGCCGAGTTGGTCAACACCTTCGGGTGGAAGGTCACCTGTGCGATCACCGTCGCTGCCGGGGTGCTGCAAATCCTGTTCGGGCTGAGCCGGGTGGCCCGCGCCTCGCTGGCGATCTCGCCGATGGTGGTGCATGCCATGTTGGCGGGAATCGGCATCACCATCGCCCTGCAGCAGGTTCACGTGCTGCTCGGTGGCAGCTCGCAGAGTTCCGCGTGGAACAACCTGACTGCACTGCCGAGCCAGATCGGCGACGCCCACCTCTACGATGTCTTCGTCGGCGCAACTGTGATCGCCATTCTGCTGGCGTGGAAGTTCGTGCCGGACAGACTGCGGCGGGTACCCGGCCCGCTGGTGGCGGTCGTCGCCGCGACCGTCCTCTCACTGGTCTTGCCGCTTGAGGTCGAACGCATCGTCCTCGACGGATCGTTGTTCGACGCGATCGCGCTTCCCGCCCTCCCCGACGGTCGGTGGCTCGGCGTCGCCACCGGAGTCCTGACCGTGGCGTTGATCGCGAGCGTCGAAAGCCTACTCTCGGCCGTCTCGGTGGACAAGATGCACACCGGCCCGCGTTCGGACCTCAACCGGGAGTTGCTCGGCCAAGGGGCCGCGAACATCACGTCCGGCATCCTCGGCGGCCTACCGGTCACCGGCGTCATCGTCCGCAGTTCCACCAACGTCTCCGCCGGCGCCCGCACCAAGGCCTCCGCGGTTCTACACGGAGTATGGATCCTGGTGTTCTCGGCGCTGCTCGCCGGTCTGGTCCAGCAGATCCCGAAGTCCGTTCTCGCCGGCCTGCTGATCGTGATCGGTATCCAGCTCATCAAGCTTGCGCACCTGCGGATCGCGCACCGCACCGGGGACCTGTGGGTATACGGGGTCACCGTTGCCGCGGTGGTGTTCCTCAATTTACTTGAGGGTGTGCTGATCGGGCTGGCCCTGGCGATCGCGCTGGTGGTGTGGCGGGTGGTTCGTGCATCGATCCATGCCGAGCCCGTGGGCACCCCACAATCGCGGCAGTGGCGGGTGGTGGTGGAAGGCTCGTGCAGCTTCCTTGCCCTGCCCAGACTAACCGGGGTGCTCGCCTCGGTGCCACCGGGAAGTCAAGTCACCGTCGAACTCACGGTCGACTTCCTCGACCACGCCGTCTTCGAGGTCATCGAGGAATGGTCGCGTCAGCATGAGAGCACCGGCGGAACTGTGCTGATCGACGAGCGAGGAACCGCGGAGATGGCCGGTGCCGCGGCCGGGCCGCCGTCGCGCGCCACCGACGGCACGGCACAACTCAGCCGCCGCGGCGGCTTCGCCCCATGGCGGGTATGGCAGAAATACCTACCCCACCCCCACCAAGAGGGCGACAAAATGCAGCATCCGAACCCGCGAGCCATGCGATCGGTGCTGGCCGGAATCTCCGACTACCACCGCACGCACGCACCGCATCTGCGCCCACATATGGACGATTTGCACGACGGTCAACGACCCGACTCACTGTTTCTGACCTGCTCGGATTCGCGGGTCGTCCCTAACATCATCACCAGCAGCGGCCCTGGAGACCTGTTCACCGTCCGCAACATCGGCAACCTGGTTCCCGCCGGTCAACGCGACGACTCCGTCGAGGCGGCACTGGCCTTCGCGCTCGACGAACTCGAGGTCAGCTCCGTGCTCGTGTGCGGCCACTCCGGGTGCGGCGCCATGAAGGCTCTCCTGGCCGACCCCGACCGTCCGTATCCTCAGTCCAGCGGCAGCATCGCCGTCCAGCAGTGGCTCGAGCACGCCCAACCGAGCAAGAACGCATACCACTCCGGGCACCCGGTGGCGCGGTCGGCTGCCGACGCCGGATTCAGCGCGGTCGATCAACTCGCCATGGTTAATGTCGCCCTGCAACTGCAGACCCTGCAGCGGCATCCGCTGATCGGCGCGGCGATGTCGGAGGGACGGATCCACATCGCGGGCCTGTTTTTCGACATTCCCACCGCACGGGTACTCGCGGTCTCCACCACCTGCGTCATCGAACTCGACCCCGACCGTGCGCCGGTGGCCTGATCAACGAGACACTCCCGACAAGAGCATGAACCGGTGACCCCGGCGGGTTGGAGCCAGGCGGGGTACCGTGAAAAGAGAGCAGACGGCTGCACCTGCCGCCTCGAATCGGTCCAGGTGACCTGGGTCGATCCGCTCGCAAGGCTCCCACGGAACAGGAGTGAGTCGTGAACCCGAGCCGTGGTGTTGTCAGTGGGCCGAACAGGTTGGCTGACAAGGAGGAGGGTGTCGATCTCGTCGGGTTCCTCACCCCGGGAGTGCTGATCACGCTCCTGGTGGTGGTGGTCGTGTTCCTGGCCGCCGCCGCGGTCACCGGCTGGTTGCTGTGGCGGCGGATGCGCCGCAGCGGGGTGCTCGCCCGGGGCCGGGCGGCGGCCGAGAGGGGCCTGCTGACCGTCGGAGTGCAGGCGCTGCCCGCGGGCCCGCGCCGAGACCTGGCGGCTCTGCAGACGCAGGTCGGCCGGAGCCGGGCGGAGCTGGCCCGTCAAGCGGACGCCGCCTCCGCCACCTCGGGCGGATATCTCGGTGACCTGCCGATGGTGCTTCCCCAACTCGACGCCGACGGCGTGCGTCTCGAACGGGCGCTAGCAGCGTTGGTAATCACCCGCGACGAGCGTCGAATCGCCCGCGACCAGCAAGAGTTCTCCGCCCGCGCCCGGGAGTACATCGATGCAACTGACCGGGCCATCGCCGCGATCCGCGCGGCTGAGGCCGCCCATCGCGGACCCGAAACGACCCTGCTGTACGCCGAGGTGGACGAGGCCGTCGCCAGCCTCAACGCCTACAGTGACGCCTACCGGGAGCTCGGAGACGGTAGCAGCTGACCCGGAAACGCAGACCCGATCCCTCCCCGTTGCCAGTGAGACCCCGTTGCTACGGGACCCCCGACGCTGGGCGTGTCTCTATGCTGGTGCACCTGTCGTCCGGTGAGGGGAACGGCGACGTCGTGGCGGCAGCCCCACGCCGAATGCGCCGCCGGCGAGACGGATCACTGCCCGCCACGGGGCATGTCCTACGGGGCTTTGAGGACGACCGGGGTCGCTGGTGCCGCATCAAGCCCGGACAGCGCGCGCCTGGGTCTCGGCGTCATACATCTTCGGTGCAGGCATGATCAACATTCTCCTTGTTGGAATCAGGAGCCACCATCTCGTCCAGGCGGTTCAGACACCGCCGGATCGCACCGGAACTGTGCCGATGGTTCAACCCGACGACCGGCAACCCTCTTGCATCGAGTCGCCGGCCGGGGCTGACCCGGGTGATCAGCGATCCCGCGCGGGGCGGCGATCGGCTACCCGGCGCGGGGCTGTGCGATTCGTCTATCGGGGAGGCGGGGCGCCGGGGAATCCGCGGGCGTATTTCGGGTCGACCGGCGGTAGCTGCGTGGGCCCGAAGTTGTTCACGATCGGCATCATCGCCTTGAACCAGGTGCGTGCCGGTTCGGTGCCGCCGAACAGATTGCCGTCCGCGCAGGAGCGCAAGGGGCTGGTGCAGATCTGCCCGGGGTTCGGCGAGTCGCCGAAGATATAGACGGCGCCTGCCAGGTTGTTGGTGAATCCGAGGAATCCGGAGGACATGTTCGACTCGGTGGTGCCCGTCTTCCCGGACATGGGCAACGTCCAACCCGCGCCGGACGCCGCGGTCGCCGCGGTGCCGCCCGATTTGTCGTCCTTGCTCAGCGCATTGGCCAGGGTTTCGGCCAGGCCCGGTTCGACGACCTGTTCGCACGCCTGCTCCGTGAGGGGCACCGGGCGCCCGTCGCGATCGAGGACCGAGTCGATCGGACTCGGCGGGCACCACCTGCCTCGTGAGGCCAGAGTGGCCGCGACGTTCGACAACTCGAGCGGGTTGATCCAGGTCGGGCCCAGCGTGAAGGAACCCAGGTTCTGGTCTTTTTGTAGGTCGGCCATGCTCTGGTCACCGAAGCCGGAGGTGCCCGGCGCGGTGTAGGAGCGCATCCCGAGTCGCACCGCCATGTCCACCGTCGCTGCGACCCCTGTCTCTTCGAGAAGTTTGACGAACGCGGTGTTCGGTGATCGTGCGAGTGCGTCGGTCACCGACAGCGAGGCCGGATAAGGTGCCGCATTTTGTACGCAGTACGTCGTCGGCGGACAGCCGGGGGCCCCACCGTCGCCCATTCCTCTCGCATCGTACCTGCCGGGGACGTCGAGGACGGCGTCGGTGCCGAGGCCCTTCTCCATGGCGGCGGCGGTGGTGAAGATTTTGAAGATCGAGCCGGCGCCGTTCCCTGCGAGCGAGTACGGCAGAGGCTGAACGGTTTCGTTGGCCGCACTGTTCAGACCGTAGTTGCGGCTGCCCGCCATCGCGAGTATCCGGTGCTGGCTCTGGCCGGGCTGCACGACGTTCATCACACTTGCGACGTCCTCGAGTCCGGGGTCGGCGTAGGCGGCGACCGCCGACTTCACCGAAGCCTGGACCACCGGATCGAGGGTCGTCCTGATCGAGTAGCCGCCCTTGTCGATCTGGTCCCGGGGCAGTCCGGCGTTCTCGAGATAGCGCAGCGCGTAGTCGCAGAAGAATCCGCGGTCCGCGGCGGCGATGCACCCGCGGGGCACGATGCTGGGGGAGGGCAGCATTCCGAGCGGTGCCTCCTTGAGTCCCCGGATCTCGTCCGCGCGCTCGGGAATATTGGTCATCATCGTGTCGAGCACGACGTTTCGGCGGTCGCGTACTCCGCCCGGATTGGCATAGGGGTTCAGCGTGGAGTTGGACTGCACCATGCCGGCGAGCATCGCCGACTGCGCCACAGTCAGGTCTTTCGCGTCGACGCCGAAGTAGGTGCGCGCGGCGTCCTGGACACCGAACGCGCCGTTTCCGAACGGCACCAGATTCAGATACCGGGTGAGGATCTCGTCCTTCGTCAACTGTTTGTCCAGCGACAGGGCCATCCGGATCTCCCGGACCTTCCGGGCCGGGGTGGTCTCGATCGCGTCGCGGCGTTCCGCGTCGGTCTTGGCGACCACATGCAGGAGATAATTTTTCACGTACTGCTGGTCGATGGTCGACGCGCCCTGCTCGACCTGACCGGTGGTGGTGTTGGTCAGGAATGCGCGCATCGTGCCCTGCCAGTCCACCCCCCGATGTTCCGGGAATCGTTTGTCCTCGATCGAGACGATCGCCAACTTCATCTCGTTCGAGATCTGGTCACTGCGCACCTCGAACCGGCGCTGCTCATATAACCACGCGATGGGATTGCCCGCCACATCCGTCATCGTCGTCACCCCCGGTGCGACACCATCGACAACCTCGGCTGCCGAATTGTCGACAGTGTCGGACGCACGGTTCGACACGTAGCCGACGCCGCCTGCCAGCGGAAAGATCATCCCGGCGAGCAGAACACCCCCGAGGGCCGAGCATCCGGCCAGCTTCCCCACAGTCTTGGCGATCGACACGTCAGCACCCCACCGGTACTCGGCCTCGGTGGGGAACCACCGAGCCCCATCGCCCGGCCAACAGGCCTCGGCGGCCGCCACCGCCCGTCGCATCCCGCCGCGCACCCGGTCTCGTCAGCGGGAATCGCCGCCCGGCCCGGAACGCCAGGCGCCGCTGGCGATGGCCGACACCCCACGGTGCGCGCTCCCTGATGGGTCTCCCCCGTTCGGCAGCCTTCCACACGCCCACGGGACCGGCCGCCCGGGTGGGCGCGGGCACCGCAACGGGGAGCAAAATAATGGTGCCCCACAGCCTGTTCCGCAAACGTGAGAACACGCGAGCGTCACTCATCGACCCCACGTCACACCGTTCCATACCTCGCTCCTGTCTCTCCGCGCCAATTCTCGTCAGCACTAGAACGGTCCTTCATCGCCTCGGCGGGCCGGAAACCCGGCCGATTCCGCGGTACCCACTAGCACGGTCAGGTCTTCCCGGTCCGGGTTCCGGTCTTGAGTAGGCTGACCACCGCGGTCACCACCAACACCCCGGTGATCACCCCGAGCGACAATCCGGTCGAGACCTCGGGCACGCTGACCGGATCGCCCCCGTTGACGAACGGCAGTGTGTTCTCGTGCAACGCGAGAAGCACCAACTTCCCGCCGATGAACGCGAGGATGATCGAAAGTCCGTAGGACAGGTACACCAGGCGCTCGAGTAGCCCGCCGATCAGAAAGAACAGCTGCCGCAGTCCCATCAGGGCGAACGCGTTGGCGGTGAAGACGATGTACGGCTCGCTGGTGAGACCGTAGATCGCCGGGATCGAGTCCAGCGCGAAGAGCAGATCGGTGAACCCCACCGCCACCAACGCCAGCAGCAGGGGCGTGGCCAGCCGCTTGCCGTCGATCCGGGTGGTGAGTTTGTCGCCGTCGAACTCATCGGTTGCGGCCAGGAACCGCTTCGCGGTGGCGGTGATCCGGCTCTCCCGTTTCTCCTCGGCCTCTTTCTCGTGGCCGGTCTCCCGGATTAGTTTGTAGGCGGTGTAGACGAGGAAGACGCCGAACAGGTAGAACACCCAGCTGTAGGCGTTGATCGCCGCCGCCCCGACCGCGATGAAGAGTCCCCGCATCACCAGGGCGATCAGAATTCCGGCGAGTAACACCTTCTGCTGATACTCGGGCGGAACCGCGAAACTGGACATGATGACCGCGAATACGAAGAGGTTGTCGACGGAGAGCGCCTTCTCGGTGATGTAGCCGGCGTAGTACTCACCGCCGTAGGCGCCACCCCACATCCAGATGACGGCGAATCCGAACGAGATCGCAACCCCGATGTACACGGCCGACCAGAACGCCGACTCCCCGAACGTCGGAGCGTGCGGGCGGCGCACGTGCGCGAAGAAATCGAACACGAACAGGCCAAGGATCGCCGCGCAGGTGATGAGCCAGACCATCGGTGAGACGGACATCAGCTACCGACTTCGGATGACCCGTTAACGGCGCCGGACACGAGAGCACCTGCCATAGAAATCTGTGACCACCGCGTCGTACTCACAAGGCGGCGACACAGCGTAGCTGTGCGATCACCCGCTCCGTCGCGTACTGCACTCGTCCAACAGTTTGCCCCACAAACCACGTGGGAACCCAGATCCGCCATTCTGTTAATGCCTGTGCTCCTCCCACGGCAGAGAGGAGGCGTCGACCTCCAGGCCGATTGAATTCAAAGTCCTACCTAGGCCCTGGCACGAGGACCACTGTAGGCATTGCCGCGTACGATAATACTATGTTTCGTAGTATTTGACATGAGAAGGGAAGCGGCATATGCGTGCAGAACTGACGCAGATCACTCAGGAACTCGTCCATCATCTCGACGAAGTCGCCATGTCGCTGATCGAACTCCCCCATGCGGTCGTCACGTCGTAATACAACCCGAGGGAGTCCACGGTCACCCGATCCCGCTCGTCGAGCTTCAGGGTGCGTCGACTCTGGAAAGATGAACAAGCTCGGAGCTACGGGCAAGCCCGGTTCCGGCAGACGGTATTGCCCGGACGATATATATGCGGCTATACAACATTGAGAATGTTGACGAGAATGTTGACGAGAATGTTGACGTCGAGCTGGACGAGCAACATCCCCGCGTACATCGCCGCCAGCACGAGGTAGCGTCGTCCGTCTGCCCTTCTCGTACTTGCAGACTCTCGTTGAAGTGAAGTCGAAGTTGGCTATGTGTCGTTGTGGACAGGGGCACGAACATCTCCGCGAAATAACTCACGCCACAACGAAGCGAGAACCGCACACCCTGGAAACATGACAACGCCCGGTAACCTCTCGAAGACCACCTCCAGGAATAACGGAGATGCTGATGTAGCGTCGTCGCTGCCCTCATCGCCGGCCCTGCGCGTGGGCGGAATCCTGATGGCGTCGGCGGACGGGAGGGCGCTACCGGCGAGTGTGTTGGCTACCGAAGCACGGATCAGCGCGCAGTCAGCGTCCGACACCTCAAAAGGCTTGTGGCAGGAAACCGGCCCTGGGTCGCTGTGACAGCGACGACCGTTCTGACCGCGGAAATCGTCAGCGCTGCAACCATTCCCGAGACCACCGCGCCGGGAATCCACCACCTGCGTAGATCGCGGGTCTCGATGCTCGGGCCTGCAAACATTTTCTTTCCCCCTCCCCCTACTTCGACGATAGTCGTGGGGTGTGGGCGGTTCGAGACCAATATATGTGCCTATATGCGCACATATAGGGTTATAGTGGGTTCGCCCCTACCATCAGCGGAGTAACGCCTTGCTCACCGTTCTACGTCACCGCACCTTCCGCGCGTTGTTCGCCGCGCAGATCGTCGCCCTGGTCGGCACCGGATTGCTCACGGTGGCTTTGGGGCTGTTGGCCTACGACTTGGCCGGGAGCAATGCCGGCGCAGTTCTGGGCACTGCTCTCGCGATCAAGATGATCGCGTATGTCGCTGTTGCGCCGGTGATCTCGGCGGTCACGGACCGGGTTCCCCGCAAAGTGCTGTTGGTCTGCGCCGACGTCGTGCGTGCGGGGGTTGCGATGATGCTGCCGATGGTCGATCAGGCGTGGCAGATCTATGTGCTGATCTTCGTGCTGCAGGCGGCGTCGGCGACCTTCACCCCCGCGTTCCAATCTGTGATCCCGTCGGTATTGGTCGAGGAAGAGCAGTACACACGTGCGCTGTCTCTCTCACGTCTGGCCTACGATCTCGAGTCATTGCTCAGTCCGGTACTGGCCGCGGCACTGTTGACGATGATCACCTACCACTCGCTGTTCCTGGGAACGGTTGCAGGTTTCGTGGTCTCGGCCGCGCTCGTGGTGAGTACGTCCTTGCCGTCCCTGACGCCGGTGGATCGTTCGGTGCCGTTGCTCACTCGCATCACCGCCGGCGCGCGGGTGATGGTGAGCAGCCCGGTACTGCGGGGCTTGCTGGCACTGAACGTGGTCGTCGCCTCCGCCACCGCGCTCGTGGTAGTCAACACGGTGGTGTACGTGCGAGATCTCCTGGGCGGATCGAATACCGGGGTCGCGGTGGCATTGGGATGTTTCGGCGGCGGCTCGATGATGGTCGCGTTGGCGCTCCCGCGCCTGCTCGAGAGGGTTTCCGATCGGCGAGTGATGTTGGCGGGCGCGACGATCATTCCGTTGGGATTGGCAGGGGCGTCGTTGTTCTTGCTGACCGACTCACGGTCTGCCATGGGCTGGGTCGCGTTGGCGACGCTCTGGATCGTTCTCGGCGCGGGTACTTCGTTGATCAACACCCCGTCGGCACGACTGCTGCGTTACGAGTCCCCCCCGGAGAACCGCAGCGGCGTGTTCACCGCCCAGTTCTCGCTCTCGCACGCATGTTTTCTCCTGACCTATCCGATTGCGGGTTGGGTGGGCGTGTGGAGCGGTCAGGTCGTTGCCGCGGGGACACTGACTGCACTCGCTACACTCGCAGCAGTAGTTGCCTCGCGTGTGTGGCCCGCATCATTGGGCTCGGTATCGAAGGCGGTAACCGTGGGAGGGAGGTAGCACCGATGACCGAGAACATCTCGCACGTGCAGCCCCGGATCGCTCCGAGTCTCGAACACCACCTCGTCCCGGATCAGCTTCGTCTCGACGCCGCTACCAGCACCTTCCGCATGCTCGCCGATCGCACGCGTTTGCACATCCTCTGGCTGCTCACCCGCGGGGAGGCCGATGTCTCGGCTTTGACCGAGGCCTGCCAGGCCTCGCGAACCGCTGTCAGCCAGCATCTGGCGAAATTACGATTCACCGGTTTGGTCGATACCCGCAAAGAGGGCCGCCGTGTGATCTACCGGATCCATGACGGCCACCTTGCTCGGCTGGTCACCGAGGGCCTGAGCCACGCCGATCATGTCGTCACCGGTGAGCCCGGGCACGACTGAACCTGCCCCCCATCATCTCTTCCCATGCCCGTGGATGGATGGGAATGCAGCGGCGTCACGTGTTCTGCCCGCCGGTCCTTCGGCGACGGACACGGCACCCCGTCGAGCAACCGATCACCTGTGGACTGAATCGACAAGTACGTGGTAGCGATCATCAAGGTCACTGGGAGCGAGGGAATCGATTGTCCGCGGGTACATCGTCGGAACTCCACGACAACGCCTCCGCCCGCCCCGGCGGAGACCTATGATCCTGCGCATAATTCCTCGTCACCACAGCGGGTGCTGGCAGCGACCGCCACCCTCACCCCCTCCTGTCGATCTCCTTAGCGCAGGACTGGGCGGAGTTCGGTGGGTCCGGCGTTCGTATTCGGTGTTCTTCCTAGTCCAGTCGGTGCTGACGATCGCTCCGGTGCCCGCGAACGGGTGTTCGCCCTCAATGCCGGGCTGTTGTTCGGCCCAACTGGCGGGGTCGCCGCCGCGATTAGCGCCACGACGGTCAGCGCCGTACTAGCGTCGCTGCTGGTGCGGGCGCTTGGGCGCACGGCGGTTCAAGCGCGGATGACACACCCCCGGCGAAGACCATCGATGCCCGACTGGCCAGACGCGGGTGGCTTCGGCTTATCGCCCCGGCACCGTTCGCCCTGGTCAACTATTGCTCCGGACTCTCGGCTGTGCGCCCACTGCCCTACACTGCGGCTACGGTGGTGGGCACTCTGCCGGGCACCGTCCGCAGCAGTGTCGCTCGGTGACGCGTTGTCCGGCCAACCGAACCGTGCCCGGATGGTCGTGACGTTGGTATGCGTGGCGGTCAAAGCTGGCAGGCTTGCTGATAGACACCCGTCTGCCCGTATCGCCGGCCACACTCCGTAAGGGCGGTCGGCACAGATCGAGCAGCGCGAGCGGTCACTCCGTCGGGGCCGAGCCCGTCGGGGCCGCGCTGAAGGCCGACAGCAGCCCTGGGTCAGCTAGGACGAACCGCTCGAATCATGTTCTGAGCACCCGAATTCGATGGCCTTGAAGGTCAGAGTTGAAGGGTCCTTACGAATTTACGAGTCGCCTGATCGCGTCGGCGGCCTCCCTGATCTTGGCATCCGATTCCGGGCCGCCTGTTACAGCGGCATCGACGACGCAGTGACTGAGATGGTCTTCGAGCAATCCCATCGCCACCGCCTGCAGCGCTTTCGTCATCGCCGATATTTGCGTAAGAATATCGATGCAGTACTTTTCCTCCTCAACCATCCGCTGCAGCCCTCGTGACTGACCTTCGATGCGCTTGAGGCGCTTGAGAAATAAGTCTTTTGCACTGATGTACCCGTGGTTCACATCGTCGCGACGGCCTGGATCAACAGAATTAGTTGTACCCACGAGATTCTCCTCGTGCTCGCCGCCCGTAGTGGGCACCATTCAAAAGCGTGTCGCCGACGTGGTGGCGGCAATCGGTTGGCCTGCCCGTGCTGGTTCGATGTTCTGCCAGCCGGTTTCGTGCCGACGACGGACTCATCTTCCCGCGGACCTGATCGTGGATTCGTCGATAGTCAAATCATACCCCCCTGCCGTATCAGATGGGGAGGTTAGACGGCGAGCATTCCCCAAACACAGGAGGCAATTCACTGCGTGCTGCCCCACAGCTACTATGTCACTTAGTAGTTGCGGTGCCGGTCGACCGGAATTGTTGTCATCCATCGAGTACAGGACGAATCATTCAGATGCCCAATAGTCGTCGTGCGCGAGCGTCCCCACTCGTGGGAGTCGTCGGCGCCACTCTCATCGCCGTCCTTCTCGCGGCTTGTTCGACGCAGGTAAGCGACGACCAGGCTGGGCAGTCCGGCGCCCCCTCCATGCCAGGCGTGGAGTTCGCAACCGAACTTGATCATCTGCACGGGTTGCATGTCAACGCTGACGGCACCGTCCTGGCGGGTACGCATCGCGGACTGTTCGCTATCGGAGATTCGGGCGACACAGTGCAAGTGGGTGATTCCGACGACGATTTGATGGGGCTGGCGGGCGCGACTGGCAGCGACACGCTCTTTTCCTCAGGCCATCCGGGACCGTCCAGCAGCGCAGCCAACCCCCTTGGCCTACGCACCAGCAACGACGGTGGCCGAACCTGGACGGATGGCTCACTCGCGGGGAAAGTGGACTTTCATTCTCTGGCCACAGATGGCAATACGCTCGTCGGCTTCGACGGCGTCAGCGGAGTTAAATCGTCGAAGGATGAGGGAAGGTCGTGGGAATCAGGCGCCGCTCTGGAAGTCGCATCCCTCGCTCTCACCGACACCGGGACGTGGGCTGTCACCTCGTCAGGGCTGCAGTACAGCAGCAACGACGGGCGAACCTTCACAGACGCCACTGGAGCGCCGTCTCTGGTGCTGATCGCTGGAGCATCGGATGCATTGTGGGGGGTCGATCAAGATGGATTCGCATGGCGGAGCAGGGAAGGAAAGGACTGGGAGAAGCGCGCTAATGTCGGAGCTGTCGAAGCGTTGACTGCGGCGAGTTATGACAGCGCGTACGCGGCGACTTCTCAGTCACTGTATGCCCTGCACTGACCTGAACCATGTCGTTGTTCCTTCGATCGCTCCAGAGCATCACACTCATGCTCGTCGCGGGAGTCATTGCGTTTCTGGGAACTGGCATCGCAAACACACCCCACGCTGCTCATTACCGAACCTGGCTCGGAGACTGCCGTTTCCGAGCCTCCGCGAACCATCACCCTGATCTTCAACGAACAAGTCACCCCCCAGATCGATGCAATCAAAGTCCTGGACGATGCTGGCCGTGAGAGCCCGATGCGGCAGAGTCATCCAAGGGCGGCCCCGCAATCACTTCCCGGCTCTCGAAGGCTCCGTCGCCGGGCACCTACACCGTCCGGCGGCAAGTGATCGGCGCAGATGGTGACTTCGTCGAGGAAGACTTTCGGTTGCCGTCACGACCTACGGACTTCCCGTCAATTCTCGGCTGGGGTACAAGGAAAAATCAACAACGCCACGCGAATAAGCACCGACGGAATTTACCTTCACGAACTCGAAGACACAGTTTGGGCGCAGGGCAACACCAATGTTCTACACGGTTGCTTGAACCTCAGTCGCGCCGATGCACAATGGTTCTACGATTTTTCGCTCCCCAGAGATGTCGTGGAGATACGCAATACCGGCGGTGCCCCTCTCGAATTGTGGCAGAACGGCGACTGGAGTGTGCCGCGGGACCGATGGTCGGAAGGCAGCGCGTTGTGAGACTTGTCGTCGCCCTGTCGGAAAGCGATGTTGAATCGCTGACAGATTCTCCGCGCTCGACACTCTCTCGTAGCGTCGCTACGAAGGTGCTGGCAAGACCTTCGACACTTTCGAGCTGACAAGGGTTCTGCGGATCGTTGCTGGAGAGGTTGCCAGACACCGTAGCCGTATCTGGGCGGCAATGGGAAGCGGAACAGATAGTATTCAACAGGGGCTACTGAGCGCCGTCTCGGCAACCTCCAGCGTGCAGAGCCGACACCACGCCCCCATCGAGCGGTCCCAGATCACTGTGACTGTCGAATAGCAGACAGTCACTGGTGGGCGCCCGCACGAACCCGACGGAGGTTGCAGGTTTTGCTCTCACACGGTGCGGTGACGAATGTGGCTCTAGTAGGAGGAAAAAATGCAAGGTCTGGGAGAGCTCGAGGCACTAGTGATGGATGTGCTGTGGCGCTCCACCGAACCGGTTCGTGTTCGCGACGTCCTCGACGGCCTCGATGACGACCGTGAACCGGCGTACACCACGGTGATGACCGTCATGGACAATCTTCATCGCAAAGGTTGGGTGCATCGCAAGCGGAACGGCCGCGCGTACTGGTACGAAGCCACGCGAAGTCGCGAGGAAGCGGCAGCTGACGGGTTGCGCGCACTTCTCGAATCCACCGGGGACCCAACCGGGGTCCTGTTGCATTTTGTTCGCGGGACTTCCGACGTCGAATCGAAGATCCTGGCGCGTGGATTGCGTGAACGAGGAAAGAAGTGACAGCCGTCCTCGCGTGGGCGGTCGGTGGTCTTCTCGTTGCCGCGCTCTCCCCATTGTTCCTCGGATCGATGATGCGTCGCGGCGTTGATCCGCATGTCGTCCTCGTCTCGTGGGGGGCTCTGGTACTCGGAACTGTGGTGAGTATCAGCGTCCCGGTGATCTTGAGCCTTTTGCCCAGTCACGGAGGCGTCTCGTCGCTGATCGAATTCGCCCACAGCTGCTGGCTCGCTCTTCACGACGATGCTCCGGCCAGACTCGAGACCGCGGTGGGCGTACTCGGTGGGTCAGCGTTGGTCGTTGGGGCGGTACGAGCCACCGTCCATCTGTTCAACTTCTCCCGTACACGCCGCGAGCTACACCAGCAACACCTCGGGTTGCTGCGCATTCTGGGGGGTGCGCGGCCCTCATCACTGCTCTGGCTCCCGGTTTCTGCGCCCTTCGCCTACAGTATCGCTGGTCGCCCCGCACTTGTAGTTGCCAGCGATGGATTGAGAGATCAACTCGACACCGAGGCTCTGGCTGCAGTACTCGCGCATGAACGAGCACACATCACCGGACGCCATCATCTACTCGTCAGCGCAGCTCAAACGCTCGCCTACGCGTTCCCGTGGCTTCCGATCATGCGATCTTCGCCCCCATTGGTCCGTGCGTTAGTAGAAATCGAAGCCGACTCCCGAGCCGTTCGTCAGCATGGGCGCGAATCCGTGCACCGCGCCCTCCGCAGCATGACGCCCCACGACGTGCCCGTGGCGGCTCTGGGAATAGCGCAGGATTGCCTGGCGTTGCGACTTGATCGTTTGTCCTCCCCTCGCACCCACCACGCGACGCCCATTCGCTACCTCCGCACCCTTGCTGCCTGCGGAACGGCGATCGTCCTACCTGCGGCGCCCCTTCTGGCACTGCTGGGTGCGATGGCGATGGCTTCATGCGCAGCAGGAGCATGAACACAGTGCAAAACGGGGCAAGGACAGAGGCCGGCTCGCAGCGCCGGTGATTGAGGTCGGTTCAACCCCCTCCTCGAACTGAACCGGCCTCATCCACCGAACGCTGCACCGATCAATGTGACCCGATCCCTCGCGAAACTTGATTCGAGACCATCCCAATTTCCGCGAGACCCACTCCTGCGCACGCGGCAGCAGCCGAAAGCGCAAAGGGTTACTAATGGTCCCGATCACAACGCACCCAGCAGAAACGTCGCGACGATGATAATTCCGCATGCCGCGCTGGTCAGAAGCCGCCCGCGCCGAGTATGGGGATCCGCGCGGTAGGGGAACAACAGTTGACGGACCCACGTGTAGATAGCTGCAGCGACGACGAATACTGCTCCGTCATAGGGCTTTTCGGTACCGTAGAGGACCAAACCCAGCGCCGCGAGGCCAATGAGCAAACCTGCGAACGCTTCGATCAGTTGCACGGGGATTCGGCGCACCGCGAGAGTCCGGTCCGACGCCCACATTCCCCATCTCGACATGGTAGGTCGACCCGAACAGCATCCTGTCAAAAAACATCCCGGGCGCCCAATCGCAATACCGAGAAACAACCCTGGTGTTGTCACATCCAGCAACAAACCGACACCCAGACCGAAAGCTGCTCCACCGAGCACCAATACCGCGAGCGACACCACCAAAAATCCTTGTATGCATGCGCCGGCAGTGACGAATTTTCGAAGGCTCTGGCGGTGGAGTACCAAGTACCAGAGCTTCGCACCCACGTAGCCGAGAAGGCAGCCGAGGATCGAAATGAGAACTGCCGCGGTGGCGTTCTCGTTCATACGGGTCAAGAGCAGCGCCTGCATGACGATGGCGAACACTGCACCCAAACCGACTAACAGCGGCCACGTCCAGAGTCGCACGCCGGGCCCGTGCACCAATGGCGCTGGGGTAGTCCAGGCCGTCGCGGTCTGCGGAACTGCAATGTCGAACCGTCCGGTGGTTTCATCCGGAGTTTCGATGCGCTCTGCACTGACAGCCCAACTACCAGAGGAGATTCCGCGGATTCTCGCGGTCACCGCGAACCGACCACCCGCTGGAACACCTTTGACGTGGGTGACTCTCTCGAAGTGTTCCTGTTCACCGCCCGGATTGTCGCGAGCTCCCCGGAACAGAATCGACAGATCGGAAGTGACCTCGGGTGATTCCCCCCAGTACGTTGCTGCAAGCCCCTGTGGTTCTATCTGCGTGAAGGCTTCCGCGCACCCACCGCCAGGCCCAGCGAGCTCCGGTGCAGCGGTCGCCCCTCCGGCGCTCGGTGGCCGGGCAATGCGTTCGATGCCCGACGGCATGGTGGGCATCGACTCGCCGATGCCCTGCGCCGGCGCTGCTTCAGCCAAGGCACTGGCTGGTGTCGGCACTGCTTTACTCAGATACGCCGCCGCGGCCGCCGCGGCCAGTTCTTCCACTGCACTACCGACTGGACTAGGCCTGCTACTGGGCGTTGCGCCGCCATCGTCGTGCGGCCGTGAAGTGGCGTTCAGGTTCGATGACGTGGCACGTCGGGCTCGACTCGGTGTCGCAGACCGCTGTTTCGCACGGGTTTTGGTTGATTTTTTGCTCACCGTCGCCCCAATCTCTCGGCGGGCGCGGATGCCGACCGAACTACTAAGGTCAATAGTAGATGAACTACGAACCTGGATAGTAGGTCGAGGCCGAGCGTGAACGTGCCGGTGAGCACTGCGCCGCCAGACGAAACGCGTCGGGTCGAGTCAACGGATACTGAAATCCTCTGTGTCGCTACGATCTTGCGCACAGTCGAGAAGACTCCCGGAAATGACACCGACCGTCAACCGGCAATCACGCGGACGGTGTAGTAGTTTGCGAGACTGGGTACGCGCCTTGTCCACCACGTTTCCGAAGCCCGTCGCTGTTCATCTGGTTCGGCTTCGGCAGACTCGGCGGCCGATGCAGGACTGGGCGTAGGGATCGCAAATACGTTGCAGCAAGGGTGTGCAAAGTATCGAATCGAACAATCACATCTAAGGGATCTGCAAAATGGAAGCTGACACGATGCGCAATCACCGCCTGGTGGATTTGCCGACCAAAGGCACGGTGTTCGAAACCTCCAGGCCAGTGCGGACGGGAGATATCGACGTCTCAGGCACGCTGCGACTCGATGGCGTGGCACGTCATCTGCAAGACATCGGTTTCGACGATCTCGATGCGAGCGGAGCAGCGGCCGCCCACCCGGCGTGGGTCGTGCGCCGCACTGTCATCGATGTCATCCGTCCGGTCAGCTGGCCGGCTCGTGTGCGCATGCGCAGATGGTGTTCGGGGTTGTCGAGCAGGTGGTGCACGATGCGTGTTCGCATCGAATCTGACTGCGGCGGCCTGATCGAGACCGAAGGATTCTGGATAAATCTCAATCCGGTCAACGGGATGCCTTCCAGGATCGAAGAGAGCTTCATGGCCGGACTCGGTTCCACCACCAACGATCACCGATTGAAGTGGAAACCATGGCTCACCGTTCATCCGGACGATGGGAAGGAAACAATGTTCGCCTTACGATCGAGCGATATCGATCCGTTCCACCACGTCAACAACGCCACCTATTGGCAGCCTGTCGAAGACCTGATACAAGATTGGGCCGGATCTCGAAATCCGTTCCCCTACCGGGCGATTCTCGAATACCGCACGCCCATCACCGCGGGAAACGATGTGACCGTGCGGTACCACAGTTCAGATGAGAGCTTGAGCAGTTGGTTCCTGGTCTCCGATTCGGTGTGCGCGAGCGCCTACGTTACAGCGATCCAAATGTAAGTCCCCGCGCCGGTTCGCCTCACGGAGTCCTTGACCAGGTATGCCGGTAACGGTGGGGTCAGCGGGCGTTCCCGGAGCGAATCGATTTACCTCCAATCTCTCGCCATGTCACTCGTCGACAGTTTCCCGGTAGGCGATGTGGCGCTATTTCGGACAATGCACTGGCAACGCGATAACGAAGGTGGTGCCTTGCCCGGCTCCGTCACTCGCGGCGGTGATCTGTCCACCGTGTGCTTCGACGAGTGCTTTCGCGATGGACAGTCCGATCCCTGCCCCTCCGTGAGCACGATCGCGTGCTGCGTCGGCGCGATAGAAACGCTCGAACAGATAGGGGAGGTGCTCGGCGGCGACTCCATCGCCTTCGTCGGTGAGTGTGAGGATGAACCGATCCCCTTTCACCCGTCCCCGCACCTTCACTGTGCTCTGTGATCGACTGTGGCGCAGTGCGTTGTCGAGTAAATTGCTCAACACCTGCCCTATACGCTCTGGGTCCAGCCACACGGGTGGAAGATTTCCGGGGACGTCCACGCTGAGAATCACTGCTTTCGTGTCGTATCGTTCTTCGTGCGCTGCTACCGCTGACCTCATCAGCACCTCAGGTCTGGTCCAGGTCGGTTCGATTGCAGCTCGATTCGTCTCGGCATCGGACAGTGCCGAGACATCGCCGGAAAACCGTGCCAGACGTCGGGTCTGATCTCGGAGCATCGCAATGGTGTGATCATCGAGAGCTTCCACTCCGTCTTCGAGAGCTTCCATGAATGCTTCGAGAACAGCTACCGGCGTCCGGATCTCGTGCGCGAGATCTGCCAGCAACCGTCGACGCATCGACTCGGCAGACTCGAGACGGACCGCCATTTCGTTGAAGGCAGTCGCAAGTGCGTCGAAGTCGTCACCGAGGTGAGGCGGCGGGACCCTGGCCGCGTAGTTTCCCGCCGAGACTGCCGTGGCGGCAGTTGCCACCGCAGTCACCGATCGCTGCAGCCGACGACTGAGATACCAGGTCACAGCCAGCGCACACAACGCAGCTGCGCCGATCGCCATGGATAACGAGATCGCGGTTGCCGAGCGATATGCCTGTTCGGCGTGCATTTGCTCCTCAGACATGGGAGGCACGCCCGCGCGACGCAGATGCTCGCGGAACAAACTCGGACCGACAGTGACGGCAACGACCCATGAGGTGGCCGCTCCTGCCACCACAACGAGCGTTTGGGCCATCAGCAAACGCACTCCGACGCCGAGTCCTCGGCGGGTACGCGCCTGATGAGACGAAAGTTCTTCTAGGGTAGTCATTTTCCGGAACCCATTCGGTACCCGATGCCGCGCACGGTATTGACGTACGAGGGCGAGGCGGGATCATCGCCGAGTTTGCGGCGCAGATGACCGATATGAACATCGACCAGATGATCATTCCCTGTCCACGCAGGGCCCCATACCGCTTCGATCAGTTGCCGACGGCTGAATGCCATGCCCGGCCGAGCAGCTAGTGCCGCCAACACGTCGAACTCCGTCCGAGTCAGCAGAACCGGTTTCTCGTCGACCCACACCTCTCGCCCGGCAACGTCGATCCTGAGCACCCCGAACGTCATCGGCGGACTCTCTTCCCCTCGGGTTACCGCTCCCGCGGTTGTACTGTGCGCGGCTCCGCTGCGGGGTCTACGCATCATCGCGCGGATCCTCGCTACCAACTCTCGGGGGCTGAACGGCTTGCTCATGTAATCGTCTGCACCGACAGAAAGCCCGACGATGGTGTCCACTTCCTCGCTGCGAGCAGTCAGCATCACCACGTATGCATCCGAAAACGTACGAAGTTCCCGGCACACCTCGATACCGTCGATACCGGGGAGCCCGAGATCGAGAACCACCACATCAGGATCGACCTCACGTGCAAGGGCGAGAGCGTCGAAACCGTTGTAGGCCACACTCACCTCGAATGACTCTCGTTCGAGGTAACTCGAGATGATCGAGGCCAGTGGGCGTTCGTCATCGACGACCAGTGCCCGAAAACCTGCGTAACCGTCGGTTGACCGTGTTGACGTACTGTCCATGCAACCATCGTGGACTCCTCAGCCGCCGCTGCGCACGCGATACACGGTATGCGGTCACCTCTTCAGCGAATCTTCATAGAAAGCACACCAATCCCAGAGGGTTCGGCGAGCACTATCGAAGGTGAGGAGAGTGAACGGACATGATGTGGTGGAGCGAGAATTCGGGTTATGGAATGGGTTGGGTCAGCTGGATTCTGATGGCGCTGGCGATGATCGCATTTTGGGGATTGGTCATTGCGGCCCTACTTGCATTGTTTCGTCCCAGACGCAGTGACCGCAGCGAACTCCGTGGTACGAATGCGCAGCACCTGTTGGATGAGCGCTACGCCCGCGGCGAGATCGACGATGACGAGTATCGCTCCCGCAGAGAAGCTTTGGATCGATCCTCTCATCGACACGAGAGTCGTTGACTCTGGGACGCCCGCCCCGGGCCCGGTGGCGTATCAGTTCCGCTTCTCCACAACGACTAGACAAGGACAATCACAATCATGGCTATTGCGCCGTCCACAGGATCGGCTTTCAGTCGACGTACGTTTCTCGCCGCCACGGCGGCGGGGGCGGGAGGCCTGGCGTTGACCGCATGCACCACCAGCGGATCGTCCAACCCGACCCCCCCGCCGTTCGACAAAAATGCCATCACGACCGCTGAGGCAGCGCGCCCGCATACCGGTCGCACCGTGGACTACACGCTCAATCCGCAGGGCGCCGATATCGATCTCGGCGGCATCAAGGTGCGCACCCTGGCATACGGCGACAGTATTCCCGGTCCCTTGATTCGCGCGAATGTCGGTGACGAGCTCGCAATCACCGTCAACAACAGACTCGATCATCAGACATCGGTGCATTGGCACGGCATCGCGCTTCGCAACGACATGGACGGCGCCATGCCGGCAAGCCCGAACATCGAATCGGGGCAGAACTTCACATACCGTTTCTCCGTACCTCATTCGGGAACGTACTGGGCTCACCCCCATGTCGGTCTCGACACCGACTACGGCCTCTACCTCCCCATCATCGTCGACGACCCCCGCGAGCCCGCCGACTACGACGCCGAATGGATCGTCGTTCTCGACGACTGGACGGATGGAATCGGCACGAGCCCGCAACAGATCCTCTCCGACCTCCAGTCCGGAAACGGCATGGGTTCGATGGGCGGATCCGGAATGGGCAACATGCCCGGCATGGGTGGCATGAACCACGGGTCGAACGAAACCACGCCGCCCCCCACCTCGGGTGGCCCGAGCTCAGCAGCATCCAGCGCTCTGCTCGGCGGGGACGCGGGTGACGTCAGCTACCCCTACTATCTGATCAACGGGCGGATAGCTTCCGCACCGACAACATTCTCGGCCGCTCCCGGTCAGCGTGTGCGAATTCGCATCATCAACGCGGGTGCGGATACCGCTTTTCGAGTCGCCCTTGCCGATCACGTGATGTCCGTGACCCATACGGACGGCTTTCCGGTCGTACCCACAGAAGTCGATGCGCTTCTCCTCGGCATGGGTGAGCGCTACGACGTGATCGTCACGGTCAAGGACGGTGTATTCCCGCTCATCGCCGCGGCCGAGGGTAAGAACGCTCAGGCTCGGGCGCTGCTGCGTACAGGCTCGGGCGCTGCGCCCGACGCGTCGTTCCTCCCTCGGGAATTGGCAGGTCGAGTGGGCACGGTCGAGACGTTCACTGCAGCCGAAAGTGTCGTTCTGCCGCGAAGCGATGGCACCGGTGTCGATCTCGTGGCAGACCTCGGGGGAGACATGATGAGCTACCAATGGACAATCAACGGTCGGAACTACGACCAAACCGAACCTCTGACCGTCAAAGAAGGGGACCGCGCCCGGCTCACGTTCACCAACATGACGATGATGTGGCATCCCATGCATCTGCACGGGCATACCTTCCAAGTGGTCAAAGGTGACGGCGGTGTCGGACCTCGCAAGGACACAGTCATCGTTCGTCCGATGGAATCTGTCGCTGTCGATCTCATCGCCGACAACCCGGGCGACTGGATGCTCCACTGCCACAACGGATATCACCAGGAGTCGGGTATGATGACTCGCTTGGACTACATCGTCTGACACGTGGAGACGTCCGAACACACGATCGAACCAGCACGGGAGGCGCGACCTGATTGGGCCGGCATCTCATTCGATGCCTCTTCCTGCCTCGTTCGGCGAGGTGAGACTGCGCCGCCCCGGCATCGGGTCAGCGTCCCGGAATCCCCGGCCTCTGCCTCTGCGCTGGACTGGGATCGAAATCCCGCGAACAGCGCAACTGCCCATGGCTCCGGTGCACACCTGCCGGCACTCCACGGGGCGCTCGAAATTCGACGTTCTCTGCGCGGGCGAATACACGAGGGAGAATCCGACCAAATGTCCGACGGAAGTAGTCGAGGCGCAGCCTTGACTCACCTTCTCCGAACGCGAGTATAGTAGAAACTGGTACCCCCCTGGGGTACCAGACAGGAAGGGAATCATGAGCGGTCAGACCCACTCGCAGCCGAATCTACTCGACAAGACGCAACGCGGCTGTGGATGCAACTCGACGAAGAAATCACCCACCACATCCGCGCCCACCACTACGGAGGACATCATGTCTGCAACCAACAACACCTTCGCGGTCACCGGTCTCACCTGCGGGCATTGCGTCGGCGCCGTCACGGACGAGCTGCGCGCCCTCCCCGGAGTGAGCGAGGTGGATATCGATCTCGTCGCCGGAGGAGTCTCCACCGTGACCGTTACAGCTTCAGCGCCGCTGACCGAGGAACAAGTAGCTGCCGCTCTCGACGACGCCGGCAACTATCATCTCGCGAACATCTGACCAGGCGTCCACACCGCCAGCGTAGGCAGGTCAGGAGAGGTACATCTGATGAGCACCCTGGACAACACGACCGTCGCTGCCGAGTCCGCACACAGTGTCGAACTGGCCATCGGCGGCATGACCTGCGCCTCCTGCGCCGCGCGAATCGAAAAGAAGCTCAACAAGATCGACGGCGTCACCGCGACAGTGAACTACGCGACCGAAAAGGCGAAGGTCGATTTCACGGGTGCGGTAGCACCTGAAGACTTGATCTCCACCGTAGAGGCAACGGGATACACCGCCACCTTGCCTGCCCCCAAGGGCTCGTCCGGGGAGGTCGGCACTACCGACGGGGTGAACACTCGGACCCAGGACGAGGCTTCGCAACTGCGGACCCGGCTGCTCGTCTCGCTCGCATTGACTGTGCCGGTGGTCGCATTGTCGATGATCCCGCCATTGCAGTTCACGAACTGGCAGTGGCTGGCCTTGACGCTTGCCTCCCCCGTCGTCGTCTGGGGCGCACTCCCCTTCCACCGGGCTGCACTGACGAATGCTCGACACGGCGCGGCAACGATGGACACTCTGATCTCGGTGGGGGTGTCGGCGGCCTATCTGTGGTCACTGTGGGCGTTGTTCTTCGGTCACGCCGGAATGGCCGGCATGAAGATGGAGTTCAGTCTGTTCCCACAGCAGGAGGGCGGAGCGGACCACATCTATCTGGAAGTCGCTGCTGCGGTCACCGTCTTCATACTCGCGGGGCGATATTTCGAAGCCCGCGCCAAGAAGCAGTCGGGTGCAGCCCTACGCGCACTGATGGACATGGGAGCCAAAGACGTAGCGGTGTTGAGGGAACGCACCGAGATCCGAATTCCCACCGAACAATTGGTGGTCGGTGACATCTTCGTCGTCCGCCCCGGCGAAAAGATCGCGACCGACGGCATCGTCACCGACGGCGCATCTGCGGTGGACGCCTCCATGCTGACCGGCGAATCCGTGCCAGTGGAAGTGCGCCCTGGCGACGCCGTTGTCGGCGCCACCGTCAACGCTGGAGGGCGACTCCTCGTTCGAGCAACTCGTATCGGCGCCGACACTCAGCTCGCTCAGATGGCACGACTGGTCGAAGATGCACAGAACGGCAAGGCTCAGGTCCAACGTCTCGCCGACCGCATCTCCGGAATCTTCGTCCCGGTCGTCATCGTTCTCTCACTGATGACGTTGGGTGCGTGGCTCTTGACCGGTCACTCGATGGTGGCGGCGTTCACCGCCGCCGTTGCCGTGCTGATCATCGCGTGCCCCTGCGCATTGGGGTTGGCCACACCGACGGCTCTGATGGTCGGAACGGGCCGCGGCGCCCAGTTGGGGATTCTCATCAAAGGCCCCCAGGTTCTCGAATCCACCCGTCAGGTCGACACCATCGTGCTCGACAAGACCGGGACCGTCACCACCGGGCGCATGAGTGTCGATTCGACAGTGACCGCAGATGGCGAGAATATCGACGAATTGCTTTTTGTCGCAGGAGCGTTGGAGGACGGCTCCGAACACCCGATCGCCCGGGCCATCACTCTCGCAGCTCGAGCTGACGGCCGATCGTTGCCGAGAATCGAAGGTTTCTCCAACCACGACGGCCGAGGCGTCTCCGGTGTCGTAGACGGCCGAGCCGTTGCTATAGGTCGGCGAACCTGGTTGGAGCAGGACTGGTCTCTCGTCGCACCCGAGAATCTGGAGGTGGCCGCACACGCCGCGGAAGCCGACGGAAAATCCCCGGTGTGGGTTGCGTGGGACGGTTCGATCCGCGGAATCGTGGTCGTGTCGGACACTGTCAAGGACACCTCGAAAGAGGCCATCACTGCATTCCGAACCTTGGGACTACGTCCCATCCTGCTGACCGGCGACAATGCTCGCGCCGCCGTCGCCGTCGCAAAACAAGTGGGGATCGAAGCCGCCGATGTCATCGCCGAAGTCTTGCCCGCGGACAAAGTCAACGCCGTCAAAGACCTCCAAAGCCGTGGGTACACAGTCGCTATGGTCGGTGACGGCGTCAACGACGCCGCTGCTCTGGCACAAGCAGACTTAGGTCTGGCCATGGGCACCGGCAGCGATGTCGCCATCGAAGCCTCCGATCTCACCCTTGTCCGAGGCGACCTGCGCTCCGCCGCAGATGCGATCCGTCTGTCGCGATCGACGTTGAAAACCATCAAAGGGAACCTTTTCTGGGCCTTCGCCTACAACGTGGCGGCGTTGCCTCTGGCGGCGCTGGGGTTGTTGAACCCGCTGATCGCCGGCGCCGCCATGGCTTTCAGCTCCATCTTCGTCGTCACGAACAGTTTGCGCCTACGACGATTCACCAGTCATGCCACAAACTCCGATCACTGACTTGGTCCCGAATTCGATTGCCCCGGTAATTGCCGTCTGCCCTGAACTCTTCGGATGCGAGGCGCGGCGAGGTCCCACTACACCCGCAACGAATCCAAAGGTTTCACTCCACGACGACCACCATCGCGGACGAGGGCAGTCGTCGACTGCGGGGGACACCATGGTCCTTCATCGAATCTTCACCAAACAGCTAACCAAGGCATATCCGCCACCGGCAGGCTCAAGTATTGAGACACACGTGGACCCCACAACATCACGCCCAGAGGTGCCGACGATCTGCCACAACACGGGAACATGCCACCGAGGTATCCGTACAGTCGCTGCCGCAAGAATGGCGGTCACAACGAGAGGGCGCAGAGATGAATCGAACCACCGTTCTCGAAGTACAAGGATTGCAGTGGGCGACATCGAAAGCCGCAGTCGAATCAACTCTCCTTCGCCGACGCGGAGTCGTCTCTGCCGAGGCCAACGTCCTCAACCAAACTGCCACGGTCACCTACGACCCGGCTGCAACCTCGATACCCGAACTGTCTCAATGGATCCGGGACTGCGGCTATCACTGCGCCGGGCGATCGGTGCCCTCCCACAGTTGCGACCCCCTCTCCGAACCAAACGACAGCACCAGCGCCGCGCCCTCTGAATACCACGTTCATTCAGACCACGCCGGCGCGTCAACCGACGCACCGGTCGAACACCCCGGAGAATCTCCTCACGGCGAACACACGGCGCACGAACCACATGCTCAACACTCTGCACAGGACATGATGGGGCACGGAGGCGCCCACGCCGGAATGTCGATGGACGACATGGTCCGGGACATGCGAAATCGCTTTCTCGTCGCTCTCGTTCTGTCCATTCCGATCATGCTGTGGTCCCCGATGGGGCGCGACATGTTCGGATTCACAGTTCCCGCCCCGTTCGGACTCCGCGACGACGTATTCACCCTGATACTGAGCTTGCCAGTGGTGTTCTATTCGGCCTGGATCTTTTTCGACGGCGCTTATCGGGCTCTGAAGGCCCGCACCCTCGACATGATGGTCCTCGTTGCCGTCGCCGTCGGAGCGGGTTGGCTCTACAGCGTCGCCGTCACGTTCACCGGCGGCGGCGAGGTCTTTTACGAGGCCGCGTCGGTGCTGACGGCCTTCGTCCTGCTCGGACATTGGTTCGAGATGCGAGCCAGAGGTGGAGCCAACGACGCGATTCGCACACTGCTCGAACTGACCCCGCCATTGGCAATCGTGTTGAGAGACGGCGAACCGGTCGAAGTTCCCACCGCCGACGTTGTCGTCGGAGACCTGTTACTGATCCGACCAGGCGGCAAAGTCCCGGTCGATGGAACGGTCGAGAGCGGAACTTCCGAAGTCGACGAGTCGATGGTGACTGGGGAAAGCCTTCCCGTGTCCAAAGAACCGGGATCCACAGTCATCGGTGCGTCCATCAACACGACGGGCACACTTCGCGTCCGAGCAACCAAAGTCGGTGCCGACACCGCCCTGTCCCAAATAGTGGCGTTGGTCCAGGAAGCGCAGAACTCGAAAGCGCCGGGGCAACGGTTCGCTGATCGGGCCGCGTTCTGGCTCGTCCTTGTTGCTTTGATCGGCGGCACCGGCACCTTCCTCGTCTGGTGGGCGGCGGGTGCAGGAGTGCAGACCGCGCTTCTGTTCGCGATCACCGTCGTTGTCATCACCTGCCCCGACGCTCTCGGTTTGGCCACGCCCACCGCCATCATGGTCGGCACCGGACTCGGAGCTCAACGAGGAGTGTTGTTCAAAAATGCCACCGCGCTGGAATCCTCGGCGCGCATCGAGACGGTAGTGATGGACAAGACCGGCACCCTCACCAAGGGTGAACCCGAAGTCACCGACGTCGTCGTCGACGGTATCGGCACCGATGAACTCCTTTCCCTCGTCGCGGCGGTCGAACGCGAGTCCGAACACCCCCTCGCCGGCGCGATCGTCCGCTACGCGACCGAACGCGGCGCCCCGGAGTTTCCCCTCACAAATTTCCGTAATGTGCCAGGTCATGGTGCGGCTGCGGAGGTGGACGGTCGTCGAGTGGCGGTGGGCAACCGCAAACTGATGATCGCCGAAAACGTCGACTTCGGCACATTGATGGGTACACGCGACGACCTCGCGGCCAGCGGGCGCACAGCAGTACTCGTTGCCGTCGACGGACAGGGCGTCGGGGTGATCGCACTCGCCGACGCTGTCCGAGAGACTTCCGCCGCCGCAGTGGCGGCGCTGCACGACTTGGGCGTCGAAGTCGTCATGCTCAGCGGCGACAACGAAGCCACCGCACAGCGCATCGCGGGCCAGCTCGGTATCGATACCGTCATCGCGGAAGTGCTCCCCGGCGACAAAGCCGCCAAGATCGTCGAGCTGCAAAATGCCGGCAAAAAGGTTGCGATGGTCGGGGACGGAGTCAACGATGCTCCCGCGCTCGCACAAGCGGACCTCGGTATCGCCATCGGCGCAGGTACCGACGTCGCAATCGAAACAGCGGACCTCGTGCTGATGCGGTCGGACCCACTCGACGTACCGGTCGCTCTACAAATCGGGCGAGGCACCCTCCGCAAGATGAGACAGAACCTCGGATGGGCAGTCGGGTACAACGTCATCGCCCTCCCCATCGCCGCTGGAGTCTTCGAACCCTCCCTCGGACTTGTACTTCGCCCCGAGATCGCGGCGCTGTCGATGTCCGGGTCCAGCTTCATCGTCGCAGTCAATGCACTACTGCTGAAGCGGCTACGCCTCCCTTCTCCCCCAGATCAACACCGGCCTTCACCCAGCACTACGAAGTCCACCTCACAGAACGTCTCATGACCCGACAACCGATCTCCCAGCGAAAGGGATTCCCCGATATGAAGAAGGTCCTCGCAATCAGTGCTGCAGCAACTGCAGCACTATTCGTCCTCACCGCATGTAACAGCTCCAATACCGATGAAACTACCTCCACGCCAACGTCAATGAGTGCCGAATCCAGTTCATCGGCGAACGCGAGCACTCACAATCAGGCAGATGTGACATTCGCCGAGCAGATGATCCCGCATCACAGTCAGGCCGTCCAGATGAGCGACATGCTCCTCTCCAAAGACGGTATCGACCCCCGAGTGACGACGTTGGCAGAACAGATCAAGGCAGCGCAAGCCCCAGAAATCGAGCAGCTGCAGGCCTGGTTGACCAGCTGGGGACAGAGTTCGTCCTCCTCTGGCATGAATATGCCGACCACCTCCCACAGCATGGAAGGCATGACACCCTCTACCAGCATGAACATGCCGATGCCCTCAGAGAGCATGGGGATGACGCCGGGAATGATGGAGGGGATGATGTCCGCCGATGACATGACCGCGCTGCAGAATGCACAGGGAACCGATGCCGCGAAACTGTTCCTCGCTCAGATGATCGACCATCACCGCGGAGCTGTCGCAATGGCGCAAACTGAAGTTGATTCCGGACAGTATCCCGAAGCTATCTCCATGGCGCAGACCATCATCAGCGCGCAAAACCAGGAAATCACCACGATGGAAGGCATTCTCGCCACGCTGTGATCACGACTTCCGGCGTTCATTGCTCAGATTTCAGTCGGATGTGAGCGCACGCGGCTCGGTGTCTCTGCTTGACAATTGACCTCGGCAGAGGCACCGAGCCTTCTAGGCGACAGGTCAATACCCCGGAGGACACCGAACACTATCGAGGCAACCTCATTTGTTGGAGGGTTTGGTAATTACACCCGAAGATATCCCGAGATCCGCACGCGCCGTCCTGCGTGCGCGGTCACATTCGTCGGGCTCAACATTCTGGTCAGGCTCCGTGGGATACCCACCAGCACGAGGTAGGAACGGGTGCACAAAAACCCACGCCTGAACCGAACCGATCTATTTGCATCAATCAGGTCCAGGCGCAAACCGAGCCCATCGATTAACGAGGGACAGGCCGGGTACGCAAACGAGAACAGACGACATGGAGGTCATGATGCAGGACGTTCGGCGGGGGATGACCGACTCCGAGTTGATCGCGGAGGCGTACCGACTCGAAAGCCAGCCGGTATTGAGCAGGTGCGACCACATCAGGTTGACACTGATACACGATGAACTCGAGTGTCGCGCAGGATGTCGGGAAAAGAAACTCCCTGACGCGGCGCCACAACGGCTTCCGCCTTGCAAGGGCAGGAAGTGCGCATGATTGACAAGTTTGATCACCACGTTCACACACTCACATCAGAATGGCTGCGCCACTCCCCCGGCATGCAGGCGCGGGGCTCCCCTGATCCATATGCCCCCGCGCCACTCTCACCCGCTCGCTCTCAGTTGAGTCCCGCGTACGAATGGAGGCCGGAGACATCCATCTTGATGATGAAGAGATTGAACAGCATTGCGACGAAACCGGCAATGATTATCCAGGCGGCACGGGTATCGCGCCAACCAGAAGTAGCACGCGCGTGCAGAGAGGCGGCGTAGATCACCCAAGCGATGAAGGAGATGTGAACGACGGTTGAAAACTAGACCACCCGTCGTTTCTGGACTAGTTTTCAACCGTCGTCAACAGGAGACCGTTTCCTTGGGGTCCCATCCTTCTTGACAACATCCAATCGCGCACTAGGAGCGTTCGGGGACCGCAGTACCGATCGAGTCCTTCGACACACAAGTACGCACTCCGCACGCCCGCTCACCTTTCAACCGCTGCCGAAACGCGCCCGCCATCAAAGCCAGTGAAATCAGCCCCAGGACCGGTTGTATCGGTGCCCACAGATTCAACGCACCCGTCACACCGACAGTCATGATCACCAATTTGTTGCACACCGGACAGCCGACGGCCAACAGAGCCAGCGCATTGCTGCCAATGCCCACGCGCGAGGGTGCTGCAGAACTGGATTGCGTTCGCACATACGTCGCGAGTATCAATCCACTCAATATCGCGTTCGCGATCCACACCGGATAGTTCCACCACAGCACCGGAGTCATCCGCTGGTAGAACGAAGTCGGCACTATCCCGGTGGGGACGCCGACGATGAGCGCTGCTGCCACCGCACCTGCCGACGCAGTAATCCAACGCCAGAGCGACCAATTCGTCATCGCCGATGTCCCTCCCTCATACAGTGAACTACTAAAAGAGATAGTAGTTCACTGTATGAGACGACCGGAAACGGCAATCCTTCAACGACTTGCATCCCACCCGACAGGGGTATCACCGAGGTGCACGTGTGTGAAAGCGAAGTCTCCACGGCGATCGAATACGATGCGCGGGACAGCGGGAGTTTGCGCAGCGTCGAGGCAGGGCAACCGAGGCCCGCACCGACAAACGTGAGCGCGGTAAGAGTTCGCGTAACAACGAATCGGTCAGTGCGGCTGTCGTCTTGGTAGGACCCCGTTTGGTGAGCCACTCGCTATCAGAGAATCAATGCGTGTGAATACAGCTGGCAGCTGTACTCATTCGGAGTGCGGTAAGCCAGCGATGAATGCCGATGTCGGGTGTTGTAGTCCTCCTTCCCGTCCTCGATGACCACCCGGGCTTCGAGGAGGCTGTGGAACTCGTTCATGTTCAGGCATTCGTCACGGACTCGGTTGTTGAAGGATTCGATGTAGCCGTTCTTCCACGGCTGACCAGGGGGAACATATCCGATTCCCAGTCGGTCCTCGCAGAACGTCCGCAACGCCTCGGAGATGAATTCGGGTCCGTTGTCGCACCGCAACACCTGTGGCGGGCCGCCCCAGAGCGCGAACACTTTCTCCAGGGCGGCGACGAGATCCTCTGCCGGGATGGATCCCTCGACCATGTTGAGCACCGACTGGCGCGAATGCTCGTCCACCATTGACGCGATCTTGAACTTCCGTTCGTCGGTGGTGAAGTCGAACTGGAAGTCGATCGCCCACACCACCTTCGGTGCATGTGCCTCGGCAATCGGGGTGGTCGAAGCGTCGGCTCGTTTGCGGATTTTGCGGACCTTCACCCGCAACCCTTCCTCGCGCCAGAGACGCTGAACCTTCTTCTTTGTTAATCACCCAGCCCATGGCACGCAAGTCCGCCCACGCCCGACGAAACCCCTTGCGGGCATTCGCTTTGGCCCAGTCTCGCAACCACTTCCGCAGATCGGCGTCCGGATCGTCCGGGGTGTCTCTCGCAAGCGCTTTTCGTTGGGTGGATCGCGGTTGCCCGACGATTTTGCAGGCGAAACGCTGTGAGAGCCCCATCGTTTCCTGGAGCATGACGACAGCGTTTCGTTTGGCGGTCAGGCTCAGAATTTTCCAGTGATAATGGAATCAACCCGTTGACGGAACGGCCTGACCCAGAATTTTCCGAGCAATCTCCTTGAGTGCAGCCTTTTCGAGTTCGGCTTCGGCGAGGAGCTTCTTGAGCAGGGCGTTCTCGTTCTTGAGTTCTTTGAACTCTTTGGCGTCGTCGGCTTTCATGCCGCCATACTGCTTGCGCCAGTTGTAGAGCGTCGGCACCGAGACGTCGAGTTGTCGGGCGATTTCCTCGACGTCGGCGCCTGTGGCGGCAAGTTCGTCGCCGTGGCGCAGTTTTCGGATGATCTGTTCGGGCGTGTGCCGTTTGCGTCCAGCCATGAGTTGCAGCCTTTCATGCCCTTGATCAGGGCGGAAGGATTCTCATAGCTTGCGGGTCACTTGATGGGGGTCATGCCAGTCTCATCCGTCGCCGGCACAGTCATCACCGAAATTGGGAACGAACTCATGGCGACTTCGTGTCCTCACTTCTTCCCGTCATACGTGCGACATATATTGCGTACACGTAGTTTGCGGACGACACGGCTCACTCGGATCCGTTTCCCGCCAGTGTGCTCGTTGTGGGATGGAACCTTCCGGTGTGAGCTTCAGCCCGAATCCGTTCCACCATGTGTGGGTGGTGCATCTCGAACGCCGGACACTCGGAGCGGATAGGGGCTCGGTGAAGTTGTGGCGTGGCGGCGGACAGCTGGTCGCCCACTCGAGAGAATTGCCATTGCCCCACGGATCGTCGACCGTGACGACTTCACCAAATCTGTAGCTCCTGAAGACGTTCCAGATGAACGGCAAGGTGAATGGTGAATGCACCCAAGACGAAGGACTCTACGGTCGAGATGGAGTTCAGTACCGCAAAGTCGTCCAAAGGTAGGTAATCCGCTTAGCGGCGCGGCATCCCCTCGACGCCGAGCCAGTGCTGCACGAGGAAGGTCATGTGGAATCCGCGAACGCCGCTTAGAAATGCCATTTGCCCAGCCACTCATCCATCACTCGGCCAGTCATCTTAGGGAACCAGAAGTAGATCCGCGCGTACGTGGTGAACACAACCGTACCGAAGACCACGTAGTGAAAATGTGCCACGCCGAAGTAACTGTCGGTGACCTGAAAATCGAACGGTGGTCTGGCCAGAAGCACCTCCGAAAGACCATCGACTAAGAAGGTGATCAAGAAACTGATCGAGAACAGCATCGGCGACTCGAAAGTCAATTGCCCCTTCCACCAATCCCGATAACGCCAACCCCACGATCCCCACATGTCCGCGCGCACGCCCGGCGAAACTCTTATGGAGACAGACGTACGCAACGATTTTCGCCGACCTCTGAAGCCAACCGTACCGCCGACGGAGAAGAGCTAGAGAAGCCTGGTCACATTGGGCACCATGCCGTCCCAACGCACCGGGGAAACCTTGACCACATCGCCGGACTGCGGGGATTCAAGCATCTGATTGTTGCCAAGGTAGAGCGCCTCGTGCTGACTTGCGTTGGGCCCGTAGAAGATCAGATCCCCTCGCTTCATCTGAGAGGCTGGAACCTGCCTTCCCGCGGTGTACTGGTACCCGGAGTAGTGCGGAAGTGAGATTCCCACACCAGCAAACGCATAGATCATGATTCCGGAACAGTCGAAGCCTGCATTTTCGAAATCACCGAAAGTGTCCGCGACTCCGCCGTCACGAATTCCGACGGTCGGCCCGTTTGCGTCTCCGCCTCCCCACGAATAGCGGACACCGAGTTGCGACATTGCCCGGTCGATGACAGTTTCGATGGCACCGTCACCGGTGACCGAATTCTGACCGTCGTCACTCACGCCACCTCCGGGCTCCGTCGTAACCGACGGAGCCTTGGTTGGAGAAGCAGGCGGTGACGGCGTAGCCGTCACCGACGTGGGAGCCCTTGTAGAAGCAGCAGACGGTGACGGCGTAGTCGTCACCGACGGCACCTTCGTCTCCGAGGAATCATCGCTGATCTGGGTATGCGGACGCTGTCTGCTGGCAATGTCCGCGGCGCGATCACGTGCAATTTGATCCGCAGCAACCCGGGTCGCAGCTTCCGATGCTGCTTGCTGCGCTGCGGCGATCGCCGCAGCGGTAGCTGCTTCCTCTGCTCTGCGCTGAGTATCCCACTGGTCGTAGACCTGACGCTGGTTCTGCAATCCCGTCGCGCTGTTTCTCGCTGCCTCCAACTCGATTTGCGCGGAATCGCGCTCCTTCATGACCACTGCCTGTTGCTCTGTTGCCGACTTCTGCGCATCCGTCACGCGCTGGATTGCTTCCATTGCGAGGGCTTTGTTGTCTTCTGCTCTGGCTGCAGCAGCGTCGGCGGTCGCCTGGGCCGCCCGTGCCACAGACTCCGTGTTCGATCGCGCCGTTCGTGCGCGCTGAAGCTCGTCCATGACCGCGTTGTGCTTCTTCGTAATCATCCGCACCAGGTCAGCTTTGGCCAAGAGATCGTCGGGGCTGTCGCTTCCGAGGAAGACGGTCAGCGAGCCGGCGGTGCTGCCTTGTCTGTAGCTGGCGGCAACGAAATCGTCGAACTGCTGTTGCGCCACCTCGATTGCCTGCCCAGCCACTCCCATGTCGGTGCGTGCAGCTGCCCCAGCAGCAGTGGCGGCCACCGCGACATCACGGGATGACTGAAGGTCCACCAACGCCTTGTTCACGTCCTCCCGCTTGATCGCAACCTGGGCGGCGATCTCAGCGAGTTGCGCATTCGCCGACGCAACGTCGTTGATCAGATCGCCGATACGGCCCAGAGTTTGATCCACGCGTGAGTCTGCCTGTTGCAACTCGGTATCGCTCGGATTCGGTGGCGGCGGCGGAACCGCCATCGCGATACCGGGAGTGGTTGCGACGATCGATCCGGCGAGAGCCAGACCAAGGACGGCGTGAGCGACTCTCGTGCGAGCATGCGTGAGTCGATTCCGTTGCCTCACAAACACCCCTCGTCCTCGACGACTCAAACTGCGCTCGACACCCATGTACTAAGGACAATAGTAGATAAACATCATCAACTGCCCCATATGACAAAAAGCGTCACATGTTTCCCTCGCGCACCACAGATCGGCTAACCGTGCTGTCGTACCGGATTGGACCAGAACGGCAATGCTCCTGACCTCGGGACCGTTCGCACCCGCTGCGTGGAATCGCCACCCCGCCTTGCTCAGGAATGTCGGGTGCACGCACGAGGCGCCGGCGGGCACATCCCGATTGTCATTGCGCCTGCTGAAGGTTCGTTACAGAGCGATGGTGATCGCCGCGGTGTGCAACTGGCCTCCTGTCTGGAACTCGATGAACAGTCGCCAGTCGCCGGATTTCGAGAGTTTCGCAGGTACATCGAATTCCGGACCTCGCTGATCGCTGTCCAGTGGCGTCAGATCAGCAAAGGCGAGAGTCTGTGCATGGATTGCAGTGACATGGACATAGGCGCCCTCGTAGCGCTGCACGTCGGATCCCTGCTCGTCGCCTCCGGCAATGTCCACCGTGAGCTCTCCCGACTGGCCGGGTGTGAGTTTCCCCGCGACCGTGAGCGTGTAGCCGTCGACCGAGGTCGACGGCATGGCGTGTGGAAGCCTTTCCGGAGTCCCCTCCCCAGGAACTGTGACCAGCTGCGAAAGCACCTGCGTTTCAGAGGTTTTCCCGCTAAGAGCCCTAAACTGGGCGTATACGCGGTATCTCCCGGGTACGAGGCCTGAGATCGGGGCGCTCCACGTGCCGTCGCCAGCCATGATCGGATGCAGATGCGCGAATCTCGTCGAGTCATCCCGAATGAAATACAGATGCATGAGCTGGCCTTGCTCTGCCTCGTACTCGGTTACCGCGCCACCCCCTGAATCGTCGATTCGGAATCTCCACGTCGTGGCTTGACCGGCGGGAATCATCGAATCATCAGTAATCAGCGCCATATCGGAGGTGCTGGACTCGAGCCCATTCATCACTGCCGAGGGTTCGCCGGCCTTGCTCGACGATGACTGAAGGGAAGGCTCCGCACTATCGGTACCGCTGTTCGTGCAGGCCGTGAGTGATGTCACGGCGGCGGCGACCACAGCCGCCACCGTCATGTACCGAGGCAGACTGCGAATATCCATCGGGTTGGATCGCTTTCTTTGTTCCACCGACCAAGGGAGGAGATGTCAGGGGTCGAAATGAAGGGTAGCCCGATCAGGAGATTGCCGATTGATCAACACATTCATCTCGCCCCAGCGAGTAGATCGAGGTTGGTAACACCACTGCAGCATGAGCTTCAGCGAGTGTGTCGCCGCACGCACTGATCACCTGGTCGTCGGACGCGCCGCCGAGGGACTCCGGCGTCGATTGGCCACATATGGGGTGAGCTCTTTACAGGGCAGGGATCGGGTCGTCGGCGATTCCGAGCCCGAGATGTTCGATGTGATAGACCGCTTCGTCGAGAAGCATCGCCACATGATTGTCGTACAGGCTGTACACGACGTTGCGGCCCTGCCGCGTCCCCGTCACCAACCCCATCGCACGCAGCAGTCGCAGTTGATGCGAGACAGCGGACTGCTCCATCCCCACCGCCTCCACCAGGTCACCCACAGAACACGCCCCGTGCCGCAGCCGAGTCAACATCCGCAGTCGACTCGGCGTCGCCAACGCCTGCAACGTGGCAGCCACCGTCGCGGCCGACTCCGCATCGAGCTGCGCGGGCGGTGTGGACGTGCCTTCGACTCCGTGACCCATGTGAAGCATCTTACCCATCATGATTACATGAAGAGGTCTTCATGTTTTCCTGTATCGTGGCGTTCGTTCCTACCCCCCTGCCCCCAGCCGGAAGCCGTGCCATGACCACCCCTGTACGCAGCGATCCACACACCGAGCCCGCGGCGCCCCGGGCCGCAACCGCCGTCCGCACCCGGCCGTTCGCACTCCCGGAAGTGCGGTGGGCAGCCATCGCGACCGGGCTGTTCGTCCTCGGGCTTGCCGCTCAGTTCGGCGGTGCCCCGACCTGGCTGTGGTGGACGCTGTATCTGGGCTGCTACGTCACCGGCGGGTGGGAGCCCGCACTGGCGGGCTTGCAGGCGCTTCGAGAGAAAACCCTCGACGTCGACCTGCTCATGATCGTCGCCGCGATCGGCGCCGCGGCGATCGGCCAGGTCCTCGACGGCGGCCTGCTGATCGTCATCTTCGCCACCTCCGGCGCGTTGGAAGCATTCCTGACCCAGCGCACCGCCGACTCGGTGCGCAGCCTGCTCGATCTTGCTCCCGAACGTGCCACCGTCATCGGCCCTGACGGGCACGAAACCATGGTGGATGCGGCGTCGTTGACGGCAGGTGATGTGATCGTCGTCCGGCCGGGCGAGCGGATCGGCGGCGACGGCCGGATCATCTCCGGAAGCAGCGATGTCGATCAGGCCTCGATCACAGGAGAACCCCTACCAGTGGCAAAACATCGCGATGACGAGGTGTTCGCCGGAACCCTCAACGGGACCGGCACTCTGCGAATCCGGATCGATCACGCGGCATCGGAGACGGTCGTCGCGCGGATCGTGGCGATGGTCGAAGAAGCGTCCGCCACCAAAGCGAAGTCGCAGCTGTTCATCGAGAAGGTCGAGCAGTACTACTCGGTCGGAGTCGTGGCCGCGACCCTCGCAGTGTTCTTCATCCCGTTCGCGCTCGGCGGCGCCCTGCAACCGTCGCTGCTGCGAGCGATGACGTTCATGATCGTCGCCTCCCCGTGCGCAGTCGTGCTGGCCACGATGCCGCCGCTACTGGCGGCGATGGCCAACGCCGGCCGCAACGGCGTGTTGGTCAAATCCGCCGTCGTGATGGAGCAGCTCGGTTCGGTCACCACCGTCGCATTCGACAAAACCGGAACCCTCACCAAGGGGTCCCCGGCCCTGACGGACATCCGGCCGATGAGCGGGGCGAACCTCGCCGCCGACGAGCTGCTCACGTTCGCCGCCGCGGCCGAGCATCCCAGTGAGCACCCGCTCGCTGACGCGGTCGTCGCCGCTGCCCGCCAACGCGGGTTGCAGGTGCCCCCTGTCGAAGAGTTCGACTCCGCCCCCGGCCGGGGAGTGCGAGCACGCCTGAACGGTCGCCGGATTCAGGTCGGCAGCCCCGCACACCTGCTTCCAGCGGCGTCGGCCGCGATCGCGGACCGTGCCACGGCGCAAGCGATGTCTGCGGCCGCCGAAATGGAAGCCGGCGGAAAGACCGCGATCGTGGTGATTGTCGACGCCGCACCGATCGGAGTACTCGGACTGGCCGATCAACTCCGCGACGGCGCCCGCGACGTCGTCGACGAACTGACCACCCTCACCGGACACACTCCGGTTCTACTGACCGGCGACAATCCCCGCGCCGCCGCTGCGCTCGCCGCACAGGTCGGGATCACCGACATGCGAGCCGGACTCCTCCCCGAGGACAAGGTCACCGCCGTCGCCGACCTCGAACGCAGCGGCGCGAAAGTGCTACTGGTCGGTGACGGTGTCAACGACGCCCCCGCACTCGCCGCCGCGCACACCGGCATCGCCATGGGCCGCGCCGGATCCGACCTCGCACTCGACACCGCCGACGCCGTCATCGTCCGTGACGAACTCGCCACCATCGCGCGCGTGATCGCCCTCTCACGCCGTGCCCGGCGCATCGTGATCGCCAACCTCGCGATCGCCGCCACCTTCATCACCACCCTCGTCCTGTGGGACCTGTTCGGGCACTTACCGTTACCCCTCGGCGTCGCCGGACACGAAGGCTCCACCGTCATCGTCGGACTCAACGGAATGCGACTACTTTCCCAACGCGCGTGGCGCTACGAGACAGGCAACCTCGGGTGGCGCCGGGCTCGATCCATCTAGAGAAGAGGTACATCTCCCAAGCAAAGGTCGTCCGCCTTCGATTGCCTGCGCGCTACGTAGTGGCGAAGGGAACCCGCGAGTTTTGCCGCGGGACGCCGTCAATGGACCACCCGCCATGAGCAATCTACTATTGACGATAGTAGGTTGTTGATCGACACTGTCCCAGACCGCTCGATCCGAGCATAGGAGAACTCCATGAGCTTGGCGCCGTTCCTCGTCGTAGTTCTCGGAATTCCAGCAGGAATGGCCGCCATAATTGGACTGATGACCGCGGGCAACGAGAGAAAGAGCCGAGTTGACCGACCGATGCGACGCATGCGCGCGGAGATCAGTCGACTCAATTCGGAGAACGCCGCACAGTAGCCCGGCACGGCATCGACCATGCTCACCGCCGATACACTCGTGCTGCATCTCATCTCGCAACCACGAGCGGGACCACGGACGTGGGGTCAAGATCCTTCCTCGGGAGAGGCGACGTCGTGCAGCCAAGGTCGGGCGCGAGAATCGAACTCCCAACGCAACACCAAATCGGATCTCATCACACTGTCCACGTCTTCCGACTGACCAGACAGCCGGCTTCCACATCGGGGCCGGAATGCGTCATCTCCCCTCCTGACATCCCGGCAAGCTTCAACCTACGGAAGGAGCGCGTCGGGTCGGGCGGGGAGTCGACCGGTTTCGAGGAAGATGATGCGTCGTCCGATTTCCACAGTGTGGTCGCAGAATCGTTCGTAGAACCGTCCGAGCAGGGTGATGTCGACAGCAGCTTGCACTCCGTGCGGCCATTGTTGGGCTTGGGTGACGGTGAACAGGCGCCGGTGCAGTTCGTCCATGACCGTGTCGGCGGCCACAAGCTCTTGCGCGTGAGCAGAATCGACGTGCCGCAGTATTACCTGGGTTTCGGTCGCCCGAGCCACTGCTGTCCTTCCCATGTCCGCTACGACTGCCCGCGCTTCGGGCGGTACGGCCGACGTCGGGTGGCGCAGGCGCGCGATCTTGGCGATGTGGACGGCCAGTGCGCCCATACGTTGCAGACTTGCGGCGATGTGCAAACCGCCAACGGTAAATCGGAGGTCATGTGCCACAGGGGCTTGTAAGGCGAGAAGTGAGAATGACTTGTGTTCCCAGTCGGAGGCGGCCCGCTCGAGGTCGGTGTTCGCGTCGAGTACTCGCTCGGCGGTGCGAAGGTCGGCATCGAGGAGGGCTGCCGTTGCCTCCGACATCGCTGTCACGGTGAGCCCGCACATCGACGCCAGGCCACACGAGAGGTCGTCGAGGCTGTCGGCGAAATGTGTGCGCATCTCATCACCCTAGATGTGTACCCAGCGGTTGTTTCGTCTTCAGTTCGATCCGGGGCATCGGGTCCATTGCGCCTCTTCTCGGCCTCCGTCCGGGCAATACCGTTTCTGTGCCCGCCGGTGACGGGTAGAAATGGATTGAAGCCGACAGCCGTAATGGGTGCTGTCGGCGAGGTGCCTGTGGTTAAGCAGTCAGCCGCAGGTGCCGACCACAACGCGATTCAGTCTGTCATCGGTCACAAACCGAGCAGCAGCTGATCGAATTGCGAACGCAACCCACCGAGTAGAGCGAAGTCTGCGCGAACACGGGCGCTCAACTGCTCGGACACCTGGCGGAGTTTGACGTTCTTCTGCTCCAAGCGCCAGATGAGAATGTCGAAGGCCCGCTCCGCGGAAATTCCGTACACGATCATCAGCATCACTTTGGCCTGCTCGATCGCTCCACGGGAGCTACTGATCTCATCGACCAACTCGTCGACCGACTCCCTGACCCATGCGGTCGAGCGTTTCGGTGACGTCTATGTAAAGACCGGCACTACCGATTACTTCGTCGTTGCCGCCGAGGATGCTGTCGCCCACCACGATTCACCGATCTCGTCACACCATTTGTGTCGACGATGCGATGTCTACTACTGAACGGCCCAAACTGGTCGCCGCCGGCACCGCCCTCTACGAGGCGTGAGGCATTATCTTCCTCGAAGACCAACTCGCGGAAGCCCGCCGCATCAACACCGAACTTCAACAGCAAGAAAGCGGACCCGGCGCATCACCCGAATACGCCCAGCACCTCCGACATCACCCCTCCCCCAATACTCTCCGCTACGCCACCACACCCACCTTCGCGGACTGCATCTTCACAGGGCGGATCTGTCCGAGCGGAAACGTCAGGAGTCGAACGCAGACAATGCTTTCGCTACAGTCGATCAATGCAGCACCATCCCGACGTGGCGTTGCACTCGGCCCACCGAACGCGATGTCGCGCAGGCCGAAAATTCGGTGGGCCGCCTCTGACTGCGCGCCCGTCGACCCTGACACCGGGCCGCACGGCCCATCAGGTCGGACGTCTCACCCTGACCTGGTGAACCACGGTGGAACTGTGTCCCCCCAACTGGCGAAAACACATACCCTCGCTCGGCCGCCGAAAACATGGGTACAGAAGAATTTCACCCCGGACAGCGCCTAGGAACCTTCGATCTTGCCGCAACGCCTGGCCGGGGGCAACGCCTAGAACACACACTCGTCTACGCGACCCCCATGGTGGCAGACATGGATTGATGGTGTCGACGTGTGCTCAGCACGTACCCGTGCGATCGCGTCGCGTTTCACTCGCGAGTGCATGGCAGCATTTTCCGAAATGAGGAGAGTGGGGCAAAGCACCACGGCAAACAGGACAAACCTCACCTCGACCGCCCGCGAAGCGTACGGCCTAGTCGTACACGTCCGGGAGCGGGCGCCGGCATCTACCGGTCTCATCGGTCCTCTGCCTTGTATGGTCGTCGAGACTGCCCTCCCGGCGTCAGCGCCCCATCGGTTGGGTAGAGCACATATGGTCCTGCAATGATGCACGGCCCAATCTCGCAGTTGCACCGAAAGCTCGCTCTCACTCGTCGATCTCGGCCAGAGAACCACGAACGGCACGGAGGACCTCACGAGATCAGTCCGAAAGCGAACTCCATGCCACCACAGCATTTTTCGCCGTGTCGCAAAGTCAAGACGGTCGGTGCTACGCCTGCAGCGCAAGTTTTCCAATCTGTAACTTCGATTATCTGTGCGCTAGCCGCCGAAAAGCAGTCCAGTGCAAGCCGAACCTCTACGCAATACAGTCAGGAGAACCTGATGACACCACACCCGAAGAGGGAGCATCACCGTGATCCGTCAAACGCCTGAGTCCGCGGGCGTGAGTGGTTTCAGCGACCGCCTCAGTGCTCGTTGATCCCAGGCCCTTGATGAGTGTGTATTGCGCACCGATTCGACACCGTAAAATCGACCGGGAAGCCATGCAGTGCAGTTATTCGCGTAACACGCGAATCTCGGATCTCTCCATCCCAGGCATCGTCGTGATCGCGCGCAGCGGGAGTTGGCATGCCATGTTCGAGCCCACGAGCTTTCATTTCCCCGTTCACATAGTAGAACCGCGCCTTTTGATTCGGGGTGTGGCGATCAAACCTGTCGTACAAGTATTGGTACTCCGCGACCAGGTCATCGCCCGTCATTCGGTAAACCGACAGAGGCGCCTCGTCATTCGTCATCGAATCGCCTCCTTGATACAGCGGCGCCGCAAGAGAATCTCGAAGACCATTCCCCGGCCGAGCGGACTTCGCAACGTGGATTTGCGGTTGACCCACGGGACAATTACACACCTGTCTCCGACGGGGTCAAAGGATGATCCCAGCTTTCGATCGGCTTCGGTCATGCCACCCCAGGTTCCGTACGGCTCACCAGCACCCAGGGCATACTCGCGACAACTACCGAGCAGGGGCAGTTCTGACAAATCCGCCGAGTCGGCGAATCCCACCGGCTTCCAGCAGTAAGACCACCCTCCACCGGCACTCGAACCTCGCCTTCCGTCACGCCCTCACCCGAATAACCTATAACCAAACCCGTGACTGCATTCAAACAAGCAGCAGGAAGGCAAGACACGAAGGAACCCCCCGCCGCCTCGAACGCACCAGTCGCGCCCCGCGACGTAGCCTACGAAGATCATTCTTTGGGCACTCATACGTTGTCTTCGCTTCGAACGCCACCGTGGACGTGCCCGTCGAGCTTCAATTCGATCACGAATCGCTCAGCTCAGACCGGCGTAGGAGTGCAATCCGGACACGACCATGTTGATGATGAACAGATTGAACAGCATCGAGACGAATCCTGCGATGTTTATCCAAGCGGCTTTGGTCTCGCGCCAACCTGCGGTCGCTCGGGCGTGGAGGTAGGCGGCGTAAATCACCCAGGCGATAAACGACATCGTCTCTTTGGGATCCCACCCCCAGAACCGACCCCAGGCTGCCTCCGCCCAGATCGCGCCGAGGATGACTCCGATACCAAAGAGAGGGAAGCCGACGATGACGGTTCTGTAGGCCAACCGGTCGAGTGTCTGGGCGTCGGGCAAACGACGAGCCATCGAACCTACAGGCCCGCGGCGCTCCGCGCCGGCGGGCTGTCGGATCCGTAGTAGGAACGCGAGGCTGGCCACGCCGGAAACCAGGAAGACGCCGCTGCCGATGCTGACGATTGTGACATGGATCGGAAGCCAGTAGGACTGCAGAGCCGGAACGACAGGCGCTGCGTCGGCGTAGAGCAGGGTTGCCGCAACGAACATCAGGATTAGGACCGGCGCCAGAAGAAAAACCCACATCGCGCGGTATGTCTGCCCACGCAGAAACACGATGCCAGTCGCCGTTGCGGCCGCGGTGGCCATGGTGACGAACTCGTACATGTTGCCCAACGGGAAACGTCCGGTTGCGAAGCCACGCAACACGATCGACACAAGGTGCAGTCCCAAGCCCACGACGAGAACCGCGGCACCCATGTTGCCGAGACGCTCGGGCACTGGCTTCGGCGGAGCCGAAACGATCCGTCCGGGCACTTCCGGCGACGGCGCCGAGACTCCCCCTGCCGCCACAAGCTTCCTGCTCCCCAACTCGAACCGGTGGACGTGGTCGGTGCGTGTCGCGGCGTAGTGCCAGATCAGCAACACGAGGGCTAACAGATACACGGCGAAGGCCGACTGGAACGACAGGTCACTCAGCCTGGCAATGGTTTGGTTGATGGGCACGGTGGGTCCTCTCCTGAGCCATCCGGGTTCTCAGATCAGATGCGGCCGCACCCGTCCAGCGAGTTTCTACTACTCGTACGTCATTCGTGGTCCATTAATCCGTGCCGCAGACTTGGCAGAATCGCACAACCTACAATTCCGTCTGGGATGCGCCGGACCCGCCGTACGCGTCATTGCCCGACCTCGGCGCACTGCGGTTTCGATCAGTCGTCCGTTCAGATCAGCATGCCCGTAGAGGTCGGCGAGGGCACATATTGACTACTATGCCCGATAGTAGTCAATGTTGTGTGGCTCAACGGGGAGTCACCCGGAAAATGAGGCTGCCGTCGGATACCGCGTTCCGCGGCGCTGAGTGATATGCCAAACCCCTCAGGGCGCAAGGGCTCGCTGACGCAACGAACATTGCCATGTCACCGAGCGAACACGTTGACGCATTGATCTGCTGACCGACCCTCCGGGGACGCGACTTCGCGCTCACGGCAACGCTTCTAGGTGCACTGGACCACGTGCGCGATAGATGGGCGGATGTATGAATACGCTCACCAAAGGCGGGGTCGACCGTGCATCCGCATTGAGCCTCTGCTCCGACAACCTCACAACCCGAACCGCTACGCCAGAAGTCGCCGAGCTTGAGAGTCGCCCCAAACGGCTCCCAAACCGGACTTTACATGCATAGGTGCGCATGTAACAATACCGGAGCGGGAAGGCTTGTCCGCGAAGCGAGAAGGTGGCGTGCTTGAAGTTTTGGTCGCGAGTTTCAACCATGCAGATGCGTCGTCACCGGCGAACTGAGTCGCAACTGACCGAGCCGCGCCGAACTTAGGCCACGCTTGTCCGTCCACCGACCTTTCAATCGGACATCAATAGCCGTCGCGCGAGTGTGCGCATCCTGCGTGGCTCGTCCCACCACCCACCGACGCGAGGAGTGCCGATGACCGAGTCAGCGACCGACGGAGCCCCCACGCATCCGGTGATCCATCTCTCACAGCTACTGAAGCGACCAGTGATCGCACGGAATGGGGACATCGTCGGCGCCCTAGACGATCTGATCGTGCGATTGCTCGGCGTGGACACCTACCCGACGGTATCCGGGCTGGTAGTCAATGTCGGTGGTCGGCGAGTGTACGTTTCTGTCGAACGGATCGAGCACCTCGACGGGGACCGGGTGATGCTGGCGCAGAACAAGGTGGACCTGCGCGGGTTCGAGCGCCGCGAGGGCGAGGTACTGCTGCGTTCCGACGTCCTTGGCCATCGGCTGATCGACGTCCCGGCCGCGGAGCTGGTGCACGCCTACGACATCGAACTCGAGAACCCCGGTCACGGGTGGGTACTCGCACGGCTCGACACTCGCCGCCCGGCCCGGTTCTTCGGCTTAATCAAATCCCATGGAGGACACGCCAGTCGGGATTGGAAAGCGTTCGAACCCTTGATCGGCCACAAACACAGCATGGTAGTGCGGCGGGTCGGCGGGCGAGTCGGCACCCTTAAACCGGCGCAGATTGCAGATCTGCTCGAGGGCGCAGACAAGCGCGAGGGTGGGGAAATCCTTGACCGCGTCCACACCGACCCCGAGCTTGAGGCGGACGTTTTCGAAGAGCTCGACCCGGGCAAGGCCAACAAGCTGCTCGCCGACATGAGCGACGTCGAGGTGGCCGGTGTGCTTGGTCTCATGCGCGCAGACGACGCCGCCGACGCAGTCGCAGAGTTACGACAGTCCCGCCGTCGACGAGTGCTCGATCTGATGCCGGCCGGCCAACGCACGAAGGTGATCACACTAATGGGGTTCAATTCGTCCAGCGCCGGCGGCCTGATGAGCGTCGACGTCATCTCCTGCGCCGCCACCGCCACTGCGGCGCAGGCCCTGTCGGCAATCTCAGCAGCACGGTCCATGCAGCCCGAGGCTCTGCTGAAGGTGCACGTGCTCACCGACGCCGGCCGGCTGATCGGGGTGGCGTCGGTCATCCGGCTGCTGCAATCGGAGTCGGTGACCCCGATCGTCGACATCATGGACACCGACCCTGTGCGCGTGACCCCCGTGGCGGACCTAACCGAGGTGGCGGTGCTGATGGCCGACTATAACCTCGCGACGATCCCAGTCGTCGACGATGCCGACCACGTCGTCGGCGTGGTCACCGTCGACGATGTCCTCGAGGCCTCCATCCCCGACGACTGGCGACGGCGAGAACCTGCACCGAGGCCCATCGTCGAGCGCGCCACCGACCACCCTACGACCAACACCACCTCCACAGATCCAGGCGGTGATGACCGTGGCTGAACCCGAGATCACCGACGCCACCCCGGCACATACGCCTGTCGGTATGCCTGAACCGCGACCGTCCGCAGTCCTCGATTCCGCGCACCTCGGCGACATCGAGGGGGCGCTCGGAAGAATCAGTTTGTCCGACAAGGAATCTCGCCGCACTTTCAAGGCTCGGATGCTGACCATGTTGGCGATCGTCGGGCCTGGCCTCATCGTCATGGTCGGTGACAACGACGCCGGCGGTGTTGCCACCTACGCGCAGGCCGGCCAGAACTACGGGTACTCGCTGCTTTGGGTGTTGCTATTGTTGATTCCAGTGCTGATCGTCAACCAGGAGATGGTTGTCCGACTCGGGGCGGTGACCGGGGTGGGGCATGCCCGGCTGATAAACGAGCGCTTCGGCCGCGGGTGGGGCTGGTTCTCGGTCGGCGATCTGTTCGTATTGAACTTCCTGACCATCGTCGCCGAGTTCATCGGAGTTTCACTGGCCGCCAGCTACTTCGGCGTCTCACGGTACATCGTCGTGCCGACCGCTGCGGTCGCGTTGATCGCGATCATGGCCACCGGCAGCTTCCGCCGCTGGGAACGTGCGATGTTCGTCTTCATCGCCGTCACGGCGGTACAGATCCCGATGCTGCTGCTCTCACACCCAGACTGGGGTCGCGCTGCCCGAGACTTCGCGATTCCGGGCGTCCGAGGCGGGATCACCTCGGACGCGGTGTTGTTGATTATCGCAATCGTCGGCACCACTGTCGCGCCGTGGCAACTGTTCTTCCAACAGTCCAACATCATCGACAAACGGATCACCCCGCGGTTCATCAGCTACGAACGAGCCGACACCGTCCTCGGGGCGCTGGTCGTCGTCGCCGGCGCAGCGGCATTGATGATGACCGCCGACTACGCCGCCCGCTCAACTGGCAGTGTCGGAGAATTCGTGGACGCCGGCGACATCGCGCGCCTACTCAGCGCGAATGGTTCCGTCCTCGGCCCGATCTTCGCGATCGTGCTTCTCGACGCCTCGATCATCGGTGCCGCTGCGGTCACTCTGTCGACCAGCTACGCCTTCGGTGACGTGTTCGGGATCAGCCACTCGCTACACCGAGGGTTCAAGGAGGCCAAACCCTTCTACCTCTCATACGGTGCCATGGTCCTCCTTGCCGCGGGGATCGTGCTGATCCCCGGCGCACCGCTTGGACTGATCACTACCGCCGTGCAGGCTCTTGCCGGACTGCTCCTGCCCAGCGCGAGCGTGTTCCTGTTGCTGCTGTGCAACGACCGGCAAGTACTCGGACCCTGGATTAATCCGCGCTGGCTCAACCTCGTCGCCGGGCTGATCGTCGCGGTCCTGCTGATGCTCTCGGGAATCCTCATGGCCACCACCGTTTTTCCCGACCTCAACGTGGTGACCGCCTCAATATACCTAGGGATAGCGTTGGTCGTCGCTGGCATCGTCGCAACAGTTGGCGTGCGGTGGCTCGACCGGCGCCGCGGCGTAGTCACCGCTCTGCCCCCTGACGTCGGGCGAGAGGCAAAGATGCAGTGGCGGATGCCGCCGCTGACGCTGCTCGAACCGGTCGTGTGGTCCTCCGGAACGAAACTGGGCATGCTGGCCTTGCGGGGCTACCTCGTCATCGGCGCGATACTTCTCGTGGTCAAGGCTATTCAACTCGGCAGCCGATAGGATGCCGAGCCGCAGCCAAATGAGAGTGCGAGTACCAGCAGCTCGGGAGTCACCACCACGCGGGATGCCGGTCTCGATGCCGTGCTCGAGAACCTCACGGTCGCTGCGCCGCAGACCCAGGCAGAACCGGTAGGTGACGAAGAACGCGATCGGGGGGCAGCAGCACCATGCCGATTCGGCCGATCCACATCATCGCGTTCAGCGAGATGTTGAACTTGTACGCAATGATGTCGTTGACGCAGGGGATCGTCAGACCAGGTAGAACGCGATGACCATCGCGCCGATCGCGGTGCGGACCGGAACGTCCCGCGGACGCTGCAGCAGGTTTGCCTGCGTGCGGTGGTAGTCGGAGATTCAGCACCGATCGCAGGGCTCGCGGGTTCGGATGCTGCGCTTCCTCGTCGTGGTCGTGGTACTGATGGCCGACTATAAACTCGCGACAATCCCAGTCGTCGGCGTGGTCACCGTCGACGATGTCCTGCCGCCGGGCAGAACAACTTGACTCCGTAGCCGGGTACAGGGTTCACAATGGCAACATGCGTAGCAGTGAACTGGCCACCCTCACGGGTGAATGTGCAGACGTTGCGGTACTACGAACGGCGCGGACTCCTGCAGCAGCCTCCACGATCCGCCTCGGGATACCGCTCATATCCGGGATGAGGCGGTCGAGATTATCCGGTTCGTCAAACGCACCCAGGAACACGGCTTCAGCCTCGAGGAGATCAACGAACTTCTCCACCTCTACGGTGGCGGACCGGACGATTGCGACGCAGCGCGGAGACTCGCCCAGAAGAAGATCGCCGAGCTCGACGAAAAGATCCGAGATCTGCAATGCATGCGGGCCTCATTGACCGAATTCGCTTCCACCTGTGCACTACCGCGAGCTGACCGGCACTGCCCCATGCTCCAGACATTGCACACCGACGAAGGAACACCATGATTCAACTCGAAATTTTGCAAGTCCTGGACTGCCCCAACGTGCCGCTCCTCGAACAACGAATCGAGCAAGCTCTCGCGGGTGTATCGATCGAATGGGAACTGCGCCACCTGGTCATCGAGGATTCCCAATCAGCAGCACTCGCGGGTATGGCCGGGTCTCCGACGTTGCTCGTCGACGGCCACGATCCCTTAGCCGAGTCAAATCAGATCCCGAGCGTGTCCTGCAGGCTCTATCGCGATGCCGCGGGCGCTGTCGACGGCGCTCCTACTGTGTCGGCGCTGAGGAGAGCATTCGGAATGGATTGACCAACGTGGACAGTCGTTGACTGCTGCTCCGAATTCGGCTTCGGCAGCAGCGATCGCCGCGACCTAGCCCCTTCCCGGGTGACACCGGGGGATGAAGGAGGCTTCATCTATGCCGGCGTGGCCGCGGGAAACTTCTTCACGCGGTGCGCGACGCGCGACGCCTCTCATCTACGACCATCACCTCGTCGTTGATCCGGCGTCGCAACGATCGGAATGCGATCGCAGAGATGGCGAATCCGAGCAGCAAGGCCCCGAACAGTGACAAAGCGCCGGGGATTTCGAGGTCGAATACGGCGTTGATTCCCATGACGATCACTGCGAGCCCAGCGATCAGGGCGAGTCGAGCTGCGGTGTAGTACACCATCAATCGCACAAGCTTCGACCGTGCGATTCGTGTCATTCGCGTCGGCGGCCCTTGATGTGAATCCAGTGCTGGAATTTCGGGGCGGGCCGACGAGCTGGGACGACCCTCCGGGGCGGATTGACGTTTCACAGTGCTCGATTCAATAGTTGGACTCGGGCCCCTGCCGCTGCTGAGCGAGGGCCGGTGGAAGAACCAATATAGCTACTATGCACAATAGTAGTTCAGTGTTGTTCCCCGATTCGCCGCACCATACTTGGAGGAAGTGTATGCAGGCACGGTCGCGATGGCTCATGTTCTTCTTGGCCGTGATCGCCCTCCTTGTCGTGGCAATCTGGCCTCGATCCGAACCAACCGAATCCCACTCCCCAACCCGACCGCAAATGCCCCCGGCCGCATCCCAAGACGACGGCGAAGCTCTCGACCCGAGCTTCACATCTGCGACCGCAGCAGCGAAGGTTTCCTGCCCTGCGGCCCCGGCGGCACCGCCCGTGAACGGAAAACTCCGGGGAATCAAAGCGACGTGTCTTGGCGAGAGCACTGAAGTCGACCTCGGCGCAGCGCTGTCCGGGGAACCCACCTTGATCAATCTCTGGGCTTCGTGGTGTGGGCCGTGTCGATCGGAGATCCCGGTTCTGAACGATTACGCAGGCAGCCCCGGCGCCATCCGTGTGGTCGGCGTCAATGTCCAGGACGACATGTCAGCAGCACTAGCACTTCTCACGGACGCCGGCGTGCGCTATCCCTCGTTCGCCGCCATCGACGACGTCGGAATTGCACTGTCGGCGCCGCCAGTTCTGCCGCTGAGCTTCCTCGTCCAACGTGACGGGTCCGTCGACCAGGTCACAGCCCCCATGGTTTTCGAAAACACGGACCAAATACGCTCCGCCGTAAGTGAGTTGATGAAATGACAGTCCCCACACCCACGCGACAACGGATGCACCGCACCCCCCGAGCGCATGCCCATCCCCTCTCACTCATTGCTATCCTCACCGCGGTGGTCGTCGCCGCAAGTGGGTGCGCGAGCGGTACCGACGCGGTCGCTTCGGGTGCGAACTTCGATTTCGTCTCGCCTGGGGGGCAAACCGATATCTTGTACGACCCACCCGAGTCGCGAAATAGAATCGGCGCATTGGCCGGGCCTGACCTTATGACCGACGGTAACGATATCTCACTGACTGACTACGCAGATCAGATCGTCGTGATCAATCTGTGGGGACAATGGTGCGCCCCATGCCGCTCCGAGGCCGACGATCTCGAACGCGCCTACGAAGCAACCAAAGACCTCGGCGTTCAGTTTCTCGGGATCAATGTTCGAGATCCTCAACGTGACAAAGCTCAGGACTTCGTCGTCGACAACAACGTGAGCTACCCCTCGATCTACGACCCGTCGATGAGGACCTTGATAGCGCTCGGCGGAAACTATCCGACGAGCGTGATTCCCTCCACGTTGGTGTTGGATCGTCAGCATCGCGTCGCCGCAGTGTTCCTTCGTGCACTTCTCACTGAGGATCTACAGCCTGTCATCGAGCGTGTGGCGGCCGAACGGTGAACGACTTTGCCCAAGGCATCGGGTCCAGCTTCCAGACCGCCGCCTCGAGCGGTCCGTTGCTGCTCGCCGTAGCGGCGTGCGTTTTGGCCGGTCTGGTCTCTTTCGCCTCACCGTGCGTGGTGCCACTGGTTCCCGGATACCTGTCGTATCTAGCCGGCATTTCCGGAGCTGATTCTCCGGCGGTGACCCCTGAAGACGCGACCACGAGACCCGCAGCAGGCAGATGGCGGGTGACAGGCGCGGCAACGATGTTCGTCGCGGGATTCACGGTGGTGTTCGTTTTCGCCACCGCATCGGTATTCGGCGTGATCAGCACCCTGCGCATCAACGAAGCGCTGCTCCAACGTGTGGGCGGGGTGATCACCATCGTGATGGGGTTGACATTCATCGGCCTTATTCCTGCCCTGCAGAAAGACGCACGATTCGCGCCGCGACGAATCTCCTCCCTTGCCGGCGCACCTTTGTTGGGGGGCGTGTTCGCGTTGGGCTGGACACCATGTCTCGGCCCCACTCTCGCAGGGGTTCTTTCGGTGGCGGCCGGAACTCAAGGCACGACGGCAGCGCGCGGGGTGCTGCTGATCGTCGCCTACTGTCTAGGACTTGGATTACCGTTTATCGTGCTGGCGTTCGGGTCGGTGAAAGCGCTCCGAGGCGTCGGATGGCTCAAACGCCATTCACGAACGATTCAGATCGTCGGCGGAATAATGCTCGTCGCTGTCGGTCTGGCACTGGTCACCGGTGTGTGGGGCGTGTTCATCGGCTGGTTGCGCAACGAGTTTGTCAGTTCGGTCGTGTTGCCGATATGACAGAGAGTGTCCCCACGGGAGCTCGCATCCGTCGCCTCCCGAGACTGATTATCCGAGAAAGCATTCGAATGCTGCGCCAGTACTGGCGCAGATTGACGTCGATGAGTACCGCGCTCGTGCTCCTGTTCCTCTTGGCGCTGGCAGCACTCCCCGGAGCAATGCTGCCTCAGCGAAATCTCAACGTGCAGAAAGTGTCCCAGTACATTGCGGCCCAACCAACCCTTGGCCCACTGTTCGACAAGCTGGAGTTGTTCGACGTCTTTTCCAGTTTCTGGTTCACCGCAATCTACGTTCTCCTGTTTCTCTCTCTCATCGGCTGCCTGTTTCCACGCTTGCGGGCGCATCTCGGCGCACTCAGGAGCCAGCCTGTGCGGGCACCTCGGAATCTGTCCCGGTTGCCGCACCATTTCCGCGGCGAGGTAGATATCTCTCACGACGAGGCCTTGACGAGAGTGCGCCGGTCTCTCAAGGGTTGGCGCATCGCAGTCAATCCCGAAAATGATTCCGGAGTATCGGTTTCGGCGGAGAAGGGATATCTGCGCGAGGCCGGGAATCTGGTTTTCCACTTCTCGTTGATCGGGTTGCTCGTCACCGTCGCCATCGGCAAGCTGGTGGGGTACGAGGGTTCGGTCATCGTCATTGCCGACGGTGGTCCTGGATTCTGCAACACCTCACCCGCTGTGTACGACTCATTTCGCGCTGGAAGTGCAACTGACGGAACTGGTCTCGCACCGTTCTGCATCAAGGTCAACGATTTTTCCGCGGACTATCTCGATACTGGTCAGGCCGAAATGTTCACCTCCAACATCTCATACCAGAGCGGGCAGGACATCGCGACCAATACGTGGAAGGACTACCGTCTTCGAGTCAACGAACCGTTGCGTACCGATGGCGCCCGCGTCTATCTGACCGGCCACGGGTACGCGCCGCAGTTCACCGTCACTTTCCCCGATGGCCAGTCCCGTACCGAGACAATGCAGTTTCAACCGGACGACGCGGTGACGTTTCTCAGCAGTGGGGCGTTGCGTTTCGATCCACCCGGCGGTTCGTTCCCCGATCCGAACGAGCGCCGGAAGAATCAGATTGCCATCGAGGGACTCTTCGCGCCGACCGCGGCCTTCAGTGGGACGCTCCTGACTTCGTCGTTTCCCGACGCACGTGATCCTGCGGTCGCGATCGACATCTACAAGGGCGATACGGGTCTGGATACCGGCATTCCGCAATCGATCTTCTCGTTGAATACGGAGATGATCAACCAAGGAAGGCTGGTCAAACAAGATCGTGTGAACCTTCGACCGGGAGAGACGCGGACTCTCTCTGACGGAACACAGGTTCGGTTCGACGGGGCCAAGGAATTCGCCAATCTACAGGTGTCGTACGACCCTGCGCAACAGTGGGTTCTCGTCTTTGCGATCACGATGATGCTCGGACTTCTGACCTCGCTCGTGATCAGGAGGCGGCGCGTGTGGATCCGTTTACGCCCGGGGGCAGCACCGGAGCAGGTCGATCTCGAACTCGGAGGCCTCGCGAGGACCGATCATGCAGGGTGGGGCGGCGAATTCGACGATCTTTGTGAGAAATTGTGGACGGACCAGCACAGTTCTCCTTCTACGGGAGCGGGCCTGTGAGGGTCCCTTCGTCCGAACGTGCACTCACTGCCGACGGTGAACTCGATGCATGCCTGAAGAGTGGTCGCCCCAAACGGCTTTACGGTGGGAACGCTTTGCGTCTCGCGCTTTCGGTGGGCGCTGGGTGGCTGCTATTTCTCAGTTTTCCGCCGCGCACGCTGTGGTTTCTGGCCCCTGTCGCCATCGCCCTGCTGACCGCCGTTCTCCAGGGTCGCAGTCTCCGTGCGGGTTTCGGATTCGGCTATGCCGCGGGACTGGGATTCTTCGTTCCCTTGCTGCCGTGGGTCGGAGCGTATGTCGGTGCAACGCCTTGGTTGGCGTTGGCGGCGATTGAAGCGCTCGCGTTCGGCGTGTTCGGCGTACTGGCAGTGGCCGTCGGTCGCGCTCCCCTTTCCCCGGTGTGGATTGCGGGTGCATGGGTCACCGCCGAAGCACTTCGTAGCCGAATTCCGTTCGGCGGTTTCCCGTGGGGGCGTTTGGCCTTCGGGCAGGCGGACAGTCCGCTGCTGCCGTTGGCTTCGATCGCAGGGGCGCCAGGTCTTTCCTTCGTGACTGCACTGACCGGAACTCTCATCGCCTGGTCACTGGCCGGACCCTCCCGTGTTCGATGGCAAGCATTGGCGAAGGGTGGCGTTGCCGTCGTCCTCATCTTTGTGAGTGCATTGGTGACAAGTTCTCCCGGTGCCGCCCCTGACGAGGTCGTCACTGCTGCCGTCGTTCAGGGCAACGTGCCGCGACTCGGCCTCGATTTCAACGCCCAACGCCGAGCGGTGCTCGATAATCATGTTGCCCGCACCGAGCAGCTCGCTGCCGATGTCGCGGCGGGTCGCGCAGCCCGGCCACGGCTTGTTATCTGGCCCGAAAATGCTTCGGATATAGATCCTTTGGTGAATCGGGATGCGGCAGAGCGACTGGACCGAGCAGCCCGTTCGATCGGGGCACCAATCCTGGTCGGTACGGTTCTCGTAGGTGAAGCGAGCACATCGATCAACAGTGTCATGGTGTGGGATCCCACGGATGGCCCTGGCCAGCAACACATCAAACGACAACTCGTGCCGTTCGGGGAGTACCTGCCGCTCCGACCGATCATTCGTGCAGTGTCGTCGTACGCCGATTCTGCGGGCAATTTCGTTGCCGGGAATGGGAACGGTGTCGTCGACCTCAACGGAGTTCAGGTAGCTGTTGCCACGTGTTACGAGGTGGCCTTCGACGATCTGGTGACCGAGTCGGTCCAGGCGGGAGCCACCGTCATCGCGGTTCCCACCAACAATGCGACCTTCGGCCGGACGGAGATGACCTTTCAGCAATTGGCCATGTCGCGGGTGCGGGCAGTCGAGCACGGTCGCACTGTGTTGATCGCCGCGACCAGCGGTGTCAGTGCGATCATCACGCCGACGGGAGAGGTACGCCAACAGAGCGAGATCTTCACAGCACAGGCATTGACCGACGAGATCGCCCTGCGTTCCGATCTCACACCGGCAACACGTCTGGGCGCGGTTCCCGAGATCGCCCTGGCGGTGATCGTCCTTTCTCTCGCTGCCGCATCTCTCTTCGGGGGCGCGTACCGCTTCTGTCTCGGCAGAAGAACGAAACCATGAATTACTATGATTGATAGTAATTCAGTGTCGGTGCCAGCGCGCAAGGGAACGAGTCCACCAATGTCGAAGAACCGCAAGAAGAACACACCCCGCCCCCGCGGCGGTGGGGTGCCCGGTGGCCGAAGTTTTCCGTGGTCGATATCGATCGCAGTCCTGATTATCGCCGGCCTGGTCTCGGTCATCGCCTACAACATGGTGCCCAAGGCCATCGAGAGGACCGAAGCACAAAAATACGCTCCGAGCGCGGACAACCCGGACCCCTCGCTGTCCATCGAAGGGGTAACCGAAATCGAATACGCGGCCGGCAATCATATTCAAGCGCCTCAGCGCGTTGCATACGATCAAACTCCCCCCTTGGGAGGAGCGCACGATCAGTACTGGGCGACATGCACAGGCATCGTCTACCCGGAGCCGATACGCACTGAGAATGCGGTGCATTCACTCGAGCACGGTGCGGTCTGGATTGCCTACAACCCCGACTCGTTGAATCCGTCCGACGTCGACGCCCTTACCTCCCAAGTCAACGGTAAGCCGTATTCCCTGATGTCACCGTTCCCTGGCATCGATTCCCCCGTTTCGATTCAGTCGTGGGGGCACCAACTCAAAGTCGACAGCGTCGACGACCCCCGTATCGCAAAATTCATCACCGCCCTCAAACAGAACCCGAACACCCATCCAGAGGCCGGTGCCAGCTGTGCAACGGTCCCGGGAGGATTCGACCCGAACGCTCCTTTCCCCTTCGACGCATCTCCGCCAGGCCCTGACGCGATTCCCGCAGCGTCGGAGCAGTCAGCCACTGGTCTTCCCGCAGCAACGACCCCACCTGCGCCGGCGATCACGAGGAGTCGCGAAAATGGTTGAACACGAGGCGGTATCGATTCAATCCGAGTCGGTATCCGATTCATCGGGCAAACGCCATGCCACGCCGGCCGCAGTGTTGGTGGTCGGTATTGTCATCGCTCTGTTGATCGGAATCATCATCGGCCTGTGGGCAAAGGGGCGGATCGAGAACACCTCGCAGGGGGTCCCAGCCGTCGGCGCAGTGGAGGTCGGCTTCGCGCAGGACATGTCGGTTCACCACGGGCAAGCGGTCGAGATGTCGTCCCTCGCATTGGTGAACACTGCCGACCCCGCTATCCGTACGCTCGCGTACGACGTCGTCACTACTCAGCAAAGTCAGATAGGAATGATGCAGGGGTGGCTGTCCCTCTGGGATCGACCCGCCCGGAGCACGGGCGAGTATATGGAGTGGATGCCCTCAACTTCCTCGGCGATGAATCACTCGATGCCCGGCATGAGCACCGGACAAAGTGATTCCGGCGTAACTGAATCAGTCGCGATGCCGGGAATGGCTTCTCCCGCCGAACTCGCGGAACTACGCACCCTGACCGGACCGGCATTTGAGATTCGCTATTTGCAATTACTGTTGCGCCACCATCAAGGGGGAATTCCGATGGCCCAATACGCCGCTGACAATGCCGATCTCCCCGTCGTGACAAATCTTGCTCGACAGATCGCCGCTACACAGCAGGCCGAATCGACCGCATTGCGAGAACTGCTCGCAGTGAGAGGTGCCCAACCGATCCCGATGAACTGACCACTCATCTCACACACCGTCGCATCCGCCGAACCCGATCATCGAGATGCCGAGAGCAGTCATCGACGGGGAAGGGTTTTGAGGAATTCGTTGTAGGCCTCGAGGTCGACGTCACCGTCCCTGGCGGCCTTTTTGTCGACGGCGGCGTTGGTGCGGGTCTCGTCGCGATTCCACCTCATCGCGAAAACCACCATGATGATCAACGCGACGGGTTCTCCGTACGACCATGCCAAAGCCCCCGCCATTTGTTGATCGGCCATCAGATCGACGTTCCAGGACGCCGGCGGATTGGTGAAGGTACTCAGGAGTGGCGAGGTTGCCATCATCAGGATCACGCCGATGAAAACATGGAGAGGCATTTCGACGAAGAGGTCGAAACATCGACCCAGGTTGCTTTGCTTGACGGGCAACGGCCCAGATGAGAGCACCGGAACGATGAACAACACTCCAGTGGCCAGGAAGAAGAGCTCCAGGCCTGTGTGACCGACCCAGGACGACGCCACCAGGTCGAATACCGGCGAGAGGTAGATGCCGTAGTAGCTGAACAGGAACAGTGGAATCGTGACGCCGGGGTGTAGCAGAATCTTCGCCGTCCGGCTTCTGAGTGCCGTCAATGCCAGCTTGAGGATCGGAATTCCCCACCCTGTGTGAGGGGTGGAGCGCAGCAGGAGAAGACCTGGGCTGCCGAGAACGAGCAGTGGTGGAATCGCCATCGACAAGGTCAAATGCTGGAACATCCAGATACTGAAGAGTTCGTACCCGTAGCCCTCGACGGCGAGCCCCGTGACCAGGATCAGCAATATACAGCCGAAGAGGAAGCTGGCCGTCCTCGTCCACGGCCACACCCGACCGGAAGACGTCACCCGGTAGACACCCCAGCCATACCACGCTGCCAGTAGGACTCCGATCAGTGGTAGGACCGGGAGCGGCTGCGGCGCCCACCCCACCATTGCTCCGAACGAAGGCACGGCCTCGGGTAAACGTATCCAGTCCATCACCTACGTGGTCCCTCCCCGCTCGTACTGTGTTGTAACATCTCAGCGCTTCGAGCGCTTGTCTCCGCGGAGAACGATGACCATCCCGATCACGAACAGGATTGCCACTGCGCCACCGAGAATCGGCAACAACAGTGGGGATCCGTCGTCGGAGTCGGCATCGGCGGTCGCCGCCGACGGCGCAACAGTTGCCGGAGGTGTTGCACCTCCGGGAAGCGGCGCCGCATTGTTCTTCGCCGCGTTCAAGGTGAAGGAGTACGACCCCGTGATCGGGTGTCCGTCCTCAGAGATCACCCGGTAACCAACGGTGTAAGTGCCAGACGACATCTGACCGGTCGTCACGAGAGAAACGCGCTCTCCCTGCACCGACGGCTCCCCGGCTCCGACCTGCGTCCCGTCGGCCGCACTGACGGTCACGTTCGCGAAACTCGTCTGAATCTCCTGATTGAAAACCAATTCCACCGAACTCGGCGCAGTGTCGAGAACTGCGTCGGCGGATGGAGTCGATCCGACCAGTGCACTGTGTGCTTGCGCGGTGCCTGCGCTTATGAGCGCACACCCCGCAGCCACCAGCAGCACAACCATTGCACGCCTCAAAATCTGTTCCTCCTACTCGGCTCACACCATCGAGGTGCGGAGTCCGGCGATCGATGCACACCGCACTTCGCTGAGACAATACCTCCGACTACTATGTTGCATAGTATTCAGGGCTGTGTGGTGGCCGGAAGGTTGCACGCATCGACGAACACCGACCAGGTAGGCGGATCCATGAAGTTGACCACCAACGCGAAATTCTCGATAGCCCTGATAGCTGTCTTCGCTGTCGTCCTCGGCGCGCTGTTGCTCGGCAACCGCAGCGGGAGGGAGACAAACAGCGCCAGCGCTTCGGACGCATCGGTTCTTCGCGACGACACGCATCTACTTTCCTCTGCGCCGGACAACGATGTCGTTCTGGTCGAATTCCTCGACTTCGAGTGCGAGGCATGCCTGGCGATGTATCCGACGATGGAGCGGATACGTGCTGAGTACGCTGACCGCATCACGTTCGGTGTACGGTACTTCCCCATTCCCAGTCACACGAACAGTCGACTCGCGGCGCGAGTCGTCGAAGCGTCGTCCAGGCAAGGGAAGTTCGTGGAGATGTACCAGCGAATGTACGACACGCAGACCCAGTGGGGCGAGTCGTCCGAATCTCAAGTAGCCCTCTTCCGTACGTTCGCCCAGGATCTGGGACTCGACATGGCGACCTTCGAAGCAGATATGAATGATCCCGCAGTCGCAGAGCGTGTCGAAGGGGACTTCAACGAAGGTATCGACCTGGGCGTGCAGGGCACACCGACGCTGTTCCTCAACGGCGTCCAGTTGCCGTCCATGCCGACATATGACGATCTCACCGCTCGCATCGACGCAGCGCTGGCCCAATGACATCAACGGGAGCACGCGGTGCCCACGTCGACACTGGTATACCTCCGACTGTCGACTCGGCCCCGAAAGTGTGCTCCCCCTATGTCGTCGGATGGATTCTCACTGCAGCAGGCGCTCTCGGCTTGGCGGCGTCTCTGATACTGACTATCGAGAAGTTTCAGCTTCTCGCGGATCCCTCATATCGCCCGTCCTGCAGCATCAACCCCGTCCTCAGTTGTGGATCGGTGATGAGTTCTCCACAAGCCTCGATCTTCGGTTTCCCGAATTCGATCCTCGGTATAGTCGGGTTCACCGTCCTACTGACCACGGGAATCGTGACCCTCACCGCCGCAAAGGCACTACCTCAGTGGTATTGGCGCTGTATCGTCATCGGCTTGCTCACCGGAGCGGTGCTGGTTCACTGGCTGATTTTCCAAAGCCTGTACAGAATCCAGGCACTGTGCCCGTACTGCATGGTCGTGTGGGTGGTGACGATGACAGCCCTCTGGTATGCCATTTTGCATCTAGGTGCTCGTAGCGCGTCGACCTCCTCGCGAATCGTGACCGTCGGCACCGAGAAACACACTCTCGTGCTTACTATCTGGATCGTGTCCGTCGCGAGCATGATTCTCAGCGCATTCTGGGACTACTGGTCGACACTGGTCTGACGAGTCCCACGAAAATCTGCCAACGCCGTCGCACTCGGCCAACTGTTGCACGATCAGTCAACCTTCAACTCAACTACTATGGATCTTAGTTTTTAGATCCGCAACCCTCCCGAGTAGAGGGCGATGAGGCCAGGAGAAGGAGACGAATATGAAATTCATGGGTGCAGCGAAAGCGCTAGTCGACAAGGGCAAGGAGGCTGCCTCGAAGAACGCAGACAAGATCGAAAACGCGATCGACAAAACCGCCGCGTCTGCCGAAGCCAAGACCGGTGGAAAACTGACCAGCCAGATCCGGAGGGCTGCGCTTGCGGCAAAGAGAGCGATTCCTCCGAAGAAGTAGCGACTCTCTTTGCCTTGCCGCCTGATTGCTCGTTGGTCTCCACGCCGTACGACTGAGAATCGGCGTCGAGAGCGCGAATAATCTCGCTTCGGTGTGCCCCCCTCGTGACAGCACACCGAAGCGAGGAGCGCTCAGGGTTCGGTCTGCGGAATCACGATACTCGCGTGAAAATCTCTGTGCCACAGCCGCGCAAGGAGGGCGTAATAGGATTCGGTTACCCTCGATTGCGTCGAGAGCGCCGCTTCCGACGACTCGATTGTCGTCGGAACGAGAAGGAGGGCACGATTCGCCAATGCCGCCGCGGAACTCCCGATATCCATCACTGCGCCACTGATACTGGCCGCGGCGTTCAGCACGGGGTCTGGAAGGACAGTGGTGGAACGCATGAAGGTCCGCTCTGCGTCAACGAAATCCGCTCCGGTCTGGAGATGATTCTCGATTGCGGCGATTACTTCGCTGACTCGACGGGTGTGAACCCGAAGTTTGCGGGGGTGCCGGATGTGGCGACGAGATACCGGTGGCAAAGTCCGCAACCGGGCACCAGCATGGTTCGCCACGCCGCCGTCGAGAGCGGTCGGCAGTACGTCTCGAATCAACCAGTCCGTGAGTAGGGCGGCAGCGGTATCTGTTGCCGGGACGATGACCACCGGCATTGTTCGTGTTGACATTGACTTTCCCATCGGTATGGCCGCCGAGCTAATTCTTCTCGTCATCATCGGACGTGGATGCGGTAAGTACCTTCTCCGATTCTGATGAACTCGTCTCCGGCCGGTGACCGGCCCCGACGTGTGCTTCTGCTCGCATCCGAGCAACCATGTGCGGGTAATGCAACTCGAAGGCCGGACGCTCGCTGCGGATGCGCGGCAACTCGGTGAAGTTGTGACGCGGCGGCGGGCAGGTCGTTGCCCACTCCAGCGAGTTTCCGTAGCCCCACGGATCGTCGACAGTGACCACTTCGCCGAATCGGTAGCTCTTGAAGACGTTCCAGATGAACGGGAGAGTGGAGGCTCCGAGAATGAAGGAACCGATGGTCGAGACTGTATTGAGTGTGGTGAACCCGTCCGCGGGTAGGTAGTCGGCGTAACGACGCGGCATACCCTCGGCACCGAGCCAGTGCTGAACGAGGAACGTCATGTGAAAGCCGACGAACGTGGTCCAAAAGTGCCACTTGCCAAGGCGCTCGTCCATCATGCGACCGGTCATCTTCGGGAACCAGAAGTAGATACCGGCGTACGTCGCGAACACGACCGTACCGAAAACCACGTAGTGGAAGTGGGCGACCACGAAGTAAGTATCCGTGACCTGAAAATCCAGCGGAGGGCTCGCCAGCAGCACACCGGACAGACCACCGAAGAGGAAGGTGATCAAGAATCCGAGAGAGAACAGCATCGGTGACTCAAACGTCAGGTGTCCCTTCCACATCGTGCCGATCCAGTTGAAGATCTTCACACCCGTCGGCACGGCGATCAGGAACGTCATGAACGAGAAGTACGGCAGGAGAACCGCGCCCGTCGCGTACATGTGATGCGCCCACACTGCGATCGACAGCGCCGCGATACCGAGCGTCGCGTAGACCAGGCCGCTGTAGCCGAAGATCGGTTTGCGGCTGAAGACCGGAAATATCTCCGAGACGATACCGAAGAAGGGCAGCGCGATGATGTAGACCTCGGGGTGGCCGAAGAACCAGAACAGGTGCTGCCACAGCAGGACTCCGCCATTCGCGGGGTCGAAGATGTTGCCACCGAGGCGACGGTCGTAAAGCAGTGCGAAGAGTGCGGCGGTCAACAGCGGGAAGGCCAACAGAATCAAGACAGAGGTGATGAAGATGTTCCACGTGAAGATCGGCATGCGGAACATCGTCATACCGGGAGCGCGTAAGCAGACAATGGTGGTGATCATGTTGACCGCGCCGAGAATCGTGCCGAGACCGGAGACGAGAAGCCCCACAATCCACAGATCCGCACCGACCCCAGGTGAGCTGACTGCCGAACTCAGAGGCGTGTAGGCCGTCCAGCCGAAATCTGCGGCACCTCCGGGAGTGACGAACCCGCCCGTAGCGATGAGAGCACCGAAAAGGTAGAGCCAGTAGCTGAACGCGTTCAGTCGCGGGAAGGCGACATCCGGCGCACCGATCTGCAGGGGGAGAACGAAATTGGCGAATCCGAACACCACCGGCGTCGCGTACAGCAGCAGCATGATCGTGCCGTGCATGGTGAAGAGTTGGTTGTACTGCTCGTTCGACAGGAATTGCATGCCCGGAATCGCCAGTTCGCTGCGCATGATCAGCGCCATGAGCCCGCCGATGAGGAAGAACGCGAACGAAGTCACCAAATACATCAAGCCGAGCGTCTTGTGATCGGTCGTCGTCACAAGGTTCCGCAGCACCGATCCCTTCGGCGCCCGTCGCGCGGGGTACGGCCGGGCGGGGATCGGGGGTGATGCAATTGCGGTCATAGTCAGCCCGCTTCCTGTCGAGACGCAAATAGAGTGTGCGACAGAAGCATAACCCAAATACTACGTTGCATAGTTTTTGGGTCCGGGTGGCGCCTCGGCCACCCTTTCCGACTGCCGTCAGGTCACGAGGGCATGAGCGGACGCAGAGAAGACGACCATGGTGGTCAACGCGGCGATGACGGGAACGATCATCGGGAGCATCGCAGCAGAGATGCAGACCAGTTTGGTGCCGCGAATCCGGGAATCGGCCTGCAGCCTGACCAAACGCACCGAGATCTCGTCGTCACCGAGCCCGAGAGTCCACACCGGCTGAGGTAGCGGCGACGTCGCCACCACGCGCAACGCCGACCGGACGGCATCGGGGCTGGTGGCCTGTGCGGCCCGATCATCGGCAGCGAGCTCGACCAGCCGCCGCACCGCAGCGGGAGCCGCTTTGAACAGCGGGATCACCGGCAGCGCCTTCGCGAAGACTTCACACACATTAATGATCCGGTGATGCTGCCCTCGCAAGTGTGCCCGCTCGTGCGCGATCACCGCTTCGCGCTCGGAGGCGGTCAAGCAATCGGAGAGACCTTTGGTCGCTACGACGAATCCCGGCCGTCCAGCGACGCTGTAGGCCATCGGCATCGGATGATCAAGCCAGAGAACATCATCCGATGCCGGATCTGCGCGGGCGATGATCGATACGACATCACGGTGGTAGTCGCGGACCTTGGCTCGGCCCTTATGTTGCCGATGAGCCAAGAACAAGCTGCGAACGGCGATGAGCGCGGTAACCGCAACTCCGCCGACAGCGAGCGCTTCCCCGATCCAGGGGGCCATCGCGTGTTGGAAGGCAGTGAAGCATCGCACAAGGGCCTCGGAGAGCCCTTCCGCTGGTGCATGGCTCGGCCACAGAAGGATCACTACTGCCGATACGGCAAGGAATCCCAGACCCACGATGCTGCCGATCCATGCCGCGAGAATCGCTGCAGGAGCCAGAGTGGTCGATTCGAAACGCCGCAAAACCTTGGGCATGAACGCTCCGATGAGCACGGCCCCGAGAAGGAGGACTGCGGCGAGAGTCATCTACCGAACCTTGCCGTGATCCAGTGCTCGCCGCAGTGCCTCGTATTCGTCATCGGAGACGTTTTGCGCGAAGTGCAGAAGCGCTGAAACAGAGTCATTGCTGTTGTCGAGTAATTCGCGCATGGCCAGTGAGGTCGCTTCATCGCGGCTACGCGATGGCGAATAGATGTATGCGCGGCTTCGTTTTTCCCTCTGCACCCACCCTTTTTCGTGAAGGTGCGTCACGACGGTCAAGATCGTGGTGTATGCCTTCGGGGCGCCGCCCTCGAAGCGGTCGACCAGATCCCGCACAGACTGCGGCTCTTCTGCATCCCACAGGAGATCCATCACTTCGGATTCGAGCCCGCCGAGTCTCTTCATCTTCCTTCCCCCTTCGGAAATCGTCGATTGCGTCAGTCACTGACGGCCGGAGGCTGGATCTGTACCCCACGCGCGTCCAACCATGCCATGGGATCGACCTTCTGGCCGTCTGCCTGCCACACCTCGTAATGCAGATGTGGCCCTGTTGATTGTCCCCTGTTTCCTACCGTCGCAATCAATTCTCCGGCACGCACCTTTTGACCCGCGGTTACCAGAGTCTCGTTGATGTGTCCGAAGACCCCGATTGTCCCGTCATCCTGCAGGATACGGACCCACAGTCCGAAACCGGACGCAGGTCCGGACTCGAGTACCGTGCCGTCGGTGACGGACACGATAGGTGTACCGATCTCATTGGCAATGTCCAACCCGTAATGAGTCGACCCCCAACGCGGTCCGTAGTTCGACGTCAATGTTCCGCTGACAGGAGCCATCGTCAGCGGTTGGCGTGCAGCTGCCTCTCTCGAAGCGCGATCGGTGTCGCGTTCGGTGCCTCGAGCCAACTGTTCGGCCAGCCTCCCCAGCTCGGCCAGTTTGGGAACCTGGAGAATTTCCGGAGCCGATGCCAGCGCCTGCTCGAGAGGTGCCAACGGTTGCTGGTCGAGCTCGACGGGAACACTGACGCTCCCTGTCGATGCATGTGAGGCGGATGTGCCGGCGGCAAGCAAAGCGCCGGTGGCGACAGAGAGAACCAAAGCCCGTCCACCAGGACGATTGCGGGACTGTCGGCGATGAGCGCCGCCGCGTCGCGCCTGAACGCTTCCAGCGACGGATTCCCGGTCGACTGCAGATGCGGTGGAGATATACATCGTGTCGACTGGCAGGTCTCGATCGCTGTGTGGCGTGCCGAAAAGATAACTTTCCCGAAGTGGGCAGTCGAGATCGTCGGTGTCGGGCTTGCGGTGTCGGGCCAAGATCGCATTCCTTGCGTCGCGGAAGGTCACAGAATGGTGACGGTCCCAGACAGCGTACTACTATTTCGCATAGTTTTTGGGCGAGCGTTGACAAAATTCAAAATCTCGACAGACCGCCCCGCTGCGAATGCACCTTCTCCTACTCATGTGCCGCGCGGTGGCATCTCGGCGAGCAGCACGCGGTGAGGAGAAACCCTGTCGCGATTGCCAGGGGCACTGCTCCGATCGCGATTATCAGTCCGGCACCGAACCGTTGATCTCGCGAGAAGTCGTCGAGCCAGCCGCGCTGCAACGACGCGAAGTACTGATCGGCAATCACCGTGTCAGTGGCGATCAGTGCTGCTGCGAGGCCCCCGTAGGCCAAGAACGCCGCCAGGAGCAGGGTCGTCCTGATCGCGGCGCTCGCTCGCCTCGGCAAGGGATCGACGCCGACCATGACCCAGAAGAACATGAAACCGCAGATCAGCAGGGTTCCGTTGATCACCAGATGGGGGACGTGCGAGCCGGCGACAGCGCTGTACATCCCCCCCAGGTAAAGGAGAGGCAGGGCTCCGGCGAAAATCACAGCGATCACATAGGGCTGGGACATGAATCGGAACCAGGAGCCTCTGTACACGCTTTGCGCCCATTCCCTCAGCCCCGGCGCATCTCCGGACGATCGCCGAACGGAGAGCCTGAACAGCGTGAACGGGGCGCCCAGGACCAGACAGAGTGGAGCAAGGACCGCCACGGCGGACGTTGCCGCCATATGCATACTCATCACTGCAGGTGCATACCTACCCACTCCCGATGATGTTGCGACAAGCAACACCAGGCACCCCAGAGCCCAGCTGACCGATCGGAACGTCGACCACTGCACGCCCTGCTGTCGGAGGCGAAAAACGCCGACGACGTAGCACGCAGCCAACACCACGGCGAGAGTTCCGAAAATGAGATCGAATCGCCAGTCGACGAGCAAGCGGCCCGCAGTCGGTACGCCATCGAGCGCATACCCGAGCACCTCCTCGACTCTGCTCGGATCCTGTCGCTCCGTGGGCGCCGGGGGCGGCGTGCGGCCCAGGGCGACGGCGATACCGACGGTTACTGCGAGAACCACCGACTCCACCACTGCCAGACGAATGAAGGTGCGACCGTCGCTAGGATCCTTCGTCAGTTCGGCGATCGCGATTTTCCGTTGGCGCCAACCTGCCAGTCCGGTGAGGACCAAGGCGGCGACTTTGGCAAGAATCAAGACACCGTAGGTGCTACTCCACACCGCGGTGAGCGGCACCCGCACGGCAGCGTTGACCACACCGCTGATCGCTATGACGACGAACGCCATGAGTGCCACGGCCGAGAAGCGGCGCGCGGCGAAGTCGAGATAGCTCCCCTTTCTGCGGGCATGCAACACGAGAGCCGCTATTCCTCCCATCCAAATCGACGCCGCGAGGATATGCAGAACCAAACTGTTCGTGGCGATGTCGTGGGATCCACCCGAAGAGGAGTGACCCGACAATGCCCTGGGGAGCAGGCTGAACAAAGCGAATGCGAGAAGTAACGGTGTCCACGAATATCGCAGGGTCAGACGACACGCAATCGCGAGCACGAGTGCGAGCCCTGCGGTCCATGCCCATGCAGTTGTGACATCGATGTCCGAAATCGCGCGAGCGAACAGCCCTGGATCGGCGAACACGACGGAGAGAGGTTGGCCTGAACTGTCCGAGAGGGTGAGTGGAACGAGCAGCGCCGCGCATACCGCCCAGATAGCGGCGGCGACGCTTGCGGTTCGTAGCGCCAGATATCCGTCGACATCGAGTACACCTGAGGCTTGAGGCGGAACGAGAACGGCAGCCAAAAGTAGACTGCCTACGGTCATCACGGCGGCAACCTCGCCGAACGCCATCACCGCCGGGAGTCCGTAAATCGTCAAGGGCCCCGGATCTGGAAGTCCGAGCAATCGCAGCGCCTCGGAAGTTGATGCGCGCGCCAATGCCGCCGCAGTGATTGCAGCTATGACACCCCATCCCAATACTTTCCGTATGGGTCGTCCGACGACGAGGGTATCGGCGCCGGACGGTTCGGTTTCGATCATTTGCGGGTGGACCTCTCAGCATTGTGGATCTCGCCCGCGCGATCGGTGCTCCGGACCAAAATACTATGACGGATAGTTGCATGGGTGCTTCAGCCAGGGTTTACTGAAACTCTCTCGTTGGCAAATATGCGCATATGAGAATACGACGCTCCAGTCATAGGCGAGAAGGGCATATCGAGATGGGTCACGGCCATGGGCACGGCGTTGCGGAACAAGCTGCGAGTGCATCGGGTAAACATGTCCGCAAATTATGGATAGCCGTCGGGCTCGGTCTGGTCACGTTCGTCACGCAAGTCATCGTGGGGTTGTCCACGTCATCGCTCGCCCTGCTCTCCGACTCCGCACACGTCTTCACCGATGTGTTCGGCATCCTCATGGCATTGACCGCTATCTTGCTTGCGCAAAGAGCGCGATCGCGCCCGGATCGCACGTTCGGTATGTACCGGGCGGAGGTGTTCGCTGCCTTGTTCAATGCCCTACTCCTGTTCGGTGTCGCCGGATGGGTTCTCTACGAAGCTCTCGGTCGACTTTCCGATCCGCCTGAGGTCCCTGGACTCCCGGTGAGCATCGTCGCTGTCGTCGGCCTCGTGATGAACATCGCGGCATTCTTGCTGCTTCGCAGCGGGGCGAAGGAAAGCATCAACGTCCGGGGCGCCTATCTCGAGGTCATGGCTGACATGCTCGGGTCCGTTGGAGTCCTGATCAGCGGATTGGTCACACTGATCTTCGGATGGCGGTACGCGGATCCGGTGATCGGTGTTGCGATCGGCTTGTTCGTCCTACCGCGTGCCTACAATCTCGGCCGCCATGCCCTGCGGATCCTGCTCCAGCACGCCCCCGCCGGCGTGAGCATCACCGAGGTGACGCAAGCCTTGCAGGGGATCCCCGGGGTCAAGGACGCCCACGACCTTCACATCTGGACGCTCACATCGGGCATGGAAGTTGCGTCGGCGCATCTGACGATCGACGAGGAGTCCGATCCGACCAAGGTTCTCGCTGCTGCCCAGGATCTGTTGGCCACCCAGTTCAATCTCGTTCACGCGACCCTGCAGGTAGAACCCGCCGCGGGTGACGGGCGTTGCCAGGAGCTTCCGTGGTGAGTACCAACGAGGTGACCACGAACGACAAATCCGCCCATCACAAGAGACGAATTCTCTTCGCTACGACGGTACTCGTTTCGGTCGTCGTCGCCCTGACGATTGAGCCCGTTGCGCGGAAGCACCTGTCCGGGGTCAACGAGATGGATCTGGGCGTCGTCAGTTTGAGGCTGGCATACAACAGTGGTGTCGCCTTCAGTCTGGGTAATCAGCTGCCGAGTGCCGTCATCATCGCCTTTACCGGCCTCGCCACCATGGGAATCGCCGTATACGCCTGGCGGAGTGTCCCGCAAAGTCGTGGGGTGGCTGTGATCGGTTTCGCTCTGATTGTCGCCGGAGCTGCCTCCAACGTGGTCGACCGAGCCCTCGACGGGAAGGTCACCGACTACTTCCACACCGGCTGGTGGCCCACCTTCAATCTTGCCGATACCTACCTCACCTGTGGATTCATCCTGGTCGTCGTGTCGCTGCTGGTCGAATCCTCGCGCGGGTCCGAACGTGAGATTCAGCGTCCGCAATCCGTGTGACCTGACTCGGAGCGAGGAGGGAGCCGGAGCGCTGTCAGCAGGGAAGCAGTCCATCTCTGCGAACTTCTGCGGTTCGAGGTGGCGAAACCACGACGCCCCCACTCGTCGAAAATTCGCGTGGTCCGCCTGTTTTCGGTCGAATGCGTTCGGATAGTTTGGTGTCTATGAAAATAAAGTTTGGCATGACAAACTTTGAGGTGTGACTCTCGTGACTGTCAGGAATGTCGATGCTTCGGTCGGGTGGCCATGAGCGCACCGTCGCGGCGACAATTGTTGATCGGTGGGGCGCTCGCCGGATCAGCCGGACTCATGATGAACGCAGGAAGAGTTGCGGGCGCATCGCCTACCGAGCATCCCGGAAACACCAACCCGAGTACCGCCGCACCTGACGGAGACGGCGGAGTCCGTCACGGCGGCACGAGCGGCGCGACCTTTCGGGCCGGTCAGCAGGTGAACCACACTGCCAACGGGTTTCATCCCACGGCACTGCTGCGGGACTTCGACTACGGGACGACCTCCGAATTGCCTGACGGTCGAACGCTACGCGAGTGGGAGATCTTCGCAGCCGACGAAGAGATCGAGGTAGCACCAGGAGTCTATTTTCCGGCGTGGACCTTCAACTCCCGCATTCCGGGTCCCGCGTTGAGATGCAGTGAGGGAGACCGGCTCCGAGTGAAGTTCGTCAACGGCTCCGCGCACCCACACACGATGCACTTTCACGGAATCCATCCCGCTGAAATGGACGGAATTCCCGGGGTGGGGCGGGGAATCATCGAGCCGGGCGAATCATTCACTTACGAATTCGATGCCATCCCTTTCGGATTGCATCTCTATCACTGCCACGTCAATCCACTGGCAGAGCACATCGCCCGCGGCATGTACGGCACGTTCATCGTCGATCCAGCTCAGGGGCGCCCTGCGGCCGACGAAATGGTGATGGTGATGCACGGCTACAACACCACATTCGACGGGCAAGGAAACCAGCTCTACGCCGTCAACGGCATCCCGTTCCATTACATGCACGAACCTGTACAGGTGAAACGAGACGAACTGGTTCGCATCTACCTGGTCAACATCCTCGAATACGACCCGATCAACAGCTTCCACCTACACGGAAACTTCTTCGACTACTACCCGACCGGAACACGCCTCGAGCCCAGCGAATTCACGGACACGATCATCCAGGCCCAAGGTCAGCGCGGAATATGCGAACTGCGCTTTCCCTACCTGGGCAAGTACATGTTCCACGCCCACAAAACCGAATTCGCAGATCTGGGCTGGATGGGATTCTTCGAGGTGACCGAATGACCGGCACCCCTGATCCTCCCTCTCCGACGAGCACTCATGAGAATTCCCTTGGCGCTGCGGGTTCCGCGCAGACAGGGTCCGCTCAAAGCGACGCATCGCGCACCGGCCTTTGGCTCCGAGGCGCCGCAGTGCTCGCGATCATCGTCATCGCCCTGACTGCGCTGGCAATGCTCGCAGGACAAAGTCTCCCCGAACGCACCGGCCCACCGATCGAGAACATCTCCGTCGAACGAACTGCCCTCGAACCAGGCCGAATCACGTTGACGCTACGCAACACCGGCCCCGACGCGGTGACCGTCGCGCAAGTTGCCGTGAACGACACATTCGTCGATTTGGTAGGAGCTGCAGATCCCATCGGCAGACTCGAGTCCCAGACGATCACCCTCGACTACCCGTGGATCACCGGACAGCCGTACCTCGTCTCGATGCTCACCTCCACAGGGTTGGTCATCGAACACGAAATTCCCGCTGCCGTAGCAACTCCCGCCCCGGGAGTGGCGTTCTTCGGCTTGATGGCTCTCTTGGGCACATACGTCGGAGTCATCCCGGTCCTGCTCGGGATGCTCTTGCTGCCTGTGATGCGGGGCGCCGGCGTCAGGGCAGTCAGATTCGTGCTGGCCGTCACGGTCGGTCTGCTCGCCTTTTTGATCTTCGACGGCACGAGCGAGGGGTTCAAACTGGCAGCAGCCTCGAGCGGAGCCTTCGGCGGCGGCACTCTCGTCGTTCTCGGCGCGGCGATCGCCTTCCTGACGCTCACGTGCATCGACCGATACCTGCGCGGAAGACGCCCAGCCGGTACGACAGGCGCATCCGAACTCAGACTGGCACTGATGATTTCCATCGGCATCGGATTGCACAATCTCGGAGAAGGCCTCGCGATCGGATCCGCGTATGCGGTAGGTGAGCTTGCGCTCGGCGCGTTCCTCGTTATCGGATTCACCCTGCACAACACAACAGAGGGGCTCGCGATCATCGCACCGTTGGCTCGGCGACGCACCCCCCTGCTGACCTTGTTGGGGTTGGGATTGATCGCGGGTGCGCCGGCAATCCTCGGTGCTGTTATCGGGGCGGGCGTCGACAACCGTGAAGTATCTGCGTTGCTGCTCGGAGTCGGCGTCGGGGCAATCATTCAAGTCGTCATCCAAATTGCACCGTCCCTGCGCACACAAGGCCGCTCGGACCTGGATCCGATGGTCCTCGTCGGCGTCGGCGTCGGAATACTCCTGATGTTTCTCACTGGTTTGGTGGTCCCCGCATGAGCACGATCGATCCATCCGACATCAAGGTCGGGCGCCGAACGGTCCTCCTCACAGCCTGCGCAACAACTTGTCTCGCCGTCGCCGGATGTAGCACCCAGAACAACAGCAAGGCACCCGGCGTAACCCTGGGCAGTGCCGAGGTTCCGATATCAGCGGTTCCTGTCGGCGGCGGAGTCATTCTGGCGGACGAGCAAGTCGTGATAACCCAGCCGCAGGAAGGCGTGTTCCAAGCCTTCTCTGCGGTATGTACCCACCAGGGATGCGTAGTCTCCGAGGTCAGCGATGGAACGATCAACTGCCCATGTCATGGCAGCCGATACTCCATCGTCGATGGCTCGGTCGTGCAAAGACCTGCTCAGAAGTCCCTAAACAGTTACCCCCTTTCTCTCACTGGGGACACGATCATCGTCAACTAACCGGAGAACGGCACTTCCGAACTGGAACAGCCATCTGCGAAGGTTGTCACGGAGCAGTGCGTTCGGCGGCGCCGAGGAAGTGAGAGATGTGTACTCTGCGCAACCCGAGTTTTCGGCGTACGGCCTATCGCATTGGGCCGTCATCGCTCTGTTTGTCGTGGGTTCTGTGTTTCTGATCTGGGCGGGACGTAGACAGACCGAGGTGCAAGCTCGCCACCTCAGCCGCGTCCTCGGCGGAATACTGGCGGTGATATACGGCTCGGCGGTGCTCTACTCGCTGTCCTCGCCCACGCTAGGAGGATCCGTACCCTTACAACTCACCGATCTCGCGACAGTGTCCGCGATCTACGCATTGTGGTCGCACCGACATTGGCCGTTCGCCCTCACCTACTACTGGGGGCTTGTATTGAGTACGCAGGCGTTGATTTCACCGGCTCTGGCCGGGCCAGACTTCCCCGGTTACGAGTTTCTTGCCTTCTGGGCGATTCACCTGTTTGTCGTCTGGGCCGCGATCTATCTCACGTGGGGCCGGAGAATGCGACCTACATGGCGCAGCTACCGCCTCGCGGTGCTGGTCACGCTCACATGGGCGATAGTCACTTTCATCTTCAATCGCGTCGCCGATACCAACTACGGCTTTCTCAACGCCAAACCTTCCACCGCATCGCTGCTGGATCTGATGGGTCCGTGGCCGGTATATCTGTTTTCTGGGATGACCATCGTATTCGTCATCTGGGCTCTGATGACGTGGCCGTGGGAGAGAGACGGGAGTCTCGACAAGGATGCCGCGGATCAACCTATGGGCTAGCCCGCCCTCGCTCGACCTTCGCACCCCTGACACTGGACTGCTTTCACAACAACAATCTGCACAGAGTCCCGCCCAACAGAACTGCCAGGCAGCCCAGTGGCAGGCCAACGAGAGCGGCAGATGTGATTGCTCAACCGGTCTGTGGATCCGGTGGGCGGCGCACGCTCCGATCGGCGACTCGCGGCGCCTCGGAGTTTCACCCACGCGAGTTCGTCGGCACGTGCTTGATCCCATCGTCGACACCTATAACGAGAGTCGTCTGTCGACATACCGCATATTATTCACTATTTCCTGTATTCATAATTTTCTGTATTATGGTTGATATGGATACCTTGCTGCATCGGGACGCACTGTCAAGATTCGGATACGCCCTCTCGGACTCGACGAGAACCCAGGTACTGCTCAGCCTGCGGGAGACCCCGGGGTATCCGTCGGACCTCGCCGACCAGATCGGGGTCTCGCGTCAGATTCTCTCGAATCACCTCGCTTGCCTGCGCGGATGCGGACTCGTCGTCGCCGTCCCCGAGGGCCGCCGAACGCGCTACGAGCTGGCCGATCCACGGATCGGGGACACCCTCGGCCAGCTGATGGACCTCGTCCTCGCCGTCGACCCCACTCTGTGCCCGAAATCGGATGCCGAAGGCTGCTGCTGACCGTGTCACGAATAGGGAGAACCGCCATGTCTACGCCGACCACCGCAGTTCGCGCACTGTACGAGCGTGAAATGTCCTCCGCGCACTGTCAATGGCCACGAAGTTCTCCCCGTAGGCGGCCAGTAGTTCTCCCCGCTGGTGGCCACGGGTTCTCCCCGGTGGC
>NZ_JBXAFD010000014.1:0-12950 GCF_058792695.1 Rhodococcus sp. MT28
CCGCAAGCTACCGACCCACATCGACCCCACCCCTTCAGACCTGCACCATTCGGCATTTAGTTCAGTCAACGGGGCCTCGCCGTTACCGCAGCCGCGCTCGTATCCACCCGGATGTGGGCGGTTGTCGACAATCGCGGTCCGGGACAGCAGCGATTCGAGCTCCGATCGTGTCGGGCTGCCCGGGGCCGACTCGAGACGCTCGTCCCCGAACCGTCCGCAGGACGCGACGAGACATACGAGCACGAGCGTCGACAGGATCGCAGATAACCGTGCAACCACCTGTGCCCCCGCCCGTCGTAGACGGTGATTCAACGCCGTCCGTCGTAGACGGTGATTGAACCATCGGGGGCCGACAGGAATCAGCCGAACTCGATCACTACTTTGCCGGCGGCATGGCCGTCTTCGACTGCAGCGAGCGCTTCCCCAGCGCGGGAGAATGGGTACCGCCCGGACACGGACGGGTCGAGGATCCCGTCGGCCACGAGCGCCGCGACCTCCGTGAATACTGCTGTAGTTCTTCGGCGTTCGACACCACCGCCGCCGAGTCGGCTCGCAGCCAGAGGATCGGCGATGCTCAGGATCGGTGCGTCCGGTCGGGCGAGCTCAGCGCCGCGAGTGAGAGTGTCCCCGCCGACCAGGTCGAAAACCGCGTCCACTCCGACTGGGGACAACGCGGACACGTCGTCTGCGTAGCCGTCCCCCGACGCAACCCAACGTGCTCCCGCTTCCTCGATCGCGGTTCTCTTGGACTCGCTCGCGACACCGATCACGTTGATACTCCGCGCCAGTGCAAGCGCGATCGTGCTGCGACCAACGCCTCCGCCGGCGCCGAGCAGCAGGAGTGTCGCCCCGGGTTTCAGACCGAGATCGTGGAGTGCGTCGTAGGCCGTTCCTGCCGCAACCGTCAGCACTGCGGCATCGGCCCAGGACACGGTAGGCGGCTTGTGTGCTGTCGAGGAGACGTTGAGCAATGTCGACGCGGCGTAGCCGCCGAAGCCGGTCGCGGTAGCGCCGAACACTTCGTCGCCGACCTCGAACTCGGTGACCCGCGGACCTACTCCGATGACAACACCGGACACTTCGCGGCCCAGAACCGCAGGCAGCGTCACCGGGACAGTATCTTTTCGAGTACCCGCGCGAACTTTCCAGTCAGCGGGGTTGACGCCCGCCGCTCGGACCGACACCAGCAGTTGGCCGGCACCCGGTGGGGGCAAGGTGACGTCGAAGTAGGACTGTGTGTCGGGTCCGCCGTACTCGGTGAAGCCGTATGCCGTCGTCATGCCTGCCAGCCTATTGCCCGGTAGGCGGGAAGTGGTGTCGGTGGCACCTGATTGGATGGTCGGATGCTGCATGGACTCTGGTCACCGGGATCGGGGCTCAAACTGTGGGTCGACGGGCACGAGGGTGCCGGGACCGACGATCCCCGTGATCCGGTCAGTGCTGTCCTGCATCGCAAGTTCCGTCATCGTGTGAATGTCGCTATGCCGCCCGTACCTGGCGGGCCTTTGCAGAGTGAGTACGCAGCTGTTGCGTTGGCGCCGCCGGACGCAGTCGATCTCCTGCTGCGGTTCAAGGCCGACGATCAGCGAATTGCGGGAGACCTGCACTTTCTCGTACATGTGGCGCGAGGAATAGACCGGTGGGTGCGCGCCGGACGGGTGGTCCCCGCACTGACGCGGGCTGAAGGAAGTTGGTGGCCACGCTGGCAGTTGTCGGTGGGGGAACGCCAGCGCGCCTGGATCGGCGAACTGGTCGTGGCGATGCCGCCGGTGCAGCGGGCGGTCGGTTCGCCGAGGGCGACGATCGAAGACATCACGAACGAACTCACGGACCCGATCGTTCGTCGTGCTCTCGGGGACTCACATCCGGTGGTGCAGACCCCGCTGTGGCAGGCCGTGTTGTCCGGGGACGCTTTCGACGACGTGTCGGTACGAGCGGCCGAGGGACTCGCCGAATGGGGGTCGACGTTCACCGCCGGAGAGCCGGACTTGGTTCTGCGGCTGATCGAGCCTGAACTCGACGACAATTCCGATCCCGACGACGATGCGCTGTGGCGTCTGCAAGTGTGTTTGCGTCCTGAAGGTGAAGCGCCCGAACGTGTTCGACTGCACCGGGCAGATCCCAAACGTATCCAGCTCGGCAGCCGCAAACTCGAAGAGGCAATCAAGGCTTACCCACGTTTTCGCGACGTGCCGCGTGACGAGGACAGCCTCGACCTGTTGCTGCCCACACCTGTCGTGATGGACCTGGTCGGACACGGCGCGATTGTCCTGCGAGAGCGAGGGATCACGCTGCTGCTTCCTCGCGCATGGAACGTGGTGTCTCCATCCCTGCGTGTGCGCGTGACCTCGGCGGCATCTCCGATCGTTGCGGAGAATCGTACGGTCGGTATGGACCAATTGCTGGAATACGATTGGGAATTGGCGCTCGGAGACAAGGTACTCACCGCCGAGGAAATGACCCGACTCGTCGATGCGAAGTTCGATCTGGTCCAGTTGCGCGGCGAGTGGGTTCAGGCGGACAAAGACGTCCTGGCCCGCGCGGCTCGTTTTGTCAGTCAGCGGCACTCGAGCGGGGACCGAGCGATCGTCGATCTGATCAAGGACTTGATCGCCGACGACCTCAAAGACCTGCCGGTCGAGGAAGTGAAAGCAACTGGATGGGCCTCGGCACTGCTCGACCAGTCGGTGGCTCCGCGGCAGGTCGCGGTACCGTCGACGGTCAACGCGACTTTGCGTCCGTATCAACGACGCGGTCTCGACTGGTTGGCGTACATGAGTGCTCTCGGGCTCGGCGCTGTTCTGGCCGACGACATGGGTCTGGGTAAGACGCTGCAACTGTTGGCGTTACTTGCGCACGAGAAGTCCAAGACAGCAACCCTTTTGGTGTGCCCGATGTCGGTTGTGGGTAACTGGCAGCGTGAAGCGGCGCGATTTGTACCGAGCTTGCGCGTCTACGTTCATCACGGTTCGGATCGCGCTACCGGGGCGGAGTTGGAACAGGCAGTTCGTGAGAGTGACCTCGTGATCACCACCTACGCGCTCATGACCCGCGACGTCGCGGCCCTCAAGGATCTCGACTGGCGGCGCGTAGTGCTCGACGAGGCTCAACACATCAAGAACGCCAAAACATCTCAGGCGAGAGCTGCTCGCAGCATCCCCGCGGATCATCGCGTTGCTCTGACCGGAACGCCGGTGGAGAACCGACTGGACGAGCTGCGGTCAATCCTCGATTTTGCCAATCGCGGTGTACTCGGCTCGGAGCAGATGTTCCGCAAAAGGTTTGTCGTACCGATCGAGCGGGAAAAAGATCAGCTTGCCGTCTCGCGACTGCGAGCCGTCACGTCCCCCTTTGTGCTGCGGCGCGTGAAGACCGATCCCGCCGTGATCGCGGATCTCCCGGAGAAGTTGGAGATGACGGTTCGAGCGAATCTCAGCGAAGAGCAGGCCGCGTTGTACCGCGCCGTGGTGGACGAGATGATGGCGCAGATCAAGGGGACGGAAGGGATGAAGCGCAAGGGCGCCGTCCTGTCTGCGCTGACCAAACTCAAACAGGTGTGCAATCATCCTGCGCACTTCCTGCGCGACGGTTCGCCGGTGATGCGCCGCGGGCAACACCGTTCGGGAAAGCTCGGACTGGTCGAGGACATCGTCGAGTCGGTCATCGGCGACGACGAGAAGGTTCTGTTGTTCACACAGTTTCGTGAGTTCGGCGAATTGGTGGTGCCGTACCTGGCCGACCGGTTCACCACCGAAGTTCCGTTTCTCCACGGCGGAGTGTCGAAAGCCGGGCGCGACGCCATGGTCGAGGCATTCCAAGGTGAAGGCGGCGGCCCGCCCATCATGGTGCTCTCGCTCAAGGCCGGCGGCACGGGTCTGAATCTCACGGCGGCCAACCATGTGGTTCACCTCGACAGATGGTGGAACCCGGCGGTAGAGAACCAGGCGACGGACCGTGTCTTCCGCATCGGTCAGAGAAAGAACGTTCAGGTACGCAAGATGGTGTGCGTCGGAACCTTGGAAGAGCGAATCGACACGATGATCGCGAGTAAAAGTGAACTCGCCGAACTTGCAGTCGGGACCGGTGAGAACTGGGTGACGGAGATGAGCGTCGAGCAATTGGACGAGTTGTTGCGACTCGGCGACGACGCGGTGGGCGAATGAGTCCGCGCGGCAAGGGCCCCGATTTCAGCGAGTACACCGGGTCCCGACGGCGAGCACCCGCGCCGGTCAAACCTCGTCCAGCGTTCGGGAGAACATTCTGGGGCAAGGCTTTTGTCCGCGTCGTCGAAGAGATCGGCGACAAACCTCGTGTCACGCGTGGGCGAACGTATGCGCGTTCGGGTCAGGTTTTGGCGCTCGACATCGAACCGGGAGTGGTGACGGCCGAGGTTCAGGGCAGCCAACTTCAACCTTTCGTTTCCACGCTGTCGATCGACACTCTTGATCAATCGGATATCGACGACATCATCACCAAGATCCGCCGAGTGCCGGGAAGCCTTGCCGCGCTGGTGTCCGGCACTGTCCCGGACATGCTTGCTGCCCAACTGATACCGGACGGCCCGTCGGCTTTCCGATTCGACTGCACCTGCCCCGATGTCGGCTGGCCGTGCAAACACGCTGCGGCCGTGGCGTTCTTGACCGCGGAGCGAATCGACACCGATCCGCTCAGGTTGCTGAGACTTCGCGGGGTCGACCTGGAGCAGTTGATCGGGGGAGTGGAAGACGAGTCGACTGTTTCGGTGGACGTCGAGAATTGGTTCGGAATCGCGGCTGCCCTCCCTGCGCTACCGAAGGTGCCTTTTCGCGCGGCGATCGACGATCTGGATATCAGGCGGTTGCGCGAGGCGGTTGCGGCATTGGGATTGGACATGGCTCAGCAGAACGTCGCCTTGGACGAAATACGGTCCATCTACCGACGGTTGGACGGTTGAAATCGGACAACTCCGGACTGGTGCTAGTTTCCTGTCGTAAATTCCAGTATCGTTAATTGGACCGGTCCGGTCGGGACCTGCCTGCGATTTCAGGTCGTTGTCGTCGGCGAATAGACGACTATTCATTTCTCGGAGGGACAGTCGCTGTGATGCCCGTTCATTTGCGCGACAGCGCAATACCCAAACACGAACAGTTGCGCACCATTCTCCTGCGCAAGTGCACCCAAGAACTCCAGCCTGGCGACTTGATGACCAGCGAGCGAAACCTGATGCAGGACTACGGCGTCAGTCGGATCACCGTTCGCGAGGCAATCGGGCAACTGGTCAATGACGGACACCTCGTTCGCGTGCGTGGCAAGGGAACCTTCGTTGCGCACCGTGCTGTCCAATCCAAGCTGCACCTTGCATCCTTCACCGAGGAAATGCGCGCCCAGGGGCATCACCCCACGACGGTGGTCCTGGTCAGCGAACAGGGGCCGGTCCCCGAAAACACTGCTGCCGCACTGAATATGCGACCGGGTTCCGACGGTTACCACGTCAAGCGCTTGCGCCTTGCCGACGGCGAGCCGGTGAGCGTGGACGACGGCTGGTTCAATCCCGAACTGTTGCCGGGTTTACTCGACATGGACTTGACGGGTTCGATCTATCGGGCAACCGCCGACAAGTACGACAAGCCGATCGATCGGGCAGAGCAGACAGTCAGTGCAGATGGTGCCAGTACGGAGATCGCGACTCTCCTGGGCACTCGTAAAGGCGCTCCGGTTCTGTACTTCGATCGAGTGTCGTTCAGCGAGATTGCACCGGTCGAGCACACTCGCAGTTGGTACCGATCCGACCGCTACCAGTTGCAGATGGAAGTCCAGGGCCAAGCGCGGCCCAAAACGCGCGGCGACCAATAGTCATCGTTCGAAGCGAAAGGGCGAGCACACCTTCCGGTGTGCTCGCCCTTTGCGCTACGCCGACCAGTCGAACAGAGTGTCGCCAGTGGTGACGTCCCCACCGACGGAAGGGGATTCGACGGTGTCCGGTTTGGAATCCATTACGACAACCGGGCAGATCGCCGAGTAGCCGGTCGTGTCGATGTGCGCTGGATCGAAGCTGACAATGGGATCACCCGCATCGACGGTGTCACCCTCGGCGGCGATGAGCGTGAATCCGTCGCCTTCCAGCTTGACCGTGTCGATGCCGATATGGACCAGCACGCCGGTGGCCTTCTCGCCGAAGATCACAAACGCGTGGGGGTGCAGTTTCAGGATCTTTCCGCTGATCGGCGCCACGACCGTGAGCGGGCCTTGACCGCGGGCGGGTTCGATCGCGACGCCCGAGCCGACCATCTGCTGAGCGAACACCGGGTCCGGGACGTCCGCGAGTGCGACGACCCGGCCGGGCAGCGGGGCGAGGACGACCGTCACAGGATGTCCTCGATGTCCTCGGCAAGGGTGTCGGCCTCGGGCCCGACGATGACCTGGACAACCGTTCCGGCTTTGAGCACGCCGTGTGCGCCGGCAGCCTTGAGAGCGGACTCGTTCACCTTCGCTCCGTCCTTGACCTCGGTACGCAGGCGGGTGATGCAAGCCTCGATCTCGACGATGTTCTCTGCGCCGCCGAGGCCCTTGATGATTGCTTCCGCTTTCGACATTTGCTGCTCCTGATTGTCGGGTTGGTCGTGATCGTTGAACGGTCGTACAGGTGGGCTGACTAGTTGCTGGTCAAGGCTATCCCGGTTACGTATGTCACATTTGGGTGTTGACAACTCGCCTCCACCAGGTAAAACTACAACTGGTTATGACCGGACAGTACCCGTTGGAAGTCCGGCTCCACAACAGTTTCGACAAAACGGTTTCGGCCTCACTTCCGAGCAAGAACCGTGACCTGCATTTTCACGAAACCTGCACGTGTACGACACCCGAATTTCCAGAACCAGCGGCCGATCGCGACGCGGCCCGGCGAACGAAGAAGGTCCTTGATGACTCTCGAAGACACCCCGAAGAAGGAATCGAAAGTGTTCGCCGGGGTTCAACGCCTCGGCCGAAGCTTGATGCTTCCGATCGCCGTTCTGCCGGCTGCGGGAATCTTGCTCCGCCTCGGCCAGGACGACCTGCTCGGGCGATTCAGTTCGATGCACAGTGCTGCTGCAGTGATCTCTGCGGCAGGACAAGCAGTCTTCACGTGGCTGCCGCTGATCTTCGCCGTCGGTATCGCGATCGGCTGGGCCAAGAAGGCCGACGGATCGACTGCCTTGGCAGCCGTCGTCGGCTACATGGTGATCGACGGCGTGTTCAAGGCGATGTCGCCGATCGTCCTCGAAGGGAAGACGGACCCGAACGGGGATCAATCCCTGATCAACTACGGTGTGCTCGCCGGTATCGTGATGGGCTTGCTGTCGGCGATCTTGTGGCAGCGGTTCTATCGAACGAAGCTTCCCGATTATCTCGGGTTCTTCAACGGGCGCAGGCTCGTTCCCATCCTGACAGCGATCACCGGTCTTGTGGTCGGTGTCCTGATGGCATTCGTGTACCCCTTGTTCAACTCCGGCCTCAACTGGGTCGGTGAAGCAGTTGCTTCCAATACCGTTGTGGGCGGCGGCATTTACGGCGCAGCGAACCGCCTCCTGATCCCCACGGGCCTGCACCACATCTTGAACTCCGCCGTGTGGTTCCTGATCGGCGACTACCAGGACGCGAGCGGTCAGATCGTTCGCGGTGACCTCAACCGGTTCTTCGCCGGCGACCCCTCCGCCGGTACGTTCATGACCGGCTTCTTCCCGATCATGATGTTCGCCCTCCCCGCTGCAGCCTTCGCAATCTGGCGCAACGCCAAGCCTTCTCAGAAGAAGCTCGTCGGCGGCATCATGCTCTCCACCGGCCTGACCGCATTCCTCACCGGTATCACCGAGCCGCTCGAATTCTCCTTCATGTTCGTCGCGTGGCCCCTGTACGTCATCCACTCGCTCCTGACCGGAACGTCGATGGCCTTGGTCAATGCGCTCGGGATTCACGACGGATTCACGTTCTCCGCAGGCTTCTTCGACTACGTGTTGAACTTCGGCAAGGCAACCAACGCATGGATGTTGATCCCGATCGGACTCGGCTACGCCGTGATCTACTACTTCCTTTTCAGCTTCGTCATCAAGAAGTGGAATCTGCGCACGCCAGGACGAGAAGAAGAGGTCGAGGTGGCCGCAGGTGAGCCCGACCCAGCGCTGCTCGAGGCCGAACTGGCACTGGCTGCCGAAGGTGACAGCCGCACCGACGCCCCGCTCGTCGCCGAACTGGAAAACAAGCTCGACAAGGAACTGGAAGGACGCTGAACATGGCGATCGCAACCACGACAATCGGATCCCGCGTCGGACTCCACGCACGACCCGCAGCGCTCTTCGCGCGCGCCGCAGCCGATCTACCGGTAGACGTCACCATCGCGCTCGGCGACGGCGAACCCGTCGATGCCTCCAGCATGTTGTCTGTCATGACTCTCGGTGCAGCATTCGGGGATTCGGTGACCTTGCGTGCTGACGGTGACGGCGCCGACGCTGCGGTCGGTTCGCTCGCAGAGCTTCTCGCATCCGAACTGGACGAAGCCTGATGACGGCGAGTGTGGACAACCGCATCGCGGGTATCGGAGTGAGCGCGGGTTCGGTCTGCGCGCCGTGGTTGCGATTCTCCACGCCTGAGCCGACCTCGGCGGCGGACCCGATCACGGGCAGTCCCGAGGCGGAGCTGATCAGGATCCGTGAGGCACTGGACGCCGTCGCGGAGGAACTGCTCTCGCGTGCAAAGACAGTCGAGGGCGTCTCCGCGGAGATCCTGACGACGTCGGCTGCGATGGCGCGCGACGCGGGCATCGTGAAGGCGGCCAAGGCGAACCTGGAATCGGGGCTGCCGACCGCACACGCCGTCGCAGTCGCCTTCGACGCATTCTGTGAAAAGCTCACGGCGCTCGGTGGGTACATGGCCGAGCGGGCAACGGATCTGCGCGATCTCGGGCAGCGAGCCGTGGCCGTTCTTCGCGGGGAACCGATGCCCGGAATCCCCGCTCCCGGTCATCCGTACATCCTGGTGGCGCGCGACCTCGCTCCGGCGGATACAGCGACGTTGGGCACCAGTGACGTGGTCGGATTGTTGACTGCCGAAGGAGGTCCGACCAGCCACACCGCAATCTTGGCGAAGTCGCTCGGAATCCCGGCCGTGGTCAACTGCTCGGGAACCGATCTGCTGGCGGAGGGAAAACTTCTTATCCTCGACGGCACCACCGGGACGGTCACCATCGATCCCTCGGCAGAAATGCGCGAGCGCGCTGTCCTCGAAGCATCGTTCGTGGCAGAGCAGTCGGCTTCGGCACAGGGTCCAGGACGCACGCGTGACGGGTTCGCGGTGAGGTTGTCGGCCAACATCGGAACCCTCGAGGACGCCGCGCGGGCCGGAGCGGCGGATTGCGAGGGCGTCGGACTGTTCCGTACCGAATTCTCGTATCTCGGGCGTCACGACGCGCCGTCGGTGGAGGAGCAAGCACAGACGTACGCGTCGGTGCTCGGGCACTTCGCCGGACAGAAGGTGGTGGTCCGCACTCTCGATTCGGGTTCGGACAAGCCGTTGCCGTTTCTCGATCTCGGGGTCGAGGAGAATCCGGCCCTTGGTATCCGCGGGCTCCGTGTCGGCACGGTTTATCCCGACACGCTCATCAGCCAGCTCGACGCCCTCGCGGCGGCCGGCAATGCGACGGGTGCCGATCTGTGGGTCATGGCGCCGATGGTAGCTACGGCCGACGAGGCGAAAGACTTTGCAGAACTTGCGCGTTCGCGGGGGATCGGCAAGGTCGGAGCGATGATCGAGGTTCCAGCTGCAGCGTTGCGGGCGAAGGATATCCTCGAGCACCTCGATTTTGTCAGTATCGGTACCAATGATCTGAGCCAGTACACCTGCGCCGTGGATCGTATGGCCGGAGGCCTGGCGCAACTGCTCGATCCGTGGCAGCCGGCGGTCCTCGATCTGATCGCGATGGTCGGTCAGGCTGGCGCCGATGCCGGGAAACCTGTTGGTGTGTGCGGAGAATCCGCGTCTGACCCGCTGTTGGCTCCGGTTCTGGTCGGTTTGGGCGTGACGAGTCTGTCGATGTCGGTCCCGGCATTGGGCGCAGTTCGCGCGCAACTGGCCTCTCTCGATCTGGCGGTGTGCAAGGACATGGCCGCGGCGGCGCGGGGCGCGCGAAACCCGATCGAGGGTAGAGCGGCCGTCGCGCGGATTCGCGAGTCGGCATGAGTACATCAGGCTCGGCTACTGTCGGCGATCCGATCGTATTGCGGGGAACTGTGATCGGATCTCCGGCCGGGAAGATTCACGACGGAGTCGTCGTCGTGGACGGCGAAAAGATCAGTTGGGTCGGCTCGGCTGCGGACTATGTGGCGTCCACACCCGTCGTCGTCATTCCGGAACGCACCGACGCGGTGATCATGCCCGGCTTGATCGATGTCCACAGCCACGGCGCCGCGGGTGCTGGTTTCCCGAACACCGACGCCGATGGAGCGAGCCGCGCGGCGGCGCACCATTGTGAGCACGGCACGACCGGAATGCTGGCCAGCCTGGTCTCCGCACCGCGCGCAGATCTGGTGCGACAAGCAACGATGCTCGCCGATCTGGTCGAACGCGGAGAACTTCTGGGTATCCACCTCGAGGGGCCGTTCATCAACGGCGTCCGCTGCGGTGCCCAGGATCCGGCGGCGATCATTCCCGGTGATCCGGATCTGCTCGAAGCCGTGTGTGACGCCGCGCGTGGGACCGTGCGGTCCATGACCTTGGCGCCCGAGACCGAGAATTTCGAAGAGTTGCTCGCGATCATGCGTCATCGCAACATCGTGCCGAGTTTCGGTCACACCGATGCCGACGCGGCAACGACGTCGGCGCGGATCGATGCTGCGGTGCACGGGGATTGGGCCGGACAGATCAGCGCGACCCACCTCTTCAACGGGATGCCGCCCCTGCACCATCGATCTCCGGGTCCCGTCGCGGCGTGCCTGGCGGCTGCCGCGAGAGGCGAGATGGTGGTGGAACTGATCGCAGACGGTGTGCATCTTGCACCCGAGACCGTGTCGATGGTCTTCGATGCTGTCGGACCGGACCAGATCGCCTTGGTCAGCGATTCGATGGCCGCTGCGGGAATGGACGACGGCGACTACCAACTCGGTGCGCTCGACGTCACCGTACAGGCGGGCGTCGCACGGCTCGCGACGACCGACGGCTCGGTCGGCGCGATCGCCGGAGGGACCGCGAGGTTGCTCGACGTGCTGCGCAGCACCGTCTTCGACGGCGGCGTCGCGCTGGAAGACGCTGTCGCAGCGGCAACTCGGAGCCCAGCGCATCTGCTGGGGCTCGGCGACCTGATCGGATCGCTAGCCGTGGGCTGCCGAGCCGACATCCTGATCACCGATCGTCACTTGCGCCTGGGGCGTGTACTACTCGGCGGAAAAGTCGCCGGAAAGGAAAAATCATGGAAATCGTAATTCAGCCGACACCCGCGGAGGTCGACTCGACCGTCGCGGACATCGTCGAAGGCTACGTCAGAGCCGGGGCGACGACGCTCGGTCTCGCAACGGGGTCGTCGCCGATCGGAACCTATCGTGAACTGGCAGCGAGGCATCGCGACGCCGAACTCGACTTCTCGCTGGCTCGGGCATTCCTGCTCGACGAGTACCTGGGATTGCCGAAACGCCATCCGCAGTCGTACTACTCGGTGATTCGGTCGGAGTTCGTCGATCACGTCAACCTGGATCCCGCGATGGTGTCCAGTCCCAACGGTGAAGCGCCGTGCCCGGAGCAGGAGATCGCCCGGTACGACCAGAGCATCGCGGCGGCCGGGGGAGTGGACGTGCAGTTGCTCGGCATCGGTACCGACGGCCACATCGGCTTCAACGAGCCCGGATCGTCGTTGACCTCGAGAACCCGCGTGAAGACGCTGACCGAGCAGACCCGGATCGACAACGCACGCTTCTTCGACGGTGTGGACGACGTCCCACATCACGTGCTCACCCAGGGGCTCGGAACCATCAGCGATGCAAGGCATCTGGTGATGATCGCGACCGGAGAAGGCAAGGCTGACGCGATCGCCGCTGCCGTCGAAGGTCCGTTGTCTGCTTTCTGCCCGGCTTCGGTGATGCAATTGCATCGCCATGTCACCGTCGTCATCGACGAAGCTGCGGCCAGTTCACTCAAACTTGCCGACTACTACCGGTATGCGCTCGAACACAAGCCGTCGTGGCAGTCCTTCTGACATGACGGTTCTGGAGCTGGCTGTGCAGGACGTGCGGGGGGCGAGGATCGCGCGTTCGGTGGGAGCGACTCGAGTCGAGTTGTGTGCGGCACTCGGCCCGACGGGGGGATTGACGCCCAGCATCGGAGTGATCGAGGCTACGACGGAGGTGGGGATCGCGGTTCACCCGCTGATCCGTCCGCGCGCTGGAGGTTTTGTGTTCTCACCCGACGAAGTGTGGGTGATGGAGCACGACGTACATGCTGCTGTGGCCGGTGGAGCTTCCGGCATCGTGATCGGCGCGCTGACAGAAGACAATTCGATCGACACCGTCGTGCTGCGCCGCATCATCGGATGCGTGGACCGGGCGAGAGTCGAGGTGACAGTACATCGTGCGATGGACGTGGTGACCGACCGTCTGACCGCGCTGGACGAACTGATCGACCTGGGCGTGACCCGCGTGCTGACGTCCGGGGGTGCGGACACTTGCAATGAGGGACTCGACGAGATCGGTCGAATGGTCGAACATGCCGCGGGCCGGATCCAGATCATGGCCGGTGGCGGAGTAACCGTCGACGACATCCCGGCAATCGCTGCCGTCGGCGTCGATGCGGTGCATCTCTCGGCGCGCAAGGTTGTCGCAGTTTCCGGCGGACCTGGTGGGGGATCGGACGGATACGACGTCACCGATGCAGTAGTCGCGCAGGAAGCGGCAGCCGCGCTCCGCGCTGTGGGGCTTTCTTTCCCCCCCCCCCTTCCCCCCAGCGCCCCACCCCTT
>NZ_JBXAFD010000014.1:12960-73801 GCF_058792695.1 Rhodococcus sp. MT28
GAAGCGAAACCCATACTCCGCGCGGTGTCCCTCCATTACCCCCCCTCTTGCAAAAAAGCCCCACAGCCCTTGGGCTCTAGACATACATGGACATCCAACTATAGGATGGTAGACATATTCACTGCTGCCTCCTGGGCGGTCCATACGAGCAAGGAACGGGTTAGCACAATGGTTGAAAATGCGACGGTTCACGAGTTGACGCACTTCGTCGGTGGCAAGCGTGTTCCCGGGACATCTGATCGATTTGCGGACGTGTTCGATCCCAACACCGGCAAGGTGCAGGCCCGCGTTCCCCTCGCGAGCAAGGCCGAGACCGAAGCCATCATCGCCAATGCCGAAGAGGCGCAGCAGGTGTGGGCAGCGTTCAACCCGCAGAAGCGTGCCCGCGTGCTGATGAAGTTCCTGCAGCTCGGCCAGGCCGAGATGGATTCTCTGGCCCGCCTCCTCTCGTCCGAGCACGGCAAGACCGTCGCCGACGCCAAGGGTGACATCCAGCGTGGCCTCGAGGTCATCGAGTTCGCCGTCGGCGCTCCGCACCTGCTCAAGGGTGAATTCACCGAGAGTGCCGGCACCGGCATCGACGTGTACTCCATGCGTCAGCCGCTCGGCGTCGTCGCCGGCATCACGCCCTTCAACTTCCCCGCGATGATCCCGCTGTGGAAGGCCGGCCCCGCCCTCGCCGCCGGTAACGCCTTCATCCTCAAGCCCTCCGAGCGTGACCCCTCCGTCCCGCTGCGCCTGGCCGAGCTGTTCCTCGAAGCAGGACTGCCCGCAGGTGTGTTCAACGTGGTCAACGGTGACAAGGAAGTTGTCGACGTTCTGCTCACCGACGATCGCATCAAGGCCGTCGGCTTCGTCGGCTCCACGCCGATCGCTCAGTACATCTACGAGACGGCTGCAGCTCACGGCAAGCGCGCACAGTGCTTCGGTGGCGCCAAGAACCACGCGATCGTCATGCCGGACGCGGACCTCGACGAGGTTGCCGACGCCCTGATCGGTGCGGGCTACGGCAGCGCCGGCGAGCGTTGCATGGCCATCTCGGTTGCCGTTCCCGTCGGCGAGGAGACCGCGGACGCTCTTGTCGCGAAGCTGAAGGAGCGCGTCGCGAAGCTCAAGATCGGTCGCAGTGACGACGAAGGCGTCGATTTCGGACCGCTCGTTTGCCAGGATGCCCTCGACCGCGTCAACAACTACGTGCAGATCGGCATCGACGAGGGCGCAACGGCAGTCGTCGACGGCCGCGGCTTCACCCTCGAAGGCCACGAAGGTGGATTCTTCGCCGGCGCAACCCTGTTCGACAACGTCACCTCGGACATGCGCATCTACAAGGAAGAGATCTTCGGACCCGTCCTTCAGGTGGTCCGCGCTGCCGATTACGAAGAGGCACTGCGTCTTCCGACCGAACACGAGTACGGCAACGGCGTCTCCATCTTCACCCGCGACGGCGACACCGCGCGTGACTTCACCGCTCGCGTCAACGTCGGCATGGTCGGCGTGAACGTGCCGATCCCGGTCCCGATCGCGTACCACACCTTCGGTGGCTGGAAGCGCTCCGGATTCGGTGACCTGAACCAGCACGGTCCCGACTCCTTCCGCTTCTACACCAAGACCAAGACCGTGACGCAGCGCTGGCCTTCCGGCAAGAAGGAAGCAGGTCAGGAGGGTCGCTCCGTAGACTCCGCTCCTGACAACCACTTCGTCATCCCCACGATGAACTGATCGGAACACTTTCCATGTTTACTCTGACCGATGACGAGCGGGCGATTCGTGACACTGCCCGCGACTTCGCGGCCGAGCATCTGGCGCCCAACGCAGTGGAGTGGGATCAGACCAAGCATTTCCCGGTGGACGTCCTCCGTAAGGCGGCGTCCCTGGGAATGGGCGGTATCTACATTCGTGAAGACGTGGGTGGCAGTGAGCTGAGTCGCGTCGACGCTGCCCGGATCTTCGAAGAGCTGGCCAAGGGCGATCCGTCGATCGCCGCGTACATCTCCATCCACAACATGGTCACGTGGATGATCGACCAGTTCGGCAACGACGAACAGCGCCACAAGTGGGTTCCCGGACTCTGCTCGATGGATCAACTGGGCAGCTACTGCCTCACCGAACCCGGCGCTGGCTCCGATGCTGCGGGCCTGAGCACCAAGGCCGTTCGTGACGGCGACGACTACATCCTCAACGGCGTCAAGCAGTTCATTTCCGGCGCAGGCACTTCCGACGTGTACGTCGTGATGGCACGCACCGGATCTGCCGGTGCCAAGGGGATCTCGGCGTTCATCGTGCCCAAGGATTCGCCCGGACTGTCGTTCGGTGCCAACGAGATCAAGATGGGCTGGAACGCGCAGCCCACCCGTCAGGTGATCTTCGAAGACGTGCGAGTTCCTGCCGCCAACATGCTCGGTGAAGAGGGCAGCGGATTCCGCATCGCCATGAAAGGTCTCAACGGCGGCCGGCTGAACATCGCCGCCTGTTCGGTCGGTGGGGCCCAGGCAGCGCTGGAGAAGGCAGTCGCATATCTGGTGGACCGCAAAGCTTTCGGTTCGGCACTGATCGAGTCGCAGGCCCTGCAGTTCCAGCTCGCCGACATGCGTACCGAACTCGAAGCGGCCAGGACGTTGCTGTGGCGCGCCGCTGCCGCACTCGAAGACGGAGCGTCCGACGTCGTGGAGTTGTGTGCGATGGCCAAGCGCTTTGCCACCGACACCGGATTCGACGTAGCCAACAAGGCCCTCCAGCTTCACGGCGGGTACGGCTATCTTGCTGAGTACGGGATCGAGAAGATCGTCCGCGATCTTCGGGTTCATCAGATCCTCGAAGGCAGCAACGAGATCATGAGGGTGGTCATCGCCCGCAGCGTGGTCGCATCAGGTCAGGGAAAGCAGGGAGCAGCATGAGCGACGAGCTCGAGGTATTGATCGAAAAGCGTGACGGGCTGGGGCTCATCACTCTCAACCGTCCCAAGGCGATCAATGCCCTCAACCACTCGATGGTCAAGGCGATGGCCAAGGCCCTCGAGGAATGGAAGTCCGACGACGACGTCAAGGCAGTCGTACTCACGGGCGCCGGCGAGCGTGGTCTGTGCGCCGGCGGCGACATCGTCTCGATCTACCACGACGCCAAGGACGGCAAGACCGGTTCGCTCGACTTCTGGCGTGAGGAGTACATCCTCAACTCCGAGATCGCGAACTACCCGAAGCCGTACGTCGCGATCATGGACGGGATCGTCATGGGCGGCGGCGTCGGAGTGTCCGCACACGGCGACATTCGCATCGTGACCGAGCGCTCGATGATCGGAATGCCCGAGACCGGAATCGGTTTCATCCCTGACGTGGGCGGAACTTACCTGCTCTCGCGTGCTCCCGGTGAACTCGGAACGCACATCGCGCTCACCACGGCGCGACTGAGCGCCGGCGATGCCATCGCAGCAGGCTTCGCTGACCACTTCATCCCGTCGGAGAACATCGAGACGTTCATCGCCGCACTCGCGTCGTCTTCGGTTGCCGACGCCGTGGCGCAGTACGCGGAGCCGGCTCCGGTGTCGGAACTGTTGGCCCAGCAGAGCTGGATCGACGCCGCGTACTCCGCCGACGACGTATCCACCATCGTCGAGCGTCTTCGCGCAAGTGGAATCCCCGAAGCGGAGAAGGCAGCGGAGCAGATTCTCGGCAAGTCCCCGATTGCACTGTCGGTGACCCTGCGATCCCTGCGACATGCCAAGGAAGCAGCAAGCTTGGAAGAAGTCCTCAACGAGGAGTTCCGGGTCTCGACGGCAGCGCTCGCCTCACACGACCTGGTCGAGGGTATTCGCGCCCAGGTAGTCGAGAAGGACCGAAACCCGAAGTGGTTGCCGGCAACCCTCGACGACGTCACGGCAGAATCCGTCGACGCCTACTTCGCCCCGCTGGGCGACAACGAGCTCGGACTCACCCCTCAACCGCAAGGCAACTGATCACCGCCGAAGGAGCATCACTAATGAGCACCATTGGATTTATCGGACTCGGTCACATGGGTGGCCCGATGGCGGCCAATCTCGTCAAGGCCGGACACAAGGTCGTCGGTTTCGACCTGGCACCTGCGGCGCTGGAGCAGGCAGTCAAAGACGGTGCATCGGTAGCGGATTCGGCGGTCGACGCCGTTCGCGGTGCCGACGTCGTGATCACGATGCTGCCGAGCGGTAAGCACGTTCTGGGTCTGTACGAAGAGCTGCTGCCGGTGGCAACACCGGGCACGCTGTTCATCGACTGTTCCACCATCGACGTCGCAGACGCCCGCGAGGCACACGACAAGGCCGAAGCAGCCGGTCACCGCAGCGTCGACGCACCGGTCTCCGGTGGAGTCGTCGGGGCTACCGCAGGCACGCTGGCATTCATGGTCGGCGGTTCCGAAGCTGACTTCCAAGCCGCGTCACCGTTGCTGGACGTGATGGGCCGCAAGGTCGTTCACTGCGGCGACGCCGGTGTCGGCCAGGCAGCCAAGATCTGCAACAACATGATCCTCGGCATTTCGATGATCGCGATCAGCGAGGCGTTCGTGTTGGGCGAAAAGCTCGGCCTGAGCAACCAGGCGCTCTTCGACGTGGCGTCCAACGCCTCGGGACAGTGCTGGGCACTGACCACCAACTGCCCGGTTCCGGGACCTGTGCCCACCAGCCCGGCCAACAACGACTACCAGCCCGGCTTTGCTGTTGCACTGATGGACAAGGACCTGGGTCTGGCAGCAAATGCGCTGCGCAACAACGGCGTCGATGCGGAGATCGGACTCAAGGCCGCCGAACTCTACAGTCGCTTCCATGCCGCGGGCGGTGGCGGTCAGGACTTCTCTGCCATCATCAACGACATCCGTGACCGTTCGACCGAAGGACAGTAGTGACCGACTTCAACACCATCATCCTCGAGCGTAAGGGTCGCGTCGGCGTCATCACGCTCAACCGCCCGAAGGCTCTCAACGCGCTGAACTCCGAGCTGATGAACGAGGTCGTCGCCGCGGTTGCCGACCTCGAAGCGGACAACGGCATCGGAGCCATCCTGATCACCGGTTCCGAGCGCGCCTTCGCCGCCGGTGCCGACATCAAGGAAATGCAGTCCAAGACGTACATGGACGCATACGTCGAGGATTTCTTCACCCCGTGGGACCGCGTCGCAGCAGCTCGTAAGCCGCTGATCGCCGCCGTCTCCGGATACGCGCTCGGTGGTGGCTGCGAGCTTGCGATGCTCTGCGATTTCATCATCGCTTCGGATACCGCGAAGTTCGGCCAGCCCGAGATCAAGCTCGGTGTCATTCCGGGTATCGGTGGCTCGCAGCGCCTTACGCGCGCCGTGGGCAAGGCCAAGGCCATGGAGCTGTGCCTCACCGGCCGCAACATGGACGCAGAAGAAGCCGAACGTGCAGGCCTGGTTGCCCGGATCGTTCCGGCCGCCGATCTGCTCGACGATGCCTTGAAGACCGCAACCACCATCGCCGAGATGTCGCTGCCGATTGCGATGATGGCCAAGGAAGCAGTCAACCGCTCCTTCGAGACCACCCTCGCCGAGGGCGTCCGCTTCGAGCGTCGGGTGTTCCACTCGACCTTCGCGACGGAGGATCAGAAGGAAGGCATGACCGCGTTCGTGGAGAAGCGGTCGGCAGAATTCAAGCACCGCTGAATTTCAACAGCGCTGAAACTGCCCTCACACTCGTCGAGAGTGTGAGGGCAGTTTCTTTGTGTGTACGGGTGGTCGGTTCACCACTTGGTCGGTGCGCCGCCGGTGTCGAAGTCACCCGCAGTCTTGCGAAGTTCAGTGAGGATCGTCACCAATTGCTCGAGCTTGTCCTGCTGGAGTCCGGGGTGAGCGAACACCTTGCTGTTGAGCATTTCGGTCGCTTCGAGGGCCAGTGCGCGACCGGCGTCCGAGATCTCGATGAGCGTTGCACGGCGATCGCTGGGATGCGGGACCCGCCTGACCAACTCCGCTTTCTCCAAACGGTCGACGGCATTGGTGACGCTGGTGGGGTGAACCTGGAGTCGGGCGCTCGCCTTGGCCATCGGGAGTGCGCCCGACCTGGTGAAGGTGAGAAGCGTCAGCAGTTCGTAGCGAGCGAAGGTCAACCCGAGCGGCTTGAGTACCTCTTCGACCCGCGCCATCATGATCTGCTGCGCACGCATCACCGACGTGACCGCAGCCATACCGTCGGCGACATCGCTCCACCCGTGCTCCGTCCACTGACGATGCGCCTCTTCGATGGGGTCGAGGGGGAGCGGCGCGGGGGGAGACATAGGTTCGATCATCCCATGCTGGCAAGCGGTCGGGTGCCTTGTCTGATTGTGTGTCGCAGCCGCTTACGTCTGTAGAGTCCCACGGGTGATTTCAATCCTCGTAGCGGGTGGCGTCTCGTTGTTCGTCGCGCTCTTCCTGACTCCGTTTCTCATTCGTGTGCTTTCGCGGCAGGGGCTCGGGCACGAGATTCGGATCGAGGGTCCGCAGAGTCATCAGGGCAAGCGTGGCACCCCGTCAATGGGCGGCATCGCGATCATCGCCGGCATGTGGGCGGGCTACCTGGCGGCACACATCATCGGATTCGGCTCGCGGCTACCGCGGCTGTCTGCATCCGGTTGGCTGGTTCTCGCGCTCGCCACGTCACTGGGAATCGTCGGCTTTCTCGACGACTTCATCAAGATCCGTAAGAAGCGCAATCTCGGGCTCAACAAGACAGCGAAGACCGTCGGTCAGCTGGCGAGTGCCATCATCTTCGGCATATTGTTCCTGCAGTTCTCCAACAACAACGGAGTCACTCCCGGAAGCCAGTACCTGTCCCATGTTCGTGACATCTCGGTGTTCTCCATGGGTGCCATCGGCTTTGTGGTCTTCTTCTGCATTCTGGTGTTCGCCTGGTCCAACGCCGTCAATTTCACCGACGGCCTCGACGGTCTCGCGGCCGGGTCGATGGGCATGATCCTGGGGACCTACGTCGTCATCGCCGGTTGGCAGTACCGGAACTCGTGTGTCCTCGAGCCTGCCGCCGGTTGCTACGACGTTCGTGACCCCCTGGATCTCGCGATCGTCGCTGCCGCCGCAGGCGGGGCGTGCCTCGGCTTCCTCTGGTGGAATGCCGCCCCGGCTCAGATCTTCATGGGCGACACCGGCTCCTTGGCGCTCGGCGGCCTGGTTGTCGGCCTGTCCGTCACGACGCACACCGAGCTGCTGATGGTCATCATCGGCGCCCTGTTCGTCGCTGAGATCCTGTCGGTGATCATCCAGGTTCTGGTCTTCCGATCGTCCGGCCGACGCGTATTCAAGATGGCCCCGATCCATCATCACTTCGAGTTACTCGGTTGGCCGGAAACCGTCGTGATCGCAAGATTCTGGATCTTCGTCGCGATCTCGTGCGTCCTGGGACTTGCCACCTTCTACAGCGAGTGGTTCTCCGCTGCCGGTTAGACCGATTCACTCTTTCGGGTCGTAGCCAGAAGAGCGATCAGACCGAGCGACACACACGCCGTCATCGTGACGGCCAGGGCTGTGCTCGTGTTTCCCAGTAGGCCGACGGCCGGCGCGATGGCCGCACCGACGCCGAACTGGAATGCACCGAGCATTGCGGCGGCAGTACCGGCCGCTTCGCCGTGACGAGCGAGCGCCAGTGCCGGGGCGTTGGGCAGAACGAACCCGATGGCACCGGCCATGACCCACAGTGCGATCACGAATCCAGCGAGCCCGCCCAGTTCCAGGACCGCGACAGCAATGACGACGGCCCCGGAGACAACGGCAGCCACGAGGGCCCACTTGGTGATCTGCTGGGGAGTCCACCGATCGAGCAGTCGGACGTTGACCTGCGAAGCGCCGATCAACGCAATCGCGCCCGCACTGAAGAGCAGCGCGAACTCCTGCTCGTTGAGGCCGTACTGATCCTGATAGACAAACGACGCGCCCGAGACATACGCGAACAACGACGCCATGCCGACGCTGGAGACGAGCGTCAGGACCATGAACGTGCGGTCGCCGAGCAGCGAACCGTAGGTACGGAGAACCGACGTCAATCCGCTCGGGCGACGCTTTTCCTTCGGCAATGTTTCGGACAGTCCGAACGCACCGATCATCGCTGTGCCGACGCCGATCAGTGCCAGTACGACGAAGATCCCGCGCCAGTCGAGGGCGACGAGGAGGGCGCCACCGATGCTGGGCGCCAGGATCGGCGCAACGCCGAGCACGAGCATCAGCCGGCTCATCACAACGGCAACGGTGTTACCGCTGTAGAGGTCGCGGACGATCGCCATGGTCACCACTGCCGCGGCCGCCGCGCCCATGCCCTGGAAAACCCGCAGGATGCCGAGGACCGCGATGCTCGGTGCGAAGACCGCCAGCAGCGAAGCCAGGATGTGCACACCGATCCCGGCGAGCAGCGGCTTCTTGCGGCCGAGAGTGTCCGAGAGCGGCCCGACCAACAGCTGGCCGAGTGCGAGGCCGATGAGAGTTCCGGTGATCGTCAGCTGAACCGTTGACGACGAGACCCCGAGATCGGCACCGATATCCGGCAGCGCGGGCAGGTACATGTCGATGGTGAAGGGCCCGAGCGCGGTCATGGAACCGAGGGCAAGAATCTTCCCGACGCTCGGCTTACGGTCGACACTGCTCGTATCCAGCGGGGCCGCCTCCAAGAGCGGAGCTGCCTTCACAGGCGGGGCGATGGCGGTGTTCTCGGCACTCATGAAACCTTCTGGGTTGTCTGGGTCTGGCGAACTGCTCGGTCGTTCGGTCGAAAGTCGGGCCGCAATCGAATGACCTGCGCCCACCGAGGGAGTCAGCATCGAGACTGACCGATTTGTTCCCGAAAGGCCCGCACTTTTCCCAGAGACTGGAACGCTTGGCGAGAATGCACTCGAATCATGCTGAGCGGAACTGTGGTTCGAGATCGTCACTCAGGGCAGAGTTACTCACTGACGCGGGTGTGGCTGAGTGGCTAGGCACCGGCCTGCAAAGCCGTTCACACGGGTTCGAGTCCCGTCATCCGCTCGTGTCGGAGACCGGCAGGCATATCGCCTGCCGGTCTCTCTTGTGTGGTCCCGGTTCGCGGGGTCGGCTGCGATAGTCTGGGCTGCCGGAGCGAGCGGACCACATGAGTGAGGCACTGAATTGATTTCGGGACAGGACCTGCGATCGCGGCGCTTGCACGTGGGGATCAGTCAGTTCCAGTTCGCCCGCCAGGCGGGAGTCTCGTCAGCAGTCGTCTCCGCGTGGGAACTCGACAAGGCATATCCGAAGCCACCGGTTGAGCGAGCAGTCCTCACGGCCCTCTCCGCGTTGGAAGCAGCCAAGCGTGAGGGCACGTACGCGGCCCCCCGGAAGCGATCGAGCGGTAGTACCCGTGCGCGTCGAGCGACACCGGTCAACGACCCCGCCTCGGTGGCCAGGCGTGCGGTCGCGGGGGCAGGAAACGGTGGCCCCACCGTATTGACGGCGTTCTCCGGTTGTGGCGGTATGGCCGAAGGCTTTCGGATGGCGGGGTTTTCGGTGGAGGGATACATCGAAGTCGTGCCGGAGGCGCGCGCGACCTTCGATCGGAACTTCCCCGGCGCGAAGTGCCTCGGTGAGGACATCCGGGCGATCGACGAAGCCCGTGTGAAAGATCTTCTGGCACAGGTGAATATCGATGTGTTGGCCGGGGGGCCGCCGTGTCAGGGTTTCAGTCTCGCCGGCCGGCGAGACCGCGACGATCCGCGTAACCATCTCTTCCGGAACCTACTCGAGCTCGCCGATCTGGTGAGGCCGAAGGTCGTGGTGATGGAAAATGTTCGGCTGCTGCTGAGCATGAAAGACCCGGACGGTGGGATGGTCGTCGACCGGATTCTCGGCGAGATGGCTGCATGCGGTTACGACGCGTCGGTCAACACGGTCAATGCGCAGGATTACGGCGTCCCGCAGTTCCGGGAACGAGTGTTCATCGTGGCGACCCGCCGCGACAGTGGTATCGGGCCGCTGCGTTTCCCGCCGAAGACTCACGGCGTGAATGATGTTGCGCCGCTGAGGACTTTCCGCGATGCCACCGTCGATCTGGCCCCGCTGGAATCCGGGCAGGCCTGCGAGACGGACCCGCTGCACTGGGCCGTCGAACATCCCGAGCACGTCTTGCGGTGGCTGCGTGATGTACCGGAAGGAATGTCGGCTCACGACAACGAAGATCCGGCCATGCGACCGTCGTCCGGATACAACACGACGTACAAGCGCCTCCGGTGGGACGAGCCGGCGTCCACGGTCGGAACCACTTTCGGGATGATCTCGGCTTCACGCAACGTGCATCCGAAACACACGCGATCGTTGACCGTTCGAGAAGCTGCTCGCCTCCAGACCTTTCCCGACGACTACGTCTTCGAGGGCAAGTGGGGAGCGGTGCGCACGATGATCGGCAATGCGGTGCCGCCGCAGCTGGCGTCGGTACTGGCAGGAGAGATCAAGAAGGCACTCGGCTGAGATAGAGCACCTACGGAAAATGGGGCCGACGATGTCGGCCCCATTTCGAGTTACGCCCTGGCAGGGGTGTGGTGCAAGCGAATCAGCTGAGGTTGAGCTTGGCGATCAACGGCTGGACGACCTTGATGATGTCGATGACGGCGCTGAGGGTGTTGATGGAACCCATGTTTCGGTCCTCCGTGTCGTATGTACAGGTTTGTATGTACAAGGTTGTGTCTGCGTGGTGTTTCTGTACGACCTTGTGTCGCAGACACAAATTAGCAAACTGGACGCTTGTTTGGGTCGAAATGACCGCTTTGCGCTGAAGTTGCTGAAAAGTTCACGGATTGTTCAGGAACGTAAACAAAAAACAGGCCGGACTCCCCGAAGTCCGGCCTGTCGATGACGCTTTGCGATCAGCTGAATGCCGAAAGTGCGCTGATGAGGCCGATGCCCGCAACTGCGACCTTGAGGACACTCAAGACGTCTTCGAGCTTGACACCCTCGGGCAATACGTTTTCGACAGACTCCATGTTGGATCCTTCATGTGTTGGGGTCGTGGTCCAGTGCCACTGCAAGCAAGATACCCAATCGTGACCACCTGTGAAACCCCGGCACGAAGATCACAGTTGTGTTGCGCCGGACTCACTGGCCGTCGCGACAACGGTGGCTGCCACTATTTGCTCCACGCTGATGCCCGCTGCCGGTAGGCAGTGGTAGAAGATTCGTTCGCAAAGGTCGACCATTTCGCCTCGCTCGAGCGTCGGCTCGTCGATCCAGTTGACGACGATTTCCTCCATGAATGCCTGCCACCCGGCGATTGTCGCCTCCACGGTCGCATTCGATTCGATGCCTAGATTCGTCAGCGCAGCGACGATCCACGTGGTGAAAGTGCGGCGCATGCCTCGGTAGATCGTGCGCATTCGAACGTCGCCACTGCCGGCCATACGCATCACGGCGAGGTAAATGGTGGGGTGCTCGATAACGGCGTCGACGAATGTCTCGATACCTGAGCGCAGCTGGGACGTGATGGGTAGCTCGGGATCCGGTCGCATTCGATCTTCGAGATCGGCCGAGGCGGCCTCGAGGATGGCGTTCTGGAAACCCTTCTTGTTCTTGAAGTAGTGGAACAGCAGTGGCGGCGAGACACCGGCCTCGGCTGCGACGCGATCCATCGACAGTTGGTCGAAAGGCTCGGTCCGCAGCATCTGTACTGCCACCTCGAGGATTTGCCTCTGACGGTCTTCGGGGGAGCGGGGGACTGCAGCCATTCCGTCATCTTATGTATTGGTTCGGAAGGTTCATTGACTTTTACTCAACGCTGTCTATAACGTGAGGTAACACATACGTGAGGCGAGGAGTCCGACAGTGTCTGCTTTCGACATCGTGGTCAACGACGGGTTGTGGTTCGACGGGACGGGGGCTCCAGGTCTGCGTCGTAATCTCGGAATTCGAGACGGCGTGGTCGCGGAGGTGTCCACGACGCGCCTCGAGATCGGGCCGGACACAGAAGTGATCGACGCGGCCGGCAAATGGGTTCTCCCCGGCTATGTCGACGTCCACACGCACTACGACGCCGAAGCCTTGGTCAGTCCAGGGCTTCCGGAATCGGTTCGCCACGGCGTCACGACGGTCGTGCTCGGCAATTGCTCGCTGTCGGCGGTGTATTCGACCCCGCGCGAGATTGCGGATCTGTTCAGCCGGGTCGAAGCAGTTCCCCACGACGCGGTGCTGCGCATCCTCGAAGCGAACAAGACCTGGACCGGTCCCGCGGCGTACACCGCCGCCCTCGAAGCCCTTCCCCTCGGACCCAATGTCGCGGCCTTCATCGGTCATTCCGACATCCGCACGCACGTACTCGGACTGGGGCGCGGCACCGACAAGAAGGTCAAGCCGACTCGCTCGGAACTCGGCCGGATGGGCTCGATGCTCGAGGACGCCATCGACGCTGGGATGCTGGGCCTGTCGTCGATGACCAATGCCCTCGACAAGATCGACGGCGACGAATATCGTTCTCGCTCTTTGCCGTCGACGTATGCACGGTGGAAAGAGTTCCGATTCCTCAATCGCATCCTTCGTGATCGCGGAAAGATCTTGCAGAGCGCTCCGACCATCAACCTGCATCCGAACGTCGCGGCGTTCTTCGCCGAAAGCTCGGCGATCGGACGCAAGAAACCGCTCAAGACGTCGCTGCTCTCCGGTGCGGATTCGAAGGCCTACCCGGTGATCGTGTACTTCATGCTCGCTGCGGCCCCACTGCTCAATCGCTTCGCGAAGACCGATTTCAAGTGGCAGCACCTTCCGGTTCCCTTCACCGTCTACGCGGATGGAATCGACCTGGTCGTGTTCGAGGAGTTCGGTGCCGGCGCCGCCGCTTTGCACCTCAAGGACCAGGTGGAGCGCAACGAACTGCTCCAGGACGAGTCGTACCGTCGCGCATTCCGTAAGGACTACGACAACAAGTTCTCACCCCGCATCTGGCATCGCAATTTCTACGATGCGGTCATCGTGGGATGCCCGGACGAGACGTTGATCGGCAAGAACTTCGGTCAGGTCGGTGACATCCGCGGAGTGCACCCGGTGGACGCGTACCTCGACCTGGTGGTGAAGTACGGGCGAGATCTTCGCTGGCGCACCACCATTGCCAATCACCGGCCCAAGTTCGCGAAGAAACTCGCCGCGAGTTCCGGTGTGCAGATGGGCTTCGGCGATGCCGGCGCGCATCTGCGCAACATGGCGTTCTACAACTACCCGGTGCGACTCCTCAAGCGCGTCAAGGACGCTCAGAGTGACCGCAAGCCGTTCCTCACCATCGAACGCGCAATCCACCGCCTGACAGGCGAACTGGCGGACTGGTACGGCATCGACGCCGGGCATCTACGCCAGGGTGACCGCGCGGACTTCGTTGTCATCGACCCGGCCGGGCTCGACGAGTCGGTGGACGGGTTGTTCGAGGCAAAGGTTCCCGAGTACGGCGGGATCAGCCGGATGGTCAACCGCAGCGACGACGCAGCGGTCGCTACGGTGATCAACGGCCGACTCGTCTACCGCGAAGGTGAATTCGCCCCCGGATTCGGAATCGAAAAGACAGGTCAGTTCCTGCGTGCCGGTGAAAAGGCTCCGGTTACCAGGGCCGCGAAGACTAGCGTGGCGCTATGATTACACCGGCGGATCGCCTCACCTCGTACTCCCGGTCCGGGCTGACCTTCGACGTGCGCGACGAAGGACCCGCCGACGGTCCGGTCGTGGTTCTCCTGCACGGATTTCCGCAGGATTCGAGCTCGTGGGATCAGCTCGCACCGCTGCTGCACACCCGCGGCTTCCGCACGGTGGCGCCGGATCAGCGAGGGTACTCACCCGGCGCCAGGCCGAAAGCGCGCTGGGCGTACCGCGGGTCCGAACTCGCCGCTGACACTGTCGCACTGATCGACGCGCTCGCAGTGGGCAAAGTGCACCTGGTCGGCCACGACTGGGGTGCCGCAGTCGCATGGCAGGTCGCTGCCGAGCGGCCCGATTTGCTCAACACCGTTACCGCGGTGTCGGTTCCGCATCCACTGGCGTTCGTCAAGGCGATGGTGACCAGCACGCAGGGACTGAAATCGTGGTACATGGGGGCGTTCCAATTGCCGTTCGTTCCCGAGAAAGTTCTGTCCTCCACGTCGGCGGGTGAGAAGTTCCTGATCTCGAGCGGACAGACGCCGGAGAACGCACGGCGCGATCTGAATGCCATGCTGGCTCCCGGCCGCCTGCGCGGTGGTCTGAACTGGTATCGCGCGATGTGGATGACCAAGCCGAACCCCGCAACTGCCAGGGTCACCGTGCCGACCCTGCACGTCTGGAGTGACGGCGACGCCGCCATCGGGCCCAAGGGTTCTGCGCTCACCCCCGCGTTTGTCGACGGTCCGTACCGGTTCGAAGTTCTCAGCGGCGTGAGCCACTGGATTCCGGACGAGGCGCCGGTCGAGTTGGACCGACTGCTGGGTGAGCATCTCAGCAGCTGACCGCGTTTTGATCACTGAAGCCCCGCCGATCGGCGGGGCTTCAGTTGTCAGCAAGGTCGTCGGCCAGCGGTGGTCAGCGAGTTCCGAATCGCTCTTCCACCTGCTCCTTCGTCAGGCCGAATTCCTCGAGCGTGTACTTGTGCGACGGTTTGCGAGCACCCGAACGGCTTTCCTCGTGCATGGCCTCCATCGACTGCTGCGCAGTAGATGTCAACGGGATGTCGAAGTGCGTGTAGATGTTCTCGACGGTTCCCAGCGGATCGGTGACGAAGTCCTGATAGTCGACGTCGATGAACTGTGCGGGATTGTGGTGTGCGCGTGCACTGTCGAACTGCTCGAGCCCCCTGGCCCACAATTCGAGCTGACTTTCGCCGATCACCTTGTCGGTGAACGTGTTCGACCAACCCTCTGTCGCCTGGGCGGCCAGGCTGCACACCGACGGAATGATCGTCGTAGGGGAGCGGTGAGTCTGAATGACGAGAGCGTCGGGGTACGCCTCCATCAATTCGTCGAGCGCGAACAGGTGGCTCGGGTTCTTGAGGACCCACCGTCGATCCTGATCGGGCAGACCGATCAGCTGCAGGTTCTTCTTGTGTCGTGCATAGGCGTTCGACCACTCCTGGTCCTTCAGCCATGCGGAGTACGTGGGTAGATTCGCCAGGCACTCGTACGACACGGACTTGAACGTCTGACGCAAGAGTTGCCAACATTCTTCGACTTCGCTGGCCGACATGTAGTGCACGCCCATGAATTCGGGATGCTCGACGTGGTGTTGACCGAATGTCTCCTCGATCTTGGCGAAGACCGGGTTCGATTCCCACGTATCGCGAGGCGGGCGAGGCTGAGGGAACTCGGTCAGCCACATCTCGAGGCCCTGGTGAGCCGGGTCGACCGTGAGGAGGCGGTGCAAGGCAGTGGTGCCCGTCCGTGGCAATCCGGTGACGAAGATCGGCCGCTCGATCTTGACGTCGGCGTGTTCCGGATGCTCCTTCCACGCCGATTCGCTGAGCAGACGGGCCACCAGGGCGCCGCGAAGGAATACCCGAGAGATCTTGCTGCCGAAGGGCGTCAGATCCTCGTCGCGGTCGTAGGACTCGAGCAGGACCGACAGAGCTTCGGTGTAATCGTCGACGCCGAAGTCCGTCAGTCCGGTCATCCGTGTCGCCGAGGCGTGGAGATCCTCGACGGTGCCGACGTGAGTGCGTTCAGTCATGGTGCTCCTAGTGATGGAATTCGCCGCAGTTGACGTCGATGCATTGGCCGGTGATCGCGCTGGCCATCGGAGACGCCAGGAAGATCGCCGCGTCGGATACTTCATCCGTCGTCGGCAGGCGCTTGAGGTCGGTGTTCGACGCAGTGTGCTCGTAGATCTGCTCGACGGTCATGCCGAACTTCTCCGCCTGGTGCGCGAAGTATCCCTTGAGGGTGTCTCCCCAGATATAGCCGGGTGCAATCGAATTGACACGAATTCCCTGCGGGCCGAGTTCGGTGGCCAGGGACTGCGACATGGCGAGCAGGGCCGACTTCGCCATCTTGTAGCTGCCGTAACGCTCTTGCGAATGCCGCAACACCATCGAATTGATGTTCACCACGGAGCCGTCCGACTCGGCAAGTGCTGGCGTGAACAGCTGAGTCAGGCGCAACGCACCCAGCACGGTCAGTTCGATGCTGTCGCGGATGTGCTGGTAATCGGTGCGAGCCAACGGTTTCATCGACGGAATCGAGAATGCATTGTTGATCAGAGTGTCCACTTTGCCGTAGGCGGCAATGGACTCGGCCACCAGATTCTCGGCGGAAGCCTGGTCGGTGATGTCGGTGGCAACGGTGACGGCGCGCCCACCGGCATCGACTATTTCCTTCGCAACGTCGTCGAGTCGCGATTGCGTACGTGCTGCGAGAACAAGACTCGCGCCGGCCGACGCACATCGAAGGGCCAGAGCGCGGCCGAGTGCCGGGCCGACTCCGGAGATGACTACTACACGGTCTTCGAGCAAGGCGGTCATGATTACCCCAGCATTCGGTTGTCGATGGCGGCCTGGCGCTGGGCAATGCGCGCTGCCCAGTCCTCGGCGGTGATGGCGTTGGTGTCGAAATGCGGCAGGTGCTTCGCAATATCTGCGACGGCGACGATTTCGACGGTGGGACCGTCCTGCGGCGTCAGCTCGCGGGACACGCGCTGCCAACGGAACTGCAGAATGCCGCGCGGATGTCCGACGGTTTCGATCCAGTTGGTGACACCGGGGTTCTTCTCGCTGACCACCATTCGAACCATCCCGTCCGGATCGACCTGTGCCTGGCCGTTGTTGAGGGAGGTCTGATGATTGACGTAGTCCAGTGAGATGTACCAGAGGCTCCCCAGTTGGAAGCCGAGATACGGTGCGTCGGAGGCGGGAACGGTGATGATCATCGCCTGCTCGTCGGTGAGTTCGTAATGTCCCACCGACGAGTACTGCGTTGCCAGCCCGCCCGGTGTCAGGCGTGGTTCGGTCATGGTGTTGACCGCGAGCTTGAGGTAGAACCACTCCGGGAACTGGAGCCACGTCTTGACCCGCGTGACCAGTGCCTTCCCAGCCCGGGCGTAACGCTTCTCGGTCTCTTCGGCGGTGAGAGGTGGCGGCGCGATCCCGATCGAATCGGTGCGCTCGATGCGGATCACGCCGCGCTGCTGACTCCAGTCGCTGTAGACCTCGCGAACGACCAGCTGCGAGGATCCGGGCGCCAGGGTGTAGTAGTTGGCTCGTCCGTCGGCGGGGCCGGGGCCGAACCAAGCGACGAAGTTGCCGTCGTCGTCTATCTCCAGCTCGCGGTCGTCGAAGGCAATTTCGCTTCCGGGAACGTTCGAGTTGGTGTAGTTCCCACTCAACACTTGGAAGCTGAGATCGGCTGTGGTGCCGCGCTTTCCGGTGACCTTGTATTCCTTGTCGTCGTTGATTCGGGCGCCGAAGTACAGAGTGTCGGGGTTGTCGAGGCCCATCTTGGTGAATGGTCCGGTGCCCTGGATGAAACTCGGATGGGTCTTTTCGCCGGCCCAGGCGGCATGCGTCGTCGCGATGATTCCGCCGGCCAGATATTGGTATCCCTCCAGTAGATCCTGTTCGGATCTGATGTGCGGCGCAGTCTCGATCAATTTCTCGGCTTCGGCGATCGCCTCGGCAAACGGGTCCGTCAGCACGCTGGCTCCTCACAGTTCCGACTATGTCGCCGGTCCAGAGCGTCGTGGTACAAATATGTACCTATTTGGTAGATGTTGGGTATTTCGACAATAGAACGCGTTCTAGGGAGTGGTCAATGGGTGGACCGGAGAAGACGCCTGAAGAGGGACGCCCGAGGGGGAGACAATCGCCTCCCACCGAACGGGTGGTTCAGGTGCTCGACTACCTCGTCGGCCGCCCTGATCAGCGGTTCGGGCTGTCGGAACTGGCCCGCGCGCTCGAGATCAGCAAACCCACCTGCTTGGGAATCCTCACGGCGCTGGCTGATCGTGGATACCTGACTCGGGACGAGGTGTCGAAGACCTATGGGCTCGGTCCGGCCTTGATCGCGGCCGGACGTGCAGCTCAGCGAGGATTTGCCGTCGGACCCATTGCCCGCACCCATCTGGAGAAAGTGAGCACGGAGTTCGGGACGACGTGCACGGCGTCCGGTGTGATCGGTGATCAGATCAGCGTTCTCGAAGTGACCGGACCGATCGGCGCGCGTCGCGCTGCCAAGGTCGGTCAGGTGTACCCGTTCGCTCCGCCGGTCGGGCTGATGTACGTCCTCTGGGGTTCGGATCACGACATGGACAGTTGGCTGAGCAAAGAGCCGAGCCTGCCGGTGCGCTTGGATCGCGAGCGTCTGTGGAACGTGGTCCGCGAGTGTCGGGCTGCGGGGTATCTGGTCGAGAGTCTGGATCCCGTCGGGCAGCGACTGCACACGCTGATGGCGGGCGTTGCGACGCACGATCTTCCGCCGGAGGTGCGTGAACTGCTCGGTGAGATGGTCTCGAGCCTGGGCGAGAGGGTGTATCTCGGACGCGACATCAGCTCTGACGACGAGCATCCCGTCAGTCTCATCGCGGCCCCGACCTACGACGCCGAGGGGCATCAGGCCCTTGTGCTGACACTTTATGTGGGTGGGGCGATCACGGGCGCCGAGATCGAGCGCCGCGCCGCGGTGCTGGTTGCGGCGGCGGATGCGGTGACGGCGGAAGTTGGTGGCAGGAGTCCGGTTCGCGGTCTGTGACGTCTTATTGCCGGTCATTGACCTTTGGGTAGAACGAGTTCTATTCTGTGATTGCGTTCAATTTAGAACCAGTCCGGTACATAAATGTACCGATGCGGAAATGGTGTTCCGCACGGAGTACGTGATGCTCAGGAGCGAAAGACATGGCAACACTCCAGACCCCGCCCGCCTACGAGTTGTCGCATCTGCGAGCACTCGAAGCGGAGGCGGTCCATATTTTCCGCGAAGTCGCAGCGACTTTCGAAAAGCCGGTCCTCCTGTTCTCCGGAGGTAAGGATTCCGTCGTGATGCTGCACGTAGCGGCCAAGGCATTCTGGCCTGCCCCACTGCCGTTCGCTGTGATGCACGTCGACACCGGTCACAATTTCGACGAGGTGATCGAATTCCGCGACCAGACGGTCGATCGCTTCAACCTGCGTCTTGTCGTCTCCAGCGTGCAGGACGACATCGACGCCGGTCGCGTCATCGAGGACACCGGAGTCGGTTCCAGTCGCAATCGCCTGCAGACGCACGCGTTGCTGCGCGGAATTCGCGACAACAAGTTCGACGCCGTGTTCGGTGGTGCTCGCCGAGACGAGGAGAAGGCGCGCGCCAAAGAGAGGGTGTTCAGCTTCCGGGACGAGTTCGGGCAATGGGATCCCAAGGTGCAGCGACCTGAACTGTGGAACCTGTACAACGGCAAACACCGTAAGGGCGAACATATTCGGATCTTCCCGCTCTCGAACTGGACAGAGCTCGACATCTGGCAGTACATCGAGAGCGAGCAGATCGACCTCCCCGGCATCTACTACGCCCATCGTCGCGAGGTGGTTCCACGCGACGGAATGTTGTTGGCACGCACCCGTTTCCTCGAGCTTCGCGCCGGCGAAGAGTCCTGCGAGGCGTTGGTGCGCTTCCGTACGGTCGGCGACGCAACGTGTACCGGATGTGTCGAATCGTCGGCCGAAACACCGGGCGCTGTCGTGGAAGAAGTTGCGGCGAGCCGTATCACGGAGCGTGGCGCAACCAGGGCTGATGACCGGATTTCCGAAGCTGGCATGGAAGATCGTAAGAAAGAGGGGTACTTCTGATGCCGCAACTGCTGAGAGTCGCTACAGCGGGCAGTGTCGACGACGGAAAATCGACACTCATCGGCCGGTTGCTCTACGACTCCAAGTCGATCTTCGAGGACCAACTCGAGGCCGTGGAACGGAGCAGTCGAGAACGCGGCGACGAGTACGCCAACCTCGCGCTACTGACCGACGGATTGCGCGCCGAGCGTGAACAGGGCATCACGATCGACGTGGCCCACCGGTATTTCGCGACCCCTCATCGGAAGTTCATCATTGCGGACACTCCCGGGCACGAGCAGTACACCCGCAACATGGTGACCGGCGCGTCGACGGCCGATCTTGCCCTGATCCTGGTGGATGCTCGCAAAGGGGTGCTCGAACAGACGCGGCGGCACGCCTTCTTGTCCACTCTCCTGGGGATACCGCACCTCGTGCTGTGTGTGAACAAAATGGACCTCGTGGGCTGGTCTCAGGAACGGTTCGAGGAGATCAAGGAAGAATTCCGACAGTTCGCGATCAAACTGGACGTCCACGACCTGACGTTCATTCCGGTCTCGGCGCTGTTGGGGGACAACATCGTTGCCCGGACCGAGAACATGTCCTGGTACGACGGGCCTTCTCTGCTGCACCATCTCGAGCAGGTGCACATCGCGTCGGATCGCAATTTGATCGACGCGCGTTTCCCGGTGCAGTACGTGATCCGTCCGCAGAAGCAGACCGACGCCGACCTCCACGATTTCCGTGGATACGCCGGAACGGTGGCCAGTGGCGTCTTCAAGCCCGGCGACGAAATCGTGGCTTTGCCTTCAGGATTCACCTCGACGGTGAAGGCAGTCCACGGGCCGGGCGGTGACGTGATCGACGAAGCGTTTGCGCCCTCGGCCGTATGCATCGAGCTGACCGACGACCTCGACGTCAGCCGCGGGGACCAAATGTGTCGGCTCAACAACCGGCCGCAGGTCGGGCAGGAAATCGATGCGATGGTCTGTTGGTTGACCGAACAGACAACTCTGTCGGAGAACAATCGCTACTCGTTGCTGCACACCACGCGCTCCACGAAAGCGCAGATCGTCAAGCTCGACTACCGGCTGGACGTCAATTCTCTGCACCGCGACGAGAAGGCAGAATCTCTGTCCCTCAACGAGATCGGCCGCATCTCGATCAAGACGCAGCAGCCGTTGATGTTCGATCCCTACCGCCGCAACCGCGTGACGGGCAGCTTCATTCTCGTGGACGAGACCACGGGCAATACCGTCGCCGCCGGAATGATCAATGGTCCGACACTCAAGGAATCGCGCGTCGTCTGGCACAGTTCGGAGGTTTCTCGCGAGGAACGTGCGACTGCCGGCGCCACCGTCTGGCTCACCGGTCTCTCGGCCTCGGGTAAGTCGACGATCGCGGTGGAACTCGAGCGGCGGTTGGTGGCCGCGGGTATCCCGGCGTACCGCCTCGACGGCGACAACCTCCGGCACGGATTGAACGCGGATCTGGGATTCAGTGCCGATGACCGCGCCGAGAACGTCCGCCGAGTCGGCTCGGTGGCGCAGTTGTTCGCTGATTCAGGTGCAGTGGCAGTGGCCTGCCTGATCAGCCCGTACCGCGAAGATCGTGATCGAGTGCGGGCGGCGCACGAGGCCGCCGGGCTGAAGTTCGTCGAGGTCTACGTCGACACCCCGATCGAGCAATGTGAAGCCCGAGACCCCAAGGGCATGTACGCCAAGGCCAGGGCCGGGGAAATCACGGGATTCACCGGAGTCGACGATCCCTACGAAGCTCCGACAAGTCCCGAGCTGGTGATCAGACCCGAAGACGGAACGCCTACCGAACTTGCGCTGCGAATTATGGAAGTGTTGGACCGGTGAGCGAATCCACACACAGCAGAATCGCCGACGAGGCACTCGCGGCGGAATTGGCGCAGGCAGCCGGTGCGATCCTCCTGGGGATCCGAGCCGAGGGTCTGGGTGTCGACGACGGTCGTGAACTGGGCCGCCGGGGCGACAAGGCCGCCGATTCCTACATCCTCGACCGGTTGGCTGCCGAGCGGCCGGGCGATGCCGTGCTCTCTGAGGAATCTGCCGACGATCGCAGTCGTCTGGATGCAGCTCGGGTCTGGATCATCGATCCGCTGGACGGCTCCAAGGAATACGGCTTGCCGAATCATGCGGATTGGGCAGTGCACGTGGCGCTTTGGGAGCGCGGTAGCGGAATTACCGCAGCCGCGGTTGCTCAGCCGGCGCTCGGAGCGGTGTACTCCAGTGGCGACGAGGCAGCTTCGGTTGCCGCCAACTCGCCGCTCCGCGTAGTAGTCAGCGGATCGCGACCACCCGCATTCACCGAAGCGGTGGCAGCCGAACTCGGCGCCGACGTGGTGCACATGGGATCGGCCGGCGCCAAGGCGATGGCGGTGGTGCGCGGCGAGGTCGACGCGTACCTGCACGCCGGTGGGCAGTGGGAATGGGATTCGGCTGCACCCGTCGGCGTCGCACAGGCGGCGGGACTGCATTGCAGCCGCATCGACGGTTCGCCGCTGCTCTACAACGAATCGCATCCGTACCTGCCGGATCTCGTGATCTGCCGACCGGAGTTGTCGGAGTCGATCCTGGGCGCAATTGCCAAGCACTCCACGGAGTCTGCGGTAAGCGGACGCGTCGCCATGGCGCGTGAATACGTGAACGCATTGCTCACTCATGACGCAACGAAGGTCCGCTTCGCCGCCGACGCCTGGCGGGTCGAGAACGGTCAGCGAACCGGTGACAGCGGAGCCTTCATCAGCAACGAGCTCGAACAAGGCCAGCAATATCGCGGAATCGTGGCGATACGTGAACTCGCGCTGCGTGAGTGGGGCGAGAGCGTCGTAGCCCGGTATCTGCTCGACCTCGGAACACCTGGCCAGGCACCGGCCGTCACAGTTTTCGTCACCGAGTACTTCGGGATACCGGCAGGCGAGATCGAAAGCATCCTGGCAATCATCGAACCCCACGAAGACGATTCGAAAGAGGCTGGAACACAATGACATCGGACAAACTGATCACCGATTTCTGTGCGCTGTGGGCAGCCGCCGATGTTGCAAAGATCGTCGACTACTTCACCGATGACGTCGTTTATCACAACATCCCGATGGAGCCCGTGGTCGGTCGCGAGGCCGTCCGGGCGTTCATCGAGCAGTTTGTCGGTGCCTTCGGCAACATCGACTTTCAGATCAAGCGTCAGGTCGCGGACGGCAACACCGTCATGAACGAGCGCGTCGACGTTTTCACCATCAACGGCGCCGAGGTAGCGCTCCCGGTCATGGGGGTGTTCGAAGTCGAGGACGGAAAGATCAAAGCCTGGCGCGACTATTTCGACATGGCGCCGATCAATGCGGCAGCCGGCCAGGCCTGATCGGGGCGCCTACTCCGCGATGACAGCGTGCGGGTAGTCCGACGAGCGGTGCTGGAAACGTGTGATGGCGGGATTCACGATGACGCCGTCCCGGATTTCGATGGCCCGATCGACGGTCTCGTCTGCCTTCCAGGCCGTCTCTCCTGCCATCACAGTGGGCAGGTAGGGAAGAAGTGATTCGCTGATCTCCCACGACGCGGAGTTCCACAGGTACGACGGGCTGTGATCGACGCCGTAGTAAGTGATGTTGTCGCCGACGATGAAGGTCGGATCCGCGAACGAGGTGGGACGAGCCCAGCTGAACCCCATGCCTTCGTCGCACGAGACGTCGACGATGAGGCTTCCCGGTTGGAAGTCCATGAGATCTTCCTCGGTCAGGAACGTCAGTGGGGCGTCCGTGTTCTGCAGTACGCAGTTGACGACGATGTCGTGCTCGGCCAAGAAGCCGGGCACCGGCACGCTGTGGTTGTCGAGCATGACGTGGCTGCCACGGACGTCACCGTTGTTGTTGTCGAACGAGACCATGCGCGCCGAGTGGATGGGGGAGCTGACCGCGGTGACTCCACGCTGGGTGAGGACGTCCACTTCGTGGATACCGTGCGCCTTGAGTGCTGTGACCGCGCCGCGTGCAGTGGCTCCGAAACCGATCACGGCAGCGGTGAGACGCCGGCCGTAATCACCGGTGGAACCGATCAACTGCAGGGCGTGCAGTACCGAGCAATAACCGGCGAGCTCGTTGTTCTTGTGGAACACATGCAGATTGAACGATCCGTCGCTGTGCCAGAAGTTCATGGCCTCGAAGGCGATGAGAGTCAGTTTCTTGTCGATCGCGATCTGTGTCAGTTCGGTGTCCTGGACACAGTGCGGCCAGCCCCAGAGAACCTGACCTGACCGTAGTTCGGCGAGGTCACGCACCAACGGCTTCGGTAGCAGAACCACATCGGTTTCCGCCAAAATCTGCTTGCGCGTGCGGATTCCGGCAACGAGGCGCGAGAGGTAGTCGTCGGAGTAGCCGAAGGGGTGGCCGTAGCCTTCTTCGAGGTAGATCCGAGAACGTAGTTCGGCATCGATGCGATCGAAATGCGCAGGATGGATCGGCAACCGGCGTTCTGCCGGTTTGCTCGACTGTCCGATGACTCCAAGGGTGCGTGCGTTGTTCAATTGTGTATCTCTCGATAGGAGCAGGTAGAGATGTCAGGCAGGAGCCTGAGGGACTAGCAGAAGCCGCAGGAACGCTGGCAGATTGCCTCGGCCAGGACCGCGTGAAAGCGTGCTGGCTGCGCTGCTGTCGATCGCCGACGGCAACAGAAAGGCGCGTCGGTATGTGCTCAGTCTAGTCCGGAACGGCCCTCGCCCGGTGGCCGGGCGCTGTGTCGTGCTCCGCTGACGTGTGGCTACTGCTCGCGCAGGCGTGAATCCAGTACGGCCAGTTGGATTTTGCTGGCGTCCGCGTGCACCTGACGTCCTTTGTCGGTGACGTCGACGAAGACTCCGCGCCGGTCGGCCTCGCACAGTGCTCGCTGAACCAGTCCGGCCTTCTCGAGACGGGCCACGCTACGGGAGAGCGCGCTGGGACTCAGGTACATCTCCGAGGCAAGCTCCTGCATGCGTGGACGTTCGCACGTGGCGTCCATGAGTCGGTCGAGAGCCTCGAAGTCGCTCATGCTCAGCCCATGCGCCGACTGCATCTGGCGATCGAGTTCGCACGCGATGTCGTTGTAGCTGGTCGACAGCGAGCGCCAGGTGTTGCGCAATTCGGATTCCGACGTCACGACCGCATTCTAGTTGAAGACTCGATTACGTGCAATTGCATTAAATGCTTGTGCATTATGTGCATGTGCATCTATTCTCGCTGACGTGACTTGCACAGACTCGACACTCAAACCATTCGATTCGCCGGAAGCCCCGGTTTCTACGGAATCCTCGGATCCGGCCACAGGGGAGGGCTGGTCCCTCAAGCTGTGGGGCATCCTCGCGGTGCTCTGCCTCGTGTTGTTCCTCGACGGTCTCGATGTGTCGATGGTGGGCGTCGCGCTTCCGTCCATCGGCAATGAACTGGGCCTGTCCACTACCTCGCTGCAGTGGATCATCAACGGCTACGTCCTCGGATTCGGCGGCCTGTTGCTACTCGGTGGACGTACCGCCGATCTTCTCGGGCGCAGGAAGGTCTTCCTGATCGCACTGACCGTGTTCGCAATCGCCTCGCTGGTCGGTGGCCTTGTCGACAACGGAACACTGCTGATCGCATCACGATTCGTGAAGGGATTGGCTGCGGCCTTCACCGCTCCGACCGCAATGTCCATTCTCACCACGACGTTCAAGGAAGGTCCGGCCCGTAACCGTGCCCTGTCGGTGTTCTCCGTGTTCGGCGCCAGTGGTTACTCGTCCGGTCTGATCCTCGGTGGGCTGTTGACCAGTGCCGGTTGGCGATTCACGTTCCTGATGCCGGTTCCGTTTGCCGTCATCGCGCTGATCGGTGGGTACTTCCTCATTCCGCGGGACCGTCCCGCAGATACCGGGGGACACGATCTCGTCGGCGCCGTCACCCTGGTGACGGGAATGCTTCTCACGGTGTACACGATGGTTTCGGCTCCGACCCGTGGATGGGCACACCCGATGACGCTGGGTTCGTTCGCCGTCGCAGCCGTGCTTCTGGCGACGTTCTTCTTCGTGGAGAAGAAGGTGGCGCATCCGCTTGTGCGACTTGGGCTTCTGCGCGTCGGCACTATCGTTCGTGCGAATCTGGCCATCATCGCGCTCTTCGGTTCCTACCTGAGCTTCCAGTTCATGATGACGATCTTCCTGCAATCGGCCCTCGGCTGGTCGCCCCTGAAGATGGCGATGGCACTGCTGCCCGCGGGCATCATCGTCGCATTCGGATCGCCGTTCGTCGGACGGCTGGTCGACCTGTACGGCAGTGCCAAGCTCATCATCGCGGCACTGACCTCGCTCAGCGTCGGGTACCTCTGGTTCCTCTTCGCGGGCAGCGATTCACCGTCGTACGTCGTGGCGATTCTGCCGAGCGTCATCCTGCTCGGACTCGGATTCGCGCTGGGGTACACCTCGATCATGGCCCAGGCCACCTCGGGTGTCGACGACTCGGAGCAGGGTTTGGCGTCCGGGCTGGTGAACACCTCCGCTCAGGTCGGTGCGGCGCTCGTGCTCGCTCTGACCACTGCCCTCGTAACCGCTGGATCGCACACCGCGTCCGGCGCCGGTACCGCCGGATTCGAGCAGTTCCATCCCGGACTGATCCTGGTCACCGGGGTCGCGCTGGTGGGCTTGGCGATCACCGTCTCGCCGCTGGTACGTGGAAGGTCGCTGCGGGGAAGCTCCGCACGTGAAGGGCGCGCTGAGGAAGAAAAGGAATTGGCCGAGGTCAACTGAATACTCGCTTCATCCGCGAATGCGCTCGGCCGCGTAGGAGACAATCCTGCGCGGCCGAGTTGCTGTGTCTGAACTATCGGGTGGCAGATTTCAGGGCTGCGTCTTTCAGAGCAGCGTCTTTCAGTGCTACGTCGAAGCTCGTCGACGTAGCTTGCGAACCGAGAATCAAGGCAAGGCGCACCAACATGGCTTCGCGGTCGGACGGATCAGCCTGATCGAGTGCGTTCGACAGTGCCAACCAGACGTGCTCGCGATGGCCCTCGTCGTCGACCACCGCAGTTGTCGCCGACTGTGCCGTATCGAAGTGCGTCGGCGCAGTGCCGGCGGTGAGGTGCTTGGCCACGTCGTTCAATTGTGTGGGATCGCTGATGCGGCACAGCGCCAGTCCGTCGGGCCGAATCACGAAGATCTCGCCGACACGTGCGCCGAGGGCAGATGCGAGATTGCCTTCGGCATCGGGAACCGTGGAGTCGGTAGTTCCCACGGTGATCACGCGCACGGTTTCCGGTGCAAGGGCCTGAGCAAGGATTTCGGCTTGCGTGTTGAGTTCGGATACCAGCTCAGCTGACAGTCCGAAAGCCAGTAGGCCGAATCCAGTACCGCGCAGACTGTTCAAGGAGGTAGATGAACCGTCCGCCGAGACCTGGACGACTCTGTCTTCCAACGGATCGCCGGGTAGTACGCCCTCGGCGCCCGCAGCTGTGGGCCACGTCAGCGGCGAGAGCCGGGCGTGCGTCGCACTCGACTGGCGCGGGTTGATGAGGTGCGCGAATTCGCTTCGCTTGGTGGCGAGTTCGAGTACGGCATCGCGGGTGGTCCGGTAGCCGTGACTTCCCGGCGACATGATGAGCGTCGACTTGCCTGCGTTGTCGACGTTCTGCTGCCACGCGCTGCGACGTTCCTTCGAATACGCGTCGAGGATGGTGGAATCGGCAGCTCCGTTGATGACGGCGGCTAGTTGCCACACCAGGGTCTCGGCGTCTTCCATGCCCGAGTTCAGGCCGCGCACACCGAAGATCGGAACGAGATGCGCGGCGTCGCCGGCAAAAAGCACACGGCCGTGAGTGAAATCTTCCAGAGCGAGTGCGTGGGCGCGGTAGAAGCCGAACCATTCCAGGGTCCAGGGGATGTCGCTCTGGAGCCATTCGAGGTGACGCGTGATGCGGTCACGGATGCGATCTTCTTGCGTCTCCGCTTCCGGATCGTCCGAGGCGTCGAGCTGGTAGTCGATGCGCCAGATGTCCCGTGGTTGGCGATGCATGATGATCGTGGACCCCGGGTTGCTGGGTGCGTCGAACCACACCAGACGCTCGGCCGGGAGTTCCGATTCCCAATGAATGTCGGCAATGACGTAGTTGCCCTCGTAGCTGTTGCCCTGCAAGCGGATTCCGCTGAGTTCGCGCATCTTGCTGCGTCCACCATCGGCGGCAACGACCCACGCCGCGCGCAGTTCGCGGGTTCCGAACGCGGTGTCGACGGTCAGAGTCACCTCGTCGTCACCGACGGAGATGCCGGCGATCGACGACGACCAGTGGAAGTTCACCAGTGGGTGAGCGAGCAGCTTGTCGGTCATGATCTGCTCGAACTCGGATTGCGAGACGTTGACCATGGGTCCACGCGCGTCGTGCTCGGCGGATGCCATGCGGAACTGCAGTACTTCCTGATCGCGGTAGTAACTCCGACCACCCACCCACGGCAGAACGATGTCTTCGAGCTCGGCACCGAAGCCGAGGCGTTCGGCAACTTCGAGGCTGTGGCGTGACACGCAGATCGCGCGACTGCCGAACGAGACCTGATCGGCTGCTTCGAGAATCGTGACGGCAATGCCGCGCTGCGCCAAGCCCATGGCTACGCCCATGCCGACGGGGCCGGCTCCGACGATCACGACGGGAAGTGCGTCGGCCGAAGGCGCCAGGGAAGCGAAGTCCTCGGGTGCGTACTTCTTCGGATGAAAGTAGGTCGACATGGTCACGAGGCTTTCTGTGCGGCAGTGTTTTTCGGGATCAATTGAGGTTCCGGGAGCAGCAGGATGGAAACCAGGCTGATCACGGCAATGATCACGAAGTACACGGTGATGGCGAACGAGGTGTCGAAGGCGGCGTAGAGCGCGGTGGCGATCATCGGGGCCAGACCGCCGCCGAGGATTGCGCCGATCTGGTAGCCGAGTGACGCTCCGCTGTAGCGGATGTGTGCGGGAAACAATTCGGCGAACAGTGCCGCTTGTGGGCCGGCGCAGCAGCCGAGCGTGAAGCCGAGGGCGATCATCGATACGAGCATCACCGGAACGATCGCTGTGTCGATCAGCGGAAAGAACACCGCTGCCGCCACTACCAGGGTGATCGAACTGCGGATGTAGACGGTCCGGCGTCCGAGAGTGTCCGACTTGTGAGCGCTGAAAGCCATTCCCGCCATCCAGAACGGGCAGGATGCGATGAGAAGGAAGAGCATCGTGGTCTTGCTGAAGCCGAGTTCGGTCTCGCCGTACTTGAGGACGTAGACCATGTACGCGTACGCGATTCCGTTGGTGGCGATGAAGGTTCCACCGGCGAGGAGCACTGTCTTCCAGTGTCTGGTGAGAACCTCGAGAATCGGCATGGACTCCGCCGGTGCTTCGGACTTCGACGCGGTGAACTCGTCACTTTCCTCGAGGCCGAGTCGGATCCACATCGCGACGCCCACCAGAACTGCGCTGAGCAGGAACGGGATTCGCCATCCCCAGGAGTTGAATGCATCGTCGTCCATGAAGGCGGCGAGGGGGAGATAGACGAGATTGGCCACCAGTACGCCTGCGGGAACACCGATTTGTGGTGCGCTGCCGTACAGCCCCTTCCTGCCCTCCGGTGCGTTTTCGGTGGCGACCAGAACTGCGCCGCCCCACTCGCCGCCGACACCGAGTCCCTGAACGAATCGCAAGGTCACCAGGAGTATGGGGGCAAAGACGCCGATAGCGGCGTAGTTGGGTAGCAGCCCGATGGCAACGGTGGCGCAGCCCATCAGCATCAACGAGGTGACCAACATGGATTTGCGTCCGATGCGGTCGCCGAAGTGGCCCATCACGATTCCGCCGATGGGACGCGCGACGAATCCGACGGCGAGGGTGGCGAAGGCGGCGAGGGTGCCGGCCAGATCGGACGTGCCGGGGAAGAACTGCTTGCCGAGTACGAGCGCGGCGGCGGTGCCGTAGATGAAGAAGTCGTACCACTCGATGGCGGTGCCGACAAAGCTGCCGAGGGCGGCCTTACGCGCCTTGACCGTCGCGGCGGCGCGCGTTGCGGTCGGTGAGGCGATGGAGGTCATGAAGTGCCTTTCGAGATGAATGTGGCTTGAAGAAACAATGACGTGCGCCACAACAATTGAAAAGCGAAAGAATTGGAGGTTCTTGCACGGAAAATGCGTGGAACCAGCTCCGCTGCCTGGTAGCGGGACTATTGGGCAGGTTTTGAGGGTGAAACGAATTCTATGAAAGCGCGTGCGACGCGGCTGAGGCGAGTGTTCTGGTGCCAAGCGAGAACTACGTGCACCGACGGCACGGCGGGGGAAGCGATGGTCTTGACGACCACCTCGAGCCCCTCGTACGTGACGTCGATCTTGGGCCGCTGGAGTAGCAGCGTCCAGCCGAGGCCACGGCCGACAAATGCCCTCGCCGTCTCGAAGTTCGCAGTTCTGTAGGCAACCTTCGGGGCGAATCCGCCTGCGCGACAGACGTCGAGCGCGTGTTTGGTGCTCGGCGGCGCGTCGAGGAGAACCATCGGGTGTTCCGCGAGGTCCGGAAGATGGATCGGTCGCTCGGACCGCGCGAGTGGGTGTTCTGCACCCAGGACGATCAAGGGTTCGCGGATGGCCAACGGAACTGTGCGCAATTGTGGAGACAGGTCCAGGTCGTAAGCGATTGCGAGGTCCAACTCGCCGTTCTCGAGATGTGTCTGGAGCCGATTCTGAGTGTCCTCGCGGAACTCCACCTGCGCGTCAGGATTCTCACGGGTGAACCCGGCGATCATCGACGGCAATACCGTCGGCCCCAGAGCGGGATAACAGCCGATCGCGATGGGCCCCGACACGCTTCCGCCGGTTCCGAGCGCATCGGATTCGAGTTCCCCGGCTTGCTGAAGTAGCGCACGGGCGCGCACCAGAACGGATTCGCCGGTGCGGGTCAGTTGAATGCCGAATGAGCGACGGCGAACGCACAGTTGAACTTTGAGCGCGCGTTCGAGTTCGGTGAGCGCCGCGGACAGGGCGGAAGGAGAGAGGTGCAGGCGCTCGGCCGCGGCACTGATCGTTCCGGTCTCGGCTACCGCGACAAACGCAGCAAGCTGACGCATCGTGTACGTGGGAGCAGGATCGATGCGAGGCATGAGATCGACAGTAGTCGGGTAGATTGCCCTGAATATTTTGGTGTGGCACCGTGAAGAGGTCGACGATCAATCGCTGACCTGCGTCTTCGTGGTGCCCCCGGCAGGATTCGAACCTGCGACCTTTCGCTCCGGAGGCGAACGCTCTATCCCCTGAGCTACGGGGGCGCACCGAATACTCGGTGTGCCGATTGGGCTGCGTTAGCGTAGCGCATCACGGGGGGACAAGACCAAACCGGCACCCGTCTCGGCATGGCGTCGTCGCGGGAGGTAGTCGAGGATGCGGCCGGGGACCATGGTCGTCGAATCATCTGTACCGACTGACTCGGATGCTTTTTACGCCTAGGCTCGGCTCTGAGCACAGGCTCGGGCGGACTGCTCGGGCACCCTCGTGAGGTACGGGAGTCGTTGATGACCGATCACCACTATTCCGAAGACCAGCTCGCGCTCGACCTGAAGTGGTGGGCAGCGGCCAACTACCTGACCGTCGCGCAGATCTATCTGAAGGACAACACGCTTCTGCGGGAACCGTTGCGTGCCGAGCACATCAAGCCCCGACTGCTCGGGCACTGGGGGACCAGCCCCGGCTTGTCGATGATCTACACGCTCCTCAATCGGCACATCGTCGCCACCGGCGCAGACTGGCTTTACGTGACCGGTCCCGGGCACGGCGGTCCGGCGCTGGTCGCGTCGACGTATCTCGAGGGAACGTACTCGGAGATCTATCCGGAAGTCTCGGACGACGCCGAGGGCATCCACCGGATGTGTCGGCGATTCTCCGCTCCCGGCGGAGTGCCCAGCCATGTGAGTGTGCAGACACCCGGAAGCATCCACGAAGGCGGCGAGCTCGGCTACGCCCTTGCCCATGCGGCCGGCGCTGCCTTCGATCATCCGAACCTCGTGGTGGCCTGTGTGATCGGCGACGGCGAAGCGGAGACCGGGCCGTTGTCCGGTTCGTGGAAGCTCCCGGCGTTCCTGAATCCACGACGCGACGGCGCGGTGCTGCCGATCCTGCACGTGAACGGTGCCAAGATCGCCGGGCCGACGGTCTACGGACGCAGCAGCGACGAAGACATCCAGGCCTATCTTGGTGGACAGGGGTGGGCGCCGATCGTCGTCTCCGGTGACGACCCCGACGCGGTGTTTCCTCAGCTGTATCAAGCGATCTCGCAGGCGCACGAGAAGATCCGCGAGATGCAGGGTGCCGCACGCCGCGGAGAGGAGTGGACGGGTTCGTGGCCGGCAATCGTGTTGCGGACGCCGAAAGGATGGACCGGTCCACACACCGTCGACGGAATCTTGGTCGAGGGCACACATCGTGCGCACCAGGTGCCGTTGTCCGGCGTGCGAAGCAACGAATCACATCTGCGGCAACTCGAAGAGTGGATGCGGTCGTACCGTCCGGACGAGTTGTTCGACGCCAACGGATCACTCGTCGCGGAACTGGCGGCGCTGTCGCCGACGGGGGACAAGCGCATGGGGAGCACTCCCTACGCGAACGGTGGACGACTTCGCGTCGATCTCCCGATGCCGCCGCTCGAAAAGTACGCGCTTCCCATCCAATCCCCGGGTTCGACCTTCCACGAGACGACGCGAGTGCTCGGCGAGCTTCTGCGCGACATCTACGCCGCCACGGAAACCGAGGACAGCGGCGGGATCTTCCGACTCTTCTGTCCGGACGAGACGTCGAGCAATCGCCTCGGCGCCGTATTCGAGACAACCGATCGCTGCTGGCAACTGCCGATCACCGACTACGACGACGGGCTGTCCGCGGACGGTCGTGTCATGGAGGTCCTCAGCGAGCACCTCTGCGAGGGATGGCTCGAGGGCTATCTGCTGTCGGGCCGACACGGGATGTTCGCGAGCTACGAAGCATTTGCGATGGTGAGCGTGTCGATGCTCATCCAGCACGCCAAGTGGCTCCAACATGCCGTCGACCTGCCGTGGCGGGCGTCCGTCGCTTCGCTCAACGTGCTGTTGACCAGTACGTGCTGGCGCAACGATCACAACGGATTCAGTCATCAGGGCCCCGGCATGATCGACGCCGTTATTCCCTTGGCACCCAGTGTGATCCGCGTGTGGCTGCCACCGGATTCCAACACCTTGCTCTCGATCTCGGACCACTGCCTGCGTAGTACCGACCACGTCAACCTGATAGTCGTGGACAAGCAACCGCACCTGCAGTACCTCACGCTCGAGCAAGCGCACGAGCACTGCGCGGCGGGCGCTTCGGTCTGGGAATGGGCCGGAACTGAGGCTCGCGGACAGGAACCGGACGTGGTCCTGGCCGCCGCGGGAGATGTGCCGACGCAGGAGATCCTGGCTGCTGCACAGTTGCTGCGCGATCACACACCCGAACTGATCACCCGCGTCGTCAACGTCGTCGATCTGATGGCGTTGCTGACCCCCACCGAGCATCCCCACGGATTCGGGGAGCGGGTTTTCCTCGATCTGTTCACCGCGCAGACCGACGTCGTGTTCGCATTCCACGGATACTCGCGTGCCGTGCACGAACTGATTCACGGGCGTCCGAGTCCCGAGCGCTTCCACGTTCGCGGATTCAGTGAACAGGGAACAACCACAACTCCGTTCGACATGGTTGTCCTCAACAAGATGAGCCGCTACCACCTGGTGATCGAGGCGCTACGACGCTCCAAGCGTCGGCCGGCCGGGGCGTCCGAGTTGGCGGAGTTCTGCCGCACACAGCTCGAAAAGCACTCGCGTTACATCGTCGAGCACCTCGAAGACATGCCGGAAGTAGAAAACTGGACCTGGTCCTGAAATTCAGGACCAGGCCCAGTTGGGTCTGAACAATTTCGGCTCAGTGCAGTGCAGCTCAGTTCATGGGCAGTGGCACTGCGCCGCGAGCTGCCAACATATCGGTCATCAGCTTGGACTCGCTCTGCTGCGTGTTGACCATCGTCTGCGCCAGGCTGCGCACCGGCCCCTCGGTGGCGTCGGCTGCTGCGTACTCCATCATCGGAAGCCCACCTTCGTGGTGACGAAGCATCAGCTGCAGGAACAAAGTGTCGAGTTGCAGACCTTCCGCTGCGCGGAGAGCCGCAAGGTCCTCGGGGGACGCCATGCCGGGCATCGTGTCGACCGGCCCGGAATGACTCATGTCCATCGTGGCCGAAGTCCCGTGCGATCCATGGCCGGAGCCCGAATCGGACGACATCCACTCCATGTACGGGCCCACCTTGGACAGCGGCTGATCCCACATAGTCAGCCACGCCTGCATCTGACCGAGCTGGTTCTGCTGCGTGGTCAAGATGTCGAACGCCAGCGTGCGTACGTCGTTGTCGGTGGACTTCGTCAGGGCGATGGACGCCATGTCGACGGCCTGGCTGTGATGCACGCTCATGTCCTGCGCGAAGCCCACGTCCACCGAATCCGAAGCCGGAACGGTCAGTGACGACTTCGCATCGGGTCCGAGGAGGTTGGTCAGTGCGCCGAGCGCAAAACCGACGGCGATCGCGCCGATCAGACCGATGATCAGCAGTGCGGTGCGCTGACTCGGCTTCGAAGACTGATCGGTGTTCGTCGAACTATCCACCGGCGGGAATCTGTTCGTCGGTGGCCGGGGTAGCGCCCGTGCCGTCCATCTGGATGGCGTCGGCGCCCGGAGGTGTCGGATCGAACGGCGACGTCGACGGAGTGAACAGCGGGTTGGTGCAGCTCGCGCCGACCTCGGGGTAGACGTTCGGGTTCTGGTTCAGCGCAGTGATGAACTGATCGATGCGATCGTCGTCGGCCTTGTCGATCTCGAGGCGATGGCCCCACGACTGCAGAGAAATGGGGCTGCTCTGACCGGGGTACGGCGACATCAGCATGTAGGACTTGCCGTTCACGCGTCCGGCGAGACTGTCGATCTGGTCCTGGTCGACGAGATCGGGGTTGTACGTGATCCAGATGGCGCCGTGCTCGAGCGAGTGGACGGCGTTCTCGGTGCGAATCGGGTCGGCGTACACGGTTCCGGTGCAGTTAGCCCAGGTGGCGTCGTGCGGGCCACCGAACGGCGGGGTCTGGTCGTACGCCACGCGCTGAGTGGAATCGACGTGCTGGCCGGCCGGGTACTCGATCTTGAGGACGCCGTCGATCTTGTCCGACGGATCCTTGTTCTCCGAGCTGTACTTGTACGGCTCGAGGGCCTGCCGCTCCTCGACCTTGGGCCACAGATTGATACCGAGCACGGCGATGAGTGCGAGCACAGCCACACCGGCGCCGATCGACAGCCAGGGGATCTGGCGGGGAGCGGGGACGCCGCCCTTGCCCTTCTTGGCCGGCCGACTGTTCTTGTTGGCGGCCTTGATGGCCTTGGCTGATTTGGCCCCGGAGTTCTTGTTGGGACCGCGACTATCGGAACCGCTTGGCATCGATTGGGCTCTTTCGGTGTGTGGGCTTGAGGTGTGGCGCGCCCGCGCATGAAGGTACGCGGTGGTAGCTCGGGCATTACCACTGTACTTTCCGAGTCTGAGGGCAAACTTTGAGAGTGGCGTGCGACACGCCACAGCGGCCCCGCGCACGTTCACGGAGAGCGAGGCGTGAGGCGAGTCTCCACTTCCGGTGTGCAGGCAATAGGATGAATACCTGTGACTCCAGCTGACCTTGCCGAACTGCTCCGCGGAACCGCAGCGAGCGTCCTTGCCGATCGTGGCCTCGACGTATCCGTGCTACCCGAAACCCTCACCGTCGAGCGACCACGCAACCCCGAGCACGGCGATTACGCCACCAACATTGCCATGCAGGTAGCCAAGAAGGTCGGCACGAATCCCCGCGAGCTGGCGGGCTGGATCGCCGAAGCCCTCACCGCTGCCGACGGAATCGAATCCGCCGAGATCGCCGGGCCCGGCTTCCTCAACATTCGGTTGGACAAGGACGCCCAGGGCGCGATCGTCGTGTCGGTTCTCGAAGCCGGTGCGTCGTACGGCTCGGGTGACTCCCTCGCCGGCAAGAAGATCAACCTCGAATTCGTCTCCGCCAACCCCACCGGACCGATTCACCTCGGTGGAACCCGTTGGGCCGCAGTCGGAGACGCGCTCGGACGCATTCTGTCCGCGCAGGGTGGTTTGGTAACACGTGAGTACTACTTCAACGATCACGGTGCCCAGATCGACCGCTTCTCGCGTTCGCTGATCGCTGCAGCGAAGGGTGAACCTGCTCCCGAAGACGGTTACGCCGGTGCATACATCGCCGACATCGCCGCCTCGGTTCTGAAGCAGCGTCCCGACGTCATGGATCTGCCTGCCGACGAGCAGCAGGAAACCTTCCGCGCCATCGGCGTCGAATTGATGTTCACGCACATCAAGCAGACCCTGCACGACTTCGGCGTCGACTTCGACGTCTACTTCCACGAGAACTCGCTCTTCGAATCCGGTGCGGTCGAGAAGGCCGTCGAATCCCTCAAGGATTCGGGCAACCTCTTCCACGAAGACGGTGCGTGGTGGCTCAAGAGCACCGACTACGGCGACGACAAGGACCGCGTCGTCATCAAGAGCGATGGCAACGCCGCCTACATCGCCGGTGACATCGCCTACTTCCAGAACAAGCGCGCCCGTGGGTTCGACCTCTGTATCTACATGCTCGGCGCCGACCATCACGGTTACATCGGCCGTCTCAAGGCTGCCGCTGCCGCATTCGGCGACGATCCGGACACCGTCGAGGTGCTGATCGGCCAGATGGTCAACCTCGTCAAGGACGGCACTGCCGTCAAGATGAGCAAGCGTGCAGGCACCGTCATCACCCTCGACGACCTGGTCGAGGCAATCGGCGTCGACGCCTCGCGTTACGTCATGATCCGCTCGTCGGTCGACTCGAGCATCGACATCGACCTCGACCTGTGGACCAAGACCAGCAGCGAGAACCCCGTCTACTACGTGCAGTACGCGCACGCACGCCTCTCGGCGATCGCTCGCAACGCCGCAGACCTCGGTCTGTCCGCCGACGCGAGCAACCTCGCCCTGCTCACCGTCGAGCAGGAGGGTGACCTCATCCGCACGATCGGCGAGTATCCACGCGTCGTGTCGAGCGCTGCGAATCTGCGTGAGCCGCACCGTATTGCCCGCTACCTCGAAGAACTCGCGGGTGCGTACCACCGCTTCTACGGCGCGTGCCGCATCCTTCCGCAAGGCGACGAAGACGCCACCGACGTGCACCGCGCGCGTCTGGCTCTCTGCGCCGCCACCCGACAGGTCCTGGCCAACGGTCTCGAACTGCTCGGCGTCACCGCACCGGAGCAAATGTGAACGCGCACCCCGCCGGCCCCAAGCACGCCGAGCAGTTGCAGGCCCCCGGCTTGCCCGACCGTCCGACCAGCCCCGAAGCCTTCGGCGAACTCTCACCGCAGGTGTGGCCGCGCAACGCTTCTCGTGGCGACGACGGTGAAGTGACCCTCGCGGGTGTCAAGGTCGGTGAACTTGCCGAGAAGTACGGCACCCCGCTGTTCGTCATCGACGAGGACGACTTCCGCTCGCGCTGCCGTGACATGGCCCGCGCCTTCGGCCCGGATGCCAAGGTGCACTACGCATCCAAGGCATTTCTCTGTGGCGAGATCGCACGCTGGGTCGCCGACGAAGGCCTCTCGCTCGACGTCTGCTCCGGCGGCGAACTGGCGATCGCGTTGCACGCGGACTTCCCGGCCGAGCGAATTGCCATGCACGGCAACAACAAGTCAGTCGCCGAACTGGCCGCTGGTGTCGCCGCGGGCGTCGGACACGTCGTGCTCGACTCGTCGATCGAGATCGACCGACTCGATCGTGTCGCCGGTGAGGCCGGTGTCGTTCAGGACGTGTTGATCCGACTGACCGTCGGCGTCGAAGCGCATACCCACGAATTCATCTCCACCGCACACGAGGACCAGAAGTTCGGTTTCTCGCTGGCCGGGGGAGCGGCGATCGACGCAGTCCGTCGCGTCTTCGCTGCCGACAACTTGCGCCTGGTCGGCCTGCACAGCCACATCGGTTCGCAGATCTTCGACGTCGACGGTTTCGAGGTGGCAGCGCACCGCGTGATCGGTTTGCTCCGCGACGTCGTCACCGAGTTCGGCGTCGAGAAGACCAAGCAGATTTCGATCATCGACCTCGGCGGCGGAATGGGGATCTCGTACATCCCCTCCGACGACCCGCCGCCCGTCGACGAACTGGCAGCAAAGCTCGGCCACATCGTGCGCAACGAGTCCGCACTGGCCGGATTGCCGGAGCCGACGCTTGCCGTCGAACCCGGCCGCGCCATCGCCGGACCTGGCACGGTGACGCTCTACGAGGTCGGCACCATCAAGGACGTCACGGTGGGTAGCTCGCTGACACGCCGCTACATCAGCGTCGACGGCGGGATGAGCGACAACATCCGCACGTCCCTCTACGGTGCGGAGTACGAAGCCAAGTTGGTTTCGCGAACTTCCGAGGCTGATCCCGTCGTTGCACGTATCGTCGGTAAGCACTGCGAGTCCGGTGACGTGGTCATTCGGGACACCTGGATGCCCGAGGACGTCGGGCCCGGTGATTTACTAGCGGTAGCAGCGACCGGTGCATACTGCTATTCGATGTCGAGCAGGTACAACCTGCTCACCCGCCCAGCCGTGGTGGCGGTGCGTGACGGAGTCTCACGCGTGATTCTGCGGAGGGAAACAGTGGAAGATCTGCTCAGCTTGGAGGTATCGCAGTGACGAGCGAATCGGCGCATCGCGCTATCGGTGTGGCCGTTCTCGGCCTCGGCAACGTCGGGAGCGAGGTCGTCCGGATCATTCGTGAGCAGGCCGAGGAACTCGAAGCTCGCGTCGGCGCCCCGTTGGAACTGCGGGGGGTTGCCGTCCGCCGTATCGGCTCGGACCGCGGAATTCCCGAGGAACTGCAGACGACGGACGCCGAGTCCCTGGTCGGTCGTGACGACGTCGACATCGTGGTCGAGGTGATCGGCGGAATCGAGCTCCCTCGCAAGCTGATTCTCTCTTCGCTCAACTCCGGCAAGTCGGTCGTGACCGCCAACAAGGCGCTGCTCGCGGACCACACCGGTGAATTGGCGGAGGCTGCAGAGGCCAACTCTGTCGACCTGTACTTCGAGGCCGCTGTTGCCGGCGCGATCCCCGTGATCCGCCCGCTCACACAGTCGTTAGCCGGAGACCGTGTCAACAAGGTCGCCGGAATCGTGAACGGCACCACCAACTTCATCCTCTCCGCGATGGACGAGACCGGCGCCGACTACGAAGAGACCCTCGCCGAAGCCGGACGCCTCGGATACGCGGAAGCCGACCCGACCGCGGACGTCGAAGGCTACGACGCCGCGGCGAAGGCAGCGATCCTCGCGTCGATCGCGTTCCACACCCGCGTCACTGCCGCGGACGTGTACCGCGAAGGAATCTCCACGATCACCTCCGCCGACCTGGCGTCGGCGAAGGCACTCGACTGCACGATCAAGTTGCTCTCGATCTGCGAGCGCATCGTCACGCCCAAGGGCAAGGAGCGGATTTCCGCTCGCGTGTACCCGGCGCTGGTTCCGCTCAGCCATCCGCTGGCCTCGGTCAACGGCGCGTTCAACGCCGTTGTCGTGGAAGCAGAGAACGCCGGCCGGCTCATGTTCTACGGCCAGGGCGCAGGCGGCGCCCCGACCGCTTCCGCGGTGATGGGTGACCTGGTGATGGCTGCGCGCAACAAGGTTCACGGCGGCCGCGGCCCCCGCGAGTCCAAGTACGCCAAGCTCAAGGTCGCCCCGATGGGCGACATCCTCACGCGCTACTACGTGAACATGGAGGTCGCGGACAAGGAAGGTGTGCTGTCCGCAGTCGCCGCCGAGTTCGCCAAGCACGGCGTGAGCATCTCCGTAGTCCGCCAGGAGGGCGCCGGCGCCGGCGCGCGTCTGGTGGTCGTCACTCATGTAGCAACCGACGCGGCTCTCTCCGAGACCGTGGCGGCCCTCAACGAACTCGAATTCGTCACCGCTGTGACCAGCGTGCTGCGACTGGAAGGCACTGAACAATGACCGGCATCGTCAACCCCGTCCACAAGGCATGGCCGGGTCTCATCGAGGCATACCGGGACCGTCTCGCGATCGGTGACAACTGGAAGACCGTCACCCTGCGCGAAGGCGGCACCCCGCTCCTGCCGGCCGGCCACCTCTCCGAGATCACCGGCTGCGACGTCTACCTCAAGGTCGAGGGCCTCAACCCCACCGGTTCCTTCAAGGACCGCGGCATGACGATGGCCGTCACCGACGCCTTGGCCCGTGGCCAGCGCGCAGTTCTGTGCGCGTCCACCGGCAACACCTCCGCCTCGGCCGCTGCGTATGCAGCCAAGGCCGGCATGACCTGCGCCGTGCTCATCCCGCAGGGCAAGATCGCCATGGGCAAGCTTGCGCAGGCAGTCATGCACGGCGCCAAGATCATTCAGGTCCAGGGCAACTTCGACGACTGCCTCGAGCTGGCGCGCAAGACCACGGCCGAATTCCCCACCATCGGTCTCGTCAACTCGGTCAACCCGGTGCGCATCGAAGGCCAGAAGACCGCGGCATTCGAGATCATGGACGTCCTCGGCAAGGCTCCCGACGTGCACGCACTCCCGGTCGGAAACGCCGGTAACATCACCGCGTACTGGCGCGGATACTCCGAGTACTACGCGGACGGTCTGACCACGGTGAAGCCCCGCATGCTCGGCGTCCAGGCAGCCGGAGCGGCTCCGCTGGTCAACGGTGCTCCCGTCAAGGATCCCGAAACCATCGCCACCGCAATCCGAATCGGTTCTCCCGCTTCCTGGAACGGCGCTGTCGCCGCGAAGGAAGAGTCGAACGGTGCATTCCGTGCCGCCACCGACGAGAAGATCCTCGAGGCTTACCGTCTGATCGCCGCCACCGAGGGCGTCTTCGTCGAACCGGCGTCGGCAGCCAGCGTCGCCGGCCTGCTCGCCGCACGTGCAGAGGGCTGGCTCGAGCCGGGCCTGACCGTCGTGTGCACGGTGACCGGTAACGGTCTCAAGGATCCTGACACGGCTTTGAAGGGTATGCCGAACGTCGAGCCGATCGGTGTCGATCCCGTTGCCGTCGCGGCTGCCCTCGAGCTTGCATAGTGTCCGTGGATTCATCGACCACTCCGCGGAATCCGGTGTCTGACATGACTATAACCCTGCCTATCGGCCTTTCGGTGACTGCTCGCGTCCCGGCCTCGAGTGCAAACTTGGGGCCGGGGTTCGACACCCTCGGTCTGGCGTTGGGGTTGTACGACGAAATCGTGGTCACCACAACGGATTCAGGCCTTCAGATTCGCGTCGAAGGTGAAGGCGCTGCCGACGTGCCCTGGGGTCCTTCGCATCTCGTGGTCCGCGCCATCGAGCGTGGTCTCGAGGCGGCCGGAGTGTGGGCCAGTGGCCTGGACGTGTTGTGCCGCAACGCGATTCCACATTCGCGCGGGTTGGGATCCTCGGCTTCCGCGGCTGTCGGTGGATTGGCAGCAGCCAACGGTCTGGCGCGCGCTCTCGATGCCGAGATCGGCTTGACGGAAGAGCAGTTGGTTCAACTCTCGTCCGAGTTCGAAGGTCACCCGGACAACGCGTCTGCCAGTGTTCTCGGTGGCGCAGTCGTCTCGTGGAGTTGCCCACCGGCTGTCGAAGGTGACGAGCCGATCTACTCCGCGGCCAAACTCGACGTCCATCCCGACATCCGTGCTGTGGCACTGGTTCCCGAGGAGCGGTCGTCCACCGCACACACTCGCGGGCTCCTGCCCGAATTGGTTCCGCACCAGGATGCCTCGTTCAACGCGAGCCGCAGCGCGCTCGCCGTCGTTGCGCTCACTGCTCGGCCCGATCTGTTGATGGCGGCCACCGAGGATCGCCTGCATCAGGCACAGCGCGCACCCGCGCTTCCGCTCACGACGCGATGGATCGGGATCCTGCGCGAGGCGGGTATTGCTGCGACCGTTTCGGGAGCCGGCCCCACCGTGTTGGCGCTCAGCACAGAACCTTTCCCCGCCGAACTCGCGGAAGCGGCGCGGGCAGACGGACTACGTGTCCTCGAATTGGACATCGCCGACGGCGTCGAAGTATCCACGACGACGGTCTGATCCCTGCCTTGGTCCTGGTGATCGCCCACTACCGATCGGTAGTGAACTGACACACCCAGTCGTCCAAATTCTTGCCGGACTCAGGTTTGGGCGCTATCCTGGGCTATGTCCGTACATCGTGCGCGTCAGTCGCCGGTGCATCACCAGGGGGCAAAACTCCTTCCCAATCGGGGTCCACAGTCCTTGGCATGATTCTCGCAGGCATGATCCTCACGCTTGTACCTTCTCCGAAGGTTTGAATCCTCCGCGGATCGAACACTCAGAGGTTCCATCACTCTGGGGTTCAACACACGGGGGAGTGAATCGTCGACGAAGGCGCGTTGGGCAGGTTTGCGAGCGCATGAAAAGTTTGAGGCGAGAGTTTCCGACAATCATGTGACGGCGGACAAGCCGGCAGTTCTGGACAGCAACCACGTACGGCACCACCGAGTTCGGTATTCAGTCGAACTGCGGGACGAACCCTCGACTTTGCGCAGTGCGAGTGAGGGAAGGAAAGGACCTCCGTGACCGATACGGACCTCATCGCCACTTCTGCACCCGCCGGGTCGGAATCAGGCGACAATTCTCAGGCGTCATCTTCAGCATCGAACGGTGCGGTGGCGACCTCCACGAAGCGTGCCGAAACGCGCCGTGGTGCCGGACTCTCCGGCATGGTGCTCACCGAACTCCGCACTCTTGCGGGTGAACTGGGCATCAAAGGCACTTCCGGCATGCGCAAGGGTGACCTGATCGCAGCCATCAAGGAGCGCCAGGGCGGCAGCGCGAAGGCTGCACCCGCACAGAGTGAACTCACTCTCGACGACGCACCCGTTGCGCGCACTCGTGCCAAGAGCACTCGCGCCGCACGCACCGAAACCCCCGCAGCCGAAACAGCTCCGGCAGCCGAGTCGGCTCCTGCCGAGGCCGCGCCTGCGCGTACGGAATCCGCCGAGGATTCCGATCAGAGCGCACCCCGTCGCGGACGTCAGCGTCGTGGCGCCGCTCGTCGTGCAGGTTCACCCGACCAGGGTGAACTGAGCATCGAGCAGGAAGCTCCTTCGGCGAAGTCCGACGCGGACACCGCGAAGGCCGCCGATTCTTCGAAGGTCGCCGAGACCGCCAAGGCCGAGGCTCCGGCCGAGCGTCCTGCGCGCACCGAGGGCAAGTCCGACGCTGATCAGGCTCCTGCCGAGCAGGGCAACGAGCGTCCCCGCCGCGAGCGAAACCGGGACAACCAGGGCCAGCGGGACAACCAGGGCCAGCGCGAGAACCAGGGCAACCGGGGTAACCAGGATCGCCAGGACCGTCAGGATCGCGGCAATCAGAACAACGCCGGCCAGAACAACGCCGGTCCTCGCACGGACAACCGCAACAACGGGCCGGACGACGACGAAGAGGGTGGACGCGGACGCCGCGGACGCCGTTTCCGCGAGCGCCGTGGCCGTGGTCGCGATCGCGGTGAGGGTGGCGCACCCAACGATTCACGCGAGACCGAGATTCGTGAGGACGACGTCCTGCAGCCGGTCGCCGGCATCCTCGACGTCCTCGACAATTACGCCTTCGTGCGTACGTCCGGGTACCTCGCCGGCCCCAACGACGTCTACGTCTCCATGAACCTGATCCGCAAGAACGGCCTTCGCCGTGGCGACGCCATCACCGGTGCCGTCCGCGTCTCGCGTGACGGTGAGCAGGGTAGCCAGCGTCAGAAGTTCAACCCGCTGGTCCGTATCGACACGGTCAACGGCGGCGACGTCGAGGCCGCGAAGAAGCGCCCCGAGTTCAACAAGCTCACGCCGCTGTACCCGAACCAGCGTCTGCGCCTCGAGACCGAGCAGCACATTCTCACCACGCGTGTCATCGACCTGGTGATGCCCATCGGTAAGGGCCAGCGCGCCCTCATCGTGAGCCCGCCCAAGGCCGGTAAGACCAGCGTGTTGCAGGCGATCGCGAATGCCGTCGCCACCAACAATCCTGAGTGCTACCTGATGGTCATCCTCGTGGACGAGCGTCCCGAGGAAGTAACCGACATGCAGCGCAGCGTGAAGGGTGAGGTCATTTCCTCCACCTTCGACCGCCCGCCGGGAGATCACACCGCAGTTGCCGAGCTGGCAATCGAGCGTGCGAAGCGCCTGGTCGAGATGGGTAAGGACGTCGTCGTACTGCTCGACTCCATCACGCGTCTGGGTCGTGCGTACAACAACTCCTCGCCGGCGTCGGGACGCATCCTCTCCGGTGGTGTCGACTCGACGGCGCTCTACCCGCCGAAGCGTTTCCTCGGTGCTGCCCGCAACATCGAGAACGGTGGATCGCTCACCATCATCGCTACCGCAATGGTCGAGACCGGATCCACCGGCGACACCGTGATCTTCGAAGAGTTCAAGGGCACCGGCAACGCCGAGCTCAAGCTCGATCGCAAGATCGCCGAACGCCGCGTGTTCCCGGCCGTGGACGTCAACCCGTCCAGCACGCGTAAGGACGAGTTGCTCCTGAGCCCGGACGAAGCTGCGGTGCTGCACAAGCTCCGTCGCGTCCTGTCCGGTCTGGACTCGCATCAGGCCATCGATCTGCTGATCGATCGACTGAAGAAGAGCAAGAACAACCTCGAGTTCCTGATGCAGGTCTCCAAGACCGCACCGGGTGCGATCGACGACTGATCGATTCGACGTCAAAAGGCCCACAACCAGCTGGTTGTGGGCCTTTTGCGTGGGCGGAACAAAACCGAGCGACAGTGCGTTGACAACTTCGTACAGCCACCCCGAGGCGTGCGAGACGCGGATTATCCGGTGAGGTACCGCATCTGGCATACTGAACGGCCGAGTCCGGTTCCGGTTCACGATGTCGATTGGCGACGTCGACCCGGCGACCATTGAAAGGGACACCATGAAGGCAGGAATCCACCCAACCTACGTAGCGACCACCGTCGTCTGCGGTTGCGGTAACACGTTCGAGACCCACAGCACCAAGGAGTCCGGACGCATCAACGTCGAGGTTTGCTCGCAGTGCCACCCGTTCTACACGGGCAAGCAGAAGATTCTCGACACCGGTGGACGCGTCGCTCGCTTCGAGGCTCGCTACGGCAAGCGCGCAGACAGCAAGGTCCCGGCCACCGAGTCCTAGCTGTTCCGCCGACGCCCGATCTGCCATGCGCAGATCGGGCGTCGGCTTTTTTGTGCCTGCACTCGGTTTGCGCGTTTCCCGGGTCCCGGCGTCGAAATACCTTCAAGCGCGCACCGTAGGAATCGAAACTCAGAGCGGAGCGAACCATGGCAGGCGCAACCCAGCCCTCGGCCATCGACGACATCTTGGCGGAGCACGCCGGTCTCGAAGCACAGATGTCCGATCCGGCGCTGCACAACGACCCTGCCGCTGCCAGGCGCGTCGGTAAGCGGTTCTCCGAGCTCTCGCCGATCATGTCGACGTACAACAAGCTCACCGCTGCGCAGGACGATCTGGAAGCCGCGCGCGAACTAGCCGCCGACGATTCCAGCTTCGCCGCCGAGATCCCCGATCTCGAAGCCGAGGTCGCGCAGCTCGAGCAGACGCTTACCGATCAGTTGGCGCCGCGTGATCCGCATGACGGCGACGACATCGTCCTCGAAGTGAAGTCCGGTGAGGGCGGCGAAGAATCCGCGCTCTTCGCCTCGGACCTGGCCCGCATGTACGTCCGCTACGCGGAACGGCATGGCTGGCGCGTCGAGATTCTCGACGCGACGGTCTCCGATCTCGGCGGATACAAGGAAGCCACGCTGTCGATCAAGAGCAAGTCGGACACCCCGGACGGAGTGTGGGCGCGGCTGAAGTTCGAGGGCGGCGTTCACCGCGTCCAGCGAGTGCCCGTCACCGAATCCCAGGGACGCGTTCACACTTCGGCTGCCGGCGTTCTGGTCTACCCGGAGCCCGAAGAGGTCGAGCAGGTCCAGATCGACGAAAGTGACCTGCGTATCGACGTCTACCGTTCGTCCGGCAAGGGCGGTCAGGGCGTCAACACGACCGACTCTGCTGTCCGAATCACGCACCTTCCGACCGGCATCGTCGTCACCTGCCAGAACGAGCGTTCGCAGCTCCAGAACAAGGCGCGCGCCATGCAGGTCCTTGCAGCCCGTTTGCAGGTAGTCGCCGAGGAAGCCGCGGACGCTGAAGCGTCGGCAGGTCGCCAGAGTCAGGTTCGGACGGTGGACCGTTCGGAGCGCATCCGCACCTACAACTTCCCCGAGAACCGCATCACCGATCACCGCATCGGATTCAAGTCGCACAACCTCGACGCGGTGCTCGACGGTGAGCTCGACGCACTTCTCGATGCATTGGGCAAGGCGGACCGAGAGGCGCGTCTCGCGGCCGAGTAGATGCAGACCATGACTGACCTCCATCCCGCCGGGAACTCGGTGAACCGCGTGTCGGTCGAGCGTGGCAGGCTGTACCCGTGAGTCGACTTCCACTTCGTTTGGCGCTGATCGAAGCTGCAAAACAGCTCGACGCCGCAGGTGTGCCCAGCCCACGCACCGACGCCGAGTTGTTGGCATCCCACCTGCTCGGGGTCGAACGCACGCGTCTCGGACTGATTCCGTTGGTCGATCCCGAGGTCATCGCGGCGTTCGACGAGTTGGTTGCCCAACGGGTGAAGCGGATTCCGTTGCAGCACATCATCGGAGTCGCGTCGATGGGCAACATCGACGTCGCTGTCGGGCCGGGTGTCTTCATTCCGCGGCCGGAAACCGAACTGCTCATGGGTTGGGCACTCTCGTTCCTCGAAGGTTGCGGAAGCAAGCCGCCGGTAGTTCTGGACCTGTGTACGGGATCGGGTGTACTCGCGCTGTCCATCGCCGAGGCCCGTCCGGACGCCGTCGTTCACGCCGTGGAGAAGGAGCCCGCCGCCCTGGCGTGGGCGCGTCGTAATGCTGCCGACCGCGAGGCCGCCGGTGATACACCGATCCATCTGCATCAGGGTGATGTCACCGATCGGAACCTGTTGCCAGGGCTCGAGGGCGGCGTCGATCTGGTCGTGTCCAATCCGCCGTACATCCCGGAAGGCGCGCAATTGCAGCCTGAGGTCATGGATTACGACCCGCACACCGCGTTGTTCGGTGGCGTCGACGGTCTGTCCGTCATCAAACCCATGATCAGCAACATCGCACGGTGGCTTCGAATCGGCGGCGCGGCAGGCATCGAGCACGACGACACCAACGGGGACGGCGTCGCTGCGCTGTTCTCGGCGCGCCGGGTATTCGGCGAGGTCGCGCAGCATCCAGATCTTGCCGGTCGTCCGCGATTCGTCGTCGCCAGACGTGTCGCCACCGACGTCGAAGCACAGCGGAATCGAACGCCCGAAGCGCAGAGTGAAAGGATGGCTGAGTGAGCACCGTGTACGACTGCAGTCAGACAGATTCCCGAACCGCAGGCTTGGCCGCCGCGAAGAACGCGCTCAAGGCCGGCCGACTCGTAGTTCTCCCTACCGACACCCTTTACGGACTCGCCGCCGACGCGTTCGACAGCGAAGCTGTCACGAGTCTTTTGCGCGCCAAGGGACGCGGGCGAGACATGCCCGTCCCGGTTCTGGTCGGATCGTGGAACACCATCGACGGGCTCGTCTACAGCGTGCGCCCGCAGGCACGGGATCTGATCCGCGCATTCTGGCCCGGCGGACTGAGCCTGGTCGTCGAGCAGGCGCCTTCACTTGCCTGGGACCTCGGTGATACCCGCGGAACCGTCATGCTCCGCATGCCCTTGCATCCAGTTGCCCTCGAACTGTTGCGCGATGTCGGACCGCTTGCCGTCTCGAGCGCCAACATTTCGGGGCGTCCGCCGGCAACTACCGTCGAGGAAGCCCGAGATCAGCTCGGCGGATCTGCCAGCGTGTATCTCGACGGGGGCAAGGCCGAACACGCCGTTGCTTCCACGATCGTCGACCTGACCGGCAATTCACCGCGTATCTTGCGAGTGGGTGCCGTCTCGGCAGAATCCATCGCCGAGGTATTGGGCACCAGTCCGGAAAGTCTCGTAGAGGGAGTTTCGTAACGATGGTCGGCGCCGGCGGCGAGCGCGCGGGGGAATCCACGTATTGGGGACCGGATTTCGGTGAGCTTGCCACGGCAGACCCCGAGATCGCGGCTGTTGCGCTGGCCGAACTCGAGCGTCAGCGCGACGGACTTCAACTCATCGCGAGCGAGAACTTCACCAGCCCTGCCGTACTGGCTGCCTTGGGTTCGACCCTGAGCAACAAGTACGCCGAGGGCTATCCGGGTCGGCGTTACTACGGCGGGTGCGAGTACGTCGACGTAGCCGAGAATCTGGCGATCGATCGGGCAAAGGCGCTGTTCGGCGCCGAGCACGTCAACGTCCAACCGCATTCGGGGGCCACTGCGAATCTCGCGGTGTACGCCGCATTCGCCAAGCCCGGCGACACCGTATTGGCGATGAGTCTGCCGCACGGTGGGCATCTGACTCACGGGTCTCGCGTCAGCTTTTCTGGGCAGTGGTTCACCACCGTTCCCTATCACGTCGATTCGGCCACCGAATTGATCGACTACGACGAGGTTCGCACCCTGGCTCTGGCGCACAAGCCGAAAATCATCGTCGCCGGCGCGACCGCGTACTCCCGCACCATCGACTTCGCAGCCTTCCGCTCGATCGCAGACGAGGTCGGTGCGATCCTGTGGGTCGACGCCGCCCACTTCATCGGACTGGTGGCAGGCCGGGCGATACCTTCGTGCGTTCCGTACGCCGACGTCGTCTCCGCGACGACGCACAAAGTCCTCAGAGGCCCGCGCGGCGGAATGATCCTGTGCCGCAGCGAGCATGCCTCGGCTGTAGATCGCGCGGTGTTCCCCTTCATTCAAGGCGGCCCGATGATGCATGCGATCGCTGCGAAGGCGGTTGCCTTCAAGGAAGCGTCGACGCCGGAATATCGTTGGTATGCACAGGAAGTGGTTGCCAACGCATCGGCACTCGCGCAGTCGTTGGAAGCTCGCGGCCTGCGCACCGTGTCCGGTGGAACCGACACACATCTGGCGCTTCTCGACCTGCGCGCAAGCGGTGTCACCGGAGTCGACGCCGAGCGTAGGTGCGGACTGGCTTCGATCACGCTCAACAAGAACGCGATTCCGTTCGATCCGCAGTCGCCCGCCGTCACGTCCGGAATCCGCGTCGGATCCGCGGCCGTCACGACCCAGGGTTTCAACCGCTCCGACATGAGCGTGGTGGGGGAGTTGATCGCGCGCGCAGTTGTCGCGGACCCCGCCACCACGTCAGGAGAGGCCGAGTTGGCAGCAGTTGCCGACGGCGTTCGCGAACTGGTCCGGGCAAAGCCTGCCTATGCCCGCCAGACGGGTGATCTCGAGCAGTGATCACTTCCTACGAGGCGACCACGTATCTGGCACAGGGTGGCGGGGGAGCGGGTGTTCCCATCCGTGAACTTTTGCTCGTGCTGTGTACGGCGGCGGTGGTGACCTACCTGGCGACTGGCGCAGTCCGGTTGTTGGCGCTGAGGTTCGGCGCTGTCGCGATTCCTCGTGATCGGGACGTTCACGTCGAGCCGATTCCGCGCCTCGGTGGCGTCGGAATGTATGTCGGCATGGCTGTCGGTCTGCTGTTCGCGCAGCAATTACCCGCGCTCACAAGAGGTTTCGGCTTCGGCAGTCCTGACGTACACGCTGCGCTCGTAGCTGGCGCCGTCATCGTCCTCGTGGGTGTGATCGACGACAGGTGGGGCCTCGACGCCCTCACTAAATTTGTCGGTCAGGTGACTGCTGCCGGCGTTCTCGTGGTGATGGGCGTCAGCTGGTTCATCATCTACAACCCGTTCGGCGGTGACGGTGGGTCCACCATCATCCTCGATCAGATTCAATCCGGACTGTTCACCGTTGCTGTTGCCGTCGCGACCATCAACGCCATGAATTTTGTCGACGGTCTCGACGGATTGGCCGCCGGGTTGGGTCTGATCGCGGCGCTCGCCATCCTCATCTTCTCGATCGGTCTTCTCCACGATCAGGGCGGCGACGCGAGTGTCTACCCGCCGGCGATGATCGCGGCGGCTTTGGCAGGCGCTTGTCTCGGTTTTCTTCCACACAACTTCAATCCGGCGCGCATTTTCATGGGCGATTCCGGGTCGATGTTGATCGGTCTCATGCTGGCCGCGATCTCCACCAGTGCATCCGGTCGTATTCCGCTCACTGCCTACGGAACCCGCGACCTCGTCGGCCTCCTCGCGCCGTTGTTGCTGGTCGGGGCTGTGATGTTCATCCCGATGCTGGACATGCTCCTGGCCGTGATCCGCCGGACGAAAGCGGGCGTCAGTCCGTTCAGTCCGGACAAGATGCACCTGCATCATCGCCTCTTGCAGATCGGACACACGCACCGACGAGTTGTGCTGGTCATCTACCTGTGGGTCAGCGTCCTGGCGTTCGGTGCCGTCGGATCCTCGCTGCTCAATCGTCAGCTGGTTGTTGTACTCGTCGCGGCCGGTTTGGTTCTTGCGTTGTTCTTCACTGCGGTGCCTTCGCTGATCGATCGCAAGCAGCAGCGTCGCTAGCCAAGTTTTCCGATCCATTACCCTTGGGCATCGTGACGAACACGCCGCAGCCTGTACCTGCCTCGCAACCCATCCCTGATTCGACCGCCGCCATGAAGTCGGCCGTGAAGTGGGGTGTGATGGGGCTGATCGCGCTGGCCGTGGTCGGCGCGCTCCTGGGCGGGCTCTTCGCCGGTAAGGAAGGCGTCTACGGCGCTTTGATCGGCGCAGCCGTCGGCGGCGGGTTCATCCTGTTCACGGCGCTGGGCGTGCTGCTCACAGCGAAGTTGCCTGCGCTCACGGCCGGTGCCGTTCTTCTCGGCACGTGGCTGCTGAAGATGATTCTCGCGATGGTTGTTCTCTTTGTCCTCTCGGACATGGATTTCTACAACAAGACCGCTCTCGTCCTGGTCATCATCATGTCGCTGGTCGTGGTGCTCGGCGCGGAGACATACGGCGTTCTCGGAACCAAAATTCCGTACGTCGATCCCACTCCCAGCAGCAACGTCGACGACGACGAGTAGTACTACAAGAGGTAACTAATCGGACTTCCAGGTACCCCATCTACACAATGTCGTAGATGACTTGATAAGGTTCGGTTCAAGCGAGAGCAATGGTGGGCCGAGTAACACTCAGCCGACGATGCCATGTGCTCGCAGGTGGTCGAAATTCTGACCACTGAGTCGACGAGAGTCGCCGACACCGACAGACGCCAGGCCCCTCTAGGGTTCTCCAGCTGCTGACGAATGCGCGAGTCGAACTTGTCGACTTGTAGATCGTCAATGTCCGATCGAACCGCAGTCAATGATGGCTGCGGACCGACTACGGGAGAGAACGCTGAGCGTCACCACCCTGGCCGCGGATGAATTCCATGCGCCGTCACTAGACGATTTTTTCCCGCCCTCCGTGTTGATTCACGCGGGCCCCTTCGAGCTCGACCGTCTGATGCTGATTCGTCTGCTGATGTCGGTGCTGGTCGCAGCCTTCTTCGTGATCGCGATGCGCAGCCCTCGATTGGTTCCCCGTGGGATGCAGAACGCCGCTGAGCTTGCGCTCGACTTCGTTCGTATCAACATCGCCGAGGAGATCCTGGGCAAGGAACAGGGCAAGCGCTTCCTGCCGGTCATCACGACAATCTTCTTCATCGTGGTCGCCAGCAACCTGGCCAGCATCATTCCTTTCCTGAACATCTCGCCGAACGCACGAATCGGTATGCCCCTGGTACTCGCGGCGCTCGCCTACATCGTGTTCAACTACGTCGGAATCAAGAAGTACGGCTTCTTCAAGTACGTCAAGAGCAGCATCGTCGTTCCCGGCGTTCCGCTGCCCCTGCACTTCTTGTTGGTGCCCATCGAGTTCATCTCGACCTTCATCCTGCGCCCGTTCACGCTGATGGTTCGTCTCATGGCCAACATGTTGGCCGGCCACATCCTGCTGGTGCTGTTCTTCAGCGCGACGAACTACTTCTTCTTCGTGTCCGGCGGATTCCAGGCGATCTTCGGCGTTCCGTCGATCATCGCCGGTATCGCATTCACGTTCTTCGAGCTGCTGGTCATCTTCCTGCAGGCTTACGTGTTCGCGTTGCTGACCGCGGTGTACATCGAACTGGCGCTCCACGCCGACGAGCACTGACCTTTTACCTCCTCACCAGCTACACCAAGAACTGAGCCTCTTGCCGAATCCGGCAGAGGTCAACAGAAAGGGAATGGAACACCATGAGCATCGCTTACCTCGCTCAGGAAGTTGTCGAGACCAAGTCGCGCGGCTACGGAGCCATCGGCTACGGCCTCGCAGCAATCGGCCCCGGCATCGGCGTGGGCATCGTTGTGGGCAAGGCAATCGAAGGCATGGTCCGCCAGCCCGAGATGGCCGGCCAGGTTCGTACCACCATGTTCCTCGGTATTGCATTCACCGAGGCCCTCGCATTGATCGGCCTTGTCGCCGGTTTCATTTTCTAAGACAGACATGGGAGCCACCTTCGCAGTGCTCGCGGCAACAGAGGAGACACACAATCCTCTCTTGCCCGAGACATACGACATCGTGTGGTCCGCGGTTGCGCTCGTCGTAGTCGGTTTTGTCTTCTGGAAGCTCGTTCTTCCGAAGTTCCAGAAGGTCTTGGCCGAACGCACCGAGCAGATCGAGGGCGGCATCAAGAAGGCCGAAGACGCACAGGCAGAGGCAGCGGCCGCGCTCGAGCAGTACCGCGCGCAGCTCGCCGAAGCTCGTACCGAGGCAGCGCAGATCCGTGAGGAAGCGCGTACCCAGGGTCAGCAGATCATCGCTGACATGAAGGTTCAGGCGCAGGACGAGAGCGACCGCATCGTGGCCGCAGGCCACAGCCAGCTCGTCGCCCAGCGTCAGCAGATCGTCGCTGAGCTCCGCTCGGATCTCGGCAAGACCGCTGTAGACCTGGCCGAGAAGGTCATCGGGGAGTCCCTCGCCGACGACGTGAAGCGCGCCGGAACGGTTGATCGTTTCCTCAACGAGCTCGACACCGTCAGCGCTGATTCAGCCAGGAAGTGAGCAACATGTACGCAGCGAGCCGTGAAGCCTTGGCGCAGACTCGTTCTGCGCTGAGCAGTGCCCTGGGCGCCGTCTCTGCAGGAGCCGCAACTGCTGCTTCTGCTCAGGCTGGGTCCGAGCTCTTCTCGGTGGTCGAGGTACTCGACGGCCAGCGCGCTCTTCGCAGCGCGCTGGCTGACGCTTCGGCACCGGCCGCTGGTCGCCAGGCTTTGGCAGAGCAGTTGTTCTCCGGAAAGGTCGGCGCCGAGGCGCTCGCCACCGTGAAGGCAGCTGCAGGCCAGGACTGGTCTGCGGCCCGCGACTTGGTCAACTCGCTCGAACTGCTCGGACGCGAAGCTCTGCTCCGCGCCGCAGCCGATCAGAGCCAGTTGGACACCGTTGAGGACGAGCTCTTCCGTCTCGGTCGCATCGTGGCAGGGGATCCCAGCCTGGAGCAGACGCTCTCGGATCTGTCGGTTCCCGCAGCCCGCAAGCGTGAGTTCCTCTCCCGCTTGCTCTACGGCAAGGTCACCGCGGTCACCGAGGCACTCGCCGGACAGGCTGTCGGCCGGTTGAAGTCTGCACCCGCAGACACTTTCGATCAGCTGTCGAATCTTGCCGCAGCGCAGCGCGATACCACCGTTGCTCACGTTCGCAGCGCCTCGGCGTTGAGCTCGGAGCAGTCGGATCGCTTGGCGAGCACTCTTACCCGCACCTACGGGAAGCCGGTAGCAGTGCACGTCGAGGTCGATCCAGAACTCCTCAGCGGCTTGGTCGTCCGGGTGGGCGACGAGGTTATCGACGGCAGCGCAGCGGGTCGACTCGCAGCACTGCGGAAGAACCTCAAGTAGTCCTTCAGCCGAACACATACTCCAGATCTTTTCGAAGACCAGACACCGAGAGCAGGAAAAACATGGCGGAGCTGACGATCTCCTCCGACGAGATCCGTAGCGCGATCGACAACTACACCGCGAGCTACTCCCCGGAGGCCTCCCGTGAGGAGGTCGGCACAGTGACCGACACCAGTGACGGCATTGCGCACGTCTCTGGCCTGCCTTCGGCTATGTCCAACGAGCTGTTGGAGTTCCCCGGTGGAATCGTCGGCGTCGCGCTCAACCTGGATGCCACCGAAATCGGTGCCGTCATCCTTGGCGATTACCAGAACATTCAAGAAGGCCAGGAAGTAAAGCGCACGGGCGACGTTCTGTCGGTTCCCGTCGGCGATGCTTTCCTCGGCCGCGTCATCGACCCGCTGGGTGCGCCCATCGACGGCCTCGGCGAGATCGAGAGCACCGAGAACCGTGCACTCGAGCTCCAGGCCGCTTCGGTGCTCGAGCGCCAGCCGGTCGAAGAGCCGCTCCAGACCGGTATCAAGGCTATCGACGCCATGACCCCGATCGGCCGCGGCCAGCGCCAGCTCATCATCGGCGACCGCAAGACCGGCAAGACCGCGGTCTGCATCGACGCCATCCTGAACCAGAAGGCCAACTGGGATTCCGGCGATGTCAACAAGCAGGTGCGCTGCATCTACGTTGCCATCGGTCAGAAGGGTTCCACCATCGCGGGCGTCAAGGCTGCCCTCGAGGAGAAGGGCGCGATGGAATACACCACCATCGTTGCTGCTCCGGCATCTGATTCCGCAGGCTTCAAGTGGCTCGCACCGTACACCGGCTCGGCCATCGGCCAGCACTGGATGTACCAGGGCAAGCACGTTCTGGTCGTGTTCGACGACCTGACCAAGCAGGCAGAGGCGTACCGCGCCATCTCGCTGCTGCTGCGTCGCCCGCCGGGACGCGAGGCTTACCCCGGTGACGTCTTCTACTTGCACTCCCGTCTGCTGGAGCGTTCGGCGAAGCTGTCCGACGCACTCGGCGGTGGCTCGCTGACGGCTCTGCCGATCATCGAGACCAAGGCGAACGACGTCTCGGCTTACATCCCGACCAACGTCATCTCCATCACCGACGGTCAGGTGTTCCTCGAGTCCGACCTGTTCAACAAGGGCGTTCGCCCCGCGATCAACGTCGGTATCTCGGTCTCCCGCGTCGGTGGCGCTGCACAGACCAAGGGCATGAAGAAGGTTTCCGGTTCGCTGCGTCTGGAACTGGCTCAGTTCCGTGAGCTCGAAGCGTTCTCCGCCTTCGCTTCCGACCTCGACGCTGCCTCCAAGGCTCAGCTCGAGCGCGGCGCCCGTCTGGTCGAGCTGCTCAAGCAGGATCAGTACAGCCCGATCCCCGTCGAGGACCAGATCGTCTCGATCTACCTGGCCGGCGAAGGCATCTTCGACAGCGTTCCGATCGGCGACGTCCGTCGCTTCGAGAAGGAACTGCTCGAAGACCTCAAGCACTCGGCTGCTGGCGTCTACTCCAGCATCAACGGCGGTAAGGCACTCGATGCCGACAACGCTGCTGAGCTGATCGCCGCGACGAACAAGTTCAAGGAAGGCTTCATCGCATCCGACGGAAGCCGGGTCGTGAACGAAGCCGAGGCTGACGCTTTGGGCGCCGACGAGGTCGCGAACGAGCAGATCAACGTCAAGCGCAAGACCGTCAGCAAGTGACGTACGCGCCCATGACACTGCGAATTCCGAAGGGAGAGTGATTGATCGATGGCGAGCATTCTCGAATTGCGGTCTCGTATCAAGTCGGTCAACTCGACCAAGAAGATCACCAAGGCACAGGAACTGATCGCGACTTCGCGTATCACCAAGGCTCAGATTCGCGTCGCCGCGTCCAAGCCATATGCCGAGGAGATCACGAAGGTACTCACCGAATTGGCGAGTGCGTCTGCTTCGCTCGATCACCCGTTGCTCAACGAGCGTCCGGAGCCCAAGCGGGCAGCGGTCCTCGTTGTCACCAGTGACCGCGGCATGTGTGGTGGCTACAACTCCAACGTCCTCAAGCAGGCAGAAGAGCTCATGGCTCTCCTCCGCAGCGAGGGCAAGGAGCCGGTCGTGTACGTGCTCGGTTCCAAGGGGCTCGGCTACTACACGTTCCGCGGCCGCGACATCGGTGCTGCGTGGACGGGCTTCTCGCAGGATCCGGGTTACTCGGATGCCGCGAAGGCCAGCCGCCACCTGGTGGAGCTGTTCATGGCTGGTTCGGGTAACCAGGTTGCCGCTCCGAACGGTGAAGGCACGATCGAGGGCGTCGACGAACTCCATATCGTCTACACCCGCTTCGTGTCGATGCTGACGCAGACTCCCGAGGTTCGCCGTATGGCTCCTCTCGAGGTCTTCGTGTCGGAAGAGCGCATCGAACTCGGTGACGACATGCTGACCAACGGCCACGACGACGACCATGACAATGGCCCCGTCGCGGACTTCAGCTTCGAGCCCGAGCCCGAGAAGCTTCTCGGCGCTCTTCTCCCGAAGTACGTCAGCACTCGTATCTTCTCGTCGCTTCTCGATGCTGCGGCATCGGAGTCGGCAGCCCGTCGTACTGCCATGAAGGCCGCGACGGACAACGCAAACGAACTGGTGAACACGTTGAGCCGTCAGGCCAACCAGGCTCGCCAGGCCCAGATCACCCAGGAAATCAGCGAGATCGTCGGCGGCGCCAACGCGCTCGCCTCGAGCGCAGGAAGTGACTAGCACATGACCGCAGCAGTAACCGAAAACAACGGGGCAGGTTCGGCTTCGGCCGTAGCCGGCCGCGTCGTGCGGGTCATCGGTCCCGTCGTGGACGTTGAATTCCCGCGTGGCGCTGTTCCTGAACTGTTCAACGCCCTGAACGCCGAGATCACGCTTCCCTCGGTCGCCAAGACGCTGACGCTCGAGGTTGCACAGCACCTCGGTGACAACCTGGTCCGCACCGTCTCCATGCAGCCCACCGACGGCCTCGTCCGCGGCACTGCAGTGACCGACTCGGGCAAGCCGATCTCGGTTCCCGTCGGTGACGTCGTCAAGGGCCACGTGTTCAACGCCCTGGGCGATTGCCTCGACACCCCCGGCCTCGGCCGCGACGGCGAGCAGTGGGGCATCCACCGCAAGCCACCAGCCTTCGATCAGCTCGAAGGTAAGACCGAGATCCTCGAGACCGGCATCAAGGTCATCGACCTTCTCACCCCGTACGTCAAGGGTGGAAAGATCGGCCTGTTCGGTGGCGCCGGCGTCGGCAAGACCGTTCTGATCCAGGAAATGATCACGCGTATCGCTCGCGAGTTCTCGGGCACCTCGGTGTTCGCAGGCGTCGGTGAGCGTACCCGTGAGGGCACCGACCTCCACCTGGAAATGGAAGAGATGGGCGTCCTCCAGGACACCGCCCTTGTCTTCGGCCAGATGGACGAGCCGCCCGGAACGCGTATGCGCGTCGCCCTGTCCGCACTGACGATGGCGGAGTACTTCCGCGACGTCCAGGGCCAGGACGTTCTGCTGTTCATCGACAACATCTTCCGCTTCACGCAGGCAGGCTCCGAGGTTTCCACCCTCCTCGGCCGTATGCCTTCGGCAGTGGGCTACCAGCCCACGCTGGCGGACGAGATGGGTGAGCTCCAGGAGCGCATCACCTCGACTCGCGGTCGCTCGATCACCTCGCTGCAGGCTATTTACGTGCCCGCCGACGACTACACCGACCCCGCGCCGGCTACGACGTTCGCGCACCTCGATGCCACCACCGAGCTTTCGCGCCCGATTTCGCAGATGGGTATCTACCCCGCTGTGGATCCGCTGAGCTCGACCTCCCGCATCCTGGAGCCCGGCATCGTCGGTGCCGAGCACTTCCGCGTTGCCAACGAGGTCAAGCGCATCCTGCAGAAGTACAAGGAACTGCAGGACATCATCGCCATCCTCGGTATGGACGAGCTTCAGGAAGAGGACAAGGTCCTCGTCGGCCGCGCCCGTCGTATCCAGAAGTTCCTCGGCCAGAACTTCATCGTTGCCGAGAAGTTCACCGGTGAGCCCGGCTCCGTCGTGCCGCTCCGCGACACGATCGAAGCCTTCGACCGCGTCTGCAAGGGCGAGTTCGATCACCTGCCCGAGCAGGCATTCAACAGCTGCGGTGGACTCGACGACGTCGAGGCTGCAGCCAAGAAGATGGCCGGGAAGTAGTCCACGATGGCTGAGATGACCGTAGAACTCGTTGCCGTCGAGCAGCGCTTGTGGTCTGGTTCGGCGACGCTGGTCAGCGCTCAGACCACCGAGGGTGAAATCGGAATCATGCCTGGGCATGAGCCGGTCCTCGGCCAGCTGATCGAGGGCGGAACCGTGTCGATCACCTCGGTCGACGGCGAGCGTATCGTTGCTGCGGTACACGGAGGATTTCTCTCCGTCACTGCGACGACGGTGACGATCCTTGCCGAGTCCGCGGACATGGCACAGGACATCGACGTCGAGGCAGCCAAGGCTGTCTTGGCCGAGAACTCGGGCGACCTCGAAGCGATTGCGGTCGCCAAGGGTCAGCTCCGGGCCGTCGAGCGCGCGTAAGTTACTCGAGTAAAGCCGCGACGGGAGCCGACGAACAGTGACATTCGGAATGACTGTGTTGATCATTCTGGTTGTGCTGCTCGCGGTTCTCGTCGCGGCTTTTCTGTATCGTCTGCTGGTTCTGCGTCGCGGCGGTACCGCTGCACTGCTTCGTGTTCTGCCATCTCCGGGGGACAGCGGGTGGCGTCACGGAATCATTCGCTACGGCGAAAGCACCTTTGTCTTTTTCAAACTGTCGAGTCTGCGGCCGGGCCCGGACTCCAGGATCGATCGTCAAGGTATCGAGGTCGAGAGCCGTCGTTCTCCCTCGGGTACCGAATTCGACATCATGAGCGACGACATCGTCGTGGTCAAGGTCAATGACGGCTCGTCGGCCTACGAAATCGCTTTGGACAGTGGAGCATTGACAGCGTTCCTGTCCTGGGTGGAATCGCGGCCGGACGGGCGCGCCCGTAGGCGACGCACCGCCTGACCGGTCCCGCTCAAGCCCCGGCGCCGGGCTTCCAGAGCACATCGCCTTCAGGATTTGCCACTCTTCCCATGATGAAGAGCAGATCCGACAATCTGTTGAGGTATTTCGCGGGGAGCACGCTCGTGTCCTCCGGGTTCGCATTGATGGCGGACCAAGCCGCACGCTCAGCACGCCGCGAGACGGTTCTTGCTACGTGAAGCAGGGCTCCCAAGGCGGTTCCGCCCGGCAGAATGAACGAATTCAACGGTGCCAGTTGCTCATTGAGTTCATCGCACCATCCTTCGAGTCGATCGATGTAGGACTGAGTCACTCGTAGCGGCGGGTACTTCGGGTTCTCGACCACGGGGGTGGACAAGTCGGCCCCTGCGTCGAAAAGGTCGTTCTGGATCTGGCGCAGCATTGCGAGGAGATTCTCCGGGGGAGTGCCGAGGGCAACGGCCACACCGATCGCTGCATTGGTCTCGTCGCAATCCGCGTAGGCGATCAGACGCGGATCGTTCTTGGACACGCGGGAAAAATCGCTGAGGCCCGTGGTCCCGTCGTCGCCGGTCCGGGTGTAGATCTTCGTCAGGTGAACAGACATAGGGCTACGGTACCGGCGCGGTGCCGACGAGGTTGTGGCTCTAGGCTGTGAACCGTGAGTGAGCACTTTCTTGTGACCGGGGGTAACCGCCTCGAAGGTGAAGTACTGGTGGGAGGGGCCAAGAACAGTGTGCTGAAGCTGATGGCCGCGGCGCTGTTGGCCGAAGGCACCACTGTCGTGACCAACTGCCCGGACATTCTCGACGTACCGCTGATGGCGGACGTTCTGCGAGGTCTGGGCTGCGAAGTCGAACTCGAAGATTCCGAAGTGCGGATCACGACGCCGGCCGAGCCGAAGTATCACGCTGACTTCGATGCGGTGAAACAGTTCCGAGCGTCAGTGTGTGTTCTCGGTCCGCTGGTCGCGCGTTGTCGACGCGCTGTTGTTGCCTTGCCTGGCGGTGACGCCATCGGTTCGAGGCCCCTCGACATGCACCAATCCGGGCTCCGCCTGTTGGGTGCGCGCAGCGAGATCGAACACGGATGTGTAGTTGCCGAGGCAGACGACCTGCATGGAGCGAACATCCGCCTGGTCTTCCCGTCTGTGGGTGCAACCGAGAACATCTTGATGGCAGCGGTCCTCGCCCGTGGTGAGACAGTGATCGACAACGCTGCACGTGAGCCCGAGATCGTGGATCTGTGCAACATGCTCAACGAGATGGGCGCCAAGGTATCTGGCGGCGGAAGTTCGACGCTCACCATTCAAGGCGTCCGCAAGTTGGAACCGACTACGCACCGCGTCATCGGTGACCGGATCGTTGCCGCAACATGGGGTGTCGCTGCCTCCATGACCAGGGGTGACGTCCGCGTTCGCGGGGTGAACCACAAGCATCTCGGACTGGTCCTCGACAAGCTTCGGACGGCCGGCGCGGAGGTGACTCCCGAGGTTGACGGTTTCCGCGTCATTCAGCGTGAACGGCCTAAAGCGGTCAATTTCGCAACATTGCCGTACCCCGGATTCCCGACCGACCTGCAGCCGATGGCAATCGGTTTGGCTGCGGTTGCCGAAGGCACGTCGATGATCACCGAGAACGTATTCGAATCGCGTTTCCGATTTGTCGAGGAAATGATCCGACTCGGCGCCGACGCTCGTACTGACGGTCACCATGCGGTGATCCGCGGAGTTCCGGTGTTGTCGAGTGCACCGGTGTGGTCTTCGGACATTCGGGCCGGCGCCGGGCTCGTGCTTGCGGGGTTGGTTGCGGACGGAACCACCGAAGTCCACGACATCTTCCACATCGACCGTGGGTACCCGCGATTCGTCGAGAATCTCCGTGGACTCGGGGGAGTGATCGAGCGGGTGGGCTCCGAATAGGTTCGGTGCTCGGCGTCACACTCGGGTCTATTCGCGATTGGCAGATAGGCGCAACAGTCTGACCTGGCCTTAGCCGGCCAATCGCTGTAGTGACCAGGCGATTTGTGAATTGATTGAAGGTTCGCGTAACTTATTCCAAGTCAGAGCGACACGGACACCGACTCCCACCTGCGAGGGTGAGTGACACGAGGTTGTACGAAGTGCCTGGCGAACACA
>NZ_JBXAFD010000015.1:0-61994 GCF_058792695.1 Rhodococcus sp. MT28
GCGGTTGATGACTCCCTGGTAGCCGATGACGCCAAATAGCGATCACAGAACGCCGCCAATTATTGTTCAAGTCCACACCATATTTTCCCAGGTGAATCCTCTAACAGGCCGGGTTTGCGATCGTCCAGTATGACGATGGTCAAAACGCACACCCAAACACGCAGGGAAGGGCTCAGCGGACTTTCGAGTTACGGATCACGACGAAGTTCACCGAACTCCGACGCATCGAGCTCGGCGCCGGGCGTGGTGAGAATCTGCGCGGGACACCGTTGCTCACCTTGATGCAAAGTCGAGCGGCGACGATCAAGATCAACTGAAATGTGCTGATCGCGCGGATCTGCTGCACAGATATGTGAAATCGTTGACCTGTGCAGCAGATCCAAGATCCACTCGAAAGCTGTGGCTCTGCGTGTACTTCGTCAGTCGAGGACGGCAATCGCTTCGATCTCTACGAGAACATCGGGCTCGAAAAGTATTTCCACCCCGATCAGTGACGCGGGCGGCATCGGCACTGGCAGGCCTACCTCCTCTGCTACTGCTTCTACCCCTGCCATGAAGTCCACGATCTTGTCCGGATGCCAGTCAGTGACGTAGACAGTCAACCGCACGACATCACGGAACCCCGCGCCGGCGCCGGCCAATCCGTGTGCGACATTGCGGAGTGCCTGGGACACCTGGCCTGCCAGGTCTGGGGGAATCGACGAATCGTCTCGGGTGTGTGCCACCTGGCCGGCCACGTGGACCTGGCGGGTTCCCGTCGCGACGGCCACATGGTGGTACGGGGTGTTAGGCAGCATACCTGTGGGGCTGAACATCTTTACGGACATAGAAATCTCTCCTGATTTCGAAAATCGAGTAAGTATCCCGTTTATACTTGGTGTCAGAAGGTAACTTCAACGAAACCAGGTTCCATGACGAATACCACGACAGACCACGACTTGTTGGTCATCGCAGCGCATCGAGAACTTCTTGGTCAGGTTCTCGACAAGTGGTCGCTGAGTGTGCTGAACGAGTTGTGCGAGGCGCCGTGCCGTTTCAATGAGCTCCGCCGAGCGATTCCGGCAGTGTCACAGAAGTCGCTGACGAACACCTTGCGCCGCCTCGAGCGGAACGGGATCATCGACCGTCGCATGCTCGACACGCGACCGGTCGCGGTGCAGTACCGGATCACACCGTTGGGCAAAACTGCGCGCGAGCCGATCGATGCCTTACTGGCGTGGGCGTCGACGAACCTGCCTCATATCGAACTGGCTCGCCGGAACTTCGACGCTACCTTCGAAGCCTGATCGTCAACCGTTCTACGGATTGTCGTCTCACGGTGGTGGTTACGGCCCGCGCCCTGATCGAACGAGCAACTGGTATCCCACTCTCGAAGCACTTCCAGGGGGACACTTTCGGCGAATGGGACACCCTGATCAGTGCGCTACCACCTCGCCAGCCTGCCGATCGGTGCACTGGCAGACCGACGCCTGACCCGTCCACTTCCTCGTAGTGCAGCGACATTGTCATCTCTCTAAACTCCGGGACAATAACAGCGAAGTCCACTACAGGGACCGTCGGCGTGGAGCTACTAGCTTTGCGGGATCCGCTCACATCGCATCGATGACGCATTCCCCGCTGGCCAACCTTTGCAGGCCCGACTTTGCCAGGCCCACTATGTCGGAAGTCGTTGCCCTGTAAGGGGTCGGCGCGAATTCGATCACGTGGTTCGCGAGCATCCTGATGCACGGTGCGTGACCTACTAGGTTCGGTAATAGTTTTCGGAAACCCGGATGTGAGTGTGCTATTCCGCTGGTGGGCTAACCCATTGGCGGCGACGCGAACGTCCTACCGTCCTGAGGTGAAACCATTTGATTCAATTGCCGATTCAATTGCCTAGTGCGGCAATCGATTCCGACTTTTATTGCGGGACAATGATGTTTTCGCGGTTGGCGGCTCGCAGCGCTGTGATCGCTCGATGCTGTTCGATTCGGATCCGGTGAGCGGTGCTGGCCAAGGCGACAGAAACGTCATCGATGTGTAGGGCGCTGATAGTGCGCAGTGCGAGGATGTCGCGTTCTCGGACGGTGAGTGCCCGGCCTGCGGGAAAACCGACAGTGGATGAACCGAAATCGGAGGTTCGTCCGACCTCTTCGATGGCTTGTGCCGTGCATTCGTAGACCACGGCGAGTGCGGGGCGCAGACCTGGGCGTGCGATGAGCGCATGAAGAAACTTTCGGCAGGATTGCCGCGCGGCGGATTCGCGCAGATGTCGCGGCAGTGCAACAGCGGTGAGGACGTCGACGACCGGCCAGGTTGCGCTGAGAAAGCGAGATACGGCGCCCCTTTCGCCGGAGGTGAGTGAATCGGCCAGGCCGTCGACACGGTCGCTGATGGGGCTGAGGGCGTTGGAGGAGGGCATGTGCTCGTTGGGGAGCTTTCTGTTGTGCGCTGGATGCCTTGAGTAGCAATATGAGCAGAAACGGGTCGTTAGTAATGGAAAGGATCTCACGTTTCGGGCGTTGCCCGGAATGTCGGTTGTTCCTAAGGTCTTGTTCCTGACAGAACTGCACAGTCCGCCGTCGAACTTTGGTCAGTAGTGACCATCCGGACTGTGATGTGGGTCGCTACAGTTGTGCAGTCGGCGGCCGCACGTTTGAGCGAATTGTCACCATGTCCGGATTCAGTTCTCGGACTGCGCAACTCGGCGCAACTCGTCATCGAAGAATTCGCCGCAGACATCCTGCACGGACTGCAGGCGCCACAGCCTAAGAATCCGGGCGCCGCCGCCGCGCAAACATCATCGAAAAAACAACTCATCCAAGGAGAAACCATGGCAAAGGCCCTATTGATCGCGCACGTCCACCCCGCCAGCGCGGAGCAGGAAACCGAGTTCAACCGGTGGTACGACGAAGTTCACATTCCTCAGGTCCTCGAGCGGATTCCCGGTGTCGTCGGTGCATCGCGGCACAAGTACGCTGGCGCGCAACTGGTGCCGGAGGAAGCCGCGCCTATCCAGCGCTACTTGAGCTTGTACGAACTCGACACCGAGGACCTGGCTGCGACCGCGCAGCACTTCGGCACGGCACTCGCCGACGGCACGCTCGAATTGTCCGAAGCGCTCAACCGTTCGACTGCTGCTCCTGTGCTGCACTTTTACACCCCCGCGGTGTAATTCACGAACCCCTCGTGCCGGCCAATTGCCTTTTCGTCGGTCGGCACGAGATTGAGGACCGATCGCATCGGAGTGCATGCATGGTTCTGACGAATCAGGCGCAACTGCGCTCACGCAGGGTGGCTCTCGGACACGTGATTGTCACATGTGCACAACAGGCCGTGTGGAGTTGGTCAGTTCAGCCCACGCGAAGTGTGACCTACGTCGCCTACGGTTGGTTCATCGCAGCAATCTTCCCGGAGGCTCGTCAGGTTTCTGGATGAAATAAGAAGGGCCGAAGCATGATTCACACTTATCTGCCATGGAACCACCCGGACGAGTGGCTTCCACGCCCTTGGCTGCGCGACGCGAACACGGAATTGACCTACGGAAAAGCGGCCGCTTGGATCGATGCTGTTGCAGCGCAGCTGCATTCCAAGGAGATCGGGGAAGGCGACGTAGTTGCGGTCATGATGTCGAATCGCGTCGAGTTTCCCGTCGTCATGATGGCGGCATGGCGCCTCGGGGCTGTGGTGACACCCGTCAACCCGACACTGACGACGATGGAAGCGGACTACCAGATCGTCGATGCCGCAGCCAAACTGGTGATCCACGACAATGCCCCAGCAGACCTATCCGCCCACATGTCCCTCTCGCTCGACGATCTCGCCCCACCGCACAGCACCCCTGACCCAGCGATGTTGCCCCCCATTCCCTCCGACCTTGGTGACGCTGTCGCTCTTCTCATCTACACCAGCGGGTCGACCGGTCGGCCGAAGGGCGTGATGCTCACTCACGACAATCTCGTGTCGATGGCTGACATGCTGGCCACCCACTTTCACCTCACCGAAGTCGACCACTGCCTGCTGGTGCTGCCTCTGTTCCACGTCAATGCCATCTGTGTCAGCTTCCTCGCCTCGACGTACCGCGGCGCTCAGTTGACGATCCTGCGCCGCTTCGACGCTCCGTCCTTCATGACGGCAATCCGCGAGCACGGACCTACCTATTTCTCGGCGGTTCCGACTCTGCTGGCGCGCATCATCGAACTTCCCGAAGAGCAGACCGGACGGATCACCTCGGTGCGGTTCGTGCTCTGCGGAGCTGCGCCGGTCTCGGCGGAATTGTTGGACCGTGTCGAGAAACGGCTGGGGATCACGCTGGTCGAAGGATACGGCCTCACTGAAGGTACCTGCGTGAGCTGCTGCAACCCGATCGACGGGATCCGCCGCTTGGGAAGCGTCGGACCAGTCTTGCCCGGGCAGGAGGTGCGTCTGGTCGACGAGTCCGGAAAGACTGTCGCCACGGGTGAGACCGGTGAGGTGGTGGTGCGCGGTAAAAACGTCATGCGCGGCTACCTCAACCGTCCCGGTTCCACAGCAGAGACCATCGTTGACGGGTGGCTCCATACCGGCGATGTCGGCCGCTTCGACGAAGACGGTTACCTGACCTTGGTCGATCGGATCAAGGACATGATCATTCGAGGCGGAGAGAACCTCTACCCCAAGGAGATAGAGAACGCTCTGTACGGTCACGCCGATGTCCTCGAGGCCGCCGTCGTCGGACGATCGGACGACGTGTATGGCGAAGTTCCGGTCGCGTTCGTCGTTCCCTATCCCGGCGCCGAGGTAAGTGAGGAAACTCTCCGCTTACATCTCGAGAGCACTCTCGCCAAGATCAAGATCCCCGTCCAGATCCACATTCTCGCGAACATGCCGAAGAACCCCGTCGGCAAGATCGACAAACCCGGTCTGCGCACTCAACTACGCATGTAGGCAGACGAACCGACCCCTTAATCGCCGCATCAGGTCATCGACCTTGAAGCGAGGATCGTTGCGCCCAAAAAGCCCTCCACAGATACGTATTCATCATCTTTCAAGGAGCCCGTCATGGGATACAAGACTCCCGATCTGCCCGCTGCCGATGCAGCGGACATCGTTGCCATGCCCACCTTCGAACGCATCCGCTACCTGGCCACCCACTGGGTGGACTACGGATTCGGCACCGCGAAGAAAACCCACGTCGGTTACGTATTCAAGGTTCTGCTCTACATTGCCATCGGCATCACCGTCGCCACTGTCTCCACCGGCGCGGGCGCTCCGTGGGATGTGCCGGCCTGGTGGAACGAACCGATCGTGTATCAGAAGATGGTGATCTTCACGATCCTGTGGGAGATGCTGGGCATCGGCGCATCCTCCGGCCCGATGGCATTTCGCTTCAGTCCCAGGGTCGGTGGGCACCGCTACTGGCTCCGCTCGGGAACTTTGCGGAATCCGCCGTGGCCCGGAAAGATACCGTTCACCAAGGGCGGCGTGCGCGCCGAGATCGACGTCGCTCTCTACGCCTCGGTGGTCTTGAGCCTCATCGTCATCTTGACCCTGCCCGGCATCCACAGTGACTCGCTGTCCTCGGTGCACCCGAGTTCCACCGCAGGCCTTATTAATCCGGTTCTGTTGTGGCCGATGCTGATCCTCGCGGTCGTCATGGGGTTGCGAGACAAGATCACCTTCCTCGCCATGCGAGCGGAACAATACCTCCCCGCCGTGGTCTTCTTTGCGACCCTCGAATTCACCGACATGATCATCGCCTGCAAACTGCTGATGGCCGTCATCTGGATCGGCGCCGGAGTCTCGAAGTTCGGCCACCACTTCACCAAAGTCGTACCCGTCATGATGTCGAACGCGCCGATCATGTTCAGCAAGATCCTCAAGCGATCTCTGTACCGGAACTACCCGCACGACCTCCGTCCCTCGCGCGCCGGAAGCGGCGTCGCCCACATCTTGGGAACGACAGTAGAGATCGCAGCGCCCCTGATCCTGCTGTTCTCGACCAACCACACGGCAACTCTGCTCGCCGTCATGTTAATGGTTGCCTTCCACATCACCATCTTCTTGACCTTCCCGGTGGCCGTGCCCCTCGAATGGAACATCATGTTCGCGTTCGTCACCGTCTTCCTGTTCCTGGGATTCCCGACATGGGACGGCTACGGACTCGGCGACATGTCTTCTCCATGGCTCACCGCGGGCATCGTTGCCGCCCTGCTCTTCTTCCCCGTGTTGGGTAACCTGCGCCCCGACCTCGTCTCGTTCCTACCCTCGATGCGTCAATACGCCGGCAACTGGGCGTCCGCAATGTGGGCGTTCGCCCCCGGCGCGGAGAAAAAACTCGCCGACAAGGTGCTGATGTCGTCACCGAACCAGGTCGACCAACTCGGCGGCGCGTACGGATACGATCTCGCGGAGATGCTGTTGCAGAAGGCAATTGCCTGGCGGTCGATGCACACCCAGGGCCCGGCGATGCTCTCCGCTCTCGACCGCAACCTCGAAGACATCGACCGCTACACCCTCCGCGAAGGTGAATCGATGATCGCGAATCTCGTCGGATGGCACTTCGGTGACGGCCACCTCTTCAACGAGCGACTGCTCATGGAAATCCAGCGCCGCGCCGACTTCGCACCTGGCGAGGTCGTGGTCATGTGGATCGAATCACAGCCCTTGCACAAAAACCACCAGGAGTACAAGGTCATCGATCTCGGGCTCGGTGTGATCGAACGCGGCACCTATCGCGTCAAGGACACCCTCGAGACGCAACCGTGGCTCCCCGACGGGCCGATTCCGATGAACATCACCTGGCAGCGCGCGGCCCATGCCGAGCGAGTGACCGCAGAAGCAGGTAACTGACATGCCGACAGCGGTGGTGGTGGGAAGCGGACCGAATGGGCTTGCTGCAGCAATCGAACTGGCCCGCAACGGATTCACGGTTCGCGTCATCGAGGCCGCAGACAAGGTCGGAGGCGGCACCCGCAGCAGCGAGCGACTGGTGGACGGGCTCATTCACGACGACTGCTCCGCTTTTCATCCCACCGCGTTGGCTTCACCGTTCCTCCGTGAGCTCGACGCCACGTTCGACCTGGCCTCGCACGGCCTGCAATGGTGCTGGCCCGAAATCGATTTGGTACACCCCCTCGATGACGGCAGCGCCGGAGTCCTGTGGCGCGATCTCGATCGCACCTGCGCGCAGATGGGCATCGACGGCAGCCGATGGCAGCAGATATTCGGAAAGACCGCCGATCACTTCGACGAAATCGTCACCGACGTCTTCCGTCCACTGATCGACATCCCAGACCATCCGCTCCTACTCGCGCAGTTCGGGATCCGGGCGGCCCTGCCGGCATCGGTGCTCGCGAGAATATTTCGTACTCCACAGGCGAAGGCGCTTTTCGGAGGCGTTGCCGGTCATGTCTTCGGGTCACTGACGACCCCGATGTCGAGCGCGGTAGGGGTCATGCTCATCGCTGCCGCCCACGCACACGGTTGGCCCGTCGCCAAGGGAGGATCGCAGTCCATCGCGAACGCACTGACGTCGATCCTCACCGATCTCGGTGGCACGATCGAGACCGGTCGCATGATCACCGACATCGACCAGATCGACGACGTCGACCTCGTCATGCTCGATATCGCTCCCGATGCAGCAGCGCGGATCCTCGGGGACCGGTTGCCTCCGAGGATTGCTCGCGCATACCGGCGGTACCGCTTCGGGCCGGCCGCCTTCAAGGTCGACTTCGCCGTCCAAGGCGGACCTTCGGGCACTGGCGACGTCGTACCGTGGACCAACGAATACGCACGACGCGCCGGCACCCTGCATCTCGCCGGAACCATGGACGAACTCGTCACTGCGGAGGGCGACACCGCACGCGGCGACATGCCCGCCCGCCCCATGGTCCTGATCGGACAGCAGTTCCTCGCCGATCCCACCCGATCGGTCGGCACCGTACATCCAGTGTGGGCATATGCACACGTCCCCAACGGTTACCCGAACGACGTCACCGAGGTCGTCATCGATCAGATCGAGCGATTCGCCCCCGGATTCCGAAATCGCATCGTCGGCGTCCACACCCGCACCGTCCCGCACATGCAGGCGTACAACGCCAACTACGTGGGCGGCGACATCTCGGCGGGTGCAAACACCGCTCGCCAGATCGTCGCTCGCCCACGACTGGCGCTGGACCCATACTGGACTGGAGTACCTGGGATCTACTTGTGCTCCTCGGCCACACCGCCGGGCGCCGGTGTGCACGGGATGTGCGGACTGAACGCCGCGCGATCGGCACTACACGGAAAGAAACGGTGATCGACCATGCAGGCCGAGGGCGATAGAGCTCAGGCTGACCGCGACCGAGCCGAGAATGTGCGCCGGTTCGTCACGGCCAGCGGAAGTCGCCTCTATGCCCGGCAAGATGAAATCACCGAAGGTATGACCGCTGTCCTTGCAGGGGAAATCGAATTCATCGGCGCCGACCGACCGCTGATCGAGCAACTCGAGCGAAGTATCCGTGGAAACGTCACCACCGTCTTCAACGCCATGGCAAACGAAGCGATGATCGAGCGTCTCGAACCTCCCATCGGTGCGCTCGACTATGCGCGGTTGCTCGCCCAACGAGCCATTCCTGCAAGCCATCTCGTACGGGCTTACTCCATCGGGCAGAACTACCTTCTCGAGGCAGCGTTCGACGAAGTTCAACGCGGGAACTGTCCGAAGGACATCGAACACGAGGTCCTTCGGACCATCAACAAGTTCCTGTTTCACTACATCGACTGGGTCTCACTGATAGTTGGAAAGGCTCACGCAGACGAGCATGCACGATGGTCCCAAGCTAAGACGTCCTCCGCGCTACCACTGATCCGGGCACTGCTCGATGGCCGGACTGTCGAATCCCGCGAATTCGAACGGGAAACCGGCTACCGACTGACCGAAACACATCTCGCCATGGTGCTGTGGGTCCACCAGGCCGACAACGACACCCCGGATCCAGATAAGATGCGACGGTTCGTCCACACCATCGAAACGGCCTGCGGTGCCATAGGTCGCCCACTGCTGCAGATGATCGACAGCGCGACAATGTGGATCTGGATGCCCGTCGCCTCCGACGCGACCGGCCGGGCCATGACGCAACTCGGTGCCAGGCTCGAACAAGCTGGACCGTACCGAATAGCAGTAGGCGCTCCCGGCCGAGGACAGACCGGATTCGCACGATCGCACCGACAAGCGATAGCAACCCAAGACGTCGCAGTCACGGCATCTCGATCAGCTCAACGAACAGTCACCTGCTACCGAGACCGCGGCGTGCGTGCGGTGTCACTGGTAGTCAAAGACATCGATGTCACCACAGCGTGGATCGACGAGGTGCTCGGCGAACTCGCCACCGACGACGAAACCACCGCACTGCTGAGGGAGACATGGCGAGTGTTCTTCCACACCGGCGAAAACTACCTCCGCACCGCAGAACTACTCAATGTGCACCGCAACACCGTGAAGTATCGGCTCGGGAAAATCTCACCCCACATCGGCGACAGTGCTGATGACGACCGCACCGACATCGTCCTGGCCCTCGAAATATGCCACCTTCTCGGGGCACGGGTACTCAGGCCCGAGCCCAGAAAGAGAACATCGACCCACCGGCACAGCGGCGAGATATGAACCTTACTCGGATTCAGTAACTTTCACTCGCCGATTGCACGACGAAACATCACCGTAGACGGTTCCACAACAATCGAAAGGCTTGATCATGGGAAGAGTTGAAGGCAAGGTCGCACTCATCACCGGTGGCGCAAAAGGCATCGGCGCCGCAACGGCAAAACTACTCCTCGAGGAGGGAGCAAATGTTGTACTGACCGACATCGACCCAGACGGCCGCGATGTCGCGACCACACTCGACAGCACCGGGACGCGAGCCCATTTCTTGCGCCAAGATGTCACCGACGAAGACCAGTGGGCTGACGTTCTCGAGAAAACCGTGTCCGTATTCGGTCGGATCGACATCCTCGTCAACAACGCCGGCGTCGCATCAACAGCCAACGTCGAAGACGAAACCCTCGAACGCTGGAGATGGCTGCAGTCGATCAACCTCGACGCCGTGTTCCTCGGCACAAAGGCCGCGATCACAGCAATGAAACACACGGGGGGAGGCTCGATCGTGAACCTGGCGTCCATCGAGGGGCTGGTCGGCGATCCGTCACTCCCCGCATACAACGCGAGCAAAGGCGGCGTCCGCATCTTCACCAAATCCGCCGCACTGCACTGCGCTAAATCAGGTTACGGAATCCGAGTGAATTCTGTTCACCCGGGCTACATCTGGACGCCGATGGTCGAAGCAGTCGCATCCGAGGGCGGTGACATCGACGCTGGCCGAGCTGCACTCACAGAACTGCACCCGATCGGACGGCTCGGAACCCCCGAAGATATCGCCTACGCAATCCTCTACCTGGCCTCCGACGAGTCCTCCTTCGTTACCGGATCTGAACTTGTCATCGACGGCGGCTACACCGCTCAATAATTACACCGCACAAACAGCTCGGATGGCGACCGGATCAAACCCGCAGTATTCGAATACAGGCTGTGAGCGGCATTGGTTACGCGGGGGATGGATCTTTACCCGCGTAACCAATGCCGCTCATCCAGGCCGTCGTCTTGTCGTGTCGGTCTGGCAGCAGACTTGAAGAACTCTGTGACGATTCGGCAGTCTCCCCATTGTCTCCTCCTCACACGTCTGTCTCCTCCTCACACGTCTGTCTCCTCCCCACACGTCTGTCTCCTCCCCACACGTCTGATTCGAGTTTGTGCAACAGAGGCAAACACGACAGCGGGGTCGAGTGGGTGCTGCATCATCAATTCTCCAGACCCTCGGAACCGGGGTTCTCCGCGAGCTGAAGAAGAATTCCAGCAAGGTCGTCTGAGAATAGTGCACGTTTTGAATACTGCATATCCGCCAGTCGACCTACCCGGACGCCACTGACCACCGGAAACGACGGGCAGCCGGCACCACATCAGATGCATCAATCTTGCATCTGATGCAACCCGTCTCCCTGACCTCCGGACATGACGAAACCGCCGGCACCGAAAGGTGTCCAGCGGCTTCACAGGGTCGGTGCCCGCCTTGCGCCTCTCGGCAAGTGGCCGCTCGAAGCGGCATTTCTGGGGTGGTACCCGGGGCAAAGAACCGAACATCGACAGCCGCTACAACGAACACTCGCGCAGAGTTATTCCACGTTGCCGACCAGCGTATTGCTCATTTTCTGGTGACGATCGAGCGCAACACGAAGTGGAACACGAGGGCGGTACCGGCAGCGACCGCGACACCGGCCACCACCTCGCCCAGAAGAACCCCGACAGTGACGCCGAGGTGGCGGACGTGACCGCCAACGTGACATCAGCAGATGCCGGACGAGGACTGTTGATCGCAGAACCCCCTTCGAAGGTGGCACACCTACCCCCGGAGATAGTCTCACGCCGCAAAAACGGGAGTTGTACCTACACATATAGTGCTGGGCACGATCGACGGGTGGTCGACGGCTCCGAACGCCGCGTTGAACTTTCGAAGAAGAAGGCTCCCCGCTGGGATTCGGTGGGGAGCCTTCTTCTCAACCGACCGCACGATCAGGGGTGACTACTTGTGCGAATGCCCATCCTGGGACTTGTTCAGGAGGTGTATGCCTCCGCCGACCACCACGAAAGCCACTGCACCTACGCCCAGGACCTCGGCGAACAGCGACCATGAGGACGATTGAAGACCGGCGGTGACAGAGCACACCACCAGAATTATCAGGCCGGCAGTCAAGCCACGGGTTTCGTTCTGGCTCATTCGCATGTGTAATCCTTTAGAGGCACTTGATGTTCGGGCCGGGGTTCAGGAATCCTCCGAAGTGAACCTCCATCTCGTTCGGGCAGATCCCGTATGAAGCAACGTACGACGCCGCCGCAACGAGTGCACCCGCGACACCTCCGCAAGCCACGACATTGATGCCGGGCAAGCCGCAGATGATGATTCCCATTGACGTGGCACTGCCGGCCGCGAGAGCAGTCTGGTCTGCGCGGTTGAGGTAGATGTACACACCGTTCCCCACACCGACATGTAGACGTGGGGCGATCTGACCGGGATCGAGCGGTGCGGGCTCGGTGGTCTCGATGACCACACTAGGTGACCCTGCCTGCGTGACGTCGTACTCCTTGGTCAGGACGCCGCCATCGGTGCTCACGGTCGGAACATAACCCCGCCTTCGAGTGACTGTTGCAGCGCTGCTACCGATTCGGGGGTGGGCTCGGGAAGGACGTCCACCGGAACCGGCTCCACCGGCGCGGATGGTTCTGCCATCGCCGTGGCCCCGGACATTCCGATCAGCGAGAGTGCCATCGCGGCTCCCACAATGACAGCTTTCAATTTCATGACTCGTCCTTCCGTAAAGGAATCACCATGCCATGCGCATTCCGGAAGGCAGACAGGTTCCGTTAATCGCCTGTGTGCCAAAGTAATTCGCAGTAATTTCGCATTGTGCTGGTGATGCATCATTGGTTGTGGGTCGACCCGGGCCGAGTCAAACATCTTTACTTTTGCTTTGCAACCGGTCCTGATTCGGACATCTCACCAAAGTGCAGGTAGTTGATCCAGGAAAACCGAACGGTTCGAAAAAGTTCCTACTTTCGGAGGGTTTGACGAGCGAGTCATGTCGTCGTCCCTCATGTATCGAATGCTGGAGCAGTCAATAGGAATAGAACATGTGTTCGAGTAGAGTGACGTACGGGAGTAGCGCGAGGGAAGAGGTACGGCATGACTGAACTGGCCGACCAGGTCCCGCCAGCGGCGGCCACTCTCAGCAAGGCGGAGAAGCTCGAACAGCTCCGACGCAAAATGGCGTCGATCGCCGCACGATCCGACGGCACCGAACCAGCCACGCCATCCGTCGTGCTCTGCCCGGTCGACGAGCGTGAGCCGATTCCAATCGTGGCCACGGCGCAATCGACTCTCCGGATGCTCCCGGTGCCGGGGCCGATCGGTGATCTGCTCCCGCGCGGGGGACTGGCACGAGGAACCGTCGTCAGCGTCGACGGCGCAGCATCAGTCCTGATCGGACTACTCGCCACCGTCACCGCTGCCGGTGGGCACGTGGCGGTGATCGGAATGCCTGGCCTCGGACTTCTCGCCTTCCACGAGCAAGGTGGCGACTTGACGAAGGTCGCGCTGGTGCCGCAGCCCAAGGACGCTGCAATCGACTGCGCCGCAATTCTGCTGGAGGGTTTCGACGTCGTTGTCCTGGGCCTCACCGGAGGCACTGTGACGCACTCACGGGGAAGAGCGGTCGCTGCACGTGCGAGGAGTAAAGGATCGCTGCTCATAGTCGCTGAGGGACAATGGGACGGTCCGGATCTGCGGATCTCATCTCGCGTCTCCAGGTATTCGGGATTGTCAGCAGGGAGAGGGCGAGTGACCGGCGTTCAGCTCGACGTCGCGGCCGCCGGCAAAGGATTCCAACAACGCACCGGGCCCATGGAGATCCGCGACGACACCGGACAACTCCGCTGGGCCGTCGACGACACCCACCCTCGCATCGACGCCGCCATTGAGGGCAGCACAGTGATCAACACCGACCGTTGGACCGAGCGCTGGCCCGATCACCCCGTGATCAGGACATTCGACCCACCGAGGGCAGTGAAAGTCGACATCGGCCGCGCTCCCGCTCGGGCGCGGGGGACCCTCACGCGCCGATCACGTGAGCATGCGCGTGAAAACCTCCGCGCTCTACATGTCCGGGTATCTTGATGCAGCTCAACAGTTTTAGGTCAAAATGCACGACGGACCATGGTTGGCCGGGGTAACCGTGCGAGTCGCCGATGCCGGCGGAACCAACCTAGTAGAGATCGACATGCTCGTGACCGCCGACGCCATCACCGAAGTGCCGGCCGCCTCCTGAGCGAACCAAAAGGGCCGGTGAGCAATGCACTCACCGGCCCCACGCGTACAAGCTCGACCTATGTCACCACTCTTGGACGATGTCGACGGTGCTGCGCCAGATCGCGGGGTTGTTCACGCTGAACGAGACCTGGCCTTGGTGATTTGCGGTCTCGTCCACCAGTTGGCCGATCGTGGCGCGGACGATGGTCCCGTTGTTGTAGACCGATCCTTCACCGGAATACACGCCCCAGTATTCGCCGGGGATGGCGTTGAGGAAATCAGCGGCGTTGGTGTCGGCGAGGAAGCGCGTCTCGTTCTGATCGAATCGAACACCGACATATCCGTCTCCGGAATACGGCGTAGCGGCAGAGGCTGCACTCGCACCGAGGAGGGCGACAGCGCCGGCTGCGACCGGGACCAGCAGCGCAGCTACGGCCATACGTGAACGGGACATGGAAACCTCCTGTGACGCGAAGGCTGCATCGGCCGCAACCAACTTTGATGTAACTGACGGTATCGCAAAAAGTGGTAACCGAACATTTGCTACAAGATGACCTCGATCACGTTCGAGTGGAGGGGAACTGCCACCGATGGTTGCGCTAGTACGAATTGACTAAGTCAAAGGTCGCAGGTGCGGCGAAAATCCACTATGCAACCGTGCGACCCCCGCTGGATAGGTTGCTCTCCAGTGAATGCTGGGCACTCAATCCGGCCGGTCGGGTCAACCTCGCCTGGCGATGACACCTGTTGTCGAGGTGCTGCGGAATAGCGCGCAGGTGACTGCGTGAAACTTACCTCTGAACTGCAGAAACAAAAGTGTGTACCCCTCTTTACTTGAATCGCGTAGGGGGGTACACTTATTCTTGTGACGAAGCGAACGGAACTTCTCAAAGAGATACGAGCATTCGCCAAGGATGCGGGGCTCGAGATCGATGAGACCGAAGGCGGAAATCACACCAAGGTGGTGGTCGGGGGACGGCGCACCGTTGTCGCCCGGCACTCGGAAATCCCCGAGTTGACCGTCAAGGCAATTCGCAAGCAGCTCGGGATGACCGAGGCACGGAAGGGGAAGAAATGAAGGTCACAGCACACGCAGTCCGGTCCGGAGACTGGTGGTCGGTGGACGTTCCCGAGGTCGACGGGCTGTTCACGCAGGCCCGGCGTCTCGATCACATTCCGGCGATGGTCGCAGACGCAGGAGAGTTGCTCACCGACATTCCTGCAGCCGAGTTCGAGGTCACCCTCGACTACGACTTCGATCCGGCCGCACGCCGCGAGATCGAGGAAGTCAAGCAGCTCAACGCAGCCGCTCAGCGAGCGGTCGACGAAGCCTCGCGCCAGTCGCGTGCAGTCGTCCACGACCTGCGGCAGCGCGGTCTGTCTGTCCGCGAGATCGGCGTCATGCTGGGCATCACCCCCTCGCGGGTCTCGCAGCTCGGCAAGGACAAGGCCACGGCCTGAACCATCCATGTGTGGCGTTGCTCGCGCGGGTTTTCGAAGTGGGTGGTTTCACGGGTTCGTGAGAGTGGCAGGGACCTGCGCCCAGACAGCTCTGTGTCGTCGCGCAGTGCGGGCTTTCCTTGCTGCGTTGATCCATTCGATGGCGTCAACAGGCACTGCGCGTGTTCGAGTGGGTCGCGGCGGGGCGTCTGCCTGTCTTCTGTGCCGCCAACAAAGGGCCGTGATGACTGCTGTTGCGACGAGGATGACGGTGGGTGCAGTCAGGTCCTCGGACTTGGCCGTGGCGATCATGGCGGCTATAACGCCGGCCAGCGTTGCGATGAGCGCGGCCGTTGCCCAGTGATTCTTTACTCGGGCGGTGCCGCTGGCGTGTAGTTCGTTGAGGAAGGCGCCGCGCCATTCCTTCGCGTGTGAGGAGTTCACCGCGTTCATTTGTTCGAGTTCGCGGCAGCGTTCACGTTGCGCGTCGAGTTGTGTTTGTGCGCTTGCGGTTTGTGAGGCGGGCGCAGGCACTGTTGCGGCGCGTGGCTTACGCGCCCTGTTCCTTGCGAACAGCTTGCGGACGAGTTCGTGTCCGAAAGCTGTTGGAGTCGAGAAGTGATCTACTGCAATACGTTCCGCGTTGCTTGTGTGATCGGCGGCGTGTCCGATCGCAACCATGACCGGTACCGGGCATTGGTGTATGGCACGAGCGAGTTCCGGATCGTTGAATGACCAGAGATCGGTCCAGTGGCCTCCGCCGCGAGTGATCAGGATGAGGTCGGCGCTTCCTTGGTCTATAGCTGCGAGGGCCTTGACGAGCTTTTCTGCAACAGTGTGGCGGTTCATCGAGACGGGTACATGCGTGAACTTTGGGAGTTGGATGCTTCCTTTGCCCTTATTTTCGATGACCGCTTGAATGTCTGTGACTGCTTTGGAGTTGTCGGGAGACAAGACTGTGACACGTTCAAGCCTCTCGGGCCATGAACCCTTGGGAATGTCGCCACGATGGGTCAGCTGCTGCACGGCGGTGAGGTGCAGCTTCTCGGCGGCACTCACTGGGCCTTGAATTGTTTTCTCGGGTTGTGCTTGCCGTGCCTGCAAGACCAGTCTGTGAGTGGCGGGATGGTAGGTGAGGTCGCCGGCGATGGTTACTCCGGCTCCTACGGTGAAGTGCTGGAGAAAGTTTCGCTGTGTGTGACGGTATAGGTACTGGCCAACTGCGTCTGTCGTTGCGCGGTCGAACTGAACAGGGATGCTGACTACGGCTCGGTCAACGGGGACTGCGAGTTCCATGGTCCAACCGGACTTTAATGACTTCAGTTCGCGGCACTCTCCGGTGATGACCACCCTCATTTTCGAGCTCGAGGCCAGATGCGAACGTACGAGTTCGCCTGCCTCTGCGATGGCAATCAAGGGCCCACGCTTTTCGGCCCACTGCTCCAAGTTTTCCATCCCCCGCTTACTTCCCCCGTAAATTCGACCTTGGGTACGAGCCTGTCAGAGACCTCCGACAGGTTCACCGTCGAGGTGCAGGAGCCAGACAGAGGGCGAGGTAGCAAGACGATCCGCGAACATCGCCGCTCAGTTCGTGTTCCCACCAGGAGAGATCGAGCGCGTGGTCGTTGTGAGTACTCGACGAAAAGGGGTCTGAGTTGCTTGGAAGGTTCGAACGATTTCGATTCGAGTTGTTTCCGTCGCTCTGCTCGCATCGCGCTTGCGGAATTCTGCGCGTCGTTTGGCTTGTTCCGAGCGCCGAAGGCGATCGTGTTCGAGCCTTCGTTCCGTCGGCGAGCTGACGGTCCAATCTAGTTGGGTCATTCGCCAACGCAGGAAAGTGCCTGGTCGTGGGATGTGGTTGGGCCATGTCCAGCCTCGTTGTTGGGTGTCTGTGGTGAGTTGGTGTGCGATGTCGCGGCCGGTCCATCGGGTGGTGTCGATTCCGGTTTGTTGGAGGGTGTCGCAGATTGTTCCGATGTGGCCGGCTGGTGTGAGTGATGGTGCGTGGGCGATGAGTTCGGCTGCTGCGCGTTGGAGGTGGAGGGGTCGGGGTGTGGTTGTTGGTTGGTGTGTTGTCTTGCCCGCGTGTGCTTGTGTGCGCGTTGGTGAGATTTTGAAAGCAAGAGCTTTAAGTGCAAATCCCCCGGAGGGGGATAGGGGGTCACGGTGACCGGATTGTGGATGGTTCCGTGTGGTGGTTTTGGACCGGTATGCGTTGGTGCGCAGTGTGGCTCGGGAGGGTTTTCTGGGTTTTGTGAAGGGAGGGGTGACGGTCGTGGCTACCGGGCGGGGTGTGGTGAGCGCCCAGGTGGAGGCTGCGCGGAATTGGCGGTGGCCGTGGTGTGATTCTGCGGCCATGGCTTCGAGGCGGTTGAGGTAGCGGCCGCGGACGAGTTCTACTGCGACTCCGAGGGCTGTGAGGACTCGTCGGGCGCGTTTGACGGTGGAGGTGCTCACTCCTGCACGGCGGGCGATGGTCTCGCGTGAGGCGGTCACTGAGCGTCCGGTTGCGCTTTCGGCGAGGGAGGCGTGGATGACGGCGACGGCGAAGACGGCTTCGGTGCTGATGGTGTGGCTTGTGCAGAGTGTTGTGCCGGTGGGGGAGTTGAGGAGGGTGCGGACTTGGTGTTGCCAGTGTGTGCGGCTGGTCCAGGTGGGGGTACGGCTGTAGGTGCCGTCGGGGATGGGGAGGGACCAGGAGTTTCCGCGTTGGTTGCTGGTTCGATTGAGTGTTTCGATGCGGGCGACGTTTTCGGTGGCTTGTTGTACAGCGTGGGCCCATTCGTCGTCGGAGACTGGGGCGTGGCGCGTTGATGGTGAGCGGTCGAGGATTGTGTTGTGTGGAAGTGTTGAAGCTGGTTCAGGGTGTGCGTTACCCTGAGATGTACCTGTCACAGGTAAATCCCTTCATGTGAGTGAAGAAGTAGTGCAGTACAGAAGGCGGAGCGGTGACTTCGGCTTCATCAGTGACAGCGAGCCGGGCATGGCTTGCTGTTGATTTGGCTCAGTGTGTGGCGAACCCCCGTAAGGGGGTTTCGTCGTTTCTGGACTGCGTCTATGGAGTTGTGTGTCAAGGTCTTTCGGATGTCATGCTGGGTGGTGGCGGGGCTCCCTTTTTGGCGGTGTTCGGGTCAGGCCGGGTGTTTATCGAGGTCAGTTGCCGCTGGCGGTCTGTGACGGGCGCCGACCCCTGATGTGCGGATCTGTCGCGTGTCGAATGTCAGGAACGTGTGGGGCGAAGCGAAAACACCGCTCCCACAACACCTGCACATCCCAACGCGACAGCGAGAACGAGCGCAATCACGAATGATTCGCTCGAACGGGGATGTGCAGATCCAGAAGCCCGCGCAGCGCAACCGCGACCTCGTGAATCTGATCGACCGACGCAGTTTCCGGATCGGAGGCAACGAGATCTGCCACGTCGATGAGGTTGTCGCGTAACCCGACCGACAACTCGCGAGGTCCTGCGAGTGCGTCGACGGTGTCCCGGACGAGTGTTTCGGCGAGTTGTCGTACCTCGGCCATCTCGGCGTCGGTGGGGAAGGTGATGCCTACTTCTTTCAGGAGCGCTGTGGAGGCGGTGCTGATCATGGATTCGATCAGCGGCGATCGATGCGGTGTTGTTGTCATGATGCTGCCCCCAACTGTGTGGAAACAGATGATGTGGTGGTGTGTGTGGGATGAATCCAGTGTTCGACGGCCGCAGTGATAGTCGTGCGGGCGGTGGCAGCGTCCTGTGCGGTGATGACGGCGGTGAATGCTGATGTGACTGCTTCGATCCCGGAGGTCTCGAGTCCGTTGCAGTGGTCGAGTCCGTCGGTGATCAGCTCCAGGGCAGTGTTGAGGACTTCCCAGTGACCGTCCTCGTGCGGGGAATGCGCTGCGATGAGTTCGGTGGTGGGGAGTTGTTCTGCGGCCCACAGTTCTCGCACGTTGAGGGGGTGGATGGGGTGGGCGGTGAGCTGGCACAGCCGGGCGACGGGGGCGCAGACGTGGTCGAGTCCGTCGACGATCGCGGTCATTCCCCAGAGCGGGTGGGTGAGGAGGTCCGCGAGCCATTGCCATCGTTCGGCGGGAAGGCCGGTCGAGGCGGGGGAGGGGAGGGCCCCGGTACTGATCCCGTAGATGATGTCAGGGAGGGGGCGGTGGGGGTTGTTCAGTTCGTCGAGCAAGCGGTGTGTTGTCATGTGGGGCAGTCCAATCGGGTGACGTCGAACGAGGCTTGTGACGTGCAGGGGTGAAGGTGTGCGGAATCCGTCGCACCGGTACGGATCGGTGCGAGGACCGCGGCAGGGGAGGGGTCGACCCTCAACGGGCCGTGAGCGTCGATCAGATCGCGGGCATGAAGAACTGCGCGGGAGTCCACGTCGATCAACCCGTACACATCCGGTGAGTCACCGATGTCCGGGTGATCGTGAATGAAGGTGCGGCGACTACGCAGGCGGCCGGCGACTTCGACGAGGATCCACAACCGGTCATAGCGGTCCCGTACCGGCACATGGCCGTGAGTGTCGGCGAGGATTCCGTACACAGACCACGCTGATTCGAATGACCTCAAGATCAGCGCCGCAGACTCCTCCGATGCCGGTGTGCCGCGCGGTCGTGTGAAGATCGGATCGAACGTCCCCATTGTCGGGGTCACGCAGCGCTCCCACGAGAAGTACCGCGATGCCCGTCGACCCGCCGATAGTACGAACGCAACACCGCATCCGAGGTAATCGGCCGGCCACGATGACTGAACGGCACACCCGCCCAAATCATCGACCGAGGCGGAGTATCCGCCGCCACCATCGACAACAATTCCTTCCGGCAATCCGCCAAACGCGGGCACCGGAAACACTCAGCCTGCGCATCCACACCCGCGCGATACGAACCCTCGTCCAGATCCCACGATTGAGGATCGACCGCGCACGCCAACACAGTCGGCGGCGGCACCGCGGCCCTCACGCGGCCACCTCCGAAGCCTCGCGACGACGCGTTGCTGTCGTCAACGACTCGTACAGGCCCAAGCGTGCACCGTCGACGATATTGCCGTGACTGTCATACGCATTGCCCGCCATGATCATTCGCTGCGGACCATCCCCACGCTCCGCCGACGCGGCCGCATCAATGCGGCACTGCGCCAACAACGGGCACGCCTCACACGAGGAGATCGCGCGACGCCACTCCACCACCGTGCGGCCATCCATCTCCCACGACCGCGACTTCCCCGCGCACAACCCCTTGCCCGGCCCGGCACCGCCAATCGGCACCACACCCCGAACCTCCAACTCCACACGAACAGCCCGCACAGTCGGGCACACATCGCACTCCGACGAGAAAACGAACCCGCACCGCGCGCACCGACCAACCCGATCAGGATGATGCAAAGCAGCAACCCGAAGAAGATCGTCAGTACTGAACTGCGGCCACACGACCGCAGATGATCCCCGGCCCTCACGGTGCGTCAACTCACGCAACGCGGCCGCAGCCTCCGGGCACAACGGAACAAGCTCCGAAACACTGAAACCGCAACCATCGCAACGCCCGCCGATCGACGAATGGCGCGCAACAAGCCGACGAAGCGTCATTGTCGACAGCGCCACATACCGGTTGCGGAACACGTCATCCGGACCTGATGGGTCCATTAAGATAGACATCGCAGAATCCTTTCTGCATCTGAAGAAATGCTGGACGGGTTGCATCCCGTTTGGTCTGGTCCCTCGGTCGTTGGCGCGACCGGGGGACTCTTTCGTTTTTTGCTCTAGTTGTCTCCCTTGAGTTCGTTGACTACGACCTGACCGCCATCTAAAACCGGTCATCTAAAAATAGCCGCGTGTGCGAATGGTATCGAGGAGGCGGCACAGTGTCTACTAATGACAACGAGATGCGAAGGGTGCTGGCTGTGAGTCGGCGAGTGATGCGGGGGTTTTCCCCGTCAAGTCTTGTGGCTGCGCGCCGCGCTGCGGGGCTGTCACGTGCGGAATTGGCGCGGCGGGCAGGAGTGGGTGAAACGACGATCCGGCGCTGGGAGCAGTCGAATTCCTCTCCGCAGGTGGATCTTTTGGCGACTGTGGTGGCGGAGTTGGGTGTAGAGATCGCCGATATCGTACGAGTGCCTGAGGCTGACAGGTATCCGGGTGATTGGCGCGTCTTGAAGGGTTTGACCCAACCACAACTTGGGATGCAGGCCGGCTTGCGGACACCGATCGTCGGAGGCATCGAACGGGGCGAAATTCCTTTGTCAGACGTCGTGGCGGAGAAACTTGCTCCGGTTCTAGGTGTCTCGGTTGACGAGTTGCTCGCTGCGCATATGCGAGTTCGTCATCGGGGGCCTGAGGCACCCGCCTAGGTCCAGGCTTCTCTTTGGTCGCCTTCGCTGTTGTGCTGACTGATGAAGATGGGTCGTTTCGGCTGCGGTGGGTCACCGCCTGTCGGTCCTGACTCTGTAAACCATTGCTGCCCCTCACGGTCGAGGTCAGCCTAAAACTGAAAACTTACTATTGCAAGTTGCATTGGGTAGCGAGACTTGCCAGTATTGGAAATTGAACATTGGACCAGTGCGCCCATCCAGCACGGCGATTGAGGACGGAGGGACGAACGATGAGCACATTCGCAGAACGGCTCCGACATCTCTTCGACACGGTGCACCCCAGAGGTCGTGGTCCGTACACGCAAACCGAGGTTGTGGACATAATTCGCTTCGGCGGCGGCAAGATGACTACCGGTTACATGTCTCAACTGCTGAGTGGTAAGCGTCAGTCACCGGGCGTAGAAACGGTTCGCGATATCTGCAACGTCTTTCATGTTCCGATGGACTACTTCAGTGACGAAGAAACGTATGAGTTGGTCAAGCACACCATTGCCTGGATCCAGGATGTTCGCGACAGTGACCGTGAGCAGGTTGCAGCGCGTGCGTACGACCCGTTTCGGAAGATGATGCAGTCCGACGATGACTAGTTTCTAAGCGATCAACGCATATGTAATCCCCGTTGTGACTGCTCCGGCGATAGCTCCGACGATGACCTGTCCCTTGGTGTGATCTCCCAAATGAACCCGTGACCATCCGATCAACGGGGTCAAGGCGAGAGCAAGCAGCCACCAGGGCGACAGCGCAAGTGCCAAAACTATGGTGACCCCGGCTGAAACTCCAGTGTGCACGCTGACTTTCCAGTGAAGAACACTAGTGATCAATCCAGCCACTACCAGCGCCGCCAAACCGGCAGTCATGAACGCGATCATCTGAATGGGTGCGCTCGCGACAATCTGAATGATCAACCCAACCAAGGCAACTGCGAGCAATACAACAATGAGCAGGTGTCGTTCGCTGATGCTGGTGACATGGTGGTCGCCGATTTTGGACTTCCGCATCCCGTAGAGGATGACGCCCATAGGGACCACACCTGAGCAGATCGCGACGAAGATTCCCCATCCTGGCGCCCCGATGGAGCACCCGAGGATCAATGAGGTCACGATGTTGATGACCCAGGGCGCGCCGACCTCGGTAAGTAACCGTGCGATCCGGTCCTGTCCCGAGGTATTCCCCTGTACTCGTGTTTCTGTCATTGCTCGAGGACCAACTTTCGTTCGGTTTCACGGGCGTACGCCTCACCCAGTTCTCGCGCCCAGCGGACATCTGAAGTAGCTGCCCGTGCTCGGAGGTTGTCCGATCCCAGTCCCTCAGGAATCCGATCGGTAATAATCCATTCCGCAACAGCATGTGCCACCTCTGTCCGGCTCAAGGCTGCACCTTGGTTCGGTAGAGCCTGTCTCTTGGCTTCCAAGCTCAGTGCGTCCAACAGTTCCGCTGCGCGATCGGCGGTCCGATCTGCGGCGCCGCTTCCGGGCTCGGATGGCCGTAGGGCGCCAGGCCAACGGGCAAGTAGCTCGGAGCGAAGGTCGTCAAAGGCCCGAAGTTGCGCTCGTGAGACAAGCGCGGTTCCAATCGCTGTAACCAAGACCCCCGCTGCGACAAAGAGAACGCCGACAACGGCCAGGAAGCGCGAGATAGCAAAGGGTGTCGGGGTCGGATCGATCAGTCCCCACCGTACCGACCCCAGGTAACCAATTCGGAGTGCGGCGTATGTGCTGAGTGCTGCGGCTCCGGGGGAAATGATGATGAGCCCCCAGCCGGTTGCCGTCCGCCGGTCTGCCTGCCGAATAGCGACGATCGTCACCATCAAGCACAACAGAAACGGATAGGCCATGCCCAACATCAGGCCCTCTGCGTAACCCGGAAGAAATGCGTATTGGTTGTCGAAAGTCCGGTTGTCGGGGTTCGATGCCGGCCACGGAGTCTTGAAGAAGAAGTAGAACGAGAGCGCTGCGGTGACAACTGACAGTGAAATATGTAGCCAAAGTAGCTTTTTGAGATGCTGGGAGCTGGTAACGGTTGTGAACACAATGGCGGTGCCGACGCAGATACCGCAGACGAGCAGCATTTTGATTGTTCCGGGTATGCCAGCCCCGAGTGTGACTCTGACAGCGCTCTCGACCGTTTTCACGTTGAGCGTCATATGAATCGACATACACAGTAGAACGATGATTGCACCTGCCAGAGTCCATGACCTGGAAAACCACCAACGCTGGATCCGGGTGGCCGCTGCAATGGCGAGTACTGCCGCCGCGAGAGCAGTGATCAACCGAGTGCCTCATCCAGTTGTGAACGAACCGACGGATTCTGTGCGCGCCGTGTGACGTGAAGCCGCCGCAGAAGCAGACTCCCGAATGCTTCAGCCTCGGCTTCTTCCGTCGAGACGGTGTCCACACAATCGCGTCGAAGCATCAGAATTCCAAGATCACGCAACGCGGGTGGGAGGAAGTCGGTGGCCAAATCGATGGCCGGCCTACCGGAGTGGTTCAACGCGATATGTCCCAACTCATGAGCAATCGTTCGGTCGCGCGCATGAACCCACCCTGCACAGGACACTTCATCGCGGTCGTGGTGCCGGACCCATTGACCAAATACACCTGGCGGGAGGACTGCGTCGTCCAGCACGGTCAGTGGGCGTCCGCGGTCGCGCGACAAAGCTTCGGCCATACCTTCAAGGGTTCGCGCTTCGTCGCCTACGGCAATGCGGAACAGGCGCTCGATTGCTCGAGCGACGGTTTTGTCTGCCACTTCGGGGCACCTCCTTACCGAGTATCCCCTACGGCCCCAACCGAACACCGTAGTCGTTGTAGTTGATATCGCTCAACTGAGCGCTCAAGACTAGCGCAGTCACGGGCTCGCGCAGTCGAGCACGAGACACGCTAGGGTCGTCCGAATGTCGCCTAACTTGCGCCCCTCACGTCGACGCACTGCCTGCGTGGCTATTGCGGCAGCAGGTTTTCTGCTGACAATGAGTGCGTTGGCGCCAACCTATGCCAAGGGCCAACTGGTGAAGATTCCGTTGAGCATCGATGCGGCAACAGTGTCGACGGGTACTGCGGTGTTGCTGGATGCTGCGGCGTTAGCCAAGGGCAAATTGGTTGTGGACAGCAATGTTCCGATCACGGTCCAGCAGCGCGTAACTGCCGAAGATCCGTCGGGCTCCGACGCGGTGACCCTGCAGTCGGCGGTTCAGATGGTGCGTGACGATCGAGTCGGTTCGGCAGCAATTGTGAATGCAAGCATCGATCGTTCCACCGTCGACAGGATCTCGGCGATCCCGGTCGAGGAGCCGATCGGCTCGATCCAGACCGTGATGGACAAACCGGCGGAAGTCGTTGCCCATGAAGGACTTCAATTCAAATTTCCGTTCGACACACAGAAACGAACATATCCGTATTTCGACTCGACACTGCGGGATAGTTATGACGCGAACTTCATCGCGGAGGGTGAAATTGAAGGCGTTGACGTCTACAACTTCCGTCAGGAAATCGCACCTGTGGAGATTGGCACGGAGATCACATTGCCCGCCTCCAACTGGGGGAAACCAGGAACGAGCCCAGTCACCATGAAACGTTTCTACGGCATCACGCGCGAACTGTCCGTCGAGCCAATTTCCGGCGCCATAATCCAAGTGCAGCAACACTATAGGCAATATTTTGCGACATCCGCTTCAGCCCCTGAAACCATCACGATCATCGATGTAGCCCCCAAACTCGATTCCCAGACGCAGCACGAACAGATCGAACGAGCAGTCATGTACAGAGACCAAATCCGCTGGGGTACGGACTACGGCCCGGCAATCGGGGGCTCAGTCGGGCTACTGCTTCTTCTTGGTGGGATATATCTCGGATGGGCAACGACGAGACCCGGACCACAATCTCTGATAGTCCAAAATGGGAAGTCCGGCGATCTTGTCGCTCGATAGATGCCGGAACTGATCGCGCCGGACCGCACTTTCGCTGTTGCTAGTGGGAGCTGCAATCGACATGCATGGCGAGGTTAACCTTTTCGGCTGATTTGATCACCCAGTGTGGGGGTGTTCGCTCGTTGAGTTGGATTTCCACGTCACCGGGCAGGGGGACGTCCCAGGTGACGCCTCTGAGGAACTGGTTGGTTGTTCCGAATTTCTCGTTTGAAGCGATTTCGTGGTCGAGCGAACTCTGCGAAGTCGTGAATTCTTGCGCGGCGTAGTTCAGTTGAAGGTTCTCGATGGTGACGGTTTGGGATCCGTGGGTGAGGACTGCATGCCAGCCGTTGGGTTCGGTGATGTCGACGGTGAGGTTGTCGCCTTCGCCTATGCACTGTGCGTGGACCTGGTTGGCGGCAGGGAGTGTGATTTTGTCGTCGGCTTGTTGGTCGCCGACTCCGATTACCAAGTCTCCTCGCCACGAGGAGGATTCAGCTGGTGTGACGGTGCCGGCGCGACCGCTGCTTGCGCTGCTGCCGTTGTCGTTGGCGGGTGTCGAGTCCGAGCATGCGGTCAGGATCAGGGGTGCGGCAAGGATCCCGGTGACTGCAATGGCGGTGGTGGTGCGCTTCATGTGTGTTTCCCTCCAATGTGGGTTCGCGGGCCTGTTCGGGTCCGTTTCTCCTGCAACCGTTTGTGCCTGTGTCTCGTTCGGCGCCCTGTTGGTTACGAACCTAGTCGATCGGTACGAATCCTTTGTCGTGCAGCCAAGGTTGGGAGTGGTGGTCAGTAGCGGATGGTGTCGAGGAGCCACTGGTCACCACCCTTGGTGAGGGTCACCCAAACCGTGGTATCCGTTGCGACAGTGCTGATTTTCTTTTCGTTGATTGCGGTTTGGTGGATGCTTGCGACTCGGTGGATGAGTGCGTCGCTGTCGGGTGGGCAGCCGGAGCATCCCAGCGTTACGTCTGCGACCACTTTGGCGTTGCCGGAGGCCCATTGGATCCATTGCGCTCCAGGGCCTCGTTCGGTGTGCGTGTCGACGAGCAGGGTCTGTGCCAGGGTGTCGGTGAACCATTCGCGGGCGCGTGCGTATCCGTCGGTGGGGCTGCGGTCCGTTGCCGGGTACCAGGTGAACGCCACGGAAAGTGCCTGGCGAGCGATGTTTTCGGCCGCCTCCGTATCCGGATCTTCGGTGATGTCGATTGTGGTCGGAGCCGGCGAAGTCGAGATGGTCAGCGGCGCCGGTGCTGGTGTGGCTTGTTCAGCTGTTGCGGTTCCGGTCTCGTTGCCCCGGCAGGAGAGGAAGTACACCAGTCCCCCGACGAGGAGGACAGCGACGGCAAGCAGAACCAGCTTGCGTGCGTTGCTCACAGAACCCTCCTGGCTTTCATATCGCTCTGCAGTGGAGCTTGTTTGACGACGTCCCCCGTAGTGGGAGCATGGATCATCTGGCCTCCGCCGATCGCGACGCCGACGTGCCCCGGACCTGCTCCGGCCCACGAACCGAACACCAGATCCCCGGCTTGTGCTTGGTCGATCGGGATCTCGACTCCGACGTTCCACTGCTGTTCGGATGTCCTGGGCAGGGTGATCTTGTTGCCACTTCCCTGGTAGATGGCGTAACTGGTCAGTCCGGAGCAGTCGAATCCACCGCCGGTGGTGCCGTTGATGTTGCCGCCGCCCCAGACGTACGGGGTGCCGAGGAATTGGCGGGCAGCGTCGACGACCTGGGATCCGGACGCCGAACCGGGCGAAATCACGAGTTCGCCGCTACCACCGGGTGAAGCGAATTCTGTCTCGTATGCAAGGACTTTCGCGACGTAGGGCTGTGTCTGGGTGGTGTAGTCGCCGCCGCTGGGCATTCCGCCCGCATTCTTCACCGCGCCTTCCCCTGCGTTGTAGGAAGCGATGTAGAGCGATTTCGGATCGCCTTTGACCGATCCGTCGGCGATCCATCCGTCGACCTGGGCCGCGATAGCGCAGAAGTATCGGCCTTGAGCCATGATCGCATCCCCATCGTCCCAGATCGAGATCTTGCCGTTGCCGTCGTCGTCCTGGCCGTAAGAAGCAAATGTTCGCGGCATGAACTGCGTGACACCTTGCGCTCCACTGCCGGAGGTCAGGCCACGGACCAAGCCGGATTCGGCGTTCGCGTCTGCCGCCAGCAGCGAGGGCTTGATCTGGAGGCACAGCGATCCGGCTTTGCGGAACCACGGTTCCATTTCCGGAGGAACGGAACCGGCTTTGAGATCGCCACCACCTGCCACGCCGAAGCCGCCGCAGTCGATCTCCGATGACGACGCCGCCAGTTCGATGGCAGGAGAATCACTACCCGCCTCGCCGGCGGGGGAGGGCGCTCCGCCGAGTTTGGTCATCGGATCGACGGCGGTTCCGCCCTGCAGTCGTCCGCCGTCCCAGTATTCGAAATGCAAGTGTGCGCCGGTGGATTGGCCGTTGTTCCCGATGTTCGCGATGTGATCGCCGGCCTTGACCTGCTGGCCTTCCGTGACGAGGACACCGTCGTCGAACATGTGGCCGTAGACGGTGCTCACGGGTTTGCCGTCGACGAGCGAGTCGAGCACGATCCAGTTCCCGAACCCGGATGCGGGCCCGGCCTTGACCGCGACGCCGTCGAGTGCCGCGTAGATCGGTGTCCCGACGGGGCCGGCGAAGTCGACGCCTTTATGTTCGGTTCCCCAGCGAGGCCCGAACGGGGACGTGAACGTCGTCGTTCCGTTCTTGGCTGGCTGGGTGATCGGCCCCGATGCTTTCAGTTCGGTGCTTCCGGTAGAGGATCCCTTGTCGTCTTGCTCGTTCGATGAGGTTCCGCTGCAACGGTTGTGGGGGATCACCGGCTGCTGGGTGCATCCGGACAGCCCAAGGATCGCGGCGGTGGCCGCGGTGACGATCAGGGCTACCGCTGCACGGCGGCGACTCACAGTGTTCCCGGGAGCGGTGTGTCGAGGTCGGGAATCGGGATGGGGCCAGGGACGGGAACAGGCGCCGGTTCGAGGTCTACCGAGGGAACAGCGACCGAGGTGGTCGATGTCGGCGACGTGGTCAAGGTAGTGCTCGGTGAGGTGGGCGATGTCGGAGCTGTGCTGGTTGTGGAAGTTTCCGAGGTCGGTGGGCTCGCAAGGGAAGGTACGCTGAGCTTGTCGATCTCGCTGCGGTCGAGGGTGGGCAGCGGGGTCTGGACCTGCCATGTCGAACCCTTGGCGGTGTCCGAGGCTTTCAGGGTGATCCGCAGATTCCCGGCCTGCGTCGGGACGATGACCTGCACCGCGCCCACACCGCCGGTGCCGGCCACGATCTCACTGCGCGTCGGGCCGATGATCGCGACCGGTACGAGCGGGCGGGCATTGACCACCGTCACGCCGGGCGCTTCGGAGGTGTGCACGCCCAGCTTGGTCTTCCATTCGCTGTTCGAGAGTGACTGACCGACGTAGACGTGCGCGTAGGCCATCGCTGTCGCCGGTGCGCTCTCGGCTACCGACGCGATCGACTTGCCGGCAATGGAGGATTCGGTCACTTCGGTCAACTCGTAGCTCAGATTACCCGGGGTCGCGGACGCTGCTCCTGTCGTTGATGCGGTGGAGGCAGTGTTCGACGGGGTCGGGGACTGGCCGAACACTGCTCCCGCCACGAACAGCACACCGAACGCAGAGACGATCGTGATCGTCAGATTGGTGCGCGAATAGAGAACCCACCGCCGGATCGGTGCTAGGACGGGATTGGCTGTGCTGGAAGGCATCAGCTGAACCTGTCGGTCGAATCGGATGAAGTGCCTGCTGAGGTCAACGACGGCGTCCACAGTCGTGCCGTCGACCGCGGAGGAGTCGCCGAGTTCGAGCGCGTCGCACCCGAACGGGGTGTCGTAGACCCGGTGGGGGCATCCCGCAAGGGCGGTGTGAACACCTTCATCGGCGCGATACTCGACCGCGGGCCTCCGTCCCATGTCTCACTCACCGACGAAGTGCTGCGCGGTGAACCGGCTTCGGTTCCGATCAGCTGTCGAGCGAGGGTGCGGCTAGGTTTGGCAGCGGGACCGGCGGTTTGTGGTCGATCCGACATGGGCCGCTTGGTGCCCGCGGAATTCTTGGCGGTACCGGCGAGGCTTCGGCGCCGCACGTCCTGGGCGTCCTTCCGTGAATCCGTCAGACGCTGTTGGCGATCCATCGTCTTACGCGCGTCGACGCGCGATTTGTCGACCTCGTGGCGACGTCGCTGATTCAACTCGCGCCCTTCCGGACGCACTGGTGTCACTGAATCCTTGTCGAGGTCACCACCGCGTTTGGTCGCCTTCCGAAGCGCGCCGACACCTTCCTCGGCCATCGACGCCGCGGGACCGCCCACGACGGCGCTCCCGGCCTTGAAGAACTTCTGCTTCATCGACGTCTGCGCGTGGCGAGCCTTGCGATTGAGTGCGCCTGCTTGGTTCTGGGTGAAGGTCTGAGTCATCCGCTTGAACGGACGCATGATGAACCAGCACACCGCCGTCAAGATGACCATGAACCACAGCCGCCACGTGCCGTCGACGAGACCGTTGTCGGTGTCGTACAGCTTGACCAGCGCCATCAGATACAGCGCGATGATGACCGCGCCGGCCACGCCCCACATGTAGGCGGTGGCGATCATGCGGCACACGCGCGAAAGGGTGCCGCCGTGTGCGGCGGCGATCGGAACCCAGATCGGTGCGAAGAGAATTGCGAGTCGAATAGCCAGTAGCGCAGTGAGTTTGAGGATGGATGCACCGATCCAAAGGATGGAGGGCATGGCGAGTTTGATCATCGCCATGAACCCTGTGCCGGTGCGTCCGGAGTCCTTGCCCTGGAACTGGCCGTACGAGAGGTTCAATCCGTCGAGTTTGTCGATGATGCCTTCTTGAAAGTCTTTCGCTTTCGTGTCTGCCAGCTCGCTCGCGGCTTCGTTGTCGCCGGCCACTTCTCGCTGCTCCGCGTACGAAAACGCGAGGGAATTCCGGAGCTTCGGTCCAAGTTGCAGTTCCTGGTCGTTGAAGTTCGTCCCGAACCATCCCTTGCGCCAGTCGTCGAGGAAGATCTTGTCGATCAGCACATTGCGGGGGTCTCCGGTGTTTCCGGACACGGACAGCATCTGACCTTGTGTGTCGGTGATGACCGATCCGAAGGTGTCGTCGGCGACCTGGATGGCTTTTTGCGGTGCGCCGACGAACAGTGCTCCGATGGCCATTGCAGCGCCGGCGATCGCGACGGTGCGGGTCACGGCCGCGGCGTTTGATTTGAGGGCGTTCCAGATGATGATCGTGGCGACCACCATCAATGCCACACCCAGCCACGTTCCGTAGACGCCGAGCATTCCGTTGGAGGTCGAGGCGACGATCTGGTCGAACTGCACCATCGCCGGGGCGATTCCGGCCTCTTCGGCCGCTGCTCCGGTCTTGGTCTGGTCGTCGAGCCAGAACGCGGCAGCTGCGAATCCCTTGCCGATTGCGAGGAATGTGTTGCCCAGGGTGGTGTCCGCGACTGCGTCGGGTGCGCGGACCAGGTCGTTGCCGCAGCCGAGGTCGTAGGTGTACCAGCGCAATCCGGCCCATCCGTAGGTTTCGTAGCCGGTGCCGCCCTGTTTCGGTTCGCGGTCTTTGCTTGAGGAATCGAACTCGGCGGCCATGACCGAGTTCGGGAACTCGGGGGAGGGGACGTCTTTGCAGTCGAATCCGCCGGCAGATGCGATCGGTCCACCCGGGGCGACGAGGGGCACCAGCACCAGTGCTAGAACGGCGAGAACCCGCGCCAGATTGACGGCCAGCGCCCGAACGCGCGATCGGTGAGGGATTGCCCCATTCAGCTCTGTAGAGGGTGGATTGAGCCGCCTGATGGTGTTCATGCGGCGCCGCCGAGGGCGTTCTTCGCCGAGGAGGAATTCAGCGCTGCGAACACATGCGCGAGATGCACGTAGTGAATCCAGCTCGAACGCACCCGCTCCACGTCGTCGGCCATCCGGATCATCCAGCGCCGCGCTTCGTCCTGATAGGAGGTGTCGGTGTCCTCGTCGAGAGTGTCCTCGCCGCCGCTGCCCAGTTCAGCGAGGAACTGCTCGAACCCTTGCCCAGTGGGAAGTTTGAGTAGTTTCAGGGCGCCTTCGATTGCATGCGGATCACCGCCGACGTCACCGACGAACACCTCGTAGGTCAGGGCGGTCTTGTCGTCGCTGCCGTCCAATCCGAGGAAATCATCCGGAAGCTGCGAGCAGACCAGAGCGCGGACCTTGAATTTGCGTGAGTCGCGGGCGATTCGGAGGTTGAGGGTGCGGCCGGCACCGGTGGATTCGAGGTATTTGTTTTCGTCGAGGAAGAGCACCTTGCGCACGTGGCGAGGCTTTTCGTAGACGAGCCTGTTCGCCAGCCACGCGGCCATGTGCATCAACGGCGCCGTCATCCGTTGCTGCGGTGTCCACTGCGAGGACGGCGTGCCTTCGGGCGGCAGCTGCAGGCCCGGCATCGTCAAGATCGTCAGACGGATGTCGGCGTCGAATGCATCCGCGCCGCTCCCGATCGTGCCCTCCTCCGGGAACAACACCCGCGCCTCGGTCAGCTCCGACATCAAACTGAGCTGCTGGTACAACCCGTTCGCGCAGGTTTTGACGGCTTGGTCCGGATCGCTCACTCCGATCGATTGGATCGCGGCCAACACCTCTCGGAGATTGTGGTTGCTGTCGCCGCCGACCATGTTCGCGGCCATATGCAGCACGGGTTCGGTGTGTTCGAGATGCAGATGCCGTTCGGTGAGCATCATCTTGAGCACCGAGACGGCGACCTCGACGCGCTCGGCGGCGGCTGCACGCATATCCGCATCGAACTTCGACTGCGCCGCCGCGAACGGATCTGCATCCCGGGCGAACTCGACGTTGCGGGCGTCGTACTCGGGATCATCGCGACGTGGATCGGTGATCACGCGGTACGGGTTCAAGGCGCCAGCGCGTGAATCGCGACCGGTGAGGGCGTAGACGCGGGCGATGTCGCGAAACTCCGGTAGTCCGGCCAACGCTGCGAGCGGACCGGAGGGGTCGAGGACGACGCCGTACGCGCCGGCTCTCACGGCTTGGTAGACGATCATGCCTGCCAGGAACGTCTTACCCGAACCGGGTACGGCGACGATCGGTGTCAGCCCGGACTTGTGCTTGATCTCGTGCGCGGCGAACAGGTCCCAGATCACCGGGCGCGGCGAGATGGATCCGGTCTCGCCCAGGACGACACCGCGGCGGTCACCGATCCGGTCACTGACGGTCGCCATCCCGGCGGCGACTGCTTCGACATCCATGTGTCGCCTGTTGGCGATGTTGGCTTGCGGCTCACCAGGTATGAACTCGCGCAGCAACTGGTATTGGCCGTGCTCTTGTTCGAGCGCGATGTGCGGTGAGTACATCTCCTGCAGATCGGAGACTTTCTGCCGCGCCTCGTCGGGGTCGGTGCCGACCACCGCAAGGCGGTACCACCCGGTGGTTCGAGTCGAGAGTCCGGAATGGTCTTCCTCGACGTCGGAGATCACGTCCTGTGCGCGGGCGTGCTGCTCCGCCAACTCTTTCGGTGGGACCTGATCGTGTTCGACGGTGTAGTGGTCGAACTGCGATTCGATCTTGCCGGTCAGCGAGCGCATGGTGCGGATCGTTTTCGCTTTGTCGTGCAGCTCGATGCGATCGGACCATTCGAGAGGTTCACCGGACGGATCGCCGATGATCTGCCACGGCAAGATCCGTTCCGGAATCGGTAGAGGAGCCATGCGGCCGATCGTCAGCACGATCACCACGCCGGTGTACTTGCGGCCGTCGACGACGCCGGAGACGGTGGTGTACCCGTCGCCTGGGGTGAGGGAGAGGTCGGTGAGATCTTCCAGGGCGGCGACGTCGGTTTCTTCCCAATCTCCGGCGCCGGCGATCGCACCGCCAGCTTCCAGTGGCAGACCGATGGTCGCTGATCGGCGCAGCAAGTAGTCGATCGCCGCCGGTGTGGCCGGGGTTGCTTTCACTCCGCGGCCGGACATGATTCGTTCGAGTGTGGCGAGGTGATCGGCAAGGGCCTTCTGCTCCCGTTCGAAGGCGTCGTCGGCCCAGCTGTTCACCCCGGTGCACACTCTGCCCAGCAGCGGCCAGCGAGCGAGGTGACGCAGCATCCGGGCGGTCCAGTCCAACCCCTGGCCGAGTGAGGAGCGTTGCGGCAGTTCGATACCCCAGTAGCGGCCTTTGATCGTCGCGTTGGACCACAACATCGCATGCTGCTGCCCGCGCAGGTAGTCCGTCCATGACAGTGCGCCGGGAACATCGGGAATCGGGGTTGCCCACGTGTCGTGATCGACTGCCCACTGTGCGACGGGGAACGGGGTGCGCACGAGGCGGCGATGCACCTTGTTGACGCCGGCCTTCTGCAGGTTGGTCAGGATGATCGCTTCGTCCTGGATGAAGCGGCGCTGCTTTCCGGTGGTGCGGAAATTCCACGGCCCCTGGCGTTGGACGAACCATGCGGTGGAGGTGGTTGCGGTGCGGGTGATGTTCGCTGATGTGCCGGTCAGTTTCAGGCGTACCGCTTTTCGTTCGCGGTCTGCACGTTTCTTCGCTGCGGCCTTGTCGCGATCTGTTGCCGACTTTGCCCGTTTTTCGCCTGTGCGGCGACGCTGACGGCCGAGCGCTTTGTCTGCGACGTGGTCCGGATCGGGTGCAGGGGAAGTGTGGCCGTCGGTGTCGTCCTGGCCGTGGTCGTATTCAGAACCATCCGGTGCGTGTGCGGGTTCGGCTTCGGACCACGCACGCGCCGGTTGCGGAGCATGCGACTGCACTGCTGCCCACGACGGAGGGAGGGCACCGGGAGGAATGACCGGAACCGGGTCGTCGAGCTTCGGATCGAACAGAGCCGCAATGTCGTTCTCGGGAACGGTCATCGGTGATCCTCACCGTCGAGGCGAACAGGTACGACGGCACGTTCTCCTGTCGTCAACCGCTCAGGGAGCGAGATGGACACGGGTGCACCGCGCTTCGGTGGGCGCGGCGCAACGAGGTCATTGAGGGCGGCCTTGAGAACCGACCGCAGTGGGCGGTCCGGGGTGACGAACTTCGAGATCCGAGTCGTAAGCCACACCGTGATCACGGCCATCACCATCAGAGATTTGAACCCGAGTGGGACGTGCAGAATTCCGCGACCGATCACGAACACCACCACGAAAGCAACCACGCCGACGATGCCGGCCGTGTAGCGGATCCGCACGGGCAGTGGATAACCCGTCGGACCGAGGTAGTGCCGGTCCACGCGGTACATCAGGTCGTCGTTGTCGATCACCGAGCATCCCCTTCGAATATTCTCTGCGCAGGCATCAGCGGTCAGGTCGAGATACCGACGAGCCCGAGAATCCAATTGCCGATCCCCGTGGCCGCCGATTCCGATGTCGCAATACCGAGGTAGGCAAGCCCGAACAACCCGAGTCCGCCCACGGTGAAGACCCGCGACAAATTGCCCTTGAGCCCGCCGACGAGAACCACACACGCGAGGGCGATGAGGATGGTGAAGACGATGTTGTCCTTGATCCACGCGCGCAGACCACCGGTATTGACGTCCGTCGACTGGGCGAGGGTCACCGCGTCTGCGGCGTGCGGTGGATGCGTCGGCGGGATCGACACGTCGATCACGGTGGAAGCAAGAGAAAACATGAGCACTCTCCAACACAGTGGTGTAACCAGACCCCACGAATGTGGTTGTGCGGAAACGTAGAAGAGTGGCGGTAGGAATTTCAATGCGACCTGTGGATAACTTTTTGGCCCCCGCAGTTGGCGCGTCTGTCGATCAGCGCTGGTGCGTGTCGTCGTGAGCAGTGTGGTCAGGTGTCGCGATTCATCCGTCGGGGATCTCTCGGCGATCGCGGGAACCAACTCGAATGCGGGGGAGCGCGGCCACGGAACGGTCTTCGCTTCGGGTGTCCGCTGGAGGCTTCCCAGACCTCGGCGGGGGGTTCCTTCAGTGGAGCGGCAGAGAGATGCGAACGGGCATCGTCGACGGACCCGCCGCAGACCATAGAGATCGACACTTGTCTCCCTCGCTGTGCTTCATGGCCTTCGTCCGCCTGAACAATCTGGCACAGAACCATTTTCGGAACGTGTCCGCCAGCTGTGTAAGTCACCCCCGCTGGAACTTGCTCAATGCACCCACGCCGTGGCCATGATCAGAAGTTCGAGGAACCGTTCGTCGTCACTGCCTGCGTGGTGTGCATGCTCTGCGTGCATAGCGTGTTCAGCACGCACGTGTGGCAGGCTGCGCACCCCGTGCTCGAACAACCCCGCATCGAGGGTGCCTGCAGAGGGTGTGGACAGAGGTGGAATTCAGGAGCCCGATTCACGCTTCCCCTTCGGGGTCACTCCCCCGGCCCTTCGGGCCTAGGGGGAGTGTACTGCTCAAAATTGCTTCGCGCCAACATATTTCAATCAACTGCTGGTCAGGGTCCTGTACGGAGCATCCCCGGATCATCCTGGCGCGACGCCTGCCACGGTGTCGTCCACACCGCTCTCGGCTGTTTGAGCATCGGGTTCCGTACCCCACGAAGCGAGGCGTTCGAGAGCCCTGCAGGGGTCCGCGAACAGTGACACAGGAAGACGAAAACCACTCGAGATGTACATCGTCATCGGTCCCGTGCCGTAGGGGGTCGAACAAGTCCTCACGCGGTGTATCAGCCATGCCGCCGCGCGGTCTTCGACCGGTAATGCGCAGCGCCACAACCAGAACCGTTTGCGGGTAGAGGCGATGGGTGTGTATCACGCCCCGGTATCACCGCTAGGGCATGTGATGCGCGCTCCAGCCATGCACCCGCGAAACAAGTTATCCACAGGCGGGTTGAGATCGCTTCCCACGCTCTGTGACAGTGCACCCCACACACCCCCACGCGACGATCGCCTCGGGGCTGGAAACGAGCGAGAGGAGTAGACGGTGAGCAGAAGCCAGCAGGACCCGCTCAAAGACTTTCTCGTCGACCTCTTCGGATCCGACAAACCCCACGCGCGAACAAGCCAGGCGGGGGAGTCCGCCATCCGCCCGTACAGGGCGTGGGCGCCTTTCGCCGTCATCGCAACAACACTCGCATTTCTCGCGCCGCAGCTCCTCGACCTCACCGAACAATTCTCGAACCCTCAGCTCGACAGCGCAGTCTCCACCGTCCACCAATACCGGTGGCCACTCGCCGCCCTCACTCTCGGCCTGCTCGCCTGCGACATCGCACGGTTCCTCACCCACCGCCACCGCGCCGGACTCGACGCCCAACTCCGGCAAAGCACCCGCCACACCCCGATCAAAATCACCGTCGGATACCCGCCCGGCATCACCACCCTGCGCACCGCCACCATCACCCTTGCACGCGGCGCCATCATCCGTCCGAAAGAGCTCGACGAATTCACCACCGCAGTACGAGCTTCCGCGAGCAGGCACACCAGCAAATGGACCTACACCGTCGTCCACGACGCCCACCGCGACCGAATCCGCATCACCCGCACGCTGACTCAACCCGACCTCCGATCACCGCGGCACAAGGCACTGGCGAACTCCCTCAAAGACGGACCGCTGAAGGAGCCTGCCGTGAGCGTCGCCGCACTCGACGGCGACGTCGAAACCGCCTTCAAGATCACCTTCACACCCACCCTCTCCAGCGGAGCACGCGGATTCCAGAAGAAGGTCGACGAAGCCCTCGCCGCCCTCGCCGGCGCGCACGAATCCGGCCGCACCTGGGCCACCGACTGGTTTCCCTCCGAGGGCTACCTCCTGATGAGCCTGCGCGCCCCACTACCCACCCGCGTCGATCACCCTCTCGAATTGGTCGACGAAAACCTGCGCCACCTGCCCTACGCGACGGCAGCATCGGAGGTGAACATGTTCTGGGACATCTCCACCAAGTCGAACAAACCTCACTGCCTGATCGTCGGACCCACCGGCGGCGGCAAGACATCGGTGATCCGCACCCTGCTCACCGAAGCATCGCGACGAGGAATCCCGTTCCTGGGCGTCGACCCGAAAATGATCGAACTCGACGGACTCGAGGGCTACCCCGGGTGCGCCGCCATCGTCTACGACGCAGTCCGCTCCGCGATGCTCGTGCGTGCCCTGCACAGCGAAATGATGGCCCGCAACCACTACGTCCACGTGAAGAAGATCGAGCCGTCCCAACTTCCTCTCCTGATCGCCGTGCTCGACGAGTTCTTCATCCTCTCCGGCAAATGGCAGCGCCTCGCCAAGACCGGCGACGACGAAACCCGCGATCTCCTCAAAGAACTCGACCCACTCGGGGCGTGGGCCGATCTCGCCGTCCTCGCACGCTCGGCCGGTATCCGGCTCCTGCTCGGTGTGCAACGACCCGACGCGTCCCTCTTCGGCGGCGCCTCGGGCAACGCGCGCGACAACTTCGGCACCCGCATCTCCCTCGGCAACCTCTCGCAGGACGGCGCGATGATGCTGTGGGGCGACTCGCAGGTCGGCCGCGAGATCGACACCTCCGTCCCCGGCCGCGGAGTCGCCCTCGGCAACGACGGCGTGCCCGTCGATGCGCAGATGTGGTGGACACCGAACGTCGACCCGCACCCCAACAAGTGGAACCAGCTCTCGACCTCGGAGAAGAAGATCATCGAAGGGCTACGGCCCCAGCAGGAACCGCACATCGCGTTCTACTCGACCGAACTGCGCCACTTCATCGAATCCGAACGCTCCGTCGCGGTCGCTGCCCGCGCCTACGGCCGAGCTCCCGAGCCCACCGTCCTCGGCCACCACGACGACACGCCCACTGCGGACGCAGGGGATGACTTCGCCGACGCGATACCCGCCGCCGCGGTCACCGAAGGAATGACCGTCCTCGTCGACGACGGACACGGCAACGAACACCCGGCCACCGTCGCCGCGGTCACCGTCATCCGAGACAAAGACAGCGGCGCCGTCACCGAAACCACCTTGACCTTCCACGGCGCCGGACGGGTCAAGAACCACATCACGTACGGACCACACGAAGTCGTCCTGCTCCCCGAACCTGACACCACCGCACCCGCGACCTGACCCCGCGACTCGACTTCGCTGCACACCTGCACAACTCTCACCCGAAAGGTCCACCCATGAGCCGCCGCATCTCCCAATCGATCACCCCCACCGCCGACGACATCACCGTGCTGCGCAACCCCTTCGCAGCCCCCAAAGGCGGCGGCGACCCCGTCATCACCGAACTCCGCCGCGTCCTCAAAAACGCCATCCCCGCATGGCTGCCGAAACTCAGCGAAGACCAGGAACTGACCGCTCCGCGACTCGACGAAATCAAAAGAGCCGTCGCCACCCGCCGCCAGATCATCGAAGTACTCCCCGACGGCAAAGCCCGCGACGACGCTCTGGCCGCCCTCGACAAGGCCGACACCATCGTCCTCGAAATGGACACCGAACTCTCCGGCGTCGGAGCCTTCACCGGAACCACCGCGTGATGGTGACCCTTGCCATCGAAATCACTTCCGAGCGAACCGCACTCGTGAGCGGGGCAGGGGACGAGAAGGTGGAACTGTCCGCCGAGAACGGGCAGTCGATCCACGCGGTGATCGCACAGTTCAGCCGACAGCACTCCGCCGACGCCGGCTCACCCGTCGAGGTCACCGTGCAGGAAGCGGGCCGCTCCCGCCAACTCACCGTGGCCCCGGACGGGAAGGTGGCGCAATCGCTGCCCACCGGACCCATCCCCGCACCGGCCGACACACCACAGACGCAGCCGGATCACCCCGTGGAGGAACCGGTCACAATGGCGGTGACACCCCTCGACGACTCACCGCCAGCCGTGGGAGCCGACACTCATGCCCGGCCAGCCCGTGCGGCGCGCACACCGACCTCGACATCCGTGCTCGCAGCACCCGAGATCGCGGCAGGCTCGCACGAACCCGCCCGCACCGGACTACGCGGCCGACTCAATACCCTCCTCAACCTACGAATCGCCCCGAAACCCGAGTCCGCCGAAATGCGCCACCGCGCCGCCATCGCATCCATCACCGCCCCCCTCCCGGGGTTCTCGATCGTGACCATCGCCAACCCGAAAGGCGGCGTCGGCAAAACCCCACTCGCGGTAGGGCTGAACGCGATCATCGCCGAACACCGCGGAGCCGCAACCACGGTCTGCGTCGACGTCGCCGACGTCGGCGGCAGCCTCGCCGACCGCGTCAGCATCCCACCCCGCGACGGACACGACGTGCGCTCACTGATCGCCGCCGAGACAGCCGAGCCCGGCAGCATCCGACCCTCGGCGCTCTCGCAGTACCTCACCCGTCAACCAGGCGGGGACGACATCGTCGCCGGCAACAACGGCGCCCACGGATCCAGTCTCGGCTACGACGACGCCCTCGCGGCGGCGCAGATCTTGTCCCAGCACCGCGAGATCCTCATCGCCGACACCGGCAACAACCGCCTCGCCGGCAGCTGGCACTGGGCAACCAGCCACGCGGACGTCCTCCTCGTACCGGTCCCGCTTCGCCGCGACGCCGCCGCAGCCGCGCACCGCATGCTCCTCGACCTCACCGCCACCGCAGGCCCGGCGATGATGGCTCGCACCATCGTCGTCATCACTGACGGACCCGGGGACGCACCGATGGTCGAAATCGACGCTGTCGACGCCTTTCTCGACGCCGGCGTCCATTCGGTCGCCCGGATGCCGTTCGAGCCACTCTTCGCTTCCGGTGAGCGCATCGCGCCCTCGAAGCTCCGGCGCAGCACCACCGAAGCACTGACCGTCGTTGCCTCGACGGTCATCGATCTCATCGCCCACGCCGCTGACTGACCCCGTATCAGCCGGATTCCGCACACCGGCGCTCCTCCTGGCACCCATCTGCACCCTCCTGAATGAAAGGCACCACATGAGCATCGGCACCACCGCAGGAAACCGAGCCGCCCGCCGCGCACACCGACACGGCCGACATCGCCGCCGCACCCTCGCCCGCCAGAGCGCCATCGCCGCCGTCGCTGCCGCAGCAGTGGCCGCCGGAATCACGCTCGCACCACCGGCACTCGCAGCGCCCGGGCAAGCCGGCATCACCGACGGAGGAGGACAAGCAGGCATCACCGACGGCGGCGGACAGTCCGGAGTGACCACCGAACCCACCCCGCCACCGGCCACGACCGAGCCCATCTACTGGGTCGACCCACCCGCGCAATACCAGAACATCGACTACCAGCCGCTACCGAACTGGGACTACGACACCAACACCTACACACCACCCACCTACACCGACACCACCCCGACCGACTACACCCAGCTCCATCTCCCCGGCCCCGTCGACGTCGTCGCACCGATCATCGCCCCCCGCGACACCCTCCGCATCGGAACCTTCCACATCGCACAACCGAACTGGGTCTCCGACGTCGACCTCGAACGGACCAACAACACCACCGCCATCATCGAATCCGGAGTCGCCACCGGCTGGAACTCCTTCGGCGTCCCCGTCGACAAAGCCAGCCGCGACGCCGCCACCCAAGTCGGCGGTGCCGCCGCCGGAGCACTCGCCGGAGGAATCGGCCTCGCGACCCCGTTCGCCATCGGAGGAGCATTGATCGGCGGCACCGTCGGCGGAAACATCGGCCTCGGACTGGGCAACGTCTTCGTACCCGGAATCGGCTGGGTAGCGGGCGGTCTCGCCGGAACCGCCGCCGGCGCCGGTACGGGCGCACTCCTCGCCGGCGCACCCGCATTCGTTCTCGGCGGACTGGGCGGAGGAATAGCAGGATTCACCGCCGCCGTCGCGTATGGCGCAGGTGAACTCGGCGATCCCGTCGAAATTGCGGTCCCCGACGTCGACCAACCCGCCGTCACTGCCCAGACCCAGGACACGCTCGCCGACTGGGAGAACTCCGGCCCCATCGGTGAGGCGGTGGCCACTACTGTGCGCGACACCGTCGCCGCTGCCCCCACGATTGATCAGCAGGCCCGCGACTTCGTCGCCGGACAGCCCGGGGGCGAGCAGATCATCGAACACGTCGACACCTCACTCGCGGACTTCCTCACCAACGCGACCCCTGGCCTGGCGTCCTCGCTGATCAGCGACGCAGTCGGCGCGGGTATATCGGCGTAAAGGTCGCATGATCAGAGCCGTTCAGGGCGGGCGGCAACGCGCCGCCCGTCCTGAACTTATTCATGCTCCACTGCAGAACCAGGCGCGAGCACCGAAAGGACGACAGCGATGACGAACATGACAAGGCACCCCGCAGTGATCGACCTACTCGGCGGCACACCCCAGCGCGCAACCGTCGACACGGCCACAACAGTCACTGCACCCACGCCCCCGACACCGCCGAAGCGGCCGCGCAAGAAGGATTCCCGATCGCCCCGCCTGCGCTACATCGCTTCCCTGATTGTCGTGGTCGCGCTGCTCGGTTGGTTCGTCCTGCGTCTCCTCTCCGGCAACGACGAGAGCGCACAGGAAAGAATCACCAACGAGACAGACACCTCGGAAACGGCACCTACCCTCGACGTCACCCCGCCCGCTCTCGCCACTGCACCCACGACTGAAACCGACCAGACCGCATGCCGCACCGACCCTGGTGACCAGAAAAGCGGCCCCGGAGTCATCGCAGCGTTCGAGCACGCCTACTACGTCACCCGCTCCGGAACAGCCGTCCGTGCACTCACCACCCCCGACACCTCCCTGCCCACGAAGGAGAAGATCCAAGCCGGAATCGACACCGTCCCAACAGGAACCACACACTGCGTGCGCATCACACCGATCTCGGCCGGTATCTACTCCGTCGCTCTCACCGAAATGCGTCCCGGCCAGCCGCCCGCACAGTTCCCACAGACCGTCACCGCCAAAGAATTCGACGGTCGCTGGTTCGTCGACGTCATCAACTGAAACGGCACCAGTTCCACACTCGCCAAGGAGATTTCGTGAACACGAGAACACTGATCGCGGGCGATACATCCTCGCCCGTCATCTTGCACGTCCCGCACGCCTCACGCGTCATTCCACCCGAGATTCGCTCGTCTCTGACCGTCACCGACGGTCAACTCGCCGCCGAACTCGACGAGATCACCGACGCGCACACCGACGTGATCGCCCAGCACGCAGCGCAATCAGTGACACCCCAGCCGTGGACACTGCGCAACGACCTCTCACGCTTGGTGATCGATCCCGAACGATTCCCCGACGAGCGCGAAGAACTCAACGCCGTCGGCCGCGGCGCGGTCTACAACCGAACCTGCAACGGAGAGGTCCTGCGCAACGCCGACAACACCACACGAGATGCACTGCTCGATAACTACTTCCATCCCTACGCTGCCGCGATGTCCGACCTGGTGACGGACCGCATCGCCGCGACTGGCCGTGCCGTGATCATCGACGTCCATTCCTACCCGACATTGCCGTCGACGTACGAGCTGCACTCAGATGGACAGCGTCCCGCGCTATGTATCGGCACCGACCCACACCACACGCCGCCTTGGCTTGTAGAGGCTGCCTTCGCCGCGTTCTCCCCGCTCGAAGACATCGGCACGGATACCCCATTTTCCGGTACGTACGTACCACTCGACCGCTACAACACCGATCCCCACGTGTACTCGATGATGATCGAACTGCGCCGCGACCAATACCTCACCGAGAAAAGCGAACTCGTCGACATCGCCGCCGAAAACCTCGGCGCCATGCTCGGCCGTCTCGTCGACGCGGCAGATCGGGGGAGCCGATAGATGTGCCAGAAGTACCCCGGCCCCCGCTGCACCCCGCACGTGCGAGCGCGCCTCGACAGCGCCCGCCGCAGACTCGACGCCGCACAGACATTGTTCGACGCGAACCCCGCAGACACCCGGAACCGACAACGATTGGACACTGCGAAAACAAACCTCGACGCCAGATCCGCCGAATACGACGCGACCCCCGGTGGACAAACCGAGTTGCGCACTCAGCTCGGCGCGGAGGACGATCCAGGTAAGCGAGAAAAGCTGCAGCATCGCCTCGAAACAGGCAAAGCGCGACGTCAACAGCAGATCAGATCAGTCTCAGAATTCACCCAAGACGACTCGAAGGACACTAGCCATGACCGAGAACGAGACACCGACCCTGACACAGGAGCAACGCGAAGCGTTCTGGCGTCGCAGGGGATGGACGCCGGAACTGCCGGACAACGCACGGGCGACGATCGAACAGGAATGGGACGACCTGGCGATCGAGGAAGCCGAATCCCACGGCTTCTGATCGGTGACCGCGAGGTTGTTCCCACACAGGTCCACACGCTCGATACCGTTCGGGCCAGTCAGCTTCGACGCAGAGGAGACAGCACTCCGGACCTGTACGAGTTGACGTCCTCCGATGCCGATCTCTACCGGCAGCAAATGGAACAGCTCAAAGTCAGTAACCGCTTCGCCTCATCCGTACACATATACAGCGACGACGAATACGCAAATATGCGGCTGTTCGTGACCGACGACGGCCGTTCCGGCATCGCACTCAACGACGACGAAATCGTCTCCGCTTTCTCACATCGAGACAGCAAATATCCAAGCGCCGCGAAATCCATGCTCGCCGTTGCCGTCCAGCAAGGCGGACGACGACTGGACTGTTTCGACACAGCACTACCGAGGATCTACTCCGAGGCTGGATTCGTCCCTGTGGCCCGCCTGAAGTGGAACGACGATTACGCACCCGACGACTGGAATTACACCGTCTACAGCCGGTACAACGGTGGACGTCCCGACGTCGTGTTCATGGCCCACGACCCGACATCCGTGGATTTGCGCTACCAGAACGGGTCCGGACGCTACGTCGAATTGTATGACGATGGAATCGATGCGGTCCGTGCCCGACTCAGACGGTGAGAGATCGGCGGCCCTCGAAACCGCCAGTCGACTCGACGGCCGGCAAACCATCATGACACCCGAACGAACCGAGCTTGCTGTTGTACTGCGCGAGCAAGGAACAGCGTCGACGCCTTAGGCACCTATCAGCTAGTCGCGCGCATAGAACGGCTGCTCAATAGATCGAATTCTTGCGGCCGTTGGTAACTAGCATCATCGAGTCCTTGCGGTCGATCACTCTAGACGCGACACCTACCGAACTATTGAAGAAGACGAAATCGTGGTCGTTTCGTACCTTTCCTGTCGTTGTCACTTGGAAGACCATGAGGTCGACCGTTCAGGGGATGACGCCCGTGACGTTGACCGTGAGCTGCGGCGAGTTCAGTGGTGTGTTCTGGCCGCGAGCAAGTGAAGTCATATTCTCTCCTGGAGCGGTCGTTGCCTGTTTGGCCTGAGTCGATGGAGATTCGGGTGTGCCTGGGTGACTTGATGTTTCGCGCCGATGGATGCAGAAGGGGGCTAGCCGAAAATGACAGGGGGCGATCTGGATTGTCAGCCGGGAACGGTCAGCTCGGTGCTACGTGCCATCGTTTCGGTTTGATCCACGTTGCTGCGCAGAAAACTTTCGAGGCACTTGCCCTTGTCGGCGTCGTCGATGATGCGGAACATTCAGGGCCCGGCGAACTGGTAGCCATCCTTGACCGCACTCTTGACGGCCAGTCTGATATGGAAGATCAGCGCCTTGAGCTCACATGGTCCGACGCCGCCCCTCAACTCTGGCCAGTCCAGATCGGGACGATGGCCGTGTTCAGTGGTCATTCCGTCCTCTTCGAACACCATTCGGATACCGTGGGGCGGGCGGGTGTGACCGGGCCGGATGGCCTTTGTACGACAGTATTGCGGCGCTTCCGCTTTGGATTCTCCCAGTTCGCCGACTTCAACAACGTGACAGTGCCCCCCAAAAAACCGGGCCCATAGCCGTCACCGAAGAGACCGGCGAGTTCCACGGCTACAAGGACGGCAACGCGCCGGACGGCATATCGTACAACCACGAAACGGTGCTGGACGTTTGGAAGGAATGCCAAGACCGCGACGGCAGTTAGGCGACGAAACGGGCGGTGCCAGAAGCGATCCTGCGGCTGGCACCGACAACGCTTTACGGACGCAGTGTGCCATCGATAGTGGTGATGAACTCGATACACGTTTGCGCTGCATGTTTGATCGAGTCCTCAGTGAGGACAATACGAATGCCATCCAAGGCGATCAGATGGCGCCCCAGCTTCACCTTTAGCTCGTCTAGTTGTCCGCGCTGCTGCATCCACGTGAGCTGGCCGGAACCGTGCGCGACGGCGTTGCGGGCGTTCGTGAGTTCGATGATCTTCGTCCACGATCCACTCGGAACGCCGAGCCACTTGTTGTACGCGTCCTTCTGATTTGCCCAGTTTTGAATGGCGGCCTTGTGCGCCCCTTCCCACATCTTCAAGGCGCCCTCATGACCGAGCGTCGACATGACCGTATCCATCTCCGCGAGAAGTCGCTCGCTACTGAACGACTCGGTGATTGAAAGGAATCGGACGAGCGTAGCTTGCCGCTGGATCTGTGCACGATCGGAACCTGTAGGTGACGGAAACCGCCTGCGAGACGCACGACGGGACGTGATCGAGGCGATCGTATCTTCGTGGGCACCGAGGGTTTCGTTGATCAGGGTGCAGGACTGTTCGGCATCGAGGGACAGCGTCGAGCTCTTCATGGTTGCGCCGGAAGCATCAGACGCTCGAGACCGTTGTCAGCGATCGTCTCAGCGAGCTCGGCGTCGATTCGGCCTAGTGCCCACATGATCGGTAGTCGATGCTCCGGCGTGACTCGATCGCGCGCCGCCGCGAGGACGGCGCCATCACCCACCTTCAACTGGCCAAGTGCATCGGCTGCGTAGGCGGCGAGGATGTGGGATCCGGTCTGGACACAGTCGCCGAGCCATTCCGCCATCTGCGACGTGACCGGTGCCAGAAACGGGTTGGGCTGCAACGACGCGGCCGCGAAGGCGAGCCAGATCATTTGCCACTCGCTGAGCCTGTCGGACTTGACGAGGCCGAACATCCGACGGTCGACGCTGCTTCTGTCCAAGCTGTTCCGGGTCGCGAGATTCGCCAGGTAGGCCGCGATCTTCGGTGTCAGGTTCGGGGCCGCGTCGAGCAGGTCCTCGAGCCGGTTCATCGGCCGTACATCGCCGAGGCTGCCGAGCACAGGTAGCGCCTCCCCGAGAAGTTGACGGAAAGTTTGGCTGCGGTGGTGCTCGGGGAAGTTCTCCCACACCTGCCACACTCCACCGACTAATTCGTTGCGTTCGAAAGCAGCGCCGGAGTTCTCTTCGTCGTCCATTGACGGCGTGGTGTCGTTGATCTGGCCGAAATCCGGTTCGAGAGTTTCATCGGTGTCGGAGTACTCACCGTGCAAGAGCATCTCCGCGGCCTCTTGGAGGTTCATGGATGTGAGGATGCTGTCCTCGGCAACGGTGCGCCTGTTGAGCGTTCCCGCGTACGTATCGCGATGGTATGTATACGTTTTCGAGTCGTTGAGAACAAGTCCGATCTCGCGGGCCGCTGAGGTACACAGTTCCAACGCTGCCCGCGCCTGTCCCAGGGTGCTGCATCCGACCCGGAAGTCGTCGGCATAGCAGTAGGCGTCGTATCCGGCGCGGATCAGTTTGCGGCGAACAGGATCGATGTAGGTGTCACCGAGGACATCACTCGAGTCGTGCACCTGCGGGATTCCTACGCGCCCGCCCATCACCTGTCCCAGAAGCTCCACCAGGGCGGTGACGACGTGGAAGTCGCCGGTTTGGGCGATCAGCTCGTCGGCTAGGACATCGTGGTCCACGTACTGGTAGAAGGCAGTGATATCGGTGCAGTCGATGTAGGTGTTCAACTCATTGTTGTAGGGCATTGCCTCGAAGTCGGCGTGCGAGCCGCGCTGCTGCAACTGCTCTGGGAGCTTCACACGGAGACGATCTGTCAGTGCGCGGTATAAGACTCGATCTTGCAGCCGCCACATGTTGAGAGGTCGTGAGCCTTTCGTCTTCGAGGCGAGGACGACACTGGCAGGCTCAGCGGTACGGTCCTGACGTAGTGACGCTTCGATGATTGCGACGACTCGGTCGATGTGATGGGGAAGGATGCGCTGTTCGGTTCGGATCGGCAGCAGTTTCGTCGTGTACCCGAGTTCGGCGGTGACTGCTGCCGTGATGTCGAGTTGGTTGAGCAGGGAAGATGGCGTCATGAAGCGAAATTATGCCTGGCTGTCCAGGTGGGCGAGTTTGCCCCGCCAGCGTAAGGCTGGCGGGGCAACGTAGACAGTTCGGAAAGTGCGCTCGGTTACCCGGTGAGGTAGTCGGTATCGGAGATGTGGAAGCGATATGCCGCCGTTTCCAGCACACCGGTCAGGCTGTTTGTTCGGGATCTGCAGGTGACGGACGTGTTGTCGGCGTGTGAGGGCAGGATCGTCATCTTCGTGCCGATGGCGAGCAGTACGGAGTCGGTGGCATTGTCGGATCCGGCGCCGTTGGTAGGGTCCACGGCAAGAACGGCGAGAAGCTCGGTGAAGGCTGGCATGGTGATAAGCGCTACCTTTCTGCTTAGCCTTAACGCCGATGGCGGCCCCCCTGTTTTATACGGGCGAGTTCGCTGTAGCGGATGGCGACGACAGGGGCGGCCGGTGGACAGTTCAGGTTCGTCCGAGATCGGGCCCGCCTGAACGATTCATCCAGGAAGCACCCGCTCGGGTGATGCAGCCCGTTGATCCGTACGTGCTTCCGGATCGACTCCGGTCGGTGGTTGACTTCACCATGTCCATTCAGGGATCAGTTCCAATTGTGCACGTTGTTCGTCGGTGAGCTGGTTCTTCTTCGTGCGTTGGCCGTACACCCAACTTCCAAGCTTGATCTCATCTTCGATGTGGCTGTGGGGGACTTTCGTGTGGCCCTCACGCTTCGCGTAGTTCTGTAACGCTCCGTATTTCTGTGCCCATGCGTCAGCGCGCAGATTCCAGCTCCACCGGGGCAGCGATTCCAGCTTCGCGCGTCGCTCGTCGCTGAGTTCGTTCTTCTTGGTGCGCTGCACTACAACCCAAGAGCCGACGTTAATGCCGTTTTCGATGTGACTGCCAGGGATGCGGGCGTGCCCTTCGCGTCTTGCGTAGGCGCGCGCAGCCGCGAAGTTTGTAGCCCAAGCATCGACGAAGGGATTCAATATCCATCCAGGTAGAGCTTCCAGCTGCCGTCTTCGCTCGTCGCTGAGTTTGTCTCTGTTCGCACGTTGTTCCCGGACCCAGGAACCAAGCTTGAGAGTGTTTTCGATATGACGGTCAGGTACGCGCGCGTGACCTTCCCGTTCAACGAAGGATTGCAGCGCGGCGTAGCTCTGGTCCCACGCATTTGCATGGGGGCTTTTCCAGGTCCAGTCGGGAACGGTTTCCAACAGAGCACGCCGTTCAGCCCGCATCTTCTCTCGGTCCTTCCGCTGCGTCCGGACCCAAGAACCTAGCCTTACACCATTCTCGACGTAGTCGACGGGTACACGGGCATGCCCTTCACGGTCGACGAACATGCGGAGAATCGCGAGCTTCTCGGACCACGCGTCGGACGCTACTTCCCAGCTCCAACCGGGTACGGCTTCCAGTTGTATTCGTCGCTCGTCGCTGAGTTTGTCTTTGTTCATACGCTGCTCGCCGACCCACGAACCGAGTTTGATGTCGTTCTCAATGTGTTCTTTACGAACGCGGGCGTGACCTTCACGGTCGACAAACTTTTCAAGGATTGCAAAGTTCCGGATCCACGCATCTGTGTAGGGGTTCCAGCTCCATCCGGGTACGGCTTCTAGTTTTTTTCGTCGCTCGTCGCTGAGTTTGTCTTTGTTGCCGCGCTGTTCCCGAACCCAAGAACCGAGTTTGATGGTGCCTTCGATGTGGCCTTGAGGGACCAACGCGTGGCCCTCACGCTGAACGAATATGTGCAGGCTGGCGAATTTCTCCGCCCATAACGCTGCCCGAGCATCCCAACTCCAGCCCGGCAGTGCTTCCAGGTTCGTGTGACGCCCGGGGAGTAGATTGTCCTTGGCCTGGCGCTGTACGGTGACCCATTTGCCGAGGTTGATTCCGTCCTCGACGTATTTGTTGGGGACGTTGGCGTGGCCGCTGCGATCGACAAACACCTTGAGGGCCTCGTAACTGCGGTTCCATGCGTCGCTGTTCGGATCCCAACTCCAGCCGGGTAGGGCCTCAAGCTGTTCTCGGCGCTCCGAAATTAGTGTGTCCCTTTTTCCCCGCTGAATCGCAGTCCAACTGCCCAGGTTGATGCCGTTTTCGATGTGGCGTTGAGAGACGCGTATGTGGCCTTCGCGCCGCGCGAAGGCCTTCAGCGCGGCGTAACTGTCAGCCCATAAGTCAACGCGAGCATCCCAACTCCAGCCGGGCAGCGCTTCGAGCTGGGCGCGGCGATCAGGCGTCATACGCTCCCTGGTCGAGCGCTGGACGACAACCCACTGACCAAGCTTGATGCCGCTCTCGACGAGGTTTACGGGTACACGGGCGTGTCCTTCACGTTCGGCGAAGGCGTGGACAGCTGCGAGGCCTGCAGCCCACGCGTCAGCGAGGGGATCCCATGTCCAACCGGGGACAGATTCGAGCTGCGTGCGGCGTTCGGGGATGAGGCGGTCCTTGTTCGCACGCTGTGTTGCAACCCAATCGCCCAGCCTGATGCCAGCCTCGACGTGGCCCTTAATTACGCGGGTGTGCCCTTCACGTGCGACAAAGGCCTGCAGTAGGCCGAGGTTGTAGAGGAACGAAGAAGTCGTGTGCTCGATCATCTTGAGCTGGATAGACTCTGCGAACGCCCGGCCGGCCCAGGTGGGTAGATCGAGCGTGATCTTGCTCAGCTTGCTATCGCCCATTGCCCCGCGTCGACCGAGATCGGTACGAAGTGCATCTACTTCTTCGGCGAGAGTGTCGTCATGATCGCGCAGCGCACCGAGAACGTCCCACACACGGGAGAAGGCGCTGCCTGCTAGAGCCGTTTCAACGTCTTCGTCGCGGTTCAGGGCTACCGGAATAATGACGAGTCCACGGGACTTGTTCTCTGCCAGTCTGATTGCCCGGCCGACGGACTGAATAACGTCGATGCGGGATCTGCGGGGATCGACGAAGATGACGCCGTCTAGGGTCGGGATATCAACGCCTTCAGTAAGGCATCGCGCGTTGGCAACAATGCATGCTCTGTCGGATCCGGTGGTGTCGTGGGTAAGACGTTTCAAGACCTCACGCCGTTTACCAGCTGGCATGGTGCCCTTGACCGCGTGAGCAGAAACCTGCACGGTACCCAGGTTTGAGATCAACGATGGTGGAAGCGTGGTGAGGAGTCGAGCAAAGTTTTCAGCACGCGCAATCCGAGAGTGGTAACTCACCAAGCGTCGCGCTCCGTGTTCGGTCAGGGTGCGATATGTGGCAATGGCGGCGGCGAGCGTCGCCGCATCCGTGGTCGTGTCATCTTCGCTGTCCAACGTGAGAAGCCTACGGCTCTCGACCATCGCGGCGACCTCTGCGTCGTCGATGCCGAGAACCAGTACCCGGTAGTCGGTGAGCAGCCCATCAACAAGGGCCTTAGAGAACCGTAGTTCGTGAGCGACCGGGCCGAAAACAGCGGGATCGTCCATGGACACCACGTCGTGGTCGCGCCCATCCTTGGCGAGGGTGTCCTTGAGCTTCGTGGAGATGATTCGGGGCGTAGCGGTGGCGAACAAGCGACGGCGCGCATGAACCTTGGTGGCATCCAAAGCAGTCGCGAAGGCTCTCGAGGCTTTTCCAGCGAGATAGTGCGCCTCATCGGCAACCAACAGATCGAAAGAATGCTCGCTCGATTGGGCAATGAGCTCCTGCGCGGCCGCCACCACCGCAGATGAGTGATAAGTGGAGAACACCACTGTTGGCCACTGTTGCTCTGTTGGCTGGGTGCTCTCATTCGAGAGAAACACAGCAAGAGTGGCCGGATCCGTCGTGACGGGGGCAAGTAGCTCGTTTGGGTCGACGACGATGTCGTCGTTTCGCCCAGAGACGACGGATTCGTCGCTGCACACCGCAATAACACGTAGCTTCCCCTGGGACTGGGTTTGCCAGGCGCGCATGGTCTGAGCCAGAAGGGAGAGGCTCGGCACCAGTACCAAGGTCTGCTTAGCGCGGAGCAATTCCGCCGTCGCATGGCATGTCAGAGTTTTGCCGGTGCCGCACGGCATGAGTAGTTTGGCCCGCGCGTCCGAGGAATGCTCTGATTGGCTAGCCAGACAGGTGACTACGTCGTTGACGGCAGCTTCCTGATGCGGAGCAAGCTCGTGTCGTCCCTCTACAAGGGCTCTGTGCGCGGGACCGTGCCCTCGACCGGCTGACTCAACAGCACTGCGTAACTCTGCCAGGTCGGCCGGCCAATCGACGTCAAGCGAGTCCAGCCAGGATCGGTCGAGGATGCGCGTAGGAACCGACTGACGAGCAACAATCTTTCTCGCATTATCGGCGATGCTGTCGCTGCTGGTCACTACTAACTGCATCGTGAACTGACCGGTCCCGGCAGCGGCCAGGAACGTGGCGATGCCGCCCTTGCCGGAATACGTCAGGCTGGTCGAAGATGAGTAACCTTTCGCTTGTACGGCCCATAATTCGCCGTCGACCGTGCTGATCACCCGATCTATCCCGAGGTCTCGACCCTGTGCCTCGGGCCATTCTTCCCAACGCCATATCTGCCTGATCCGCGCTCCGAACTCCGGACTCGACCACAAAGCGAGGTCGGCCACATATTCGAACGCGTCACCAAGTGCACTCGTACTGGCAGTCTCCTCCGACAGCGTCCGAAGCAACCTGTCTAGAGGGTGGTGAAGAGTATTCAGGGCAGCGGCGGTCATCTCCTGATCTTGCCAAGACCCACCGACATGACCATGAGGGTGGGTACATAACTGGCGTGCAGAATTGATCCGGCCCAATAGTGTCCGTGACACCCTCGTTCCAGAATCGGGTGCCCCCGGCGTGGTCATGAGGCAAAAAGGGCCGTCGATAGCGAGCTTCGAGGGATTCGTAGATAACTTGTCGAACCATCTCAGAGTTCGTGTTTTTACGACGTTATCGGCTCGTTGTTCCGTTGGCAATCAATACTATTTTATGCCGCCGAACTAGAATCTCAGTTCACTCAGTGCGCTCAGTGCCGAATTACTGTCGCCGTGTGGTTCAACGTGCTGCCTTTTAAGTGGTCACGTCGGGCCAATGGATTGGAGCCCCATCGATATAAGTTCGCGGGGGTAGAAGCCGCGAACAGCTTCAAACGCCTTCGCTTGCGTCCTTGTCCGCTAGCGACGTTGTGAAGGTGTGGCGAAGCTGTTGCACCAGAGACGCTTTCGAGCGTTATCCACTAATTCTGGCTCGGCGGTAGGCGCGCTCGACTCGGCACTGATAGTCGAGCCCGTGATGCGCTGCGCTCACCGTTCTCGCCCACGAACGGTGCGTCCCTGGCACGAAGTTTCAGCCATGGCGAATTAGTGGGGAGGAACGGGCCTTTCCGGTACCAGGAAATCGTTGGACACGAAACTAGACGTAGTTCGTAAGGTCGTCTCCGAGGGCTGCCTCTCTTGTGAGCACTCGCTCTTCGTTTCGCTTGCCGTGCGGAGCGATTGCCTTGTCGTGCGTCCGGAGAATCAGTCCTGCTCTTGTGGGCTGAACGGAGGAGCTGTGACGAAAGACGATTCCGATTCGCGGCAGCATTGCCACCCTCGTCCGGACTTTCCGGTGAGCCACAGGTTCGTGAACCCGTCGGGCAGTTCAGGCGAACGGGTGGGCATCAAGGCGAACTCGAGCGGCGCCGCGAAGTGGCGATGTTCGGTGAACTCAGAGTCGGACAGAGGTTCTGGAGCGCCATCGAGGTAGGTATACGCCGTGATAACGGAGCTCCGGTTCCGACCTGACTTTCCTGCGGATACCGATAGGGTGTTTTCTCTCGCCGGGGAGGAACGCCTCGACCGACTCAAGGGTGCTGTCGGGGTTGGTTGACGACGTTCTGTGCCACATGAAATCGATGGCCACTTGGCTCTCGTATTCTCCTGTAAGCGTGTCGATTGCCGCAATTTGTCGTTTGGTCAGATAATCAGGTGTCTACCAATGAACTGGTTGACCGGCATTGGTGGTCTCTCTGCGCCATTTCCGTATCAGGCGGGACGATGTGCTCGAGTAGGACCGGCTACAAAGTGCATATGAACCACGATCGAGTATTGGACTTGAGGTTTCGGGTGTCTCACAGGCAGATAGCTCGGTGGTGCGAGTGCCCGACAGCGAGAGGGAGGAGGAGAGATCGCAATCGCAACCAAAGGATCGGCGAAAACTACGAGCGCAAAGGTAGCAAAACAGGCGCGTCGAAAGCGCTCACCGATGGTCGTTCGTCCAGTAGGACGAAGTGCATCGCGGCGAGCGCATTAGCGCGAGCTAAGGGTAGCAAGAAGAAGTAGTACCAGTGTAGACAGCCCGAAGTCGGTCCTTCGTGCTGTGCGATGGTCGGAGTACTTTCAGTAGCCGAAGGCGCGGTGAGAAGACAGGTTCCCCGAGTTCATGACTCTCAAAATGACCAATAAGATCCGATGTCTCAGGAGTAGTCATCCATCCAAAAGGGTGCGCGACGCAGCCGCCAAGCTACTTTCTACTGTAAATAGGTGATGATTTGAGAACGCGACTTGCTAGCGGAAGTTCTACGGGATGAGTCCGCGGTCAGGTGGTGAGACCGACAAGTTCGGGAACCGGTACGAATCGGGTTGGACTGTGCGCCATCTGTTGTATGTCCTGCATGGTCGTGGCTCATCGATAACGGTGGAGCCGACCGGAACTGCGGGCGACGGAGTCGAGTTCGTCTACGTGAATGGCGATGGCGTAGAAGAAGCCCATCAGGTAAAGAGGCAAATCTTCGGCGCCAACCATTGGACGGTGCGGTCACTACATTCTCTAGGAATATGGACAGCGGCAAGGCGCCACGTTGAGTTGGGACGGCAATTCCATTTCGTTTCGATTCTGCCCGCTGCGTCTTTGCAAGACCTCACAAACCGAGCCCGACAGGCCCCTGACTTGCAGGAGTTCATCGGTTCTTGGTTAACGAGCGAACCGATAACAAAAGCGTTCAACGAACTCTGTGCGGCCGACGTCTACGGATCCCCAGACACTGCATGGCATGCGCTGCGAGGCATTTGGATCGAATGGCATGACGAGCGGGATATACACAACGTCAACGCCGTGCTCTCCGGCTTGTTGCTGAGCGGAGCGTCGGAGGATTTGGCAGTGGTCGGACTCGGCGACCTTGTGCTCCACAACCTCGGAACCCCGCTCACACAATCCGTCATGGGGGCACAACTGCTTCATTACGGTCTGACCCTTGCCGGTGCCATTCGAAACAATCAACTCGCGGCAAGCATCGACGGACCGACTCAGCGCTGGCTAGCCTCCGTTGAACGTGAGCTGCTCCGAACGCCCATTGTGCGCAAGGAAACTCGCCAGCTGCGTGAGACCATCCTCAATCCCGACCAGCCGCAGCTCACTTTGGTCAGCGGGACTGCGGGGGCGGGAAAGAGCGCGGTGCTGGCCGAGACGCTCCGCCAGTTGACGTCGGAGGAGGTGCCGGTTCTCGCGTTTCGACTCGACCGTCTGGAGGAGTTCGACACCACCACCGAGCTGGGTAACCGTCTTGGCCTCCAAACATCGCCTGTTGCCGCCCTTGCTTCTCGCGCCGGAACTCGGACATGTGTATTGCTTGTCGATCAGCTCGATGCAATCAGTCTGGCGTCTGGACGAATGCCGAATAACTTCGACGCCATCGCGGACCTGGTCGGTGAAGCCAGAGCTTTTCCCAACCTACGGGTAGTCCTGGCTTGCCGTCAGTTCGACATCGAGAACGACTATCGCATTCGGACGCTACGCGAAACCACAGGTGGGACAACGATTGCGATTGCGAAGCTCACGGACACCGAGGTCGATACCGCTGTTGATGGCATGGGTCTGAGATCCGAGACGATGTCGAGGTCTCAGCGAGAGGTGCTGCGCTTACCCCTGCATTTGGTGCTACTCGCGAGCGTTTCGTCCGATGCAGACGCCTTGAGCTTCGAAACTACTGCGCACCTCTTCGATGCCTTCTGGTTGAGGAAGCGTCGCCTCGTTGAGTCCCGCAAGGCAGGCATCAGGTTTAACGAAGTGATTGTGGCCGTTGCCACCGCGATCAGCGACAACCAACGGCTGTCGGTGTCCGATGCGCTCCTCGATCAAACTGACCTTGCGCTCGACGCTGATGTATTGGTCTCCGAACACATCCTGACCCGAGACGGGAACAAGATCGCGTTCTTTCACGAATCGTTCTTCGACTACGCGTTCGCTCGCCAATGGGCAATGCAGAGGGAGACGCTCGTTTCATTCCTCACGACTCACGAGCAGGAGCTCTTTCGCCGGGCCCAGGTCCGCCAAGTGTTGCACCACCTCCGCCAGCGCGACCCGGACCGCTACGTGCACGAGCTGCAAGCAACGCTATTGGACCCCCGAGTGCGCTTCCACATCAAAGATGTGGTGCTCGGGCTGCTGGGTGACCTGCCCGACCCTACTTCTGCTGAACTCGACGTCGTTCTCGCTTACGGCGGAGCAGGTGGCGAAGTAGCGGCACGCTGCTGGCTGGCGGTACGGACAGGACCGTGGTTCATTCGGATGGATGCCGACGGCCGAATAGCCGAATGGCTGAGCAGCAACAACGACGTTGAGGCCCAGCAGGCACTCGAGATGTTGACGGCCGGCGTGCGGACCGCTGCTGATCGGGTGACCGAGGTGCTCTCGAACTTTGCCGGTTCGCCGATGTATGGCTCGTGGTTGCGACGGATCGTGCGCTTCGCTCAGCCGCAGACCAGTCGCCCATTCTTTGAACTGGTGCTTGCCGGGATTCGGTCCGGTCTGTTCGTCGCGCACGACAGCGATTTGTGGCTGTTCGCCCATACGCTGGCAGAAACACAACCCTTTTGGGCAATCGACCTCCTCGCGACCTATTTAGCTGAACGGCCAGGCGCCCTTTCTCCCGATGATTCCGGGACAATTTCGCTTCTCACAACGAGTGAGTACGAGGCAGCGGAGCTGATTCAGACTGCCGCGAAAGCGGAGCCCGGGCGCTTCGTCGAAGTCCTTCTTCCCATCATGCTTGAGATCACCGCAGCCACCATGTCCGACCAGGGCAGTTCCGGTTTTCCATCGGATCCTCATTTCTCCTACGCCGACAAGGATTTGGCTGCCGACTCCGAGTTGGATGACACGCTTTACAACGCGATGCTAGAAGCAATCGCGGTGGTCGTTCGTCAAGATCCGATATCAGCACGCACGATGCTCGAAAGGCTCGCGGCGATGGAATCGGCCAGCGCGCAAATTCTGCTGTATTCCGGTCTCGTCGCGGGAGGCCCGGCTCATGCGTCCTGGGCGGCGGTGCTGTTACTACAGGGCACCCCGCGCCTGCTCGCCGGTGATTTATGGGACGACACCAAAGCCACTCGCCAACTGCTTTCTGCGATCACCCCACACCTGAATAACGATGAGCATCGCGCTGTCGAGGCCTGCGTTCGCGACCTACGCCTGCCGGCAGAAGAGCGAGGAGCTGGAAGCCATGCGTTCTCATTGTTGTCAGCGCTGGACGAAGATCGACTCACCGAAGCCGGACGGCGCAGACTCGGTGAATATAGAAGGAAGTTCGGCGTCGAAAAGTTTGAAGCGCCAAGAGGTATGAGCGCCGGCTCGTTACTTTCACCCATCCCATCACACGCGGTATCGCATATGACAGATCGAAACTGGCTACAGGCGATGACCCGCTACGACGTCGACACACATGACTGGGACACGTTCACCGGGGGAGCGAGAGAACTGGCAACCGAACTGTTCAAGGAAACCAAGGCAAACCCAGTCAGATTTGCACGGTTGGCATTGCAACTGCCAACCGACTCCAACTCTGAATATGCAACTTCTATATTGAGGGGTCTGGGCGAGCAGTCGGTTGCACCCGACGACCAGGAGGTTGTGTTCGACTGCGTTCGCCACCTCGCCAAGCCCGGTCAGTCCGATCAAGATCGCCGGCTCGGGTGGGCACTACGGCTCTACCTCAACACGACACCTCTCGATTTGGTCGAGCTCCTCGTCGCGCGACTACTCTCCGCAAAAGATCCACAGTCGGACAACAGTTTCCACTCGTCGAATGAACGTCGACCCGGATATCGGCTTCGTCAAGCTGGGATGAACAGCGCACGGGGCAGCCTCGCTGAGTCGCTCGGCAATCTGATTGCTCGCGACGTCGACGGTTCGCGTACCGCATTGGTGACTCCGTATTTACAGCGTATTGTTGCCGACCCTGTGACGTCGGTGAGGTCCCAAGTCGCGCACCTGGTGGCAGCCGTGCTCCGCTTCGATCGGCCCGCATCAGTCGAAGCCTTCGAGCCCCTGATCGCCTCCGACGACGAACTGCTCACCTCCGACTACGTAATTAAGCTCATGATGTATATCGGAAATGGAGGGCGAGTCGATCTGGTGCTACCCGTCATCGTTCGGATGCTTGCGTCTGCGGACCTCGGTGTTCGGGAACGAGGTGGGCTGATGGCAGTGCACGCCGGATTGCAATGGCATGATCCCGGTCCACTCAGCGTCATACTTGCAGGGACCGATACCCCGTCCCGTGTCGGAGCTGCACGGGCTTGCGCACACAGCCTGGCAGCATCTCGCGATACAGCACTTGCTTCGTCTGCGTTGCTTTCCTTCTTCGATGACCCGGACCCACTTGTACGGAAAGCGGCCGCCGAACTTGCGGGAGCGATGCGCGAACATGCACTCCGTCCTATCGCGAGCGTCATACGCGGCCTGATCGAATCAGCTGCGTACGAGCCTGCGACACCCCAGCTTTTCATTACCATTCAGCGTGCACCGGATCGCGTTGACGATCTGGCGCTAGCCAGCGCTCAGCGCTTCGTCGATCGCTTTGGGGCAGCCGCGGGCGATCTCAGCACCCACGCAGCAGCAGATGCGCGCTATGTGTGCGAACTAGTAACACGTGGTCTGGCACAAGCTCGCGATGCCGACCACCGATCAGCGCTGCTTGATGTCATCGACAACTTGATGCTGAACGGGGCGTATGGAGTCGACGAAGCCGTCGAAATTGCAGCTCGGTAACAGTTGTGAACATCCTTGAAGATGCCGATCGGTGTCCGGACGGTGAAAGTGCCATCGCCCGTTCGCCCAGCATGGGACTTTATGACTGAAGGACGGCATCTTGTTACGCGCGGATACCCACCACTCGTTCGACAAACCGGACTGACCGATCGACAGTGCCGCGAACTACGAGACCAGCTCGTCGCCATCTTCCAGTCCATCACCCGCTCATCAAAGGCGGCTTCCTTCTCGACCCGGTGGGGCCACAGCTCGAGAGCTGTCACGCGCAATGCGTACTGATCAAGCCCACTTTTGGTTGCCCGTTTCCAATACTGGACTTCTCCATACCGAATCGAGGTCTTGGCCCCGTGGCTTGAGCGGAGTCCCGAGCTCAGGCAAGGAACCCAATTTGACGGTCCCGGCGTTGCTGAACGAGTTCGGAGATGCGGATATGGCCGCTCCGACCTAACGAATCCATGAGCCGCTGCCCGGCTTCCACTGTGGTGAGATCGCCGCTTTCTAACGCCAGAGCGATGATCGCCGGGGCACGCTCGACCAGGCTATATCGACTTAACGTGCCCTGGTTCGGTGCGAGTAGTAGTGATTCAAGGATTTTTACGGTTGACGCCGGATCTTTCGAGGCAGCGGTTTCGAGATGTTCGGCGAGCAATCCTCTTGCATCGAAGGATGGAGCAAGGACGGCCCGGCCCAAGCGAGGTAGCCACCAGTCAACCCCAAATTTCTCCGATACGACCCACCAGAAGAACTCCGCAAGCTCATCGACGTGCGATGCACCAGCTTCGACCACATCCTCGCGGCTGTCCCATAGTGACTGCGCTCGAACCAGCGCCTCTTGCGGAACATCCTCCGAGTGCATCAGGGTCCATCCCAGGTGGCCGAGAACCCGGGCGCGCGCCGTCACTGGTGCCTCGGTGAAGAATTGATCAACCAATGGGGAATTCAATTCGAACTCGCCCCGAATCACTAAAAGCACCAGATGATCACCTAATGATTCGAGCGGAGTGCGATCTGTGCGCCACCCGACGGTCAACTCCTCGCCACGCGCCGAACGGGCAATGAGCTGCGATTCTGCACTGGTTAAAGCGTCGATGAGACGTTTGGAGGTGCTGTAAATACTCAGGGTAGTCGACAGCACGACGTCGCCAAAGGAATCGATTGACAATAGAAGATTCGCGTGCGAATTCACCCAGTCGGGAGCCACCCAAATCAATCGTCCCAATTCTTCACCGAAGGCGGCAGCGACGGCGAGGCTCTCGTCTCGAATCGGCGTGAGGCGGCGCGATAATAGTTTCGAGACCATGAGAACAACCTCGCTGGGTTCGTCGTCCCCGCGATCGTGAGAATCGAAACTTTTCGCAGCGACTCTCACTAGGGCACGGATGGCGCTTGGCCTGGTCGTGTTCAGCGACAGTGTTAGTGGATCCATGTTGGAGCCTCCTTCTGCCGACTCCCTTTGAGGTGTTGGATCGGAGTGCGCAAGCACCGGAGCGACGACCTCAATAGCGGTCTTCAGTAGCGCAGGCGGAATGGTCGCCTCGGTATCGAGTGATGCGCCGGCCTCGACTAAATTGCATATCTCCCGTTGTAGATAACCCAGGACGTCATAGGGTCCGTCAACGCCGTCGAGGGCATGCGCTGGATCGTTTTTCACCAGAGTGAACGACGCACACAGGTCGAGCACGCTCGCCCAGTCGAGCGTCTCGTTATCCTTCAGGGTCTCGCGTAGGCCGGACAGCAATGCTCGAACATATTCTGGATTTGACTGCTTGAAGTCGGTCGCAGCCCGAGAAAAAACTGCAGGCCGAGACCGCACCAGGGAGGCCAGTACTTGGCCGAGTCCTTCCCGGGTTGGGCCGTGTGGTCCAGGAGCGTCGGGTTCCCAACCTGCGAGGAACTGAACTATCTGCGGGATTGTGCGCTCCGAGAGTTCTTCCTGGGTGACTGGACTGATCGACCCCACTCTCGTCACAGACGACGACCAGCTGGCGAACTGGCTGTGCTCGGGTGCTCCGTAGCGCTCGACCAGCGAGGCCAATCTCTGCTTGCACGGTGATCTAAGCGAGTTTGTGCCAATGGCACTTAACCAAGTGAGCTGCCATATATCCTGGTGGCGCTGAATCGCCTCATCGTCTGATTCGTCCTCTAATCGTCGGCTAAGCACAAACTCACGGACCGATTCGTCTATGGGAGGGCACCCGAGAATGAGGTCCGCCCACCGAGCCCAGACGTCGGCATGAACGTGTGGCAACGCCACACTGGCCAGTTGTGAGTACTCCCGCCGGTAGCCGGTATCGAGTAGCTCCTCGTCGAGGAGTCGACCTTGCGCCAAGATGAGTGCTTCCTCGTCACCTGCCACACGCGCCGAAAGCACGCAGAGAGCAATCCGTCGGAGTAGCGGTACGCCGCCTCGTTCAAGCGTCTTGATGATCTCGGTCGGTGAGGTTCCGCCAGACTGCATCTGGTCCAACGCAATATTCCGAACGCAATCGGTCAGAGCGTCCCCAATTTCCTCAAACCGATGATTCTGCGAGTGATCGCTGATCGATGCTCGCCAGATATAGCTATAGTCCGCCCCAGTGTCAGAGTTGGAGTTTCCTGACGCCTTCTGCTGTAGCTCCAACCAGACGGCAGCCATTTGGAGAATGCGACCGTCTGGATCCTTCTGAAGGGCTGCGACTACGCGCGTCAGTGCCTCGTCATACCAGTGCCGGTCAATTCCGGCCTCAACATTGCGGCTCCCGATCCCCGCCGCGCCTTCCTCCGCACCACGAGGCCTCAGCAGAGCCTGAGCGAGTAAAGTTGCCTTTTTATATTGGCTCCCTGAGGCCAGAGACTCGATAAGCGATACGACTTCGAGGCCGTCGCGAAGACCAGCCGAAGACTCGTTGACGAATTTCGCGATAATCCTTACGAGCGTTGCAGCGTCCTCTGAAGGCATACCGATCGCGGCGCGCACGACAAGTTCGTGAATGTATGGGTTCTGGCTCCCCGTAGCGACACGAGTGAGGATCTTTGCGACTTTCGCGGGGGCAACTTGTGCCATACGGGACAGGTATTCACCCTCAGGCCAGGGAATCCAGCGAAGGTATCCGTTACTGTCAGATTCTTGCTTCGGCGGAGTGTTGAACACCTCCTTCTTGTCGAGGGGATCGACCCAGAGGGGATTGTTTAGTCGCTCGTAGAACACTCGTCGGTGTTGAAGGTCGCCGATTCGGGACAGCGCCTGATCGACCAATGCGGTGCTAGGCGCCTTCCATCCTTGGTTCGAATCCGCGTCAGTCATTCTGTCTCCTCGAATTCGTCTCGTTCGTTTGCAGCTTCCAAGAGATCGAGAAGCTCTGTCGACGGCCATCGTAAGCTCCCCACTGGCGGCCATTTATGGCGCATTTTGTGGCCATGGTTTCTCCCCGCGTACG
>NZ_JBXAFD010000016.1:0-58310 GCF_058792695.1 Rhodococcus sp. MT28
GTTTTCGGAGCACGCCCCTTCACCGGAAGCGTCTCCAACAGCGCAACGGAAGAAGCCACATCAACATCGTGCTGACCGACAGAGCTCTCCACAGACAACGATCCTGCTGGGATCACATCCGCCAACGTCGTACTGCAACCGGAAATCGACAACCCGACCAAGGCAGTGACGGCAACCAGGAGGGAACGGGAACGCACCAAGCGACTATGCAACGTGAAACTCCTAAATCATATGCAGTGCAGAGGATCTACACTCTTATCAACAAAACTCATGAGGATGATGTCGGGAAAACCCGACATCAGACCAGTCGTGCTACACATCCACCGAACCCAATCAACCGGCCACATGCGTGATTGAACATGCCATCGTCCCTATCCGTGCGGTCGAATCGGTCGACCGTCACACGACCTGACCATCGTCACTCACATAACTCACACCGTCGACATCGAACGATGGAGCCCCTACCAGCGAGGTTTTGAGATATGTCAAAACTGCGTGCAGATAATGCGTGTATCGCAGCCGTTGTGGCCGAATTCGACGGTGACGTCGTCGGTCCAGGCGGTACCGAACAGCGCGCGGTCGTATCCGGTCTTGGGTGCGCGTCCCTTGACGGGGATCTGTGCCAGCAGTTCAATTGCGGCGGACGAAGGAGCCGAGGCTTCGGTCACGACCGTCGTGGTGACACCGGATCCGATTCCCGAACCGAGAGAAGATGTTTCGGGCGCGTCGGCGTTGGAATTGGCGCAACCTCCCAGCACGATCACGGCAGCAATGCCGATGGTGACGCCGGTGATGCCGCGCCTGTGATGTGCCGTGCGTGCCATGTGTGAGAGTCCATTTCTGCGAGAGATGAACTACAAGTATGTCATTCACGACAATTCGGGCCTAACCGGCACTGTCTGTCAGTCCGGTCGAAGGAACCATCGAGTCACCGGGACCGAGACGAGGACCCGCGGACCTTCACGAGTTTCGTCTGCGGCATCCCAGCCGTCGTACTTCTCGCCGAAAAGTCTCAGGAGGTCGACGAATTCGCCGACATCGTGATGAATTGTCGCGAGGCCCTGTGCGACCCACGGGTCGCCAGCGGATCCGTCGACTGCCAACGAGACCCGAGGATCGTCCAGCAGGTTCCGAACCTTACGATTCTGCTCAGCGCTCGGTATCCAGAATGTGTTCTGATGCAGTAAGAACCAGACCGGAGTCGTGTGCGGCGAGCCGTCGCTTCGGAGGGTGGTCAACCACACGCAAGGAGCATCCGCGATAGTCACGGTCCCAGTATCGGCGCCGGCGCGAGGTTCACCAATCGAGTGTTCGGAACGAACAATGCCCGGCCCTCGCCGTTGGCGAGGACCGGGCATTGTCGGGAAGGGAGTGGAAGCGTCAGATCTCGATCTTGGGGGTCTGTTCGCCCAGCTTGTGGCGGGCCAGCGCCAGGTTCGCACGCGCACGGTCCAAAACGAGGTACACGAACAGCGTCGACAGTCCGGGCGTCTCGAGGACGCGAATGAGGTGGTACTGGTTGCTCAGGGTGATCAGGATGTCTTCCAGGGTGTCGGTAATCCCCAAGTTACTCATCGTGCGGAGCTTTGCTCGCACAACCTCGGAGTTGCCGGCGCCGGCGTACTCGAGGCTGAATGACGGGTTGCCGCTCATGCCGAGAACCATTCCGCTGTCGGCGTCGACGACGGCTGCACCGCTGGCACCGTCGATGCGCATCAATTCGCCGAGGATCTTGTCGATGTTGCTCATTGCTTCTCCTTGGTAGGGCCGAGTCGCGCGGGGCGACTCCAGGTGATGCTTCGGTGGTGAAGTCATCGGTACATTTCGAGGTGGAATCGTTGGTTGCGGCGTCGGGAGTGGGTCGGGCGGCAACTTTTCAGTTTGGGAGATTTGTGGGCTCGTTCCGTTCGGTGCAGATGGGCGGCCATTCGACGACTCGAATTCGTCGATGCGGTCTGCGGGTAGCCAGCCGTCTCCGGCGGGTGCGTTGAGTGGCCGTCTCGTATCCGTCTCGTAGTCCGGGGCCGGCGGCTGGAGTTGCGGATACACCGGTGCGGTCAGCGGTCGCTTGTACGGAATCGGCTGACCACCCGCGTCGGCGACGTTCGCGAACCAGGCGGCGTACCCGGGGTCGCTGCGATCGAGGTTTTGCCCGCGATCGTCGTCTTCCTCGCGGGACCCTCGTCGACGAAAAAGTCCCACTCGTTCCAGCCCCTTATAGACGAACTATTTCCGATCGGAGCGTTCCGGATGAACGCGGCAGACCGGACAATCCCACCCGTAGTTATTTTGCAGTTAAGTCACCGTAGCATGGGTTCGCGAACGGGGCATACAGTCCAATCCCGCAGTCGGGAGGGCGAGGCGCTCGGATTCGGCCGGATGCTCGGGCAATTGGCGCTGACGGGCGATGCCGGTCCGTTCGAACGCCAGTGGCCCTCTGGCATCCTTGAGGGATGAAGAAAACGATCACCGGGTTCATCGGTGCCTGCTCGCTGGTGGCGCTGGTTGCCTGCGGTTCAGACGGAGACAAGCCGACCGAGGTCGGAACACTCACTTCCTCTGCTTCGGCGACCACCACAGCGACGTCGACGACGTCATCCGAGGCTCCGGCGACGTCGTCGGAAATACCTACCGAGACCCCTTCGGTCGACTCGAGTGCTCCGGCTGAGGTCCCGTCCGACCCGAATGTGAGTTCGGCGCTGCCACGGACCTACGCGCAGGCGTGCTCCGACGTTCTCCGGTACCTCGACGCATACCAGCCGGCCATCGACGAGTCCGGAGAGGAAATGGGCATGACGCGTGAATCATTGGCAAACGACATGCTGACCTCCATCCAGGCTTATCCCGAATGGTCGAGCCTGTCTGCCGACGAGCAGGCCGAGGTCACTCGCGGATTCGCCGCAGCGACCGCGGGAAGTTGCTGACCTACTTTCAGAACAACGATTCCTGAATCGCCACGCCAGGGGACTCGAACTCGCCGACGGTGATGGTTCGACCGACCAGTCCGGACAGATCCGCGACGAAGCGTGGCGATTCAGGATCGGGGTCGATCCGCAGCGAGGCGATCGAACCGGCAAGGCCCTCCAGATACAAGGAATGTTCCCCGGACTCGAAAGTGTGCGGATACGCGATCAACGGTGCCGCATCGAAGACCACGTCAGCGCACGCCGGCGCCGTCCATTCTTCGGGAGCCTCCAGGATCTCGATTCCGTCGATGTCCGATCCGATGTCATTCAGCTCGTCTTTGATCGACGATACGAAGTGGTGCAACGACTTTCGTAGTTTCTCTCGATCCAAGGGGCCTGTCAACGCTTCGATCTTCCGAGACGTACGTATTGCCTGGCTCAAGTGGAAGTGCTCCGAAACTCGGGCTTCGAGGGCGCGAATGCTGTAACCGTCCGTCGACCGCGCTACGAACAATGCGCAGATTGCCCCTTGTTCGGCGACTCGCGGATGCTTGCGGAACTCGGACGCCGTCCCCACCTTCATCTGGCCGCCGGCGAATACGTCGACGTAGAGCCATTGTGGTTGTGCGAGGTAGGTACGCACATTCGGATGAATGTGCGCGCCGCTGACGTGTGCCTGATGAACCGTGGTGAACCCCTCACGATTTCGGCATCGGTCGCATTGGCGTCCTGCGGTGACCGTCGCCCCGCGGTCGCACGGCGAGTGTCCTGGACCTTCGGCGGTGAGATCTCGCCAGCCGAGGCAGCGGCGGCCCTTCGTCTCGTCGACGGAGAATCGCAGCACCGAGTCGTGAGTGAAGAAGGTCGTAGCGGAAGTGGTGTCGTCGACGCATCGGATCCGCGGTGCTGTCGGGTTCGACCAATCGATTCCGCGAACGAGCAGGGTCATGATGAAGTGTCGATTCCTTCTGTAGTTCGCAGGTCGACACCTATGGTAGTCACTGCACATGCGGGTCAGTGCAGTGGTTGTGCCCCACGTTGTTCGAGCATCAGCGTCATCAGCCCGGATTCCTGACTCTGGGTGTTGATCATGTCGCGGGCGGACTGTTTCACCGGCCCGCTCTCGAGTAGGGCGTCGGCGGCCTGCGCCATGGCGATCCCGCCACGGTGGTGGCGTTCCATCAGTTGAAGGAAATGGACCTCGGCGTCGAGCCCGCGAGCGCTGCTCAGTTTCTCGAGTTCTTCGGTCGTAGCCATACCCGGCATGGAGTCGGTCTCGGTGTCCAGCGTTGCCGGGTGATGACGAGAGTCGCCGGCGCCGCTCGGCGGCGCCTCCATCCACGCCATCGGCGTTCTACTGTTCGGCGGGACACCGGCCAACCTCAGCCAGCCGAGCATGACACCGATTTCCGTTCGTTGAACATCGTCGATCTGCTGGGCCAGTCTCGTCACCGCCGGGTCCACATCGGGACTCAGACGCGCGAGAATGAAGAGGGCCTGTTGATGGTGGGCCGCCATGTCGTGCACGAATCCGATTTCGGTTTCGCTCAGAACAGCTCTCTGCGTGTGGTTCTCGGGTGCGAACAGCGGACGTAGTGCTGCGCCGAGTACGAGCAGCATCAGTGCCGCGGCCACGAGTGCGACGGCTTTGACCGATCGCGGCGCCGTCATGATCCCACGGTCGTCTTCTGGTCAGCGGGTGGTGTGTAGACACCGTTTTCGAGTTGCATGGCAACAAAGCCGTTGTCGGCGCACGTCGCCCACAACGTGGCCCCTCGCCATTCGGGTGGGGAGAAACACCAATCGGTCGAGATGTCGCCGAGAGCGACCATGCCCGACCGCGAACTCAGTGCTTGGCCGGGGTCGAACTGGCCCTGCGCGATCGACTGCGCGATTGCCGGGGTGCTGAGAACGGGTACGCCGATGAGCGACGCGAGAGCGTGTGGCGAGTTGGCGAGTTCGAGATTGTCGCCGGTCCGAGCAGGTGGGTTGAAGTACGCAATTTCGTGGACGTCGAAGGGATCTCGAACATCGAAGACCCGAATCCCGCTCGAGATCCATCCACATGCCAGCGCCGTCGGGTCGACCGGGCGATCTGCCGAACAGTAGTGAGATTCGTACGCGAACAGCGATCCGCCGGCAGCAGACGCCAGCGCAGCGTCTTGATTCTCCGGCAGATTGATTTCGAGCTTCACCGAATTGACGACCGACGGTTCGTCGTCATCGGAGACGTCGATCAATTTGACTCCGCCGGAACCACCTTCGTCGACGGTGAACAGGTACGGCGAACCGTCGTAGGTGACCGGAATGCTGTGTTGGGTGGCCCAACCGTCGGTCCACGAGAGCTGGGACAGTTGGCGCACCCGAGGATTCGGGACCCGGCGCTGAACCTCACTGATGTCGAGGACATGTATTCCGCCGAGATTGTTCGACAAGTACATGCGATTTCCGTCGGGACTGATTCCGAAGCCGTGCGTCGACAACCCGATGAGGTCCTGCCAGACGACGCGTGGGTTGGCGGGATCGGTGAGATCGACGGCGCTCACCACGCCGGGAGCGGTGCCGGAAGACCAGTAGGTGTTCCCGTCCGGTGAAAATCCTCCCTCGTGATTGGTGATGGGCAGCAGCATCCCCAGATCGGTTCCTGGTCCGGGGTTGAGTAGTTTCGGGTGCGCGCAATCGGAGATGTCGTAGACCGACATCAGGCCGACGCCGGTCAAGAGCGGAACGCCCGTGCCCACCAGCAGCTTTCGCGCGGTGTTGACCTTGAGGCTCTCCCACGTTCCGGCCAGCATCGCGGGTTCGGTCAGCGTGGCGGTGAGAGCGGGATTGGCAGGATCCGATACGTCGAGAACTTGGACGCCCTGTGCGGGGCCCAGGAGGTTCCCGGGGAAGAAACTGCCGACGTACGAGCAGTGTTCGAAGTTGGTGGACGTGATCCCGCCGCCGCGACCCGAGTAGCCGCCGATCTGAGACATGTTGCAGCTGTAGCCGTCTCGGCTGCGTCCGCTGTTTCGGTCCTCGGCCGGAACATCACCCTGCAACCCGGTCTCGGGCATCGATCCCGGGCCGCATTCGGCGCGGCTTGCGGCGGTGGAAGCGACACCCGGATTCTCGTGGATCGAGCCCGGGGCAGTGGCGGGCTCAGCCGACGCGACGCACACGGGAAGGACGGTGATCAAGGCGACGAGTGCGATGGCAGATCTGGTTCTGATGGTCGTGAACGATTTCATCGAGTCCAACTCCCGGTGCGGGATTGCCTTTCGTATCTCACGGGCAGACGTATCTCACGGACAGGCAGCACGGAGGGCAGGCGCGTGTTCGAGCGCTCACGACGATCGGGTCGGGGTGTGAACCGGTGTCGGGCCGCAACCAACCGGACAATGCTGTCCGGTTGGTATCGTAGTGTGCGTGACATCGTCTGGCCGCGTCAATAGCGGATCTCTCAACAGAGGGCCGAGAGATGCGGCGCGCAATCGTGCGGCACTCGTCTCAGCAGCTCGTGAGGTGTTCGCCACTCAGGGTTTTGCTGCTCCGCTCAGCCTGATCGCCCGCACGGCCGGCGTCGGTCAGGGCAGCCTCTACCGGCACTTTCCCACTCGCGAAAGCCTCGCACTCGCGGTGTTCGACGAGAACATCGTCGAGCTGCAAGATATGGCTGCCGATCCGGATTCGACTCTCGACGATCTTTTTCGTTTGTTGGTAGACCAGATCACCACCTCCATCGTGTTCGTGGAGGTCATCAAGCCCGTCTCCTTCGGCGACTCTCGACTGAATTCGGCCGGCACACGTTTGACCGATCTCCTCGAAGGACGCCTCGAGGAGGCGCGTCGAGCTGGGAAGATCCGTGAGTCCGTGACTGCTGAGGACGTGATCCTGGCGATCGCCATGTTCGCCGCGATCATGGAACGGACTGCCGAGAGCTCGCGAAAAGAAGTCGCACACTCGGCGTGGAACCTTCTTGTGCAGGGACTGGCCGGGCCGGCAGCGGCGGGCTGAGTCGCGTTCGCCTCGCGTCTCGAGGTGATCGCCTAGGCTCGTGGCATGGCTATTGTCTGGACAGTTCCTCGCGCTATCGGCTCCACTTTGCTCGTTGCTCCGTTGATCAAGGAGTTCCTTGTCGAGGGTGACGGCACCCTCGATGCAAAACTGACTGCGGTCGGTACGGTCTCTGCCTCTCTCGAGAAGCAAGTCGGCCGCACGTTCACCTCGATCAGCGCTGCTTCGGCGGCAATCTTTTCCGGTGCTGCCGGTTCCACCAGCGTGCCAGACGCACTACGTCTGGCCGTGATGCGCACTCTGTCCACCGAGGTCGTCGTCAGGAAGCCCGCTCCGCAGCCGTTCTCCGAGAAGGTCGGGAAGAGGCTGGGGCAGTATGTCTTTGCTTTGCGTGACCCGCGTAACGACCAGGTGTTCCATGTCGGGCACGGCACGGGAAATCAAGTATTCGCGCCGGTATTCGAAGCGCTCGGTGAACTCGCGAACCTCGAAGGAGCGGACGCTCCGGCCGAGTCGAATGCTGCTGTGACGGCAGCCAAGATCGCTCGGATCCGCGAGATCTACGACGCAGGTTCGGCGGTGGAGCACTTCGTACTCCTCCGCTCGGTCTCTGCCGCCACGGATTCGGCCGCCACTACCGACGAGGTCGTCCGCGGCATCGTGGAAGCCTTGCGGATCACCGACGCGGGAGAGGGTCTGACCAATCTCGCAGGCGATACCTCGGACAAGGACGCCCGAGCGACCCGCGTCGAGGAACTCGCATTGCGCTACTCGGCTGATCCCGCGCCGGAACTCCCGACGCCGAGCATCGTCCTCCACGTACCGGCCTCCGCCCGTCCGGGAGCAACGCCGGAAGAGATCTACGAACTCGCGCGCGCCGAGTGGTCTGCCGGTGCGGCCGTTCGTGCCGAGATCGGAATCCCCGTTCTGGTGTTTGCCGACAGCATCATTCGTGGTGCCTTCCGTGCTCAGTCATGGGAGGTGTCCACCCGCAATGCCGACGGAAGCCAACTGTGGCGGTTCAACGGAACCGTCGACGACGAGCTTGCTGCCAAGTACGTCGGAACCGAGGTCACCCCACACAACGTCGGACTGAAGAAGTGGCCCGTCAGTGGTTGGGTCACGAGGTTGACTACCGCCCGTCCAGGTGCGGTCATGCCGGGACCTCGTAAGTCCAAGTAACGCAACAACTTCAGGTAGAAGGCATTGTGGGGGCGGGATCCGTTCGGATCCAGCCCCCACAATATCGTTGCCCGGGGTTGTCAGCCGAGCAATCCGCTTCCCAGATAGTCGTTCTCGGTGCATCCCGGCGGAATGAGATACACCGCAGAACCGATCGGCGTCGTCCACTCGTTGAGTGCGTCGAAGTCACTCAATCGCTGTTGGACCGGTAGATATTGCTCGGCGATGTCCCGTTGGAATGCTGCGAAGATCAATCCCGAATTCGAGGTCTGCTCGCTCTCGGGTGCGTCGTCGTAGTTGTATGCCCGACGGAAGAACTGCTCCTTCTCATGCGTCTGGTGGGCTCGCGCGATGTGTGATCCTGGCGGGATCACCGGAATGCCGAACTTGTCCGTGAGTGTGAAATCCGCTTCGTCGAATTCGTTGGTTCCGTTGAGCGGAGCGCCATTGGACAACGTGCGCCCCATCGTGAGTTCGCGCCCCGAACGGTCGAGTTCGTCCCAGGTATCCATTTCCATGCGAATGCGTCGCAGTACCAACGAGGTTCCGCCCGCCAGCCACGACTGACCCGCGCCGTCGTGCCAGATCAGTGAATCGAAATCCACTGTTCCCGGAGCAGGATTGACGGTCCCGTCCACTTGGCCCATGAGATTGCGCATCGTGGTTCCCTCAGGCGTGGTGCCGCGAGCGTTGCGGAATCCCTTTTGCGTCCACCGGATGGTCGTCAGTGATCGGACGTTCTTGGTCAGAACTCGCACAGCATGAGCAATGGTCACCGGATCGTCGCCACAAATCTGCAGCAACAGGTCCGACCCGCCCCATCGGTCGTCAAGTCGGTCGATCTCGTAGCTCGGCAACGGCTCGAACCAGTCCGGTTGACGTGCTTGCAATCCCAGCTTGGTGAACAGGCCAGGACCGTAGCCGACGGTCACCGTCAAGCGGGCCGGATCCACGGCCAGTTCCCGTTCGGTGTCCGCCAACGCCGGGTTACCGGCGGTCAGCCGTGACGCATCCTCGGACCACATCTTCATGATCCCGACGACCACAGCTCGATCGGCTCCAGGCAATAGGTCGAACCCGATGAACGTGCCGTGCGCTTGCGGAGTGGTGGCGATCCCAGCTTGGTGGACGCCGTAGAACGGTTCCACCAGCTTGCCTGCTTGCTGCTCGTGTTCGCTGCGCTCCACCACTGTGGTTGCGCCCCAAGTTATTCCCGCGACGCCGAGCGCGGCGGCGCCTCCTCCGAGAAGGCGCCGCCGGCTGAGTGCTCGGCTGGGCGGGTTCGTGTTCTCAGCCACCGTGATTCGGGTCGTAGTTCTCCTGATTACCGGAGAAGTCGCGAATCTGGGCTGTGAACGTGGTGCTGGAACCGTCGTCGTAGATCAAGGTGAGGTCGGTTTCTGCGCCCGGGAGCAGTGGCGCGGACAGGTCCATGAACATGAGGTGGTCACCGCCCGGGGTGAGGGAGGCGGACCCGTTGGCAGGGACCAGGAAACCGCCGTCCTTGGGACGCATCGTCATCGTTCCGCCGTCGCCGGTCACGACTTCGTGCAGTTCGAGTCGAGACGACGCGGGGCTGGTGGCCGAGACCACGCGTACGTCCTTGTCACCGGAGTTGACGAGTTCGGCGAACGCCGCGCTCATTCCTTCCGGCGCGGCCTTGACCCATTGATCCTGAACTGTGATGGATTGTGCAGCTTCGGTTTCCTTGTCGGAGTTGGAAGAACAGCCGGTCAGGGCGAGAGCTGCGGACAGTGCAACAGCTGCGAATATCTTTGTGCGAACAGTCATGTGTGTCTCCGTAATTCGTGAAGTGTCAGGTGGTGGCACGGCGTTTGAACGCCGCAATGCACAGGTCGATCAGCAGGAATGCGAGAAGGCTGATGCCGAGTAGCGGAACGAACCAGCCGACCAACGCCGTGATCGCGACGAGAGCAACGAGGCCGACCGGGGAGAGGTTGCGGATTCCGCCGCGGGCAGGAACCCGGCCGACTGCCCAGTCGGAGCCACGAGTGGGGCGTCGGCGCCACCACATGATGTAGCCCCGAATGACCACGCTGACCAGTGCGAGTGCCAGTGCGGCGAGTGCGATCTGGTTGGCAAGACCGAACAGCAGGCCCATGTGGAGTTGGATTCCCCAGGCCGAAAGTTTGGCTGCGAGTGGCCAATCCGAGAACCACAACTCGTCGGTGACCTTTTGCGTCGCTCCGTCGATTGCGATGGTGTTGTTGCTGTACACCCAGGGCTGACGTGTCTGGGCGACGGTGAACGCCGTCTCGGCGTTCGCGGGTATCGATACTTCGACGGGACCGGTGATCCCGTTGTACCTGGCGATACCGAGGACGGTGTCGACGCGTCCGACGTTGGTGTCCGTCAGCGTGCCGGTGGCGGCGGGGGCCATGTCGTGACCCTCGTGCCCGCCTGTCGCCGGAGGGGGAGCGTCGCCGAGAGTTTTCACAACTGAGGGCGTCGTCCAACTCAACGCGGTTCTCAGATTGCTGACGTTCTCTCCGGCGTAGGTCGACCACGTGAGGCCGGTCGCCGAGAGGAAGACCAATGCAACTGCTATCCAGATGCCGACGACACCGTGCCAGTTCAGGGTCCGGCTTCGTCCGGTGGATGCTCGGTCGATCGTGAGCAGTCGAGCGTTCCGGGCGGTGCGGTAACGACGGAACCAGAGGTAGACACCGCCGAGTGCGACCACCCACATCCACGACGCGGCCAATTCGCTGTAGAGGCGGCCGGGTTCGCCCAGATGAAGGTGGCGATGCAGTTGGGAGATCCAGGTTCGCAGCGGCAGCGAACCACTGCTTCCGTAGACCGCCAACTCGCCGACCGGCTGTGCGAGTACCGGATCGACGAAGACGGCGAGCCTCTCCGATTCGCCCAGCGACGGATCGGTGAACAGGACTCGGGTGGTTTCGCCGGCAGCAGGGGACGGACGTACTGCCGCGACCGTCAAGTCGGGGCGGTACTGCTGAGCGGAACGGATCTGGTCGTTCAGTGACGCGATCTGTCCGGTGGTGTCGGTCTGGAGGTAGTCGCTGTAAACGAACTTCTCGATGGTGGGTGCCATCGCGTAGAGGCCACCGCTCAAAGCGGCGATGAGGATGAACGGTCCGATCAGGACGCCGGCGTAGAAGTGCAGACGCAGGATCAGTGGTCTGGCGCCGCCAACCTGCTTCTTCGGGGGAGAACTGTCGTTGGACGCGCGCGTCTGTGCGCGCTCCAATTCGGGTGCGGACATGCGTGTACTCGATCCCGCTGTGCGCCTTTGTTAACCGCGGGCGGTTAATAAAGGCGCACAGCAAAGTGGCGCACGTAATCACGTGCGTGAAAGGAAAGGGGAGGTGAGTTACACGAATGCCGGTGGGCCGCGAGTGCCCAGGCCTGAGGTGAGAAGTTGACGTAGAACAACTTTGGCGCGGTATCGAGTACGTGCAGCGAACGGTGACGGTTCAGCTGCCCACGGGCGCAATAGAACGGCGACGATTGCCGCTACCGTCGATGCGGCCACGACGTATCCGCGTTCTGCGCCGCGGATCAGCACTGCGCACACTCCCACGGCAGCGATGTGTGCCGCGAGCATCGGAAGGGACAGGAGCAGGCCGTGTTGATGATCCGAAGCGATGGTCAACGTCGCGTGACCGATGGCCTGGCCCGCAGCGAGCATGAGGGCGAGCAAGAGCGCGGGGGAGCGACGGGTGTCGATGGACGTGACCACCGCGCCGACGCTCGCGCAGGCGAAGATCAGCAACACGACAGCGCTTTCGGACGGGGCCATGCCGCCATTACCGAGCGCGTGGGCTGCGACGGAAACCGCGCCGGAGGTGCCGCCCACGAAAGCACCGCGCAGCTGCGCGACATCTTTCGGACCCGGCGTCATACGCGAAAGGATACAGGCGCCTACTACCGGGCTTAGTAGGTGATCGGTCGGGATCGTTTCGGTGGCCGACCGACGAACGCGTTAGGTGGGGGATTTGTCCGATTCGCCAAACTTTGCCGAGGACCGGGTGAAACAAACGTGACGGTCATTTTCCGGTGCCAGACTTGGCTCTGGTCGCCGGCAACGGGTCGACGGCAGGGCAAACACATAGGAGAGTTTCATGAGGCGTCGATTCTTTGCGATATTCGCCCTGATGGGTGCGTTCGGTCTCTTCCTGTCTTCGGTGGCCTCGGCGGACCCGGTCACACGCTCCGTGTCGGGCACCCTTGTCAACTCGTGTAGCGATACTGGCGATCCGGTCGGGATATGGATGGTCGTATGGGATGGCTCGACGCAGATATCCTCGGCCACTGTCGGGGTGGGTGGCGGATACACGATCACGAACGTTCCTCCGGGCAATTACACGGTCAGTCCATACTCGCCGGCTGGATGCGGATCCGTACCCGACAGGACGGCGGTAGATCTGACGACGTCCGACGCGACCGGGATCGACTTCGAGTTGGTGAAGGTGTTCAGCATCGTCGGAACTGTCACTGGGTGTCCGGGTGCTGACGGGGTCGGCGCGTCTGACGTGACGTTGAATCTCCTCGATGCCGGCACGCAAATCGCGACGACAACGACGGATGATTCCGGTGACTACTTCTTTCAGTACAAGCCGGCCAAGGACGGCTATTCCGTAGAAGTGGTTCCCGGCAGCGGATGCGGTGCCGATCCAGCAGTAATTCCGGTGAATCTGAGCACGAATGACGTCACCGGTGTCGACTTCGCGCTCACTGCCGACGGCTGCGATACGGGCAGTTCGTTCGGAAGTGTGGATCTGTCGACGATTTTCGGAAGTCTCGGCAGTTCGGAATTCTGCAGCAGCTGAACACTTGTCCATGAAGGGAGGGCGATCGCCGAGGCGATCGCCCTCCCTTTTCTCGTTTGTTACCAAGGGATTTGCCCTGACATTGCGGAAGGCTGTTTCTAGCGGCAGATGAAGATATCTGTGCCGCATATCGTTACGACGTTCGTATTTGCTGAGATCGGCACAAGCTTGGGGACCAAAGTCATCGAAGTGCGGGTGTAACGGTCTGTTGTGCCACGACGGTATTGAGCAGAGAACGGCAAGCCCGCCAGAGTGATAGCGTCCGAGAGGCTATGTCCGAAATGATTCCGAACTCGACCTAGGAAAACGGTGCGCAGCGATAACAACGGTTCGAATAACGGAGTCCTGGGGAACAACTCCGGAACGACTCAGGGCGACGGCCATTTCGACGCGTCCGACGACGGCTATGCAACGTCGATTCGAACCGTCACCTTCACACCACAATTCGACGAGCCTGCAGCAAAACCGTTGCCCAGTCAGCGGATGCGCCAGCAACGTCGTGAAGAGCCGACCGATTTCCGGACCTCGACGCCCAGGCCTATGACCTCCGTCGACGACCTGGACATCATCAAGCGGGCGAAGCGTCCACCCGAACGCGGTTTGGGCAGTGTGTTGTTCAAACTCACCGGGGGCCGGATCAACACTGGGCAGTCGGCTGCCGAACTCGAACACCAGGCTCTCGTGCGCCGCGCCAACCGAACGGTGCGCGGCGTGTACAAGATTGCTTTCATCTCACTCAAGGGTGGAGTGGGGAAAACCACGGCGGCCAAAACTGTCGGTTCGACGTTCGCATCGATCCGTGGGGATCGAATCGTAGCCATCGACGCCAATCCCGACCTGGGGACTCTGGCTGATCGCGAACGACGTGAACATCACCTGACCGTTCGTGATCTGTTGGCCGACGGTGACATTCGTACGTACAGCGATGTTCGTTACTACACCTCGCAAGGCGACAGCCGACTCGAAATCCTTGCGAGTGAGGCAGATCCGGAAACTTCGGAGTCGTTCAACGAGCAGGACTACCTCGATACTCTCCGAATTCTCGAGGTGCACTACAACATCGTCATCACCGACTGTGGCACCGGAATCATGCACTCGGCCATGTACGGAATTCTCGACGAAGCAGATGCTTTGGTTGTCGTCAGCCCGACAGCTCAGGATGGTGCCCGTAGTGCTGCAGCAACGCTCAGTTGGCTGACCAAGCACGGATACGCAGATCTGGTGAGCAGGTCGGTCGTGGCGATCAATTCGACGCGGCCGGGTTCGTCTTCGCTCGACCTCGATCAACTCGAGGACGTTTTCGCTCAGCGTGGAGTGCGAGCGGTCAAGACGTTGCCCTACGACGATCACCTGGGCGAAGGCGGTCCGATCGACTTGAAGTTGTTGAACAAGCGCACGGCACGGGCATATCTGGAACTCGTCGCAGCAATTGCCGATGGTTTCCCGGACTCGGTGGGCAAGCACGCTTCTCGATAGAACGTGCTCGCCACCGAATCTGATCAGCAGGCTCTGGCGTTCAAGGGTGCCGAAGTATCGCGCCGTATCCGTCGGCGAGAACGAGGCGTTCGTCGATCTGTACCAACTCGGTGCCGGTCCCGATTGCGATGTAGGGGAGTACGCGATCGGCGGGCCCGATCAACTCTCCACTGGTGACTTCCTTGTCGTCAGGATCGGTGAGCAGCAGCGTCTCGACCTTGCCCTGTTCGAGGGCGTCGAGGACGCGTGCGGTCCCGTCGATGGAGAGGCCGGAGTCCCGGCCCTGCTCCGCGACGTAGCGTTCGGTTTCCACATCCATTCTGCGCAGTCGCTGCGTGTCGATCAGTTCACGAATCGACTTGGACACCTCGGCGGGTGTCGAACCGACTGAACGCGAACCCTTTTCGACGTCCACCACCCGTAGCGTCGACGGCAAAAGCTGTGCAAAAGCTTTGCGGGATTGTACTTCTCCGATGACAACTACCAGCGCGACCTTGTGTTCACGGGCGAGCGCCGCCGCGCGCTCCACAGCCTGAGTCAGGTTCTTCCGGATATTCTCCTCCACGAGGCTTTGGCTGTCGGTGTATCGCTCCTGACCGCCCACGTGTGCCTTGTGGACCGGGAAGCCGTCTCCGTCTACCGTTTCGCCGTACACGTCACGCCCGCGAGCATCGCGCACGCACAGGTCCGCGCCAGTGTGGTCGACCTTGGCGATGAGGAACGGTTCGGTGTCGTATCCGTGTGCGATCAGTGGAATCAGGTAGGGCAGTTCGCCCAAGGTCGCGATAGTGGAGCCGGCAGGTTCGAGCAGAATATCGTCGATCAGCACTGCCTCGGAAGTGGCGACGATCGCGCGTCCGGCGCGACCTGAGATGCCGTGATGGTTGTCCTTCACCTCGTCCAGTCGTGCGATCAGCGATTCCGATGCTCCCTGTTTCGTGAGTTGATTGCGCATCGAGCGCCATTCGAGTTCGAAGCGCTCGCGCGCATCTTCCCGGTTACGGACGTCTTCGAAGTACACGGAGGCAAACGGGCCGTCACTCGAACCGACCTTCTTCAGTCGCCCAGCATGCATGTCGGCTCCCTTCTGTAGTGGTCCTATGCCGCGTACCCGACAACCGGTGATTCGACACGACCGCTTTCAGTTCGCACGTTTGTTCGACTGCTGGTACTGTCTGTGAACGTGAGGGTGGTGCAGAGGGAAGCCTGCATCACCTTCACGCCAAGAGCCCGGGACCTGCCGCCGACTGCCTTCGGCGGCAGGTCCCGATTCTGCTTACTCGGCGTCGTCAGTGCCCTTCGACCTGTCGGAACTCTTGCGCCAGTGGGTGAATCGTTCCTTGATGTCCGACGCTACATCGCCGACGCCATTCCCCACGGCGCCCACCGCACCGCCCAATCCGCTACCGATGTCGCGCACCATGCGGATCAAAGGGTCCTCCGACTCGTCGAAGTTCTGCTTGTAGGTCTTGGCTGCATTCTTGAACTCGTCGCTGATCTTCGCTCCGTCGTCATCGCCGCGACGGGGGTAGTTTCCGCGCAGAATCGCGGCGTAGTCTCCGCTGTCCACCCACTTCTTGAGCTCGGCGGCGCGAAGCACCGAGAACGGGTGAGAGAGCAGTTCGATGTTGAGGAGCTTGAGTACACCGTCGCGGAGGTCGCCGCTGGCGTCGTACTCGGCGGCCTGGGCAAGAAACGCGTCGATGTCGATTTCACTGACTCGGGATCCGCCCGCCAATTTCATCTGGACGCGAATCGCGGTGTGTACGTCCTGCCCGCACAACAGTCCGGCACGATCACCGGACAGTTCTGACTTGCGCTGCCATTCCATGAGGGCGGCGATGATCGCGCGCAATGCCCACCCGCCGACGGGCAGCCATCCGATGGTTCCGGCCAGTCGCATCAAATGCATCAGGATGGTCCGATACACAGCATGACCGGACAGCGCGTGGCCAAGTTCGTGGCCGATGATGAACCGCTGTTCCTCGTAGTTCATCACGTCCAATAGGCCGGTAGTGACCACCATGAACGGCTTGTCCATGCCGATGGTGAAGGCGTTGACCATCGGGGTCTGGAGTACGAACAGCTCGGGTGTCTCGTCGGCCTGCAGGATGTCGACGCAGTCACGGCGCAGGTCGTTCAGCTCGCTGAACTGGCGTTCGTCGACTCGCACCGACGTGGCGAGGTACATGAGGCGGTGCTGACGTTCTTGGAGCAGTCCGGACAGCGTCCGCAGGACAGTGTCGAACCCCCGAAGCGTCCGGAGCGTCACCAATGCAGCCCGATCGGCTGGGTGTTCCCACGCACGCGAGCTGATGTCCGGGAACTCGATTCGGGTGCGATCTGGTGCAGTGGTCATGGTGGCCCCTCACTTCGATGTGTGTCGACTCACCTCCAGGGTAACGACTAGTCGGTTTAGCGTGGATTTCCGGCAGCTCACTCGGTGGGCTGGGGGAGCGTGCAATCGGTGACTTTGGGGTTGACGCCGAAGTAGTTCAGCGGACCCGCGATGACCGTGAGCGCGATGGTCCCGACGCCGGCGCAGTTGGTCGGCGAACTGCTGTAGTAGCCGCGTTGGCCGGCCGCGACGGCCCCGACTATCAGCCAGATCAGAACGATCAGAGTCACAATTCTCATCATGGCGGGCTCGATTCTTCAAATATTATGGTGCCCAGCGAAATACCCGGTCAGAGTGGGTATGAAACGCTCTGCCGACGGGTATCCGCGGTGTATGCGGCTCGAGGCGGGCGTATCCGCCCGAGTGAACGCACTGAAGGAGCTTGTGATGATCATCCTCGGCGTGATCCTGCTGATAATCGGTTTCGTGGTGAACATTCCGATCCTGTGGACGATTGGTGTCGTCTTGCTGGTGATCGGAATCATCCTGTACGCGCTGGGCGCGGCCGGGCACGCCATCGGTGGTCGGCGGCATTACTACTGATCCGTTGTCGGCTCGTCGTGCGTATCCGTGCCAGTCGGCGCGGTCGGTACGGTGCGCTGAACGGCACGCGCAATCAGTTCCCGAAGGCAGACCTGGCGCAGCGTTCGCTGTTGCCAGTCGCTGCCGTTGCCTGTGACTGACTTGAGCTGCAGCGCCGACTCCACGCTCGAGTACTCGCCTCCCTCGTCGAGGGAGTCACGGACATGGATCAGGAGCCGGTGCAACAGTTCCGTGGCTGAAATTCTTTGTGAGGTAATCGGATCGATCGACGCTCCCAGGACGCCTTCCTTCGCGGACACCCAGGTTGCGAGGCGGAGGCTCTCGAGGGAAATGTTCGGAGCCTCGATGCCCCGGTCTATCGCGCGTAACGCAGTTGCCACCAGAGCCCGTCCAAGGGTTGCAAGTAGCGCTGCATCCTCTGCTGTCGGCTGAACGTCGCAGACTCGGATCTCGACGGTCGGTAGGTGGCAGGAAGGTCGGATATCCCAGTAGGCCATCCGCTTGTCGAGCATCACGCCGCAATCCACCATCTTCGCAACCGCGGTGTCGAAGTCCCCGGTGGTCTCGAAGTACGGCGGCGGCCCGGCGACTGGCCACCTGGACCATTGGATCGCCCGCCAACTCGCGAAGTCGGTGTCGACTCCTTGGTGGACACGGGAATTGGCGCTCAGTGCCAACAAGGCGGGCAACCAGATGCGCACGTGATTGCAGACCTGCACGGCCTGTACTTGATCAGCGACGCCCACATGTATGTGGCAACCGCAGATGCTTTGTTCGGCAGCGAGGGCGCCGAAGCGTTCGCCCATCCGGCGGTAACGAGGCGAGTCGCTGATCTCGAAACGCGAAGGCCCCGAAAGCGGTGCGCCGACGGCCAACAGCCTGCAGCCGTTCAACTCGGCAGCTTTTGCCGCGAGCCGACGCATGTCGGTCAAGTGGGTTCGGAGTTCGTCGATGCCATGGCACACGGGAGAGTTGGTCTCGACTTGGCAGCGGGACAACTCGAGCTGAAGATCCAATCCCAGTGTCGACGCGGTTTCCGCAACCGCAGCATTGTCGGTGGACGGCAACCAGGAGGTCGGGTCGACGAGGATGAATTCTTCTTCGACGCCGACGGTCGGGGTCGTCGATTCGTGGCGGCCAGCGGTGGATTCGGTCGAGCAGGTGGCGCCCATGCTCGCGTCTACCCGGTCGGTCGAAGGCGGAAACCGACCCGAGGAAGCCCCGTTCTCGTCGGGAGAACGGGGCCTGTGGTCGGCCTTGCCAACATCTCGGAAGCGTCAACGAGTCCTTGCACACCGTATGAATCTGGGGACTGGCGTGCCTGGGAAAACGTACTGTGTCGGACTCGGTAAAACGAGACCCCAAGGCATGTCTCACCCCCTATTTCACCCTCGTGTGGACTTGTCCGCACACCCTTCGCCGAGTCGCGGATCATGACCTGGCGGCCTGCGGTGGTGCAGTCTCGGCTTTATCCGTGGGGCCGCCGTTATCGAGCAGATTCCGAGAATGCGAACCCATCTAAACTAACGTCCAGCATTCGGATGTGGCGTTCTGGCGGAGTGTGTGGGTTCGGTGAGTCAACAGATATTTGATCAGTTAATCGCGTGCACAGCATCCGGAGAAGTTGTGGAACTTTCGAACTGGTATTGCGTTTCACCAGCGCAAATCTTCAGTGGTCATGGGTAAAAGTCAGAAGATGGGAGAAAGTGCCTGGGATTGTGTTGCTACCGGTTCGTTATCGCAGACGAATGTCCACTATGTGCGTGGATGACGACTCTTGAAGGCGGGCAAAACTGCGTGTCAGCTGTGTCGGAGCTTCCTCTGTCTTTGTGTTCTTGGATTGAGAGTTTCACCAGGAATATCTTTCGTGATCGACGCGCCGGGAAATTTTTCTCAAGATTTACCCACTTGCGAATTGGGGAAATAAGCGGGTTGCGGAAGACCGAAATATTGCGGGTGGGAGCTGTTATTTCCGGTGATTTGCCCATATCTTGCTGAGTGACGTATTCGCAACCGAAGTGTCGCGCGGTCGAGAAATAATGCTTTTCATGCTTTACATTGGAAATTGCAAGATGCACGTTTCATCCTCAGTGTTAAACGAAAGGACGAACGCAATGGGTAGCTTGGAAGATTTCGACATCGCGGCACTTCTTCAGAAGGTCATCGCATTCTTCGACGGATTCTCGTCGGACGAGACCGAGACCCCCACGGGCTAAGACTTAGCGAAGCCGCTGTGCATCCGGATGACACTGGATGTGCAGCGGCTTCTCTGTATCCGGCGCCTTCATCGGCGAAGGCAATGAATCGGCGTGCGTGGTTTCGGCCCGCCACTGGGCACTAACTGGTTGCATCCGTCTGGATCAAGAGCATCGCGTCGTCGACCGGATCGAAGTACAGAGCCGGGACGGCAACCAGTGCAGCGTCGTCACCATGAGTTTGCATGGTGACAACCCAGGCACGATCGTCGTGTTCCACGTAATAGGCACCCGCGAGGACCCCGATGGAACTGCCGCCCTTGAATCCGCCGTAAGTGAACCATTTCGCGGACTCGTCGCTGAGCGCCGGATCCTCGGCGAGAATGTCTCGAACCGGTGCGCCGCTCTCGGTCTTCGCCTTCTCTTGCAACGTGACCAACGCGGCACGCAGGTCGGCGGGCGAGGCGAACCAATCGATGTCGAAAGGCCATGCGGGGGTGGTGAATGCAGACGCCGGGATGTCCACCAGGCCGTCAGGTAGTGCCGCGAGTATCGCTCGACGCTCGTCCGGAGTTCCGTCGCGCCAAGCGATACGTTGTGCGCCTTGGTCACCCCAGCCGAGTTGGAACAGTGCGCGGGTCGGCTTGAGCGGGATGTTGAGCGAAGGATTTGCCATGCCCATCGGGGCGAATTCGGCTTCTACCTGCTCGCGCCCGACAGCAGCGATCAGCATGTCGGTGGCGGTGTTGTCGCTGATCGAGATCATCTTGCCGGCGGTATCTCGGACCGTGACTCCAGTTCCCGATGGCAGGTCCTGCATGGTCCCGCCGGGCATCGATTTGAGGTCGTCGGTGATGGTGAGCTTCTGATCCCAGGAGAGTGTCCCGTTCTGGACGGCCGTCGCGACCGCGCCGAGAACGTACAGCTTGATCGTTGACCCTGTGGGCTGTGGTGAGGTGTCGCCGACATTGAAGACTTCGGCGTTCTTTCCTTCGGTGACCTCGGTGACGGTCAGATTGGTCGGCGCGGGAAGCGCTTTGACAGCTGCCTCGAGTTCTTGCCAAGATGCGGCCGGCACATGAACGTCCTTGGTCGGTGTGATCGCCATTCCGAGGATCAGCCCGTTGCCGTCGACGACGACGTTGACGTCGAACGCACCGCCGGTGGTGCTGGTGATGGAAACTGTGCCGTCGGAGTCGCCTCCCTTGTAATTCACTGTTGTCCAAGGCTGTCCGGCTCGGATGGAGTCGAAGTCCGGAGGTGTCAGGACTACGGGTGCAGTGGGCCCGAAGTGTTCGGCGATTTCTTCCTGGGTCAACGGCGTGCTCGTGTTGAACGCACTGAGAAGCCAGGTGATCTGCTTGCCGACGGAGCTGTCAGGGATCGTGACCGTAGCGGGTGCCGCGGTGGGGGAGGTCTTTGTGCTGTTTTCAGAGGTTTGTGCGGAATCAGTCCCGGAAGTACATGCGGCGAGGGCGAATACCGCTGCGGAGGCAAGTGCTACCAGCGCGAGCGGGCGGCCTTTCCTGCGTGTGTGTTCGAGATTCATGGACTTATTTCATCAGCATCTTCTTCGGCGCGCGTCCGTCTGAGGTGTAGACATACTCAGCCTGAGGTACTGAATCGCTTCATCCTGGAGTACCGTCAACCACTTGTAGTGGTGACACGCGCCTTGCCGCTGGACAAATGGGAGAAAGGCTGCACTCGAAGAACTTTCGTGATGACTGCGAGATCTAGTTCTTGGTCGCGGCCAAAAAGGACGGTTGCGTTGACAGCGCTGCGATTTCTTCGGGGAGTTCGGGGATCCGACGATCGTACAGTTCTGCCAACTCGACCGAGCTGAAGCGTCGGACAGTCCAATTGTGTTCAGCCAACCACTGGCCCGGATCGGATCGCTTGTCGCTGTAGAACAGTTGCGAAATGTCCAGGTCTCCGAACGGGTCCTTGGCGAAGTACTTGGATCTGATGGCCGCAAGCTTGCTCGGGTCGGTTCCGGCCGGAAAGTCGTTCACCGCCAAGCGACTACCGGTGGCCGAGAGTTCGTCGATCCGCTCGAACAGGGCGTCGTGGGCCGGGCCGGGGAGATAGGCGAGGAGGCCTTCCGCCGACCAGGCTGTGGGTTCGTTCGGGTCGAAACCAGCCTCCTCGAGTGCGGCCGGCCAGTCGTTTCGCAGATCAGTAGGCACAGTGCGTCTATCGGTCTTCGGCTGGGCGTCGTGCGCAGCGAGCACTTCGGCTTTGAACTCCAGCACCTTTGGCTGATCCACTTCGAATACCGTCGATCCTGAGCTCCAATCCAGCCGGTACGCACGCGAATCCAACCCTGCTGCAACGATTACCGCCTGCCTTACTCCGGATTCGGTTGACGACGAGAAGAATTCGTCGAAGAACCTGGTTCGCAACCCCATGAAACCGCCGAAGGGGGTGTCCTCGAGGAGCGTGGGATCTTTCAGAAGAGCTGTGAAATGCGGCTCGGCTGCAGCTTCTACGAACCACGATGCGAACTTGTCTTCGATGATCGCGTCCGGACGGGTGCTCTCCAGTGCTCGGAACGTTGCCACTGCCAGCGCGGTAAGTCCGACGCTACTGACGATGTCCCACGTATCTCCATCGCTCCGCATTGTCTGGGTGTCCTTCCGCTCTTGACGACTGAGCCGAACTCTCTCGACCCTACGCCCGTGTGACCCCTCGTCGCCTGGAACGGAACGGTCGGACTTGGAGCAGCAAATACACGCTGACCGGATCGAAAAATTCTGCAGTGCAAGGCGTTCGGTTTGAATCAGCATCCTGCCAGGAATTTGCCAGGTCAGTGCCAGTGAGCGGCAAGGATGCAGGACTTCACTGGGGTGTGCCTCAGGGCTGAGAGAGAGCCTCGAGAATCCTTCGGGCAGGGGATTGATCGTGGCATGACCATCCGCCGGAACCACTTCGTGGGACCGTTCGGTTCCAGTTGATCTCTCGGACCGCACAACGAATGTCCCGTCGAGAAAGAGAGATGTGAGCCCATGTTGCAGGAAGGCTCGCTGAATGTATTGGCCGCCGCGGCGCGGAGCGGTAGCCGTGAGTCCATGGCCAGTTTGTATGCGGCGTTTCGTCCGATGGTTGTGCTGCGGTGCCGCGCCGAGCTTGATCAGGCCGTTTCCGATTCCGCCGCGGATGCCGCGTGCGTCGCCGTTCTCACGGCAGTGTGCGACGGATCGGAGACATATCCGCCTTTTCTACGCGTGCTGTACGCGAGTACAAGCATCGCGATTGCTCGGGCGGCATCCGACGGGTTCAGCGGTGGATCGCTCCCGCCTCCGACAACGCTCCCGATTGTCGAACGCGATGTCCTGGTGTTGCGGCTGATCGTCGGGCTCGATACAAAGGCGACCGCAACGTCGCTTGCCCGTACGACAGACGAGGTGTCGCTCGACCTGCATCGGGCGCTGCGGCGACTGCGAAAGTTGTCTTCTCCGAATGCAATCAGAAGAGTATTGACAGTCACCCGTGAGGTCGGCGAAGGTTGGCACTCTGGCGTCTGTCGAGGGCGATCTGGGGGATCGCCCATCTCGGACTGATGGCTCTCGTGACATGGTGCCTCGTTCTTGCTCAGCCTTCGAATCGAGTATCCCTGGATACCAATGTATTTCGAAGAATACCAAGCTTTTCGACTTCGACCTCGACCTGATCGCCTGGTTGTAGTAGCCATTGGGGTGAGCGTGCGTAGCCGACTCCCGACGGTGTGCCCGTAGCGAGGAGATCGCCGGGGTGCAGTGTGAAGGTCTGAGAGATGTGAGAGAGGGTGTCGCCGACTGTATAGACCATTTCGTCGGTGCGGGCGTCCTGAACGATTTCGCCGTTGACGCGGGTTTGTATTCGCAGGCCGTCGCGCAGGTCGCCGACTTCGCTCGCAGGAACCATCGGTCCTAGTGGGCCGGATCGGTCACCGTTCTTTCCGAGTATCCACTGCGAGGTGAGTTTCTGTGCTCGCCTGCAGGTGAGATCGTTGAACGTCGAGTATCCGACGACAGCTGCAAGGGCCTGGTCGGGAGTGGCGTCGGCAAGCTTTTGCCCAACCCAGGCGACCACCTCTCCTTCCCAGTCGAGACCCTGCTCGTTGGCTGGAACGGGGACATCGGTGTCGCCGACAGTGAGGGAGTTGGGCCACCGGGCGAACAGAGTCGGATAGGCGGGTAGAGGATCTGCGCGGTAGCTCCCCTCTGCGACGTGGGCAAGATAGTTCAGTCCGATGCAGACCACCCTCGCGCCCGGCAGGACCGGTGGAACGAACTCGATGTCGGCTACCGGCAGGTGTGGCCCGGTCGGAGTCGTCGCGAGCTTGCCGGCGGGATCCGACCAGAACTCTTCGAGAGTGCACACGACACTCACGTGGGAGCCGTCCTCGGACAGTTGAGCCACCTGAACTCCACGATCGGGTTGCTGAATCCCAACGATTTTCATCAGTTGCCTTTCAGGTTCGAATTAAACCTATAAACCTTCAGAGGTTTATGGTTTCATAGGACTATGCCTCACGACACCCCAGATGGACAAGGCGGACGCATGCCCCGGATTTCTGTTGCGCCGAGTGACCCGATTTCTGTGCTGTCCAAAGCGGTGGGGAGGGGGACCCGAGCCGAGCAGTTGGCGGCGGCGATCGACAGCCGGATTCGGGAGCAGAACCTGGAGCCCGGTGTGCCAATCGGCACGCTGGAATCGCTTCGCGGCGAGACCGGATTTGCATATTCGACTGTCAGCGAAGCGGTTCGACTGCTTCGTGATCGGGGAGTGCTGGAGATCCGCCAGGGGCGAGGTGGCGGCTTATTTGTCGCAGAGAAAAGCCCGGCGGTTCGCTTGCGCCATACGTTGCTGAGTGTCACCGAGGGGGCCTCGGTCGTCGCGGATGCCATCGAGTTGCGTGATCACCTCGAAATCTTGATCGACACTGCTGCGGCTCGGCATCGAAGCCGGGCCGACATCGCCGACTTGGGGGCACACCTGAAGCGGATGGAATCCGCCCCCGACTGGGACACCTTCCTCCGAGCGAACTGGGCCTTGCACGAGCGAATCGCGACGATCGTTCCCAATGACCTTGCGCGATCGGTCTATATCGGCACTCTGGGCCCGCTGCACGGCACGGCCACCGAGTTCGACAACGAGCGTGACGCAGCGGGCTACCGCACCGAGAGGTTTCACATCCACGTCGAACTTGTCGACGCAATCTCCGCCGGCGATGTGGCTGCAGTACGTGCGGCCGTCGTACGGCACAACACTCCAGTCTGAAAGGACGATTCATGTCCGGTGAGTTCCGCTCACATCTGTTTCCTCACGACCATCGCCGACTATCGAGTGTTCGAGGTTTGGATCCCTACGCCTATCGCGATGTGTCAAGGCGGCCTGGGACCTTTACCGGTGATCTCGTTGAGGGATGGAAGCCGCTATATCTCAACGAATTTCGAGGAGTCACCGAAAACGGCACGATCACGGACGGGCTTTACCCTTTGACAGCCGTCACGCACGGTGAAGAGGCTCCGGTGGATGAAATGGTGGATGCTGCGAGAGATCTACTTGCGGAGTTGAGTGACGTCGATCGCTCCAGGATCAGTTATCCGATCGATGCTGTCGAGTGGCAGACGTGGGCGAACCCCGAGTTCATGCAGTTCGACACCGGAGTACGACTCGAGTTCCAATCGCAACGTGTTCGACAGTTGGCTTTGCGATTGGTCGAGGCCTCGCTGAGCCCCGAAGGTTTTCGAATCGTCCGAAACATGATGTTGATCAATGGTTTTCTCGGCGAGGTTGTCGGATTGGAGACGATACTCAACGAATTCAGTTACAACGTCGCTCTGTACGGTGAACCGAGTGTCCACTCGCCGTGGGGATGGCAATTGTACGGTCACCACTGCGCGGTCAACTGTCTGATCATCGGCGGGCGGATGGTTGTGAGTCCGGTCTTTCTCGGCGCGGAACCCAACGAGATAGACGATGGTCCCCACGCCGGCATCGAATCATTCACTGGTCGAATCGAACTCGGTATAGAACTGATGGCCGCACTCACTGACGACCAGCGGCGTGAGGCCACTGTATACGGGCTGATGAACGATCCGGCCATGCCTCCCGGGCGAGTGCACCCCGGGGATGAGCGGCACCTCGCCGGAGCGTTTCAGGACAACCGAGTGATTCCCTTCGAAGGCATTCCCGTCGATCAGATGGACACGCGTGCCAGACAACTAGTGCTCGCGATCGCCGAACAGTTCGTGGCATTGTTGCCCGCGGGACCTCGGACTGCTCGTCTGCGCGAGATCGAAGAGCACCTGGACCGGACATGGTTCTGCTGGATCGGCGGGCACCGCCCTGGAGACGTCTTCTACTACCGCATCCAATCCCCGGTCTTGATAGCTGAACTGGATCACCACTGCGGTGTCTTCCTCGACTACGACACTCCTCAGCCCTTCCATATTCACACGGTGATGCGCACTCCGCATGGCAACGATTACGGACGTTCCTACGTTCGACAGTGGCAAGAGCAGACGGAATCGTGACCTGCAGTCAACTCCAGGGAGTCGTCTCGGCCAGACACTGGATTTCGAACCTACTTCACACGTACGTCGACTTTGCGGACCGCAAAGACGTCGACGGTGCTGTGGGGCTCCTGGCTTCTGCCCGGGTTAGCTTCCCCGGGACGGGTTTCGATCATCCGGACGATGCGGAGAAGTTCTTCGCAGAATTGTGGAAATCACCTGTCGCACATCGCCATGACGTCAGCAACCTCGTGGTGCTCGCCGGGTCTGGCCCCCGAGTGTGGAAAGCTCACGCGCACTACACTCGGTGGGTGTTCGAACCCGATCCCTCGGTGCACACCCTCGGTGAATACACGATGGTTGTCGACGAACGAGACTGCAGCATCATCGAACTTGCGGTAACCAGGACCTGGACGAGGAGTTAGTCGTGGCGAACATAGGCAGGGCCACGGTGATTCTGGATTCGATCGCCGAGAGTCGCTGGCCGATGACGCTGACAGACCTCGCAACCCGCACCGGACTTCCACGTTCGACGGTGCACCGAGTTATTCAAGCTCTCGAACGTGAGTTGTACGTGGTCCGAGTTCCGGACAGATCCGGATACATCTTGGGCCCCGGCTTACTCAAGTTCGGGATGAATGCTCACCTACGGCTACTCTCGGCCAATCGATCTCAGCTGGCGACGTTGGCTCGTACCGTCAACGAGAACGTGGAGTTGGCGATCTTCAGTGGTCGCGAGGTTGTCGTCGTCGATCAGATTGCCTCACCGGAAAGGCTCAGAGGCGTCACCAAGGTCGGCAAGAGCTTTTCGCTGCATGCGAGTTGTATCGGGAAGGCCATGCTTGCTCAGTTGCCGGAGGAGCAGGCAGTTGCGTTGTTGTCACCGGTTTTACCGCGATTTACGGATAAGACGATCACCGAACGGGCGGCGCTGCTGGCGGAACTGGCGGAGGTGCGTCGCTCCCACGTCTCCGTCGACATCGAGGAGCACGACGTAGGGATCTGCGCCGTGGCTACTGCAATGATCGGACCGACTGGCGCGCTTCAAGCGATCGCCATCGTCATTCCGTCCGGGCGGTTCAAAGCGAAGAAGGAACTCGCGGTCGAAGGTCTCAAAGTGGTGAACAGTCAGGTGGATCTGGGTTTGTCGCGAGCGCAATTCTGAATGCGACTGCCTGAGAGCTTCTTCTGTGTGCTCCCGTGACTTCTGCAGATCGCGCGAATCAGTTCCCGGCTCCTACTGGGAGGTCGGGAACTGATTCGTGATCAGTGGTATCCCTACCGTCTGATGCGCCTATCTGCAAAACAGAGTGCACAGACCGCGACCAAGCACACTGCCGCGGCACCCGCGAACGTACTGAACAATCCGACGGCTCCACCCGACGCAATGGAGGTACCGCCGATTACCGGGCCTAAGAACGCCCCGACGAATGATGTCCCGTTCGACCAACCAAGGGCAGTTGCTCGTGCAGGCAACGGGTAGACATCGGCTGTGGTCGTGTGCACCAGATTCATCGTGGAATGGCCGCCGATGCCCATCAGTGCCACACAAATCATGGTCCCCGTCAACGATGTCGGCAGATAGACCATTCCGAGAAGTCCGACGAGCGTGCACGCGCTGGTGGCTACCGCTACAACTGAGGCCCCGCGGCGGTCGGCCGCCCACGCACTGGCAAAGGAACCGATTACTGCGGCACCGGTCAGAGTAAAGGTGATCACAAGAGCAGTGTTCAGCGTGTACCCCAAGTCAATAATCGACTGCGCTGCCCACACGTTGAGTCCCTGCCACGCAACCATGTTGGAGATTGCGCATACCGCGACAACCAGTGCGATTGTGGACCCGCGGCCGGTGAACAGTGCGGCAATCTTTTGCCGACCAGACCATAAACGCCCCGCCACCTCCTGGGGAGTGTCGGTCGGGATGTCGATTATCACGACGGCGGCGAGGATCACCAGAGCCGTACATGCACCGATGAAGAACATCGGGCGCCATCCGAGCGCAGGAAGCACTGGAATCGCGAGCAGTGACGCGACGACGCCGCCGAGTGGGATACCTGCCATTGTGATCGTGACGACCAACGACGCCCGTGACGATGCCGCACTGTTGCGAGCGACTGTCATCGCGGTGGTGAGCGCGCCGCCCACGCCGAATCCAGTGACAAATCGACCCACTGCGAGCATGACGATGCTGATCGACGCTCCGGTGATCACGGCTCCGAAAGCGAACAGTGCGATGGCAACAATGAGAACCCACTTTCGACCGGAGCGCTCGGCAGCGAGAGGGGCCAGTACTGATCCGGCGATGGCTCCGATATAGACGAGCCCGCCGACCAGCCCTGCTTGTTGATCGGTTATGCGCAGGTACGAGTCTTCCAACAGCAACGGAATAACAGATCCGTAGACGATCAGGTTGAATCCCTCGATCACGGTGATAACCATGCACAACCCGATGACTGCGGGGTGGGATCGAGTCTCCCCACGTTCATCGGTTCGCGCGGGTGCATTGAGATGCATGTGTTGTCTCTCCAGACAGTGAGCCCGATTCGGGCGGTCGATGTGATGCGTGCCATCGTCCGATGTCGACTTCTCGGGCGTAACCGTTTAGTCCCGGAAACCGGGACAAATGGGGTGACGCGCAGCACATCTGGCTCATACCTTCAGCTCGTTGGAAAAACTCGATCCGAGGAGCTGAATCAATGGACCTGTCAGAAGTCACCGCTCTACTAGATCCGAAGCCTCTGCAATTGGAGATGGGATACGAGCGACTGCCATCTGGAGGGCTGCACGTCGCAGTCCGTACGGATATGCACGGTTGCACCGGCGAGATGCTCGAATGGTGGGTCCGCTGGCGTTGCGACACACAGAAATACATCTGGTGGCATCCCATCGACCACACGTACAGCAGTTGGCAGGGTAATCTCTCGGACGACACTCATATCGGCAGCGAGCACGTCGTCACCGAATACTTCTCGGGGCAGCCGGCCGATGATCTGGTCATCCAATTTCGGGATCCGTCCGAGTTCTTCGACGAAGACGCCTATTCCAGAGCAAGAGAATCCGGCGCTGTGTCCGGAGTGGTTGTCGGACGATTGGGGGTCACCCACAATCCACCTCGTCTCCCGGACGGGCGCGTGCTCGGCGGCAGGCTGCTGCACATCGCTCGCGATACCGAGTGGGGGATGGCCCTGCGAAGTCACTTCTTCATCGGACACGATCTCGAGACACTCGGGCAAACCGCGGAACAGATTGCGGCACAAGCAACTGTGGAGTTCGGTCAAGGACTCCTGCAGCACGCGTACGACGAGTTCACATTTTTGTCTCGTTTCCTGCCGTCGCTCTACGTAGCCGAAAACCGGGACGTATCTCCGCCGCGAGCACCGTGGTGACGGCAGTTGTCTCGGTGCCCGCCAGGGTCGTGCAGCCGTTTCAGGCGGCACCGAGAATTTCGGCTCGTCCCGATTTCCGGGACCTGATCCGTGACAAAAGGAATTAACGAACCGATCCTTGTTCTCAACATCAAAGCTATTTCACCAGAACGGAATTCGCTGTGCAGAGTGTCAACGCCGAAGCAACGAGGATAGCTGCTGACGTGATGATCGTCGGTTTCGGGCCGGTGGGGAAGCTTCTCGCCGTCAAACTCGCTCGGAAGGGCCACGATGTCGTCGTCGTGGATCGAAATGAAGTCGGATACCCTCTGCCGCGTGCAGTAACCCATTGCGCCGATTTCGCGCGAATCCTGCAGTCGGTCGGGCTGGCGCCGGACACCATTCCCGAGATAACCGAACCTTATGACGACATGTATGTGTGGCGAAACGGTGACGGGCGGACACTGGTGGAGGTCGACTGGAGTGGTAAAGGTGAATCCGGTTGGTACAACACCTATTTCTTCAGCCAGCCCGCATTGGAAGAGGCCTTGGACGCCATTGTCGCCGGGTTGTCCAATATTCGGGTGATGAGGGGGTGGGAAGCGGTGGCATTGACGCAGAATTCGGCACTGGCAACAGTAGTCGTCCAATCCGTGGACAGCGGTAGGTGTGTCGCCGTCGATGCGCAGTGGATTGTCGGTGCAGACGGGGCGAACAGTCGCGTTCGTCAATGGGCCGAAATCGACTGGCACGACGAGGGGTACTTCTACGATTGGTTGGTTGTGGACGTCAAACCTTCGGGCGGAACCAGTTTTCCGAACGTTGCCGCGCAGAATTGCGACTACCGACGCCCTTCCACGATGGTTCCCGGTGGTCCGGGCCGCCGTCGCTGGGAGTTCATGCGACTGCCGGAAGAGAGTCGAGAATCCCTTCAGCGCGAAGACACGGCATGGGAACTGCTCGAGCCGTATGGGCTGACCCCTGACAATGCAATCCTTGAACGGCATTCCGTGTACACGTTTCAGGCTTGCTGGGCGACGCGATGGCGACAAGGACGCGTGTTGCTCGCCGGCGATTCCGCGCATCTTATGCCGCCGTTCGCCGGACAAGGCCTGGGTGCTGGTGTCCGTGACGTGATGAATTTGTCGTGGAAGCTCGATGCGGTGTTGCGTTCGGCAGCGGACGACCACCTGCTCGATACATATGGAACAGAACGACTAAGGCACGCACAAGCTTTTGTGCAGTTCTCGACCGAACTAGGTCAAGTCATCTGCATGTCCGACCCGCAGCAAGCTGCTGAACGTGATGCCCGCATGGTGGCGAACTGGACTGCGGGAATGAAGCCCCCTGCTCCGCCACGACCAGGGCTCGGCCCAGGGATACATGTCGGGACTGCCGGTGGCAGTCTGGCTTTACAAGGTCAGGTTCGAGTCGGAGATGGCGAAGTTGCCAAGTTCGACGATGCGTTCGATGGGCCAGGGGCTTTGATTTCACGCACATCGGCCGCGCTGCGAGAAGTTCCGGAGGCGACGCGAACAGCTTTGGCGACGTTGGGGATCGACCTCGTAGCGCTCGGAGGTGCCGAATCGGCGGGCGTGACCGTTGTCGACGACGTCGACCTCACCTACACGCGCTGGCTCGACGATCAGGACGCAGATGTCGTTCTGGTCAGACCGGATTTTCACGTCTACGGCGTTGCTGGAACGCACCAGGCAACCGAGCTGGCAGCAGGTTTTCTAAACAGGTTGCGTGTGCCGGAACCTGCTCGGACGCTTGCCTGACAGCGCGACCGCCACATCGACTATCGACAGGAAGTTACATGTTCAACTCAGTGACCGACGACATCGATTCGGTCGAATCATCTTCGGAACAATCCGGATCCGATGTTCGAAGAGGGCCCTTGGCAGGCATAGTCGTTGCAGACCTCACGCGCGCACTCGCGGGACCTCACGCTTCAATGATGTTCGGCGACCTGGGGGCGACGGTCATCAAGATCGAGACACCCGGTACCGGCGACGATACGCGCGGCTGGGGGCCACCTTTCATGGAACCTGCAGGTGCACAGCGAGAATCGACATACTTCTTGTCCACGAATCGAAACAAGAAGTCAGTCGTACTCGATCTGAAATCTGAAGAGGGTCTTGCACTACTGGAATCCCTTGTCTCACGCGCCGACGTTCTGATGGAGAATTTTCGGACCGGCGTCCTCGATCGTTTGGGGCTTACCGCCGAACGACTTTCGGAGCTGAATCCGCGACTCGTCGTGCTGTCCATCAGTGGATTCGGTCACGACGGACCGGAAGGCGGACGTGCGGGGTACGACCAAATCGCACAAGGGGAGGCGGGTCTGATGTCGCTGACAGGTTCGGGTCCCAACGACTTCCAAAAGGTCGGAACTCCGATAGCTGACCTACTGGCAGGGATGTACGGCGCATTCGGTGTACTCGCGGCACTGCAGGAGCGAGCGCGAACCGGCGTTGGGCAGACGGTACGAACCTCTTTGCTGGCCGGCATAGTAGGTATCCACGCCTTCCAAGGAACTCGATTTACCGTCGCTGGTGAAACTGGTAAGGCACAAGGGAATCACCATCCGTCGATCTGCCCCTACGGGCTCTTTCCGACAGCTGACGGCGTAGTTCAGATTGCGGTTGGTAGTGAAGGACTTTGGAAGCGGTTCTGCTCGGGCTTCGGGTTGGCCCCAGATGCCCCCGGGATGGAAGACAACTCCGAACGAGTTCGAAACAGTAAGGCGGTCCGCCAGCTTATCGAAAGCATTTTTTCGAAGTATGGCACGGACGAGCTGCTGCTCGAGCTGGACCGTACGGGTATTCCGGCGGGACGTGTTCGTGGAATCGACGAGGTGTACCGCTGGGAACAGACTCGTTCGCAGGGGTTGATGGTCGAAGTCGAACACGAAAGCCTAGGTCGGATAACGCTTCCTGGGCCCCCACTCCGGTTCTTCTCTGTGGACGGCATGGAGGTCACGAAGAACTGTCACTCGGCTCCACCGCTTCTCGGTGCAGACAACGCTGTTATCACCGGTTGGCTCAGCGAAGCACGCCGATGAGACAGACATCGATGGTTTCTGCTATGAGGCCGAGCCGGCGCGACTCCGGCATGGTCGATGTGACGTTCGACGGCCCAATCGCGACGGTGACGATCGGCACAGGCCGTCGTCGAAACGCTTTGAACGGTGATGCTTGGAAAGATCTCGCGCATCAGATCATTGGCGTCTCGACCCACGCATCGCTCGGTGTTGTCGTCCTTCGCGGCGTCGGCGATACCTTCTGCGCCGGGTCCGATGTCACCGAGTGGGTTGGTGCCTGTGCCGAGGACGTGGAGGAGTCGTTCGCGCAAATGGAGGCAGCCTTCCGCGCTATCGAAATTTGTCCCGTTCCTGTCATCGCACAGATTTCCGGCGTAGCAGCTGGAGCAGGGTGTCAGTTGGCACTCGCGTGCGATATTCGAGTCGTGGCGACTTCCGCCAGAATCGGAATGCCTATTGCGCGTCTCGGAATTCGACCCAGTCCGGCATTCGCGGCGCGCCTTGTCCGTGTTGTGGGACCGGCTGTGGCCGCTGAACTGCACTACACCGGACGGCTGGTGAAGGGACCGGACGCGGTAACAACAGGTTTGGCGAATCGGTGTGTGTACGGCGAGCTCCTCGCGTCGACTGTTCGGGATTTGGTAGAGGAGATTGTTCGCCAGCCGACATCAGCCGTGCGTGCGGCGAAGGAAACATTGATTGCTGTTACCGGCCCTCCTCCTCACCACACCCTCGGTCCGGCCGTGAATTTGCGCGACCTCCAACTTGGCATCGCGCAAATTCTGCATACGTGAGTCTGCAAGGCTGTTACTGGCCGGCGATGTATTCGATCGACGGGCCGGCAGTCCAACCGCCGTCGACGGCGATCTCGGAACCCGTTGTGTACGAGGCATCGTCGGAAAGCAGGTAGGTGACCGCGCCGACCAACTCCTCCGGGCGACCGACACGGCGATACGGATTGTTGGGGAATGCGCCCTCCTCGAGGCTGATACCCGTCGGTGCAGTCATGGGCGTCAGGACCATGCCGGGGTGAACCGAGTTGACCCGGATCTTGTCGCGACCGAGTTCGACGGCGGCGATCTTGCTCAGCCCACGCACGCCCCACTTGGCTGCGCCGTAACCGCTGGTCAGAGCCATGCCCATCAGGCCGGCGGCCGAGGAGATGTTCACGATGGATCCGCCGCCGGCTGCCTTCATGAACGGCACCACCGTGTGGATACCGGTGTGCACGGACACCAGGTTGATCTGGATGATGCGCTGGAACGTCTCGAGTGGTTCCTCGGCGACTGTCTGGCCGGACGCCGAGATTCCGGCGTTGTTGACCAAACCGTTGATCGCGCCGAACTCGGATACCGCGTACTCGGCGGCGGACTTCCAAGACGCTGGATCGGTGACGTCGAGGGGAACGTAACGCGCTGCGTCGCCGAGAGATTCGGCCACTGCTCGACCGTCGTCGTCGAGTAGGTCGCCGATGACGACGCGGCCGTTGCCCGCGACGATGCCGCGGGCAAACGCCTCGCCCAGGCCGCGTGCGCCGCCGGTGACGAGAACGACTTTTCCGGAGAGATCCTGAGTCATGATTGTTCCTTACCTGTTGGTGTTGCGAGATATGGCTTCGAGAACGCCCCGAGCGCGCGGGTGATGGCCTCGGGTGCGGGCGTCCGGAGGTCTGCCATCTCACGCAGTGCGGCGACTACCGCAAGTGTTGCCTGGCCCGAAGCCGCTGTGGTGTCGAGCGAGGTTTCCGGACGATCGATCAGGCGTGCGACTTCTGGGCGAATCAGTTCCATCGTCTCGAAAGTTGCTGATTCCCAAACTCTCCGGAGTGCCGCATCACCGAAGATGATGGGCATCAGTGACCGGGTCATCGGCTCGAAGGACTCGCCGACCGATGCGATAAAGGCATTCTTCACAGCCGCTGCGAGCCCGAATTCGCGGGCTTGCGCGCTGAGTGCCGTGGCCAGACTGCGGTTTCCCTCGTCGAGCATCGGCCAGATGCTCTCCTCTTTGGTGGCGAAGCAACGGTAGAACGTTCGCTCGGAGATTTCTGCCCGATCGGCGAGCTCCGCGATGGTCGTCGAAGTGTCGCCGCGTTCGACGAAAGCGGCAGCACAACTCTGCGAGACGCGGAGAAGTAGTGCAGTGCGGCGGGCTGTTGCCATATCCGCACTGTACCAAAAGTGGCAGAAACTGCCACAAATGGTGTCGGCCGGTCAGCCGACGTTACCTTCGATTCCGGAAACCTCCTGCTCAACTGCGTTCTTGAGGTTCAGGAGCGTCTTGCGGATGTTGCCGCGCTGAAAGTCGGCGAAGGTTTTTCCTCCGGTGGCAATTTTGTCGAACATGTCGGCGGCGAAGTCCGGCCAGCCGCGCCTGTCGTCGGTCCACGTTTCGGTAACTCGGGTTCCGTCGGGCACCGGCGAGAATCGGTACTGCCAGGTTGCGATAGAGGCGGGGATCCGGGGAGTACCGAGGCCGATCTTGTGAACACGGAATTCGAAGAGCTTCCCGGCCTCGGCGGCGGTGACTGTGCATCGCGTGGTCCACTGCGCGCGCCCACGCTTGTTGTGCCCGTCGAACTCCATGCCCAGGAAAGCGCTTTCGCGGTCTCCCCGCAAGGTTGCGCCTAAGTTCTCGGGACTCCAGGCACCCATACGAGTGGGATCGCTGATGAGCTCGTAGAGGGAAAGCGCGTCGGAGCTGACGACGATGCTGTCGGAGACGGTAAGTTCGCGAGCCATTTCGGTTTCAGGTTCTTTCTGTCGAGCGTGTGTGAGGTGTGAGTATGACGATCGGTGGTTTCGCGAACAAGATGCGGACGTGGCGGATGAACCGTCGAACTGATCGGCGTTGAACTACAGGTGCGGTTTCAGTTGGATCTTGACCGCGCCTTCCTGCTTCTTCTGGAAGATCTCGTAGGCGTGTGGCGCCTGATCGAGCGGCAGCTGATGGGTGGAAAAGGTGTCGACGCCGAGTGGGTCGTCGTCAGTGAGCAGGGGCATGATGTCCTCTACCCACTTCTTGACGTTCGCCTGGCCCATCCTGAGCTGAATCTGCTTGTCGAACATGGTCATCAGCGGCAGCGGATCAACCATTCCGCCGTAGACACCGATCAAAGAAATGGATCCGCCGCGCCGAACGATGTCGATGGCCGAATAGACAGCGCCAAGGCGATCGATTCCTGCGTTACGCATCGCAGGCGCGGCAAGAGCATCGGGAAGGAGTCCGACGAACTGCTGCGCGAGCTTTCCGATCGGAGACCCGTGCGCTTCCATACCGACAGCGTCGATCACCGAATCGGTTCCGCGGCCGTTTGTCGCGTCTCTGATGGCATCGCCGATCTTGCTGCCGTAGTCGTCCAGGTTGAGAGTCTCGATACCGCGTTCGGCAAGGCGCGCAAGGCGTTCGGGTACACGGTCCACACCGATTACTCGAAACCCCTTGTGGTGGGCGATACGAGCCGCCATGTCACCGATCGGTCCGAGGCCGAGGATTGTCACGGACCCACCCGGCGGAATGTCGGCGTATTCGACCGACTGCCAAGCGGTGGGGAGCACGTCGGAGAGGTAGACGAATCGCGAATCCGCGGGACCTTCGGGAACTTTGATATGTGTGAAATGTGCTTGCGGTACTCGGAGGTACTCAGCCTGCCCGCCGGGCACCGAGCCGTAGAGCTCGGAGAAGCCGAACAATGCTGCGCCCGTTCCCTGATCGCGGACCTGCGTCGTCTCGCACTGTGTGTAGAGGCTCGAATCGCACATGAAACAGTTGCCACACGAGATCTGGAACGGAATCACGACGCGGTCACCTATCTCGAGATTCGTGACTTCCGAACCGACTTCTTCGACGATGCCCATCGGTTCATGGCCGAGAATGTCGCCGGCATTCATGAACGCACCCAGAGTCTCGTACAGGTGCAGATCGGATCCGCAGATATTCGTCGTGGTGACCTTGATGATCGCGTCGGTGGGTTCGACGATCTTCGGGTCCGGAACCGTATCGACGCTTACTTTCCGTTTGCCTTGCCAAGTCACTGCGCGCACTGGGATCGACCTCTCATCGTGGAAATGCTGTTCGCAGTCACCTGCCCGAAAGCACTGAAATGCAAACAAAATCGGTGAGGGTTGCGAGAAGTCCTGAGCGCGTTAGATTGAGATGGAGCTGGGTCCCGGTCTCTTTGCACCGGCTCCAGGACTGAGACGACGAGATGATGACGAGATGATGAGGACGATCGCATGACCGACAAAGACGACAACGACCAGTCGCCCAAGGGTGGGCACCCAGGACCCGTGGACAAGGGCGGCGACGGGGGGATGGCAACGCGAGAACAGGCGCCTGAACTGGTCGAGGAGACCTCCGGCGAGAAGTCTGACGACGAGTAGTTTCCTTTTACTCCGCGTTGGGTAACAACGGGGATAGGCCGCATCGGACCGTCCCGGAATCAATGCGGGCGAGGTTCCTCGAGGTTGAGCAGCCAGCCACGGGAACCGCCTTGAGCAGATCCCTCAACCCTGTTGTCATTCAACCCTGTAACAGCACGTGATCGAATCGGGTCCGCAGTAGTGTCGGGACCCGGAAGTCGTCAAGCGTTCGAACTATCAACTGCTCGGCAACATCCCGGAGTTTCACGTTGGTCTCTTGAGAACGCCACACGAGTATGTCGAAGGCGCGATCGGCCGAAATGCCGTAGATCACCATGAGCATGCCTTTGGCTTGCTCGATTACTCCGCGAGAAGCGGTGATTTCGTTGACCAGCACGTCGACAGACGCTTTCACCGTGCTGTCGAGGGTTTCGGTGACGTCGATGTAGAAGCCTGAGCTGCCGACCACGGCACCCGACTCGTCCACGACGCTGTCGCCGACGACGATTACCGAGTGAGTATCCCCTGCAGTGTCGATGATGCGGTGGCGGCTGCTGAACGGTCCGCCTGAAGTGCGGATGGCGTGCAGTGTCTGGGCAACGTGTCTTCGGTCGTCGGGATGCTTGTGCGAGAGCATCAATTCTGTCGTCGGAGCTACTTGGTCGGGTTCGTATCCGTGAATCCGTGCAACTTCGTCCGACCACTCCCACCGGTCGCCGTTGCGGTGATAGAGAAAGCCGCCCACCCGGTGTGGAGCCCCCGATCCTGACGTTCGCCCCAACCCGTCCTCGTTCACCACACACGCCCCCTCGTTCTCGACCTCGTCCCAACCGGCGTACTCGCCAGTTAGTTATATCGGACAAATCCGGCGGAGGTGGTGTCGGTCCCATATTTCGGAGCATCGTCTGGATCGCTACCGCATGGGTCGGGGAAACCGGCGCTCAGAGTACTTGGCGACGGTCCCACGTCACTCGCGGTTGAAACAGTGTTGCCGCTGTGTCCATTCGGTGATCGCCGCCGCGATGGCCGCAGGCTGATCCTCGGGGGCGAGATGTCCTGCGGGACCGCACTGTTCCACCTCGAGATTTGCGATATTCGATCGGCTCCACGTGACTTCGTCAGGTCCGATCATGAGAAGTTCTGCGGGGCCGCTGAAGGTGAGAAGAAGTTTGGGTACGTCAGTGCTTTCTGTGAGCCAATCGCTGTACGCCGCCACACGTGCATTCACGTCACCGGGAGTTCCTTCGATGGGGAAGGATCGTGGCCACTCGAGAAGGGGTCGGCGACTCTCTCGTGACGGATAAGGGGAGCGATAGGCCTCGGCATCGGTTTCGGTCATTTCACCGAGAACCGTTCTGTGAAGCGCTATTTCGAGAAAGAAGTTCTCGTCGAGTACCTTCGTCTCTCCTGTGTCGGAGTCCCTCAGAGCTTCCACCCGTGCCCGTGCCTCTCCCGGGAAGTGTTCGTCCCAGGTCATCGGACGAAGGATCGTTTCGAAGAAGGCCACACCTCGGACGCGATCGGGGTGGCGGGCAGCCCAGTCCAGTGCAAGTGCCCCGCCCCAGTCGTGTCCGACGAGTACGACGTCGTCGAGTTCCATCTGGTCGAACCAGGCGTCGAGGTAGCGGGCGGTGTCGAGGAAGCCGTAGTTGATTGGCGGTTTGCCTGACCGCCCCATTCCGATGAGGTCAGGGGCAAGTGCGCGGCCTAGATTTCCTATCTGCGGCAGGATGTTTCGCCACAAGTGCGAGGATGTGGGGTTTCCGTGGATGAGTACGAAGGGTGTTCCTTCACCGCGCGAGCGGTAGGCCATGGTCGAGTCGAGCACGGGAATTGTGGGCATTGCGACTCCTCAAATAGTTTCCATATACTCTAATTGAGATAGTAGCCATGTATTCTATTTGTATGCAAGATCGAGAAACATGGACGACAGGGTCGCTGGTGTGGCACCTTGGCTTGCGCTGGCGGGCGGGGGTTGACCGAGCGATCGCGCACCTGGGGTTGACTCACGCCCAGTATTCAGTGCTCGCGTCTCTGCATGGTCTGGTGAGTGCGGGGGAGAGGCCGAGTCAGCGAGAACTCTCAGCGCACACAGGATTGCAGCGAATCTACATATCCAAGCTCGTGCGAGCGTTGGAGAAGAGCGGGTTTGTTGTCAGTGAACGCGATAGACGCGATGCGCGAGCCGTTCGCCTCGATCTCAGTGACGAGGGCAAACGAGTCATAGAGCTCGCTAAAGACATTGTCCGCCAATTGGATGCAAAGAATACGGAAGTGCTGACGAAAACCGGAGGGCGGGAACTCGCCGAGCTCCACCGCGCCCTTGACGCGTTACTCGACGCCACCGAAGCAGGAGATGAATGAAGTCCGAACTACTTATTTGGCACTACGTTCGGCAACGACGGCAGCGGGTTCGGGTGAGCCGGCCGGTTGGGGCCTGAGGCTGTCGGCACCGATGTTGTAGACGTCACTCGTCGTGGCGAGGGAGTTGGACGTGGTGGACGAGGGAAGCCCGGCGCGCCAGTTGACGATTGGATTCAGAACGCCGAACGGGCCACATCCGGAAGCTGTCGGGACCGCGAAGGGCTGTCCGGTGTGGCCGGTGTTTCGAACGACGGCAGTATCCGGGAAACCTGGAACCTCTTCGAGGACACCGTATTCGGTCACATCCAAGTTGAGTTGGACGGGGTTGTTGTCCGAGCCCAGGTAGCATTTGCCGCCGAGGAGAGGGTTCGCGATCTTCAATTTGACGGGTAGCTTCACACCAAGCTGAAATGCGTCCACGGTGGGGAGTGCAGACGTCGACTCTACGGTGGCCGAAGCCTTGTTCAGTCCGAAGAGATTGTTAAATGGCAGGTCGATTCCGAGTGCGCCCCCGGGGATGTCGATGGGTTTGGCGTAGATCCCCCGACTGTTGTCGTTGGGTGGGATGAATACTTGGTCGAATCCGAATTCAGCCTCTGGATTCTCCCGGTATGCAACTCCGCCTGCGATGCGCATCGCCCCGGCGGGAATGTTGACGGAAAGCTTGCCGATCTTCATGTTTCCGCCGGTGACCGTGACGTCCATACAGGTGCTGGTCTCGGGATTGTCGATCGGACATGAATCCCAACCGCCGAAGGGGATCTCCGCTGCCGGGGCGGCTCCGGCAATGCTTGCTGACAAGCTTCCCACCGCAGCGGCGGTGGCGAACACAGTTGCGGTGGCGAGTGCGCCGAAAAGCCCACGCGACGTCGAACGTCGGGACATGTATTTCTCCTTTGGGTACAACCGACCAGTCGGGATTGTGATGATGAGTGACGGTAGTCACGTGTGACTTGGATGTACAGACAATTTGAAACAATTCCGACAAAAGTATTACTGCGATCGCCTCCGCTACTACTTGTGGCTGTGAGGATTGAAATTTGTTGCAGTGCTCTGTGTCTCGTCATTCACCCACGAATCGCTGTGAGGTGCTTAGACCCGAAAAGGCGTTCGTCGACGGGAATATCGGACTCCTGTCGAAATCGAGGGGGCAATGTTTTGTCGGAGTCGCCAATGAGGGAAGTCAGGGCGAGTAACTTTGTCGAACAGCGGCTGATCGGTACTCCGGGCAGCTGCCCGAGAGAACGGATCGCCATGACGCTGATGCTGCCGCTCGACTCGATGTTCCTTCTGATGGAGTCACGGGAGCATCCCATGCACGTCGGTGGCCTGTCGCTTTTCGTTCCGCCGGAAGGGGACGACGGCGAATTCGCCAGATCGCTCTACCGTTCGCTCACCGACGTCGACTCGATTCGGCCCCTCTTCCGTCGCAAGCCGGTGCAGTTCTTGTCGAACTTCGCGCCGGTGCGTTGGACGGAGGACGCAGACGTCGATCTCGAGTATCACGTCCGGTTGCTCGCGCTGCCCAAGCCGGGTCGAGTCCGCGAGTTGCTCGAGCTGACCTCCATGCTCCACGGCACGCTGCTCGATCGGCATCGGCCGCTGTGGGAGGCGTACGTGATCGAAGGTCTCGCCGACGGCCGAGTTGCCGTGTACATGAAGACGCACCACGCGCTCATGGATGGTGTGTCTGCTGTTCAGGCGTGGTACCGCAGCCTCTCGTCGGATCCGCACGATCGACATTCGATGCCTCCATGGGCGCAACGACCTTCTTCGGGGCGGGTTCGTGCCGGTCGCGGGCTGGACCTGCAGAGGCGGGTGGGCTCCGTGATCGAGACCGTGCAAGATGTGGTCGGGGTCGGCCCTGCGATAGTGAACGCCGCTGCCTCGGCAGTGAAGGACCACGTCGCACCGTTGCCGTTTGCTGCTCCGAAATCGATCTTCAACGTCCCGATCACCGGAGCGAGGCGTGTCGCCGCGCAGTCGTGGCCGATCGAGCGCCTGCGCAAGGTCAGCTGCGTTGCAGACGTGACGCTCAACGATGCGGTGTTGGCAATGTGCGCGGGTGCGCTACGGCGATACCTGATCGAACTGGACGAGTTGCCGGACAAACCGTTGATCGCGATGGTGCCGGTATCCCTTCGCAAAGGCGAAGAGGGTGAGGCTTCCGGCAATGCCGTGGGTGCGGTGTTGTGTGATCTGGCAACCGAATTGGCAGATCCGGCGGCCCGACTTCAGAGAGTTCACGACTCGATGAGTAGCGCCAAGTCCCTGATGTCGGGCCTGACGCCCCTGCAGATCACGGCGCTCAGTGCATTGAACGTCGCGGGTCTCGGGCTGCCGCTGATCCCTGGTTCATCCCGACTGATCACTGGGCGTCCAGTCTTCAATCTGGTGATTTCCAACGTCCCCGGCCCGACAACGACGCGCTATTGGAATGGCGCCAAGCTCGAGAGCTGTTACCCGGCATCGATTCCGTTGGACGGGCAGGCGATGAACATCACCGTCATCGGCTACGCGGACACCATGCAGTTCGGGCTCGTCGGCTGCCGCCGCAATGTTCCGCACTTGCAGCGGCTCCTCGGCCATCTCGAGGAATCCTTGAGTGAGCTCGAAGCCGCCGCAGGCTGATCAATTCGACTCGCGCCTTCCGACGTCACGTCCGTTCACGACCAACTGGTGGACGTCCAGCTCCTTGTCGTCGAGGCCGAAGCTGATGATGCGTTCGGGGTGGATACGGATGATCGGCGCGTCGAGACCATGCGCAGCAGCACCTGTAGCATCCAAAGCCTCTGCCCGTCCACGGATTTCGACGCACCTGACCTGCCATGGATCTACGGATGCGATGTCGTCCACGACGAACGCGACCCGACCGTTGTCTGCGACATTGTGAAACTTACGGCTGCCCGTCATGTTGTAACCGCTGATGTCGATCGTGGCTGTATCGGGGTTGTAGTGGAACCCGACAGGACTGACCTGCAGCGTTCCGTTCCGTTGAACCGTCGCGAGGCGACCGAGAGTCTGTGTGGCCAGGTAGTCGAGTTCGATTCGGGTGAATGTCATGAAATCACGCTAGAACCTGAACTGCTGTAGAGGTCAAGAACTCCGAACGTACAACTCATTCCGTCTCGTCGAGGGCCTCTTCTGCTTCGTCGACCCGCCACTCGGCCTCGCGAAGTTCCTCCTCGGACTCTCGAACCGCGACGCGGGCAGCCTTCTCGGTGTTCTTGGCGAACTGTCGTTCTTGTTCTGCGTGTTCGAGATCGGCGCGGAGTTCTGCGATGCGACGGTCGAGGTCGGACAGCTTTGACCTGGCATCCTCGAACTGGGCGGTCTCGGCCTTGACCCGTCGTCGGATCTTCTCGACGCCTGCCCTGGCTTCCTTCAATTCTGCTTTCGCCTTGGCTTGTTCGGCCTTGCGATCCGGAGCAGTGGACTTGGCCAGAGCGTGTTCTTCGGTGTGGATCGCAGGGGCGTCTTGTGCAGAATCCTCCTCCACTGCAGCAAGTCCCGCCGGCCCGAAACCGCTGTAACTCGCAGCGGTCACGACCCGTCCGAGTCGAACCTGCGCGGCAGTCTCCTCATCGGCCAGGGCGGCATTGAGAGTCTGCGCGACATCGCGCAACGAATCCTCGCCGACGCTTTTTCCCCGTGAAGCGGCGATCTCACCGGATTTGTGGGCGAGACTCCGCACCACCTGCTGCCTCTGTGTCGTCAGCCGTCGCAAGTCCGGGCCCGAGAGATGGCGTTGAGCGTCGCGTAGCGATTCGCCAAGCGCGAGAAGTGCATCCAGATCCTCTGGTGCATCGCGCGAGATGAGATTGACCAACCACCCCACGGTGGTCGGCTTCCGAAGTTTTCCGATCTCTGCGGCCAGTGTGCGGTCGTTGTCGTCCCGGGCAGCCTTCACATGCTTTGTACGCGCCTCTACGAACTCGCCGGGGTCGAGGCCGTAGAGTTCGTCGGCGACATCATCGAGGGTCACGTATCAATACTGTCATTCGGCGAATCGTTCGAAGACTGTCTTCCAGTCGTTCTTGATGCTCACCACCGTCCACCCGTTTGCGCGCGAGACGTCGAGTGCGTGCTCGGCCCCGTCCACGTAGTCGAACTCGCGTTCCGGATCGTCATGGAGCACCAGAAGGCGAAGTGCCGGAACGTTCGGGTGTTCGGCGAACTTCAACATAGGTAGGTCACCGTTGCTGTTTCCGGCCGCGATGACAGGTCGTCGGCCGATTCGGTTCCAGATCTGTACGGGCTTGGCCGGCCCGTCGTCGACGACATCGGTTTGGGGCTGACGGAGAATTGTGCCGCTGTGCCCGTCGTCCTTCCACGTCAAGGCCACGCCGCTGCCGATGACGCGATCTCGGGGGATGCCGTAGACCTCCTGGCTGATCGGACGCATGAAGTCACGTCCGCCTCCAGAGACTATGTAGTTCGAGAATCCCTTGGCTGCAAGGTAATCGAGCAACTCCACCATGGGTGCATAGCTGCAGTGCAGATACTCGCGACCGAGAGTGGGGTGCGAAGCAGTGCGCAGGTAGGTATCGGCGTGGGTTTCGAATTCGTCGACTGTGACTTCGGCGAATGCCGCCAGGACACCGGCCGCGAGCACCTTCAGTGCGCTGTCGTCGCCGCGATAGTGCTTCGAGATCACTTCGTTCAACCAGGCGTAGTCCTTTTCGAACGCAGCCTGCCACGGTTGACGGTTGCGCAGAGACGGATCCTGGGCGGTCATCTCGACGAGGCGGCGCAAGATGAAGTCGAGTTGGATCGGCATCGGCTTCTCACACCACAGGGTTCCGTCGTTGTCGAAGACTGCGATCCTGTCTTCCGGTGCGATTTCGTCCGGACTTCCCTCAGTCGTCGCGCGTTCGACGAATCGCCGGACGGCCTGCTTCGGCGGGCCGTCTTGCCAGCTCGGTAGCGGGTCGCAGGTGTCGGAGGTAGAGGCTTCAACGAATTGACTGCTCATGTGGTCCCTGGCTTCCAGTGAGTCGATGACAAATCCGGCACTCTCATACTCGGATCTCCTGCCGAAAATGGCATCGCCCATTTCGGGCGACAGCGGTTCGGTGACCACAATCGGGGTATGCGATTCACCATGCGGCCGTAGAGGCTGGAAATCAGAGGACCTACAAGGAGCCAGATCATGGCCAACGCATTCAAAGGCGTCGTCAACCTCGATATTCGCGATTCGATTCCCGACTGGAGCCCGTACGAGCAGCCGAAGGCCGCCGCCGGCACACCGAATATTCTTTACATCGTTCTCGACGACGTTGGATACGGCGCCATGGGTTGTTACGGGGGACCGATCGAGACGCCGAACATCGACCGCATCGCGGGCAACGGATTGCGGTACGGGCAGTGGCACACCACAGCGCTGTGCTCCCCGACGCGATCGTGTCTGCTCACCGGGAGAAACCACACGACCAACGGCATGGCCTGCATCAGCGAGTGCGCGGTCGGTTTTCCCGGCGGAAACGGTCACATCCCTCCCGAATGTGCCACGCTCGCCGAGGTTCTGGTCGAGCAGGGATTCAGCACCGCGATGGTCGGCAAATGGCACCTGTGCGCAGAAGACGAGATGAATCTTGCTTCCACGAAACGGAATTGGCCGGTCGGCCGCGGATTCGAGCGGTTCTACGGCTTTCTCGGCGCCGAGACCAATCAGTGGTATCCCGATCTCGTCCACGACAACCACCCCGTCGAACAGCCGTCGACGCCCGAAGAGGGGTATCACTTCAGCGTCGATATCACCGACAGAGCGCTCGAATACATCGGTGACGTGAAGTCGATAGCTCCGGACCGGCCTGTGTTTCTCTACTACGCACCCGGGTGCGCGCACGCTCCGCATCACGCGCCCCGCGAATGGGCCGATCGCTACGCAGGCAGGTTCGACGCAGGGTACGAAGCCATGCGGGACGAGATTCTGGCCAGGCAGAAGGAAATGGGACTTGTCCCGAAAGACACGACCCTGCCCTCACTCAACCCGATAGGCACTCCTGAGACCCGCACCGGGCCCGACGGCGAACCGTTCCCGCCGCTGGATTTCACCCGCCCCTGGGACACTCTCTCCGCTGACGAGCAGCGACTGTTCTCACGGATGGCGGAGGTGTACGCGGGCTTCCTCTCGCACTGTGACGATCAGATCGGACGCCTGCTCGGATACCTCGAAGAAATCGAGCAGCTCGACAACACGATCATCGTGGTGGTCTCCGACAACGGTGCCAGCGGTGAGGGCGGACCCGACGGGTCTGTCAACGAGAACAAGATTGCGAACGGCGTACCCGACGACCTAGCCGAGAACCTGGCGAAGCTGGACGAGTTGGGCAGCACCGAGACGTACAACCACTATCCCAACGGGTGGGCGATGGCGTTCAACACGCCCTTCAAGATGTGGAAGCGGTACTCGTTCAACGGTGGAACCTGCGACCCATGCATCATCTCGTGGCCGGAGGGCATCGATGCCCGTGGCGAGATTCGAGATCAGTACCATCACGCCATCGACGTCGTCCCGACTCTGCTCGACTGCGTCGGCGTCGACTTGCCTGACACGGTGAAGGGGTACACCCAGCACCCGATTCAAGGCGTGAGCATGCGGTACAGCTTCGATGCCGGCAACATCCCCACCGCCAAGCACACCCAGTTCTATTCGATGCTCGGAGGACGAGGAATTTGGCATGACGGCTGGAAGGCCGTCACCACGCACCCGACTCTGAGCGGGTGGGGCCATTTCTCGGAAGACACCTGGGAGCTCTACCACACAGAGTTGGACCGAGCCGAGCTCCGGAACCTTGCGGATGAAGAACCCGGCAGGCTGGCAGAGCTGGTGGGGTTGTGGTTCCACGAGGCCGGTGCCAATCAAGCTCTGCCACTGGACGATCGGTCCGGTGTCGAACTTCTCACCACGCCTCGCCCTCAGTTGGCCCCGCCGCGAAACCGGTATGTCTACCGCCCGGGCGGAGCCGAGGTACCGGAAGCCGTCGCTGTCAACCTTCGTAATCGTTCATTCTCGATCGGGGCAGTTGTCGATTTGGCCGAGCCAGGTGCGACCGGTGTGCTTTTCTCGCATGGCGGCAGGTTCGGTGGTCATTCGCTGTACGTCAAGGACAACCGCCTGCATTACGTGTACAACTTCCTCGGCAGTGAACAGCAGAAGATCGATGCCACCGAAGACCTTCCGATCGGCGAAAATATAATCTTGGCAGCAACTTTCGAGAAGGAAGGCGAGGATCCGCCGGGCACTGCGCACGGGGTGCTCGGCCTCTACTACGGCGATCGGAAAGTCGGTGAGGGCAGAATCCGCACTCAGCCAGGCAAGTTCAGCATCGGTGGCGGCGAAGGGCTCAACGCAGGCCGTGACAGCGGGGAGCCCGTAACCGACGACTACCCGGGTACGTCACCGTGGGCGTTCACGGGTGGAACGCTCAACCGGGTGGCCATCGACGTCAGTGGTGAACCGTACGTCGACCTCGAACGCGAAGCAGTGGCGATGCTCTCGCGTGAATGACAGTTCCGAGTGCGTCTAGTGCGAGCCGGGCGGAAGGTATCGCACGGTAGGTACTCCGCCGGGACCGTCCAGGCGAACCTCGGCGTCGACCTGGTAGACCTCGGCTATCAGGTCAGCGGTGAGGACCTCGGTCGGGCTTCCGTGGGCAACGATGGATCCCCGGTTCAGCATCACTATCGAATCGCAGAACATGGCGGCCAGATTCAGATCGTGCAATGCCATGATCGTGGTGGTGGGGAGGCGTCGCACGAGCGCGAGCAATTCGAGTTGATGGTTGATGTCCAGGTGATTGGTCGGCTCGTCGAGTAGCAACTCGTGAGGTTCCTGAGCGAGGGCGCGCGCGATCTGGACGCGTTGGCGCTCCCCGCCGGACAGGGTGTGCCACGACCGGTCCAGCATGCCGGCGAGGTCGGTGTGTTCGATCGCTGCCCGAACGGCGTCGCGATCGGAATCCGACTGCCCACCCCACAGTCCGCGGTGCGGTGTGCGTCCGAGTTCGACTACCTCCGCGACCGTCAGATCGATCTCGGTGTTGCTGTGCTGATCAACGGTCGCGATCCGACGCGCGACGTCGCGGCGTTTCCAGTCGGACAACGGGGTTCGGTCCAGGGTCACGACACCGGACGTCGGACGATTGTGCCCGGCAAGCAGTTTCAGCAGCGTCGATTTCCCCGAACCGTTGGGGCCGAGAAGCCCCACCGTACTTCCGGTTGTAGGCGAGACGTCGAGGTCGTCGACTATGAGCGCCCCGCCGACCCGCCAACTGACGCCGGTAGCTTCGAGTGTCATGGCCTGGCCTTCCGTCTCCAGAGGATGACGGCAAACGCAGGCACACCGACCAGCGCGGTCACCACACCGGCCGGGAGTTCCTGCGGCGCAATGGCTGTGCGTGCCACAGCGTCGACCCAGACAAGGAAGATGGAGCCGATCAGTGCGGACGCGGGCAGGAGTCGGCGGTGGTTCGAACCGACGAGAGCCCGCGCCGCGTGCGGGAGGACCAGGCCCACGAAGCCGATGGCGCCTGCGACGCTCACGATCACCGCGGTCATCAAGGCTGTTGCCAACAACAGGGTCACACGCACCCGCCACACGTTCACCCCCAGCGACGACGCCGCGTCCTCGCCGAAGGCAAAGGCGTCGAGTGCGCGGGAGTGAGTCAGACAGACCACGAGGCCGACTGCGACCACCGCAGCGCAGAGTGCGACGTCGAGCCAGTCGGCGCCGCCGAGTGAACCCAGGAGCCAGAACATCACGCCGCGGGTCTGCTCGGGATCGGCCGAGGTGATGACGATGAACGAGGTGAGCGCGGAGAACAGTTGGGTCGCGGCGACACCGGCCAGGATCACCCGATCCGGCGTGCCGCCGGCCGCATGGGCGAGCAGCAACACAAGGGCGAAGGAGATCACCGCGCCGATGAAGGCGCCGCTCGACAGGCCGACTACTCCCGACCCGACTCCGAGGATCACGATCAGTACGGCACCGGTCGAGGCGCCGGACGAGATACCGAGGACAAACGGATCGGCCAGCGGATTGCGAAGCAGCGACTGCATGATCGCACCGCACAACCCGAGACCGGCACCGCAGAGCGCGGCGAGCAGGGTACGCGGCAGACGGAGGTCCCAGACGATGCCGTCACGGATAGGGGTGACGTCCGCCGCGGTACCGCCGAGATGGCCGACGACGATCGAAGCCACCTCACCGACCGACAGACCGGCCGGCCCCAACGTGATTGCCACGGCAGCCGATCCGGCCAGCGTGACAACACCGATCATCCACAGCAGGGTGACGGTCGTCGGGTTGTCACGCAGCCGAACTCTTGTCGTCATCTCACGCCGTAGACCACGTAGTCGTCGAACAGTTGCCAGACCGTCCCCGACTCCCGAAAACCTGCTTGCGCGAGCGCCGCCAACTGGAAGTCGACGGCCGTGGGCGCAGTGGCGTCACGTCCGGCGAATCTGCGCTCTCGCTCGTCGGTCATTGGTCCGATGCCGGGAGTTGCCCGCAACTCCTCCCACCAGCTCTCCCACTCGGGAGCACCGGCAGCAAAGGCGGAGCGTTGCGTCTGCTCGTCGTGAGCCTTCGCCCATCGCCCGATGACAGGGAAGCGGCTGTCGAAACGAAAGTGATCACCGTTGAGCAGGACTCCGTCCGGACTCAGCAGTTCGCGGCACTGCCGGTACACCTCGACGAGCTGCTGCGGTTGCAACCAGTGCAGCGCGGTTGTCGACACTATCGCCTGAACCGGCGCAGCCACCGAATTCGGCCAATCGGCTCCCGCCAGATCTGCGTCGATCAGCTGCAGTCGGTCACCGAAACGCGTCGACGACTGGCGGGCGAGCTCCAGCAGCATCGGGTCGTAATCGATCCCCACAACGCTCGCATGCTCGAACTTTTCGAGAATCCGGGCGCTCAGTGAACCCGGCCCGCAGGCCAGGTCGACAACCGTGAACGGGGCGTGCGCGTGCTGCAATTCGAGGACGTCGAGAATCACGTCGAAGCGCTTCTCACGGTCGGCGATGTATGCCGCCTGCTGGTCGTCCCACCGACGCACCAGTTCACTGATCTGCGCGGACATCTAGACCACACCCAACTGGCGCAGCCCGTCGGAGAGCTGTTCGATGCCACCGACATTGCGGATCGAGGGATCCATCGTCGTTCCTTCGAGGATGATGTAACGCTTGTTCTTCACTGCGGTGAGCTTGCTGGCGACCGGGTCCGATTCGAGGAACGCGATCTTGTCTGCGGCACTGTCGCCGTCTCCACCGCGGTCGAGATCTGCGAGCACCAGCACGGTCGGGTCTCGATCGAGGACACTCTCCCAACCGATTTCGGGCCAGTACTGCTTGTTGTCGTCGAAGGCGTTCTTCGCACCCACCGCGTCGGTCATGATTCCCGGTGCACCGCAGCACCCGGCGAAGTACGGAGTCTTCGTGGCTGCGTACCACCACGCCAGCGTCACGTTCTCAGCTCCCAGTGCCGCCGTGGCGGTGGCCGCGCGATCCTTCAAACTCTCGGTGAGCTCGACACCTTTGTTCTTGACATCGAACAGTGTTGCCACTTCGTCGATTTCGTCGTACAAGTCGTCGAGCGTGAGGGCCTTGCTCTGCTCGGCATCCTGACCGGTGCACTCGCTGGGTGACTGATATGTCGCGACACCGAGGTCGGTGAACTTGATCCGGTCGGCGATGCCCTCCGAGGTGAACGTGTAGTTGAACGTCGTTAAGACCATGTCCGGTTCGCGTTCGAGGACACTTTCGAATGACGGGAACTCGGTGTCGAACGCCTGGACCTGACCACGCGCCTCGCGCAGTTCGGGGAGGACATCGTCATCGCTCATGGCGTACCCGGCCATCCGGTCCTGCACTCCCAGCGCGAACAGCATCTCTGCTGCAGGTTGATTTACCGCGATTGCCCGTTCGATCGGTCGCTCCACCGTGACGTCTCGGCCACAGTTCTGGACTGTCACGCGCGATTGTTCGGAAGAGTTGGATTGTCGGGCAGCACTGTCGTCGGAGGAGCAGGCAACCAACGACGCGCTCAACAGGGCAGCGACGGCGGCGGCGGGTAGGCGAAGTCTGGACAGACGCATGGAATCTCGTTCTCGCAGGGGCTCGTTCGCGGAGCCCGTTACCGTGTGAACAGGCGCCTGTTGACCCCTGCTGCCAGCCGGTATTCGGACTCGAGATCGCCCCACCCGAGCGCCTTCCCAGATTCTCATCCAGTGGCGTAAGCCCGGGCGGTCACCCTCACCGCTGCGCGTCAGTTCCGGATTCACACCGGATTCCCTGACCCCCTGTGTGGAGGTCCGCTGGCACAGAGGAACTTATCACCGCAGTGCACCGCCGGTCAGGTCGGCTGGTGTGAGGCAATCAGATCTCGATGGCCAGGTCGTCGATGTCGGTGAGGGTTCCGCCGTCGGCGAGGATGCGCTCGTAGTTCTCGCGTCGACGGAGGTCGATTTCGGTGTTGCTGACGCCCTCCTTCCAATATCCGAATATCGCGACGTCGTTTTTGTCGAGTCCGACGGTCGATCGAAAGTGCTTCCGGATTGCGCGCATCTCGTTGCGTTCACCGGCGCCCCACACGACGTAGCTCGCGGGATTGGCGAGCTCGCGTGCTCGTACCGCCAGTGGGCCGTCGGGCTCGGCCGGATCTGCGCTCACGCGGTGAAGCTCCAGGCCGGGGAGGGTGGGCAGTTCGGCGAAGGCGACCTCGTCATCTGTTGTGACCCAGCCGATTCCGACGACGTCGGTAGGTAACTGCTCGATGATCGAGTGCAATGCGGGTATTGCGGTGCCGTCCAGAAAAAGTGCGATACGTCGACCAGGAACATCAGGGATCAAGAAGTGTGGCCGCGGACCGGTGAGGCCGAAGGTGTCACCGACGGCCAACGCTGCTGCCCACCTCATCATCGGACTGGTCTGTCCGTGGCGGACCACATCGACGACGATCGATCCGCTCGCTGAATCGTAGGAACGCACCGTGTACACGCGCGAAGCGTCGTCGAAGGCCGGCCCGAGATTCATGCGTACGGTCACATTCGGGCGTGACCAGGTCGGATCGTCGGTCGACTCCGTCAAACGAGCCGTGATCCGCAGCAGGTGATCGCTCGGTCGCTCCATTGCTTCGACGATCGCGAGAACGTCGTTGAGTCCGCGATTGTGGTCAGCGGTCCGTAGGACGGTCGTCGGGGGAGTTGTTGTGCGCGAGGCGTCTGCATGTGTCATCGACTGTGCTCCTGGATCGGGTTTTCGGGATGCCACCAGGTTAGTGCTGCCTAAGTCGAGCGAGTTGTCCAGAAGTGACATTTGATTACCTGAATGATTCGGGTCTCGAAACGACGCGGTTGAGTGAGTGGTGCCGGCGCTGCTACCGTGCCTGTGATGTCCATACGCCGCTGTTCTCTCGCTTCCGGCCGTGCACTGCGCACGGCCCGATTCGGCGTAGCGACTTTCCGACGTGGGCGTAAGGCGATCGACCGCCGCCCGTCCGGTCTTGTCTGGATCGAAAGAGCCTTGGCCGCACCGGCCGGATCCGTCTGACATTCGCTACTTCGGCGAGCATTGCCTCGCCGAGATTTCGCAGTGCCACACCTGTTGCAGTGCTGCGCATTTCCCGTACCTGAGGTTTCTCGCGGGTGAGTTGTGAGTGTCGGCGCCACCGAGCCTGGAATGCCAACCAACTCGTTTTCGTGAAAGGTACACAGCAATGAATCGTTTCGAAGGTCGTCGTATTCTCGTCACCGGCGCAGGATCTGGAATCGGGCAGGCCACCGCGCTGCGGTTGCTCGCCGAAGGTGGCCGCGTGGTCGCTGCCGACATCTCCGAGCAGGGTTTGGCGAACACCCGGAAATCGGCAGAACATGCTTCGACGGAGGATCGCCTCGACACCGTCGTCGTCGATATCGGTGACGAGGGTTCCGTCATCAAGGTTGTGGGTCAGGCGATTTCGTCTCTCGGGGGATTGGACGTACTGGTCAACGCCGCCGGGATACTGCGTGGTGGGCACACCCACGAGACCTCGCTGGACCTGTGGAATCAGGTGCTCTCCGTGAATTTGACGGGCACTTTCCTCGTCACGCGCCAGGCACTGCCGGCTCTCCTTGCCACCGGCAACGCAGTCGTGGTGAATTTCAGTTCCACCTCCGCTGCCTTCGCGCACCCGTACATGGCCGCGTATGCCGCAAGTAAGGGAGGAATCCAGTCCTTCACTCACGCACTGGCTCTCGAATACGGCAAGCAGGGTCTGCGTGCCGTCGCGGTGGCTCCGGGCAGTGTGAAGAGCGGAATCACCGATACTACGGCGTCGTACTTGCCGGAAGACACCGACTGGTCGCTCTTCGGCAAGTTGTCACCGATTCTGAGCACTGATCTGGAGTCCGGTGGTGCCCCCATGGCCGGGCCGGAAAGTGTTGCGGGAGTTATCGCGATGTTGGCATCCGACGATGGTGCCTTCATCACGGGCACGGAGATCCGGATCGACGGCGGCACGCACGCCTGATTCTGCGTCCGTCTGACGGCCCGCACAGGCAGGCCGTCAGACGGACGCCGTCATTCTCGCGAGCGAGTGATGGCGGGGACGACGTAGGAGTGATCGAGCACGGCGGGCCAAGGTTCGTACATTCTCAGTACCGGTCGGAAATCCCCGCGCGGTGCGGGCAGCCAGTTTGCCTTCGCCGTGGGATCTTTCGGCTCCTCGTGGCTGATCGTGATCGTCAACGCACCGTCGGCGTCGTGGACGATTCCTGGAGTGCGGTCGCCGATCGAGTATCGGTCGACGGGATTCGCCACGAGGAAGAAGTCCGGCACCGAGTACATCGTCAGCGACCAGAAGGCGCTCACCGGCGGAGTGGGGTCGAGTCTTATTGTGTAGGTGTGGGTTCCGTTCAACTGCTCGCCCTGATCGTCGACGTAGGTCATGATGTACGCCGCTTCGTAAGGGTGGTTGCCCCACAGCCCGCCCTTGGCAGCCGCGGCGCGTTCGACGATGCGCAACTTGGGATCGGCGATCTTGAATTGTGGATCGTCGATTGTGCCGACCTCGAAGTAGTCGAGGTTGTAGTCGAAGGCGTGGAATGTGAGCTTCCATCCGTTGACTTCGGGGCTGGAGCCTTTCGTGAGGGCCTCGAGCAGGTTCTTCTCACCGATCGTCAATCCGTCAGCCAACGCGGCTGCCTCGTCGGCAGAGAGTGAAGCGGCAGAGTGTGAGCTATAGGGAGAGGCCCCGGGCTCGTCGATTCCGATCGGGGAGAAGGAATCCTGGAGTTCTCGATCGCGTGGGGCCGGCGGAAACGCCTGTGACCAGATGCGGAGTTTCTCGAGGAACAGGAGGTCCTGGCTTACCCCGGGTTCGGGCACTGGGAGACCCGCGGAGTTTCCGGTGGAGTCGACGACGGTCAGCGTGGTGGCGTCCTGCAAGGCGTGCACCGCAGGGAGGTCGTCGTCGCCACCGCATGCCCACCGGCCCACGATCGACGCAATGTTCGTGGGAAATCTGATCACCGTGGTCTGGTCCGCCGGGGTTCCCGTCCAGGTGGGTGGGACGAGAAGGAAGTCTCCGCTCTTCGTGCCGGTGGCCCGATGCCCGACGTAAGCGAAATTGTTTGTCCAGGCGTCCACGAACTGGAGGACGTAGTAACGGCCATCGGTATCGGGGACGTGCAGCGCAACGGGGCCGACAGAGAGATCGATCTGCGCCATGGAATACACGGTGTCGTTGTTGATCGTGACGAAAGTGTCTGCCGGCCCGGCCAGTGTGCGGGCGTGGCTGAAGGTGTTGAAAGGTGCGGCGGGGTTCGCTCCGACACCGTTGTGAACATACCGATGGACCTGGTCGAGATTGAAAACGAGGGGAAATCCGTAGATATACGCCTGAGCTGCAAGCTCGGTGCGACTGGTGTCTGTCATCTCTGCCCTCTCGTCGTGCACGTCGGTTCGAAGTCCACCCTGCGGGAACCCTGCCGTCGGGGCATCACCCGCCGAGGGTGACGACGGTAGAGGGAGAAGACATGTCGGATCAGGAGAGTGCGGCATTGGTCGCTGTCGCAGACGAGTGGAACGTCGCGATGTGCTCGAACGACGCCGAACGGATCGGCGATTTCATGGCAGACGACTGGGTGATCGTCTCGGAATCCGGAGTGTCGACCAAAGCGGAGTTCCTGGGCTTCGTGGCCTCGGGCGACCTGACTCATTCGGCGATGGACCGCGTCGGGAGCGCTCGCGTGCGTTTCTTCGGTGACGTCGCACTGTTCACCACGCTGATCGTCAATACCGCGCACTACGGCGGCAGGCAATACGACGCCGACGAGTGGACCACCGACGTGTTCGCGCGGCGAGACGGTCGTTGGCGCTGCGTGTTGAGCCACATCACGCCGGCGGTCGAGGCGAAGATCGAGGACGTGGAACTGTGAGGTAGAGATAAGAGAAAGGCTGATGTTTTAACGGAGGCGCTATTGGGTAGTAATACGAGTTTCGCATTTATGAATGTATTTATCGGATTTATCGATTGTGAAGTTTCTGTAGTAGCGTCAGTTGAGTAGATCATTTTGATACGCATACCGGATGAGGTTCTCACATGATTGTTCTCGGCATTATTCTGGCGTTGATCGGCTTTTTCACGGGGTTGAGCATTCTGACCACCGTCGGCATCATCTTGGTCGTCGTAGGTGCAGTTTTGTCCATCCTCGGTGCTACCGGGCGCGCAGTGGGCGGACGAAAAGTCTGGTATTGATCAATACTGCGCGAGTAGTTGAGAAGGCGGTACCCGATCTCTTCGGAGATTGGGTACCGCTTTTGTGCTCCAACTGGTTTTCGGTCTCTCTACCCCAAATTATCGATCTGAGCGGCATCGGGTAAACATGAAGGATGCTTTCTCGAGACCATGACGAAGAGAAATCTGCCGAGCGATTCAGATTCCCTCGCAGATGGAATCAGGTTGACGAATCGCGCCGCGGTTTGGTGTTGGCGTGGGTGGCCTTCACGTTGACGTTCGGCGGAGCACGTCTGGTGACGTGGTTGATCCAGATCGACACCAGAGACGTCGGCGACATCAGCGCCGGTGGCACTCATCTGCATCACTATTTATGGGGAATTCTGCTGTTGGCCGGGGTGGCGATCTTCGGACTCGTAGACCGAAGCCCTCGCGCAAGAACATGGATGGGCATCGCGTTGGGCATCGCACTCGGGCTCATCGTCGACGAGGCTGCGTTACTGATCACTCTCGACGACGTCTACTGGCAGAGCGACGGTTGGCCCAGCATCGCCATCGCTGTGTCGATTATCGGAGTGGTAGGAACCGGTCTCGCGCTGACCCGAAGCGGAGCGGAGAAGCCTCGAGGTTGATCCGGCCACGGCACGGGTACTCACTCCCGTGCCGGGAAGTCGCGCGGATCGTGAGGTGGCTTGAATGGATCCCAGTTCCGCGGACACCTCACCGGATTCCGACAGTGAAGTCAAAGCTGCAGATCCGATGGCGGAAGCCGAACGTGAAGCCGCAGCATTGGCGACGCCCGTCCGGCCGCTGGGCGAACCGGGGCCGAGGTTCGATCGTCGTTCACCGTTCTTCATCGGTCTGAGCGCGGCGGCCGGTGTTGCCGTGACGTACGCGGTGATCGAAGTGCTCCTGGCGGCGCGAGGCATGCTGATCCTGATCGTGGTCGCGCTGTTTCTCGCGGTGGGCATCGAACCGATGATCGTCTGGCTTGAGCGGAGACATTTCCGGCGCTGGATCGCGGTCACCGTGGTACTCCTCGGAATTGCGGTGATGCTCGCGCTGTTTCTCGTTGCTGCGATCACTCCGCTGGTCGAGCAGGGACGTCAGTTCGCATCGCACGCTCCCGAACTTCTGACACACATTCGTGACCGGTATCCGATCGTCAGCGACCTCGACGAGAAGTATCACCTCGAGGAGCACCTCACCACCCAACTGGACGGTTCGGGGTCTGCGCTCGCGACGGGTTTGCTCGGAGCGGGGCGCGCGGTGTTCAGCGCAGTCGCCGACGCTGGAATCGTTGCGGTACTGACGACGTACTTCTTGATCGACTATCCACGAATCCGCACGAATCTGTATCGGCTGGTGCCACATTCGCGGCGGCCACGAGCAATCGCCATCGGTGATCAGATACTGGCAGGTGTGGGTGGGTACGTCCTCGGCAATGTTCTGATCTCCGTGATCACCGCAGTGTGCACCTTCGCGTGGTTGTTGATCTTCGACGTGCCGTATCCGTTGATCCTGGCGCTGCTGGTCGCTCTGCTCGATCTGATCCCGATAGTCGGTTCCACGATCGCAGGGGTTGTCGTCGCCCTGGTCTCCCTGACAGTCTCTGTCCCAACGGCATTGGCGACAGTTGCGTTCTTCATTGCGTTACGTCTGCTCGAGGACTACCTGCTCGTTCCGAAGATCATCGGGAAGACGGTGGCGGTCCCGGCACTGGTGACCGTTGTCGCGGTTCTGTTGGGTGGAGCGTTGCTCGGTATTGTCGGTGCGTTGCTGGCGATTCCGGTCGCTGCGGCCTTGCTGCTGCTTGCAAGGGAGACGCTCTTTCCGCGCCTCGACGCTTCTTGACCGGCTTCTATCGGACGCTTCGCGCGCGACGCCGAGAACCAGGATTCGGCTTGGGGCACATCCGAGTCGGGATGGTTTCTCCCTCGGCGGTGATACGGAATACCGAGACTTTCTCGCTACAACCGTGATTCAGATCGACCGCGTATGCGATTGCGGCGCGATCCGAGACGAAATCTTCCATCACCGTTGTACCGTCCGGTAGTTCGATTCTGTAGTTTTCCATGACTTACACAACCTTCTTTCGCTAAGACGATCCTACCCGGCTCGAGAAGTGGCAAACCCGTGGAACACAACGTGCGACAGTCGTCTTCGTGCCTTGCCGGTGCAATGTTTCGACACCTCGCCTGCTGGGTAGTGAGAGTCGGTCAGCCGCTCAGGCGGTACGTATCGAACCACGGAGGATCCGCGCAATGAGCGCAGTATCGAAAGCGATGTACAAGCCACTCTCACTGGCGACCAGCGTCCTGGGCGGCATCGTGGCCGGCGCTGTCTTCCAACAGGTGTGGAAGCGCATCGGTGACGACAAGAATGCGCCCGAGCCCAAAGACTTGAGCAGGTCGAGCAAGGAAGTCCTGATCGCCGCAGCCCTGCAGGGAGCCATCTTCGCTGTTGTGCGAGCCGCAGTGGATCGTGCGGGGGCAAAGGGCTACCGGGCCCTTGCTCATGAAGATCCTCGGTAGGAACGCCCGGTTCGGTTCGAGTTCAGTCGACGACGGCCGCGATTGCCTCGATCTCGACCAGTTGATCGTCGTAACCGAGAACGGTCACACCCATCAGAGTGCTCGGGGCGTCGTGATCACCGAACGCGTCGCGGACTACCTCCCACGCCGCAACCAGGTCGGCTTGATTGCTCGACGCCACGAGGACGCGGGTGTTGATCACGTCGGTGATGGACGCGCCCGCGTCCGAGAGAGCTGTTCTCAGGTTGTCGACGGCCTTGGCTGCCTGTCCTGCGTAGTCACCGATGGCGGCAGTAGAGCCGTCCGCGTTCAGAGGACAGGATCCGGCCAGGAAGATCAGCCGTGCATCGGCGGGAGCCGTTGCTGCATAGGCATATTCAGCCACCGAAGAGAGTGACGTGGAACGGATCAGAGTTACCGACTTCGACATTATTTCCCCAAGGAATAGTAAAGTTTTGCAGCGAGTCTTTCACAGCACGCCAGGGGTTGCCAATTCATCGTCGGACCCATCCATTCAGTCGGCAGCTACGAATGACTGCCAATGAGCCGAGAAGAAGAGCACACAGCACCTGTCGACGAGTGGCTGACGACCAAACAGGTTGCAGCACTGTTCCACGTCGACAGGACCACGGTGTCCAGATGGGCGAGGGAGGGCAAAGTCGGCACTCTGAGAACGCTTGGCGGGCATCGGAGGTACCGGCGATCGGAGATCGAGACGTTGCTGCGTAACCGCTCGACGACGCTCGATCACCAATAACCTCCGGCACGAAACAGACAGGTCGCCGAGCATGATGAGGGCTCGGCGACCTGTCTGGTCAGCAGGAAGTAATCAGGCCTTGGGGACGCGGACGATGAGTGCGTCGCCTTGTCCGCCGCCGCCGCAGAGTGCGGCTGCGCCGATGCCGC
>NZ_JBXAFD010000017.1:0-44579 GCF_058792695.1 Rhodococcus sp. MT28
CCGCCAGCATCCTCGTCATCGGCAATTAGCGACACAAAGCGATCACAGAACACCGCCAAAGAGCGGCAAACTCCACAGGTCAGGCTGCCCACCAGGGGATGGCGGATGCGATGCAGGCTATGACGATGGCGGCTTCGACGGACATGCCGAGCAATCCGTGTCTGCGTTTTTGTGGGTAAGTCCGTTCTGGGGTCATGGATGGACACGATTGGCACCATTAGATACATTAGAAACATTCCGACGAAACCTGCTGGCAATTTGAAAGTATCCGGAGGTTTCAGTGCCGTGAGGTTGGTAGACAGTTTTACGAAAGGTGCTGTTATGCAATTGATTTCAACCGATCCTGACTACAGTGGATACGTCGACGAGGTTCGACGCTACCGAACGGACGCGGCAGGAGTTCTGTACGCGGCGGTCGTACTTGTGGCAAATGGGCGGTGGTACAGCGGGATGGCCGCCGTCGATGTGAGGGCAGATCTGTTGCACACCGTTCGAGCCGCATGAGCGAGGACGGAATGTTCGTCAGTGAGAATACGACCGGAGATGCGGTCGAGCGCGCCTATCGAGCAGCAATCAAGGACGGACTGCTCGAAGAGCACGCATATGCGGTGATTCGGAACGCGCTTCTTTCCAGTCGCCGAGATGATCTGATCTCCGAGCGGCAGTGGCGCGCATTGCAGCTGCGCCTTGAAGGGTTGTGAGCGATGTCAACCACCGAAATCGGCGGCCAACTCGACATTTTCACCGAACTGGCAAGTCTCGCCGCCGACCAGGACGATTCGATCGTGGGGGATGGTGAACAGATGTGATGTCATCTGTTCGACGAGCATGAATCGACGGCGTGAGGGGCGGAAAACATTGAGCAAGAACAGTGATCGGGACGATGATGACTGGACGGTCGGGGAAGTGTTCGAGGCCGGGGCGCGGACGCCGGTGGAGCCGATCTTCGCCGGTTCGGAGGAGTGGGATTCCGCACCCGTGCTGTATTCCCTACCGACCCCGTCTGGTATCGACTTCAACTCACGGACTGCGCAGGCTTTGGAAACGTGGTTCGACGCCACGGTCGGCCCGACTACGGGCGTCGCCTCCTGGTCGACCCCTGGGGCGGACAGTCCTCTCATCCGATCGTACGAGCAGATGCGGTGGGTGATGGCTGTGTCGTCCTTTGCCTTGCTTCTTTCGACGGTGGTTGTTGCCGTGGGTCCGTGGATGCTTCAGGACCTGATGTTATGGCTATTCGTGGCAACGATCGGGTCGGCCAGTGCCGCATGGGCGTGTGACAGCAAAGCAAAAGCCGTGCGACGTGGACAAACGATGAAAACCGCTGGTCGCGACGCCCTCGCTCACGGCCGGATGCGTATCGCGCAGGGAACGCCGAGTCCACCCGAGCTGAAACTGGCCTTGCACGTAGCGCAAACGGCCCATGTCATCGAGGCTTCACCGGCCTTTTCGAGTGGGTATCTGAGCAGTCATCGCCGCCGGATCAATCTTGCCGAAGAAGTCGCAGCCTTGTCCGCTGACGCGGCGGAGTTGTGGAACGTGCGCAAGACTCTCACCAGGAAAGAGGACATACCGGAAGGCAGCGACGCTTCTGCATTGTTGGGCGTACTTGCCGCTCACGAACGTGACTTGATCTCGGTGTGGGACTCGTTGAAAGCGCGCGCGAACGCTCTCGACCGTTACCGCATCAAGGTCGACGAGATGAACGACCGCCTGCGCTACCTCGATCAACTCGAAGCGGCGGCCGTGCACGCGGACCGTATTGTCGCCCTGAAAAATCGCACTGTCGAACATCGACAAGCCGCAGAGGCTACGGACTCGATGAGTGCAGAGCTGGAAGCGGTCCGAGAAGCGATCGACTCCCTGGTCCGAGGTATGGATAAGGACATTGCCGTTCTCGAGGCCCGACCGGCCGACCATGAAAGTGACTGAGGTCACAAGCAAAAATCCGGGGATCTAAGTCTGTTTGAAGCAAAGGAAGGGGCGCATCACTCGTTTCATAGGCAACACTAGAACCATTAGAGGTAACCGGATTCGGTTGCCCAAAATGGAGGTGAGTTGCCTGTGGCACGAAGGCCGCGCAAATCGCGCGAATCCGAGGGACAGCTGAGTCTGGAAAGTTTGTGGGCCGACCCCGATCCAAGACCGTCGACAACGACCGAGAGGAAGAACAATGAGTACCCCGATCTATCTGGAGCAAGTGCGGACCTACTTTCGGAACTATCTGCCGAGTCGGGTCGCGACGCTGGAGGATCCGGAGATTTACTTCGCGGAGCTGGCAGAGGCGATAGCCGAGCAGGTGGCAACAGTGAGCACGCAACTCGAAGTCACCTCACGCCTCCCGGAGGAGAGCTATTTGCAGAGAGTGGGGCGGTTGAACGCGGTGCGGGCTCAGGCCCAGGAGCTGGCGTTGACGGAGATTCTCTATTCGATTCCGCCGGAGACATCCGAGAGCGACGACGTGAGCAACGCGCGGGACGTGGAGTTGGCGACGGCGACAGCGGAATCGAACGAAGTCGATCGCCGGTTGGAGATGGAAGAGGAGTCGGCGGAGGCGATCGATTGGGATCGCAGGTTCCCGCACCTGGTCGAGGAGGTGCGCTGGATGCAGAGCGATCACGGGAACCTCAGCGAGGAGGAGAAGAGGGCGCAGCTCCAGGCGATCTTCGCAGCTCAGGACGCCGCCCGACCGCAGGGCTGACCCAGGAGGTACCGAGAGATCAGACTGCGAGGGCCGCCGACGAGCAGAGCCTTACCGCGGACGCGGTTGATGCGCTCTACGCCGGGGACCTCGATGTCGAGGATTCCGAGGAGATTCGGTTCACCCCGTACACAGAGGTCGGAGCTGATGGCCGACTGAATCGGGTCGACGGGCGCAGTGAGGCGACGAGTTGGCGGCCGCCGCTGGACATGCCGCCGGTTCCGAGCGGTATCCGCGCCCGCATCTCTGCAAATCTCGATGCGATCCGGACTCTGCACCGGATCGAGGAGCACGGTAAGTCGGCGACCGCAGAGGAGCAGCAGATACTTTCGCGCTGGTCGTCGTGGGGTGCGGCTTCGCAGATCTTCGACGATTCTCGCCAGGACTTGCGTGATGACGCGGCCGAGCTGCGCGCGCTGATCGGAGAGCAGGCCTGGCTCGCCGCTCAGCGCACGGTCCTCAACGCGCACTACACCGACCCCGCTATCGTGGCGGCGATCTGGGACCACCTGGGGGACTTGGGTTTCACCGGGGGAGAGGTTCTCGAACCGGGTAGCGGGTCGGGAACGTTCATCGGGTTGGCTCCACGAGCTGCGCGGATGACGGGGGTGGAGTTGGACCCGACGACCGCCCGCATCTCGGCGCAGCTGTACCCGGCGGCGACGATCCGCACGGAATCGTTCGCGGACACACCGCTGCCGGAAGGCACGTTCGACGCGGTAGTCGGCAATGTGCCGTTCTCCGGGGCGAAGTTGCATGATCCGGTACACAACCTGGGCAATCATTCGATGCACAACCACTTCATTCTCAAGTCGTTGGCTCTGGTCAAGCCAGGGGGAATGGTCGCGGTCATCACCTCTGCCTTCACGATGGACGCGCAGAACCCGTCGGCGCGACGTGAGATCGCGGGCAGGGCAGATTTCTTGGGCGCGATCCGATTGCCGACCGGCGCTCACCGCAGAACGGCCGGCACCGACGCTGTGACCGACGTGCTGATTCTGCGTCGCCGCGACGGCATACCTGTCTCGGTGGGAGGGGATTTCGAGCGGACGATCGAGAAGTCAGCGACCCGGGCGGGCATGCTGGACGGGGATGTCCCGGAAGTGGCCACGGTGCGAATGAACGAGTACTTCGAACGTCACCCGGAAATGGTGCTCGGCACGGTGGAAGTCGGTCACGGCATGTATTCCTCCGACACGGTGAAGGTCAATGCCAGTGATCGGGATCTAGTTTCGGATCTGCGCGGCGCATTGGCTCAAGTGGCGGCCCAAGCGCGGGGTGCCGGTGTAGTGCATGCGCCACGCGGCATCAGTGCGGATGAGCGGCGGGTGGCCGCTGTCGTCGGGGGTAGCCCAGCACATTTCCCAGGGCACATCAGTCTCTCTCCGGATGGGGAGTTCCGGCGCCGAACGGTGTACGGGACGGACGAACCACTGACGGTTCCGTCGAGTCAGCAGCGCGAACTTCGGGGCCTTCTCGGTATTCGTGATGCGACCGTGGCGTTGCTCGAAGCGGAGGCCGCCTCTGCGCAGGACAACGAGTCGATCGGTGATCTGCGCTCGGTGTTGAACGCACGGTACGACGCATACGTCGATCGGTACGGGCCGATCAACAGATGTTCATGGCATCCGAGCGGGCGCTTGGACGCGGAAACCGGCGAGCCGGTGTTGTCGGTGCGACGGCCGCCGGTGATGCGAACATTCCGCGAGGATCCGCACCAACCGGCTGTGATGGCACTCGAGGATTACGACGCAACGACGGATACGGCGTCGAAGATGGCGATCATGAGTAGACGTGTCGTCGCTCCACGCACACCCCGCCTCGGTGCCGACACTCCAGCGGACGCGTTGGCGATCTGCTTGGACACCCACGGCCGTATCGATATCGAAGTCGTCGCGCAACTACTCGGTGTCGAGGAGCACAGCGCGCGAGAGCAGTTGCGCGGCCTGGTCTTCGCGGATCCCGAGCAAGGCGGTGCGCTTGTTTCGGCAGCGGAGTATCTGTCCGGTGATGTGCGCGCAAAACTCTCGGCAGCTGAGACGGCGCTCGTCGACGACCCGCATACCTACTCGGAAAACATTGCGCCGCTGTCGGCTGTCATTCCTGAGGACTTGGGTCCGGCTGAGATCGATGCTCGACTGGGTGCGGCGTGGATCGAAGCGGACGATGTGGAGAATTTCCTGCAGGAAGTGCTTGGTGACACCACGATTCTGGTCTCGCGGGGTGTCGGTTCGGAGTGGCGGGTCAATGGCGGTGTCGGTGGTGTCCTTTCCACCGAGGAATTCGGCACGGAGCGGGTGCCGGCACCGAAACTTGCCGAGTACCGGCTACGGCAGAAGGCGATCCGTGTCTACGACCCGGACGAGGACGGAAACTCGCGGATCTTCAACCCGACTGAGACGGATGCGGCCAACGAGAAGGCCGCGCAGCTCGGCGAGAGGTTCTCGGAGTGGGTGTGGGAGAACCCGCGACGGGCTCAGCGATTGGCGGACGAGTACAACCGCCGGTTCAACGGGATCGTGTTGCGGTCGTATCCGACCGAACACATGACCTTGCCGGGACTGACGAAGGATTTCACTCCGCGGCCGCATCAGTTGAGCGCCGTCGCACGGATGGTGGCCGAGCCGAATGTCGGGTTGTTCCACGCTGTGGGCGCGGGCAAGACAGCCGAAATGGCGATGGGGGTGATGGAGTTACGTCGACTCGGTTTGGTGAACAAACCGGCGATGGTCGTACCGAATCACATGCTCGATCAGTTCTCGCGTGAGTTCCTGCAGGCGTATCCGCAGGCGCGTGTTCTCGCTGCGGGCACTGAAGATCTGGCGGGCGACAAGCGGAGCGCTTTCGTCGCCCGTGCCACGACCGGCGACTGGGATGCCATCGTGATGACGCGTGGCAGTTTCGCGCGGCTGGTAGTCAGCAATGAGACCGCGCGCTGGTACCACGACAGGGAGATTGCGCCGAGGCGAGAGTATTTGGCAGCACTCAAACGCAACGGGGGCGCGGGGCGAACGATCAAGCGCACCGAGGATCTGATTCTGAAAGCGGAGGAAAAGCTCAAGAGCAAATTGTCTGGTCCGGTGGATCCGGGAATCACCTTCGAGCAGACCGGGATCGACTACCTCGTCGTCGACGAGCTGCACGACTACAAGAATCTGTCCACGGACACCAACATTCAATCGGCCGCGATCGCCGGTTCTCAGCGTGCGCAAGATCTGCACATGAAGATCGAGTACTTGCGGGACAAGCACAACGGGAGAGCGGTCACCGGAGCAACGGCGACCCCGATCGCGAATTCGATCACCGAGGCATACGTCATGCAGCGGTACCTGCGACCCGATCTGATGGAAGCTGCCGGGATCACGAATTTCGATCAGTGGGCGGGAACATTCGCTTCCACGAAGGCGGAGTTGGAGATGTCGGTGGACGGCAACTCCTGGTCGCTCAAGGAACGGGTATCGGGTTTCCGGAACGTGCCCGAGTTACTGAAGATGTTTCACGTCGCCGCTGATGTGAAGACGGCGGAGGATCTCGACCTTCCCACACCGGCCATCGCGAGGCGGGGCGACGGGCAGCGAGTTCCCGAACTGATTTCCGTCCCGGCAACGCAGGCTCAGCGTGATTTCGTGATCAGTCTCGGTGAACGTGCGGATGCGGTCCGCAAAAAACTTGTCGAGCCGACCGTGGACAACATGCTCAAAATTTCATCGGAAGGGCGCGCAGCGGCGCTGGATCTGCGCTTGCTCACCCGCAAGGCCCACATCGCACAGGAAATAGCCGCAATTGAAGACGGTGACGATCTGTTCGCCGACCCCGGGACGGCGTTGGAGGAGGCACAGGCCGACTCCGGACACAAGATCGGTGCGGCGGCTACGTGGTTACACCGCAATTGGGAGGAGAACAAGGACAACGTCTACATCGGGAAGGACGGCGCTCCGCATCCGCGTCGGGGCGGGTTGCATTTGGTGTTCTGTGATCTGGGAACGCCGGGGGAGGGGTGGAACGTGTACGACGAACTGGCATCGGAGCTCACTACGAAAGGTGTGCCGCGCGAGCAGATCGCGTTCATCCACGACGCCAAGACCGACAAGGCCAAAGCAGCGATGTTCGCTGACGCGAAATCCGGGAAGATCGCGATCTTGGTCGGGTCGACGTCGAAGATGGGGGTGGGGACGAATGTGCAGGACCGGGTTGTCTCGTTGATGCACATCGACTGTCCCTGGCGGCCGGCCGATCTGGAACAGCGAGACGGGCGCGGCGTCCGGCAGGGAAATCAGAACGCTGAAATCAGAATCGGGATCGCCATCACCGAAGGAACATTCGATGCTCGGATGTGGTCGACGCAATCACGGAAAGCCACTTTCATCAATCAGTTCATGAGAGGCAGTCTCGACGTCCGCGAGATCGACGACATCGGAGACGCGGCGATGAACGCGAACGAAGCGGTGGCCATCGCTTCGGGCAATCCGCTGGTGCTGGAAAAGGCGGAAGTTGATGCCGAGGTCGGGAAACTGGAGCGTTTGCGAAGATCTCATCAACGCAGCCAGTCGATGCTGGCGTTGCGTGTCCGCGAATCCGAATACCGGATTCCGGAACTCGAAAAGAGCATCGCCACGTTCACCAGCGCGATCGAACAGCGGGTATCGACTCGGGGTGAGAAGTTCGTGATCGAACTCGACGGGAGCCCGATCGATTCTCGCATCGAGGCCGGCGACGCGATCGCCGCGCGGTTGTATGCGCTCATCGAAGACAGATCATCGCATTGGAAAGAAATCGATGGCGGTCGTATCGGACGGCTGGGCGGCTTCGAGTTGCACGCACGCAATGTGCCGAACGGGCGCAGCGCCGACGCCGCGATCGTGTTTCCAGACATCGACGGTCATACGGTCACGTTCAACGCGGGCACCTTGCGCAACGGTGGTGTCGGTATCGCAGTGAAGCTCGAGAATGCGATCGAGGGAATGGACCGCCGGTTGGCAAATGCCGAACGCGAACTCGCGACCGCAGTCGGAGAGAAGGGACGATCGGAGGCGAGACTCGGGTTGAAATTCGAGCACGAGGAACGGCTGGACGCACTCAAGGTGCGCAAGCGCGCGATCGACATCGAGCTCCGTGGCGATCCGGAACCAGAGGCAGGCGAGGAATCCGAGCCGACCCCGCAGAGCGCTTCGCGTGCCGCCGAGCGCTCACGTCCGGCGCATCTGGACCGAATCGGCGGGCCGTCTCCTGGTGTGGACCGTGACCGCTGAGCGATAGGGGCGCACCACGCGGTCGCGCCCTGAACATGGATCTGGCTCCACCCGAGACATCGGGATGGAGCCAGATCCATTTTTTGTGGATAGTCGCCGGTTGGTTCGTCGTGGTTCCGGTCAGTGGGCAGGGTTGGTGCCCGTAGCGACCGGAGTGGGTGGTGAGGTGGGTGTGGACGGGGAAGCGATGTCCCCCTTGTCCTTGCCTGCTTTTGCTCGTTTGCTCACGGCTGCGAGGGCGGCGGTGGGCTTGAGGTCGATCTTCTCGAGGGCGCTGACTTTCGCGCCGCCTTCACGCGCTGCCTCGTATGCAGCGGCTACCGCATTCTCGGTTGCTTCTTCGCGTGCGATCAGCTCACGTTGACCGCGCTCGCGTGCCTCGCGTGCGAGCTTCCACTCGCCCATCTTCACCGCGAGGTCACCGACGAGAGTTTCGACCGAGTTCTCGACGAGGGCAGCTCGGTACGCCGATGCCGCCTTTTCCGCGGCCGAATTCTTCGATGTGGCCATTTGGTCACCAGTCCTTTCAGTTCGAATGAATCTACTGTATCGAATGGTTCGCCCCGGCGTGAGACGGCGTGTGGGGCTTTTTGAGTGGGAGAGGTTGTGGCGAGTCGCTATGGCTAGAGGTGTTGTCCCCGGCCTGGGTGTCCGGGGCGGCGTTGGGTGCAAACCAGACGCGGAGCGGAGGAATCTGGTTTGTGCCCAATGCCGAGTTCCCCGGTGCACAGGTTGGGGGCAACACGCCAAGTTCGGATCGGCGTTTTCCGCGCGCAGAGTGGTGGTGTTCGCCGCGTAGCGGCGGCCCCGTTGCCCACAGATGGGGATGGCGCATGCCGCTCCTCATGTGGATGCCCGAGATTTTTCCTCTCGCTCCGCTGCGTCTCGGGCACCCACAATCCTCGCGCGCCACCCCCAAGTGTGGACGACGGGATCGGGCGGTCGGCTTCGCAGAATGACGTGGCGGTTAGTGGGTGGCGAACAGAGAAGAGCCGAAGGGCGGGGCTGCCGCGAGGCCGCTTCGCGACCTCTTGCCTGATGAAGAATCGGCGCAGACGCGAGTCGGGTGCGGGGCCGGCGGGGTGCTCGGGTGCGTGGTGATCGCGCGTTATGCATTTCCGCAGGAAGCAGGCAGGTCTGGTGAAAGAGCAGAGCAAGATATTCTAAAACCCAGGGGTTTTAGCTTGCGCCTGCCGCGGGCGTGGTTCAGACTCGAAGGGGTTCGAGGTCTGAGCACCCCGGCGGCGGGGTGGATGTCGCCGGGCGGCCGGCGAGTGAGGTCCAGTCGAGGGTTCGTCTGGACGGTTGAGGAGCTGGGTTGAGCGTGAAGGCGAAGCGAGGTCACCGTTCGCACGGTGTGGTCGTTCGTTCGCGTCGCAAGGAAGCTCTGTTCACTCCGGACGAGTACGCGTTGATCGAGCAGGCTTCGACGATGAGGGGCTTGAAGTCGGGGGCATTCATCGCGGCGTCTGCGGTCGAGACGGCGAAGGCGATGACCACAGGTTCAGGAGAGAACGCTCCGGCGACGGTGCACGAGTTGCGCGGTGTCGCGGCTGAGGTGCGGGAGTTGCGTCGATTGTTGGGGAACGTGGCCGGCAATCTCAACGATGTCGCCCGTCATGCGAATTCGACGGGGCAGCTGGGCGGTAATGCTGATGCTGTCTTGGAGTTCACGCGGCGCACGAACACGAAGATCGATGCCTGGCTGATGGAGCATCTTCGGAGCCTGCGGTGATCGACAAGATCGTGAAGGGTTGGGATGCGAAGGGGTTGGTCCGCTACCTGATGGGGCGGGGCGATCACAACGAGCACACGCGCCCGACGGTGATCGGGGCGTGGCAGTCCGACCCTGGCGCGTTGCAGCCTGATCTGGTGGGGCCGGGAGATTTCGACTTCGATCCGGCGGAGTTCACAGCGTTGCTCGATCACGTGAACGCGACTGCCGAGGCGGCCGAGTTGCCCAGGCGTCAGCCGCAGACAGGTGAGCCGGGGTACACCAAACACGGATACGTGTGGCATTGCTCGCTCAGCCTGTCGGCGGAAGAGGGGAAGCTCTCGCACGCGCAGTGGAACGAGATTGCACGCGATGTGATGGACCGAACCGGGATCGCTCCGGAAGGTGACGCCGGTGGGTGCCGATGGATCGCGGTGCATCACGGTCAGTCCACAGAAGGCAACGATCACATTCACATCGCCGCGGTGTTGGTGCGCCAGGACACGGGTCGTCGCTTCCACCCGAAGAACGATTTCGGAGTGACCCGCACGGTGATGCGGGATTGGGAGGATCGACTCGGTTTGCAGGCGACCGCGATCAACGACGGTTCTGCAGCACCAGCGGCCAGTCGCGGCGAGATCGAGAAAGCGGCGACCCGGATGCGGCAGGGTTACGAGGGGCTGAGCCGGGGAGAAGCCGGTAAGGCCGCGAAGATTCAGTTGCGTCAAGTGGTGACCGAGACCGCCGCGATGAGCGCGGACTCGGAGCAGTTTCTGTCCGAGCTGCGCTCGCAAGGTGTGCTGGTGCACTTGCACCGCAACGACGACGGAAAGATCGACGGATACGCGGTCGCTGATCCCGAGGACCGCGACGCGAAGACCGGCCGCCCGATCTTCTTCGGAGGTAGAAAGTTGGCTCCGGAGCTCTCGTGGGTGAAGTTGTCGGCGCGGTGGTCCGGGGATGCGGCATTGGCGGTACCGGAGACCGGGCGGGCGCATGAGGTGTTGTCCTCGATCGCGGGAGTCGTGCGCGGGAGCGCGGTCGCAGTACGCGGCAGGACCGAGTCGCCAGTGGCGGTGGCGAAGAGCGTGCAGCCGCTGTTGGCGGTATGGGCGAGGGTCGCGGACGGTGCGCAGCGGCGCGGGGAGCTGAGCCGCGCGGCGTGGTCGTTCGATCGGGCAGGACGGATGCCGAAGTCCTTGGAATCACCGCCTGCGGGAGAAATGGCGCGGGCGTTGCGTGCTTCGACTCGTCAGTTGTCGAGAGTAGGACTGGTGTCCGGTCGCGGTATGACCCGTGACGCCGGGCTCGAGTTGGCGTTGGCGTTGTCGGAATTGTTGTTGGAGATCGCGGCGTGGCACGAGGTATCGAAACGCTCGCATCACTGCGCGGCGGCCACCAGGTCGGCTCGTTGCGTGGGACGTTTCGCGGACGAAGCGGGCCGCGGAATGTCGGGTGCTCCGCGCACCACTGCGGCAGTAGTCGACAGTGTTCGTGATCGCGCGCCTTCGCGCGGACGTACACCAAGAGCTCCGGCGTCGAGCACGCCGGAATGGTTGCCGAGGAGAGGGGAAGAGAGGAAGTTGTGATCGCAGGCGCGTGATCCGCCGCGTACAAGTCCACATCGTCGGGAGTCGCCACCCATTGCATGCTGCGAGCTGTGCTCGTGGCACGACCGACGAGTTGGAAAGGGCAGCGATGACTGACCCCACGAACGACAATGTCACCGATCGAGGTTCTACTGTTTTCGCTGTGTCACTGATGTACCGAGCTGTCGACTCGCCGGTCAGTGAACTGCATTCGACACATCCTTCTCTTACCCGAGCTGTGGAGAGTCTTGCCCGCCACGTGCACGCCGCCGCAGTCGATCCGATCGACGACGTGCGTGTGGCCATCGTGGAGGAGCCACACGGGCAAGACGCGGTCGTTGTGTTCGAATACTCAGGTGCAGCGGTGGAGGTGATCCGCGCCTTCGATGCCTTCGCGAGCACAGTCCCTTCATCGTCTAGTCCTGAATCGGTGAAAGTGATCCGTGCATTCGATGCATTCTCAAACACGGAACACTCGGCGACTGCTCCTGCTGCGGCATGGGAACGAGCGGCGCAGACCTTTCTTGCCCCGGCGCCCTCTTCGCCGACAGCGCCGGCGGTCGTATCGGACGGAGAGCAGAGATGAGTGAACACGACGAGGTTCCGACGTTCTCGCTTGGGCGTGGTGACGCGATGCGATGGATGATGGCGATGCGCGCGGGCGCGGATCTGATGCGCACTGTTCGCGAAAGCAGGGGGCGCGCGGCGTTCGAGGACGCGGAGAACGTGGCCCGGATCGAAGCGGTTGCTGCCGAGAACGGATTACGCAAGCTCAGCGCTGACGATACCGAGCAGTGGAATGCGGCGGCAGCGGCCGGCCGTGTCTACGCAGAGCAGCATCCCGAGTCGGGGATGACTGTGCGCATCGCTCCGCTGTCGGGAGGCCGGTACGGAGTGCAGGCGGGATGGGAGGACAACTACACGTCCACGGTGGTCGGTTCAGCCAAGATGGCGGGGGAGCTGAGGTCATGGCTCAACGAGAACAGCAACTACAGCAGCATCGATGACCTCCGCGGCACTGTGGAAGAACTACATCAGCATCAGCTCAACCTTGCGGCGCAGACGGCGCAGGAGCGAGCCACCTTCGAACGCGAAGAATCCCGACGCGTCGAGATAGCACGCTGGTTGCATCAACCCGAACAAGCGCGAGTACGGGCGATGTGGGAAGACACTTCGCATCCGGAGTTTCGCGGCGAGAACGGATTCGAAGAAAGCCGCCGCAAATTCTGGCTCAACGGTGTCTTCCAGCACGCGCAGAAGCACAACGGCGACCTCGCGAAGGCCACAGAGTGGGCACTCGAACACGACAAAGAGTTTTACGGAGACTGGAGGAAAAACGCTCCACGTGTGAACTTCCAGAACTTCGAAGAACCCGAGATGCGCGACGCCGAACGCAACCATGAGCTGGCCTTGATCGGCAGATGGGCGAGCGCCTTTGCCGCGGACAAGGAGTTCGAAGCAGCACAAGCCTGGGCCAGTGAGCACGACCCGGCGCTCTATCAGAACTGGCAGCGGGCACAAGCACAAGCAACTGGTCTGGACGAGACACGGCGCGGAGAGAAGTCGCTCATCGACGCGGTCTCAGTGAGTAAGGAACTCGCGGCAGCGAAAGCGTGGATGAAAAAGGCAGGCAACGAGCAGGTCGCGTTGGACTGGGAGTTCCCGGACGCGCACACCTGGCAGGGCGAGGACGGGGTGCAGGCGCAGTGGCTCCGTGGGCAGTGGCACGCAAGCGAGGCCTACACCGAGGGGTTGCCGGAGGCCGAGCAGATCGAGGAGGCGAACGCCTGGATGGCGTTGCCACGCAACGAGAAGATCGCGGCCGAATTTAATGAGCCGAGCGCACAGACGTGGGAGGACTTCCGGGAGGAATGGCTACGCGGCCGGTGGCGCGATGCGCAGGCGGAGGCTGCGCAGGACGCGCCGCCTCCGCCGACCCTGGCGGATCGCCTCGAGGGACGCGTCGATCAGTCGATCCTCGAGGACAAGAGGTGGGCGACGGCCGAGCGGCAGTTCACCGCGTTGGTGCGCGATGGTGCCGACCCGGACCGGCTCGCGGATGTCGTCGCCGGGATCACCTTCAACGAGAAGATCCGCTCTCCCAGCGCGTTCGCCTCGTGGAACATGCGGGAGGCGGCGACGAAGGGCCGTGTCTCGCAGAAGAGTGAGGACGAAGCCAAACGCGAGGTCGCGGAGGAATGGCTCGCGCAGGCGCAACCCGGCCATCCACTCGATCGGGCGCGGGCAGCGTTGCTCGTGGGCCAGATCGACGAATCGTTCGACGCCAAACTCGCCGAACATTATCCGGGTCTGCTCGACGGAGACCGTATGCGTGAGCAGGCGAACACCCAGGCGGCGCGCCACGACGGAAACGCCGACGCCGCCGAAAGCGAGGCACAGCGCATCGAGTACGCCGAAGCAGACGAGCGTGGACGAACCCGGTCCCGGGCGGCCGATAGCGCACCTGCTCACGACGATTCGCGGTCATCGAGCGATCAGTACGGGGAAGTCGTCGATCTCGACAAGACCCACGGCGGGTGGGACGAGGACATTCCGTTGCCCGATGAACCGGAACCTGACGAGCCGATCTACGACCACGATGTCGGGTCCGAGCGAAGCACCGAGATCCCGTTCTCGCAGGCGACGGCCGAGGAGTCGGAGCGGGCGTTTCCACTCGACGAGGTCGGTGACGGCCGCACCATCGCCGATGCGCGCGCGGAACGGTCGTACGCGGCCGGGGAGCGAAGCGCTGCGAGAGAGGAACGGGCGCAAGGCGAGGCTGCACAGGTACAGCCCACCGAGGCAGCGGCCAGAGCTGCTGGCCCGTTGACGCCACCGACCGGCATCAAACCCACGCATCGCCGGGGACCGCGTAAACCACCGGGGACAGCGCCGTCGACGGCAGCGAGAGTGGCCAAACGCGCGCTGTAGTCAGGTGATCAGGGGTCGGCGCGTTGTCATGACGCGTCGACTTTCTGTATGTGAGGGGATGGTCCTCTTCACCGGATCCAGTTCAGTACCCCATACGAGTCCAAGTTCCCCATCGCATGCGCGACGATGGCCGGCCACAACGACCGAGTTTTCAGGACCAGGGGGAAGAACACCAGCCCGAGCGTGGCGGCCGAGAGTACATTCCACGCACCGAATTCCGCGTGTGAGAAGCCGAACAGCGCAACACTGACGACGACGTACCAGCGCATGACCCCACCGAGAAGTGCTGCGCGAAGTCGCCGGTCACGGACGTGATCGCGAAACTGCCACAACGACAGTCCCAGCCCGCGAAAGAGGATCTCCTCGGCGATCACGTGGGCAACAATCGTCAGCGTCATCCACGCCACCGGAACGCCCGCATACCAGTCGTTGCGGTTCTCACCAGTGATCTCCGTGGAGATGCCCGTTACCGACCGCAGTAGCGGATCCAGCACCGTAGTGCTCAGGTAAGTGAGCGCGATCGGAATCCCCACGCCGAGTACCCCCGCCTGAGCGACTCGATAACGAGGCCAGATGCGAGGCAGCGCGAAAATCCCCGGCGGGGGAATCTCATGCAGGAATTCTCGGCGGTGTTCGGGAAAGAACGTGACGCCGGGGAGGAGAACCAGATACAAGAACACCAGGGCGATCGGCACCGCGCTGGCCGCCAACCAGGGATTAACCGGTTGCTGTCCCGCCCCGGTCAGAACCATCGCGCACATCAATCCGGCAAACAGGACGGCTACAGACCGCCACACGACCACTCCGAGTGGCAAAGACGATGAGGCAGGACTGTGCAGGACATCGATGCGAGTCACCGACATATTGGACCATCCCGCTACGACGCAGAGTTAGGTCTGCGACCTCTCCTAACTCCTGGTTCGTGTCTCCTGACCTGCTGATTCGTGTGGTCAGGCTCTCTGCGACGACATCTGTACCAAAGCTGCACTACTGACGTACCCTCGGAGGTATGACAGATGTACGCCACAGGGAGCCGCAGGACGAGAAGGTGCTCGCACAAGTAGCTGCCGGCCCGTCGATCGACGATGCCCAGGCTCAGGCGCTTCTGGACAAGCACATGAGCCGCTGGTCGACACTGCTCGATCGCCTCAAATAGTGGCCACGCACTACCTCACCGTTCAACAGCTGATCGACATCAACGCCGCCCAAGAGGGCGGCGTTGGTGTTTCGAGCATGGCCGGGGTGGAGACGAACGCACATCGACCCCAGTCTGGGTTCGGTGACCGCGACACCTTCCCCGATGTGTGGTCGAAAGCAGCGGCCTATCTGCACGGGATCGCCAGCACCCAGTACTTCACGGACGGAAACAAGAGAACCGCCTGGCTTGCGGCCGTGATCTTCCTCGACGCGAACGGAATGGAGTTGCCGTTCGTCGCCGACATCGAGTCCGAAGCGCTGGTGCAAGCGGTGGCGCAGAAGATCTTCGACACCGACGAAAACCCTGACCGCACCGTCGAGATCGCGGCCGAGTGGTTCCGCTCGAAGTGGGAGCACGCCAACGAGTTCGGGCGCAGCGACCGCGTCGACTGGGCAGTCCTCGGAATGGGATTCACCCCGCACGCCGCATCAGATGGGGCGGTTCTCGATGCTGACATGTTGGGAATTGCACTGATCGGAGTAACCGAGGTGCCCGGCGAATTAGAGGTGCATCTCGCAGTGCGCTGTCACTTCACCCCTGTCGACGTCGGTGTTCCGCAGGAATTCGACGTCAAGATCGAGCACTCCCGTACGGACATCGCCAGTATCACGAGCTATCAGTTCCCCCGCGAATTCGGTGTGCCGATGCCAAGTGGTCACGTCCACCACCCGCATGGGTTGATGCCCGTGACCTTCGCCGGGGGGATCAAATTCGATGTTCGAGGTGAAGGTTTGATTCGATTCGTCGTCACTCGCAACGGGCGGTTGCTGACGAAACTGCCGCTGAGCATCAAACTCGTGCCTGAAATCGAAACCATCGCTGGCAACAAGCCTTTGACTGTCCCGGATTGGCAATAGTCCGCGCGCCGCTACTTCGAGTCAGGGCATCCTTCTCCGTTAGGCGGAAAGGTATGCCCGCGCGGACTGGCGGCGCTGATACTTCTCAAGCCAACGAGCAACTCGAACTGAGGCATTGAGAAACTAGGGGTCGGGGCGGATCACAATGTCGGTCGCTTCTCGATTGGTGTCAATGTACTTTTCTCGTTCGTTTCGCCACTGTGCGAGAACGGCTTCGAGCTCAAAGCGGGAACGTGGTTTTGACAAATAGTCGAGCGTCCCGGCAATCCATGGAAAGTAGTGTCGGTGGGCCTGCCGACTTGTCGCGGTTTGAGGAGCGAAGATGTCTTGGAATGCCAATCCTGCACGGTCGTTCGCAATACGGTCCCTTAATCCCTTCTGATCGACCACCGTAGGCGATCGTCCTTTCCTGGATCTGCCGACCTTCGGTGTACGGCGTATGGCCATCTCACTGCGGTGACCGATGGCATCGACCGTTTCTTCTGCAGCGGTGACATCGAGGCCATCAGGCAGCGCCGCCAGCAATTTCGCGGCTTGCTCTTCAAGGGGGCCGAAGCCTCTGTCTCCCGTGATGTACCAGTAGGTCATAGCCGCTGCATGCTCCCACTGAAAGGCCAGCTGTCGTTCCACGCGGGGAAGACGTAGCGCGGCCGAGAAGAAGTGTGTTCGTGTTTCTTTTGCTCGCATCCGGACGGCAGACCATCGTGGATCCTCCGGGTCGATGGCCGCTGTGACATCGCGGACGTCGATCAGCTGCTCGCGCAGGGTCGCTGAGGTAGCGGCAACATCCACACGTAGTGCGTAACGGCTCGGCTTCGAGCGGAGCATCCAGATCATCTAGCTACCTTATCTTTTGGCCGACATCTGTCTTCTTGTGTTTCACGACTTGTCCTTTGCATACCGATGGGCAATGCGGGTGACGTCGCCGAGTTGGTCGAGGAGGACCGCGAAGCAACCCGCTATCAGTGCGACCGGCGCAGCCGCTGCACTGGGCCATGCCACCGCTCGTCGGTTCATCTGTCCGTCTCCGGGGCGGAGGAAGGTTCATCGTCGGAGGGGACGGGGTCCGTCTCTGCCAGCGGGTCGAGGGGTCGGCCTGCGGACTGTCCGAGGTTGATGACCCGCCCGCCCATCGCCTCGATGGCCGCGGTGTAGTTGCCGCCTACGAAGTCGGCCGTAACCGCCGGGCCGCCCGCTGCTCCTACTGCCGTCGCCGACGAGGTAGGGGACGGAATATGTATCGGAAGTGATCTGGTCGAGGAGTGGAGTTCGCGTAAGGCCTGGCCGGCCACCGCCTGGACGAACGGCGGGGCCGTGGAAGGGAGGACGTCGTTGACGTTGACGGGTGGAAGCAGCCACGGGTGCAATCCCCGGGCTCGAAGCGAGGACGTCTCGACGGGGGCGGGGGTCTCAGCCTTAGTGCGAGTGAAGAGGTGTGTCAGTGAGCGAAAGCGAGATGTCATGTCGGAACTCCTTGTCGAAGGTTTCGGGCATCATCAGCGCGAAAGATGTTCTGGTGGTGGGCAGCGAACTCGGACGGGCGGCGACAGGGCGAGCGTTCACCGGTACTACTTCGGGTTCGCGGTGTCGTCGGTGGTCGGCGCGGTGGACGCTTCCGTCATGGCGCCCATGCTCACGCCGGGGAAACATGCGACGGCCCGTTCCCGGCTTGCACAGATGAGGAGGTACACGACGCCCACCGTTGAGAGGACGGTGAACGCGAAGACACCGAACGGCCACTGTCGCTGGAGAGTGAGTGCCGTTGCCGGTGCACGGCTGATCATGTCGGTCAGGAACCAGATCCACACTGCGGCTGCCAGCATCCCGCCGGCCAGACGCAGCAGGTTCCGGGGGCGACTTACCCAGGGTGCGATCTTGCGCCGGTGCCTGTAGGCGCTGATGATCACTGTCGCGGAGAGTACGACGACCGCCGTGCCCCCGGCCCAGGACGACAGAGTCAGGAGGGTCGGCAACAAGCGCACACCGGTCTGTATGTTCGGCAGAGCGGACGGTGATCCGTTGGGGAGGTTCATGATTCGTCCTTGCGGACGGCCGCGATGCGAGTGATGTCCCCGAGTTGGTCGAGGACGACTGCGGAACCATCGTCGGTCACCAGCCAGGGAACGGCTGCGCCTTCGGTCAGTGAGACAACTTCGCCACGGCCCGTCCACTGCGCACGCACGGTGCTGCTACTGGTGACCAGTGACCCGAAGATGTTGCCGGAGGTGGCATTCGACGGTTTCCAGGCAGGGGCGAAGACGGTTTGCTGTGTGCTGGAGTCCGCGAGGACGGGTCCGGCGCTGAGTAACGTACGGTCTTCGGAGACGACGGTCGGGAGCGGGTTGTCTGTGACTGCGGCCGGTACTTCCTTCGCGGCGAGAACTTCTCCGCTGCGGGCATCGTGGAAAGCGACGATCCGATTCTGCGGATTGTCGGTGTTCCACCACGCGGCCACGACACCGCGCACGGAGGACACCGCGTGGGGCGCACCCACCGCTCCACCCGGAGAGGTGACGCTCACTGTGGCCGGAGGCTGGTCACCAGGGCGCAGGATCGACCAGGGTCCTTCTGCGGGAGATACCACGGCAGTGTCGTCGTCGAGAACCTCGTAGACGGCATTGCCCGCCGGGACGGTGAGAGGGGCGACTGCACGATCAGTGGTCAGTATCGCCGGGGCAGCACCTGCATCGGTGACAAGGATTCCTTCGCCGTTGCTGGTCAACGTCGCGGACGGGGTACTTGGAATCGACGTGGGACTCAGGTGCGCACCAGATCCCGCGAGCGGAAGCACCTCGATCGCCGTGCCGGCTTTTGCGGCCACGATCGCCTTGTCCCCGGATCCTCCGACGACGGGGGCGGCGCTCGCAGCTGTCAGCGGTTGCGATTCCCAAACGAGAGCGCCGCCGTTGGCATTGACCGCCCGGAGTGTCGCTTGCGGTGTCAGATACAGAATCCGGTCCCCGGAGGTGACCGGGGCGAAGTCACCGACGGGGGAGATATCCCAGTTCACGTGAGAACTCCAGCCGTCCGGTGCAATCCGAGCAAGATTCGGTAGCGGCGTCGCAGAACTCGCTGGAGCGGTATCGTTTCCGCCGCTGATCACGACCCCGACAATGCCGAAGGTGGCGAGAGCAAGTGCTCCTGCGACGACGTATCGGTTCCGCAATGCGAGGTGCTGCGTCCACCGCGAGCGAGAAGCAGAGGTGGGGGATCGACGCTGTGCTGCAGCAGGATCGATGACCGGACGCCGCAGGCCCCCGTCACGCAAAGCGTTGATGGTGCTGACGCCGCCGTCCGCCCGGTGAACGCGCACAACGGTATCGACACCGCTGGCCTGAGCCTTCTCGGCGATCTCGGAGAGAATCAGACGCAGCGCAGCATCAGGCGGCCCGTCGAGTTGCTGTCCGTCATGGGTGAGAGTTCCGTCTGCGTTGAGATACACGTCCACAATCGCGGGCATAAGTAACGTCCTTAGAAAGTCGAACGCGCCTGGCAGGAGCGCAAAGCCCCTGCCAGGCGCGAGGGTGAAAGTCAGGCCGGGACGAGCCCTGCCTGTACTGCTGCGAGTGCATCGAACACAGGCGTGCTGACCCCTGCCAGTGCGGTGTTCACATCGGCAGCAGCCTGGTCAGCGGCTGCGACGATCTGCTCCCCGCCAGGCTGATCGAGAACGGCCGCACGAACATATCACCAGCAGCCTGCTGGGCTGCAGGAGGAACGTCGGCAACAGCGGTGCGGACGGTCTCGACGACCTCGGTACCACCGGGAACCGATTCCACCTGTGCCACGGTCTGAGCTGTGGCTGCGGTGATTGCCGGTGCGTCGACGACGATCGGTGCCGGTGCCGATGCCGGGGCGGCTGCGGGTTCTTCGGTGAACGGCAACTCGAACTCGATGTCGCCGTTGTTCGTACCTGCACCGAGCGCGGTGGCGGCCGCGAACCCGGTTACGCCGCCAAGCCCTGCCCCGACGACGGCTCCAGCGCCGCCGAGTGTGAGCGCACCGATACCCGCACCGACACCGGCGGCGGGGAGGAACCCGATGGGAGTCAGCACCGGTGCCAAGGGTGCTGCGATCGCAAGTCCGGTGAGAGCTCCTACCCCTGCCAGCGGCGCGCCGACTAGCAGGGCGCCCCCGGCCGCGCCCAACGCTGTCGCTGCCACGGTTGACGCAGCCTTGCGATCGGCCTCACTCTCGATGACACCGGTACTGGTGTAGAAGGTCGCGATCTGTGCGGTCGCTACCGATGCCTGATTGTTGATCTTCTCGGCCTCGGTGGGCGGCACCCAGTACGGGCGCTTGGCGATCGCGTCTCCGAGCCGGATGAAACCTTCCTCGGCCTGGATCGGTACCACTGGTGTGACAGTCGGGTCAGGCAAGTGCAGGGGTCCCTGTTCGGGTTCTGCCGGAGCGGTGTTCTGCGCCGGGACAGACTCCGTGTTCTGCACCGGGGTGGACTGGGTGTTCTGGCTCGGCGCGGGACGCCACTGCTGCGGGTTGTACTCCGGAGCAGGTTCGACGTAGAACGGTCGAGGTGCTGGTGGTTCTTCTACGACCGGAGCAGGTGCCGGTGCTGGTGCCGGTGCCGGTGCGGCCGGGGTGGGTGAGGTCGGTGTCTGGGGGTCGAGGTTCGCCGTATTGGACGGACCCGGGGTCTGGGGGTCCAACTCCGGCGCAGCATTGGCTACTGCTGCGTTGCCGGCAGCGAGCACGACTGCGCTCATTGTGGCTCCCGCGATGACGCGGGCTTTCATCTTCGTTCGCATGAGCTGTTTCTTTCTGTCAAAGCGGAAGGGTGTTGGTGGCTCTGCCACGATCCGGCGGGTCTGCGTCGTCGTGGCCTGTGCGGTTTTCGTTGTGTCGCACCGTCCTCGTCTCACTCACATCGAGTGTATCTAATGAGTGGAGTGTATCGAGTAACTCGATACCTGGCTACCGTGAATGGTCGCCGCGCGATTGCGGCATGCCATCAGGGGGTTCGGATCGAGGGTGCTGATGGCCCCGCTGGGGAGAAGGAACATCAGCACCCTCGTGGGCAGCCGCCGCGCAGGCGGGCGATCTGGGAGTGTGCCTGCGCGGCGGCACGTCATGGGTTCATTCCGGGCCGCCGGCAGGGTTCTCGCTCCACGGTGGGTCGGCGGACGGAAGGAACGGGCTGTTGTTGTGGTGGTCGACCGAACAGCCGTAGAACGGGCCGGTTTCGGAGGAGAGGGCGTTCATGGTCGGGTCGAAGCAGTCGCGGAAGTATGCGGTCATTGCTGCGCCCGGCTCGGTGACAGCCTCGAGCCACGCTCGGCGTAGCGCCCACAGGCGTGTGATGGCTTCGGGGTGTTCGAGCCACCACGGGCACCAGTGAAATCCGTCGCTCGCGCTGCCGACGGTTTTGCGTTGCGCCCAATTGCTGATGTGATCGCCGACCCATGCGTACAGCACCACGACGTCGAGGGGTTCGGGTCCCGGCGGTGGTGCCGGGGCGGGGTCTTCCTCCGGCGTGGCCTGGGCGGCGTCGGAGAACTTCTGCGCCGCGACGGTCAGTTGCTCTTCGAGGTCGTCGAGTCCTTGGACCGCGCGGTTCGCGGTGTCGGCGGTCCGCTCCTGGTTGGTGGCCAGGGTGCTGAACTGGCGGCGCAGGGCCACCAGTTCAGCGGCGAGTTCGGCGACAGGGTCCACGTCGGTCATACCTGCTCGGGCGCAGCGGCTTTGGTGGAGGCTGCATGCAATGCTCGTGCAACAGGATTGTCGTTGCCGAGTTCGGCGATGGCAGCATTGCGCATTTCGGTCGTGGCGATTTTGCTCAACGCAGCGATGTCGCCGGCATCAGGTTCGTTGTACCAGGGGATCAGGTCCATGAGCACAGGCTTGGCGCCGGGACGAATCAGAAGCGCGTTCTCCTTTTTGATGGCCGCGACATCTTCGGGGGGCATGATCGGCTCTCGCACCTTGTGTTCGGAGGTGGAGCCACCACCGCGACCACTCGAATAGGAGTGTTCGGTGATCTTGTGTGTACCGATCAGGCCGGAGAGTTCTTCGGCGAATCCCTTGTCTTGCAGGCCTGCACCGCAGATCTTCACGGTGGCAGCGAGCCACAGGGCCTGGGCGCGGTCGTGGCCCCACACGGCCTGCATCTGGGCTTTGGACTGGAAGATCGCATCGACGCTGATCGACTTCGATCCCAACCACGACGCCAGCTCCGGGAGTTGTTTGATGCGGCAGATGTTGGCGCACTCGTCGAGCACGATCGTGATCGGCGGATCCACACGGCCACCGAGGGCGGAGGAGGTGAGGTTACCGATCTCGAAGATCCGAGTGACCATTGCTGTGAGAAGCGGGCCAGCTGAGCCGGAGCCTTCCTGCGACATCAGGTACAGGGTGGGGACGTTGCCCTCCTCGAACGCGAACAGTGACCACAGATCCAGTTCCTCGATCTCGGCAGCGCCGTCGACGAACTGTTCCCAACTCTGCGGTGGAGTGACCCAGCGCAACGTGTCTTCGTCCTGAATGCATGCCAAGGCTGTGTTCGCTCCGCCGTAGACGCCGCCCTTGGTGGTGTTCGGCAGTTCGAGAACGGTGGTGTACGAGAGAGTCATTCGTTTGAGCCCGTGCGCGCGCAGGATGTCTCGCGGCCGGTCGGAGAATGTGCTGATCCAGATGAGCACATCACGCATCGTGCATCCGGGTTCGATCGCTGCGGCCAGGATCGTCCAGGCGAGAAGATTGCGGGCGGTCGGGGTGAAGAACGCGTCTTCTTTCGACTTGTCACCCCCGCTGGTGTCGTCCATGAACGTATCCGCGAGGGAGACGGCATCCTTGAGTTTGCGGACGTGGCCGAGAATGTTCCACCACCAGGTCTGCGGGACAAATGCGATGTTGCCGGGGTCGAAGGCGTAGACAGGGCCGAGCGCGGCCCGCAGCGCGGACGTCAGAATCCACAGGTCCGGTTTGTTGGAGGTGCTGACCACCGCGCCAGGGGCGGAGAGAATGCGGGGAACAGCGACAGCGGAGGTCTTGTTCGAGCGCGGTCCCATGAAGACGAGCGTGAATTCCTCGAACGACTTGTACAGAATCGTCCGGCCGATCCGGCCGATCACCGACGCCAGTTGCCTCATGTCGACGGACTTGGCGAGCTTGCGCACGTTCGCGTTCGGGACCCCGCCGATCGACGCTCGGAGTTTGACGCCCTTCTCTGCTGCGTCGCGGCCGATCATGTCGCTCAGATTCTCGGTACTACGTAGCTTCGCGTGGGCGCTACTGCGCGGCCAGAACTTGCGGGCCAGCACCGCCAATACGATGAGAACGACCAGAACAGCGACGACGATGACGATCAGCATCCACATCGGGGTTCCGTTGCGGTACATCGTCCGTAGGCGCACCACACCGAGAAACGCGAGGAGCGCGGCGGTGGCCGCGAGCGGGGCGTAGGCGTCGCGGTTCATCGCCGGCCTCCTTTTCCGTAGGTGCCGAGTTCGACGATCGTGGTCGGATGGGCGCATTCGGCAGCGCAGAGGCGCAGCTCTTCGACCAGGGCCGAGGTGATTTCGCGCCACGGCGACGAGACCGGGCGCACCACGTGCACGGTGGCGGCCGCCGACGATGATGCCCCGGCAGGCCCGTGCAGTGTGCCGAACGGTGCGGGTGCGTTCCTGCGGCCGGAACCGGGTCGGGAGAGCGCGTCGAACACCGCGTCGGTTGCCAAAGGGGTCAGCGCCATCTGCATGGTCTCCCACACCGATCCCTGGGTCAGCTCGTCCTGCGCATCGAACGCGAGAACGTCTTCGTAGGCGTCGATTTCGCCCGTTTCACGCAGCGCGTGTGCCGCGTCGGCGGTGTTCTCGGAGCCGACCCACCCGAGAACAGCACCGAACGGCAGACCCGTGCGTGAGGCGGCGAGAAGCATGTTCGCGGTCAGCAGTGATGCCTCAGGGAGGAAGAACGTGGCGAGGCGGTTGTCGAGGACCGGGCGCAACAGATGCTCGGTGATTCTGTCCGCAGCCGGGGCGTCGGTGACCGCGCCGAGCAGATCCCACGAGCATGTGGACCCGACGACGCCGACGGCGTCGGGGTTCCACAACAGATCCGGATCGGACGAGGCGAGGTCGGTGGCCGAGGGCAGATCGTCACTGACGACGAGAACTCTCACAGGTTCCTCCGATGCGACCGAACGAGCATCGCTGTCATGTTGTGCGATAACGGATTTCATGATGATTCCTTTCCTGTGGGAGTGGGATTTCCTACGCTGCATGGTGGCCACCGGATTTGATGTGATCGAACGCGCCGTCGGTGTTGTAGAGCGCGATTTCTTCCGGGTCGAGGGTGACGCTGACGGGCAACCCCATCCGGGATCCGGATTTGATGAGGTACTTGCCACGACCGGGGTGTCGTTGTCCGGGGACCCACGTCGGGGGTGCGGACCAGCGGACGACCATTTCGCGTTCTTTGGAGGTGAACGCGGTGATCGCGTGCAAGCGGTCGACTTCCGCGTCGTCCATGCCGCCGAGCAGTTTGACGCCGTTGCGTGCCGCCATGCCTTTGGCTTTGGCGCGGTCGGACTCGGTAGGCAGAGCTTCGAGGTCGGTGATCGAGTGAGTGGACTGCAAACTGACCACACCGCGGTGCCGGTTCAGGCGTGTGATGCGGTCGGACTTTTCCACCAGACCCGGAGCTGCGCGTAGCGAGCGCCACAACTCGTCCTGGATCTGGAAGACGTTGCGCCGAGACCCGGCGGCCTGGCGACCTTCGATGACGCCGGCCGACCACGTCCAGGCGCAGAGCATCGCGGCCGCGACGACATCGTCTTCGTCGTCCTCGACTGCGGAGAGCGAGAGCGAGAGTGCCGGGCTGCTGGCCCGTGCCTCGAACGAGGACGGGCGGTCGAACATCCCGGAAATAGGGCCGCTGACCAGCAAATCCAAGGTGTTGACGAACTCACGGATTTCGCGGGCGTACTCGAGGTCGGTGTACGCGACCATGATTCTGCGCAGCGGGTCGGGACCGGCTTTGATCACCTCGACCACATCGGGGATCGTGGGGTCGGGAAGACCTGCGCGGTGGTGGCTTTCTTCTGCGATGTCCACGGCTGTGGCCAACAGCAGACGATAGGTCGACGTCAGGGCGGCACCGCCGATGATCGTGACCAGCGATTCGAGCAGAGCCAGTCGTCGACCGCGGGAGATGGAGAGCAGCTGATCTCGTTTGGTTCCGACCGATGACATGATCGCTTCACGCATCGGACCGAGGTCGAGCGGGTTCAACGAGTGCAAGCCGCGCCCGATTCTGAAGACCTCACCGCCCATTTCGTCGACGATGGCGCTGTACTCGTCTTTGAGGTCGCCGGGAATGATGCCGGCGAATCCGTAGGCGACCAGCCCCACCAGCAAGCGTTTGGCAGCGGTGGACTTACCGACACCTGGTTGCCCCTGGACCCAGATTCCGGTGTTGGTGACCAGTCCGTCGACGAGCCACTGAGAGGGGTCCACGCCGATCGGTTCCGCCGTGTGCAGGTGCCGTCCGAACGGGACTCCACGTACTCGCGCGCCTGATGACGCAGGGAACGGATAGATGCCCTTGACCTGAGCGGTGGTGCCCGAGAACAGTTTTCCAGCGTCGACGTTGTGCGCGTAGCCGCCGAACTCGCGCTTGTCTCCGCGAGCGGGCGGTACCGGACCCAGTTCGGTGAACGGCATGAACGGATTGGAATGGGTATAGGCGGGAGCGTCGGGATCGAAGGACTGGGCCTCGATCTCCTCCTTACGCCACGCCGGGACGATACCGAGCTTGGCGAGCCAACGCTCCGCCACACCGGCCTGAGCGGCGGTGCGCTGGTGCTCGCGCACCTCACGATCTTCGAGGCCGATACTCATCGCGTAACTCCCAGCGCCCTGGCCGAGCCGAGGTGTTCGAGAGGGTGTGTCATGTCGTGTCCTTCGAGGAGTGAGGTTTCGGAGGTGTGAGCGTTCGATTTCGCGTGCCGAGGCGCAGGGCGAGAAGGCTCTACCCGAGCCATCTCGTGTTCGCGTTGCGGCTCAGCGCGGATGTCGGATCGATACCGAGACCGAGGGACGCCGCGAACGTCGCTTCCTGTGCGCCGCGCGCTCGGCGGAACCGGAATTTGGTGTTGCCGCACCGTTCTTCGACGTCAGCGCATGCCGCTGCGAGGGTGGCCTCGTTGCGGACTGTGGTGGTGACGTACATCGTGAATTGCCCGAGACCTGCGCCGAGGGATTCTTCCTGAGCTGCCTTGCGGCTGCGGACACGGTCGTCGTGATCGCGCTGTGTCTCGTCCTTTTTCGTCTTGGAGTTGAAGATTCGGCGCAACGTTCCACCGGCGATTTCCTTCTCCACGATTTCCGATGCCTGCGCTGCGCTGAACGGGCGATACACCATCGAGAAGCGGCGGTAGTACTTGCCCGGGGAGACGAGGGGAAGCAGAACATTCTGGCGGACAATGCCATTGGGGACCGAGCGCAGCACCCATGACACCGAATATCCGGAGTCGTGCTTGTAGACGTCGGTCTTCTTGTTGCCGTCGGTGCGAATCGGTCCCGCATCGCGCCACGCGATCAACTCGTCCTCTTCGCTGTCACCTTCAGCGAGGAACATCCGGATGGCGGGGTCGAATGCGGCGCGGATACGGCGGATCAGGAACGGCGTCGTGGCCCTGCCGGTGACCGTTGCCCCGGATGCAGCCAGTGAGGACTCGATGCCGGGGAGCCAGCGCACCACTTCGGCGGCACCTTCGAGAAGTGTCTGCGGTTCCGTGCTCGCTTTGGAGAGGTCGAAGTTGATCGTGACCACGGTGCTCACGTCGGCGGTCGAGGACCGTGATGCCAAGGCCAGGTTGCGCATGATGCGGGTCGCGACCTCGGGGGCGTCGTCCTCGATGCGGTCGAGGACGTACTCGCGCTGGTTCACCCCGCCGGTCGGGGAGGATTCGACAGTGAAGACGATCGAAGAGATCATCGGCCGGTATCCCAGGTCAGCGAGCCAGGCGCCGTATCCGTTCATCCAAGCGATCGCATCAGCTTCGTCGGCGAGAGTGATTCCGACCGGTGAAACCCGCAAGAACGCGGACACGATTCCCGTGCGGCGGTTCCAGACCAAGCACTGTTTGCCACCCAACCCGTCGTCGACGGTGACCGGCTGCAGCGGTGCGAGAACTCCAGGCAGATGATCGTTTCCCGGAACCTCGGTCAGCACGTCGGAGGAGAAAGCGTCGGTATTGGTGGCGTTCCCGCGCCAGCTCTTCCATTCCCACGCCAGATGCCCGACGGCAGTGCGTTCGGATCCACCGAACGGCACCACCGTCAGTGCCAGGACCGGCACCGCGAGAAGAATGAGCCAGACCATCAGCATCAGTGAGAATTGTGAGCTGATTGCGATCGCCATGACTGTGGCGACGATGATCGCTGTGCCTGCGCCACCGATCTTGCCGACTCCGTACCCCCTGATGGGACGGTATCCGCCGAATCCTGGTGCCATGATGTTCTCCGTTCGATAGAGATGAGGGGAAGCCGATGTCGGCTTCGTTGGAGCGGAAAGAGCTTGTGGGGCGGGCGTATCGGGGAGTTACTGCATATCCGGCCCCGTGTCTTGAGACATTTCCGAGGCGGCACCTTCGACGGCGTCGAGAGCTCCGTCGACCGCTTTGAGAGCTGCTCCCGCTGCTAACGTCGCACCGCCCGTCGCGGCGGCTGCCCCGGCTCCACCGGCCGCGGCCGCGCCCTCTCCGGCCCCTGCTGCACCGCCTAGATCCGGGCCGATCGAGCCGGGATCGGAGGGGGTTTGCGGCCCGCTGGCGTCCGGGTTCTCCGTGGTTCCGGGTCCGAGATCGGCGTCCTGTTCCCCGCCGGAGGTGTCGGCTCCGGCTCCGGTTCCGCTACCGGCATCCGAACCGGAACCAGTGGCACCCTTCTCGGCGGGCGCTTCACTGAGACCGCCGCTGTTTCCGGGGCTGGGATCGACTTCGGCAGAAGAGGAATCGGGGCCGGTAGCGTCCATGAAGCTGGACTGCTCGTCACCGCCGGACTTTCCCGAGCCCCCTCCTCCACCCATGTTGTTGGCCAGTGCGGCAGCTCCCAAACCTCCGGCAATTCCGCCAGCGAGCACTGCGCCGGCCCCCGGACCTCCGGCCACTTTTGCTCCGGTGAAGGAGAAGAACGCCATCATCGACGGCAGGGCGATGACGGTCAGAGCGATCACCATCAGCCCGGTGACCAGGGTGGACATGGACTGGTCGGTGCCGATGAGTTTGAAGCCGATCGAGTAGCACATCGCGGCGATCGGCTTGAAAAGCACCAACGCGATACACGCGCCGGCAATTCGGGGGAACCACTGCTTGCCCCAGGTGGTCAACTGTCCGGCCGCGGCGAAGAGGATCAGCGCGTAGAGCACTACGATTCCGGCTTGCCGGATGAAGCCCATCACCCACTGGATGAACGAGAGCAGGGCAGCGAGGAGCCCGAGGAACAGAACACCACCGGGGTTGCCGATGACGGAGGTGCCGAGCATCAATTTGATGCGTTGGCCGAATTCGTTGGCGCCGTCCTCGACCATCTGTTTCGCGAAGTCGTCTCCGGCGTGCAGTGCGCCGGAGAGCACCACCATCGACAGTGAGGAGATCAAAATGTATTTGACTCCGCCGACGAGGATGTCGGCGGCGGGTTCGGTGCGGCGCGAGATCATCATCACGATCGCCATCGACAAGATGCCCGCCATCATGATGAATCCGATGACCTTCTGCACCGGCGCTTTTCCTGCGAGCACGTTCGCGTAGCTGATGTCGATCGACTCGGTTTTGATCCACCAGGTCATCGATTCGACGAGGAAATCTCCGGCGAAGGTTCCTACCGATTCGGCGGCATTGCCGAACGCAGAGTCGGCGGCCTTGTCCAGCATGCGGCCTGGTGTTCCAGCGATGTCGATAGTGGTGTTGACGTCGCTTTCACCGTCGAGGCGCGCCGTGAAGGCGGTGTTGTCCTCTGGGTAGGTGTACGACATGGCGGGGTTCTCTGCGCAGGTGGGGAACTCCGGGTGCTCTTTGCACGAGATGACGCCCTTGGGGTCACGCCAGGTCTTCTGTTCGGCCGTGAGTTCTTCGTAGCTGGTGGGTGGCGTTGCCGGATCGGCCTCTTGCGCGGAGGCGATCGGCGTAGACAGTGCCAGCAAAGCGAACACCGAGAACATCAACAGCACGAGGCGAGTGAGGTAGCGACGGGGCGAAGGTGAAAGGTTCATCGACAGTCCTCAGAAGACGGTGAAGTCGGCAATGGAAGTGGAATTGGGGAGCGAGGGAAGGCCGCTGACAAGTTGGTACTGCCAGTCCTTGCCGTCCCAGAGGACCGCTCGGGCTGTGAAGTCGTAACCGCCGGTGGGGCTTTGGGTCGCGAAGTACATCTGCACGAAAACATCGGAGTAGTGGACGATCTGGAATCCCGCTGGCGCGGTGAACCGTTGCGAGAACTGATCGGCAGTGAGGTTTCGGACGCGGGCCACCTCTTGGCGGACCTGTGTCCGATCCGCTTCCGTGCCTCGAACCTGCGCCGCCATGACTTGCTCGTAGTCGGCACTCGCCGCCAACCGCGTCGAGATCTGCCAGGCCGCGACGACCGCGCCTTGGGGGGTGTGGCTGTATCCGGAAGCGATGGGGCCGGAGACGCGGGCTGGGCCGTCGACCTTGGAGAACGGCAAACGCACGCCGTCGATCAGCTTCCACTCGAGCTTGCCGGGAAGTGCGTTCGTGTCCGGCCCGGTCACTTCACCGCGGGGGGGCGGGGTCGGGGCACTCACGGGGTCGGGACGCGCGATCAGGATCGTGATCAGCGCGAGCACTGCGATCACGGCGGTACCGACGATCACGGGCAGCACCCAACGGGGACGCCGGGAGGCGTTGAATTGGTTGGTGGTCAATGACATCGGTACGTCAACTCCTGAGTCGGCGAGGGAGACGGGTTAGAGGCGGGTGAATGTGGAGAGGTCGGTGGTGTCGGGAAGCTCCGGCGCGCTGCTGGACATGCGGCCGGTGTACTTCCAGTCCCCGCCGGACCACTCCACCGCCGTGCGGGCGATCCGGTAGCTGCCGGTCTGTGTGGGATACGCGAAATAGATGGTTGCGGCAGCGTCGGAGTAGCCACCGACTTTGAACGCCGCAGGTTGCAAGGTGGAGGTGCCCACCGCGTCTGCATCGATACTCGGTTGAGCGCTGCGTGCGGTGAGCAGTTGGCGGCGTTCGTCCTCGCTGACCGACGTCTGCTGATCGACCACAGCCGCGAAATCGGGTGAGAAGATCAGACGCATCGAAATCTGCAGGGCGGCGACGGCCGCGCCTTGCGGGGTGTGGGTGTACCCGGATGCAAGAGCGCCGGAGATGTCGGTTGGCCCGTCCGACGCGCTGAACGGCAACGGGACACCGTCGACCCGCTGCCACGAAATTCCTTGCGGCGGCCGGGTGAGCCAATCCGCATCGGAAGACGAGCGGGCTGGTTCCGGAACCTGAGGAACCAGAGAACCCTTCGCGGCCGTCGAGGCCGGCGACGTCGCTGCTCCGGAGGAAGCGGTCTCGGCCGTGTCACCGCCCTGTGCCGCCACTGGTGGTGGTGGGTTGTCCCCACCGCAGGCGCTCGCCATTACGAATATCACCACCAGGACTGCGACGACGCCGGCGGCGATCATCGCTGGCTCACGCCAGGACTTCTTCGGGGCGAATTGCTTTGTGGTCAAAGGCATATGGTTTCTTCTTTCTCAGCCGGTGAACAGTCGAATGAACGTGTACGCCGCCCCGGAAATGATGGTCGCGACGACAACTGCAGGGAGCCCGTCCACGGCCTTCTTCGCCGCTTCGGAGCGGCCTTTGATACCGATCACCATCAGGGCCGCGACGATCAGAACACCGAGGACTCCGGCGTACCCGGTGAGGGTTTTGAGCCACCCGAGGGTGGTGTCGATGAACGAATCGAGATCCTGGGGTGCTTCGTCGGAGGTACCGCCGAATTCGTCCCAGCGCACTCCCCCGGTCCCCGCATCCTCGCTGGGGTCAGCCTCCGTGGTCGGCGCAGGCTGCTGATGCAGCACCACGGCGTGCTGCGGAACCGGCGTTGCGTGGGCGGGTGCTGCGGAGACGACGAGACCACCGGCGGCAATCATCGTCAGCACCGCTGAGTAGCATCGTCGTCTCCGCATGGTCACTGGAACGCCTGGATCAGACCGGCTGCGCCGCCGCCGAGAACGACTGCGAACAACGCCCATGGCAGGTGTCCGAGAGCGGCTTTCGCGACTTCCGACCGGCCCTTGATGCCGACGACCGCGAGGCCGGCGCAGGCAAGGAAACCGAGCATCGCCAAGATCATGAAACCGGTCTTCGCGTATCCGATCAGATCGTTTCCGCGGTCCCCGAGCTTGCCGGGAAGCGGCTTCGGCGGCGGGTCGGGAACGTCGATCTGGGCCAGGACGTCGACCGTGTGTTGTGCGAGGTAGATCATCATCGGTGGTTGCCTTTCTTGTGTGAGAAGGAGATGAGGCGCGGACAGGCGGGGTGGGGCGGGCTACGACACACGGGCGTGGGGTGGATCGTTGCCCTGCTCGCGGCCGGAAGCCGGAACGCTCGCGTGGGTATCGAGATCAGCGGCGATTTCACTGTCTGAGCGTTCGTACGATTCGAACGGGGCAGGGCGAGAGACCAGTGGCGTGACCGCGTCGAGGATCACACCGCGTTCCTTGCGGGTGGTCAGCGCCCATTTCAGGGGTTTCTGTGCGAATACGTGCTCGACTACGTAGCTCCACGGGTCGTCGCATCCGGCGAGGGCGCTGATCCAGCTGACGCGGGCCACGCCTGGGAGGTTCGGCTCGCACATCTTCAGACGTTGGCGGACCGGCGGGGACCATCCTTCGGGCGAATGCGCCACGACGACCAGGACCGGGCGTACCGGCATCGCCATCGCTGCGCCGATTGCCGCCCGTACTGCCGAAGCGGTCGACTCGGTGACCAGAACGTCGACGACCTGTGAGCCGTCGCCGGCGACGACGCCGACATCGAGGCCACCGATCAGGGTGGCGATCATCGATGTTCCGACTCCCCCGCCGATACCGCCGATGACGGGTTGACGCACGGTGGCGGCGTTCATCGCGGCACCACCTTCGAGACCAGCCACCCTCCGGGCGAATGGCTCAAGACCATCGAGACGACGATGCTGCGATCAGGTAGCGGACCCTGCGCGGTTGCGACCTTCTGCGTGACGGTGAGCAACCGATATGCCGAGGTGGCCGTATCCGGCGGGGCTCCGGTTTCGGATGCGGCCCGAACATCGCCGTCACCGACTGTGAGGACCGCGTTCTGCGCGGTCAGTTCCAGCCAGTCGGAACCGGGACCACTGACCGGCGGGAAGTTCAGAATCGAGTGCCCGAGATCGGATTCCAGAAGAGGTACCGCCCGCACGCGGGCGTCGTAGGCACTCAAATCCACGGTGGTGTCCCAGCTGTACCAGACCTGGGCTACTGCAGCAGCGACCTCGTCGGGATTCTCACTATCGAACGGCGCCAATGGGGGCAGCGCTGTGGGAGCAGGTTGCGGGATGACCGGTGGAGTCGCGGGGACTCGGGAAGTCGTTGCGGTCGGCGTCGTGAAGGGCGTCGACGTCGAGGGTGTGGCGACATCGGTGGGTGAGGGCGAAGTGGACCCGCACGCGACTGCGCTCAATCCGATCGCCGCCACTGCTGTCAGAGTCATGATTGTGGTCGAGAGTTGCGTGTGCTGTGTGGTGTTCATCCGAACCTCCGTACGTACATTTCTTCTCCGGCCCAGCCGGAGAGCGGCATGATCGAGACGACCTCGCCGGACTGTGGTGCGTTGAGGAGCTGGTCTGCTCCGGAAGCGTCCTTGCCGTAATAAATTCCGACGTGGTGGGTACTGCCCCCGGAACCGAAATAGATGAGATCTCCCGGCTGCTTCTGATCGAGCGGAATCTCCTGTCCGCGTGGGTCGTACAGCTGCCCGGGGTTCGAAGTGTCACCGGTGTAGTGCGGCAAGATCAGTTGCCCACCGGATGCTTGCGCCACCGCGTACAAGGTCAGTCCTGAGCAGTCGAAACCGACTTTGTTGAAGTCACCGAGTTGGTCGGCGCGGCCGCCGCCGTCACTGATTCCCTTGGTAGGACCGTTCGCGTCGCCACCACCCCAGGCATAAATCGTTCCCTGCCACTTCAACGCCGCCGCGATCACGTTCTGCCCGAAGGGGCCACCAGGTTTGAACTGCGGACCGTTGGCCCCCGCGCTTCCGATCTGGGTGTACTTCGCGAGCTTCGCCTTCACCCCCGGCGCGTAACCTTCGGTCTCGCCGTTGGTGATGTTCGGGCCGCCGTTGGCGAGCACACAGCCGTAGCCGCAGTTGTAGGCGTTGAGGATGATGTCCGTAAGGTCACCGCTGATCCGTCCCGACGCGATGTCCCTTTTTGCCTGCTCAGCGGTATCGCAGTCGAATTTTCCTTGCGCCATGATCGCGTCCGGAGGATCGAACGGCGAAATTACTCCGTTCCGGTTGGCATCGATGGCGTAGGACGGCCACGTGTAAGGCATGAACTGTGACAAGCCCTGGGCACCTGCCGGCGAAACGGCGGCAGGGTTCCAACCCGACTCCTGTTCGATCTGCGCGGCGATCAGTGGAGGGCTGACTTCCGCGCACATCGAACCGGCTTCGATGACCCACGCCTCGAATTCGGGTGGGACGGTGCCAGTGGCCAATGAGCCTTGGCTGAAATCGGATGACGGCGAGGTGTCTTCGAGCAGCACTGCGATCATGATGATCGGCGCGAGAATGAGCGCGAGAACAGCCGCCACCAGGGTGCCGGTGGACTTCATGAGTTAGTTCCCGGACATCCGAGCTTTGACCGAAGCGACGTACTCGGCGCTTTCACGGTTGAGTCCGCCGGAAGCGTTCGCAGGATCGATACCACCCGCTGCAAGAACACAGCCGTACCCGCAGTTGTAGGAGGCGAGGACGATATCCGTCAGCTCTCCTTTGATGTGACCCGCTGACAGATCAGCGTTCGCCTGTTCCGCTGTCCGGCAGTCCAATTGAGCGAGCGCCATGATCGCATCTGCCGCGTCCAGGGGTGAGCTGACACCGTTGGAGTTCGCATCGACGCCGTGCTCCGCCCATGCTTCCGGCAGGAACTGGGCCAGCCCTTCGGCTCCTGAAACGGATCGGGCACTCGGGTCCCACCCGGAATCCGTGTCAATCTGAGCCGTAATCAACGCGGAATCGATTTCAGGGCACACATTTCCGGCTTTGATGAGCCAGGGGGCGTACTCGTGCGGATTCGAAGAATGAGTGGCAGCGGTGCTGCGCTGATCGACCTGATCGACGGAAGTGGTCAGCCATAGGAATGCAGCGGGTGTGATCACTGCAGCTGCTACGGCACCAGCGATCGCCGCGATCCGGCGAGATGATCTGTCCTTGGTCATGATGAAAGCTCCCCAGCTAGTAAACGAACGAAAAATGTGTCGATCTGGTCGTCCTTGATCCCCCACTCCCATAGGTGATCAAGGACGAAAAGCCAGTTCAGGCGGCTTGCGCCTTAGCGGTAATCCACTTCACGGCCCACTGGGTCGCTGAATCGCCCGCTGCGTCGACGGTGTAGCTGCCGTATGAGCGGTGTGCATCGAGCAACAGGTACGCGGCAACTTCTGTGGCCTGCTGAACCAGTTCTTCCGGATGCGTCAGCGAGACCAACGCATCGAATTCGGGCATGTTGACGACCTTCGCGACGTCGTCGAGCATCGTGGAGGCGAACACCACCCGAGCCAGCTCCATCGGAAGCGTGGCCGGATTTACGGAGGCAGCAACCGTCAACCTGGTGAGCTGCGTGGTGACCGAGGACGCCGCCTTCTTGAGGTCGGCGGGGCTTGCCGAGGCAACATTGCGGACCAGTTCGAGTCCCTTGTTGAGTGCGTAGTCGGGGATGTCCTCCGGTGTCAGATTCAGCAAGGGCACGATCGCGGCGATCGCCTTCGACTTGCCGGACAGCGAGCAGATCGAGTCGTTGGGCGCACAGAAACTCGCGACCCGCTCGGAGAGCACCCCCATACCTTTGTCGCGGGTGCCGAGGACGCCCTGGCCGGTGACGTTGGGGCCGATCATCGTCTCAGCCGTAGGTGCGAGCTTCACCGGATTCGTTGTTGCCGCATCCGCTTCGGGATCAGGGGTCGAGGGGGAACGCGACGGATCGGCGAGCAGGACACCCGCCAGGATGCGCGACGGATCGACAACGCCCTGACGGTTTCCGACTGCGGACAGGAAGTCGCCGGCAATGACGGCGCCTTGCGAGTATCCGAGAATGACGAACTTCGACAAGGGGCACGCCTTGGCGAGCTGTCCGGCGCGAGCCTCCAAAGCTGCTAGACCTTCAGCGCGAGACTCCTTGAGAGTGACCGAGTTTCCCGTCACCACTCCAGCGACGGGGCCCCCGACCTGCGCGACGTACGGGATCTGTTCGGACACAACCCGGATCTCCCGAGCTTTCGCACGAGGTGTCGAAGACGGGGTCGACGGCTTGGACGTCGATGAGGAACCCGAGGAGGTAGTGGGCGAAGCTTTCGTGGTAGTGGTCGTGGTGCTCGTGGAAGGCACGGTCACGACAGATGAAGCGCCAGAGGACAATTCCTGCTCTACCGGACCGGTGATCTGGGCGAGCATCCCCGGCACTGTCTTCCGATCTGCACCCTCATTCGTCTCCCACGTCCCCGGAGCCGCCAGCTGGATGACATCGCCACAATCGCTGGTGTCCACGGACGGGGTTTCAGCCACGGCGAAGGCAGGTGAACCACCTGCCAGAAACATCGCCACGACCGCAGCCACAGCTGCGCTCGTCACCGGCCGCATACGAGTGGAGAACCGAAGTCGGCTCCCCGGTACGTCAGTCGAATTCATAGATACTCGTTCCTTCTTCTCAACCACCACGGGATTCAGCAGAGTCGTGCTGGTCGCGCGACCCCCGAGGGAAAGCGGCCCCAGGTGTGCGCGGGAGTCGCCAAACGCCACCGCACACCTGGGACACGTATTTGGGTCGGACATCCGGCATGCCCAGAAAGCGCAGAGAGACATAGTCATGACTGCTCATCGACGAAGAACCGACGGAAGAATGCTGAAGCCGTCGGGATGCTGGTATGACCCACGGGGCACACACGGAAGAAGCCTGAAACGGCAATGTTCACACAGACGGCACCGGGTGCTCTAGCGGAGCATCGAACTACGCTCGCGAACAAGGGAATACAGCGCGGGGTGGGTGCACCCACCCGCTCTCCGGGCAGGGGGAGCGAGGCGGGTGCTTCACGGACCGCATCATCGAGCAGCACAGGGGTTGCTAGATGAGGGGCCGAGTTTGAGGCGGTAGAGCCGCGCGCAGGTACAACTAGGTGCCCGGTTCCCACGCACGCGGAAGCTTGTACGGTCGCTACCTGGGTTATGCAAGCGGTATGGGTAATTTGAACAGAGCTGTTCCCCATGGATGCCTCCGGCTGGTTGCGGTTTGAACCAGAACGCATAGGCTCGAAGGCCTGCGGTCTGGGCGCCCTAGTGCGTGTCGCACTGCAGGTTGAAAGGGATCCCAGGGGCGGAACGCGACGCCAATCACAAGTCCGCTTCTGGGGTTTTCTGCACGACAAGGACCGGCACGATTCAAATCGGGCCGGTATTCGTCGTGGAGTCGAGTGTCACGAGCAGGCCGAATGCCGCTCTGTCCGTAAGAAATAGTCAAGACGCCTGCCCCTGCCCGGGAGAAATTGGGCACGCCTGAATACGGCTGTGCCACTCGCGTAGTGCTGCATCTGGAACCGACGTCGACAGGATCCAGGAAACCCCCGGGAGGGAGCGCAAAGGCAGCGTATAGCGAACTGCGTGGTATGTGCAACTCCAACACGCTCCAACCCCCCAGTCTTCGGTTCTAGTCCCTCGTGGCCGCCTCGACCATTGCGTACACCGTAGCATGCAACAATGATCCGCACTAGTTGTGGGTATCACTCCAGGGAGGCGCAAGAATGAGCGAGCAAGCAGGCGATCGAACCCCAGGAGTTGATGAAGTGCCATGGAGTGGAGTGCGCGGCTTTCGGGCTGACAAGCTCCGTGAGTTGCGGACCAAAGCGGGATTCACGCCTGACGAGTTTTCGGTCCGTCTTAAAGTGAGCCGCCAGTCCATTTCTCATTGGGAAACAGGCAGATCAGTGCCACCGCCACCAATGCTCAAGCAGATCGCACAGCTCTTGATGGTGTCCATCGTTGTTCTGGTGCCTATACCGGACAACCAGCTGCGTATGGGGGATTTGCGGGTGCGGGCCGGGCTCACGCAGAAGGAGGCGGCTGAGCTCCTCGACTTGTCGTCCTCGACGCTTGCAGAGATTGAAAAAGGCCAGAAGCCGGTCAATGAACAGCGCGTCAAGGCTATTGCGGCGCTCTACAACGTGGAGAAGTCGTTAGTCGTCGCGGCATGGGAGCGCGGTCGAGCGACACGCGAAGCGCGAGCGCAATCCAAGTAAGAAAGTCCGCAACTGCAATCCGGGCCGGTGCACTGATTGGGATCGAAACCCAGCCCTCTACGGCGTGTCGGGTGCAGTGCGAGACGCATTACTGGCACTGTGGGTGGCGAAGCTGTCACAGCATGCAGTTGTGGGCGAGAGGAGAAGGTGAGATGCCGGCCATCAGTAAAGGTGAGCGTGAGCGCTTGACGACTCGGGTCCCGGCCGCTGTACATGCCGAACTGGAACGCCGGCGGTTAGCGGCCGGCGTGAGTTCCGAGAGTCAGTACTTGGCGGATCTACTCTCGATCTTGACCGGCCACAAGGAGCTTGTCGTGGAACTTGATCAGGAGGTATTGCCACTGACTGCGTAACGGGAACTCTTCTCCCGCAGGAGAATACGAGATAATTTCACACGTTTTGCAGTTGCACGAAACCCCCTAGAAATCGAAAATCCCCCGGCGGGCAGGCCGAGGGTTTCGAAGTGGGTGAGATTCGAGTTTGCCGCTCGTCTCTCGGTCGTGCGATTGCGCTTCCCCGAAGGGACTGTCTTGCGTGACAGGTCTCAGGGTACATCGCGTCCTGATGCAAAATCCATAACCGATTTATCGCGTGTCTCAGCGATGGAGCACACGCCCGCACCCATACAGCGCCCGTACTGCGGCAGCAGCCCTACGCGACGCCGCTACGGAACCGCTCGTACACCGCGCAGAATGCAGGGGCACCTGTACGGGCACCAATGCCATGCCCTTACCCCGATGCTGCTCAAAACGCTCGGCAAGGAAGCCGCATGCCGACGCTATTGCAAGGTCGCACTCGAGCTCGAAGACGGCGCATACGGCGGCATCGCTCGATGGCGAGGCGCCCAACACTGGGTCGAGATCGTCGTTCGGTGCGCGTTCACCACTGAATACACGCGGATTCGACCGATCCTTGTTCAGACCTCTGGCGGGGGAATCAGCCTCAAGTCCCTATTGGCAGTTGCCACCGTCATGGCCGAAGCCGCCGATTTCGACACCGGCCGCAACTCACGCATGACCGTGGAAACCATCGCCGAACGCATCAAGGGCGGCGAACGCACAGTCCAACGAGCACGCCAAGCCCTCAAGCTGCTGCGCGTGGCCACAGAAGTGCTTCGCGGCCGACTCCGCACCAAGGACGAGCGGTATGCCTCATGGAGGTTCAACGACAAGGCCCGCGGCTGGGCCTCCGTATGGGCATTGCACCCGAGCAAGCCTGTGGATAAAACCCGCATCATCGTCGCAGGATCCATACAAATGGCACCCCACCCGCGTAGCGGTCACTTTAAGAGCTTTTCCTCTCGTAGAGAGGTTCTTAATACAAAACGATCTGTGGATAAACGAGCCGCTTCGCGGCGCAAGGGGTCCAAGGTGGAGGCCGAGAAGGCCGAAGGCGTCCGGAAGGGCCTGTTGCTCGCATCCAAATGGCTCAGCAATCCACGAACTCCCGTCTGGGCGCGGCGGCACACCCCCCGAGGATGGGCACCCGCACTGACCGAACTAGCCGCACACGGTTGGACGGCCGCGGATCTCAACGACACGATCGACGCCTGGAGCAAGGCCACGCGGATGGCACCAGCCCCGAAGCACCCCATCGCGTTCATCCGATGGCTCATGAAGCAACAGGATCTCGCCTTCGCGCCACACGTTCTCGCCCAGATAGCCGCTGACCAGCAAAAAGCCGAACGCGAACGACAGGCAGCAGCGTTCGAGGCGGACCGCGGACGGTACGCAACCGCAGCGCCCGCGGACTCCCCCGGCCGCCGGGCTGCGATGGCTGCCGTTCCCAATGCTGCCGCGGTCCGTCGTCGCCGGCAGATCATCGAGCGGCGTGCTGCCGCCGACGCGAGGGCAGAGCTGTGTGCGAAACAACGTGGCGCTGAAAACAATTGGGGTCACGGCCGATGAAAGCATTCAACGTCATTCGGGAGATCCCACTGGCGATGTGTGCTCCGGGCTTTCTGTGGGGTCAGGATCAAAAGACTCCCCGGCGATCACCATTTCGATGAAGGCAAGGACAGGAGCTCCACCCTGGCGAACCACCGAACCTGTGCAATCGACCACGGTCCAACCACCTTCGACGCGGCGGAGGCGAACTCCCGTCACCTCAGCTCGTTCGCGACCTTCGACAAAGATGCTCTGAACAGCTTGGAAGATGCGAACCACATCGTCGGGATGAGGCGTATCGCGATCGTCCACCGTTCCCTTCCACTGGATTCCTGGAGGAGGGTCCGTCATCCACATCATCAACCGAGCCTTGTGCAGATCGAGGACACACATCGGATGCCGATCTTGAAGCGCCGTGACAGCGGACAAGGCCGCAGCGTCGAAGCTGGGTGAGGGATGTTGATCATCCCGAACAACGTGGATAACGCCGGTCCATCGGTCGACCGCTGTACTGCGGCGGGACATAGACGTCCAAAGATGGACTGCACGACCGCCAATCTCGATTGTCGCTGCTCCAGACCACTTATCGAGATTGCCTACATTCAGGACTGCCATCATCATCCCGAAGGCGTCCGGGACATGGATGTATCGCAGGACCTCGGGAAACGTAATGCCGTTTCTGTCTACGAGTTCGCGTCCGCCCATTGCTTCCACGACTTTCTCGCCAGCATGGAACATCCGGCGATTTGCATCAAAAACGTAACCGCTTGCCGCTGGTGGGGCACCGAGTTCTTCACCCTCAGCTGCCACTCCTACCGAGACACCGCAGACCGCATCGTGGGGACCGAGTACCGGTACGACCGCTACCAATGCACCGGAGGGCACCCGAAAAGTGTTCACGTCCCCGCTGCGCCCCGTGCTGGCTGCCGCAGCCAGCACCTTCATCTGTTCCTCACGCCGGAGCCCTGGCCAAAGATCCTTCGAGGCTCGTTGAGCTGAAACCCACGCCTTTGGGACCCCGTCGGACTGGATCACCAGCGGAGGGCCATCGAATGTGGTGTCGAGCAACAACCAAGGCATGGCGGAGAACATAACGGAAAGGTCACACAGATCAGAGCTTTAGCAGGGCTAATTACACCCTGGAAGTATCCATTCCGCGCGATTACACCTAATTGCCCAAACTGACCTGCAAGGTTGCAAGACTCTGTGTGGCCCAGGACTTTTTGAATGACTGATTGTTGGACTCCTCACATAACTTGAGATTTGTGTAACGTTTCATCAGTACGCGAATGGATTCCATCACCTCGCTCGCGGCCAACGCCGCACCGGGACACGAGTGCCTGCCATAACCGAAAACAACGTCCGGACGTCCCTTTCGACCAGGATCCTCGTTAGCCGATCGCAGTGCTAACACCACCGTTTCCCCTCGTGGAATGGAATGTTCACCTACCTGAAGATCCACCAGCGGAAATCGGCGCAACGCATAGTTGACGGGAGCTGCGACTTCGATCGCCTCGTCGACAAGCCTGCTCAGCTCAGCGGTGTTTCCCACAATTGCAAGCACTGGTTCGCGAGGCCGGCGCAGGACATCGGCGAGGACAGCTGAAATCAGCGCTGTCACGTTCTCGAAGCCTCCGATGATGGTGGCGAAAGCCAAGGAGATCAATTCCTCCTCAGTGAGTTTGTCAGTTCCATCCCGCGCCGCGATCCAATCGGAAAGCAGGTCAGGCCCAGGATTCCGCCGCTTGCCCTCGACAGCGGCCATTACGAGCATCAACATCTGCCCTAGGGAGTCCCGAATCCCTGCACCGGCCTCCGATGTATCAATACGGAACATCGGTCGCGCGGCTGCCTGGAAAGCTGGCAATTGATCCTCTGGCAGACCCAGCAACCGCCCGATCACCAGCGCCGGAAAGGGCTCGCACCAGTCCTCGACCAAGTCGATCCAGCCGGAATCCGGAAGCGTCGCGACAAGCTCCTCAGCAGTTTTTCGAACGACTTCTCTTTGCGCCGGAAGTCGGCGGGCAGAAAATGCAGATTGCGCGAGGCTCCGCACCCGGCGATGTCGAGCGCCATCCATATTGAGCAAATTCGCGTCTAGCGCGGGCGGGAGGCTTTGTCCGAGGAAACCTGTTGACGAGTCCGCCTTGTCGGCCGACATCAAATTGTCTGCAAGGAGGCGAGTCACCTGGTTGTACCCCCCAACTATCCACACAGGCGAGCCGTCTGGGTAGTGGGATCGATGCACCCCACCTGAATCGGAGCGCAACCAATGATGCACCGTGGAAACGTCAGGGTTCCCGGAAGCAAACGGGCACATGCCAGAACTCATACCGTTCAGTCTGCCAAGGAAGGTTGCACAGTGCCTCAACCAGAAGATGAACGAATGGTGCAAATAGCGAAGTCCGGTCAGCTCACCGTCTGCATTGATGTCCTGGCGCAAGCGTTCTCCGACGATCCCTTGATGGCTTACATCTGGCCAGACGCAACGAGACGCCGCGCGGCTTTATATCGGTGGTTCGCTATCTCGATTCGAGGCCATCATTTTCATTCAGGTCGAGTCGATTTCACCGGGACGTCAGTGAAAGGCATCGAGGCCGTTGCAGTCTGGGATTCCCCTGGCCAATGGCAGACATCTGCGACATCCACGGTGAGGTCTTTCCCGAAATTGCTGTCGGCGTTGCGTACGAGGATTCCCGCCGCACTTCACGTTCGCAAAACGCTCGACGCGCACCATCCTGACAGGCCTCACTGGTATCTGTCCAACATCGGCACATTGTCATCGGCCCGAGGACAAGGGCTTGCTGGCGCACTACTAGAGCACCAACTTGCAGAATGCGATCGCACTGAAACGCCCGCCTATCTTGTTTGCACGATGGATCGCAATATCGGCCTCTACGAACATTTCGGGTTTACCGTCACCGAAGAGTTTTCGCTTGAGCCCGCCACTCCCCTATGGAGTATGTGGAGGGAACCCGCGCACCAGCGGTGATCAACCTAGCTGTCGGGAACGCCCGGAGTTTCACACGACCAAGCCCGCAGCATGCAACAGCCCGCGTTTCCGCTCATCCATCACAGCTCTACCCCGGCGGAGGGCGAAGATGGAGTGACAGTTTTGGGGCCGTCACGGCGCAATGTCCGCCTGCGATCGTTCGATACGCAGCTGTAGAACACGGCCCGATGCATGCAAACGGCGAACGGTCGGTCAGAGGTTCCACCGGAAACTAGTTTTTTCGAACTTTGCGCTCTCAAAGTTTCGTCCCCGGGAGAAGCGTGATTGCCCTCGTTTTTTGAGCAGAGCCTGGAGCTATCCTGGCGTCCTGATCTCCCCGACCAAGCCTTGTGAAGCACTTGAACAGGCATTTTGCATACGTAGATGCGGATGTCCGTATCTACGGAGATCCGCTTAGGGTGGCGACCGAAACGTGGTACAAGTCGGGTATTCACCCCCGCGGCAGCTGGGCCCGCGCAAGCGGGGGCGAGGTGCGGGCTCAGGGACTGAGATGCCTCACTTCGATTTTGCACAGATACGTAGACGCGGCGATGCGGAAATACGGAAATGCGATTATGCGGAAAGTCGTGTACGCTGAAATACGCGTCTCCGCATCTACGGAATAGCGGAGAGGCGCATTTCCGTATTTCAGTGTCTCCGTAGTGATGTGTCACACCATCCGTCTTTGATTTCGACGACTTGAACGCAGCACTTCGGGAATGGTTCGGGGGTCTGCTGCAACCACTCGGAAGGAGTGCAAATGCTTGTATTCACAGTCACGAACCTCAAAGGAGGTTCGACCAAGACCACGACGGCGGCCTACCTGCTGCACGCACTGCACGAGGCCGGCCTGAACGTGTTGGGCGTGGACGCGGACGGCGAGAACGAATCGCTCCTGAACTGGCAAACCCTGGGGGATTGGCCCTTTCCGGTGATCGGAATGCCGGTGAACAACCTGCACAAGCAGCTGCCCGGCATCGCCAACAACAAATACGACGCTGTCGTTATCGATACGCCGCCGATGAAGGAGCAGCGGGGAATCGTGCTCTCGTCGATGCGAATTGCAACCCACGTCATTTGCCCTCTCGCGCCCACCACCATGGAATTCAGCAGGTTGCCCGCAGTTCGGGAACTGCTCGAAGAGGCAAGTGATTTGCGAGGCGACGGAGCAGCAGACCCGATCTTTGCGGTGCTTCTCACTCGCACCATTCCGAACGCCAGTTCGACCGAAGTGTTCCGCGAAATGATCACTGAGGCGGGCGATCGCGTGCTTAAGGCGACAGTAGGCCGGCGAGAACAGTTCGCGCAGGCATTCGGTCTCCCGATCGACAATGCAGCAAACACCGCCTACGGCGATGCAGTAGAAGAGCTCTTGGAAATCGGAAACGAGGATGCGGCATGAGTAACGCCAAGGACCGGATTCGCGCAAGCGCCGAGAGGGCGCAAAGTGCAGCGAAAAGGGTTCCCGAACCAACACCTGGCGTGACCGATGAACGGGAACAGCCCGTTGCGGTGGAAGACGCTCAGGCTGCACCGAGAAAACGCGAGCAAAACGTCGTTCCTCCCTTGCAACGGAGTGTGCGCAAAAACGTGGACTTGTCACCGGACCAGAACGACAGGCTCGGAGACTGGCAGCGCGCCGCAGCCAGAGACTTGGGAGTTGCTCGAGTGACTGCCCAGGAGATTCTTGTCGTTTTGGTTGAACGTCTATTGGCTGACGAAACCCTCAGTAACCGGGTGAAACGTGACGTTCTCGCTCGACGCTGACCCATCTGCGTATTTACGCATATCCGTAGATGCGGATATACGTTAAAGCTGAAAGGAGCCCCACCGGGAGGCAACCCGGCGAGGCCCCAGACCGGGAACCCGTGGAAGACATCTCACGGGGTGTAGGAGTCAAGCCGCGATCGGTAGGGGAGGTGGGAATGCGTGCAGTTCGTCGAAGAGTT
>NZ_JBXAFD010000018.1:0-39725 GCF_058792695.1 Rhodococcus sp. MT28
GCCACGACCGACTCACTCACCGCAGTCGACGAGCAGGCCGATCCGCGGCTAGCACGCTCACGCAACCGGTTACTCGATGCGGCCACCCATCTGCTGTCCACCGGTGGCGTCGAAGCGGTCACTGTCGAAGCCGTCACCCGCATGTCGAGGGTCGCGCGCGCGACTCTATACCGACACTTCGGTAGCACCAATCACCTGCTCGCGGCAACCTTCGAACGGCTACTCCCTCACGTCGACACCCCTTCCGGCACCGGACCCGTGCGCGAGCGGCTGATCGCACTGCTCACCACCGAATCCGACCTCATCGAACAGGCCCCAGTACAGATGACCACCCTGGCATGGCTGGCCATGGGGTCCCTTGGCGACGCCCACACCGACCCCGCCCGCCGCCCCGATCCGGCCGCGATCACCTCGCTACGCGCCCGCATCATAGAGCAATACCGCCAACCCTTCGACTACATCCTCACCAGCCCCGACGCCCGTGCCATGCTCGGCGAACTCGACACCACCTTCGCCCTCATCGAACTCCTCGGCCCGATCGTCTTCGCACACCTCACCGGACTGCGCACCATCGACCACGACGATTGCACCCGACTCGTCGACAACTTCCTCACCACCCACCGAATAGGCGCGGCATCAACCACTCCGGCCGAGCACAGAACGCGGTAACCGAAGACCTGGGCCAGTCGGTCAGAACAAAAAGTGTCGCGGACCCGCAGAGCCCGGTGTCGTAGCAAGCATGCTGTAGTGGACGGCGACTCAGCGCAGCCGTCCTGCGCGTTGTTGGTGTGGTGGGACCTTGATGCGTGGGTGCTGAAGGCCGAGGTTGACGAGCGCTTCGCGGCGTTCGAGGTAAGGCAGGACGGTCGTCGATGTGTCGTCGACGTCGAGGACATCGACGATCCGGCAAAGCCAGCATTGTTACGGCCACCGAGCGCCGTGACGCTTCCACAACTTCTCTTCCGGAGTCACATACGCACACCACCAACAAGAAGATCAACGATCACTTCTTATCCGAAACACGATGAGCGCCCTCCTGCCGGTTTGGGTGTTCGTTTTGACCGTCGTCATACCGGACGGTTAAGAACGGGCGTCTGGGCGCGACTGATGTCAGTTTCAGAAGACGGCTGCACTATGCCAGAAGTGGACTGCACTAGAGGGTCGACTAAGTCGACATAGCTTAAAGAGTGATGTCCACAAATCTCGCTAACGAAGCGAGCAGCCTCTCGCCGACAACGGAATCAGTGAATCGAACCGGAGTTTCCGGAGACTTCATCCTTTGGGAAAGATGGAGTCATGTCCTCAGCAACGAACAAGAGGTACCCGCCCGAACTGCGTGAGCGGGCAGTGCGGATGGTCGCAGAAGTCCAACACGAGTACCCGTCCGAGTGGGCCGCAGTCGAATCCGTCGCTGACAAACTCGGCATCGGAACAGCGCAAACGCTGCTCAACTGGGTCCGGAGAGCTCAGACCGACGCCGGCGAACGTCCCGGTGTGACGAGCGAAATGGCAGCGGAGATGCGCAAACTTCGAGCCGAGAATCGGGAACTCAAGCGCGCCAACGAGATCCTGAATTCGGCATCGGTTTTCTTCGCAGCGGAGCTCGACCGCAACAACAAGTGATCATCGACTTCATCAACCGATACAAGAGTGAGTACGGCGTCGAGCCGATGTGCAGGGTGCTCAGCGAGCATGGCTGCTCAATTGCGCCGTCCACCTACTACGACGCGCGCAATCGTTCCGCATCTCGGCGGGCTCTGCGCGACGAAGAGCTCAAAGCCGCGGTCAGCCGTGTACATGCCGAGAATTATTCGGTCTACGGAGCCCGGAAGGTGTGGCTGGAAATGCGTCGAGAAGGCATCGACGTGGCACGGTGCACGGTCGAACGGTTGATGGGTGTCCTCGGGCTCGAAGGTGCACGTCGAGGCAAGGCGAAACGGACCACTATCGCAGATCCACAAGGCCGTCGGGCGGACGATCTGGTGCAGCGAAAGTTCAACCCGGTTGCGCCAAATGTGTTGTGGGTAGCCGACTTTACCTATGTTTCGACGTGGTCGGGTTGGGTGTACGTCGCGTTCGTGATCGATGCGTATTCACGGCGGATTCTGGGTTGGAGGACTGCGACGACGATGGCGACACCGTTGGTACTCGATGCGATCGAGCACGCGATCTGGACTCGACGCCGAGAAGGGATTACCGAACTGGCCGGGCTCATTCACCACAACGACCGCGGGTCGCAAGGCGTATTCAACCGGTCGTCGCAACACCTACCCGATAGAGGTGTTCGATGAGAGCCATCGAGAGGCAGAAACGAGTCCGGGAATATCGAGGACAGATCGCTTCACCAGGGCGACCGACAATAGCCTGGCGTGAAGACCGGGTTCGCTTCTGGATCGCGATCGCCGGTGGAGCGAAAACCGTTGACGCGGGGATTACCGCCGGAGTGTCAGAGCCGGTCGCTCATCGTTGGTTCAAGCATGCTGGTGGAGTGAATCCGCAACTGCCCCCTAGTGTTTCTGGACGGTACATCTCCTCGTCCGAGCGTGAGGACATCGCGCTTTGGCGTGCGCAAGGCGAAGGAGTCCGACAAATTGCTCGCCGTCTGGGCCGCAGCCCGTCGACGATCTCGCGGGAGCTGCGCAGGAACGCGTCAACGCGAACCTACCGACTCGAGTACAAAGCATCGACAGCTCAATGGCATGCCGAGCGTCGTGCTCGCAGGCCCAGGGTCGCCAAAATGGTCATCAACGGTCGATTGCGTGAGTACGTGCAGGACAGGCTCAGCGGTGAGGTCCACACCACCACAGGGAAAGTCGTAGGTCCTGACGGTCCGTCTTGGGATGGGAAGAACAAACCCCATCGCGGAGATCGGGCGTGGGTGACGGGGTGGAGCCCCGAGCAGATCTCGAAACGGCTGCCGCTCGATTTCCCCGATGACGAATCGATGAGGATCTCAGCCGAGGCGATTTACCAGGCTCTTTACATCGAAAGCCGTGGCGGGTTGGAGCGAATGCAATCCTGGCATCTACGGCGAGGCAGGACCAAACGAATGCCCAGATCGCGTGCACGCCAGCAAACGTGGGCTCATGTCACTGCAGACACCGTGCTGGCTAAACGTCCGAAAGAGGTCGCTGATCGTAAACTCGCCGGCCACTGGGAGGGCGACTTAATCATCGGACTGAAGCGTTCTGCGGTAGCGACATTGATCGAGCGCACCTCCCGCTACGCGGTGCTCGTCCATCTCCCTCGCCAAAAAGGATACGGGATGATTCCCCCGAGGAAAAACGGCCCAGCACTGGCCGGTTACGGCGCCTTGACCATGAAAGACGCCCTGGCCAAGGCCGTCACCCCTCTACCGAAAACCCTCAGGCGGTCTTTGACATGGGATCGAGGCAAGGAACTCTCAGCTCACGCACTCTTCACCGAACAGACCGGTGTCCCAGTATATTTCGCTGATGCCAAGAGCCCATGGCAGCGAGGCAGCAATGAGCATCTCAACGGTTTGCTACGCCAGTATTTTCCGAAGGGGACCGACCTTTCCCGATGGAATTCCGCGGAGATCACCGCAGTGGCGAACGTGATCAACAACCGCCCCCGAGGAATCCTTGATTGGCGCACCCCCGCGGAGGTATTCGAAGAATTGCTACGATCTGCACAACAACACACTGTTGCGACGACCGGTTGAATACGCCCAATATACGTCAATTACGTTCACCGACAGGCTCATTGAGGTGGGTATCGATGCCTCGATCGGGGCGACTGGGTCGAGTTACGACAATGCTCTCGCCGAGACGATCAACGGGTTGTACAAGACCGAGTTGATCAAACCTCGTGGGCCGTGGCGAACGGTCGAGCATGTGGAGATCGCGACGTTGGAGTGGGTGGACTGGTTCAACCACCGGCGACTCTACGAGCATTGTGGGGATGTGCCTCCTGCCGAACTCGAGGCGTTCTACTACGGTGAACACAGAACTACGCGAATTGCGGAGTTCTCAAATCAGTAAGTCTCCGGACTCGCCGGTGCGATTCACAGAGTGAGCGAGTGCTACGGAATCATCCGGTGACTGGGCGCGTTTACCGCCGGGGCGTGGTTCGGGTTCGTTCGGTTTTTCGCATAACTGAGCACGGGTTTCATACACCGTCACCAACGCTAGATGTGGATCACGCATAGCGTCGCCTGACGTCCGAATCCACCGAACCGGCCACGCCGTTTGGATAGGTGACGGGCCGCGAAGCAGAGGCAGCTGCGGTCGTTGTGGTCGCGCCCTTCCGCTCAATCTGACGTGGGGTCACCGCGGATGAAGGTCTCTTCGTGTTCGCGGGACAGCCGAGCGGCCCTTTCGGCATCGCCCGCACCGAGCGCTTCGAGTATTACTTGGTGCTGTTCCGTGCTGGCACCCATGTCGAATCCTGGTGCCAATACGAGTTGAGCGGTTCGACCTTCGATCGACAGATGCTCCCACGTCGACAGCAGTGTGCTGTTGCCGGAGGCCGCGACGACGAGCCGATGGAATGCCATAGCGTGCGCGACCCATGCTCGACGGTTCGCGGTGACGGCGGCGGAGCGCATACCGTCGACTTCATCGGCAATGCGGTCCACCGCCATGCCGCGACCGGCTGCCAGTCGTGCTGCTGTCTCTTCCAGTGCGGCGCGCACCACTGACACCTCATCGAGCTCGTCCTGGTCGACCCGTCTGACTCGGCACCCGCGGTGCGCTTCGAAGACCACCAGGCCCATTCCGGCCAACTGCCGAAGAGCTTCACGGACGGGACCTTGGCTCACGCCGAGCTCACGAGCGATCCGCGTCTCGATCAACCGATCTCCTGGCGGGTACGTGCCATCGGCTATTCGTTCCCACAGCAGATCTTTGATTTGTTCGGGCAGACCGGTCACCGTGACGCCCTGCCCTGTCTTTGACCGAGTATCCGTCGACTCCGAGGGGACTTTCACATGTACCATCATAGATGATCGATTATTTAGGATCTACCATTATTGAGAGGATGCACCGATGAGTATTCGATTGGGCGATACAGCTCCAGATTTCACCGCCGCTACGACCACAGGAACGATCTCCTTCCACGAATGGCTGGGAGACTCGTGGGGAATGCTGTTCTCCCACCCCGGTGACTTCACGCCCGTATGCACAACCGAACTCGGTGCGGCAGCGCGGCTGAAACCTGAGTTCGACCGACGTGGAGTCAAGCTACTCGGCCTCTCTGTGGACTCGGTGGATTCGCATCTGGCATGGGAAGGCGATGTCGGTCAAACGCAAGGCACAGCAGTGAATTTCCCGATGATCGCAGACACCGATCGCGCAGTCTCCGAGCTCTACGACATGATTCACCCGAGCGCCAGCGCGGCGGCCACCGTACGTTCGGTGTTCGTCATCGCCCCGGACAAGTCGGTACAGCTGATCCTCACTTACCCGATGTCCACCGGCCGCAACTTCACGGAAATTCTGCGCGCGATCGACAGCTTGCAACTGACCTACGGTCAGCCAGTGGCTACGCCCGCCGATTGGCAGCCGGGTCAAGACGTGATCATCGGACTGGGCGTTTCCGACGACGAGGCAACAACACGGTTCCCCGGATATCGAACCTTGAAGCCTTATCTGCGGTTGACCGCGCAGCCCTGACCAGGGCACTCGTTCGCGCTGTTACCCCCCGGGGTACAGTGCAGTGAGTCACAGCTTCGTCGACGCGTGGGGTTGTCCGACCCTGCGGTGGTCAGCGGTGGAAAGGCGTGAATCAGTGAATTCGTCGGACTGGGATGCTCGGTACAGCAGCGTCGAGCATCCGTGGGGGTCGGCCCCGGCGGCTGCCCTGTCTGCGCGGTTTGCGGAGCTGCCCCCTGGCCGGGCGGTCGATCTGGGGTGCGGGAACGGGCGCCACGCTCGATGGTTGGGCGACGCGGGGTGGACGGTGAATGCTGTCGATTTTTCTTCTGTGGCAATCGAACTCGCACGCAGCGGCGGGGAGGACCGGTCGATCGACTACACCGTTGCCGACGTGCGGGCCTGGGAGCCGCCCGGCCCGGTGGATCTGGTGGCCATCGGCTTTCCTGCATCTACCGGTCGACGAGTTGGTTGCCGTCATTGCCGGTGCAGGAAGTTGGCTCGCACCGGGTGGACGGCTGTTGTATCTCGGTCATGCGCTCGATAACTTCACTCACGGAGTCGGGGGCCCGCCGGATCCGTCGATCCTGCCCGCCATCGACGACCTCGCCCGCGCCGCGAGCGGATTGCAGGTCCACGAGCTGGAACATCTGGTCCGCCCTGTCGGCGAGGGTCGGGCCATCGATGTTCTTCTCCATGCACAGCCGTGGGGCGCCGCAGCTCACCGTGATCTGAAGAGCGGAACTTTCACGTGACCGATCATCCGACTCCCCTGCGTGTGGTGTTCGCCGTCAACACCACACCCACCGTGGTGGTGCGGGCGATCCACAACCTTCTCGATGCTGCGACCGAGCCGGTGACGATCGAAGTCGTGTGCTTCGGACCGGGTCTCGATGCGGCCCTGCGCTGTTCGGATATTTCCCTGGAGATGCGGGCGTTGATCGATTCGGCCTCCATCACGGTGAAAGCATGCCGCAACAGTCTGGAGGGCAGAGGGCTCGGTGACGACGATCTGCTGATGGGTGTCGAAGTGGTTCCCGCTGTAGTGCTCCATCTCGCTCGACGTCAGCGAGATGGGTGGTCACAGCTCTACGCCTGACATCACATCCCCGCTCCAGTGTCGTAGGCACATCGTCTCAGGGCGTTCGGTTCTCGCGTTCACCGAGCTCGGAGGACTCGGCTGCGGTGTCACGGCCTCGACCACGGACGATGCGCACCGTCAGGACTGCGATGATCATCAGCACTGCGATCAGTAGTACTGCGGTGTTCGGTACCGCGTCGGCCACATCGCTGATCCAGACCTGCAGCGAGTACTGACTGTCGACCCCCATGACGCCGCCGAGGTTCGCTGTGCCCTCCGTGAGCAGGAACAGCACTCCGATACCGATGAAAAGTACCCCCGATATCAGAGACGTGGTATGCGTCTTCAGCGGTCCTATGCTGATTTCCTTGCCGCGCAACCACGTTCGTGATCCGAGCGAGAATCGGTCCCATACCAGCGCCAGCACGAACAGGGGTATCACCATCCCCGCTGCGTAGAGTGCCATGAGCACTCCGCCGTATGCGGCCTGACCGCCGGCGACGGCAACGGTCAGGACCGCGCCGAGCAGGGGTCCCGAGCAGAACCCTGCGAGCCCGTAGACCGCGCCGAGGGCGAAGACCGATCCGGTGGAGGAGACGTCGATGCGCGCGGCTGCTCTCTGAGCGGACCCCAGCGCGAAGCCGCGACCGACGATGATCATCACTCCGAGTGCGATGATGACCACGCCGCCGATCATGGTGGTGACCTCGCGATACCGGGTGATCGCCGAGCCGATGGCACCGACTCCGGCACCGAGGGGCACCAGGACCGCTGCCAGCCCGAGGTAGAAGATCCCGGTGCGGCCGGCGAGCTTGCCGGCCCCGTCGAAGGCGTACGCGAAGAAGGAAGGGAGCAGCAGGGCCGAGCATGGACTGAGAAGTGCCAGGAGCCCGCCGAGAAATGCTCCGAGAAGTCCGATCTGCGACATCGCGGGCCGCCCTACGCGCCGGCTGCGGTGTCGATCAGATCGACGAATTCCGAGAACGGTTGTGCGCCCAGAACCGGATCACCGTTGATCGAGAACGCCGGAGTGGCCGGGATACCCAGCGACTGCGCTTCGGTGGAGTCGGCGGTGATCGCGGCATCGAATGCGGTGCCGGTGGCGTCGGCGGTGAACCGAGCCAGATCCGGTACCCCGGCCTGTTGCGCGTAGCTTTGCAGCGTCTCCAGTGTCAGGTCCGCGTGACCGGTCTCGGGTGCATCGGCGTAGACGGCGCGGGTGAACTCCCAGAACTTGCCCTGGGCGGCGGCCGCGCGTCCGGCCCGGGCAGCATCGAATGATTGTTGCCCGAAAATGGGTAGATCTCGCCATTCGATGCGCAGGGTGCCGGTATCGACGTATCGATCGATCAGCTGCGGCTCGGTTTCCCGGCTGAACTGGGCGCAGAACGGACACCGAAAGTCCGAGAAGGCGATCATCACCACAGGGGCCTCGACGTCGCCGAGGGCCATCGGATCATCGGGCTCGCGGTGCGCCAGATCGCCGAGCGGTCCCATCGCCGGCGGGCCGCTCACGCTGCTCGACCCGGCGTCCGGTGCCGCCTCCGACTGCTCGCCGTCACCTGTCGTTCCGAGCACGAGAGCTCCCACGAGCACGGCCGCCACCACCACGGCGATGGCCAGGAGCACAAGGTCGCGTCGGCGAGTGGAGCGAGATGTCGAAGTCATGCAATACCTTTCGGCAGTCGGCAATACTGGCAGCGATACCCATCTGGGTATAGCCTCACAGTGTCACCCTACTCACACAACTACAACCCGTAGGAGATCCTCGCTGATGACCGAGCCCGCCACGTCCGACCGCCTCGACGTCGAAACCGCAGGCCGTTCCGATGACGAGGTGGTTGCCCAGTTCTCTCGGTACCGGCGTTGGGGGATGCGGGCGGCACGCGGCACTGTCGCCGGTGTGATCACCGTGTTGGTGGTCGGCATTCCCACCGACATCATCGACACGCCCGTCTTCGGCCGTGAAGTGCCGGTGCGGGCATGGGAGCTTCCGGTTCTGCTGGCCACGGCCCTGTTGACCGCACTGTGGTTCGGGATCGACAAACCCGCGCGGGTCGAGCGGACCGGCACACCCGCCGCCCTCGGTGTCGCATTGACCTTCTTCGCCGTCGGATGTCCGGTGTGCAACAAGCTGGTGCTGCTTGCGCTCGGCACCTCGGGTGCCCTGGGACTATGGGCCCCGATCCAGCCGTTCCTGGCGGGGGTATCACTGACGATGTTGACCGCTGCCGTGATCGTGCGATGGCGCAAGCGTGACTGCACCGCAGCGTCCTGCGCGGCATGATCGAGTATCGGTGGACCCACGCGGACCACTGTGAGTGACCACCACCCCCATCGATCGAAAGGAACCGAACGAACTATGACCGAATTGGCCATCGGTACCCGAGTGGACATGCCGTTCGAGGAAACTGTCGATGCAACCCGTGAGGCACTCGCCGAACAGGGGTTCGGAGTGCTCACCGAGATCGACATGCAGTCGACGTTGAAGAGCAAGATCGACGCAGACATCGAACGCTACGTCATTCTCGGAGCCTGCAATCCGCAGTTGGCGAAGGCTGCGATCGACACCGATCGGCAGGTGGGGTTGCTGCTGCCGTGCAACGTGGTGGTGCGAGCCGACGGCGGCAGCACCATCGTCGAAGCGATGAACCCCCAGGTGATGGTGGGGCTCTCGGATGCAGCGGGCCTGGCCGAGGTCGCCGACCGGGCCACTGCACTGCTGCAGAGCGCAATCATGGCACTCGGCGGAGACAGCACCACCACATAGATGGGTGCGCACCGCATCGGCAGAGCGGGGGCGGTGATCGGGACCGTTGCACTGTGCGCAGTCGCGCTGGTGTCGGGGTGCAGTTCCTCGCCTGCTCGAGACGTCACGGGCACCGATCCGGCGGCGCACCCGTCGTCGCCGTCCGCGCCGCCGGCGGCTTCGGAGACACGGCCCTGTGGTCGATCCCGTTCCTGTCGCAGCCTCACATCGTCGAGGACGGGTTCGTCGGAGTCGTCGACTCCTCGGACGCATCCGGTTCGCACCGGGTGCAGGTACTCGACGACGCCGGCACACCACGATTCGGCGTGGACGTACCCGCCGATCGCGACGAGTTCGCGGTCACCAGCACACACAACCGTGAGCTGTTGATCACCGAGGACATCGATGATTCCGGTTCGGGGGCACCGGCCACGATGACCGCCCGCGATACCCGCACCGGCGACCTCGTATGGGGTCCGGTCTCCACTGCAGGCTGCCTGACCGGGGCCGGGCTGCTGATCGACGCCGACTGCTCGCAAACGGATGCGCCCGTGGCTGTCGCCGCCGTCTCGGAAACCGACGGACACCGCACCGACCTGGCGGGTGCGGTCTCCGAATCCGGTGGATACGCGGTCACCGTCGACGGCGACACAGCGCATGTCGTGACCGCCGATACCGGCAACATCGCCTGGTCCACCGACACTCTCACCCCGCCCCCCGCAGCGATCCCCGGGAGCGCACGATTCGTCGCTACCGCCGGCAATGCAGTGGTCGTGGCATGGACGATCCCGACCCGTCCCGAACCGATCCAGGCGGTCTATCGCCTCTCCGATGCCGAGATCCGATGGATCAGCGGTAGCCGCAGTCCGATGGTGGTGACCGCCGACAGCAGTAGCGGGGCGACGATGATCACCACCGCAGACCTCACCGACGACGGAATCGCTGTCCTGTTCGAGCAGTACGGCACCCGAGGTTTCACCGCCGATCAATTTCCCGGTGCCGACCGCTTCGCTCTGGTCGGCGGCATCGTCTACGGCGCGTCGGACTCGGGGGTGACCGCCATCGATGCGACCTCCGGCCGCGTCACCGGCACATCACCGAGTGCGGCGCCGACAGCAGTGACCTCGAACGGTGTCGCATTGGCCCAGAGCAACGACGGGTACACCGCGTTCAAGGTGATCCCCCATTTCTGAGCTGCCCGCCCGCGCACCCCGTTCAGGACGTCTTGGGTCGACCTCGAAGATCGACGGAGAACAACGGGCCGAGCAGACACACGTTGATCACCCCAGTCAGCACGAAGACACCGCCGATCACTCCCACCACGATGCCCCCGACACCGCCGAGCACGACGGCGACCACGATCAGAGCTATTCCCACCACGATGCGCAGTGCGCGTCCGGCAGTACTGCGCATGAATTCGACGAACGACATGATGATTCCAGTTCTGTAGAGGGACTTTCACTGTTGGACGGGCGAGAACGACGAAGTGGACCAATCCATGGCTCCTCGCGCGAACAGCCCAGCCCCGACCTCGACAGCGCGGCATACGACGAGCGCTTCGCGCGCGATCTGATCGACCAGGGCACGACTCTTCGTCGCTTCGCAGCCGCGATGACACGATCACCGGCCGATACCGACGATCTGGTGCAGGACGTCCTCGAACGCGCGTGGCGCAACCGGAGAACGTTTCGATCCGAATCGGCGCTCACGACGTGGCTGTATCGAATCGCGATCAATCGTGCCCGCGATGTGGCCGCACGCGCGGAGAATCAGCGCACCGAACCGTCGGGCACGGGCGAGATCGATGGACCGATCAGCGACCTCGAGCATCCCGAGACGGTGGCGCAGGCGCTGAGCGATCGGTCCACGGTGCGAGCGGCGCTGGCGACGTTGACCGTCGAGGATCGAATGGTCCTGGCATTACACGACGGCGAGGGCTGGACGGCGACACAGATCGGTGCGGTCGGCGCGCTCACCACCGCGGCGGTGTACAAGCGCATCCACCGCGCACGGGTGAAGCTGCTACGCGCCCTCGACGACGGTCCCGCACACCCGCGAAACGACTCCCAGGCATGCAGGCGCACACTCGCCGCGGCATCGGACTACCTGGACGGGCGTCTCGATGTCGACGCCTCGGCCCGCATCGATGCGCACCTGCGGCAGTGTCGCCGGTGCCCACCCATCGCACAGGCCCTGATCGGTATCAAGACCGCACTCGGCCTGCGGCCGTGGACCAGCGCGGTACCCGAACAGTTCGTCTACGACGTCGCCCGCTTGGGCGGACCCCTGCCCGCCGCGAGGACCGATCACCCCCGACACCCTCAATCGGATACCCCATAGGGTATATTGGGGCGTGATTCGTCGACCGAGGGAGAGACTCATGTGCAGGGCTGTCACGTGCAAGAAATGCGGAAAAACGACGTGGGCGGGATGTGGTCAACACGTCGATCAGGTGATGCGGGGCGTTCCGGCGTCCAATCGCTGCAAGGGGCACGACTCCGATCCGAAGTCACCGGGATTGTTCTCCCGCATGTTCTCCAAAAAGTAGATCGCGGTCCGCAGCCCTGGTCCTGCCAGGGCTGCGACCCGAGTCGTATTTCTTCGCGATCTCGGTTGTCACGGTCCCGGTCTTCGTGGTCTCGCCCGTCGCGGCGTCGACCGGTCGGACCGTGCATGCGCAGGTCCGCATCCTAGTGAACGAACAGTCCCCACCCGATCAGGTGCAACACCACGACCACACGTGCCATCGCCAGCAAGCTGGGGCTTCGTCGCGGGAGAATCGATGTCGCGCAGGCACACTCACGTCGATCACCAGCACAGCCAGCCGTCCGGCGGGCAACGGAGGGTGGTCGTGATCGACGTCTGCGACCGTGGAGTGGCTTTCGCCGCCGCGCGGGGTGCGGGCGAGGTTGCTCGATCAGCAACGCCCGTTCCCGGACGCATCGTCGATGCTCGGACCGACCCCGACCAAGGTCAACGACCGACGGTGCTGCGGGTCGACCCACACCGAAATGGTGGCACCGGTCCCAGTGCGCGGACGATCGACCGTTCTGCACGCACATCGCACCGGTACGTTCCGGCCCCGGGCACCGTCACTTCCAGTTCCACCCGCCGTGAATCGACGTCGGATTCCAGGACCACCGCCCACCCTTCGACGATGTCGTCCTCTCGGTCCGCCGCCGTGTCGCGGACCGGAGACACTGCTGCGGGATGCAGCGGCGTGCGGGCTGCGAACATCATCGCCGCCATCAGCAGCACCGCGAAGCCGGCCACCACGGCAGCGGTGACAGCGGTCGCTGACCCGGGAGAGAGTCGAGGGACGAGGAATGTGAACACCAGGATCAGCGCGAGCACATAGAACCCCATGGCGACCGCTATCGCGTACGACACCCGCCCCGGTACCAGGACAGCGGCACCCGTCGAGCGCAGTCTCCGCGTGCCCGTCACCGACTCTCCCCTGAGGTCCCGCTGGCGGTGCCCTCTTCGACGCCGTCGGCGATGATTTCGGACGGCGCCCGCACGTCGGCGGTGTGGCCCGTCAGCCCGACATGGGCTTCGGTGCGCATACGTTCGACCATGTGAGGGTAGTGCAGCTCGAACGCCGGCCGCTCGGAGCGGATCCGGGGTAGTTCGGTGAAATTGTGGCGGGGCGGTGGGCAGGTGGTGGCCCATTCGAGGGAATTGCCGTAGCCCCAGGGATCGTCGACGGTCGCGACCTCGCCGTATCGGTAGGACTTGAACACATTCCACACGAACGGCAGCGTGGACAGTCCGAGGATGAACGCTCCGATCGAGGAGATCAGGTTCAGGGTGGTGAATCCGTCGGAGGGCAGGTAATCGGCGTAGCGGCGCGGCATCCCTTCGTTGCCGAGCCAGTGCTGAACCAGGAACGTCATGTGGAAGCCGACGAACGTCGTCCAGAAGTGCCACTTGCCGAGGCGTTCGTCGAGCATGCGTCCGGTGATCTTGGGAAACCAGAAGTACACCCCGGCGTAGGTGGCGAAGACGATGGTCCCGAACAGCACGTAGTGGAAGTGCGCCACCACGAAGTAGGTGTCGGTGACGTGGAAATCGATCGGGGGGCTGGCCAGCAGCACACCGGTCAGTCCGCCGAACAGGAACGTGATCAGAAACCCCGATGCTGAACAGCATCGGGGTTTCCAGGGTGACCTGTCCTCGCCACATGGTGCCGATCCAGTTGAACAACTTCACCCCGGTCGGCACGGCGATGAGGAAGGACATGAACGAAAAGAACGGCAGCAGAACAGCTCCGGTGGCGTACATGTGGTGCGCCCACACCGTGATCGAGAGCGCTGCGATGCCGAGGGTGGCGAAGATCAGGCCCTTGTAGCCGAAGATGGGTTTGCGGCTGAAGACCGGGAAGATTTCGGAGACGATGCCGAAGAACGGGAGCGCGACGATGTAGACCTCGGGATGGCCGAAGAACCAGAACAGGTGCTGCCAGAGCACCGCTCCCCCGGTCGCCGGGTCGAACACGTGACCACCGAAGTGTCGATCGAAGGCCAGCCCGGCCAACGCGGCCGCGAAGGTCGGGAACGCCAGCAGTACCAGCACCGAGGTCACGAGTATGTTCCAGGTGAAGATCGGCATCCGGAACATCGTCATGCCGGGTGCGCGCAGGCACACCACGGTGGTGATGAAGTTGACCGCACCCAAGATCGTGCCCAAGCCGGACAGGATCAGACCCAGTACCCACAGGTCGGCACCGACACCGGGGGAATGCAGTGCGCTCGTCAGTGGGGTGTAGGCGGTCCATCCGAAGTCCGCGGCACCTCCCGGAGTGATGAACCCGGCGAGCACGATCAGCGACCCGAAGACATACAGCCAGTACGCGAACGCGTTGAGGCGCGGGAACGCTACGTCGGGTGCGCCGATCTGTAGCGGCAGAATGTAATTGGCGAATCCGTACGCCACCGGGACTGCGTAGAGCAACAGCATGATCGTGCCGTGCATGGTGAAGAGCTGGTTGTACTGCTCGTTGGACAGGAACTGCAATCCCGGCACAGCCAGTTCGGATCGCATCAACAACGCCATCAACCCGCCGATGAGGAACAGACCGAACGAGGTGACCAGATACATCTTGCCGATCGTCTTGTGATCGGTGGTGGTCACCAACTGCAGCAGTGTCCAGCCCTTGGGTTCACTACGCGCCGGATACGGCCTGGCCGCCTCAGGGCGGGGAATCAGTGCGGTCATCGACGATCTCCTCGATCCAGGTGTGCGATGCGCCGCATTTGCGTGCGCAGAAATAGGCTGTGATGCACAACGATGTGCGTTACAGGGCCATGGAGGCCTGGACGGTGACGTAGACGGCCACGGCGAGCAACAGGGCTGCGAAGCTACGGGTGAGTGTGGTGGCAGTGACTTTGTCGCTGATGACTTTTCCTGCGAACGAGCCTGCGATTGCCGCGAGGGTGAACGGTACGACGATCTCCCACGGGATGGTGGCACCCGTGCCGAGGCGTTCGGTGAAGGCTCCCGCGCTGGTGATGGAGATGATCACCAGTGACGTTCCGACCGCGACGGGCATCGAATAGCCCAGTGCCAGAACCAGAGCGGGGACGATGAGGAAGCCGCCGCCTACTCCCAGAAATCCGGTGAGGAAGCCGACGACGAGCGCGGACGCGACCAGCTTGACTACCTGCGACGCGGTGATCTTCACTTTCGTGGGCTTCGTGGCGACCGCGACGGCGCTCAGGCGTGTTCCCGCGGTCTCGGCCGGGTCCGGTGTCGGTAGGTCGGCATCGTGTCCGCGCCGGGTGCGGCGCAGCATCGCACCGGCGGCGACGATCATCAGTGCCGCGAACGCGAGCAGCAAGATCTGCGGGTCGACCGATCGGTTGAGGATCGACCCGCCGAAGGCGGTGACCGAGCCCAGAATTCCGAACACTGCCGCTGCCCGCCACCGAACGTGCCGTGCTCGCGCATGGCTGATGGCCGCGATGATCGAGGTGATTCCGACGATGATCAACGAGGCGCTCGTTGCCGATTGCGGTTCGACCGCAAGGAGATACACCAGGGCAGGAACAGTCAGTATCGATCCCCCACCACCGAGTGCGCCGAGGGAGAGCCCGATGAGAATCCCTGCGGCAACTGCGATCGCGAGGGTGGCGACCATGTCAGATCACTGCGCCGGGGGTGCCGTCATCACGGACCACAGGGCGGCCGTCTTCGTGCCACGCTTTCATTCCGCCCGACAGATTGTGCGCTGCGCGACCGGCATCGGTGAGGGCCGCGACAGCTGTGCTCGACCGAGCGCCCGAGCGGCACACCACGACCAATTTCTGCTCAGGAGGGTAGGCAGCAGGATCGAGATCGCCGAGGCGTACATGGACGGCGTCCGGGGCGTGGCCGGCTGCCCATTCGTCGTCCTCGCGGACATCGATCAGGATGGCTCCCGATTCGGCGATCAGTGCGTGTGCAGCGGCCGGATCGGCTTCCGGTGGTGCTCCAGTCATGAACAACGCTCCTTGGATCAGTGGGTGCTTACAGGGCGTGCAGCGGCGTGGCCGGCACGAAGCGATAGCCCTCGCTCGGTGAGAACGTGGCCGAGACGGTGAACCGATCTCCTCGAACCACTGTGTGCCGCAACTCCACCGGCCGGGAATTCATGCAACCCAAGCGGCGGATCGACAGCGCGGCGGTCTTCGAATCGAGTTCGAGTGCTGCCGCATCCTCCCGATCCGGGACGACGGCAGTGACGTCCTCGCGGCCACCGGTGAGGCGGATGCCGCAGCGTTGCTCGAGCTCGATGTACAGAGCCGTGTGAGTGAAGTCCGCATCCAGGAGGTCGCGTGCCAGATCCCCCGGCAACCAGGCATAGTCGAGCGCCAACGGCATGGCCCCTGCCATACGGATGCGCTCCAGGTAGAGCAGCGGAGCCTTGGGACCGACCTGCAGAGTGACAGCGACCGCGGGGTCGGTCCGCAGTTCGAGTGCACGCACCACGCTGTGCTGAGCAACACCCGTGGCTTCCACGGCAGCGAAGAGACTGTAGAGCGCACCGAGAGGTTGCTCGATCACCGGCGGACCGGCCAGTCGAGAAGGCCGACCGCGCTCTGCAATCAAGATTCCTTCGTTCCGCAGGTGCCGCAGGGCCTCGCGGGTGGTGTGACGGCTGACGCCGTAGCTCGTCGTCAACGCATGCTCGCCCGGGAACTCGGAGCCGGCGAATTCGTCGTCACCGATTCGGCGGACCAGATCGGCATGCAGTTGCGCCCACAGCGGCATCGCACTGGAGCGGTCGAGCGCGGCACTGCGATCTGGTTCAACCATCAGAGGCCCTCCTGTCGATCTGTGTCGGAATCCGAATTCGAGCCGCCTGCTGCTGGCCCCCTCGAGGCCACTGTACAACAAATGTACGTACATCCGTACGGGCGGGTGTGATGCTCTGTACGCGTCGAAGCGATCTTCACCGAGAACCTCGGGTGCCGCAGCTCCCCCGTCCACGACGGACCATCCGTCAGCGTCGTCGACACGCAACGAGACGACCCTCGCATCGAGAAAGTTCTCGCCGAGCGCGAACGAGCTCCTGGTGGAGATCGCGCCGAACCTGGCGAATCCGTCGGCGTAGCGACGCGGCATCACGTCACTTCCCAGTCGGTCCCGGATCAGGCCAGTCGGTGCCGGATCGGGAGTGTCGCCCGGGGTCTGCTCTACCGCAGGTGGCGCGGCGAGCCGGCTGGGCGAGCACAGGACCGAACCGGCGGCGGACAGCACGACCGCCTCCGATTCGGGCGTGTTCGATCAGACTGTTTCGAGCTTGCGCTCGGCCCAGGCGGCGTAGCTGCCCTCGAGTTCGACGACTCGGTAGCCGGCGCGGCGCAGGGCGCTGGCTGCGACCGCGTTACGGACGCCGCTCTGGCAATAGGTCACGATCGGACCGCCCGTGGGCAGTCCGTCGAGGTTCCACAGCAATCGGCCGCCGCTGAGCTGGTCGGAGCCAGGTATGTGGCCGTCGGCGTGTTCGGTTTTGTTGCGCACGTCCAGCACCATTGCCGAGTCGAACGAATCCAGCTCGTCCGCACCGATCGTCTCGGGCGTCGTCATGGGGAGGCCTCGTAGACTTGTGACGTACCCGGTCACCGTATCGATGCCGACCCGCAGCAGGTGATCACGGAGCTCGTCGGCGACAGTGCGGTCCTCGGCGAGCACCACCAGTGGAGTGTCCTCTCGCTCGGGGTCGTAGACCCAGGCACCGAACGAGGCTGCCTTGCCGACGCCGGGGATGTTGAGCGCTCCGGGGACAGCGCCGGCGTGCACCTCATCGTGGCCGCGGGTGTCGAGGAGGACGACCTCGTCGGAATCGAGAGCGCGTGCCAATTCGGTGGAGTCGTACTCGTGCAGCGGAGAGAGTGGCCCGAGAACGACCGGGCCCTGCTTGTTCTGACGCTTCATCCGGCCGAAGTAGGCGTGTGCATCCGGTTGGCCGTCGAGCATCTCATCGACGAAGCCCTGCTCGTCGTCGCGCTCGACATACCCGGCCCACCAAGCGAAGCGACGTTCGTAGCCGACGCTGGTCGACGGGAGCGCACCGAGAGCTTTTCCGCAGGCACTGCCCGAACCGTGACCCGGAAAGACCTGGATATGGTCCGGCTGCGTGACAAATGATCGCTTCAGACTGCGGAAGATCTGTTTGGCACCCTCGAAACGGGTGTCGACACCGTCTGCAGCTTCGTCGAGTAGGTCCGGTCGGCCGAGATCGCCGGCAAAGACGAAGTCGCCCGTCAACATGTATCCCGGAGCATCGGCGAAGGCACCGTCGGTCACCAGGAACGAGAGGTGCTCCGGAGTATGACCGGGCGTGTGAACGGCTTGCACGGTGATGTTACCCAGAGCCAGCGTGTCGCCATCGTGGAGGCGTTCGGCCTCGAAGCCGTACTGCCAGTCGTCGCCGCCCTCTCCTGAGACGTAGGTGACCGCCCCGGTGGCCTTCGCAAGCTCGCGAGTGCCGGACAGGTAGTCGGCATGGATGTGGGTCTCGGTCACGGCGGTGATGGTCATGCCATGCCGAGCGGCCAGGTCCAGGTACACACCGATGTCGCGGCGGGCGTCGACCACCACTGCCTCCCCCTTGGCCTGGCAGCCGATGAAGTATCCGGCTTGGGCGAGGTCTTCGTCGTAGATGCGTTCGAGAAGCATTCAAATCTCCTTGTCGATCGTGGTGGCGTTCGTAGGGGCGTCAAAATTCATGGTACCCCGTGGGGTATTTTCAGGAGGTCCTGTGCGGCGAGGCACGGTCCCGATCTCACAAGGTGGAGGTGGAATGGGCGGCATTCCACTGGGCGACCAGGGGCATCGCAACCGACCGATCCAGCGCGGCGCAACCACTCACAGCGACACCGCAGCGGTTGCCGACCATCACGTCCTCCTCGGCCGTCCGGCACTCGCCGACTCGGGGCGGACGAGGAAATTTGATTCGTCCCGAGTGTGGCGTTTGTCGGAATCGGCGACTAGCCTTATCCATAATGTACGTACATCCGTACGATCAATCAAGGGAGAGGGCGTCCGTACACCTCGGCACGTGTCCTTGCACCACCTGCTCGAACGCCGGAATGACCTTCCAGCACGACTGCTGTGGATGCAGTGCACCTGGCCTCAATGACCACCAATGTCGTGACCACACGGCTCGCGCCCACACCGACGTCGAGCTGAACCACCCCGGCACCAACCGAAATCGAGACAGCTCACCGAGCTCGTGTCTCGAACAGGAGGACCACATGTCCGCGCACACCATCGACCACAAAGTCGCGATCATCGGCGGAGGCAACGCCGGTATTTCGCTCGCGGCACGTCTGCGGCGAGCAGGAATGACCGACATCGGCATCATCGAGCCGGCAGAGACCCACTACTACCAACCTTTGTGGACGCTCGTCGGTGGAGGCCGCGCCCCGGCCGCGGAAAGTGCGCGTAGCGAGGCGTCGGTGATGCCCCAGGGCGTCGGCTGGATCAAGGATCGCGCCGAGGGGGTCGACCCGGATGCCCAGACGGTCAGCACCTCCTCGGGAACTACGATCCATTACGACCACCTGGTGGTGTGCCCCGGCATCCAGCTCGACTGGGACTCCGTGCCCGGTATGGCCGAATCGATCGACACCCCGCAGGTCTCGAGCAACTACCGCTACGATCTCGCACCCAAGACGTGGCAGATGATTCAGAAGATGCGGTCGGGCACCGCAGTGTTCACGATGCCGTCCGGCCCCATCAAATGCGCGGGTGCCCCGCAGAAGATCGCGTACCTCGCGGCCGACTACTGGCGAGAGCAGGGCGTGCTCGACGCCATCCGAGTTGTCCTCGTCCTACCCACACCCGGAATGTTCGGGGTACCGGTGTTCGCCGAGGAGCTCGAACGAGTCGTGGCGCGCTACGGCATCGAGGTGCGCAAGAACAGCGAAGTCACCGCCGTCGACCCGGACGGCCGATCGGTGACGATCACTGATAACAGCGCAGGTACCACCGACGAGCTACCCTACGACCTGCTCCACGTCGTACCGCGCCAATCCGCACCGGACTGGATCAAGGCCAGCCCCATAGCGGACCCCGAGAATCCAGCCGGATACGTCCAGATCGACAAGAACACACTGCGGCACAGTCGATTCGACAACGTCTTCGCCCTCGGTGACGCCGGATCGTCACCGAACTCCAAGACCGGTGCCGCCATCCGCAAGCAAGCACCCGTGGTCGCCGAGAACCTGCAGGCGAGCATCGCCGGCCGTCCACTGACCGCACAGTACGGCGGGTACGCCTCCTGCCCCTTGACCACCTCTCGCAAGACGATGCTTCTGGCCGAGTTCGACTACACGATGCAGCCGGCCCCCTCGATACCGCTGATCGACACCACCCGCGAACGCCGCGACATGTGGTTCCTCAAGAGACGCGGACTGCCGGCGTTGTATTGGAATGCCATTCTCACCGGCCGAGCGTGAACGGTCGACCGCCGCACAGTTACGACCGCGAGGGCGACCTGAGCCACTACCGGTCGGTGTTCGAGGCCATAGAACGCCGCGTGATACCGGAGGTCGTGGTCACCCGGATCACGCCGTATCTGCTCGTTCTGGTGTCGGCGGCCGTGCTCGGCGTGGTGCTTCCACACACCGGCGGCGCCCATGGATACGACGTTCTTCTACGCACCGCACACGCCGACGCGGAATCAGCCGGGGTTTTGGCGACGCTGTTCACCGCATTCAGCGTCACGTTCACCGCTGCGGTGGCCTCGATCGCGCGTCTGGTTCGGCGGTTTCGATGGGCCGCTCTGGCATTGGCGGGCAATGGCGTCACCACAGTCTTCGGTGTGCTTGCGATCTGGGCGCGTCAGTCACTGGCACCGACGCAGACGTTCGCAGGCCCATCGACAGGCCTGTATCTGGGTGCGGTGGCCGCGTTGCTCTCCACTGTTCTCTGGGCACGTGTGGTGTTCACCCGCCCGGACGAGCAGCCCGGTCCAGCGCACAGGGGCTGACACGTCGCGGGCCCGATCACCCCACCTCGAACCGGCTACCCTGCCTCGCTCCGATCACCCCCGTGCATCGATGCGGGGGTGATCGGACCGTTGTCAGGCGAGGGCGAGAAAGAGCTTCTCGAGCTCGGCCTCGGTCATCTTCTCCCCTGTTTCCGCTCCGGTGATGCACTCACGGAGTCCGGTGGCGACGATCTTGAAGCCTGCCCGGTCGAGAGCCTTCGATACCGCGGCCAGTTGCGTGACGACGTCCTTGCAGTCCCGGCCGCTCTCGATCATCGAGATCACTCCTGCGAGCTGACCCTGCGCACGCCGCAAACGGTTCAATACCAATGCGATGCTTTCGGTGTCACCGGTCATGTCGTTCAGTCCTTCGTTCGATGAAACTCCAGTTTACCCCTAGGGGTAAGGGTGGTCGTGGTGGCCGAAGCCGAACGGCCTCGGCCACCACTGTGTTGCTCGAGATCGGTGACACTCAGCTGTGCGAGAAGCCGATCTTGGGCAGTACTGCTCGTAGCCACGTGGGTGACCACCATGCGGCGTGGCCGGTCAGGCGCAGGAGAACCGGCAGCAGAACCAAGCGGATGAGAATGGCGTCCAACAGTACGGCGACACCCAGAATGATGCCCATCTCCTTGGGTGGCAGTGGTTCGGCGAGCGCGAACGAGAAGAACACCGCGATCATCACCGCGGCCGCCGCGAAGATAACCCGTCCCGAGTGCGCCATTCCGTCGACCTGAGAACCGTGTGGATCACCGGTGTTCTCGTAGTGTTCCTTGACGCTCGACAGCAGAAACACCGTGTAGTCCATCGCAATTGCGAAGATCATCGCGAAGAAGAACACCGGTCCCCAGCCGTTCAGGAAGCCCTGCGGGGTGAATCCGAGCAGCGACGAGCCGTGACCGTCTTGGAAGATCAGCTTGGCCACACCGAAGGCCGCTCCGGTGGACAGCAGGCTGACCACCGTGCCGAGCAGGGCGATCAGCGGTGCCTGCAGCGCAATCAGCAGCAACAGGAATCCGAGCACGAGGATCACCGACACCACGATCGGCAGATACTCGTTCAACGCAGACTGCAGATCCAGGTTCTCCGCCGGTGCACCGCCGACGATCGCACCCTCGGGCAGCTCGGCGCGCAAGGCGTCGAGCGTGGTCTCGAGTGCGGGGTCCGACGGGTCCACGTTCGGGATCGCCTGCAGCATGACGAAGTCGGATCCGTCCATGGCGGGCATCGGCGGCGTCACCATCGATACGCCGGCCACGCTCGCTGCGATCTGCGCGGTCTGCTCCGCCTCCGCCGTGGGGGCGATGATCTGCAGCATGCCTGGTGCACCCTCACCCATCTGCGCCTGCACCAATTCGTAGCCCTGCCGGACCGGAGCATCCTCGGGCACAACCGAAATGGACGGCATGGCGACCTTCAGACCCAGCGCCGGAATCGACAGCGCCACCAGAATCAACAGCGAACCGATGGCGAACGGCCACGGATGCTTGTGCAACAACTGACCCCAGGACGCGAACTTCGGCGAGCGATGCACCTGTCGCTTCGCGTACGGGAGGGACCCGGCATTGACCTTCGGTCCGAGCTTGCCCAGAACTGCGGGAAGCAGGGTGAGTGTGGCAGCGAGCACGAACACCACCGCGAGCATGATGCCCACCGCCATCGTGCGCACAGCAGGTGCAGGTACCAGGAGTACGGCCGACAAACTGATCAACACTGTCAGTCCCGACAGCAGGACGGCTTTGCCTGCCGTATCCATGGTTTCGGCCACCGCGCGTCGTGAGTCGATTCGTCCGGCGTCGATCGTCTTCCGCAGGGCATCCCGGAATCGCACGACGAGGAACAGCGCGTAGTCGATACCGAGCGCCAGCGCGAACATCATCGCAAAGTTCATGGCCCACACCGAGATCGGCGTGATCTCGTTCAGCAGAACCAGACCACCCGCGGATGCAACCAGACCGGCCAGCGTCAACAGCAGAGGCAGGCCCGCAGCGACGAGCGAACCGAATGCGAGCACCATAATCGCCAACGTGACCGGCCAGGAGATGATTTCGGCCTTGATCATCGCGTCGTGGTTGGCCTTGTTGAAGTCACTCCACAGCGCGGAGGCTCCCGTCGGGTAGACCTCTATCGAATCCGTGGAGGCCGCGGTCAACTCGCCTTTGAGATCGTCGACCGCCTTCACCATCTCGTCGGTCGTCCCGTTCGCTCCACCGATGAGGATTCCGGTGTGCCCGTCCGGGCTGATCGACATCCCCGGTTGCGGGGCGATGACCTCGGAAATTCGCGAGTCGGCGGCCAGAATGTCGGTGACCTCGGAAATGACAGCTGCCACAGCAGGATCGGTCACCTGCTCGGTGTCCGAGTGCACGACCACCTGTATCGCGGCCGAGGAGTTCCCACCGAAATGCTCCTGGGCAAGTTCCCGAACCTGGACCGACTCCGATCCGTTGGATTGCCAGCCGGCACCGGCGAGAGAGCCGAACACCGACGGGGCAAATGCTCCCAATCCGATGATGACCACGAGCCACGCCGTCACCACCCACTTGAAATTGCCGGCCATGCGCGCACCGAAGCGCGCCAACGGCCCGCCGGTGATCCCTGGCGGCGAGCTGTCTGCAGAACTCTCGTCGGTTCGAACGTCCGTAGAACTCACATCATGTCCTTACTGGTCGGGAAGATGGAGGAACCCTAGCATGGTACCCCAGGGGGTATGCTGAATGTTGACACCTACCCCCTGGGGTATACATGTGGTGCCGCACCACACTCACAGAATCGAGGACCGAACTCATGTCATGCACCGACACCCTCACCGGCCCCGGCGGACCGAGTATCGAACGCGCAGTCCCCGCACTGGCGGGCACCATGATCCTCGCCAGCCTCGCCGCCGGTTCCCTTCACAACCGCCGCTGGCATGCCCTGACAGCATTCGTCGGTGGCAATCTGCTGCTGTATTCTGCAGTCGGATGGTGCCCGGCCAGCTTGGCAATGCGGCGACTGGGGATGCGCCAGAGCACAATGACCCCGGCCCGGTGAACCGCTACAGGACCCGCCCTACGCCGTGGCAGTGGGTCGGCTACGCCTTCGGTCGTCCTCTTCCCTCGACCATGACGGACTGGGTGGCCCACGATCTGACGGGTGATCACGCCGTCGTTCGGCACCTCATTCGCGGCCAGGTTCCGTTTCTTCCCATCTACGCCGTGTTCATGTTCTTTCCGGGTGAGCTGTGGTTGCGTGGTGCCATGGTGCTTCTCGCGGTCCTGCTCTCGGTGTTCTTCACCGCCTCGTACATGGAAGAGAATCGGCAACGCCGCCTCGTGCGGCACATGCTGCCGCACGATCTGACGAACCCCCGCAAAGCGCAGGAATCGGAACTGGTCAAGAAGCGTTATCTCGCGGCGCACCCCGAGTCCGGGGCCTCACGCACCGCCGCGGCACCCATCGCTCCCGGCCGGGAGCACTGAGCGATGGTCGTCGATCCAACGCACCGTCTCGCCCGGTGGCAGCGATTCTGGGACAAGCAAGCGGCCGGTTACGACAAGCACATGACCTTTCTCGACCGAGTCCTCTTCCGCGACACCAGGTCCTGGATCTGCAGTCGCGCCCGAGGCCAGGTTCTCGAGGTCGCAGTGGGAACTGGACTCAATCTCGAGCACTACCCGGCAGGGACGTCGTTGACCGGAATCGAGTTGAGCCCGGACATGCTCGCGCAGGCGCATACTCGGGCCGCCGGCGTCAGACCCGACGCTCGCCTAGCTCTCGGGGACGCTCACGCTCTGGATTTTCCCGATGCATCTTTCGACACCGTGGTGTGCACGTTCTCGCTCTGCGCCATCCCCGCCACGGACATCGCGCTCGCGGAAATGTCGCGAGTGCTGCGTCCAGGTGGAACGTTGCTCCTCGCCGATCACGTCGCCTCGTCGATCCGGCCGGTTCGATGGATCCAACGCCTTCTGGAACTGGTGAGCGTCCCGGTCGGTGGCGAGCACTTTCTGCGCCGGCCCTCGCTCGCGATCGCCGGTGACGAGAGCTTCTCCATCGAGGACATCGACCGGTTCACTCTCGGTCTCGTCGAGCGTCTTCACGCCCGAAAGGTGTCCTGAACGGGCAATTACGATGGCCGCGGCACGAATTGCCGGCCACGCCCCGGTACATCGGTCTCGACGAACTCGAGAAGTCGTTTTTTACAGTCCACCCACGCTTGTCGCGCGCCCACGGCGAGCGACCCAGGAAGTAGGGCCAACGAGATCAGCACACCGGTACTTCGCGACGACGCCGAGACACTGGAACGACTGTCAGTTTCAGAAGACGGCTGCACGATGTCAGAAGTGCACTGCAGTGCAACTCCGAGTTCTCGAGCACACGTCCGGCCGTATCCAGTGAGCGCTGCGATCCCTGACTGGATAGCGCATTGATGGTGAAATTTCGCATCAAGTTTTATTGGCCGTCGGTGAGCTGCGGGTCTAGCGTCGCGGCCGGCCATGGACGGCTGTTGTCGCGCGAAGTGCTCGATCGGACACTTGCGGCATGGGCGGCGAGAAAGTTGTCGACGATTTGGATGCAGTCGTCGGCGTGGATGTGGCGCAGTCCTGTGAGGCGAGCGAACACTATCGGTCCGAGGAGCTGAATGAGGGCGAAGGTGGTGTCGATCTCGCCGAGCACAGCGCGGGCGTCAGGGGCCGTCAGGATCTGATCCAGGGACCTGCGGTATTGCTCTATGACACGGGCCCGAAGCGAGACCACCGCGCCAGGATCGAGATCGCGCCGGCTGGCGTCGCCGCTGTTGACGGGTCCCATTGCCAGCCAGGCCAGCGTGGTCATCTGCACCGGAGCTTGTTCGATGAGGTCGGCTTGGGTGGTGAGCAACGAAATCAGACGTTCGCGTAGCGGACCGGTATCGATATCGGTGTCGACTGGGGGTAGTAGTCGCTCGAAGGTTGCAGCAAGCAGGTCAGTGGTACTTCCGAAGTGGCGGTACAGCGTGGCACGCGCAACCTTCGACATGCGGGTGACCGCCTCCACGGTGACCGCCTCGACACCGCCGGTGGCCAGCAGCTGGCCCGCCGCTTCGAGTAACCGGTTACGTGAGCGCGCCAGCCGGGGGTCGGCCGGGCCCTCGGCCGCAACGAGAGGGTCGACCATGAACGGGCTCCGCTCCATTTGACTGACAAGACATGTCCTCGCATGACCATTCTGTCACACCCGCAAAGTTATGATACTAATAGTCTCGTACCGAGACGATCAGTCTCGAACTGGGAGGCTGGCCGTTGAACGAACGTAGATCCGACTCTGCCAGCGTCGCTCGATGGAGCGGTGCCCAGTGGTGGATGTTGATTGTGTCGTGCATGGCAGTCGCGTTAGTGGTGGCCGCAATGGCGGCATTGTATTCAGCGTTGCCACAGATCGCGGTCGCGACAGGGGCGACGCAAGCTCAACTGACCTGGATAGTCGACGGTTATACGCTGGTTTTGGCGTGCTTCGTTCTGCCTGCCGGTGCGATCGGTGACCGGTACGGTCGCCGCGGGGTGCTCGTGGCGGGGTTGGCGTTGTTCGCTTTCGCGTCGGCCTTGCCCTTGTTTCTCGCCGACCCGGCGTGGCTGATCGCTGCTCGCGCGTTGGCTGGGGCGGGTGCGGCGCTGGTCATGCCCTCGACGCTGTCGATACTGACCGCGGGATTTCCACCGGCGCATCGCGGTCGCGCTGTAGGTGTGTGGGCCGGGGTTGCTGGATCCGGGGCGGTCCTGGGCATCCTCGGGGCTGGTGTGCTGCTCGAACAGTGGTCGTGGACCTCGGTGTTCGTCGGGTTGACCGTCGCCGGAGCGGTTCTGGCCGGGTTGGCATGCAGTATCGCGGAGTCCCGCCAGCAGGAGCATCCACCGGTCGATTGGGTGGGCGCGGTGACCGTAGTTGTCGCGGTCGGGGCGATCGTCTTCGCTGTGATCGAGGTTCCGGCCCGTGGCTGGTCGGATTCGCTCGTCGCCATCAGCACTGCGGTGGGCTTGTTCGCAGTTGTGGTGTTCGTCGTCGTAGAACTACGTTCCTCGGCACCCCTACTCGATGTCCGGTTGTTCGCCCGCCGTGGCTTCGGTGCCGGCGCACTGTCGGTCTGTATCCAATTTCTGGTGACCTTCGGGGTGTTCTTGCTGTTGGTGCAGTATCTGCAGTTGATTCTCGGTTATGGACCGCTCACCGCCGCGTTGGCGTTGACCCCTATGGTCGTGCCGCTCATCGTGATCTCGGTGATTGCACCCTGGCTGTCGAACATTGTTGGCCTGCGGGTGATGACCACTGTAGGTCTGCTCACCATCGCGGCGGGACTGGTGATGGTGAGCAGACTGACCGTCGCGGCGACTTACCCTGACCTGCTGTGGCCCTTGCTCATCATGAGTGCGGGTTTGGGGTTGTGTACCGCCCCTGCGACTTTCGCCATCGTCTCGGACACTCCTGAGGCCAAGCACGGGGTGGCTGCCGCGGTCAACGACGCAGCTCGCGAAATCGGTGCCGCGATTGGGATTGCGGTAGCCGGTAGCGTGCTCGCGGCCGGTTACGTTCAGCACATTCAGCCGGCTCTGCCCCAGCTACCCGAGCCTGCCCGTGGTCCGGTGGCCGATTCTCTGGCCGCCGCGTTACAGGTCGCCGACCGCGCAGGACCAGCTGGTCAGCCGCTGGCCGAGTTCGCCAGAGCCGCATTCGTACACGGAAGTGGTCAGGCGACACTGGCGTTGGCGGCGCTGACCGCCGCTGGGGCACTCGTCCTCGCCGTCTTTGCGCCAGGTAGACGCAGCCGTACGACAGCCACCGCGGGTGATGGACGTCGGTGAAGGTCGGCCAGGGTGTCTATTCTTCGGTGTGATTCGTGTCCGTGGCCCGGAGTTGGGCTCGGGCTTGGGACTGCATGAAGTGTTCGACCTCGACCACCACGAACAGGGCAGTAGCGGTGGCTACCGAGCGGCCCTGCGCATCGTCCATCGTGGCCGTGAGATCCAGTTTGCGCCCATCACGAGACCGAACGGCAGCACGCAATACGTATGGAGTGCCGAGCAGAACCGGCGCCAGGTAGTCGAGCTCGAGACGCCGCGTCACGGCGAGCTCACCCACTGTGTAGAGCAGGAAGCCGAACAGATCGTCGAGAACGGTCGCCACCGCGCCTCCGTGTGCTATCCCGGGTGCCCCGACATGACGTTGATCGAACACATGGTGAGCCACCACGCCGTTCTCGTCACGCTGGACCGACAGGGCGTGGCCGTGCGGGTTCTGCGGCCCACAACCAAGACAGTCGGGGTGGTGGGGCGGTAGATCAGGCGACTCGGAAGTCGTGCTCCAGAACGAGCGCGCCCAGTTCTCGACAGCGGGGCCGGCCGACCCGCTGACCTCGTCTGGAATTCTTTTCATGGTCGGACCTCTCTGTCGTGAAACCGTGCCGAGTCTGTCGCGTCTTCGCGCGCTCGGCCTGCACCGCAGCATCCGGTCGGGCGTTCGTCCGACCGGTCGGCGCACTCGCCCCCGCCATGATTACCACGAGCGGGAGTCTTCTCACTCAACGCACCGCCCGGCCCGATAGCGCACACGACGCGGCCGTCGAGCCGAAAATGGTGACCGCGAAACATCGAGGGCTTCCGTCGGCGGGCTGAATTGTTGTCGGCGTGGGGCAGGGATCAGGGTCTGTTGCCGAGCAACGACACGGCATCGATGCAGCGTCCACCGAGAGGCGTCCGACTGTTCCGTCCGGCAACTCCTCGGTCGTTCGGTGTTTCCGCACGCCTGGGGCGATCCGGCACGAGCGGCTGCAGCACAGTGCGATGCGCCGTGCACCGCGCGCCGTCGAACGCCGATGGGCATCATGTCGTGGTGGCGGCCAGCGAGCGTGAAGCAGACTCCAGGGACTCCACCAGGATCAGCTCGAGTGCAGGCAGTTTGGCAGCCGACACGGCCACCGCAGCTGCGCGTGTTCGCACATCGAGACCGCGTTGTGTTCCGGCGCGGGCAGTTTCGGTCCAGGCCTGGGCGCAGTGATCGGCGGCCGCCGCGAGGTCTGCGGTAGCGGGATCACCGGTCAGACGTGCAATCTCGGTACAGCCGTCGGCGAGAAGCCGACGAAAGAGCCCGCCTCCGGTTCCGGCCTTTTCGATGAAGATACCGAGACTGAACAGCAGCGTCTCGAGGTCATCGGGCGGAAGGTCGACCCAGCTCTTCACGTCGGTTGCCAGCTGGTCGACCGCGGCCAATCCTTCGGCACCGGCCGCTGGTACGTGGTCGGCTATTCCCGGTGTCGATGGGGCGCGCATGCTGGCGGCGGATCGGGCAAAGGCCGCGGCCGCGGCAGTCGACACGGGCGGCAGTGTCTGCGGCCATGTGATTCGGTACGTGCAGTGACGTGTCGGTTGCGGGAACGAGGTGGAAGATCGCGCCCGAGCGAGCGCGTCGAGCGGGATCTCCTGCACATCGGCCCGATCGTTGTCGACGACCGAGGCAGTCCCCCCGATCTCGTCGTAGCCGATCACCACGATGTCGTGGCGACTCATCTGCAGTTTCACCCGTAAGTAGGGCAGTTCAGCGATATCGGCCCAGACCAGACTGGGTCGTCCCGCATCGATGTCGTCGCGAACCCATGACCATCCCTCAGCGGGATCGTCGGTCGTGAGAACCTCGACTTGTCCGCCGAGCCTGCGCGGCAAGACGATCTCGAAGTCGGCACCGCGGCCGACCAGGTACATCGGTGGGACCAGGTCGTCCGATCGCAGGTAGGACAAACCGAGATCACCACCCAGTGCGAACACCAACCCCTCGTCGGGTGGTCCGTCCCATCCCAGACCGTGCCACTGGAGAAGGTCTCGCATTGCACCTGACCCGCAGTGCCCTCCCATCCGGTGGGGATAGTTCTCGATCAGAGTCGTGCGGGTCACTGTGGCTGCCTTTCGGGTGGATGGTCGAGCGCGCATGTCGGCATCCTCAGCTGTTCCGGATTCTGTCGAGATACGTTCGGCGAGCAGCCATGTCGACGTCCGCGAGGAACACCGAATCTGTGTTCAGGGCCGCACCCAGTCCGGTCACCAGACGCCGGGGGACGAATTTCACCGCCGCGACCATTGCGCCTGCGAGACGGGTGACGCGGACGAAGGGGCGTGGATTCTCGATCAGATCTGCTGTCGCGCGGGCGATCTCCTCCGGCTCGGCGTTGCGTAATCCCTTTGCGCCGGCGGTTCCGGCGACGAGTTCGGTGTTGGTGAACGTCGGGCGGACTGTGGACAGTCGAACCCCTGACTTGCGATACTCCAGTCGTGCGGCCTCTGTGAATCCGATGACTGCGAACTTGGTAGCGCAGTAGGTCGCCAAACCAGGTACCGCGAGCTCGCCGGCCAATGACGCAGTGTTGATGATGTGTCCGGTGCGGCGCGGCAGCATGCGCTGAAGAGCCAGTTTGGTCCCGAAGATGACCCCCAGGACATTGATCTCGACTTGACGCCGGGTTACTGCATCGTCCTCTTCGTGGGCGTGGCCGGTAGGCATGATGCCCGCGTTGTTGATCAGGATGTCGAGGGGTCCGAGTTCACGTTCGACCAGGTCCAGAAACGTTGTGAACGAGTCAGGTTCGGTGACGTCGAGTCGGGTGACGACCTTCACCCCGAGTTCGGCGGCGGCCTCCTTCGCACGTGCCTCGTCGATGTCGCCGATGGCGACCCGGTGGCCTCGTCGAATCAACTCCTTCGCTGTCTGATAGCCGATGCCGCGAGCTCCACCTGTGATCGCCACGGTCCTGGCGGGGGTGTGAGGTGCGTTGTTCATCATGCTGCGCTCCTTGCATAGATAAGAGACATCGGTAGACGCCGTTCGGGCCGCTCTCGCGGTAGCGGTTGCGCACACAGGAGAGGGATATGGGTATCGCGCGTCGTCTCGTGCCCGGGGAGGCGTTCGGATCGGTCGTTCATCGCCCGCAGCCGCAACCCCAGCGGCAGAACGGGTCTCGTCTGTTCGGTGCAACTTCCGGTGCCCGGCCTCAACACGGCCGCGGCGACGAGACAGTCATGTGGCACAGCTCTGCCAGCAGGTGTCGGCTCACCCGATTCGAAGGTGTCCGAGGCGGTCCGAGTGTTCACGATCGCGATTGTTCGCGGAGAGAACTCCGACCGATCGGCAGTCGGCCGCGATACGGGGTTCGGCGCGTATGTTCTCACCGCTTGTGTTCATCGAGACTCCCGCGGCGAGTTTCGATCCCCGGGAGTTTCGCCCGGCCGGGTGCGGCCGGTGAAAACATCATCGAGTGGGTGAGCGCCCGTGAAGATCGTGGGGCCGTAGGCGTGCCGAAGCACCGTCAAGATCGCGTTCAAGGGTAGGTCATCGAAGACTCCTCGCTCGCGGACATACTCCATGTGCTGAGCTCCGTCTGCGGTGAAGGCATGCATGAGAGCATCGCGATCGCCGTCGAATTCCACTGGCGGCACGCCGAAACGAGCGCACAACTCGACATTGAATGCCGGCGTGGCCTTCAACCACCGGCCCTCGATGTAGAGGCGACTGTAGCCGTGGTAGACGAACAGGTCGGTGCCGCCCATCAGCGCGCGCAACGTCTCGGTCTGCAGGTGATTTCGGACGTCGGCGAAACCGAGCAGTGCCGGGATACCCGCCGCCCGGCACACTGCGGTCAACAGCACCGCCTTCGGGACGCAATAAGCGCGCCCGGTCTCGAGGACGAAGCTCGCTCGATAGTGGGCAGGATCGTCCGACACGGTGTACGGGTCGTACCAGATCCGGTCGCGGACGGCGGCGAAGAGGCGTCTGGCCTTGTCACGGTCGCTGCTCGCATCCCCGATTGCCGCGGCGGTGAACGCCCGCACGGATTCGTGCTCGATGTCGAGGAAGTCCGTTGCTCCCAGATACGCGTGTGGTGGCTGCGTCGTATGTGCCCCGGGCGGGCGGTCTGTCATGGTCATCGCTGATGTTCCCTTTTCTGAGCAAACCGGTTGCTGTTGTGTGCACAACGACCGAAGGATCGGTCAGTTGCGCGCGAGTCCGCCGAGCATCAGGTCTTCGCGTTGGACGGAGAGTCGCTGGGCGATCACCCGTTTGCTGTACATGAACTCGCGCGGGCGACCTATGCAGTCGGCGGCAATGAGCTCACCGGCCTGGAGATAGAAGCAACTGAAATCACTGTCACGGGTGGGGTCACCGCTGAGAACCACTTCGTCGTATCCGGTGTTGAGGCCGGCGATCTGCAGCTTGAAGTGATACTGATCTGACCAGAACCACGGCAACGCTTCGATTTTTCTGGACTTCCCGCAGGCGGTCGAGGCAGCGACTTTGGCCTGCTCTCCTGCGCTCGAGACGGACTCCAACCGTAGTCGACGGCCGTAACGGGCCATGTCGTGGCTCGCGCAGTCCCCCGCCGCCATGATGTCGGGGTCGTTGGTCCGAGTGTGATCGTCGATCACGATGCCGTTGTCGATGACAAGACCCGCATCGGCGGCGAGGTCGGTGTTCGGCTCGACGCCGACACCGACGATGACCAGATCTGCGGGGATCGATTCCCCGCTGGCCAAACTGACTTCGCGAACCTCACGGTCACCGGACAGGCCTTCGACCATCGCGTTCGTTCTGATGTCGACTCCCTGCTCGCGATGTATCCGCTCGAAGAACGTCGATACCTCGGGAGCAGTGACCCGCTCGAGCACACGCCCAGTTGCCTCGAGAACTGTGACCTGCACGCCCAGTGCGCGCAGCGATGCCGCTGTCTCGAGTCCGATGTAGCCGCCTCCGACGATCACCACCCGCCGGCCAGGGCCGGTGGCCATACGGATCCTCTCGACGTCCGCTGCGGTACGTAGGTAGTAGACCCCGTGGAGATCGGCCCCGGGAACGGTGAGCCGACGAGGGCGGGCTCCCGTGCACAGCGCGAGCTTGTCGTAGGCCAGCTTCTCCCCGGTGTCGAGAACGACGTTGCCTTCCGACCGAACGATGGCCTCCACCTGCGCGTTCAGGAGCTGAATACCTTGCTTGGAGTAGAAGTCCGTGCTGCGAATGGCGATATCGTCGAGTACGCATTTGCCCGCCAGGTATGCCTTCGACAGCGGGGGGCGTTGATAGGGAGTGGCAGACTCGTTACCGATGAGGACGATCTCGCCTGTCCAACCTTCTTGGCGCAAACTAGCTGCCAGTTGTGCCCCAGCATGGCTTGCGCCGACGATGATCGCCCGTTGCGATGTCATGCGCTGGAAGTAGGCGTCAGGCGCACCATCATCTTGCTGATGCCCCGCACGAAATTCGACTGAACGTACTCGGGGTCGCCGACGACCTCGATGTTCTCGAAGCGGGGAAGCAACTCCTCCCACAGAATCCGCAGCTGCATTTCGGCCAGCCGATTGCCCATACACCGGTGTACACCGAATCCGAACGCGATGTGATTGCGCGCATTGGCACGATCGATGATGAAATCATCAGGATTCTCGAAAACGCGTTCGTCGCGGTTACCCGAGGCGTACCACATCACCAATTTGTCACCCTTGCGGATGAATTGTCCGTTCAGAACGGTGTCGGCTTTGGCGATTCGGCGCATGTACGCCAAGGGTGTTTGCCATCGGATGATTTCCGAGTTCATGTTGGGGATCAAATCGGGATTGGCCTTCAATTTCTCGAACTGGTCGGGGAATTGGTTCAACGCAAGAACGCCACCGCTCATCGAGTTTCGCGTCGTGTCGTTCCCACCGACGATCAGCAGGACGAGGTTGCCCAGAAATTCCATCGGACGATCGATCAGATCCTTGGTGTCCTCGTTGCTCTGCAACATGGTGATCAGATCGAAACCGGACTCTTCCCCTGCAGACCTCCTGGCTGCTTTGTCATGCCAGAGAGCGCTGAGGCCACGGGCCATGTCACGCATGCCCTCGAACACCTCGTCGTTGTCCGAGGGCCCACCGTTGGCTTGCTCCATCGAGGTTGCCAAATCGGACCAGTAGACGAGTGTGCGGCGTTGTTCGTAAGGGAAATCCAGAAGAGTTGCGAGCATCCGAGCTGTCAACTCGATCGAGACATTCTGCACCCAGTCGAACGGCTCGTTCAAGGGGAGGTCGTCCAGCACCTCCCGTACCCGCGATCGGATCAGTCCCTCCATCTCCCGGAGGTTTTTCGGTGCGACAACCCCCTGGACGGCAGCGCGCTGCTTGTCGTGGCGTGGCGGGTCCATCGCGATGAACATCTCGATATCGAGAAACCGGGGCGGGACGCCGATGACGATGAACGGTTCGGCCGAGAACACAGCGTGATTCTTGTCGACGGCCACGATATCGGCATGGCGCGTGACCGACCAGAACGGGCCGAACGGACTGTTGGGTTGGTAATGAACCGGTGCCTCGTTCCGCACGCGCTCGAAGTACGACTGCCACCGCCCTTGTCTGTAAAGAAAGGGGTTACTGAGGTCGATGTCGGCGAGCTCGACATCCTCGACCGGTGGAATGGGACTTTCGACGAAAATCTTCTTGCCATTCGTGCCAGTCACCCACCGTCGGGTCTTGTCGTACAGATGAGCGCCCTGGATCTGCAGCCCTATAGGGATGGTCGACTGGACCTTGTCGGTGATCGACTCAGAAACTTTCATGCTGTCGTGCCTGCCTTTCACACATCACAATTGGAATTCAGGTGTTCGAACGATCAGGCCATCCCACGCTTCCGAGGCCACCATCTGGCACGACAACCGAGACGTGGGTTCACGCTCGGGGTTCATCGCCAGCATCTCCTCCTCGTTGGCACCGGACAGACCCACCTCTCCTGACCACTGCGGGTCGACGATCACATGGCAGGTGCCACAGGCCGTTTCGCCCCCACAGTCTCCATCGATCCCCGGCACAGCATTGTCGGTTGCAATCTGCATCAACGATCGACCTTCGACCAAGCCCGCCTCGTGCTTCTCACCATCGTGGGCGACGAAAGTTACAACTGCCATGTCAACTCCTCAATTTTCTTCCGCGATTGATAACAGTGTCGCCGCAAACGTGAATGGCGGCCATGTTACGTAGAGTCAAAAACTTGTGAATTCGGGTCAGACGGTTCGCCCCAGAGATCCGACCTGAGTCCACTCCAGATGTGGAGTGCGACAACTCTGCGCTCCGCACGAAGGCATCGAGCGACTGGGCTCCTGTTTCGAAATGCGCGCTCACCAAGTACTTCTTTCACCGCGAAGCCGTCTCACCGGCGACCAGATGGCCATTTCGGATCTCGACGATAGGCAATCTCAGTCCACCCGGAGCGTCCACCGGAACAACGGGCGAGTTGGGGGCGATGGGATCGAGCCGCTGATACGGAAGCCCCTGTGCCGGACGAAGATCCAGCTCGCCCTTGTTCGGCCACAGTGCGGCGGACCGCTCGGCCTGCGCACTGATGGTCAGCGACGGATTGACCCCGAGGTTTGCCGACACGGCCGCCCCGTCCACCACGCTCAGCGTCGGGTAGCCGTGGACGCGGTGGTACGGATCGATGACGCCGTGCGCCGAATCCGAGGCGATGGCGCAGCCGCCGAGGAAGTGGGCGGTGAGCGGAATGTTGAACAGCTCTCCCCAGGTACCGGCCGCGAGGCCGCCGATCTTCTTGGCGATCCGCCGGGTGGCGTCGTTGCCTTCGGGGATCCACGTCGGATTCGGCTCCCCGTGGCCCTGCCTGCTGGAGATCGTGCGGCCGAACGGCCCACGCTTGGTGAACGTGGTGATCGAGTTGTCCAGGTTCTGCATCACCAGCGCGATGATGGTGCGCTCGCTCCAGTGCCGGACGTTGACGACGCGGACGAACTGAATCGGATGCGCGATCATCGCGAACACGAATTTGAGCCAACGCGGAATCTTTCCTCCGCCGTCGGTCATCAGGGTCTGCAGCATGCCCATCGCGTTCGAACCCTTGCCGTAGCGGCACGGCTCGATGTGCGTGTTGGGGCTGGGGTGGAACGAGGACGTGATGGCAACGCCACGCGTGAGATTCATCGACGGGTCCACCTCGTATTTGGCCGCTCCGACGATCGACTCGGAGTTGGTACGCGTCAGTTCGCCGAGTGTGTCCGACAGCTTGGGCAGCGCGCCGGTGTCTTTCATCTTGTGCAGCAGGTTCTGAGTGCCCCAGGTACCGGCTGCCAGAACGACATTGGCCGCGCTGTAGGTCTTCTTGCCCTTGCGGAGCCGAGCGCCGGTGCGCTCGGTGTCGACATCCCAGGTGCCGTCGGATCGGGGGCGCAGGCCGGACACCGTCGTCATCGGCACGATCTCGGCTCCTGCGCGCTCGGCGAGACCGAGGTAGTTCTTGAGCAGGGTGTTCTTGGCTCCGTGGCGGCAACCGGTCATGCACTCACCACATTCGATGCAACCGGTGCGCTCGGGGCCTGCGCCGCCGAAGTACGGGTCCGGGACGGTCTTGCCGGGCTCGTCACCGAAAAACACGCCCACCGGTGTCTGAATGAAAGTGTCGGCGACGCCCATGTCCTCGGCGACCGACTTCATCACCTCGTCGGCAGGGGTCATGTGCGGATTGCGCACCACGCCCAGCATGCGGGTGGCCTGGTCGTAGAACGGCGAGAGCTCACTGCTCCAGTCGGTGATGTGCGCCCACTGCTTGTCCTCGAAGAACGGTGTCTGCGGCTTGTAGAGGGTGTTCGCGTAGTTCAGCGATCCACCGCCCACTCCGGCACCGGCGAGGATGAGGCAATCGCGCAGCAGGTGTACGCGCTGGATGCCGTACAGACCGAGTTTCGGTGCCCACAGGAAACGCTTGAGATCCCAACTGTTCTTCGCGAAGTCCTTGTCCTCGAAGCGTTGCCCGGCTTCCAGGATCCCGACGCGGTACCCCTTCTCCACCAGCCTCAGCGCGGTGACACTTCCGCCGAAGCCCGAACCGACGATCAGAACGTCGTAATCGATTGAACTGCTCGGTGGCGTCGCCATGGCGTCTCCTTCTGGTTCTTCAAACCGGATAACTGCTCCTCGCCCCAGGGGCCTGGACCCCAGCGCAAGAGTGCGCCCCCTCGACGGTGAGACCAAAGCCGACCGCCTGCCTACCCGGGCACACTACTATACAGACGATGACTTTTTGTCCAATTAATTGACAGATGCAGCCTGCGTGTACAGATACTAGTGATGCAGCTCATCAACCACAAGCCGCTGACGCTTCCGTCACCGGCGAGCCGAACCGAAAGGAGCCGGTGCGTCAGAAGCCAGCAAGGAGGGCTCTGACGAGAAGCCGAGGTGCACAGGCGGCGGGGCAAGCCCCGAGATCGACAAGCTAGATCCGCAGCGATCGTCACCGAAATGGCGTGCCGCTCCAGAATTGAACTACCAGGGTAGGTATGACACTAAAATGATATCGACTCATTTGATGGAAACACTTGTGGACGAGATGGAGGACAGGAAGGCAGAGTTGACCGAGAATATCTCTTCATTCATAAGTGCATCAATCCATGAAATGAACGGCAATGCAGACGCAACCGGACTTCTACACACCAGTGTGAAAGCCAACATCAATGCGGCTATCGACTTCCTGGCCGACAGGACTGAGCACGACAACTTGCGAGCTCCGCATGCCGCCCTGTGCCATGCTCGCGTTCTCGCACACACGCATGTCCCGCTGACGGCGCTCGCCCGCGCTTATCACCTGGGCCAATCGAGATTTCTTGAGCATGTCCTGTTCTCGCTCTCGCGAGCTACGCACACGTTGGCCGCGAATCAACTTGCGCATCTGGTCAGCAGGTCTGCCGTCTTCATAGACCGCGTGTGTCAGGACGCATGTTCAGAATACGAAGCGGAGAAATCGAAGATACGTGAAGAAAATAGTTCTGTAAACACGGAACTCGAACGCGCAATGTCGCCATCATGCACAGATCCTTTGGACGCATACAAAATCGATTCATATTACAATCTCACAGGAAACCCTATTGCCATTGAGTTTTGGACGAATGACCGGGAACCATTCCCGAGCAAGTCCTGGCACCAGCTCGTAGATACCGTTAACGTCAGACTCGGTACGATCGGTCGACCGCAAGTCAACAGTAAAGGCGATGCCCGATCCCTGGTTTGGTTTCCGATAATTCACGCCGGAAGGATTTGCCTTGAAAGCGTTACAGACGTTCTTCAGAAGTACGGCCGAATTCGAGCAGCAATTGGAACCGTGCAGAGTGGTGAAAATGGTTTTCGGAAGACAGCCAGGCAGGCAGAGCGCGCGGCCCGCGTGGTTTCGGACGGCAAGGTCGATATCAGTCCGGTGGTAACTTTCGAGGAAGTTGCAGCCATCACTCTTCTGCTCGAAGATCCGGAAAGCCTAAGGGCTCTAGCGGAAGACTCACTCGGAGGCTTGCTTCTGGACAGTGCGCGGAACCGCTGGCTCCGCGAGACCTTGCGAGTCTACCTGGCAAACAACTGTAGCGTTACCGCGACCGCTCACGACATGACGATCCATCGCAACACGGTCAAATACCGCATCCGACAAGCAGCGAAAGAGTGCGGTTGCAAGCTGGACGATGCCGGCATCCTCATGAACCTCAGGATTGCGCTGGATGCCGCGTGGTGGACACCCAGCACAGTACTCAAATTACCCATACCGCTCGGCTCAGTAGACGCACGGTTGACGGTTTGAGCAGGGTGGCTGCGACCCGGCTCAAACCTTCCAGGTTTCCAGCGCCACGTTCGTCAGACTCCATTGCCATGCTGATTCACGATTGTTGCTATCAGAATATCGAATGCCGCATTCGGTGAAAGCGACTTGATTCGGTCATTGATATCCATTTCTTTGCCCTCGATTCCTTCACTTGTCGCAATGTTCGCCGCATTTGATTCGACAGATCCTTCGGACGTCTCCAAGATTCGACCGGCCCACACTCCGGCTGGCGAAGGATCAGTAGCAAGATACTGCTCGCAGTCGGTCAGTATATGACATTTCATGCAAGAGTCCGCTGCAGTTTTATGACGCGCAGCTCGCTGAGCAACCGTCTCGTAGGGTGGATCGGATTCGTAGTCCCACAGTTCGGGCTCCCCCTGGCAGGGTGTGACCAGCACCCGACCACGAACTGCGAGACGGTCCAATGCTCGATTCAAGGTTGATTCCTTTAAATACGGGAGCGAACTCGATACGACCTAGTTGTACGATAGCCATTCCTCATGTGTCAAAGAGGGAAGGATGAGTTGTGCATAAAGAACAAGGACTCCTTGCGACTTTGGCCAACTTGGACATATCACAGAACGGTGCCGATCCAGTACGATCGACACCACGACGACGGCTTCTTCAGGCCTCCATGAATGCAGTGGAAATCGAGGTATCGTGCTGGATTTTGTATTCTTCACATTGACACCGCTCCTACTGTTAATGTTGGCACCCGCGTGGATTCCGTTGACTTACCATGGGTGCGCGAGTCTGATCGAACGCCGAAATATTCGCGACGTGAAAACCAGCCAGATGTAGGTCGAGCTACGCAGACGAGGGGTGTGCGTAGCCGACCTCTGCAATGGAGAGCTTTTCTGACGCCACACGCCGGCAGTTGTGCCGAGTTGCATGCTCTGCGTTCGCTGCACGCCGCTCGGGAAACCTACCGAAAGAACAGATGAGTTCTTCGTAGGTGTTCGGCTCACCGCTGCGCCTGGTTCGTTCGCCCGCCGATAACGCCACTGGTCGCATCGCTGGCAGCATCGACGCGCTGGCGACAGCGACATCATCCCCCACCACCAATGTCCGAACGCGCCTAGACTTCTATTCATGAGTTCCGTCCACACTGCGCGGAGATATTGTCAAGACCTGTGGATGAGGGTGTTTCAGGCGACCTCCGTTTCGCTTGATTCGTCGGGCTCAGCGGGT
>NZ_JBXAFD010000019.1:0-12115 GCF_058792695.1 Rhodococcus sp. MT28
CGTACGCGGGGAGAAACCATGGCCACAAAATGCGCCATAAATGGCCGCCAGTGGGGAGCTTACGATGGCCGTCGACACACCGCTGCAGATGCCTTCTCCCGGTCGAACGACGCAGCATCGAACGCCGGATAATGCCGATCCGAGTAATCCACCGGCGACTGCTCCCCCGTCGACGAAAAACGTTGCTGCTCGAGGAAAAGCACACGCAGATCAACATCGACGTCCAACGCCTCGTCGCAGATGTCGAACCCCGCATTCTTCAACGCCCACCCGAGTTCGAAACGCCGGTGCACTTCAGGCAGGGTCGTACGACCCGCACGCCCGAAATGCCCCGATTCCGCTGGCACGACCGACTGCATTTCGGCCTGACAACTAGCCGGCAACACCTCCAGAATGCGAAGCATGCACCCACCAAGCACAGCGGGCTGCGGCCAACTCAAGGTACGACGACCCTGCACCGAATCCACAGCGATGTACAAGCTGACCATCCGAACGAAATAGGCTTCGAACAGCGGAAATAACTGCTCCCACCACTGCACCACTTCGGATCCCCGACTGCAGAACAACGCATACAACGGACTGTCCTCGAGAACTCTCACCGCGGCAGGACCAGCCGCAGCCTGCGCATCGAGAATCAGACGCGCGTGCTCGGTGATCTCACACTTGTCACAAGGATGCGCAAGCACACGGAAGATCGCGTTCTTACCGCCCCGAAACTTCCGATGACCACAACTGTTCACCACACATCCAGGAGCAACGCAATACAGACAGGCATAGCGGTCACCGTTCTTCCACCCCATGTGCGAGGTCCGCTGAAACGCTGACTCCAACCATTCATGGCCGGCCGGGCACAACCACCACAACATCCGGTGCGACGAATTCGTCACCGACCCAGGATCAAGCCCCACATTTCGTGTCGGATGCAACTGCCGAAACAGCTCCGGATGATCATCTTTGATGCGCATACTCCCCCTTCGAGCCTCTTCTCTCTGCCATCGCGTGCCACCGCAACCCCGCCCTCATACCGACGACGTCGGCAAAATGCCCGCCTCCCGCTAGTCCGCTACAACAGCCGATAGCCCGATCACGACACCAGCGCACAGCAAGTAAGCGGTCCACGGATGTGCGCCGCCGACAGCCCGTGAACACACCGCTCACCATCGCCAACCCGGGATCGACTCCAACTCTGCTACACGGTCCGAAGCCAATTTCCCCATACGAAAGTTCCGTCGAACTTTGTTCACCCAAAAGCCAAGGTTGGCACCTTCGAAGACAGTGCTTTTCGAAATTTTCGCGGTGCCATGCTCATCGACATATTTCCGCAGTACGGCCACAGCCGCTGCCCATCGATCAGCTAGCGGATCCCAACTCCAGCCTGGGAGCGCCTCCAACTCGGCGGCACGTGTTTCCGCGAGTGAACCTGATCGAAAGTCCTTGCGCTGCTTCATTACCCATTCTCCGAGACCTACTCCCCCGATCACACTATCGTGGGGAACCAAAGCAGTGCCGTGATCCTCTACATACTTACGCAACGCCACCATGCCTACGTTTCGCTGGTCCTCCAGCGGATCCCATGTCCACCCCGGCAACGACTCCAGCTCCGCGACACGCTCCGCGACAAGGATTCGATCACGAAAGTTTTTGCGACGATTCTGCACCCATCCGCTCAGATTCACGCCATCAATCACCGTTCCCGATGCGACGATCGAAGTACCATTGTCCGCCACATACGCACGAAGAGCCCCCAGCCCCGCATTCCACTGATCGGCGAGAGGATCCCACGTCCACCCCGGCAGCGACTCCAACTCCGCGACACGATCCACGGCAAGGATTCGATCACGAAACTCTTTCCGGCGGTTGATAATCCAATCACTCACGTTGATGTCGTCGATCAATGTTCCCGGTGGCACGACAGAAGTACCATTCTCAGCCACATACGCACGAAGAGCTCCCAGCCCCGCATTCCACTGATCCTCCTTGGGATCCCACGTCCACCCCGGCAGCGCCTCCAACTCCGCAACACGTGCCGGCGACAATTGACCTCCCCGTCGGTATCTGCGCTGTCTGCCGACCCACTGACCCAGTTGCACCTCACCGACTTCCGTTCGTCTGGGCACATCAGCAGTGCCATGGTCGGCAACGTACTGCTTCAATACGTCGAATGTTGACGACCATCGATCGGCAATCTCGTTCCACGTCCACCCCGGTAAGGCTTCGAGGTCCGCGATCCGGCTCGGTGCCAACTGCCCCTGGCGGTGGTTCTTACGACGCTCCTGGACCCATCCGCCCAGGTTGATCCCTTCGAACACCGTGTCCGCGGGAACATTCGAAGTGCCGTACTCGGCCACATACCTGCGCAGCACCTCAATACCAGCATTCTGCAGATCTGCGAGAGGCTCCCACGTCCAACCCGGCAACGACTCCAGCTCCGCAACACGCTCCGCGGCAAGGATTCGATCACGAAAGTTCCTGCGGCGATTCTGCACCCATACAGTCAGATTCACACGATCAATCACCGTGCCCGGAACGACGACAGAAGTACCATTCCTCTCCACATACGCAAGAAGAGCATCCAACCCCGCGTTCCACTGGGCCTCTTTGGGATCCCACGTCCAACCCGGCAGCGCCTCCAGCTCCGCAACACGCTCCGCGGGAAGGACTCCATCACGAAACTCTTTGCGCCGATTTCGAACCCACAAACCGAGTCGAAAACCATCGATAGTGGCGCTTTTCGAAATCTTCGATGTTCCGTGCTCATCGACATATCGGCGCAACAACATCATCGCTTGCTCCCATGCCGTGGAGGCCGGGTCCCACGTCCATCCCGATACGTTCTCGAGAGCTGCGATTCGATCCGGCGACATAATTCCGGCACGGTAGTCACGGCGTTGATAAGTCACCCAGCTAGAGAGGTGGGTACCTTCCACTTTCTTCCTCGTGAAGAAAGTGCCGCCGTGCTGTGCGGCGTATCTCTCGAGCACACCGAGCATCCGCGCCCACTCGAATTCGAGCACATCCCAGACCCACCCCGGCAACGACTCCAACTCCGCGATCCGGTCCTTCGACAACTGCCCCCTGCGGAAGTTCTTGCGGCGATCGGCCACCCACCGGCCTAGTTCCATTCCCCCGAAGACAGTTTCAGTCGGAACGAAAGACGTGCCGGTTTCTGACACGTAGCGCAGCAGAATCGCCATCGCTTCATCCCACGAACTTGTCGTCATTCGAATCATCCGTGCGGAAAACGCCTCGTAAAACGATGAGTCCGCGGCACCGTGCATGACGACACTGACACGATCAGGCAGCTTGGGGCGCTCACCGTTTCCCAATTCTCTCCGCGCACGGCGCAACTGAACAGCCAACTCGTTGTCATGATCGGCAAGGGCATTGAGCGTTTGATAGACGTGCTTGTAAGCCGAGTCAGTGACGACGGACTCCGCGCTCTCCTCCGGAGCGACATACACAGGCAACACAATCAACGAGGCGGAATCCCGATTAGGGTTCAGACGGATCGCGCGGCCCACAGCCTGCGCCACCTCGATCTGCGACGTCCGCGGTTCAGCGAAGACGATGCCATCCAACGCGGGAAAGTCCACGCCCTCGGAAAGGCATCGGACATTCGAAATCACCGTCCACTCCTGAGCCCCCGTTGCCGCCAACCGCTCGGCGACCTCATGCCGGCGCGACGCATCGGCTGAGCCGTCGATGTGTTCCGCGCGCAAAGGCACCGTCGGACGTCGATCCTCGGAAAGACAATCCACGGTCGCCGGTAGAGCCTTTGTGAAACTCTTCGAAGAACGAATCCTGTTGTGAAAGACAATGATGCGCCGCAAATCGTATTCGCGGGCAGCCTGCGCGACCGCAACTTGTATAGCCACATGCGATGCATCGAGACGATCCAACGACGAGACATCGACCACCGGATTGTCGAGCACCAATTTGTGCGCTTCGAAATCCGAGACACCGATCACTGCAACGTGATAGTCCGACAACAACCCTCGCCCGATCGCCTCACCGAACGTCAAGGTATGCAACCGAACTCCGAACAGCGAGGTGTCATTCATCGACGCCAATGTCGGCGACGCCCCCCGGCGAACAGCCGAATGCACACGCGGAGTCGCAGTCAAAAACAGACGCTTCACCGCTGGAATCCGCTCATCGGCAAGGACAGTCCCGAAAGCCTTGTCCGACTCCCCCGCACACCGGTGCGCCTCATCGGCAATCACCACATCCCGATCCCACACTGGCGGTGACTCTCAGCGACCGAGGGAGTCGACTGGTACGTACTGAACAGCACCTTCACCGATCCAGTGCACTCATCGAACCATCGCGCCAACACCTCAGGGTCCGTCGTCACCGGGACCGTGAGCTCAGCTGCGCTGATGTCATCACTACCCACCGTCGAATCCGAGCAGAACGCCAACGCATCAAACGGAAGCAACGCATCTCGCCGCCACGAGCGCAAAGTCTGATCCAACAACTGAATCGACGGGAAAGTCACCAACACACGCGGATCTTCCACACCTGAAATCAACGCTTCCGCGACTCGCTGCCCAACGAGTGTCTTCCCTGTCCCGCATGCCATCACCACAGTGCCGCGCGATGCAGACGAGAACCCCTCCACCGCAGCTCGTATCGCTTCTTCCTGATGCGGGCGCGCCACGTGCCGCCCCATCGTCAACTCACCTGCATCCACTTGTTGCACCCCATCTGTCACTGAACCAGCGTCTAAATGACAACGATATCGACAATTGCCACGAAACTACGACCGCGACAGGGCCCGAAACCCTTGCACCCTTCAGCTGAAAACGTCCAAGCCTTTGGCAACAAAAACGCTTCGACGACAAGCGCCTCAGCTAACCACGCCACCCAGTTCGCCGCCAGAATTGGACAAACGCGAGTCGCGACGGCCGCGCACGTACCTCGCAAGAAACCACATTCCCCCCAGAGCAAGGGACGCGAGAACACCCGTGGAGACAAAGATGCCGAATGCAACTGCAAACGAGGTGGTTTCGTCGATCCACAGCGTCGGCACAGCGGACACCAGAACCACCACGATGGTGGCAACTGTTTGAGTTCGCGGAACACCGGCGAAGTGACCGAACACAACGAAGAAACCCGCCACAACGACTGCGGTCACCATAATCGACATCGGACCGTCACTTTCCTGTACCTACTCAACACACTCGGCCAGCAAGATTATCGCAAGGATGATGCAAGATTACCTGGAGAGCAACACCATCGACCGTGTCACTTAGCTCGCCGGCACCGAACTCGGTCAATCAGCAACCAGATCCCAAATACTGTGCAGAACAGCGCCAAGGTAACACCGCTCGCGACCAAAACGGCTGCGGCCGGGGACAAGTCAAGCAAGCCCGTGACAACGATCAAACCGGAAATCACCAACATGCAGAAGGGGACACCCAACATCAAGCGCTCTACATCCCTCAAAATTTCTCACGCCTTTCGCCCGGCAGAACCAGAACACGCACTGCAATGTCAGCGACACTTCCCAGATCATCGCACCTGCACACTCGCAAGGTCGCGTCACCACTCACGTCTCGGGATGCCACCAAACACCAATAGCCGACGCACCAATCAGCCGAGCCGTCCTTGACCAGCCAACTGAACCGCGACAGAACATCACTCGCGTCCTCACAACAAAAGGCGCCAGAAATCTGATCGAACTGGCATACAATCGACGAGGCGCATTGCTGGCGTAGTGTGCACACGGTTCACTGTGTCGGTGCAATCATCGATGCAGTGAACCACTCTATCTACGAGGACGCAGCTCCATCAGCGCCGATGGCGGCTCTTCGAAAGTCCGAAAATAGCTCTCGATAAACGAGTTCGGTGTATGAGGCGGGGTGGGGCCTCTGATTTGATAAGTCGCTATTCACACAGACGCTCCTTCGATCATCCGGGCCGCCACCGGGTCGGTACCGCACCACAACAACAGCACATCATCGATCCGCTTAGTGATCGTGTGGATTTGATCCAGACTCGCCGCAACTTTTACAGTGCCAACAAACCAGGCGCAGAGAGTATCTGCGAGCCGTGACGTGCTATCTGTGCAGTCAAGGACGTCTGAACGAATCGCGCGTACGACGATCGATGTCAGAGCCTCGGTCCACGCTTCGTATGTTGCCATGATCGATCTCAGAGACTTGGCGGTCACCATCGTTCATAGTAAGAAATTCCTGTCTCGGTGGTCATGAGCCCAGCCTGCGTCCAACTCAGCAGGAGCAATTCCACGATTCTGCATGCGGTTCACTGTGGCACATGGGTTTCCGATCTTCAGGAAATCACAGCGTCTCCGGGACTATCACGTTAACGGTGTTTCGGCCGTTGTTCATTAGTAGGTTTCTGATCCGGGCCAACGGTCCGCGAAGGTGATCGCGAAGGCGTTGAGAGCGGGTTTCCACCGTGTGATCCATCGTGCCTGACCCCTGCCCGTCGGGTCCAGTGAACGGGTCACCAGGTACAGACATTTGAGCGCGGCTTGCTCGCTGGGGAAATGGCCGCGAGCTTTCACAGCCCGCCGGTAGCGCGCGTTCAGGGATTCAATAGCGTTGGTAGAGCATATGACTCGACGTATCTCGGTGTCATAGTCGAGAAAGGGGATGAACTCCTCCCACGCGTTGTCCCACAGCCGGATGATCGCCGGATACCGTGTGCCCCAGTGCTCGGCCAGCTCGTCGAACGCCGCTCGTGCCGCCGGTTCACTCGGGGCGGTGTAGATGGGTTTGAGGTCGCGTTTGAGTGCGTCCCAGTGCTGACGAGCTGAGAGCCGAAAAGTGTTCCGGATTAAATGCACGACACAGGTCTGGACCGTGGTGGCTGGCCAGACGTGCTCGACAACCTCCGGCAGTCCCTTGAGGCCATCGCAGACCAGGAAAAACACGTCCCTGGTGCCGCGATTGCGAATGTCAGTGAGCACGCTCATCCAGAACTTGGCGCCCTCGCCGCCGGTGCCGGCCCACAATCCCAGCACGTCGCGGCGCCCGTCCAGACTCACCCCAATCGCGGCATAGATCGGCCTGTTCGCGACCTGGCCGTCTCTGACCTTCACGACTATGGCATCGATGAAGATTGCCGCGTACACCTCATCGAGCGGCCGGGCTGACCAGTCCTGCATTTCCTCGATCACTTTGTCGGTGATCCGCGAGATCGTCTCCTTCGAGACCGATGCACCGTAGATTTCTGCGAAGTGAGCGCTGATCTCACCGGTCGTTAATCCCTTGGCGTACAACGACAACACCACTTCATCAACACCATTGAGCCGCCGCTGTCGTTTCTTCACGATCTGCGGTTCGAAGGTGCCTTCGCGATCCCGGGGAACCTCGATCGGGACGTGGCCGGTGGTCCCGGTGAGCACTGTCTTGGGCCGGGTCCCGTTGCGGATGTTCGTCGTCGTCCGATCCGGTGGCGCCTCGTTCTTCCCGTGCCCGAGGTGCTCGGTCATCTCCTCGTTCAATGCGGTCTCGAGGACCGTCTTCGTGAACTGCTTGAGCAGACCGTCCGGACCCGTCAGCGACAGGCCCTGTTCCTTCGCTAAACGCACCAGCTCCGCTGCCGCGGCCTCCTCGGCCGACGGTGGTGTCGATTTCTTCTTGGTCACATCATCCAGTGTCGTCATCACGGCACCTTCCCCGCCGGGCATTCACCCAGCGCGTCGGGGCCAAAACACCGATTAAGAAACAGTCCCGCGTCTCCCGCGAAAGACGATTCCCCGGGCAAGTGATGCCCGGGGAATCGTCGAGGTTTCGCGTGAACGTGAGAACTCATCTCGTCAATTAGTGACCAGCACTTGCATTTCACCGACACGAACTTCGGTTGTAGCAGTCGGTGCAATTGGGATGGTTCCTCCAAAGGCTTGGCCTGGGGTTACGGCCGTCCACGTCACTACCCACAGGCTCGTCACACTGGGACGGAATGTCCCTCCTGGCTCAGTGATCGAACTCTTTTGCAGGAAGTGATTGCATGCGGGGCTGGGGAGACCTAGAGCAGCGTCCGTGTACGCCGGCGCAAGGACCGGACACACTGGCGGGACGGTCGGCAGTCCGTCTCCGTAATTGACCGCGAGCCCAGTATTCACGGCATTCATGTTGACGGTAATGACGCCAGTAGTAACCGTACGATTGATGGGCCCGACCTGCGCTTCAGTGGGGTTGTTCGCCCATATCCAGGAGTTGAAGCCCACAAGCCCCGTTGCTCCACTGTCTGCAGGTTGAGGGGTAATTCCGATGTCAATTGGCTCGACCTGCAACGCAGAAACTGCGGATGAAACGACATTCATGACCTCGGCGAGGGTCACCGGAGTGGGTGGGACATCAACACCGGGTACGGCAGGAGGCGCTGGGCACCCACCCGGCGTTCCGAGGCACGCGCCTTGCTGAATCTGGTTGATAATGGCTGGCGGCGGTGGAGCAGCGGCGCCGCCGGCGCCAGGGCCTGCAGCACCACCGCCTGCTCCTGCAGCACCACCGGCTGCCGCTCCCACACCACCTCCGGTAGTGCCTGCGCCACCACCCGCAGCCGGAACCGATACGTAGGAGGCTCCCGCCGTTACCGTGTTCCCGCCTAGTCCGCCACCGAATGCGCCTCCAGAGCTGACCCCTGGCTGAGCCGACGCGGCATTAGGAAACAAGATGCTCGCAACCGTTAGACCCGACAGCACCATCGCAAAAACGCCGATCGGTCGACGTCGTGTTTCAACATTCATGTCATGCCCCTTCGCTGAGCTGAAAGTGCTTATGGTGCATCGCATGGTGTTCCCGACTTAGTGACAGCGTCCGAGACCACTCGCCACCCACTGGCATCGGGCCAACTCGGGTTTTCGAGGGTCGGCTTGCCGAGCTCCTGCATCGATCGACTCGGATCGAGCACGCTTGTGCCGTCGGGGCGGCGCTGCTCGTAATTTGAGGTGTCCACACATACCCGCAGCGAAACCGTCGCTGGTTCCGCGATGGGCGTGCCGTCAGCATCTTTCGGCGCTTCGACCTTTGTCGAAGTGGCGTCAATAACTGTGGCGGCACCTGATCCGACGATCCCTTGAGAACGGCGCAGAGTCACGCTGTTCTTCAGCTGCTCGAGGATCTTTCCGCTTGCGACGGTATCCAGAACATTTATGTCCGTCGCCGGATCGTTTTCTACCTTTGCCAGCACAGCAAAGAACTCGTTCGACTTTGCGATAGCAGCTTCTGTTGCTTGTTGTTCTGGTGACTTGAGTGATCCCTCCGGGCCTGTCAGGACTGGCTGTTGTGTTGAGGTCGGCGCGGGATCGTAAGTGTCGCCGTCCGTTCCACAAGCAGAGACAACGGCGGCGGCTGTGACGAGTCCAAACGTCAAAGCTGCCGTCTTACGGAAGATGTTGAGTGTCATGGTTCCCCCTTCAGTGCTTCCGGTTCGGGAGCCCTATCGGTGTTGTTCGGAGCGTATCGGCTGGACGTCACACTTTCGCATGTCCAGTTGTTGGGCTCTCTGGGTCTGTTGGTTCGCATCAGGATGCTCTCTGGGTGATCCGGTAGGGGCGCTCACCGGTTGTGTCGTGGAAATCGTCGAGTATTTGGAGTAGTTCAGCTGTCTGCTCGTTGGGGTCGACGTCTAGTTCTGCGAGTTTGGTGAGCAGGGTGTCGATGAGGCCTTGTGTGGCGGTGATGTCGTCGCTGCCGTGGGTTGCGATGATCGCGAGTCGCCAGAGGCCTTCATGGTATTCGTCGACCTCGAGACCTTTTTGAGCGAGTTCGAGTGCGGTGCGCGTGTCGCCTTCTTGTAGGTGACGTGCTGAGAGTTCTTCGATGGCATCGGTGAGTTCGGAGATCATGTTCTGGCGTAGTTCTTCTGCCCAGCCGTATCGTGCGGGGGCCTTCTTCGTGGTGAATGGGGCGCCTTCCACGAGGGCGACGGCTGTGGTCAGTTCGTTGTGGTCGGCGGTGGCGGGGTGTCCTCCGATGAGGTTGTTCCAGATGTCCCAGTCGGTGTGGACGGTGTCGTCGAGGCGGTATGGGGTGTTGCCGGTGTTATCGAAGACCTTGGGGAATGCGAGGTCTCCGGTGGCGGTTTCGCCGAGGAAGTTGCGGAGTCTGGTGAAGGCGGTGTTTCGGCGGGCGGTGCGTTTTGTGGTTTGTTCGGAGAAGCTGAGGTCTGCGTATGTCTGCTTGGGCCAGATCTTTTCGTCGACTTGGGGTCCGCGAATTCCGGGGTGTGGGTGGGTGGCGATGAGGGCTGCGAGTTCGGTGAGGTGAGGTCGTCGGCCGACGTCGGATCCTTCGTTGAGTGCTGTCACGCGTGGGGTCCCGAGGACGTGGATCCAGATGTGTTCGTCGACGGAGAGTGTGTTGTCTGGTGTCGGCGCGATCGCCATCGCGAAGGGTGGCGTGTTCTCTGCGGTGTCTGGTGTGTTGTTGATCGATGATTCGTCGGCGGGGTCGAGGTAGGTGAGGGTTTCAGTGTCGGCCTCGGTGTCGTCGAATTCTTTTGTTGCGGTGTCGAAGTTCGGTTCTGTTGCGAGGATATGGACGGTCGGCGCCTGGTGGGGTAGGAGATCGTCGACCGATGTTGCTTCTGCGATGCGGTCGTCGAAGGCTTCCGCTGTCCATGGGTCGTTCTGGGAAGCGGCGTCAGCGATGGGGTCGGCGTCTGCTGTTTCGAGGACGTCGATGATTGCGTCGAATTCTGCTTCGGAGATGCGTGCGGGTCTGAGGTCGAACGCGGGTCTGCCCGGCCGGCGCAGTGTGGCGGATCCGTCGGTTCCGGTGGTCAGTGTCCAGTCTGCTGTGGGGTCGTCTGCAGCGGTGACCGCGGCGAACGCGACTCGTGGTGCGTTGGCGAGGATGTTGTCGAAGACTTCGCGTTGTGCGGGTGTGAGGGGCTCGGACAGCAGGATGATTTCGGGATTGGTGATGGCGCTGTCGGTGTATTCGATGCGTGCCTGCGCGATGTCGTCGATTCCGTTGTCCGCGAGGGCTTGTGCGTCGGTTCGTGTGTGGCGGGCGAGTCGTTCGAGGACTGCGTCGGCGGTTGGGGCGTACTCGATCAGTGCTGATCCGTCGGTGTTCGGGCGCGCGAGGGCTTCGCCTGTGCCCACGAGGGTGAGTTTGAGGTTGTCGCCGAGCGGGGAGAAGGCGAGGAACACTGCGAGCGCTCGGATGATGTCGCGGGCCTCTGCTGTGGGGGCTGCGATTCCGAGGTGGGAAAGCTGTTCGAGGTTGAGGAGGAGTCTGGATCCGCCTTCGACTTCGCCGATTTCCACCAGGGCTGGGTAGGGGCTGACGGTGGTGAGTGGGGGTTCGAGTTCGTCGTCGGCGGTGATGGTCCAGGCCGACGTCTCGGCGTCGCGTTGCCATGGGGCGGGTAGTTCGATGTCGTCTACGAGCGCGAGTTCGATGCTGCGGTCGTGAAGGAAGACTCCGAGTAGTGCGGGTAGTGGGATGGAGTTGGTGCGGCAGATGTCGGCGACGTCGCGGAGTGCTTTGTCGAGGAGGTCGAGGAGGGCGGGGTCTGCGTTGTCGCGGATCTGCTGTTCGACGAGTGCGGTCGAGGGTTGGGGCATCGGGATGCGTTCTCCGCGGCGCCGGCGGTTCTGCTGTCGGCGGCGGAACAGTCCGACGCCGGCGAGGAGGGCGATGCCGGCGAGTGCGGATAGTCCCATGACGGTTTTGCTGTCTTGGGCGTTGTCGGTTGAGGTGAGGGCTGTCGTTGCTGCGGTGTTTTCCGGCACTTGTGGGGCGGTGGTGTTGAGGGGGACGAGTGTTTCGAGGTTGTCGGTGTCTGCGGGTGCGGCCTGTGGTGCGCTGGTCTCTGGCGCTGATTCTGGTGCTGCTTCTGTTGTGCGTTCTGGTGCAGTTTCCGGTGTGTTGAGCTGCTCGGATGGGGAAATCGGTGCTTTGGGGGCACTTGGCGCGGTGGGGGCGGAGGCGAGGGGTGAGTTCTCGTGGAGGTCCGGTGCTGGTGCGGGGGCGACGTCAGGCGCTTCGCTGGGGGCGGGTACGTCAACAGGGACCGGCGGGGCAGGCTCGGGCGCCGGAGCTTCTGCCGCTGGGGCTTCTGCAGCGGGAGCACCGGGGATCTCGATACCGAAGATCCGCGCGGCAGCTTCCTCCGCGGCACGCGCTTC
>NZ_JBXAFD010000019.1:12215-38524 GCF_058792695.1 Rhodococcus sp. MT28
GCCATCTCGTCGCCACCGGGCACCAGCTCCGGTAGCTCGGGAACATCGGGAACCACCAACGGTGACTGCTCCCCTGCCGCTTCGGACGGTGCAGGCGAGACGGGAGCCTCCGGAGGTGCGGTGGGGGTCTCTGCGACGTCCGGAACCAACTCGGGTGCAGGCGCGGGTGCAGCTTCGGGCGCGGGTGCAGCTTCGGGCGCCGGTGCAGCTTCGGGCGCCGGTGCAGCTTCGGGCGCCGGTGCAGCTTCGGGCGCGGGTGCAGCTTCGGGCGCGGGTGCAGCTTCGGGTGCGGGGGCTTCTGCAGCGGGAGCACCGGGGATCTCGATACCGAAGATCCGCGCGGCAGCTTCCTCCGCGGCACGCGCTTCGGCCTGAGCCATCTCGTCGCCACCGGGCACCAGCTCCGGTAGCTCGGGAACATCGGGAACCACCAACGGTGACTGCTCCCCTGCTGCCTCGGACGGTGCAGATGAAGCGGGAGCCTCGGGTGCTTCGGCTGCGGGGGCCTCTGCGGCTTCGGCGGTTGGAGCCTGAGGGGCCACTTCAGGAGTTGCCGGTGCTGCATCCTCAGGTGCCTGTGCGACGTCCGGGATCAACTCGGGCGCGGGCTGCTGCGGTTCAGGTTCAGGTACAGGTGCGGGGGCGGCCTGCGGTGCGGACGATTCCTCCGCGGGGGTGGGTGATACTGCCGGCGGAGCTTCTTCTGCGCTGATGGAGGTGTGCGTCAGGAAGAGTTGTTGGCCGATCTGGATCACGTCTGTAGTCAGTGGTCCGGTGGCGCCGTGGATTTGGGGGTAGAGGGAACCGTCACCGAGATACGTTTCGGCGAGGTCCCACAGTGTGTCGCCGGCCTTTACTGTGTAGGCGCCGTCGAGCTGCTTCTCGGGTGCTGCAGGCAGTGTGAGCGTGAGGCCTGCGTCGATCCAGGCTTCGTTTGGGATTGCGTTTTGGTTCAGTGACTGGATTTCCGGATAGCGTGTTCCGTCTCCGAGGTGCCGTTCGGCGAGGCCCCAGAGTGTGTCGCCCGATTCGGTGACGATGGTTGTTCCGGCAGCTGTCTGTGCTGGTGTTTTCGTCCAGGAGGGGGCGTTCTGTTGTGGGGTCTGGGTGTGGGTGTCGTTGAGGAAGGCGGGTGCGCTGATCGAGGTGGGTGAGGTGTGGTTGGGTCCGAGGATGTCGGCTGCGGGGGTGGCTGTTGCTGTGCCGGCTGTGATCAGTAGGAGTGCGCCGCTGACGAGTATTGCTGCCGAGTGTTGTTGGAGCTGGAGTCCTTTGATTCGTCTGACTTTGACGCCGCGGAGTGCTGCAGCGAGTTCGATGATGATCGAGTAGGTGAAGGTGGCCCAGGCGATCCAGCCGATGATCGTCAGTGCGGAGAGGAACAGGGTTCCGTCGTCTTGGGTGGTGAGTGCTTCTTTGACGGTGTCGAGGGTCAGGCTGGTGATGCCGGCGAGTGGGTTTCCGGCGAATGTGTAGAGCGCGAACGGGATTCCGGCGGTGAGCGAGAGGAGTGCAATGAGGTAGAGCAGGCCTTTGAGGCGGGCTGCGGCGACGTTCACGTCGTGGTCCTCTCGCTCGTTCGATAAGTGGTGGGGGTTGTGATGCCTTCGCTGCTGGGGTGCGCGGGGGCGGGGTGGGGCCGGGTCCCGGGTTCGCTCATGGTGCGCCGATTGCTCCGGCGCCGGTGTTGGTGCGGTTGAGGTTCACGTGTGCTGTTCCGACGACTGTTTGTTCTCCGAGTCCTATGAGGCCGAGGACTTTCGGTGTGTAGTGCGCTGTCGTGGTGATCAGGAGGGTGTTGGGGCCGGTGGGGACGACTACGCCTTTGATGTCGGTTGCGTTGAGGTACTTTTGCGCTTCGATCATGGCGGTTGCGGGGTTGACGACGACGGCTGTTCCGCGTGCGGCGAGTGGGGTGATGACGGCTTGGCCTGCGGCGCGTGCTGCTTCTTCGGCTACGAGTTGGGCTTGTTGTTTGGCGTGGAGCTTTCCGCCGCCGTCTACGACGAGGCCGAGGGCGAGGAGTAGAGCGAATGCTCCTATGACTGCCCAGAGGACGATTGATCCTTGGTCGTTTTGTTTGTTGCGGAGTTTCGCGATGAGTGTGTTCATCGGACTCTCTCTCGGTAGGTGTCGATCGGTGAGGAGCTTGTGTGGCGGATGGTGCGGACTCCGCTGATTCCGACGAGGCCGAGTGAGTCGAGGGAGACGTCGCATGTGACGGTGGTTTGGACGGTGCCTCTCACGCCGGGGCGGGTGCGGAAACCGCTGGCGTCGGTGCTGATGGAGAGGTTGACGCAGTTGAGTCCTTTTGCGGCGAGGTCCGATGTTGCTGCTTCGGTTGCGCTTGTGGTGGCCTGGGACATTGTTCGTGCGAGGGAGGCTGATCGGGATGCTTCGGCTGCGGCGTGTTCGACTTTTTGGTGTGCCATGGTGACCATGCCGCCGACGATGATGACGCCGATGAGGAGCAGGATGAATGGCGTCAGTATGACGAGTTCGAGGGTTTCGGCGCCGCGGTCGTTGGCGTGTATTCGTTTGCGTAGGTTGGTCATTGCGTTCAGTACGGTAGAGGCCGGTAAGGGAAGAGGATGTCGGGATCGAATCCGGTCGTTACCCCTAGGGCTAGGAGAAAGAGTGAGAGGGATGCGGCCACGAGGAGCCAGTTTCTGCGTGTTCGCATCATAGGTTTCTCCGCTCGTAGGACGCGCGTGTGTCGGGTTCATGGGATGGGGTGTCCGGTTCCGAGGATGACGGTGACTATCGCGTCTGGGCTGTAGAAGTAGAGAGCCGCGGTAATGGATCCGGTGAACAGGATCCCCCAAATTACTTCTTTGAGGGATAGGCGACTGTTCTCATCCACGGTCTGTTCATTCCTGAGTGAGTCCGTCATTGCGGTGACCTTCCCTCCGCTGTGGTTGACAGTTTCCGACGTCCGGGCCGGTACCGGGCGGTGGCCGCTCACCAGAGGTCTCCGGGGTTGGTGATGCGTTCGACGGGTGCGCTTTGATCGATGTTGATGGTCAGGTTCAGGAAGGGGATGAGCGAGATCGGTTGTCCCACAATCTGGATTGCGGCTTCGCGTTGGTTGCGTGTCACTGTGACGGCGGGGCCCCGTAGGACTGTGGCGCCGGTCTGTGCGATGAATCCGTAGGCGGCGGCTGTTCCTGCTGCTGATGTGCCGAATTGTGTTCGTGCTTGGCGGAGTCCTTCTTCGCCTGCTTTCATCGCTACGTTGCGGGCGTGGAAGTACAACGCTCCTTGGACTGCGCCGAAGAACAGTAGGAGGACGACTGGCCAGATGATGACGGTTTCCAGAACGCCACCGCGGTCGTTGCCGAGCCGAGACTTCAAGCGTGCGAGTGGTGTTGCTGTGGGTGGCCGCATGATCGCCCCTCCTTCGTTGGTGTGTGTTCAGACGATGGTTGCGAGGTAACGCTGAACTGTTGGGCCTAGCTGGATGAGGACGAAGATCGCGATGAGGCAGACTGCTGCGGACATGATCCAGAGACGCAGGATGCTTCCGCTGTCGTTGTGCCGGTTGCGGTTGATGAGTGTCATCGTCTCGCTCCGTTCTGCATCGCTGGCTCGAATTTTTTGGTGAGGGTGGATCGTCGGAGGAACGCGTTGTTTGTGTTCCTGGGGTTTCAGGAGGGTTGCGGCGATCCACCCTTGCACCTGGTGGGGTTGCTACTGGATCTGGTTGAGGTAGCGCATGACAACGGGTCCGATGTATGCGACGACTGCGATTGCGAGAGTCACCACGCCGGCCGCGATGATGACGTATTCGAGCATTGATCCGCGGTCAGAACGTCGTCGGTTGGATCCGCTGGCTCGATCGAGGAATCCGGTGATCATCGCGATGCCAGCGAGGGTGGTGACGGTGGTTGCGCGCTGTGCGCGGTGGGCGAAATTGGTGATCATCTGGGTTCCTCCTGTTTGTTTTTCCCTCTACTAATGAAGAGGTCCGTTTCGTGTGCCGCTGTGACCGCCTGGGTGAAAGTTTTTTTGAGTAGGCAGAAACTTGGCGTTTGCAGGTTAGCGCGGAATTGTTGGGGGGTACTGCCGAGAATGCGTGTTTGCGCTGGTGGGGCGTTCGCACTCTGGTCGCTGGTGCGCCTTTGGGGCGGTAATTGAATAGTTGCCATTGGACTCTTCCTCAGGACGATCCGAGAATGATGCTGGACATGGCTGGGATGAACAGCATGATCATGAAGACGATTCCGATGAGCGCGAGGGGAGCTTGGATCTTCTCGGTCGAGGAGCCGGCTTTGCCGAGTTCGTCGGAGAGTTGAGCGTTTCGCAGTGCGGATGCGCGGGCGCTGAGGGTGACGGCGACCGATGCTCCTTGTTCGCCGGTCAACGTCATGATGTCGGCGAGGTCGGCGAGGTCGGGTAGCTCGAGTTCGCCGGAGATTCGGGTGAGGGTGTCCCACGGCGCTTGTCCGGATCGTTGAGCTCGCATGAGTTCTTCGTCGAGGCGCCGGAAGACCCAGCTGTCGCCCACTGCTGCGGCTCTTTCAAGGCTCTGCACGGCTCCGACGCCGCCTGTGCGGTTGAGTGCGACGAATTCGATGTAGGCGCCGAGGGAGCGGCCGAATTCCTCACGGGCTACGGCAGCTTTCTTCCGGACTTCGATGTCTGGGGCGACGAAGCACGCTGCAGCGATGGCGAGGGAGAGGATTGCGGGGATGCCCCAGGGGATCCCGCGGCCGAGGATCGTGAGCATGAGATTGACGGCGGGGAAGAAAAGTAGGCCGAGGAGCGCAGAAAGAACCTTGTCCCCGAGAAAGTATGGAACCTCGATTTTGAGGATCGCGAGATCTGATCGAGGAATTTTGAGGATCGTGGAGTCTGCGGTGTACGGGAGTACTCGCCTTCCCACTTTTCCTCGAACGGATTCGTCGACGTTGATGTCGGCGGGTTTGTCGGTGGAGCGGTGGGCGCCGAGGTTGTCGAGCACTTCGGACAGAGATGCTTGTGCTGGTGCGAAACGCAGGAACAGGCAGATGAGTCCGACGCAGAGAACTACCGCCAACAGGGCGGCTTGGATCTGAAATGTCATGACAGAACTCCCTCGATGAAGCTCTCGCTTTTCTCGTTCGCCGCTTTGCGGGTCGTTCCGAGGAATCGCGGGAGTTTCGGTGGTTGTACGAGCTTCTTCATCCAGAGGAGACATCCGATGAAGGCGGCTATTTCGACGACGAAGATCAGTTGCCCTGCTGGTGTTTTGTAGAAGGCCATGTAGTCGGTGAGAACGAAGAGGCCTGTGATGAAACCGATCGTGATGATGGTGACCCATCGAGCGGTGGTGCGGCTGCCTTTGCGTGCCGCTTCGACTGCTCGGCGGTTCCTGACGTCTTCGGCCACTGACCGGGACAGTCGGTCGAGGACTGCGGTGAGTCCGGATCCACGGATGGCGGCGCTTTGGATGAGTGATCCCACGATGAGGTCGCCGGTGGCGTCGTCGAGGTCAGTTGCGAAGCTTCGGAGTGCGTCGTTGATCGGTGTGTTGGTGCGGAGCCTTTGGATCAGTCGGCTGATTTCGTCGGTGAGGGCTTCTGGCATCGCTTTGTGGGTGGCGATGATTGCTTGCTCGATGCCCGTTCCTACAGCAAGTACGCCGCTGAGGTTTCTCACCCACTCTTCCATGGCGTTGAGTCTGGCGATTTCCCCTTCGGCTGCTGGTTTGCCGAGAAGGTAAGGCAGAGCGACGAATGCGATGGGGCTGATGGGTAGTGCGATGAACCATCCGCTCACCATCCAGGTCAGCGCGCCGACGAGGGTGCCGGCGATGATGAGGAGGCGATACTTTCGGCTGATGTGGATGGTGGTTCGGCGGTGTTTCTGGGGGGCTGTGGGGTCTCTGCGGTCTTTCCAGCCGTGGTAGATCAGTGTGAGAGCGCCCAGAAGTAGGAGGACGAGGAGAACTGCCATCAGGGTGTACATGGTTAGTGTCCTTCCTCGAATTCCAGTGAGTGGAGCGGGATCAGGTGTTCGGGGAACCCGCCTTCGATGACTTTGCGGCGAAGTTTGGGGGGCAGGGTTCCGTATTCTCCGGTGCCGCCGGGGCGGCCTTGATAGACCGTGGATACTGCCGGCATGCCCTCCTCCCCCGGCTCGATCCAAATCACTTCACTGATGTAGCGGGTGTGGACACGTTCACCGGCGTCGTTGACGGAGTAGGACGTATCGAGCTGGATGATCAGGTTGATGTGGGCGGCGACCTGTCGGATGGCATAGCGTTCGGTGACGCCTGCTTCGAGAGCCACGGTAACCAGGCGGTTGATCGCGCCTTTTGCGTCGTCTGCGTGGGTGGTGGAGAGAGAGCCTTTGGCCATCTGCATCGCTTTGAACATCGCGATGATCTCTTTGCCTGCTACCTCACCGACGATTACTCGTTCGAGGTGCATGCGCACGAACGCGTAGAGGATGGCGGACAGGTCTGTGCCGCCTTTGAATTCGTTTGTCGTCGAGTCTCGTTCCCCACCGCCGTTGATCACCTCGGCCGGCACGACGAACCCTTTACGGCCGGGCATGTCGTGGAGGAACAGTTCTCGTTCGGTTTCGGCTGTGCCGATTCGAGTTTCGACCGGCAAGGCGTTCGCGAGCGCTCTGGTGAGCGTTGTCTTACCCGAGCCCATGGGTCCTGACGTGACGATGGATGCTCCGCCGATAACCATCGCGGTGAGCAGTTGGGACAGGAGGTCGGGCATGACTTTGTATCCGACGAGGGTGTCGAGTGTGATGTTTTTGAGGCGGTGCAGGCGGATCGCGACATGGGGTTCGGGGACGGTCCATGCCATCGCGGAGAGGCGGATGTTGCCGGGAAGGTTCAGTCGCAGATGCGGATTGTTGACTGCGAATGTGCGGCCGCCGCCGTCAGCGCGTTGACCGAGGTTGATCAGCCAGTCGATAAGTTCTTCGTCGGAGTCGAAGATGTTGGGGCGCTTCTGGATACGACCGTCCGGATACATGACGAGGACGCTGGTGCCTGTGAGGAGAACATTTTCGATGCTCGGGTCGTCGACGAGGACCTGAAGGGGGCCGAGCCCGAAGATGGTGTTGTAGACGTCTTGTGCGAGTTGCGCCTCTTCGCCTGGATCGATTGCGCCGGAGCCCCTTTCGATTCCCGCGGCTATGTGGCGTTTGACCTTGTCGGCGATGATATCGCGGCCCTTGGCCTGCTCTTCGTCTTTGGTGTACGGAAGGAGAGTGTCGGGGGCGTCCTCGGAGGCGACGTCTGCTTTTCGCTCGGAGACGATTGACGTGAGCTCTTGTGAGGCTTCGTCGACGAGCTTGCGCACCAGACGCCGGTACGCAACAGCATTCATTGCGGAATCGATTGGCTTCGCAGTGTTCTTCGGGATGGGAGGAGCATGCCAGGGTTGCTCGGCCGAGACGGGGGCGGCATTGCCGTGACCTGCGGCGCTGAGGAGGTTGGCCGCGGCACTGTTACTACGATGCTGGGGATGGGAGCTTGACGCGCCGAGGGGGTGAGCGTCAGCGTTTTCGTGGGCCCCTGGTGCAACCTGTGGGGCTGACTGCTGGTCGATCGTCAAGGCGTCGGCTTCGTCGACCTCGTTCAGTACCAACCAGAGTGGAACGCGTGCCGGGTCTTGTTCGTTGCGGTCTGTCATGACGGCTCTCCAAGGGCTTCACGGGCTGACGGGTTGCTCGGGAGTGTTTGATTCCGGGACGCATTCACCCATTCGGGCCGATGTTCTTCGACGTAGGTCTGCATCTTCGGCCATGCACCTTCGAGATTCCGCAGGTATCGGGACTGGGTTCTCTGGAACTTGGTGAGCTGGTGACCTTCTGAGAAGATTTTCGCGTGTTTCGGGGAATCGGGGAGGGTGAAGGCGACATCGACACCGAAAGACTTTGCGATCTCCGCGGCTCCATAGTACTTGTCGTCGATCACCACGAGCCCGAGTGCTGCGGGTGACCGAATCGCTCGGAGCTGGCCGCGCAACTGGTCGAGTACGCCCTTGAGTGAGCCGAGAGCTGTTGCGCTCGTTCGGGTTACTACCAGGATCAGGTCGGATTGCACCATCAGGTCGTGTGGCCCCGAACGATGTCCGATTCGGCCGGCGTCGACGATGATTGTCGCTCCATTCCGATCGATTGTGCGCAGGTGCGCGCCGAGCGGTCCCCACGTGGAGGTCATGGAATCTGCTTGTGATGCAGTTCTGAGTCCTGGCACGGCCCAGACATTGGTCTCTGGGATGTTCAGTGTCTGGGCGCCGAATGCTTGCCCGATCTGTCCATGTCGTGCGGGTTCAACCAGGTTGATCAGTGATCGGCGGCCGCGAGCGAGTGCGGATTCTCGGGAGGACTTGAAATAGCCGCTGTGCAAGGGCGATCCACCGACGGGATCGGCTTCGACATAGAGAACGCCGACGCTCTCGCAACTTAATGCAAGCCCGAGGGCGGTTGTCGAGACGCCAGGAGCGCCGGTTGCCGACGCGAGTACGACGAACATTTGACTACTTCTCTCTGGTGTCGAGCACGATAGCGACGCGCCGTGTCGCTGCTCGCGCCGATACCCAGGAGGCTTCGTCGGCCTGTACCAGAACGTCGACGGTGGTTTCCGACGTTTCCGGAATCAACCTGGTCGAAACGACCTGCGCTTTGCTGGTTATAGGGCCCTGAACTGGGGAATCATCCTGGTCCCGGGGAGTGTCGACGATGCGGACCTGGTCGCCGGCTCGGAGCGGTTCGGCGGGTAGTTTCGAGTAGCTGACGGTGACACCCACGAGGGTCAGGCCTTTGCCGGGGATGACAGCTGTGGTCACTGCGTTGGGGTTCAGAACGGTGCCACTGGGGATCGGTACGGCCGCTGCCTGGCCGACGACGGAGGCTTTGTCTTCCACTGCGACGGAGGCGATTCCAGCGTCGGCGTTCACTTGTTTGGTGGTGAGGTCTTGCGAGGTGATCTGCTGGCCTTGGGCGATGTCATGCGAGACCACCAGTACATTCGTCACTTGACGCATTCCGTTGACCAGGGCGACAGCTCCGATGACGAAGACGACGACTAAGGCGATGCCGGCTGCGAGGAAGATCGGGCGGCGCCGAACTTTCGTTCTCGAGGTTGCGGTGAAGTCTGAACCGCGCCGGGTGGTGGGGTTGTCCGGATCGACGTCTTCCCCGATGGCTTTGGACTTTGCTGTCGTGCGGAGTTTTTCGAAAACCATGGGTTTCAGTCCTTTTCGGTCTCAAGCTGAAAGTGCGCGGTCAGTGCCGCAGTGATGAGTTGACTCCGGGATCGCGCGGCGAAGGACTTCTTCAGTTCGTCGAGCACGTCGAAGTCGGAGGCGCGAAGGGAATAGGCCACCGGCGTGGTGGGGACTTTTGCCGGCGATGTCGATCCCACTCCCCTGGCTTTGAAGAGGCGCCCGCCGACCACGCCACCGGGGTGGACGTAGTCGTTGAGATGATCGAGTGTTTCTTCGATCGCCCAGATGATGAATTCGCCGGTGGTCAGCCGACGTTCGGTTCGCGCTTCGGCCAACTGTGCGGCGATGGCAGTGGGCAGATGGACATTCGAGGACACGACGGGATCAGTGAGATCGTCGTCGTCGGGCACGAGCGCATAGGTAGCGCTCGCTGGTGTGGCGAAGTCAGCTTCGAGGGATTCGTGGCGGCGACGCATCCCGGGGAGTCCTTGTGAGAGTGTCGGCTCAGTGGCTCGTGGGGAGCTCATCGCACTCCCCCGTGACTGATCCCGTAGGCGCGCGAAGAAAGGCGCTCAGGTTGCCGCTGAGACGTGTGATCGTCTCCTGATTGCTCAATCATCTGTATCCGCCTATCGCTTCGGCCGTGTGGCGTGTGGCCCTGACCTTGTGCCACACGACTAGGTATAGCGGCGGGTAGTTACACCACGAACACGTCAGTTACCCGCTCCAAATAGGAAGAACGTTGCAAAGCGGGTAAACCATCGCAAGCACCCTAATCTGACCTGCAGTTATCTGACAGAGGCAAATAAACGGCGCGGTTCGTATGGAATCCCAAACAACCCGCAATTCGGTGGTAGAACAGGGTTTCCACTGCCTGTGTAACATCCGTCACACATACTCCGATGTGGCGTCAATTGAGGCCCTGTCGCCGGAATTCAGCCCGTCGATGACCCGACATCGAGGCGACTGGACGGCCACGGAATTTGATTGAAATTTGCATAACCGCAAGCGAATTGACGAAGAAAAGGACTTCAGTCCCCATTCGGTCGATCTCGGTTTCTCCCACCACGGGAGCACAGGCAGCGTCCGTTCACACATCGCCGAACGGTTGACCCTGGCATATGTCTGCCCCTGGCCCCGACAACATGGTGTTACACACCCAACCGAGGGCCCGCTCGCGCCACAAAGACACCTCCCCACTACGTCACCGCACGCCCACCATTCGCCCACCATGCGCCCACCAATGGTCCACCTGACATCAGCGCGAGCCCTTCCGTAACCCTTCCAGTGGGCTACTGGTTGTCGACCGTCCCGCAGTCAACGACCGAATGACCACCGTCCGCTCGCTCGCTGACTCACGCCTCGTGTCCGTCCGCACTCCTCGTGACAGCGGCTCGTATTGCTGCGATCATTGACGGCATGCCCCTGCCGCTAGGTTCGACGCGCATGGAACCTGCGCACTGGATCGATGATCTGGCGTGGCATCGACAGGTGTACAAACAATCGAAGTTCCGCTGGGACGGCACCGAAGCCCTTCTGGTTGCCACCGAATTCACCGGAGGATGTCAAGAATTCCGGACCGTCGCCGATCTGCGCGATCTGGAGGGATACCGCCTCGCCCTGTCGGAGTACTCGATGACATGCCAGCGTGCACTCGGGCTGGCCCTGCAGGAGGCCCGGTACGGCTTGGGAGCAGGCCACTGGGAAGACATCGCCGCACTGCTGGATCTGACCGCCGTGGACTGTGCAGCCAGCTCGTACTTCGCGCGCTGGGGCGACCCTCGCGTCGCCGGCCAATTCAGCAATCCTCAAGTCCGCAGGATCAGAAAGATGTGTGCCGGATTCTTCTTCGCCAGTCCCTTACTTCTGGCGTGGGAACTATCCCAACTGTGGAAGCTCTATCGAGCTGCCGAAGAACTACTCGAGGACACGCTCGTCGACCTCGTCGTGGAGTTGCAACCACACGTACGGACCTCGGATCTTCTTCAGGCTTTGCATACGACGACCGAGGTCGGCCTCAGCAATCGGATCAGCAGTCAGCGACACGAACGCGGGCCGTCTGGAGATCCTCGCCGGGTACCTCGTCAGGCTTTCTCCCCACTCACAAATTGACTAGTATTCGCAGGTCAAACAGTTTTATACCCTAGTTTATGGTGCGAGTTCCGTCATCGCGCATGCCGTTCAATTCGTCTCGATGTGGACGGAGATATCGCCCGCGCGACTACGCCGGGGTGATCTGGCCCGAATTGCGTCGGGCCGGCCACAGCGAGTCCTCCGGTTTTCTCCGCCTTCATCCGCCGCCACTTCCGGCACCGGTTCCGTCATGCCTGCTGTTGCGCCTTCTACTTCGGGTTCCACTGTTGGTGCTCCTGCCTTCTCCGCCATCGGATATGGCTTTCGTTCCCCTGTTGCTTCCACTGCCCTTTGAGGCGTGGCGACTACCGCCGTTTCCGGCACGTATTCCCGCAGGGCTTCTGGCTGGCATTCCGCCGTGATTTCACGTGGGCGTTCCTCCGGCGGTTCCGCTGAGGTTTCTCCTGCGCTTTCCACCCCGTCTTGTGGCGACACTTCCGTCGCAGCTTCCGGCGTCGGTTCGTACGGAAACACACGCACGCATTCACGCCATAATTCCGGCGTGGTTTCTGGCGTGATTTCCACCGTGTTTACCTGCATGTTTTCACGTAGGACTTGCAAGTAGTTTTCCTCCGTGATTCACTACCTGTATGCAGGCAGCGATTCACGCACGTATTACCGCGCGGTTCCTCGCAGTAATTCCTGTATGTACTACAGCGTGAACACGCCCGGTAATTACCGCCATCAATCACACGCGATGTCCTACGCGTTGTGCGGCGTGAAATCCGGCAGACATTCTTTATCCGAAACCTCACCAACGTCGGAGTGACCAAATGGCCCAGAACATCGCAGCAGCCGTTTCCGAAACTGCAATCAGCAAGCAGATCCCCAACACCATCGCCTTCGCCAACGGCAAAGGCGGGGTAGGGAAGACCTCATTGAGTGCCAATTGTGGCGGACTAGCAGCCGCTGGTGGTTGGCGAGTCCTCATCCTCGACCTCGACCCTCAGGGGAATCTCGCCCGCGACCTCGGATACGACGTCGCCGACGGTCAGGACTTGCTCAACGCCCTCATCACCGGCACTGAGCCGCCGCTACTCAAAGACGTCCGGCCAGGTCTCGACGTAGTTCCGGGAGGGCCCACTCTCGCCGACATCCAGGGTCTGATGTTTTCACGCGCAAACAGGTCACACGGCGACGACGACGGGGAACCTGAAACACTCGGTGACCTGCTATTCCGGTCACTTTCTGGTATCGCGTCCGACTACGATCTCATCTTGTTCGACACTCCTCCGGGCGACGTCATGATCCTCGACGCTGTGCTGGCCTGCTGCCAGGGCGTGGTAATTCCCACGCGAGCAGACGAGGGCAGCCTCGACGGCCTCACCCGCATCGCGAAGCGGTTCAAACGAGCTCGGCGCGTCAATCCTGACCTTCGTCTCGCCGGCGTCGTCCTCTTCGGCATCGGTTCCCGGTCTTCTCGACTCGAAGACGCGGTTCGAGACTCTGTCTACGAAATCATCGGGGAATCTGCTCCCGTCTTCGACACCTACATTCGGTACCTCGAGACGGCCGGCTTTGACTTGCGCCGACACGGCATCCTCGCCCACGAGCTCGAAACTCAAGCTGCTGCCGCGCAGAAGGGTCGACTCAAGGCACTCCGAGCGGGAACTAAGCCTGAAGAAGATTTCTTGGCGCGCAATGCAACTGGGCTCGCCGAGGACTACGAAAAGCTCACGATGGAAATCATCGGCAAATTGACCGAGATCAATCAGGAAGTCGAGGCTGTGTCATGACTTCACGCAAGGTTGCACGCGAAAGCCTCGAAGATGCGTTCTCCGCGCCCAGCGGCCCAGGCAGAAGGGGAGCGGGCCTTGCGAATTTCCTTCCGCCGTCACGTGCGCCGCGCCCGTCCGCTACTTCACCTGTTCGCCCAGCCGTACAGACCCCGGAACCGAGGAACCCTGCACCTCAGGGAGAGAACGACGCGCCGGACCCAGTCGCGACGAGCGCGCCAACGCAACCCCGAGACGCTGTAGCCGCTCCGAGCGCGCCGGCAGCGCCGAAGCCAGCCGAGTCGCCTGCAACATCGCCGGCAGCGCCGAAGCCCGCCGAGTCGCCTGCAACATCGCCGGCAGCGCCGAAGCCAGCCGAGTCGCCCGCAGCATCGCCGGCATCGTCGGCAGCGCCGAAGCCCGCCGAGTCGTCGACAGAGAGTTCAGCGGACGTTGCGGATGCAGTCGAGAACATGCCGATCTACATCGACAGTGCGACCTTGACTGCGCTCAAGGCTGAAAAGGGTCGGATCGGCGGAACCTACGCCGACGTTGCGGAGGCCGCGCTCGACGAGCACATCGACCACGTCGGGGAGATTCTCCGGCAAGGGGCGGCGAATAAGTCTGCCGGCAGTTCCTTGCCCAAGCGCCGCAAATCCCCTCAGATCCGCGGAGGGATCCAGGTCCAGCTCCGGTTCACCAAGGCTCAACGTGACTGGCTTGACGAGAAGGTCGCGGAGTTCGGTGCACCGTCCCGAAGTGTTGTGGTGGCTGTCGCATTGCAGCTTCAGCTCGGGACTCGGGCGAGCTAGTCCCCGTTCGTAAATTTCTTTCCCGATCACTGGTGGACCAGTTCGACGCGTCTTCCACCATGCTCCCCACCATGCTCCCCACCATGCTCCCCATACTGGTGGGGAGCACTTTATAGGCTCTGACCTGGCATTTCTTGCCACTCCCCACGCTCCCCACACATTTTCGCGAAGGTTCGCGCGTAGAGGAATACGCGGGGAGATTTGACTCTGCGTGAAGCGCTGCTGAGAACTGGGCGTGCAGAGATGTCATGTCGCGTGCGCAGACTGAACGAAAAGATTTTCGGCTGAGCTGTCACAGGAGCGGGCGACGGGGACCTCCTCTCTTTTGAGAGGGGAGTTTCTCCGATCGAGGGAAGGCGGGAGAGAAGTCAGCATGAGTACCGCACTGGCAAGCGACACACCCACGAATCCGAGTAATCGCTATCAGATACGAATTGGACCTAAGGTTGCGCTATGGCACGTCCACACAAGGGGCCGCGTGGGTTCATTGCAACCCGGGCGCCTGAATGTCAACACAACATCTACGAGCAGCGCGCCCGGGAGGTCGGTCTCCCGTCTGGTGACTACGCAGTACTCGTCCTTGCGCTCGTTCATGGCTTCGACGTGCCCGACTACATCATCGTTCAGCTCGACCCGGAATCGCTGCATCGTCTCGACCCGCGTCAATACACGTCCAGCGACGATCAGGTCGATCGATTGGTTGCCGCAGTCGAACGTCGATCTCGGCCCCAACAATTGCGAATGGTGGGGACATGACCTCGTCCTAGACAGCGAAAAACCCCCCGTGCTTGGCGGCAGGAGGGGGGGCTTTTCTCGAATTATTCATCCGTTCAATTCAGGAAAGGAACTGGTACCGGAGCGAAAGCGACCGGTGTGCAGTACTCCAGCTGGAGTATCTGCTCAATTCGATTGATGAAAGGAGCGGTGTGTCTTCATGGTAGCTCACCCCTGCGTAGGGGCACTACCTTTGTGGGCAGTGTCGTCTACGACACAAGCACCCGTCGGTGACCGATGACGACCTCACCCGCGCACCGCGGCCACATGTGGTCGATGGAGAACATCCGGGGACTCCTCGAGTCCTCGGGTGGCATGAAGGTGCGTAGCTCCACTCAGCTTTCAGCTCGATGCCCCGTTCACGATGACGGGAATGCCTCACTGTCAGTGACCTGGACCAATGATGGTGCCGGCGGAAAAGTACTCCTCAAATGCCACGGCTGCGGGGCAAGTGCCCAGGACATCGTCGATGCCTTGGGGATTTCCACAGCAGATCTCTTCGACGAACCTCTTCCCCCTCGTAGTTCGGCAAATCCGTTAGCTGGTCGATCGGCCCAACAGCGAACCGCTGGCCGGCGCCGAGGCAAGCTCGGGGCCCTCCCGAAGTCGATTGTCACCAAAGCTGCAGGCCCTGAGATTGAGCACGAATGGGTGCCGGTTGCGACATACCCGTACGTCGATGCCGAGGGCTCGCTCGTCCAGGAGGTTGTCAGGGAAGAATGCTCCAGCTGCGAGCTCGGCCGGCACAAGCAGTTTCGGCAGGTGTTCGTCTCTGCGCTGGGGCGACGGGTCAAGCAAAAGCCCCGCGATTTCGAGTCGGTCCTTTACCGGACTCCACAGCTCCTCGCCGCTATCTCAGCCGGCACTCCGGTGTGGCTGGTCGAAGGTGAAAAAGATGTCGAGACCGCCGAGCAGGTCGGTCTTGTCGCCACCACGAACGCGCAGGGCGGGCGAAGCTTTCCTGCGGAGTGCGCCGCCGTTTTCGAGAATGCCACTGTCCGAGTCGTGCTCGATCGTGACGACGCCGGGTGGGATCGTGGGATCGATCTCGCTTCCTTGCTTGGGGGAGTGGGCGCACATGTGCAACTGCTGGTGCCCGCCACACTCGATCCGAAGAGCGATTTCACTGACCATGTGCACGGCGGCCTGTGGGAGTGCGACGAAGAGCTCGGTGGCTTCATCGAGGTCAGGGTGGGGGAGGTTGCGGCGCATGCATATGCAGGTGCTGTGCGCGGCAAACATGTCTTGGTTGAGAAAGCTGCTGCCGAGGCCGCCGCGCACGCCGCGCTGGCCACCGATGCAGAGTCTTCCGAGCTTGCGCTCAAGCGCGCCAAGCGTTGGGCTGTGGAGTCCGAGCTCCGTTTCGAGTCGTTGAGCGAAGCTGTCGACCGTTGCCGTCTGCAGGCGGCAACAGAGGGAAGTGAATGGGCGGGTCAGGCGGCTGATGAAGCTGTTGCGATCTGGCGTCTGGCACGCAGCGCCGCACGCGCTGCCCATGATGTCGCTCAATTGCCGGTCCCTCCCTTGCTTCAGGATCCGGACGAGCAGATCGACATCGTCCCCGCGCTCGACGAGGAGCCGGTCCCCGAGGCAGAAGCGGCTGAGCGAAAGGCCGGCGAGACCGGTGTCTTCGCAGCGGGTGCTGCTGCCCCCATCGGCGGTTCGACTATTCGCCGCGGATCCGCGATCTCAGCGCCGACGTATCGGATCGTCGATATGCAGCTGGTCGAGATCACCACAACCAAGGACGGCGAGGAGAACGCCAAACTGGTTTTGGGTCTTGATGCCCGGATCGTGGAGATGGAGTATCTCGAAGCTACCGATGATTCGTTGGACGTCGATGTTCCCGAGCTGATGGGACGTGAAGGAATCGTCGGCCAGAAGGAGGCGAATCCTCCAGCGCCGGAGCAATTGTCAGCTGTCATCATCGGCTACACACACCCGGACACCAGGGAGTTCATGCGGCTGCGCATCGCTGCGCTCGACTTCCGTGATTGCGGTTGGGTGGAGTCTCTGCCCGGTCCGCCCGCCTACGATTCACGACCGTCCGGGATCGCGAAACTTCGCGACGCGCTCAAAGTTGCTGGTGGAACCATCACCCGCACAGTTCGATTCCGCTCCACTGGATGGCGACGCACCCCTGAAGGTGAATGGTTCTTCGTTCATGCCGGGGGTGCAATCAGCAACGACGGCGCCCGGGTCGCGCCGGTCCTCCTGAGCGGACCTCTTGCTCGTTACGACCTGCCGGCACCTGTGGAAGACGCGTCGCGGCTCCGCGAAGCTTTCCTCGCTCATTCCGGGTCGATGCTGACCAAAATTCCGGCGCGGGTCTCGGCGACCTTGCTCGGTCATGTCTATCGGTCCGCTCTCGGCCCGAACCCGTGGGTGCTGCTGGTTGTGGGTTCGCCTGGGTCGTACAAGACCTCACTTACCTCGATTGCGATGCACCACTGGGGTGAGCTGTGGGATCGCCGCCGTCCGGCATCGTCGATGTCCGGGAACGGCGATACCCTCAATGCTCTTCGTATCAAGCTCAATTCGGCGAAGGATGCACTCTATTGGGCTGATGACGTCGCGCCGACTCGGGATTGGGGTGCAGCGCAGAAATCGCTCGAGGAATTCGCGCGTATGGTGCACAACGGCGAGCAACGGTCGCGTTCGACACGAGATGGTTTGGGCATTCTCGACGGCACTCCGCCGAGGGCATCGGCGGTTGTGACGTCCGAGGTGATGCCTCGTCCAGGGTCAGGAGCGCAGCGCATGCTCGCTGTGCCGTTGCAGTCTGATGAAATTGAACTCGACCAGTTGATCGCACTCGACCAGACCGAAAGTCGTCACGGGCGCGCTTTGCTGATGGCGTCGTTCCTGCAATATCTGGCGGGCAGGCTGGAAGAGATCCGGGAGTTGGCGTTCGGGGCGGCCGCGACATACGCAGAGTCGCTGCGCGATCACGGTGAGAGCGTCCGGCAAGCCGAAGCCGTCGGCGCTGTCTGGGGTGGCTGGATTGCCATGACGCGCTTTTTGTTCGATATCGGAGCCTTGACCCAGGCAGAGGTCGATCACACGCTCGAGCTTGTTCATGTCGGTCTTCGTGATGCCATCACTGCAGCAGCTGATCCGGATCTTCCTTCCCGTACAGGTGCCCGGGTGCGAGAGTTGATTGCGCATGCTCTGCGAACCGGGTTGGCGTACGTCGACGATGTGCGTACCGGTGAGGCTCCGGGACGGCCGTTGGCTGGGCGTTTGGGTTGGAAGCGAACTCTCGTCGGCGAGTTTCAGGACGTGAAGAAGTACCGCGAGGATGCTCGCGGAATCCGGCTCGGCTATGTGCTGACGGATCCGACTCCGCGGGACGGCGAAGCGCAGTTGCTCGTCGAATCGACAGCGCTCGAGCAGGTACTCAAATCGGCAGCACAGTCGATGTCGGATGCGCCGCAAATCGATCGAGGTACGGCGCTACGTGCGTTGTACGACGAGGGAATCCTGATCGGCGAGGAACGCGCAGGTAAAACACCCAGGTACACGGTTCAGCGCACCATTCATTGTGAAGATCGACGTCAGAGGTTGACTGCGCTGCGGTTGTGGAAGGTGATCGGCGAGCACCTCGGCGATGACGATATCGATGGCATCGATGGTTCCGGCCCTGACGGTGGTGGCAGCCCGATCGGGGATGGCGGGCCGGGGATCGATGATCCCGATTCTGGTGGTTCTGTATCTCCGGATCGGCCGCTGGACCTTGTCGATCTGCTGGCGATGGGGCCGGATGGTCGTAGCGATGACATACAGTCCACAGTGTCCAAGCACGTGCAGAGCCTGACCAGCCCTGCTATTTCGGAGGAGTTCCAGGTGGGTAGCTATTACGATGCCGACGGCCACAAGGCAGTCGCTCAACCGATGTCACCGGCCCAGGCTTGCCTGGTGTGTGGCGAGCTTGCGCCTTTCACCTTCGACGGAAACGCGATGCACGTTCCGTGCTGGCTCGGAAGTACATCGGAAAAGCGTGCCGCCCTTCTACATTCAAGCGTCCATAGCGGAAATCCGGTGCAAAACGCGTCGCCGGTGTCAGCACAATCCACTGATCTTTCTGCACATTCGGTTTCGAGCGCAGCACCGATTGACGGCACAGGTACGACGTCGTTGTCTCCCGGCAAGTCCAAGTCGCCATCCGGCGCTGCTGTGGCACGACCGAAGTTCATCGGCCCGGCTGGGGTGCTCGACGTCGACGGATTGTGGCTGCCGAGCGGTGAGGTAGTCGATCCTGGGCCGATCTTCCATGTCGGACACATCGCAGAGGTCATCCGGGCACAGAATTTCGGTACCGCAGTCAACGAGCGGTGGAGTGAACCAGGACAGATCTGGATCACCGATGCCATGGCACGTCAGTTCGGGATCGAGACGGGCGCCCTCGGGGACGATCCACGCAAGCGCGCTGAAGAAATGCGCTCGTTGACTGCAGGGATCCCTTTCGTGACTGAAGCGTTGGAGGAAGGGTGGTCGCTGGGCGGAAAGCTCGGCGATCGCCTGGGTACGTGGACGCGGGTATGGCATGGCGACGAGCGCGGCGTCTGGGTCGCGTTCGTCTCCGCCATGGGCCAGGACGAATTGGACATGCCAATCCTCGCTGATGCGCCGACACCAGCAGTGCTGGCGTCGAGGTTGGCGACATTCGCCGATGCGTTGAAGTTCCCGTGGGCAATGTCTGCGTCCACGACCGGATTCGATCTCATGATCAGCACTCGCTCACGGGAACGAGACACGGTTTTCGCTCCGTCACAACCAATTCCACCCTCCCAGATGAGCAACACCGAAACCGACATCGACTGGTCACGGCCGCCGACCGCCGATGAGGCCGAACATCTCTTTATCCACGCGTATGACCGAGGCGGATCCCACGCCGCGGGCATCGCCAGCCTCGAACTCGGAATCGGAGATCCGCAGCATCACGAGAGCGGGGCAGTATTCGACAAATCTCTGCCTGGTTACTGGAAGATCGAGATTCCGGAATCCTCGGACTGGCGGTACCCGAATCCGTTGAACCCGAGAGGGCTTTCGATCAACGAGCCCAAATGGGTCACAACGCCGACCATGCAGTACGCCCACGAACTCGGATACGAGCCGGAAGTTATCGAGGCGTACGTGTGGAACGAGCACGGCAGAGTTCTCGATCCTTGGTACAAGCGGATCCGCGATGCGCGTACCGCATTGGACCTTGCCGATCCCGATGCTCAACTCGCCCGCGATCAACTCAAGGTTGTCTACACGCGCACTCTGGGCATGCTCGGCAGTAGCGATTTCATGAAGGGCCGGCCGGGTTATGCACCGGAACGGCGCCATCACATCATCGCGAAAGCCCGAGCGAATATCCTGCGCCGCGTGGTGAAGATCGGCAAGGCCAGCGACAGGTGGCCAGTTGCCATCTCGAACGACACCGTTCTGTACGTCTCCAACAATCCTGATCCGATCGCATCCTGGCCGGGAGAGCAAGAGACGTTGGGTCGCGGGTTCGGCCAGTACAAATGGGAAGGTTCGGCCTTGCTCGCCGATCAGGTCGAGTTCTTGACAGGTAAGGGCTACCGAGGAAAAGACCAACTCCATTTGGACTGGAATGCCGCGGACTACACCGTGGGCGGTGATCAGTGATGGCGCGCAAGAACACGAACAAAGATCCTGGCCGCCGGTCGAAAATCTTCGGCGCCCTCACTGGAAGAAGCGGCGCCTCGGTCTCACCCGGGCGAGCAGCTCCGGACGTTCGAGGACTATTGCTCGCTGCCTATGGACTCAACAAGAGAGGTGGCCTCAACACTGCAGATGCCGCCAAAGATCTTGGGGTAACACAACGTACGGTTCAGCGGTGGGTAGCAACTGAAGGACGCCAGCGGATCGGTAAGCCCAAAGCCGACACGTTGCAGAAACTCGCAAAGAAATCGCGGCAAGCGGCCACGACACAGCGCGGCCGCAAAGCTGCGCTGGCATCTTTTCGAGGGACGCCGAAGGGCAAGGCACTCGCGAATCGGGGTGGTCACCTTCGCATACGTGGCCATCAAGGTCCGAGCGCCGCCGGCAAGACCTACAAGCGGGACCGCCAGATCCAACTCGAACTCACCCCTGCCGATGTCGAAGCAATGTGGTCGGCGTTCGAGCAGAACGGCGATGAAGGCGTGTCCACGTGGATGACGAACCATGCCGACGAGCAGTATGTCGCCGGCTGGGAATTCGAACGCATCGACGAGATGGGGATCGATCGCCCGTGATGGCACCTGCGGCCCCTCGGTGGACGCGTAAGCGCCTCGAGACGATGTTGGGGACCTGCTACGGGCGTACCCTCGCCGGCCACGTCGATACGGCTGCCGTCGCACATGCCGCCGGCGTCAGCGTTCGCACCGTCCAGCGCTGGATGGCGGGCAGCAATCGCCAGAACGCGGCGATTCCGCACACCAGACTTCTGCAGTTGTGCCGCCCGCCGGCCGACACTCAGGAGCGATCACAACAGGCTGCTGACTATGCACGTGAAGCGATCGTGAAAATCTCTCTACCCAAAGGGCGAGGAATCCTTCCCGCATGGCGCGAACAAGGTTGGCTCGAACCGCACGTCGTCGGAGTACTCGCATTACGCGGTCTTGCACTTCGGCAAGTGGTGATCAGTAACGGCACTGCTCGATCGACTGCCGACCTGCGGCGGCGAGGTGAGTTGCTCGACGTCACCACCGTACCGACACGGTTCCACGCCACTGTTCTCGTTCACGAGGTGCTCTCACGTGTCGAGCCGTGGTGCGTCTTGCCTTCTCGCGAGATCCTGGCAGTCGGTAGGACTCAAGTCTGGGCTGAAGACGGTCCAACAGTGGATCTTTCGCAGATCGCTGTCGCCGCGGCTTTGCGCTGACACCACCCAACGTCGCGATACCGACGTATTGGAAAAGCCCCCACAGTGGTGAAAACCGCGATCAATGAGAGGTCAGCGTGCGTCCGGGTCCAGTCCCACGCGTCTGAGTACTCGCCAGAGTTTTTCGTTGTCCAAAGTCTTGCGGTGTTCCGCGATGGCTTGGACGAGCTTTTCTATGACCTCGCGTGATCGCGGGTTGAACTGTGCTGCCCGCTCGCCTATCCAGGCCAGAGGCGCATCCTCTGCCTTGTCGATTCGGTCGAGCGCCATGACTGATTTGTCGATGAATTTCCTGGCGCGGCCTTGTTGTTTGTCATCCAACTCTCCTGCGTCGAGAGCTGCTTTGGCTTGATCCACGAAGTCTTCGAGGATGGCCGTCGCCCGATCCGCCAATTCATCGTCGAAAGCCAGCACATTCCAAAAGTTTCGCCAGTGCGCGTTGTACTTTCGCTCTGAGGATCGAGGAATCAGGTGGTCACGAAGGATGCATTCGAAAACCTCTGCATCAAGCACTCGCAGGTCGGCGGCACCGCTAAAGGCCGGCAAATCAACAGGGTTGGAGATCCTGCGCCACGGCTCTTGCTGCGTCATCGGTGGGATCCTCATCCTCTGTACTACTGCCGTTTCAATACCCTCATCCACTTCAACACACACATGTCGGCTAAGGGCCGAAACTGCGGGGTTCCGAACACAACCTACCGCCCCCTGCCCCTGCCCCTCACGCTGCCCCCGGCACCGTGAGGGGCAGGGGCATTTTCATCGAAAGTTTCCCATATATCAGCAGGTCAGGCAGTAGAATGATCAGTGTCCTAGTGAAGTGTGGGCGGACTGACCATCCTCCCTCTACCGGTTATTTTGGAGTTGGCATGTTGACGATTTCGCACAGCGCGGTTGATGGCACGTTGATCGATGGAACCTCCCGCGGTGACGGTTCCGGCGAGGTACTACGGGCGCACGGGTGGCGGTGGTTTCGCAGCATTGCGATGTGGGGAATGCGGGGGAGTCGCGATCGAGCGCCCCGTGTTCGCTTGATCGACATGACGGCAGATGCCTTACGGGCGCAGGGTTTCGAGGTCGAGATTTCAATCGATGCCACAGCTAGGCCGGCGGTCGAGGTTGAAGCCGATCGCATCGATCGGCAGGCGGAGCGCGTCGCTGCACTTGAGCAGAAGGCGGAACGCCGCTCGGATAGAGCGGAACAGGCGTGGAAGGCGGAACATCGCGCGGTCGAAGCGCTGCCTCCCGGGGGAGAGCCGATCAAGATCGGTCATCATTCCGAACAGCGCCATCGCCGAGCACTCGATACAGCGCACAGGCGGCTCGGTCAGGCAGTTTCCGCCCAGAATGATGCACGGCAAGCGCAACGACGTGCAGAGTCCGCAGCTGCGACTACAGAGGCTCGCTACAGCCCTGTGACGGTGAAGAACCGCATCGACAAGTTGCACGCCGATCAGCGGGCGGACCAGCGCGAACGCGACGGACATGAACGGACGTTGTTTGTCCTGGGCGACACCAAGCAGGTCGAGAAATTCCCACCTGCGCAAGGCGCTTACCGGGAACTGCTCGAAAGCAGGATCGCCGAGCGCGAGGACCAGATCAGTTACTGGGAAGCGGTCCGGGCTCAGCAAATCGAATCCGGGAAGGCGACGAACTACGGTCCCGACACGATCTCGAAGGGCGATCTCGTCCAGTGGTCCGGAGGTTGGTACCCGGTTGTCCGGGTCAACAAAAAGTCTGTGACGATTCCTTCCATAGTCGGGGGGAGTTGGACTGACACCATGCCGTACCACAAGCTCAGCGGGCATAAACGTCCCGACGAAGGTGCGCAGACCGCGGCGGCCGGAACCGCCTCAGAGGAGATCCGCTCATGAGTGATCATCGAACAGAAATCCACAGCGGAGAGTTTCGACAGTCTCGGCACTACCCGGTTACTGCGGCAGTGGAGGATATTGCAGCGCAGTCCTTTTCGAGGTTGTACCCAGATGCGCAGTGGCCTCCGGTCAATGCACAGTTCGCCGATGTTTATCGTTTAGCCGCTTGGAGGCTTCTCACACCACTCACGGTTGTTGCAGCACTCGACTGCTCGGTGTTGACGTCGCGAGAATGGTTGTCACTCAATGAGAGTGAACAGTCGGAGTGGATCGCACAGGCACAGGGAACCAATTCGCTACTAGTGCGCACTGCGGTCGGAGCAATGACAGCGGAGAGCGTCGCTGCGATATAGCGGAGCCTGCGCCATCCCGAGGATTCGCCGGCCACCACCCATGGATCAGGCCTGGTCGCGCAACCGCGCGACCAGGCCTTCTTCCATGTCTCGCCCTGCCCCCGGCACGGCGAGGGGCAGTGGCGTTTCAGACCAATTCCGTCGGTGCTGTCGATTAGTGTTTGTGCTGTCCTAGTTCGTCTTCGGTGAGCATGACCAGCTCACCTTGTGCCCACTCAAAGGGGATCTGTCGTGGTGTTTGTTTCAGTACCGAGTGTCGATAGTGCAATTTCCGATAGCAGGCGTGAGGCGTGGGCATTTTTGTCCGTGGTCTCGGACGGGCCATCCGCGGCGTTGGTCGCTTTGGTCGAGGAGCTCGGAGTCGAAGAGGCTGCAGCAGCTGTTAGGGACCGAGTGCCCGTCGAGGGATTGCCTCTGGGATCTGAGGATCTACGGCGAGGCGATCGGGCCGCGCAGTTCCTCGAGGCCACAGAGCATCTCGGCGGGCGGTTCGTCACTCCCGACGACGCAGAGTGGCCACGCGAACGATTTAGCGCCCTCACCGGCGCAGACGGGGATGATGTGAGCCCTCTTGGACTCTGGGTCCTCGGCACTGGTTCCCTGCACTCCGATCGGGGCATGATCGCGATCGCGGGAAGCCGGGCGTCGACGGCATACGGCGAACATGTGACCTCCGAGATTGCCGGTGACCTGTCCGCTACGGGTTGGACTGTCGTTTCGACAGGATCCTTCGGAATTGCTTCTGCCGCACATCGTGCTGCCTTGGCAGTGGGCGGTGCGACGATCGCAGTCACAGCAGCAAGCATCGACCGGGCTCATCCCGCTGCACATGAGCGAATGTTCCGAGACATCTCGGAGCATGGCGGCCTTGTGGTCAGTGAGTACCCGCCCACACACTCGGTCCCCTCTCGGCATCGTTCGCTCGCGCTGAATCGCTTGATCGCCGCCCTGTCTCAGGCGTCGGTGGTTGTAGAGACCGGTTGGCGCGGCGGTTCTCGTGACATTTTGACGTGGGCGTCCAAGCTCGGCCGACCCGCGCTGGCGGTACCAGGTCCGGTGACCTCGGCCGCCTCCGAAGGGTGTCACCGAGCGATCAGGGAGGGTCACGCTGCCTTGGTGACGAATAGTGCGGACGTCGTCGCCGCGATCGCCTAAACCCCGATCCCCGCAGACGCGGGGAAGGCCCTGGTCCGCACCCTCTGGACCAGGGCCTTTCTCGCGTCTCGCCCTGCCCCCGGCACGGCGAGGGCAGGCGGCATTTCACCGCCGTTCATGGCTCTTTTTGTCGGAGGCATGTGGCAGTGTCATCGGTGTTGTCCTAGTCCGGTGCGCCTCACCAGCGCACCCCCACGACCCAAAGGGGTTACCTGTGAGTACTTTTCGTTTGTCTTCGCCGTCCGATTGCGTTGCCGGTGCTGTTGCGCTCGGCGGTCATATTCCTGTCGATGAGGTGGTTGTGATCGCCCTCGATCTCGAGCCGATGCCGGTTGCGATGATCAAGCTGACTGATGTCGAGTCGGCGCGAGTTCTGGCGAATCTGGAGGGCGCCACTCCGTTCGCCCAGTGCCGCGAAATGTTGGTAGTGGTGTTCGGGCCGGTTGAGCGTGGCGATGCTGTGGGTGAGGTGTTCGAGCAGTTCCGACCGGATGCGGTTACACCGGTGTACGTCTTCACCGAGGGTGTCGTTCGCCGGTGGCACGGCGTCGGATCGCTCGCGTTGCAGGCCGGTGACCAGATGGATTTGCGGTCGCATCCGATCGTGTTGGAGGCGCAGTCACTCGGCGTGGCCACGCTGCAGACTCGTGCGCAGATGCGCGCAGCTTTCGAACCAGCTCAGTTCGGCGCAGAGCGCGCCGCAACGGTCGCGCAAGGTTTCGATCAGCAGCGAGTGAAATTGGCGGCCATGGATCCACGCGGGGCAGCCGAACTCGCGTTCACCAGTGGATTAGCGCCGTATATCGGTCGTGCAAAGAATGACGGGGGAATCGTCGTCACGGACGAACATGCAGCGCTTATCGCGGCCGCGATGCACGATGTGACTGTCCGTGATCTGTTGTTCGTACATGTGACGGACAAGAACGCCGATGCCGCCGCTGAGATGTTGCGGCAAGTAGGGGCACTACTGCCCGCCAACCTTGCCGGTCCGGTGATCATCATCGGCGCGATATTCCATTGGGTGGCGCGTCATGCGGCGCTTTCTCGCGAGGCCCTCATCGTGGGGCGCACTCTCGATCCGGCTCATTCCTTCGGGCAGTTGTTCGAGCGCGCACTCGACTTCGGAATGAATCCGGCACTCTGGGACCAACTGCGCACGGCGGCGGTAACAGCGAGCACTCGAACCGGAAGATAACGATTCGGTGGTGCCGTCCCGATCAGCCAAAGGATGGCACCACCACTTTCGATTGCGCCGCAACCGAAACAGCGCACACATTTTTTGTGCGCGCCTTCTCTTGGAATCTTTTTTGCCACAACGAAAAGCAGCCACGAGTCCGGCGCGCAGCGCGTAGGACTTCCGTCATCAGGGCGGCTTGCCGCCCGCGCCCTTCCGGTTCCGGGCGCAGCCCGGAGCTACGGCCCCTTCGGGGCCGTAGC
>NZ_JBXAFD010000020.1:0-34810 GCF_058792695.1 Rhodococcus sp. MT28
CGCTTGTTCGGGCATCGAGCCCGAACAAGCGCTGCGCCAGTATCTCGGTACGCCACCATTGCAGCGCGGCGCACCGGATGTCAGTTGAACAAATGCTCCGTGTTCCCCGGTGGTGGAAACGCAATGTCGATCGGCACTGCCGATTCAGATTCAACGGTGTGACCGTCGACGACGGCCGCGAGATCCGCAGCAGTGATCACACGCAGATGCTTCGTTGCCTGATACAGCGTCGACTCCAATGCAGAGCGGGTACTGATGGTGTGCTCCTCAGCCATACTCAGATCCTTTCGATTCGTTTTCGGTCGTACATCAAACTCCACGTGAAGATCGGGCAGTAGTCACATCGTCAGATAGTTCCCGACCATGATGATCGCGTTGTAGACGCCGTGCGTTGCGATCGCCGGCCATAACGAGCGCGTGTAGAGCGCGATGGCCGTAAACGCTATTGCGTTCACACCAGCGTTGACGACGTTGCCGGTACCGAAGTCTGAATGAACGAGCGCAAAAGCCACCACGGTCAGCAGTGAGATCCCTGTCAGGAGGACCCAGTTCCGGGGTCGCGCACGCTGCACCGCCAACACGACTGACCGGAATATGACTTCCTCCGCGAGTGCCGCACCGATGAACGCTGTAGCCAGTGCTGTGAGGATTCCTCCTCGCAGGTACTGATCACGTCGCTGCTGTCTCGCCGCAATCTGTTCGGGATCGGTCACAGTGAACAGCTCAGGATCGAGGGACCCGATCGCGAACCACATCAGAAACAAGCCCAAACCGAGAAGCGAAGGGAGGAGCACACCCCACACAGCTACTCGCACCCACACTGGAGAGCGCGAAGACGGTCGGGGAACCACGAACCCGAGCCACTTCAGAGATCTCCGAACCCCGACCCACATCCAGCGGCCTGTTCGAGACCATTCACCACGATCAAACTTCGGTCGTCGGGATCCAGACTTTCGCGACTCCCAGACGAGAACAGTGAATACGACGCCGCTCAGGGGCAGCAGGATCATGATGTCGATCTTCGGATTGGCGACAGCGGTAGCGGACAGCGCAATCGTCACGCCGAGCGCGACACCAATAAAACAGCGATCGAAGACACGCCCGGGAAGTACTCGCTCCTGCCAGAGATGTAGCGCCATACGGCGCGACGGCCGCGGGGGCATCGAACTGCGAGAGCCAACCTCATCTTCGGCGACTCTCGGCAGTCCGCCTGTCACTCGTTGCTCTTCGGGCTGACTGCCGGTGCCGCGACCGCCGAATCGGCAGACTTCTTCGACGAAACCCTCTTCGTGCTCGACCGCCTTCCGGCAGTCTTACGGTCACCAGTGACACGCCACTGCTTAATCGAGGCTTCGGTGAATCCGACGCGCAGCGCTTCGGTCAAGGCCGCATCGAGTTTCCCCGTATTCGCGGCGTCCTTGCGGGCGAACTCCTCGCGCGTATCGAGCAGTTCCTTGTGTGCGGTCGCCACCACACGGATGATCTTCATCTTCTCTTCGGCTTCCGCCTTGATAGCTGCATCGAGTGCGTCGAAGTCTGGTGTGTTCGGTGTCGTGTTCATGCGCTACATCGTAGGAGAAATCTCGCCCGCCTGTGCACCACTGAACGTGCGCTAAGCGCAACTCGCCGAGACTCGTCCCGTTGTCCACGGGTGGGTGTCCGGGGCGGCGTTGTGTGCACACCAGACGCGGAGCGGAGGAATCTGGTGTGTGCCCAATGCCGAGAACCCCGGTGCCTACCTGTGGGCAACATCAACTACCCGAACTGCGTATCGACGCGCTCCGCGCGGCGCATCTTCTTTTCTCCGAGATTCGACCACAGATCGGGACTGCTCCGATCCTCATGTGGATGCCCGAGATTTCCCTCTCCGCTCCGCTGCGTCTCAGGCACCCACAATCGGGACCAGCCCCCAAATGGGGACGAATTCGAGACCGGAGGAACTCGCAGGCTCGTCCTGGCGCTTTTGAGATTTCGGGGACGAGACTCAGGACGGAAGTGACCCCTAAATCTAAGCACCGGCAGAGCAAGATAGTAACTTAGGTGCCCTAAGTTGTGTCAGGTCTTGCCGCTGCGCTCTGGACCTGAGACACTGGCGTGTAGCCCCACGTGGTGGGGGCGCTGCGCTGGGCCGAAGGGAGGCACGACGGACATGAGTGAAGACGAAGTCAGTCGACCCCGCCGGTTCCGTCGTGAACGCCGGGAGAATGTGCCGGGCGGTCGAGCTGGCCGACACGTGGTGAAGGTGACTCCCGAGGAGGAGTCCGAATTGCTGCGCCGTGCGCAGGAAGCGCGCATCACTGTGGCGCGGCTGATGGTCGAGTCCGCCCTCTCAGACACAGGTGAAACCGCTACCGATCGGCGCGATCTTGCCGCCGAGTTGTTCTCCGCGTTCCGGTTGCTGTCGGCAATTTCCATCAACATTAACCAGATGGCCAAAGCCACCAACGCGACCGGTGAAATCCCTGCCGAACTGAACGGCGCACTGGTCAGCGTGCGTCGACTTGCGGACCGCATTCACGGCACCCTCGACGAGATGTCCGCGCCGTGATCGTCAAGATTTCCCGCGGCGCCAAAGTTGCCGGCCTGATGTCGTACCTCGCTGGTCCGGGCAAGAGCAACGAGCACACCGACCCCCATCTGGTGGCCGGCGACTACGCGATCATGGCGTGGCACGACGACAACGAACTCAGCGGCGTCGACGCTCTCGCGATCGGCAAGCAGATCGACCAACCCCGCAAAGTGTTCGGCACCGAAATCAAGATCCCGAACTACCTGCGTGACGACGCCGGCCAGGACGTCCGCGACAGCCACGGCAAGAAGGTCCGCGACCCGATCGACCCGTACCGCGACGGCAATGTCTGGCATTGCTCGCTCTCACTCAAAGCCGACGAAGGCGAGCTGACGGACGAGCAGTGGAACAAGATCGCCACCGAGTTCATGGACGAAATGGGTTTCACCGACACCTCCGGCCGCAGTCCCGCCAGATGGGTCGCCGTCCGACACGGAGTGTCCGCCAAGGGCAACGACCACATCCACATCGCCGCATCCGCCGTGCGCGAAGACGGAACCAAGGTCAACCTCTACCGTGACTGGAAACGAGCAAGCGTCGCGGCCGCACGCATCGAACGCGAACACGGCCTCGCTGTCATCGAGTCCCGCCAGAGCAAGACCGGCGAACGCGGATACCACCGCGCCGAAAATGCGCGCGCAGTACGCAACGGGCAGACCGAACTCGACCGCGATCTCCTCGCACGGCGCGTGCGCGCCTGCGCGACATCGTCGAAGTCCGAAGCGGAATTCGTACGCCGACTTCGCGGGCAAGGATTGATCGTCCGGCCCCGCTTCGCCTCCGGACGCGATGACGTCGTAGTCGGCTACAAGGTAGCCGTCAGACCCGACCGCGATGCCACCGGAACCGATGCCAAACCGATCTTCTACGGCGGCGGACACCTGGCTAAAGACTTGACCCTCCCGCGGCTCCGCAAGGAATGGGAAGACACCCCTGCGGCATCAGCGGAAGCCGTCGACGAATGGCGTAGCGCACGGCGCGAGCGTCCCGCCGCGCGCCCCGGACGAGAAGCGAAAATGCTCGACCCGAAGCTATTGGAGCGAGCTGCCCGCGACATCGCAGCCTGGAACAAATACCTTGCTTCGATTCCTGCCACCGACCGAGCACAATGGGCACGCGCGGCAGGCCGCACCGCCGGCGTTTTCGACGCATGGTCAGTCCGCACCGAGGCCACACCCGGACCCCTTGCCCACGCTGCGAAGCAACTAGCCCGATCCTCACAGATCCCTGCACATCAGCATGCACCGAAGAAAGCGGGCGTCGTCTCCGCCGGGGGTGCGGCGCTGATCTTGATGCAAACAAGCCCACAGCTCGGCAAGGCAGCGTCGTACGCGCTGCTGATGCGTCAACTGATCAAGTCAGTTGAAGCGATCGCCGCCGCACATCGCGCAGCCGGAGACTTGAGCCGGGCGCGTGACCTCGAGATGACCGCGCGCTTGGAACTCGAAGCGATCCACCGGCAGATGCCGCAGTCTCGTTCGGAGGTCGAGCACGTCGCGACCGAAGGTAGCGTTGCGGTCCTCGAACGACCGATTGCAGAAGTCGAGATCACGACGGAGACACCCACTCTGCCGGAACCGGCCGCCGATGACGCGGCAACACTCGCAGCTGGCGACTTCCCTGTCTCAGCACGGGAAGCAGCGAAGCGAGGTCCATCACCGATTCCTCCCCGACTCGATCCTCAACGAGAACAAGCCCGAGCGGGAAAGAACCGGGACCACGGCACCGAGCGTTAGCGCGAAAAGAGATCAGGAGGCGGACGGGTCCAGGCGCCCTTTAGTCACCGGTTAGGACTCGAGTCGGTGCTGTCGAGAGCGCCGCAATGACACGATCTGGTGCAGTGAGAAGTTCAGCGACACGGCAGAAAGTTTCGTTCCAGTCTGTAGCGCTGTCGAACTTTTTGGACTGAAGAGCACCAACGAACATGGTTCGTACGGGCGCCGCTATTCCTGCAAGGTAGGAATCCTCTAGCGCTTTAGAAAACTGCGCAAAGGCCTGCGACGAGGCATCGTCGCAGGCCTTTGCAGCGTGAGCGATAGCGGCCACCTTCGGGTCCTTGGCGGTCTTAGGGAATCGCCGCTCGAGCCTTCCGATTCCAGACGTGTCCGGACGTGCAGCCTCGATCGCGGCGCATTCGGACGCATACGCGATTGCTGCTTGTGCCGCGGCCGCACACGGACGATCGCACGTCGCAAATGGGATGGCGACCGTCTGCACTGTCGCGATCACCGCGGGGACGACAGCGAGCGAGATCGACCCCTTGTGCTCATGGCGGTTGATATACCGCAGCACACGATGGCCGTTCGCTCGCACTACCGACTGAGCGGTGAGACCGACCCAGTTGCTGGCCTCCCCACGCACATCTGTCACGTCTTTGGGATCGACGCAAAGCGTGACTCTGTGAAGGTGGAACTGGGAGTCAGCATCTGACTCGTTACGCATCCGTCGCAACATGTTTTCGATAGCGGCCTCGTAGGTTCCAAGATGGATCGCCGAGTCCGTCGGTTCGTCGTTCATCGGAGGCCACTCGCGGTACGTGGAGGTGTGGTACCAAGCCACACCCGACAGAGCGCTCGGATCGAGAGCGACATCGTCAGGCGCTGACACAGCCAGATCGTGCTCGTCCTCCGTTGTAACCGTGTCACCACAGTGAACGCAACGTACTCGCTCACCGGTGACGTACTGCTCAAAGGTCAGCCGAGTTCTATCCCTGCAGGAAGGACAGATGATCCAGCAGTATTCATACCCGAAATCAACTCTTCGGTCGGCAACCACTATCGACTCCTTGGCTTGTTCTGGCCTTCGGGCTTTAATCCGATTCCTCGGCCCTTCTCCTACGCCCGCCCTCCAGCTCATCTGAGCGCATTTGAGCGCGTTCGACGAGCCAATCCCACGAGTGGATGTCGACATTGTGAGTGGCGGCGAGCCTCCGTCGGGTTGCGTTCGTACGCGGAGGCGTCTCGTGGCGACGACCGATGATCACAAGGCCACGCACATTGGAATGGATGTCGACGAGCCCGAGGCCATCCTTGTGCCGAGGATTTCTTACATACTGGAGGTTGCTCTCCATGAATCCGCGCCAGTCGTCGATCTGTTGGAGGGCATGGAGAAGCCATGTGTTGGGGCGGCCATCCTTGTTGAACATCTGGCGTTGCGGGCCTTCGAGCTCCACCGCGAGCCACTCAAACCCCAGTGAACTGTTCTCCGCGATCATGTAGTCGCTTCTGAAATGATCGCCGAATTTCTTCTCTGGAATGACCCATCTCCCGTGGCCACCGGCTAGCGGTTGCACCAGCAGGTGGGGTCGGGAGGACAAGAATTTCTGCATATCCCGTTCGTCTTTCGCGTCGTGGAGCGCGCGGCGAAATTCGTCGACGTCGTCGGGCGTGATGGTGTCCCACGTGACGGAAAATTCAGTAAGCGATAGTTCTGCCTCTGCTTGTCGAGCTTTGCGCGCTTCGTAATCTTTGTGGTCTTGAAGAATCGCTGCCCACTCGTCTTCGTCCAGTGAAACGTCATCGACGTTCGGTTCGTCGCAAGGGTCCTCGGGAATGATCTCTGACATGCAATTTCTCCTCGCACTTAGTGAAGTTTCCGTGACTCTACGGACAAATCTGATTGTTCAGCGGTGAGACGTGCAAACCGTGTCGATTAGTAGTTACGGCCTTCCTCTAACGCGCCGATGGCAGCAGCTGAGGTCGGTCGACGGGCAAAGCTTCGGGATCCGCGCTTGTGCACGGATCCCGAAGTCGGAGTCATGAAGGGGTGGAGGAATCTCAGGGTTCTGTCCTCAGGTCCTCGAGATATGTCAGCGTCATCGGGGACGTGTCGAGCTCCGTCAATGCGAACTCGCCTTGTCGGGCGTCACCGAATTGCACGACGACCAGCGCACGTTCGGGAATAAAGTCGTCACCGGAAGGAGCCGGCGGGAACATCGTCTCGACCCATTCACGGTCGAACGGTTCCTCCCCGGCAACCACGAATCGCCACACGTCGCCGTGCGAGATGGTCAGCAGGTCGTCGGCCCAGAGTCGAAGGACGCGCTCAGCGGGCGGGTCGATCCAGCCACCGAAGCCGTACTCGGGATGGGCGAAGTCGAAACCGGAGCCTGGGGGCACTGACAAGGTGATGGCAGGTACTCGTACCGCGGTGTCACCATGCGGGTGCATGACCGCGTGATTGAACGTGCCAATCATCAAAGTCAGCCCGACCTCCTCAGTAAGGAATCGGCCGTACGTGTCCGGGGCCGCCAAGCGTGGCCACCTCGATGGCCCCGAGACAGGTTGGGGCTCCGGGGCCTCTGGTGGCGGGCTCGTTTCGGATGGTGTGTCGGTCTTCTGCTGCACTGTTCGTCGCTTGAACGGCCACATCGGTCGGTCTCCTTCGTAGATCGCGGGGTGGTCGGCTATCGGCCGGCGTGTTGGCGTTCCTGGCTGCGGCCCTTGCTCGGACGTCCTTTCCTTGCGACCGGCGGTTTACCGGTCCCGGTCTGCACCGCTCCTCGGGGATGCTTGGCCTGGTCGAGATCGGCCGTCATCCGGGCGCCGATCGTTTCCTGGTCCACTCCTCCGGCGTTCATGTCGGCGGCGAGGGCATCGCGCCGTTCAGCCGAGTCGTACTCGGCTTCCGCAGCCGCCCGATGAGCGTCTGCGTCTTCGGCGATTTCAGTTTCGGCCGGCGTACCTTCGGCCTCTGTCGCCGTCTTGTCGAGCCGATCGGCCTCAGCCATCAGCTCCGAGGCCTTCACGTTCTCGCGTTCGGCGAGTTCCTGTTCGGCGGCAGCGGCCCGCTTGGCTTCTTCGGCGGCCTGGAGCAGGTTCTCGATTTCTCGCGGGTCGATCCCGGGGGCGGCCGCATCTATTCCGTATCGTGTCTGGACTTCCTTGCGGATGCGATCTGCGGCGTCGGCCGCGGGCTGCGAGTGGTCCTGCCAGCCGCGGGCCTGCTGCCAGCTGTCGGCGATCTGCGCATGGGAAGCGTCCTCCCACCAGCGGTCCGTCATCACCGGTCGTAGCTGTGCCTCGATCGCGCTGCGCTCGGCGACGAGCCGCTCACGCAGTTCGCGGGCCGCCTGCACGCTTTTCGCTTCGGCGTCGCGGATCTGCTTCTCACGTGCGCGACCCATCTGCTCTGCGAGACGGGACGCAGACTGCAAGCCGACCCGGAACATGCGCGTGAGTTCTTGATTGACCTCACCGATTTCGTCGTGCTCTGACATCAGTTGTTGCCTTCCTTGTGGGGTGACGCCGCTGTGGGCGCGGATTCAGGGGAGAGACGCATGTCGGGGAACATCGACGACGGTGCGGGTTCAGTCGGCAAGGGCACGATCGCGAAGTCGCCGCCGGCATGACCGCTGCGGACCGAGCACGCTTTGAACGTGCCCTCTGGATCGAAAAGTTGCGCCATGTGGTGGTCGGCGTGATCGCGCCACCACACACTCATCCCGGTCGAGGGATCCAGGCGCAGACGCTCCCATGCGCGCCACAGGGCTTCCAACCGGGAGATAGCTTCGGCGTGTTTCCACCACTGCGTGCACCAGTTCCTTGATGTCCCCTCGATCACCTCACGCCGATAGACAGGGGCGATGCGTTCGCGAACGAACTCCTCTACCGATCCGAACACCAGTTCCGGTTCTGCCGGCTGCTCCGGCTCCGGTTCCGGATCGGCGAGTGAAATCTCGAGCTGCGCCAGCAACCGGGCCGCCGCCGCGGCTTCGAGTCGCGCGTACAGCTCCGGAGTGAGGATTTCCGCCCACTTCGCTTCAGCGATCGCGTCGGCTTCCTTCTGGATGCGCTTGAGAACTGCCTTGCCGACCATCGCCTCGAGGTTCTCGCTCAGCGGCGCTTCGACATTTGGTTCATCTCCCCCGCCGAGGGGCGTGTCCGCGGATGGGGGTGGATAGTCCGCATCTTCCGGCGGCAGATAGTCAGCCTCACCCGGATCGAAATCGTCCTCCGGTGGTGGCTCGAACGGCGCGTTCACAGCGACACCGCCTCACACGCAGCCCCCGCGTGGTCTGGCTTGAGCCATTCGGACAGGCCTTCTTCTGCTTCCGCCAACGTCGCCGGGGCTGCCGGATCGTGGGCTTCGATTGACGCCCTGATCTGGTCGGCGTGCGGGCCGGCCATCCACGGCGCCGTCCGTACGATCACAGGCCGGTTACCGGAGGAACGTACGATCGCCCGGCCACGTGGCAGTGCTTCGAGTTCGGATTCGGTGAACGTACGAACTTTGGTGCGCTGCTTGGAAGTGGATCGGCCTTGCGAGGAGGCTGTGACCGACCCGGTGATCTCCCAATGGTCACCGATCGCGGTGGACATGTCCCGAAGGAACACCCCGTCATCGACGGCGACACCACCGCCGTAGACCTTGACGTTCGCCGCCGACCACAGTTTCTTCATCCCGCGTTCGCCCCACACCTCCACGCCCTGTGACCAGGACTGCAAGATCGCCATGATGATGATTCCGCGTGAACCGTAGTGGCTGTAGAGGCTAGGCAGCTTGGACCAGCGCACGACGTTGGCCACCTCGTCGAGAGGAGCGACGAGAGGAACAGGCAGACGTCCCTTCGGCGAGGTGGTCGCGATTTCTTCGGCTGCGTCGATCACGGCGACGGTCAACGCCGTAACCAGTGGGCCGGCCGAACCGTTGCCCTCGCGGGAAAGGCTGTAGAGCGTGCCTCCGGAACGAACGAATTCACGAGGATCGAAATGCGGCCGCGGATCGGACAAACCGTCCGACGTCACCCAGGGATGAATCGTCCTGATCTTGAGCGAGCGGATCATCTTCTTGGCAGTACCGAACACACCGCCGCGTTGTTTGTCGGGTGCGTTGTACTGCCCGGCCAGGCCGTCCGCCTGCAATCCGTACCCATGTTGGCGAAGGATCTTCACCGCTTCCTGGTTCTGCACGTCCGTGACCCACGTATATGCCTGTGTGATCGGGCGGCGATCGAGTGCCGCAGCCAGGAACAGTGCCGCCAACAGATCCTTTCCTTCCGGATCGAAGAATGCGTCCGTCTTCGCTTCGAGTCCGTCGTCACCGGAGGCGAAATGATCGGCCAGGTCGGCGGCCCTGACTTCGTCGGTCACCCACGTGAGCGGATTCCACCACCAACTCGGTTCCTCATTGGCGACCCTCTGCGGATCGAACACCCAGACTTGCGAACCCATCGCCGCTCGAACGTCGCGGGTCGCGTCGACGACATCGCGTTTGTTCGACGTCGTCAGGACTGCGCCGGGAGCATCGAGAACTGCGGGGATGACGCGACTGGTCGACTTACCGGTGCGAGGACCCCAAATATCGACGTGCAGGTCCTCCCAGCTGCCGCGCAACATCGGGGCCGACCCGAACACCGGCTTGCTCGGCAGCAACAGGTACCCGAGCTGAATGCCGACAACGTCGTCGGGACGGAGCCGCACCTGCAAGGATTCGGCTTTTGCCCGGCATGCCTGTTCCGTCAACGAAGCGATGTCGCGACCGCGGCCCATGTACTTGGCCAGCTCGTCGACGCGGGTGCTGTCCCGCTTGCGCAGGATCAACAACCACATGCCCACCGCAACCAGCACGATCAACGCCAAGGCGAAGGCAATCGCCACTACGCTCGCGCCAGACTCCCACACGAGATCGCCCTTGATCAGGCCCGCGACCATCGCCATCGGATTGACCGGAACATCCTGCTCGGTGCCGAACTGCATCGCGACAGAGGCGCCGACGACGCCGGCAACCGCGATCCCGGCGCACACACCGAGCACCTCGAACGCCACGTCACCTTGACTGGGATCACGCACGGAACCCTTACTCATGATTTACCTCCTGCGGTGTCGGAAACTGTTTACAGAGAAGAACTTCGGCGGAAAATTGTTGGGCATAGTTGTGGGTTGATTACTCCGGTCAGGACATGAGCCGCAGAAGGACGACGAGGGCGACTGCGGTCAGTGAAAAGACGATCAGGCGGAGGCCGTTGACGTTCGGTGAAATGCGCGGTTTCCGGCCGGTCTTGCGGACGTACGCGGCGTCGGCGACCGCGGCTAGTCCGAACAGCACACTGACTGCTGCGATCACGAAAACGGCTATGGTCAGGCCTGTGATGACGCTCTCCAAAAGCGCACCAGCTTGCCCGTCACTCGATCCACTCGCGAATCGTCCAAACATGATGTTGTTTCCCAACTGTCGGATTTACGTGTTGTCCGTCGGTATCTCGACGACGGTGGTCAAAGTGACGGCGTAACCGGCACGTGGTCTGCCCGTCAACGATGTTCCCGTTACTTGAGCGGGGATGACGGTGTGCGAATGGCCCTGTACTGCAACGAATCGGTGTTTCGTTTCGAGGTCGGCAACCAGGTCGTGCATCTTCTGTACGGCGCTTTGCAGCGCAGCGGACGGCTCACCGGCTTCGGTGGCGGTGCTGTAAAGGAAGATATGCGTCATCTACAGGCCTCTGTTCGCGGCGATCAGTTCACGGTTCACTTCGCGTAGTGCTTCGAGTTCGACGCGGAGGGAATGTATTTCGGAATCCGGGGCGCACGGTTGCGGTTTCACGGCGTCTGCGCCTTCCCGCTGCCGCCACCATGCCCGCACGGTGGAGGTGTGGATGCCGGTATCGGCGGAGACACGCTCAATCGTTGCCCACAGAGACGGATACTGAGGGCGCAGCTTGTCGACCAAAGCGACTGTGGCACTGCGCACCTCTGCTCCGTAGCGGTTGCCGCGGGTGCTGCGTTTGCCGCTCATGCCGCGTTGTCCTTCGCTGTCTGTGCCGCGTGTCCGGCGTCGGTGGCGTCGACGAACCGACTGTCGGTGTCGTGCCACTGGTATTTCAGCTCCGTGGGGGTCAGGACGGTCTCGAAACGGTGCCCTGGAATGCGTTCGGTGCCCTGTTTGAGCAGGAAAAACCCTCGGCCTGGGGGTGGTCCTGGCTTTTCGAGTTGGGCGTCGTAGCCGGCTGGGGACGACAGCGCGGAGACCCATGCCTTGTCTGCGCGGGTGAACGGAATGATGGAGTCGAGTTTGTCCATTTCGTCCGAGGTCAAGGCGCCCACGATCAACGCTCCGGCGCGTTCGATGAAGCCCTTGGCCTTCATGATGTCGAAGTCCATTTCGAGTGATTCGAGGTCCTTGACGGTGTGGGTGATCATCACCAGCGCCGTTCCGACGGTGCGGGTCAGGCGGGTGAGGGCGTCGACGCGGCTGACCATTCCGGGGCCGGCGAGGACTCGCCAGAATTCGTCGAGCACCGCCAGGAAGAGCAACCGGTCGCGAAGTCCGCAATCGGCGAGGACGTGTGCGGCTTCGATGGCGCCGAATCCGTCCTCCCAGCATGCGGCCATCACCGCAGCTTCGAGCTTGGTGTCACCGTGGCTGAGCGCTGAAATGTCCACGCACACACCGGTCGGTCGATCCTCGCCGGTGAAGTCGATCGGGGTGGTCGTCTGCTGGGAGAACACCTCACCGAGATCGCCGTCGAGCAGCGCGGACAGCGTCTCGAGGAGGGATTCGACCTTGGCGAGGTACTTGTCCTTGTCGCGGGTGTACGCCTTGCGCATCAACTCTTCCGGCGGGTTCTCGATCAACGTGAGCAGATCCGAGATCAGCGGCGGATTGTCGTACCCGAAACGGGGGTCCTTTTCGAGTAGGCGCAGCGCCGCGGTGATGATGTTGCGTTCGGCCTGTGTCAGCGCTGTTCCGCGCTCAATCTCGCACAGCGACTGCATCACTCGCTTGCGGCGTTGGTGAACCTGCTTGATCACCTTCTTCTGCAAGTCGGGGAAGTCCGCGAGCAGCGGAATCACCGACCCGAGAGCTCCGATCGCGAGCGGGTTGAGGTACCCCTCGCCGTGTCCCAGGCGCACGATCTTGCCGCGATCGCCGCAGATGATTTCGATTTCCTTGGTGAAGTCGGGTTTGGTGTCGGCGAACACGAACGGGATGTGACCTTGGGCGATGCCGCCGCTGACGAGTTTGCGGCCCACCGTGGACTTGCCGTTACTGGGGAGGGCGAGCATGAACACGCTGGGGGTGTTCTGTCGGCGTGAACGGTAGGTGGCGGTGATCGGGTCGTAGTGGAACGAGATGCCGTCGGGATCTTTCCCGAGCGGGGTTCCGACCATCGGATAAGTGCTACCTACTACCCACGGGGAGAGCCCACACGCCTGCACACTGGTGCCGCGGAACTCCGGCGGCTTGGGTACGACGCCCATCTTGCCGCCGCCGTGGCCGGCGAAACCGCGGTCGGTGAGTTTGGGGGCGCGGCGCCATTTCGGTTCGGTTCGGGAAGGGTCGCGTGCGAGTTCGGCGGCTTTCGCCGCTGCCTTCTCGTCCGCGATGCGTTGTTTTTCCTCTGCCTGGCGGCGTTTGCGTGCCGCTGCCATCGGATCGCGCAGGGAAGCATTCTGCTTCTTGCGTCCGGGTTCGTACGTGCCGGTCAGGTCTGCGATCCGGCGGCGCAACATCACACTCATCGTTTTCTCCTGTCGGTGGTGGTCGGCCGGTTCAGGCCTGCAAGGTTTTCGCCGTCGTTGCGTGGTCTTGGAGATAGACCCCGACTCCGACGCCCGAGAGAAATGCCGCTGCCTGGTATCGCCATGCGGGCCGTACCTTCGTCGAGCACCCGGCGACCAGGGATTCGATCGTGTCGGCCTGAATGTCGAGCTGGGCTTCGGTACTTGCCGACGCGGTGACGATCAGCGAGACCGCTGTCGCGCCGGCACCGTTGCCGACCTCGACGCGAGTACGGTCTGCTGCCTTGACCTTGAGGTCTGCGCGGACCGACCCGATACCGCGTTGGGCATTGCGTTCACCGACTGCGTAGACGTAGCCGCTCTCGACTGCGTTCACGGCGTCGGCCGGGGACATCGGCCGGTGAATCAGTGTCACGCGCTTGCGCGGGACGTCGCCATGACCTTCGAGAAGTGCTTTGAGAATCCGTTCGTTGCGGGCACCGGACGGGGGTGCGTTCATCACCCAGGTCCGCGAGGCCGCTCCCTCGTGGAAGTAGGTGTTTTTGGTTTCCTCGGCCGTCATCGGGCCGGCATCGAGCCAGTCGACGTACATCTCTCCGCTGCGCAGTGACGATTCCACCTCAGCTTCGACAACCGGGCGGGGATCGTATGCGCGGCGCACGACTGCGGAGATTTCGTGATCGGACATCGGGACAGCGGTCACGCGGAATGTGCCGAGGTTCGCGCAGATCGACGGAAGACGTTCTGCCAGATCGGCAATCATCGCCATCGGATCCTTGCGTTTGGCTTCCGTGTTCGCGGTGAAGGTGAGCGCCATGTGGGTGTGCAACTGGATTCCGTGACGCACGCCGGTCCCCGATTCGCGGACCACCGCTTGTGCGAGTTCAGAGGTGCCGGGTTTGCACAGTCGCGTGATTTCCGCGTCTTGCCGCGCGCCTGTCTCCGGGAGGGTCTCGATGATGGTGGCGATCGCTTCGATGTCCGGCGTCTGTCCGCTGAGGTTGATGAACTCGCCCCAGTTGGCGACGTCGAGGTCGACCTGACCCTGTTCGACACCCTTGTATCCGGGCACAGAGCAACGCAGCCTGATCGTGTACTGATGCAGTTTCGGTAGATGACTCATTCCGAATCGTCGACCCAGTTTGTCGATTCCCCACCACATTTCGATCGGAGCGCCGATTCCCGGGACTCGGGTTCGGCCTCCGGGCGCATTCGAGAGAGAACCAGCGCGCAGAATGTGCTGGCCGCGCCGACGCTGCTTGCGCCACCCGGTGAGTTCAGTGGCGAATTCGTACCCTGACTTGCCGCCGATGCGTGCAGCGAGCGGCGCCCAGGTCAGCACCACTACGCCGAGGATCACCGCTCCGGAGACGAAAAACCCCGCGAGCAGTGCAACGATGCCGGCCACGATGCCCGACGCGAAGACGTAAAACATTTTCTTCGACACACCGAACAGGTACGTCGAGGGGGCTTCGTGAAGACCACCGTAGGTGTTCGGGCGGGCCGGTGCTTCGGTGCTCATAGCTGCTCCTTGAAGATGGAATCAATGAGGTCAAACGGTGCGGTGCGGTGTGCGCTCATCCGGACCGCCCACCTTGCGGCTCGTCCGGAACGTCCGCGCCCCCACTTGCTCCGGCGGCGCTGTCGCCGATCGTCGACGCGACGGCGCCCATAGCGCTGCCGATCCGGTCGGAGACTTCCTGCCCGACGGCGACGGCCGCACCGACAGGACCAGCGGCCGCGGCCGCGCCGGAAGCTGCACCGCCGGATGCTGCTCCGGATGCGCCACCGGATGCTGCTCCGGACGAACCGCTCGCGGTCGCTGCCCCAGAGGGACCGCTCGATGCAGCTTCCGTGCCACCGCCCGAGGGCGCCGGTGAGCTCGACCCGGATGAGGGAGTGCTGGAGCCGGTCGGTTCCGTACTCGGGCCGCCCTGAACGCTCGACGACGAAGAGGACCCGGAATCCTGTTCAGCCGAGGAGGACATCGACTGGATCATCGAAGCGCCCATACTCGCGCCGGTCGCGGCGAGCATTCCGCCCAGCACCGCGCCGCCGTTGCCGCCGGCCATCGAACCCATCGCAGGAACGATCAGCCTCGCCAACGCCGGCATCGTCAGGCACGAGAGTGTCAGCAGGATCATTCCGGCAAAGACACCTTGTGCGTCGGTAGCACCGGCGGCCGAGAGGAAAGCGATCCCGTACACACTGGAAGCGACGAACGGGAACAGTGCGAACACCACCGCCCAATTCCGTAGCTTCGTCCAGGCCTGCATTCCGGCGCTGCCGATTCCTGATGCGGCGGCCGCGATCGGCGCCCATCCGAGGACGAGGCGCAGCATCGCGATCTGCATCATGATGAACACCGCTTGCACGGCGGTTCCGACGATGCCCAAGATCGCGAAGACGAAAATCAAGCCCGGACCCAGGAGAGGGCCGACTTCGGCGACGGCGAGGAGTTTGTTCGCCGCTTCGTCGATGTTCTCTCCGACCATCGCTTGAACCAGCCACACACCCGCTGCTCGGGAGAGTTCGTCACCGGCGAGGATGAGCGGAACCAGAGTCCAGGACGCGAACACTGTGCGGGTCAACATCATTGCCGTTTCTTCGGCATGTTGCTGCGCCAGACGCGATTTGGCCCAGGCGAGTTTGAGAGCGGAGATCCCGACCGAGATCATGAACGCCGCTATCTGGAATATTCGCAAGAATTGGTGCACTTGCCAGACGGTGTTCTCGGTGTCACTGTTTCCGACCGCGCCGGTGACCGAGTTGGTCATCCACCACGTCAGCATGAAAGTGATGCCCTTTTTCCAACCGTCGAGGAACACTTCGGCGGCCTTGCCGACGCCCGATTTCCACATCCCGTCGGCGAACTCGCCGGCCGCGTCCTGTGGATTGGCCACAGCAGTGCCCAAGTCGCAGAACCGCTCGAGGAACCCACCGACGACCGGTACGGAATCACCGACGTCGCGGCAACCGGCATACATGTCGTCGTCAGCCGGCGCCTGCCCGGTTTCCGAAGTGCCCGGATCACCTGCCGGGGGCTGGGCATGCCCGAGCGCGACCGGCCCGAAGACCAGCACAGCCAGGAGCAGAGCCGCGATCGCAGCCAGACGCTTCACCATTGGGTCCACCCCGTCAGCGAAGTGATCGTCTGCGGCGGCAGCTGGGTGGACGGGCGACGGATCTTCCAATCACCGTCCTGCCAGACGACCTCGAAGCGAGTGGTGAACCAGGAGCCCGGAGTCTTGTCGCGGGCCGCGACCTCCACGACCGCAAACGAGTTGTCAGCACTCCAACCGGAAATCTTGAATGCCGCCGGGATGTACTGAGGGGGCAGCTGGCTCCAGTCGATCCACTTCTTCGGCGCCCACGACGCCTTGTTCCCCCGCGTCGAGGGTTCGATCTGGTTGTCGAAGACCTCATCGAGTGATTCCTGGTCCATGACCGTCCGCATGCTGATCTGCCAGGCAGCGAGCGCAGCGCCCTGAGGGGTGCGAGCGAAACCCGTGGCCAATGGGCCATCTACTCGAGTGGGACCGTCGGAGGTCGAGAACGGCAGGATGAACGGACCGACTTGCTGCCACATCAACCCCTCCGGAGCGGGGACCGGGTCACCTTCCTTGAACGAGGGGCGATCTGCCGGCGACTGCGGCAACGCCTGACCACGCGGGTTGACGGGGTTGGCGATCACGCGGCCGAACAGATCCGCCGACGGAACGCCGAATGCAGTGCCGCTGTCGGGTTTTGCTGGTGCCGTCGCGGGCGGCTGGGTGGCAGTGGGGGCGCCGGCGCCGGCGGAATCGTCGTCGCGGGTGACGGCGATGAACACGGCCACGGCCACGACCACCGAGAGAAGCGCGCAGAACACGGCAGCGGCAATCCCGGTCGTGCGGCTGGTCGCCAACCACTCGCCGGTGCGGCGAAGGCGCGATCCTTCTGTCGTCTCGCGGGGTTCGGTGCGGTTACTCACGGGTGGCTCCTGAAAAGTCGGGGGAAGATCAGTCGGCGTAGGAGAAGGCGGTGTATCCGTCGAGCGAGGTCAACGGCACTGGATCGGTGGGCGCAGCTTCGGAGGTCTCGGGCTGCGGATCAGGGAGAGTGATCTTCCAATCGCCGTTTTGCCAGATCAGCGAGGTCGGCGACGCAGACAGCGCAGCGTCCGGCATCCGTGTCGCCAGCCACACCACGGCTTCGTCGGGGCTGTAGTCCTCGATGCGGAATCCGGCGAACTGGGCTGTCTGAGCAGGATCGGCTTCGGTGGTGATGGAGGTCATCACCCGCGCCACGGCGTACGCGTCACGGCCCCGGCCAGGGGCGGTCAGCAGTTGTGCGGTCTGCGCCCAGGTCTCGTCCGGTGCGAGTGCGAGACGGCTCTGGCCCTGAATGGCGGCCATCACCACCCCTTGGGGTGTTCGGCTGTATCCGAACGGGATCTTCGCCGAAACGCTCGTCGGTCCGTCGACAGCGGAGACAGGGACAGCGACACCGCGGTAGCTCTCCCACTGCACCTGCTGCGGCGCTGCGCTGGTGTCGACCGCCGCGGTGCCGGTTCCGGGGTCCTCCTGCGACGATCCGCACGCGGTGGCCACCGACAGCGCGAGAGCTGCGGCGACGAGGGCGCCGACGAGGCGGTAACGGTGAATTGCCATGATTTCCTTCTTTTTCGCAAAGTGAGTAGTGGAATCGAGACGGGCTAGATGAGGAGCCATCCCGCCCACGTGATTGCGGAGGCGGTGACGATGGCGCCGATGGCGATCGCGATCAACCGCCGGATTCCGGGGCCGGTGACTTCGCCGTCGTCGAAGCGGTGCGCGACTTCGACACCGGCGCGCATCGCGGCGACGATCAGACCGGCTGCGACGAACCACAGGAACACCCCGAGCATCTGCCCGAGCGGGACCAGGACGTCTTCGCCGGGCATCTTGATGCCGCCGCCTGCGGCCAGTATCGAAGTACTCACTCCATGAACCAGGTGACGTACGAGGCGGCGGAGGACGTGATGATCGCGCCGACGGCGACACCGACCACCATCATCTTTTCGCCGCGTCCGGCGGTGCCGTCGGCGAACGACTGGGCGAACTTGACGCCGGCCATCATTCCCAGTCCGATCAGGAAAGCTGTTGCCGCCCACAGGCCGACGCCGAGCAGGATCTGAAACTTGTCGCCTGACGGCGGAGTGGTCATCTGAACGTCGATCACGTCCCCGCCCTGTCCAGGCGAGGGGAAGGGCGCGGGCTGCTGAGCGAGGATGTAGGTGTTGATGGTGTGGAGTGCGTTCATGAGAAGGTGCCTTTCGAGTTATGTTGCGGAAGAACTGATTTCCTTCACCCGAGCTGCTGCTGCGACTCGGATCTGGTCGTGGAGAGCGATCACCGGGGCGACGGGGTATTTCGTCGGGTCACGCGCCGCTTTCTTGTCGGCCGGCAACGTCGAGGACGGAGACCACTCGGGAAGCTCACGAGGAGGCATGACCCGCCAAGGTTCGAGCCACGGCACGTCCCAGCAGTGCCCGGCCAGCGAGCGCGCCAGCGACTCGACGACGGCCAGACGGTTCCGGACCGGCTTGGACAGTGGGCGATCACTGTCGGCGACGGACACGACGCCGAGGATGTGTGTTCCTTCCGGCGTGCCACCGGCGGCGTGTTGCAGAAGCAGTGAATGAGCACGCTCTACGCCGTGCATCGTCGTGCGAAAAACGAGCACCACCAGCGGCGAGTCCGCGCCCGGTAGGTCACCGATGTATCCGGGCCAGCCGCGCTGGCAGTCCCCCGCGTATGCGAGGGAACGCGTCAGCGAGGAGACTCCGGCACCTCCGGTAGCTCCGAGAAACCAGACAAGCGGCCGGGCCGGGGTCAGAGCCTCACGTTCGATTGGGCCTTCCCAGATCGGAGCGGATTCATCGATCCCGGGCATCACAGCCCCCGCGATGCGTGGACCGCTCGGCATCGGAGCACCGCGGCGCGGAACATCGGCATATGCGCTGGTCATCGGACCATCACCGCGCTCACGCGCCACACACCGAGCTTGGTGGCGGTCATGTACGCCGCGAACGGAACCCGATCAATCTCCCGGCCGCCGGCATCGACGGCGGTCACCGTCACTGCCACGACTCGTGAGACCTTTGCGGGCTTGTCCTCGGGGTGATTGTCGGCGGTCACCGTCGCCGTGGCCGTGGCCACCGCGTTCTGCTCACGCCAGGACTCCCATTGGCGGCCGGTGATCGGTGCCAGAGCAATGAAGGACGACGCGTTGTCGGTGTAGTACCGCTCGTCGAGCAACGGTGCTGCCCGGTTCGCGGCGTCGATCTGGTTGGTGTCCGCCCCGGGGGTGTACGAGAACAGAGCTTGCGCGGCCGCGACCATCACGGCTTCCGGATCGCTTTGATCGACCGAGGAAAACGGTTCCGGCAGAGTTGGATCGGCGGGAACAGTCAATGATTGGGTGGGGCCGCCCTCATCCATCGGGTGGTCGTGGTCATTGCTGCGGCCGCATCCGACAAGTGCGAGAACAGCGAAGGTCATGGCTGCGAATGCGGTCAACCTCATCGGTCTGCGGTCAGTCCGGTGTGTCATCGTGCCTCCTGCGGTTGCGGTTGTGATGCGCCGAAGCGGCGGACGTGCATTTGTTCTCCCGACATCCCTGACAACGGAGCGATGGTGACGGTCTGGCCTTCGGTCGGAGCGTGAAGCAACATTTCTTCGCCGTTCTCGAGGCCGTAGTAGATGCCGACGTGGTGCGTGTTCGAGGCGGGGCCGAAGAAGATCAGGTCGCCGGGTTGTTTCTGGTCGATGGGGACTTCTGCGCCGCGTGAGTCGTAGAGCTGTCCGGGATCTGCGGTCGATCCGGTGAAGTGCGGCAGGCTGATTCGTCCGCCGGATGCCTGGTAGACCGCGTACAGCGTCAGACCTGAGCAGTCGAATCCGCCGCCGGTGGGGCCGTTCGTGTCGCCACCGCCCCAGACGTACGGGGTACCGATCCAGCGCGAGGCAGCCAGGATGACGGCTCGTCCGAACTCGCTGGCTGGACCCTCGCCGCCGCCGCTACCGGGTGCGGGCTGCTGATCGTTGCAGGCAGCGCTGCCGCCGTCGGCGACGGCGATGGCTCCACCAGCTGCGATGGATGCGAGGTCGGCTTCGGACATGTTCGCCCCGGCGCCCTTGAACTTGGCCGCCAACGTGGTGGCGATCGGCTCGTCGTCGGCGTACGCGTCCGGGTACAGCGATCCTTGAACGTTCTGTGCTGCGACGGTGATCGGTAGCGATTCCCACCCGCTCTGCTTGGCCAGCGCTTCGTAGAATTTGCGTGATGCAGTGGCAGAGTTCATCAGTTCTTCGAGCGTTCCCCACCACGGGTACTGCTGCTGAAACTGATTGACGGAGCCGTGATCTCGTCCGACAGCATCGTGTGGGAAGTCCAGGGATCGGCCCACGTCCTTCTGATCGGCTTCGAGGCGAGGATCGGTGCCGTCATTGGCGTACATGCGAAAGCCGGATTCCTGGCTTGCGGTTGCGAGCGCGACGACGACGCCGCGATCGGGAATGCCCATGACTTCACCGACCGCGACGATCTGCTTCGCGATCGCCAACTGTCGGCCGTCCAAACCTCCGAACCCGGAACCTTCATCACCCGCATCGCCCGAGCCCGGGGAAGTCGGTGCGGGCGCAGCGGGAGCCTCGCCGGGTTCGGCGGCCTTGTCGATCCACGGTTGCGGATCCACCGCGGTACCGGCGCCGTCGGGTAGACGACCGCCGTCCCACACCTCGAAATGAAGGTGCGGCCCGGTCGAGCCGCCGGCATTGCCGATCGCCCCGATCTGCTGACCGCCGCGGACCTGCTCTCCGGCGCGGACCATCACACCGTCGTCGAACATGTGCCCGTAAACCGAGCTGTATACGTGGCCCTCGATTTCGTGATCGACGATGATCCAGTTCCCGAAGCCGTCAGCGGGACCGGCTTCCCGAATGCGGCCGTCGGTGAACGCGTAGATCGGGGTACCGACCGGACCTGCACGGTCGAGTCCTTTGTGTTCGGTGCCCCATCGCGGACCGAACGGAGAGGTGTCCGTTGTTTCGGACGACTTGGTGGGCTTGACCAGCGAACCAGCAGCGGCGACCTGGCCGCCCCCGTTTTCGACGGGAGCGCACTCTTCGTCCTCGGAAACGAGAACGACCACCACGGCCATGATCATCAGAAGGAACGCGACGGCTGCGGCACCGACAACGGCGATGGTGCCGCCGACGCCTCCGCTGCTGCTGTCATCTGACACGAGATGGTCCCTTCGGTTGGAGTGGGACGTCAGTGCGTCCCGGGGTTTGCTGGGCGGCGGCGCAGCAGAGGAGTTCCGTGGGCCGCCGACCGATCACTGCGCGGGCGGTGCGGCGGCCGGCGCCTGGGTGGGAGTCGGGATCTGGGCAGGCGCGAACGCGCCGCCCGGCCCGACGATTTCGGGAGAAACCGCCGAGGTCGTGGCGGACACCGAGCTGGTCAGCGGCGTCGACGACGAGGGGGCCGCAGAGGGCGTCCCGCTCGGACGAGTCGTCGGCGAGGCTGTTTTCGTGGTGCTAGCCCCGGCCGACGTGGATCCGGACGAGAGTTCTTTCGCGAGGGTGGAGAACCACTCGACGGTGAACTTCGCCGGGGTCTGTCCCTGTCCTCCCACGGGAATCGAGTCGTAGGTGCCGTGGTTGCGGGCCGTGTCCCAGTACTTGACCTGCGTTGCCATCTTCAGCAGGTCCTTGTTGTCGGAAATGCCGCGCTGGACTTCGTTGTAGATGTACTTCTGGATTTGGGTGCCGGTGGACGGCGGGAACAAACTCATTGCCGCATCCCCGACTTTCGCTGCCAAGATGCCCAGTGCAGCAGGGGGATTGGCCATGCCGACGGTGGCGAGGGCGCCGATCGTGTCCAGTGTGAGGACTTTCTTCGCGACCGCGATGCCCGCTTGCAATCCCATGACCCCGGTTTTGATGACTGCCCGGATGACATCGGCGTCCGCGTCCGGAGTGGCGGAGCGAGGATCGGAATTCGTGGACAGGCGCCCGAGGATGGTCTTTCCGGACGACTGCACGGTGAACCGGCCGCCCGAGAAGTTGATGTCGTCGTTGACGACGTCGGCGGCGGTGCGAATTGTCGCCCCACCCAATGCGCCCGCGAGGTCGAGGAGAGTTTTCTGCGGATCCTGCTGCTCGAGGTGCAGCTGCCCAGCGATATTGGTGACCGTGCGGGCCAGCGTCGCATCTTGTGGTGTCGCGCATGCGAGGTCGCCGTCGGTGCAGAACGAAGCGACGCGGCCGGCAACAGAGCCGTACCCGGACGAGGCGGCGTAGTTCGGGGCTATGCCGCCGCCGTCAGCAGGGGTCGGGGTGGTCACCGTCAGATCCGACAAGGCAGAGGTGGCAACGCCCTTGGGTGGTGTCGGTGAACTCTGCCCGGACGAGCCACCGGGGAAGGTACTGGCACCTTGCGGGCGATTCGGGGACGAGAACAATGCGCCGGCGGCGAGCTTGTCCGCTGTGATCGGGCCTTTGCCGCTGCCGATATTGCGGATGACGGTGTCCGCTATCTGTGCGCCTTGCGAGTATCCGGTCACGGCGATCATCGACGAGGGGCACCGGTCGGCGTAGTCGGCGATCGCTTGGCTGGTCTTGTCGACCCCCTCGGTCATCGACTGCTCGTACGTCGCTCCCCGCCAACCGAAGTCGGCGGCGTACGGGACGAGCATCCGTGAGACCTCACCGGCAGCGGACTGGAGCAAGGGCACCATCACCGACATGCCGAGGAAGCCGCTGTCGATGGTGGGGTCGGCATCCGGCGCGGACTGGTTGGTCCCCTGAACACCGAAGACTCCCAAAGCGGTGCAGGGCATCGGTGCGGAGTCGCCTGAGGTGGGTGCGGCGTTCGCCAGACTGGTTCCTGCCAGTGCGAGGACGACCGTGGCCGTCACCGCTGTGGTGATCCCTCTCGCATATCTCATGCGGATTTCCCTTCGGATGTGTTTGTTCACTGCGTCGGCGCGGCTGCACCGAGGTTTCGTACGTCGGCGGCGAGAGCGGTGAAGTCCTGCTCGACACCGCTGCCCATCGCCTCGACCTCGATCGGTCCTCCTGCGGCCAACGACCGGTCGTGACCGATCAGGCGCACCGCTCCGATCCGGCCCGCCATATGGGCACTGAGGTGATCGGCCACCGGCGTCGAACCGGGACGGACCTCGACGACGGCCACGACGACCGATGCCAACGTGTGCGCGCCGAGGGTGCTCTCGATCCATTCCAGGACGGAGGGAAGACGGTTCACGGAGTCACCGCGACTGGACACCACCAGGACGATCACGACCGACGCATCGGCCAGAAGCGGCGCGAGATGCTCTGCACGCAAAGGATTTCCGGCGTCGTAGACCGGAAAGTGACCGGACGCGGTCAGGAGCGAGTGAACGGAAGCGAGCGCCGCAGCGTCGCCGCTCAGCTCCCCAAGCGTGCGGCGACCCCACAGCACCCCGTGCTCGGAGGCCCATTGGCCGGGGTTCAGCTCGCGCCCGCAGCCACGCTCGGACAGGTCACCACCTGCAGGGGTCGTATCCACGGCGGCAGCAGTGACGAGTTCGGTGTGCAATGCACTCGCCAGACCGACCGCTGTCGTGGTGGCTCCGACTCCACCGGCAACCCCGGCGATCAGCACAGCAGAAGGCGGTGCCAGCGGAATCAGTGCATCTTCTGGCTCGGGAACCTCATCGACCGGGCCTTCTGCCTCGGACCCGGGCACAAGCGGCGGTGCGGTGTCGTCCACCGGTGCCGACCGCGTCTCGTCGGATTCGTTGTCTTCTGTCGGCTCGCCGCCCAGCCAGTCCCCTGCCCACGTCACGGCGTGCCTACGCTCTCGTTGATGGCCGCGATCAGCGTCTTTCCGTCACGCACGGTCGTGCTGATGGTTTGCGCATATCGCACGATCGCGCCGTCCGCGGCTTTTTGGACCATCTCTACGGCGAAGACACCCGGCTGACCGGACGGGCGGATCAGAACACAGTGCTCGGTGCCGACCGGGACGCCGTCGTCGATGCCGGCTTGCAAAGTCGACAGTTGGGTGGCCGCAGCTTCCGGAGTGGCGAAGCCTCGCGCTTTGTCCGCATTGCGATCGACGTAGAAGGCGTACTGAAATCCGAGGATCGCATCAGGGCCAGATCCGGTACCGCCAGGGCCATTCCCGCTGATGACATCACCCTTGACGCTGCTCGGGCACCAGGACGAGGCGGCCTGCGCCCCGGCGACAGACGTCCCCGCCGCCGGCAAAGCCGTAGTGGTTCCAGGTACTTCGAGGGAGGCTGGAGCGTCCGGTTCGTCGGAACCGGAGGCCAGCGCAATTGCGGTTCCGCCCACCAGGACGGCCAGCACCGCAGCAGCAGCTCCCCCGACAGCGGCTTTCGTGCGGCGACTCCGGCCACGCGCCCGGTCTGATCCCGGGAGAGGCTCGGGGATTCCGATCCGCTCCCCCTCATCCGGGATGGTCGGTGTCGGTTCCGGATCGGTGGCCGGCAGCTCCCATTCCGATGCCCAATCCGGTTGTGTATTCAGATCACTGACAGCGAGAGTGACGACCGGGAGCGTGCGGACAACACCCACGGACTCAGAGACGACCGGATCGGTCGCCGATCCGGTCTCGTCCTCATCTGCGAGTTCGAATGTGGGAGTGAGGTGTTGGGTGGGTCGGCTCACCGCAGCGACAACGGTCTCCTCTGCCGAGGGAGCGTTGCCGGTCGAAACCGGTTCGCTCTCAACAGTTTCGGCATGGTCGAGTAGGGAGTCGGGTTCTGATTCCTCATCGGGGTTTTCGGACTCGGGCTCGGAATGTACGTCGGTGTCTGGGGTTTGCTCTCCCGTGTCCACTTCGTCGGCGAACTCGGTCGGGTCCAACGGTGGAAACCAGTTCTGACCTGACATGTCGATATTTCCTCTCGTGCAAAGAAAAAGAACTTCGACTAACACCGCCGGGGCCGAAGCCCCGACCCCGGCGGCGGTAGTGATTACGCGGGGGTCGCTCCGGCGGCAGCAGCGCCGAGGGCCTGGCCGATCAGATCGGCGGTAGGTCCGAAGGCGTAATTCGCTTCGACGGCCGCGTTGTCGAGTGCGGCGATGACCTGATCGCCACCGGGCTGAGCGAGGACGGTTTCACGTGCAGTAGTGAGCTGCGCGTTGACGTTCTCGGTGATCTGCGGAACGGACGCCACAGCATCGGTGACGACCTGCGCGATCTGCGGGGCCTGCGCCGCCAGCGCGTCACTGGTCTGGGAGGTGATCGCAGGTGCGTCCGGCTCAGGAAGGTTCGGCACGTCGATGTGGCGAGGCTCGGCATCGGTGTCACCGGCCCCGATTGCTCCCGCCGTCAGACCGCCCACCACAGCTCCAGCCGCGGCACTGGGAATCCCGAGAAGCAAGCCACCTGCACCGGCACCGATCGCCGTGCCGACAACGCCTGTCGTCGCTTCCGGCAGCGGCGGCGGGAGCGGAACCAGACCGCCCATACCGGCCCCGATCAAACCGCCCACTGTGCCGCCACCCAATGCGCCCACTGTGAACCCTGCGGTTCCGGCCGCCAAGGCACCTGCTGCGGCTCCGCCGAAGGTTGCAGCCGAGACACGCTGTGAACGATCGACGTCGACGCCGACACTGGACCAGAATGTCGCGAACTGTGAAACACCGACAGATGCAGTGTTATTGGTGCGTTCGAGATACTCGTCGGACATCCAATTGGGCTTCGGCCCGACGTAATCACCCAGCTGCAACATCTGGGGCGGTGCTTCGATCGGAGCGATGATCTCGACTTCGGTCGGGAGATGGAGTGTCCCCACGTCGATCGGGTCACCGTAGTACGCCGGCGCAACGTAGTTCCCGCTGCTATCGCCTGCATTGTTCGGGGACGACTGCTGCGTCGAGGGAGAAGGCTGCCACTGAATGTTGTCGTACTCAGCCGGAGGCGGCGTCCAGTACGAACGATCGGACGTCGGCGCAGGAACCTCAGGGACAGTAGTAATACCCGGCTGCTCAGACGCAGGTGGAGGCGTCGTAATGCCCGGCTGCGACGGAGCGGTAATGCCCGGCTGGGTCGGCGCTGCGATCGCAACTCCGGCATTGACGAAGGCGGCTCCGACCATCGCCGCCAACGTCACGGCTGCGACCGCACCCGTCGACGGTGACCGGTGGCGGCCACCGGACCGTGGTTTCTTGAACTGCTTCATGACATCCCTTCAAACTTGTTGTGGTTCAACAACTAACGGAACATTGGACGTGCTTGGCCGCACAAAATGCGAGAGTTACGCGGCCTTCGATCCCGACGCAACAGCGCCGGGAAGTTCGATGGAGCGTGAAAAATGCGCCATAACGAGGGAGCCCGCAGGAATCAATGAATGTCCGACCGGGCAGAGTCGTGCGCCGACCACGAGGGCGGGTACACATGTGTGACCGACGGCCCGGCCTGCGCACAACACAGGTTCGATAACGCGATATGAGGCAACGACGAAGTATTCAGCCGAGGTCGGACGATCGGAAATGCCGGCGGGAATTAAACCGCGGGGATCAGATTCAATGGAAAGGCTGGAGATCTTTTCCATGGTTGCCTCCGGATGGTTGCGTATTCAACGACGCCGCCTAGACTCGAAGACCTGTGAAGTCATCCAGCTGGGTGATGCCGCAGTGGGACCCCGGGGAGTGTTCGGACGCCAATCAGAGTCACGCCCTGGGGTTTTCTTTGTTCAGCTACTTCGTTCAGTAACCATATGAATCACATGCTTTTTCATCCCCTAGCATAGCGCGTTATACCCGCGCAGCCAATGGGCGCATGGTGCCCGCTATGAAACTCCGCGCGTTGTGACTTCCGGTTACTAGGTTGGAAGAATGAACAACCGTGGACGAAGGCAAAGCGTGAGCAGGCGAATCCTGCGTAACTTCGTCCCTGACGCTCTCAAGAAGCGCAGGGAATCGCTGGGAATGTCCCGACCTGACCTTGCGCGATTCGCCGATGTCAGCGTGACTGCTATCGCGGACTGGGAGAAGGGGCGCCGAACTCCTGGGATCGACACGCTCGTGCAAGTTGCAAAGGCGCTGAAATGTGAAATCACGGACCTTGTCGATGTGCCGGACGGTGTTCGCAGTCTTGCTGATCTCCGGATACTTGCAGGCCTCACTCAGCCGCAGCTCGGGCGCGTCACCAACATCAGTACGACAGCGATCGGGGCGCTGGAGCGGGCGGAAGTGCGCCTGACCGACGAGCGTGCTGCTGTTCTGGCTGAAGCACTTGGGGTGGACGCTGAGGCCGTGAGAGCTGGCTACGACAAGGCGCGCAACCGCGGAATCGGGGAGAGCCCATGATTTCGTCTGCGGGTCCATGCTCGGTCCTTGTGGGGGTGTGGCGTCTCGGTAACGCAAGTTCTCATCGTTTCGATAACTATCGTATGGTTCGGCAGTACGATAGCACTGGAATCCGACAGGTGTGTGCTCGAAATGTCGTGATCCCGAAAAACGGTGAGGAGTCGGTGCGCAATGGAGCAGCCTGCTGAAGATTCCAGCGTGTTCGCTGAGCGGCTCGAACAGCTCTTCGCCGGTGTGCCAAATGCAGACGGCAAGCGTTACACCTTGGGACAACTGGCCCGCCGCTCTACCGAGATGGGATACCCCATCAGTGAGACCTACCTATCCCACCTTCGAACAGGTCGGGCGAAGTCCCCTAGTTTGAAGACGGCAGCAGGTATAGCCGCAGCCTTCGGAGTGGATGTCCGCTATTTCCTCGACGAGGAAACTGCCACACGAACCAAGACCGAACTCGACTACGCGCGACTGCGGGCGGATACGAATGTCCATGCTGTCGCCTTCCGGCTGGCGGGGTTGGACAGCGGCGATCTTGAGGTCGTCAACGACCTGATCCGCTCCTTTCGTAAGCGGCGTGGTCTACCACTCGATCCACCTGACCTGCCGGAAGAGTAGCTAGCAAATTACGCTGGCCCTATGAAGCCAGTTGCATACCCCGCGCTCATCGAAGTGCCACCGGAGGACGCAGCGTTCCGGCACCTCCGACTTGTGCACCGCACGCGAAAATTCCTGCGTGGCCTCGACGTCCAAGCTGTCGACCCCTATAAGCAAGCGCCACTGATTCTTTCGGGAATTTCAGAGCTCATCGGATCCCCTATTGACCTTGAGGCTCGTTCGCTGTCGCCGCGTGGACCGTTTGCGGCCACGCTCCTCGATGACCAGGGAATCGTGATCTATTTCGAACAAGCCGCGACCCTCGTGCATCAGGTACACAACGTCGCACACGAGCTGGGTCACCTGGTCTGTGGCTCTCTGATGGAGAACCCCGACGAGGAACTCTTCGACGCACATCGGAGAGGGGACTACACCAACGTCATCGAGCATGATGCAGAAGTCGTAGCGTCCCTCGTCATGAGCTGGGTAAACCTCGCATACGCGATAGCTCCAGTTGTACAGAGCAGTGCACAGGGGCGTCACCTCGCGACGGCATTGCAGGACAGGATTCAGTCGATATGATCTGGTTTCTCATAATCGCACGTACTTTGATCATTTTCGGAGTGGCCCTATGGCGTGCGTGGGCATTGTGGAGACGGCCCAGTAAGTCATCTGAATGGATGGTCGTATGGGCAATCGCACTGCTCGGAATCTCGGCTCTTCTGGAGATCGCGTCCAAAGTCGATGTGATAAATGGCGGACTGCACACCTATCTGTTCGCCTGGTTGCAGTCGATGTTCCTCATGCTCGCTATCCTCAGCACTGCTCTGTACTTCATTTACTATTGGGGGAATCCAAAGGCGCGACATGCCTATGCAGCTGTAGCCGTAACGACCTTTCTGGCATCCGTCCTCGGTGGCCTGTACTTCACATGGGTAGTGCCAGCAGGGACGGAAGTATTCGAATTCGACTCCGCCGGCGTCGTCGGATTCTATTTCTCCTCCAAGATCTTCTTTCCAATCGGATTCCTCGTTATTTCGATGCTCTCGTTCCGCGCAGCCAAGATATCCAAAGGAGCACTATCGCGGGGCCTGAAAGTGCTGTCGATTGGATCATTTGTCCTCGTAGCAGCCGAACTCATTCTGACGCTGCAACTCGTTTACCTGGCCAAAGACGGATACATGCCGCACAGTTTGAGGGTACTCGGTCGTGCCGGGATGTCGCTGGGGATACTGCTATTTATCCTGGGTATCTGCATTCCTGCGATATTACAGCGCAAGGCTCAGTTGGCGCTACGAAGAAAATACAAAAAGGATATTGCGGCGATGACCGCCCTCTGGGACGACTTGTCCAACAAATTCCCTAGGCATGAGTTGAAAAAGCGTTCAGGCCCCCTGGTGTCGATACTTCCAAGACGCACTTCTTTGATGATTCGTCACTATAGAATGTTCATAGAGATCAGGGACGGATTGATCCGTCTGAGTTCTAGTATCGTTCCCGAGGACTACGCCGCAGCCGGCGCAACCGCGAACGCTAGAGAAATTCGTAAACTTCTGGAAAGCCCTGACGAGTTAGAGATCATCGTCCCCGTTCACCTGATTGTTGCCCCGGATGGTGATTCCTTCGATGAAGATGTGAAATCCATCGTCGAATTCTCCCTGCTCTATTCCGCAGCCGAAGGAAAAGCATGAACCAGATAGTAATCGTAGGTGCCGGAATCGCGGGACTAACTCTGGCCACAGCACTCAGACAGAGAAATATCGAAGTGCTTGTCTTGGAGAGACGGACCGACCTGAGTTCGCAGGGAGGGGCGTACCTGACAATCTCGGGACAGGCGATCGACCAACTGATCTCGATTGGAGTCAGCGAAGAACTTCGTCACGTTGGCGTAGCCGTCAAGAAAATCGTTCGAGCGGGATCAGGAAAGTCATCCGGCGCACCACTGCCTGTCACGGATTCAGGCACTGAGTTCAGACACCTGTGGAGAGCCGACCTGATCGACTACCTGGCGCAATCAGCGACCGAGGCCGGCGCCAAGATCGAGACGGGTGTGGACGTTGTCTCGGTCGTATCCAATGGGGACCGCGCAACAGTGTCCGCCGGTGGGCGAGACATCCACGCTCAATTCGTTTTCGGCTGTGACGGTGTCGGGTCGACGGTGCGCTTGAGCAACCCCCTGACCGGCCCTGACGCTTCTTATCAGGGGCAGACAGTGATCTACGCCCACATTCCAACCGCTAACGCAGTCGAAGAAGCAGGCGTTCTGTCCTTTTTGAAGGAGAAGTTCGACGGAGGCCTTGGCGACGATACCTTGGGATATCTGAACGGTGACGACGGTCAAGGGCTCTTCTGGTTCGCGAGGCTAGCCGCAGAGGGGGCACTCCCGAAGAGCGAATGCGGGCGGCAGCCCGTCGAGAACTGGTCAGGCGTTCTTACTCAGAGACTCGGTTTCGCAGAACTCACGCCATCATTGCTGGAGCGCACGAGCGAAGTGTTCGTAGCGAATGCGACAGCCCACGACAACATGCCTAGCTGGAGAAGTGGGCGGACGATGGTTATCGGGGACGCAGCACACGCAGCCTCCCCAGCATCTGGAAGCGGCGCCACGGAGGCGATCGGCGATGCGCTGGCTGTAGCAACCGCCCTCGCTGCTGGTCTGGAACGTGGAAGCTCGCCGGAGGCTTCTCTGGACGAAGTCGCGCAGGCGCGCACAGCCGCCTTGGCCAATCGCAGAAGATAACGAAGACTCTCCCGCTGATCCTCAGATCGTGCAGCTAAAATCTACGATGATAGATTTTGTTGATACGTCTACGGCGTGTCGAACCCCCAGCGGGGCGTGAGTGCTGCACCATCGTAACTGTCCCAGAAAACGAAGTGTCTGGCGGAAGGAAGATTGCGATGGGTCGCAGAAGCAAGGGCGAGCGCGGTGAGTACAAAGCACGCGTCCCGGCTCGCGTTGACGTCGAGGCGCTCGCTGCCGCACGCGGTTGTTCCTCAGTGAGCGTCTACATATCCGATCTCATTTGCTTGGACGCTGGACGTCCCGAACTCGCCGAAGAGCTTCGCCAGGGGGTGCTGCCGATCTCTGCATAAAAGCGCCCGTGATCAGACCTCACCAAGTCTGACTCACTGACTGCCACAACCTCTGTGGTGCCGCTTATTAGCTGAGAATTGAAAAACCCCCGGCGAGCTAGGCCGAGGGTTGATCGAAGTTAGTGAGATTCGAGTTACCAGCTCGTTTCTCAGCGGTGCTGCTAATCCCCGGAGGGACTTGTCTTGGAGGACATGTCTCAGGGTAACTCATGCCCTGATCAAATTTCTACGATCAATCTGCGTGTCGTCGATCATGACGACGCGCTCCTGACGAACCTGTACGCGGCTGCGATGTGGATGTCACCGCGGACTCGCCTTCGTATCGACCCGACCAGCACCCACGACTACAGCGCAACAGTCGTCGCACCGACGGCGCCGCCGAATGTTCCATGGGCGCTTCACCTGGCCGATTCGAACAATCAATACAAGCTTCTGGCATTCGATTTCGATACCGCCACGCACGGTCCGGGCGTGGCACTTGCAGACGCCGACCGCCTGGCACACGAACTGACCGAACTCGGAGTACGACACCTCCGCACGACGTCGGGACCGACTGGCGGACAACATCTCTGGGTTTCCCTCAGCGAGGCGACCCAACCGGGCGACGTGAAGACGCTTGCCCACGCGCTGAGCGCGCACTATCCCAGTCTCGACATCAGCCCGCTGTGCAATCCGGTCACAGGTGCGGTCCGAGGACCAGGTGCTCCACACAGAGCAGGAGGGTATGCACTCCCCTCCCTACGTGGTCACGCGCTCTCCGAGGCGCTGGCAGCCATGCGCCCCGGAACCCCCTCCGATGTCATCGGTTGGCTCCTAGCCAGGCACCCCCACTCCACTGCTCTATCCGGCGCCGCTAACCGGTCGACACCGATCCGGATCATCGAGTCCGCCGATGGGCCTCGTCTGGACCGTCCAAGGCGCTCGCTGTCAGCGCGGACGAGGCTTCTCATGGCAACCCCGCTCAGCAACGACCGCGACCGCAGCACCGTTGCCTTCAGCATTCTCCTCGGGATGGCTCGCGCCGGCCGCACCCTTAAAGACGTCGAGGCAGCCCTGACCGCACCAGGGCTGATCCGCCTCCATGAAGACAAGAACGCCGGTCACAGCTTCACACTTGCCAAACATTGGTCTCGTGCAATCGAAGCGGCCGCGGTGTTCGCTCCTTCAGTGGTCAACGTCGATTCGGCCGCGTGGGACGAGCTCGATGCTCAGCTGGACACGATCGTGGACACCCTGCACCGGCACTCGGCGGCGTTCGCGCGTCCAGGTGGCCCGAGCGACGAACGGATTCTCCATGCATTGGTTCAGCTCGCGCGCACAGCCCGGACCACGACCCTGGACATTGACTGCCGGCGACTAGCCCATGCCACAGGCTTGGACGCATCGACCATTTCCAGAAGGATGAGGGCACTCGAAGCGGCAGCGTGGGTCAGTCAGGTCCAGGCAGGTTCTGGAACCGCCGGTGCAACATGGAAGCTCAATCCACCCCCCGCTGAGTACTGCACAGGTGCAACACAAGTGGAACACGCCCCCGGCCCGCCCCCGTCGGACACGCTCCTCGCTCACCACGCCCACGACCTCTGGACACCTGCCCCCGGATTAGGCCCTGCCTACGCTCGAATCCACCTGCACCTGATCTCTGGGATTGACGACACACCTGGTCTTGCGGCAGCTACCGGGTACTCACACAGGACAGTGGAAGCGGCAAAGAAGGCGTTTGCGCGGCTCCACCTACTCCCGACATCGCGGTCCACAGCCCAGACTCGTCGGCTTCAACTCCACACAGCGGCTCAGCAAATAGGCGTCTCAGGGGTGCTTGCAACCCGAGCCTTACGTCACGTGACGGAGCGCGAGCTATTCGCCTGGTGGACCGACGAGCTGGAGTGGCGGCGTAGCCGTGGAAAGAAACGTAGCGGTCCCCGAAGGTACGCATCCGGATCCGTCGCCCTGCCAATCGAAACAACACCGCGAGGGCGCTACGGCCGCTTCCCCACCATCGGCGGCCGCGCCGACTACGCCGCAGCTCGACGCATCGTCACCGATTACCAGTCGCCGAAGAGTGTGCTTGCAGCTTGATTTCCTGGGTCTACGCGATGCTGAGTGGGCGGTGCTCAATGTCCCCTGGCGGCGGCGGCGAGGAACGTCGTCCCTGTCGCGTGCAAGGCTAAATGTAGTGCGGGAAGACAAAGCTAGGGAACCTCGACATTTTGCGCTTTTTGCGTCTCTGCCTGGAATTACAGTCTTGTGGGAACAGAAGTGCGGCGTGCCGCAAAACTCTCTCACCAGCGGTGTTGCCGTAATCGAACCAAGTTGACGACGATTCATTAATTAATGCATGCATGCACTCATTAACTACAGACAGAGTTAACGCATTAGTGCTAGCATTCATGCATGACGACAATCATGGTGTACAGCGAGGCCGGCGGCGTCACCAAGACGACAACCGCGGTCTCCCTTGCGATGGTGGCTGCCCTCTCCGGGGTCAAGACCACTCTCATCGACCTAGATCCCCGAGGTGCGGCCACTAAATGGATCGGCAGCTATCCCGAGGAATCGTGGCAGCACGTGGGCGCGATCCTGGCCGACGAAAACCCGGAAGGGTGGGCCGAAGATCTCGCCATCGACAGCGGGTGGGACGACAATCTGCGCATCATTCCGTCCTCGAGGTCACTGTCGAACCGTGAGAGGGACTATGAAGATCACGCCGAACTGAGGCTCGCAACGGCATTGGAAGGGCACACAGCGGAAATCCGCATCATCGACTGCCCTAACCGCCAAGGCGGAACGCTCACGCAAAATGCGCTCGCCGCCAGCGACAAGGTCATCTACGCCGCAACCGCGAATCAAGACGGCATCGACGGTGTCGAAGGCGCGCAAGAGTCCGTCGCAAAGTTCCGCAAAAGCCGCGAAGCGATTGGTGCCCCCTGCCGTCTCACCGAGGCAGGCATTGTCGTCGGCGCCGTCAAGGAGACGGTGATGACGAAAGTGTCAGTGAAAGCGCTGGAGCGACTGAGGGAAACGGGCCTCGTTCTCACACCAATCATTCCGAATCGCACCATCGTCGACCAGTCGCGAATGACCGGCGAGTGGTACGGAAAATTCGACAAGGGTGAGCCGGTTTTGGCCGCTTACCAGCAGATATTTTCCGCATTCATTAACGCATGAGTGCACGAGTTGACTTAATTAATTCATGCACGCGTGCAATAATGAGTGAATGCACTAACTCATGCGTGAGTTACGTAACGAATGCAGCAATGCATGAACTCATGAGTTACCGAACGAAGGAATGAACTAATGAGCACAGAACCTGACCTCAGTGCCCCACGGAGAGGGCCGCGTCCGGCCGTCGACGAGGCTGTCGATTCGGCAGAGGTTCCAGCCGCACGCCGGCCGGTAGGGCGCCCGAAGAAGGAAAAGGCCGAACCCGTCATCCAGTTCTCGACCAGGCTCGGCTTGAGCTTCCGGGAAACTATCGACGCCGTCGAAGACGAAACTGGGCACAGCATCCGTTCGATCATCGAGCAGGCAATTCAGTCGACCTACCCCGAACACTACAAAAAGCACGGACGCAGCACCCGATAACGAGCGCGCAGATTGATCTGAAACGCAAAGGGAGCCCCGCCGGATGCACCCGACGAGGCTCCAGACCGGGAACCCCGCTGAAAGACATCTCACGGGGTGTAGGAGTCAAGCCGCGATCGGTAGGGGAGGTGGGAATGCGTGCAGTTCGTCGAAGAGTT
>NZ_JBXAFD010000021.1:0-34234 GCF_058792695.1 Rhodococcus sp. MT28
CAACACCACAACAGCATTCAAAACATCCGTTGCGGCACAACACAATTCAAAATCCGCACCGAGCACCCGCCGACCCCACCCAACCGCCACCGAACACCCCCACCACCGGCGCCGGCCCCACACCCACCACCCCGCCGGCCTCGAGGCGAGGACATGCCATCACCCCAGGTCACAACACAGAAACACCCCCACCACCCGACACCACACCGCAACCACCACCCCAACACCAGACCCGCGGACCACACCCGGACCCACCACACACACCCCAACACCTCACCGAACCCACCCCCAGGCCCACACCCCCCGAAAACACCCCCAAATGACCGCACACACCCAACCCCGAGCCCCAACAGCGCCCAACACACCCACACACAGCACAACGGCCCCGACACCACACCACAACCACAGACCTGACGCCTTTCCGCGGCATCTGGTCGCCAGGTACGGGCGTCGCGATTGACTCAACGGGCCAGCGGATGGGCCAATGTAGATAGCCCGGTCATCGACGTTGCTTCGTTCCAGCACCAGAGGAGGCGACCGTGTTCTCTACGATCTGCGCGAAAACACCCGATCGGTCACGGATGTACCGATATGACCGTGTACCTCATAAATGGACCCGAGTCGGTGGGGACGTCGGGGAGCCCGACGAGGTCTACTACGGCGGCGAGTATGGCCTGTTCCGGATAACTCCGAACCCCGATAAGCCGGGCTCCACCTACATCGTTCGATGGCGGAGACGGAAACATAACTACGCAACTCACGCATGGCATCCGATTGGCGGTCCCGGTGCGGAGTTTGTCGTCACTGCCGACACTGTGTTTGGGCTGACACCGGACCGAGGCGCGGTCTACCGGTACGACGACGTTGGAAGCTCCTGGACCGCTGTCGGCGGACCTGCTGCCCACCTGTACGGCGGTGGATATGGGTTGATCGCCACAAGCCCGGACAACGCCAGCGTGTGGAGATTTCTCTGGGAACCCAACACTTGGACGCAGATCGGCGGACCCGGTGCAGAGTTCGCCGTCACTGCCGACACTGTGTTTGGGCTAACGCCGGATCGAGGTGCGGTCTACCGCTATGACGGCCGCGAGCGATCATGGACGGCAGTAGGGGGACCTGCTTCCACTATCTGCGCGTTCTTTGAAGAGGACTGATTGACGGCATAGCCGCCCATGCATCGTTTTCGGATCGTCCGGAAGCTGGCCCTTGGCGCACGCCAGAGCGGCCCCGACACCATCTCGGTGTCGGGGCCGCTGTGCACCAGCTCGACGTCCTACGGGACCGGCCCGGTTGCTGCGGGCCGGTCCCCCGGCCGACTACACGACCAGCCCGACCCCGAGCACGCGGTAAGCGGCCTCGCTGGTGGCACGCTGGGCCGCATCCGGGTTCTCAGCGTTCCACTCGCTGGCGGAAGCGACCACCTCGCGGATGGCGCGGCGAGCAGCCTGCCCGAAGCCCTCCGCATCGTCGATATGGACGACGAAGGGCGCGCCGTCGAGCGTCTGCACGGTCGCGGCCTGGACGTCGACCGCGTAGGTGCCCGCGTCCTTGGCGTGGATCGCGAGGACGCGGTAGGCGGCCGAGTCGGTCACGCGCGGGGTGTCCTCGGAGTTCTCGGCGTTCCACTCGCTGGCGCGAGCGACCGCGCGGCGGATCGCGCGGCGAGCGGCCTGGTCGAAGCCCTCGGGGGCGGTGACGGTGACGGTGAAGCTCGCACCGGTGAAGTCGAGTTCGGCGATGGCCTGGGCTTCGACGCGGTAGGTGTTCATGTGTCCTCCTGGACGTGGGTGGGATGGTTCGGAATGCGGTTCTCCGCGTTAGGCGATTTCCCGAGTGGGACTCGGTGTTTCACCCCCCGAACACCTCTTAACAATACAATACGGCTTTGTGTAGTGGCAAATCCTGCACCCCCCGGCGACGGTCCGACGCGGGGCCGGCTCCTACGCCCGGCACCCAGGGACGTGCTATCACCGCAGGTCAGAGCGTATGGATGGCGCCGGGCGTTCCGGGCACCTGACGGCTGCGGCCGTGGGGGCGATGCTCACGAGTGAAGGTGCGGAAGCCCTCGAAGTCGAGGTCGACGCAGGTGTTGAGGGCGGGGTTTCGGGTGTCGAGGACGACACGACTGCGGGCGGTGAAGCTCGCGCCGCAGTGGCACTCGAATGCGGTGGTCAGGATCTCGCCGAGTCGGTTGGCGAGGAGTCCGGTCACTGCTGCCAAGGGTTCTCCTCCGTGGGATGTGGTGGGCAGGGCCGCACGGCCCGGCAGCGATGCCGGGCCGAGCGGTGGCGCTACAGGCGCTCCCAGAACGCGATCGCGGCCTCGTTCCGGTCGCTGTAGGCGGGAAGGCCGGTGCCCGCGTGGACGGGTCGCAGCGCGTCGGCGATCGGCTCCAGGAGATCCGGGCTCCACCGCTCGTGGCCACCGAGCGCGGCGAGGATCTTCGCGCAGGCGGTCTGCGCCTTCTGCGGGTCGAGCTGGGCGGCGATGTCGGCGATTCGACTCATGGGTCCTCCGTGATGGTTTGGGCCGCTGTGGGGCCCGTGGGGGGCGTTTTCGGGGACGAGAGAGGGGATCGGCCCGGTTGCTGCGGGCCGATCCCCTCTCTTGTCTGTGGCGCGCTACGCGATCCGGTCGGGGGTGAAGGTCTCGGCGGTGGCGTCGAAGACCTTCAGCGGCCGCACCGCGATGCCCTCACGCTCGACGCTGACGAACCCACCGTCGGTCAGGGTTGCCAGGTCGTTCGCGAGGTCGACCTGTTCCGCGTCGAAGTCGCGGGGCACGTTCACCGCGACGCGGTGGCGCGAGACCTCGGTCCACTCGATCTCGATGGTTCGCATCAGACGGCCACCGACTCGGCGGTAGCCGGGACGCGGGAGGCGTCGACGTTGATCAGGCCGCCGACGTCCGCCGACGCGACGAGCGCGGCGACCTGGTCCTCGTCGAGGCTTGTCGTCTCGCCCTCGTCGTCGCTGGAGGTGAACACCACCGTGCCGAAATACGGCTGCGAGCGGAATCCGTAGTGCCGCGCCATCATGGTCGCGGTCCGGTTGACCTTCGCGTCGGCCACGCACATGCCCTCGTCGTCGAGCCACATGCCGAGCCCCGGCGCGAGGCGCACCAGGTCGAAGAGACGGCAGCCGATCGCCTCCCGCAGCGCCTCACCGACGCCCTGCCCCTCGACGGTCGGCAGGTTCACCACCTCGGCAAGCCCGTTCACTCCCAGCCGGACCGCCGTCACCGTGTTCGTCATCTGAACCCCTCTCCCCGCCGCTTCGGCGGGATCTCGTCGGTGCTTGTCACCGCCGTTTCCAACAAGACCCACTTTACAAAACCCTTTTGTAAAGTGCAAGCGGAGAGGGACGCCCGCGAGCCCCGACGCGGTCGCCACCCGCCCGCGTACTGGGGCCGGCGATTCGCCGGCCTCGTCGCGGGACGTGTCGTCACCGCAGGTCAGGACCTATTTCCGCGCAGTGAATGCACGAAGGGTGGGACGCCGAGGTGAAGATCCCCCTCGAGGTCCCGCCCTACCGCGCGTGAGTTGCCGCGTGAGTTACCCGGTGCCGCAGTCGCTTCCGCCGCCACCGTCGCCGCAGTCGCCGCCGAACGTGGAACCGCCGTGGAAGCCGCCTCCGGCCGATCCGTCGGGCTGGTAGCGGCGATCCGGCGCGATCCCCCACTGCGCCGTCTTGACGCGCGACCACACCAGCGCGCCGAACATGGCCACGGCGATCAGGCCGATACAGAGATACAGAGATACAGAGATACAGAGATACAGAATCACAGGTCATCCCCCCTTTTCGTGTCGTGCTCGCGCGCCGGATGCCGCGCGGCCCGTGCGCCACCCGACCACGAGCCGGGCGGGCCGCGCAACGGACACCCGAGGTTCGCGGCCGCGCGGCCGGGCCGGTCAGTCGCGCAGCGCGACCCACAGCTCCGGCTCGAAGTCCCAGAGCGGTTCAGCCTGGACGAGTTCGCCCCAGGTGATCATCTGGCGGCAGTGGTTGAGGGTGTCGTACGCGTTGGCACCCTTGATGTTTCCAGCCAGTCCGGTGACGGAGAAGGCGTGGTAGCCCTGGCCGGTGTCGGGGTTGGTGCACTCGTCGCGCAGGCGCTTGAGTTCGTTGACGATGGTCTGGTGCCACCAGAACCGCTCGCCCTCGCGGTAGGCCGCAGGGTCGCGGTAGGGGTCGTCGGGGCCGAACTCGATCGGGTCGAGGGTCCTCATCGAGGTGTCTCCTTGCAGGTCAGGGGGAATGCAGAACGAAGGCCCCGCCGATTTCCGGCGGGGCCTTCTCGTCGCCTCAGATGTAGGCGATCTCGTCCGCGGTGAGCGCGCGGCCGGTGGTGCGCTCGATCAGCGCAGCCTTGGCGGCGACGAACTCCTCGTCGGTGCCGTTCGCCTTCGCGGCCTCGTAGGTGGCGCGAACCTCGTCGATCGTGGTGGCCATGACCATCTCCCTTCATTGGTGTTCTCCGTCGGTGTTGGCACAACCTTACAATGTTCTTTTGTAAAGTGTCAACCCGAACACGCAGAGAGGCAACGTCATACACGAATCGAGGCAGACATCGAGCGCGCGGGACGTGTCATCTGCGCAGGTCGGGCATTAGGCCCGTAGTCGACACGGGGGCGGGGCCAGGCGGCTCGTGAGGGAGAATGCCGGGGTGGACCGGCCCGGTTGCTGCGGGCCGGTCCACCCTCCGGTTCATGCCCGGGCGGTCACCGGGACGTGTCGTTTCCGCTGGTCACGGTCTCGGGGTCGATCCAGGCGTTGACGGCCACGGCCCGCTCCTCGGAAAGCGCGAAGTAGACGTTCGCGCCGGGGCCGCCGTCGAACGGACAGGTGGCGATCTGGTCGGTGATCACGCGGGCCTCCCTCGCGTTCGGGTGCGCGGCCGCGTTCACCTCGTCGACGGTCTGCGTCATGTCAGCTCCTCTCATTCGCCGGCGATTCGGCGGGACGTGTCATCAGTGCAGGTCCGGGACCATTTTCGGCAGCCTCGGCGTCGAGCCACGGTTCGCGTTCGCGGCCGACGATGTACTCACCGCCCGGCGGGTCGTCGTAGGCGTCGAGCAGCTCGGCGCGCGCGGCCGGGCTGGCGGCGGCCAGGTTCGCGTCGCGGGTTTCCTTCCAGCCGTGCCAGTCCGCGCCGTGCCCGGCGTCGATGACGTACTCAGTGGCCGGGTACGGCTGTCCGCCGAGGAACGCGGTCACCTCGGTGCCGCCGTCGGGGTCGCGAACGACGACGAGTTCGAGTTCGGGGATCACGGCGGTGCCTTTCGTCGGTTCGGGTGGTTGGTCAGCGGCGGTCGGCGCGTTCCTCGGCGTAGTGGCCTGCGGCGTGGCGGTTGACGGCGTCCCAGTCGACGCCGAGCGCGGCGGCCAGGTGTCGCAGGTTCGCGACGAGATCGGAGATCGGCGTCTCGAAGTCGGCGTCGTCGTCCGCTGCCTCGGCGTACGGGGCGACGGCGGAAACGACGCTCAGAGCGCGCACGGCGGCCGATTCGGCGTGGCCGGTCACGTCGACCTCGGGGCGCGGCAGATCCTCGCCGAGCGCGTCGTAGGCGAGCAGGGCGGACACGGTGGTGATCGCGGCGAGCTTGGCGGTGTAGCTGGTCATCAGGGGCAAGTCCTTTCGTCGGAGCGAGACTGGAGGCCGGGGGCGGCCCGTTCGGGCCGCCCCCGGTGGTCGGGTCAGTTCTTGGTCAGCGTGTAGCCGAGATGGTCGGCGAGCATGTGCATCAGCTCCTCGGCATCGGGCGTCGACGCCATCCCCATGCGCAGCGCGGCGGCCTCGCACTCCTCGGGCTTGCCGCACTGGCAGTTGCCGGTCTCCGGCTTCTCGTACGAGGTGTAGAGCGATTCCCCGAAGACGGACGGGTCGAGGACCCACTTGTCGGCGCCGTCGAGGTCGCGCATCACGTAGACGCTCAGGGAATCCTCGATGTAGTGGGTTCCGCGCTGTTCGGCCTGGTCGGCGGGGTGGACGAAGACGGTCTCAATGGTGGTCATGCGTGGCCCTTTCGGTCGTTCCTACGGACACAACTTTACAATATGGCTTTGTAATGTTCAAGGGGTGGGGTTGTCCTTGTCGAGCGACGACTCGCACCTCCGCGTCGAAGCTCGCATCAGGGGCGCGCCGGCGCTTTCGCCAACCCCCGGCGGGACATGTCATCTATGCAGGTCAGAAGCGCGAAAGGCCCTGCACCCGTTGGGGTGCAGGGCCTGGGCGCTGTCGGATTCAGGGTTCGGGCGGACTTGCCCCGGAGGGACGGATTTCGTCCACGGCGGTCAGTGCGGCCGGTATGCGCGGGTTCGTTCGACGCCGTCGTCGTAGTCGTCGACGTACTCCCCATCACCGCGCGTGTAGTTACCTCCGACGCGGTCCGGGTTGTACGCCATGAACACCACGTCGGGGCGGCCGTCGTTGTAGGTGCGGAAGGTGTCGTAGTCCCAGCCGTCGGGGGCGTAGTCGTCGTTCCACTTCAGCCGCGCGACGGGGACGAATCCGGCGTCGGCGTAGAGCTTGGGCAGGACGGTGTCGAAGCAGTCGAGTCGGCGGCCGCCGATCGCGGTGGCCTGGCGGAGCATCGACTGCACAGCCTTCGGGTGTGCGCAGTCCTTGTGCGCGAAGGCGGACACGATTTCGTCGCCCTTGAGGGCAACGCCGCCCTTGCCGTCGTCGGTGACGAGTAGCCGCATCTGCCGGTACTCGTCCTCGTCGTAGACGTAGACCGACGCCGCGTATGGGTTCTTGCGAGTCAGTTCGAGCATCTGTTCCCGGTAGACGCCAGCATCTTCCGGGGCCAGCTCGTGCAGGGTGGGCGCGGACAGCCCGCGGGCCTCGAACTCCGCGCGATCGGCGTCGGGGAGGGTGTGCTCGGCGACCGGGTCGACGGGGTGGCCGTTGATCAGAATCCGAGCGCTTCGGCTTCCTCGATCTCGGGGTCGCTCCAGCGGGCCTCGATCTCCCGGCGCTCCGTCTCCGGCAGGTCCGGGCTCCACCCGTACTGCTTCCAGAACTTCTCTCGCCGTTCCTGGGTCATCGGTTCGTCGTTCGTCATGGCGATTTCCTTCCTCGTGGTCATTGTCGGCGCGTGCCCCGTGCAGGGCTGCGGTTTGCTCGGCTCGCAGCCGCTGTGCGGCCGCCAGGCGCTCGGTGAGCGCGCTGCGGCCGTCTGGGTCGGTGGTGGCTTCGATCGCGGTGCGTAGGTCGTCCTGGCCGCCCGGAGTGGAGTCGTAGAGCGCCCAGGTCTCGGCGAGGTCTGCTTCGGCGGCGGCGAGGCGGCGTTGGAGTCGGGCGTGGGCCGGGTGCTCGGCGAGCTTGGTGCGGGCCTGCTCGACTCGGGCGCTCACCTTGTCGAGTCGTTCGCGCATGTGCGGGGTGCAGCGCGGGCCGGGCTTGGGTTTACACATTGGCGTGGTGCTCGCTCACCGCGCCGATGAGCGTGGCCAGCGCGCGGCCGAGCTGGTCGACCCGCGCAGGGTCCGGGGTGCGGGGATCCGTCAGGTACACGTCGCGGCGCAGCTCGATCATGACCGAGGAGACGCGGCGGTCGTGGCCGTAATGCCGCAGCGGCAGGTAGCAACCGGCGTAGGGCGTGTTCTCCTCGATCTCGCCGAGGGACGCGAATGCGCCACGGGTGGCGGCGATCAGCCAGTCCGGCGTGTGGACCGGGTCGGTGCCGATGCACAGCGGCGGCCGTGCGGCGGCAGGGTCCTCGAACCTCGACGGCGTCTGCGGGTACGAGTGCAGGTCGATGATCACCGCGTGGCCGCACGCACGCAGCCGGTCGTCGACCGCGTCCGCAACGGCATCGGCGTAGGGACGGAATATGGCATCGAGCAGGTCCCCGGTGCGCGGATACGGCTCGGCCCGCATCGGTGCGCCGCCGCAGGTGCGGGTGTAGACCGCACCCCGACCAACGGCGTTGGCCGGTTCGGTGTCGTCGGGGAACCGCTCGGGGTCGACGACCAGCCGCGAGAGCGTGTTGCGGACGACTGCGGGCCTGAGCCCGTGGTTCCCGATGTGATGGGACGCGGCGGCGGCGATCTCGTCGGTGGCGGTGTCGGTGGCCTCGTCGAGTTCCGCCTCGAGTTCGGCGTCGGTCAGCAGCAGGTCCGCGCGGATCTCGGGCGGAATGACGCGCGAGGCGTGCGGGACGTGAATGAGCACCGGCGACCTGGTGGCATCCGGTGTGACTGCGGCAGTGCTGGGCACTACTCCCCCTCTTGTCTGTCGTGATCACGGCCGATCTTTCGGGCGCGATGCGCGACGGATAGTGGCATCGGTGGGCAGTTCTTCGCACCTGGGTGTACCCCCGCCGTAGGGGACGCGAATTGTCCTCGCGGGCGCAGGAATCAGGCGCTACCCGGGATCCGGACGCCGGTCACGCACTGCGGCGCCCGAATGCCTGGACAGCGGCGTCGCGCAGGACCCAGGTGTCGCCGACGCGGGTGGCGGGCAGCTTGGCCGTCTTGATGGCGTTGAGGACGCCCTGGCGGCTCACGCCGAGCGTGTTGGCGGCCTCGGTGACGGATACGAGGGGCGGCAACTCGATGGCGTCGGTGAGGCGGTCGAAGTCGGCGGCGGTCAGTACGCGCATCGACAGCAGCGTCCACGGGTACGTGTCGAGCAGCGCCAGCGCGGTGGTGTTGGCCTGGCGGACGGAGTCGGCGGGCAGGGTGAAGACAACCTCGGTGCGGCCGAGTTCGGAGCGGCCGACGGCTCCACTGTGGTCGGCGATCGGGTCCAGGAGCTGGTCGATGTTCTCCTCGTCGAACGGTGCGTCGAGTTCGGCGACGACGTTGTACGGCTGTGCGGTCACTGGTTTCGGTCCTTTCTGTTTTCATCTCGGGTGCGAGGTTTGGTTCGATGGGAGTGGGCCGGGGGTGTTACCTGCACCCCCGGCCCCTCTCTCATCTCAGTGGCGGGGTGGCCACTGGAACCCGGTCTGGCGCTTGATCTGCGCCAGGGCGTTCTTGAAGGCTCGACGGTCGCTGGCCGTCTTGGAGAAGGTTGTGATCACTTGTCCGTCCTTGCGGACGATCGGGTGGCCAGCCTTGGTTGCGCCGATCTCGAATCCGGCTTTCTCCAGTGCCTTCAGGACCACCTGCGTGTCCCGGTCGATTCCCCTGAACCTCTGCGGCAATCCTCGCACCTCTCTGTTTAATTGACAATCCAAGCGTAACCAATCACTTGTCAATTAGCAAGCTATGGCGGCGACGGTGGTCGCGAGCTGGGAGTTCCCGACAACGAGCCGGGGCCGGCGACTCGGCTACACCAGCACGAAAAGGGGCCCCACCGGCCGGTGAAGCCCCCCTCGCGCCCGTAGCGGAACTACATCGCGGCCACGACCGCGCGGGCGTACTCGCGTGCAACCGGGAGGTCGACGCCGGTCGGGCCCGCGTCGTAGGCCGCCGCGACGGTCTCGACGTCGGTCGGCTTCCCGGCAGCGGCGAGCTGGTCGACCAGTCGGCAGTCCAGGCGCACGAGGGCCGCAACGGCGTCGCCGATCTCGAACGGCGACGCCGTGCCGTTGCCGTTGTCGTCGTGGACGTATTCGGCGACCTGATGAGGCAGGAGCTGGGCGGGCCCGAGCTGCCCACCCGGACCGACGGCGCGGGCGTCGAAGCCGGACTCGAACTCCAGTTGCGCAGCAACGAAGCCGGGTGATCTGCGGCGCCGCACACGCCAGCGGCGCGGCGTGGATCCAGGGAGCGAAGTCGGCGGGCACACGGTCGAGCACGCTGGGGGCGTTCGGGGCGGCGACGGCGCTCGGAGCGGCAAGCAGCGCGGCGACCCCGGCCGCCGCCGCGCCCCAGACGAGTGCGGCGCGGCGGGCGGTGGGTGCGAACATGCGAAGTCCTTTCCTGTGGTGGATGGTTCAGCGTCACTGATGCCGGGCCTTCGGCACCAGGGGGTGGTCACAGCGCGACGTCGAGCACCCGGGCGCGGTCAGGCACGCCGTCGGGGCCACTGAAGCCCCACGCCTGGACCGCTCTCCGGGCCTCGGCGGGGATCTCGGCGTCGCGAACGCTGGCGCCGTAGCGGCGGTCGGGGTCGAGGACGTAGCCGCCGAGGACGGCGCTCTCGACAGCCGGGTGCAGATGCCAGGTGGTCCCGGTCGGGACGCCGAGCATGCCGTAGGCGTACCGGGTTGTCGGCGCACCGGTCTCGGGGTCGACGGTCTTGACCTCAGTGGCCCATTCGACGGACACCAGCGCGTAGAGCGGGGCACCGATGACGCCGGTGGCCATCACCGAGGTGTCCGCGCCCACGAAGGGCTGCACCAGGCTGCCCGGGGCCGGGGTGCGCGGGAAGCCGTGGGCGAAGCCGACGACGAGCGCGGCGGCCCCGTTGATCTCGGTGGCGTAGCCGGTGGGCAGTACGGGGGCGGGGACAGTCATGGTGACCTCCTGTGCGGGGTGGGCGTTTTCGGGCGACGGAGCGCTGGTCAGGCGGCAGCGAGGGCGGCGCCCGGGCGGGCGTGGACCTCGATGTCGACCGCGGCGTCGACCTCCTCGTGGACGGTGCCGTCGGTCAGGCGCACGTCGACGAACAGCACGCCATCCTCGGTCCTCCGGTTGAGGATTTCTTCGATCTCGCCCCAGATCGGCTCGCCGGTGATGGCGACGGTAACGAGTTCGGCAACAACGGTATTCGACATTTCGTTTCCCCTTCGACGGTGGTGTTCGACAGGCATTACTAGACAAAGTCTTTTTGTATTGTTGCAACCCCAAATCTGACAGCCCGCCGGAAACTCACGCACGGGACGTGTCATCTGCGCAGGTCACACACCGTTTCTCCGTCCCAGGTGCATACGAAAAATGCCGGGCAGCGAGTACGTGTCTCACTGCCCGGCATCACGAAGGACGCGGGGCCGGCTATGCGCCGGGACGTGTCATCTGCGCTGGTCAGCAGCAGTTTCGGTGCGCGTCACCATTCACCGCGACCGGCTCCCGACCGGAACGGTGGTCTCGAGCGCGATCGGGAGATCGGTGTAGCGGCCTCGGCGGCGGCCTTGTCTGCCTGACGGTGCTGGTGCGCGTCGAGTGCGGCCACTCCGGCGATGTCGGGTCGGCCAGTGGCGAGCAGGACCAGCACCTCACGCGCGGCGACGGTGTCGCCCAGCGCGCGGTGTCCGCCGGACAGCGGGACGTTGAGGTCGGTGCCGAGCGCGGCCGAGCGCTGCTGCATGACGCACTGCCAGCGGGTTTCGTCGGCCAACACGGGTGCGACGGTGCCGGTGCGGGCGCAGTCGTGGAGGATCCGGCCGTGGTCGAACGGTGCGTTGTAGGCGAGCACGATCCGTCCGGCCACCGCCTCGACGATGCGGGGCAGCACCTGCGGCCAGGTCGGTGCACCGACGAGGGCGGCGGCGGTGATCCCGTGCACGGCCTGCGCGCCCGGCTCGATCGCGACGTCTCCGGGGTCGACGAGGGTGTCGAGCAGGACGGCACCGGTGGCGGCGTCGATGACCGCGATCTCGATGATCGACCCGTCGAATCCGGTGGTCTCGCAGTCGAGCACCACCGCCGTGCCGGGCGCGAGCATGCCGAGTGCCCACTGTCGCGGGTCGGTCTGCGGTGTCGTCACGGGTACCTCCTTGGTGCTGGTCATGGTCGCGCACGGCACCGACATCACTAGGCAGACTGTCGCTGCTCGGCCTCGGCGAGAGCTGCGGCGTAGGTGTCGCGGTGTCCGCACGGGTTGATCCAGACATCGTGGGTGAGCCATTCCCCGTCGTCATAGCGGCTGTGGCTGCGCGGCTTCCCGCGCAGCCCGCCGCACTTCTGACAGGTGGCGTCGATGGCGATGGTGCGGATACGAACGTGGCCGACGGGCGAGGCGCTGCGGTCGGGCACGCGCACCGACAGTGCGGCGGTGGCGAGCAGGTAGCCGCGCCCGGATGCGGTGGCGTGCAGGCGGTCGACGTTGATCTCGACGACCCGGTTCGGGTGCAGGACCTGGCCGTTGGCGTGGTTGGTGACGGCGATAACCGTGCAGACCGCGACGGTGCCGAGAGAGCCGGCACTCTCGAATCGCTCGACGCGCAGAGTGCGGCGCGCGGTCCGGCGGGTGTCGTCGATCCAGTGCTGGCCGACGCGAATCTCGTCGCCGTGCCGGTTGGTCATGGTGGCGGGCATCGTTTCTCCTGTGGGTGTGGCCGGGGCTGCGGCGGCCCCTGGCCGCCCCGGGGTGGGGCGGCCAGGGGTGGGGGTGGTCAGGCGGCGGGGGTGTCGGTGACGCGCTCGCCGTCGACGATCCGAACCTGGCGGTGGTCCGTGGTGCGCAGGTCACGGATCTCGCTGTAGGCGATGCAGTCGGTCCAGCCCCCGCCGACGATCGAGCGGATGGACACCGACTTGGCGTTGACCCGCACGACCTCGTTCCACTGGCCGACGTAGTAGACGTGGTCGCCCTTGGTGACCACGTCGCGGCTGTAGGCGGTGGCCTTGCCGTCGGCGAGCTGCTGTTCGTGCACGCCCTGCCAGTAGGCGAGCTGGTCGGCGGTGTGCTCGATCTCCTCGAGCACCTGATCGCGGTGCGCGCCGGTGGCCGAGGCGTGGGACTCGACGAACTTCTCCCCGGTCTGGGAGTCCGTGTGCAGGGTGCGGGTGTAGCCGTCGCGGGTCCGCTCGTAGCGGCGCAGGTCCGCGGTCAGTTTCGCGATCCGTCGGGTCACGGTCTGCGGGGCGTAGCGCGCGTCGGTGGTCTTCGCGGCGTCGGCGCGGCCGCGTGCGGTGGCGGCGTCGCGTTCGGCGTGCACGGCCTTTCCGAGGGTGTTCCAGGACTTCTCGACCGCCTTACGGTGGCGGCTCTCGCTGTGGTGGCCGACCTTGATCGGCTCGCCGCCCTCGGGCAGTGCGTCGGTGGCGGCCTTGTCGGCGGCCCAGGCGGACTCGGCGGCGGCGGCCTTGCGGTCGGCCTTCGAGTCGAGGGCGTCGACCCGGTTCTCCTGGCGGGCGATCTTGTCGGCCTCGACGTCGGCGGTGGTCCGGTAGGTGTCGTCGATGTCGAGCTCGACGACGAAGTCGGCGGCGCGCAGCGCGGCGGCGGTGGAGTTGATCTGGGCACGCTTGGCGCGCTGGTCACGCGAGTGCGGGATGTACCACGAGCCCAGGCCCCGGGACCAGCGCCAACGGTGGAGCTTGAGGATTTCGGCGGATCCGTCGCCGCGTGCGGTGCCGTCGATGAGGGTGCCTTCGGCGTGGGTGTGGGTGATGGTCAGTGCAGACACAGGTGGTGGTCCTTTTCGTCAGGTGTGGAAGGTCGGGGCCGGTCAGGTCAGCGGATGAACCGCCATGCCGAGCGAGCGGCGCGGGCCCCTGGGACCTTGCGAACGGCGAGGTTGGTGGCGGCCTTCGCGGCGCGCTTGCCGTAGACGGCGCCGCGCGAGGGACCGGCCGGGCGGGCGGCGGGGCGCTTGGGCGCCGGGCGGTGGGAAGGTGCCGGGGTGGTGGCCATTTCGCGTTCCCACTCGGCGAAGTGGTCGACCGGGGCGGGGGCCTTGTCCGGGTCCTGATTGGCAGCCTTCGCGGTGCGCGAGCGGTCCTGGTGGCGGGCGTCGCGGGCCTCGTGGCCGCTGATGGGGTCGACATACCGCAGCGGGGTGTGGGCAACGATGGCCCCGGCCAGGCGCGAGCGCCAGACCTGCTGCTTGTAGGCGGCGAGAAAGTGGCCGACCAGCCATGCGAGGGAGCCGAGGGCGATCAGCGCGAGACGCGTCCCGGTCGGACCGTCGAGGACGATCGAGATCAGGGCGGTGATCACGAGCAGAGCGCCACCGAGGCGACCGAGCAGGGATCCGACGGTCCAGATGATCAGCGCGGTCAGAGCGACGAGTGCAGCGATGGCGATCAATGACATTTCGTTTCCCCTCGTATGGTGCAACTTCCGAGAACTACTTTACAATACGATATTGTAATGTTGCAAGCCCAACGTAGGAAAGGACCCGAAGGTCATGCTTCTGACAATGCAAACGCCCTGTGTAAAGTCCGAGGAATCGAGCGCCTGGCCACTCCTCCCGGCAGCGCCACAACCGAGGACAGGTGCGCACCACATGGCCAACCCGAACAGACTCACGACCCAGCAGGTCGTGGACCTGGTCAAAGAACTCACGGGCAAAGAGATCAAACCGATGACCTTCGCCGGCTACGTCACCCGCGGCCAGGCACCGAAGCCCGTGGAGAAGATCGGCGCCACTCCGCTCTGGAAGCGCAGCGAGATCGTCGAGTGGGCCGAGAACCGGCCAGGCCGCGGAGCACGCACCGACCTACGCAAGCCCCGCCGACCCGCGAAGCCCACCGGCGCCGAATAGCTCACCCATCCGGCGGGACGTGTCATCTTCCCAGCTCACAAGACATTTCACGCACAGCGCAGCGCCCCCACTCCATCGTCGGAGTGGGGGCGCTGCACGTTCACTGGCGGGTGAGCGCGATCCGGATGACAGCGTGGGCCGCAGCCATCGCGACGAGGACGACACTCGCACCGAAGACAACGGGGACGACGACGGCGTGGAGGTTGATCACAGCTGGGACGTGTCGTTTCCGCTGGTCATCGACAGTCGACGTGGATCGAGAGCTGGATGCGGCCGCTGTGGGTTCGTGGCCACTCGGTCGGTGCGTCGGCGGTCGCGGCGATGTCGAGCTGGTCGGCCTGGGACCAGTCGACGGCAGTGAGGGTGTCGAGGAACTGGTTGGTGGTGTCGACGTCCGCAGCGGACAGGCCCTGGTCGGCGTTCTCGATCGTCAGGGTCTGGGATCCGTGGGCGGCGTTGATCGTCCAGCCGTGCGGGGCGGTGATGTCGACGGCGAGGTCGTCGCCCCGCCCGGTGCACCGGGCGGTGACGTCCTCCGGCTTGGGGGTGGTGATCTCGCTGTCGGAGTGGGCATCTCCCCAACCGATGACGATGCTGCCGAGGTCGGTGCTGGTGGCGGTGACAATCGCTCCGCTGGTCGAGGTGGTGACCGATGCGGCGTCGCGGGCATCGTCGCTGCCGCAACCGGCCAAAGCCGCGGCCGCGGCGAAAGCTGCGGCCACGGCGGCGGTCCGGGCAAGGGCGGTGCGTGGGGTGGTCATCTCGATGTGTCCTCTCGGGTCCGGCTAGCTGACGACGTCGATGAACCAGCGGCCGTCGACCTTCTTCGTGGTGATGGTCTGGGGAATGCGCTGCGCACCCTCCGGGCGCAGCTCGGTCAGGTCGACGCTGTACGCGGCCTCCGACAGCGGGGTGATGGCCACGCAGTAGTTGGTGCCCGGCGGGACGGCGTCGATGAACGGCTGGAGCTGGTCCGCCGGAACGATGGTGGAGTTCGATGTGGCCAGCGCGCGGGCGGCGGCGGCGTTGCGCTGCGCGTAGTAGGCGTGGTTGAACGCGGCGATGACTCCCGCGCCACTGTCCTGGTCGCCGCGGTCGGCGCGGCAGGTGTCGTCGACCTCGGATGAGGCGGCGGTGGTCGTCGTGGGGGCGGGGTCGGGCAAGTCGAGGATCGGCAGGGTGTCCTCGTCCGGCACGGCGGTGGTGGCGGTCGCGGTGTCTGCGGGCTGCTCGCCGCCAGAGGTCGACCACACGGTGGTGCCGATGACCGCGACAGCGACGACGCCGATCCCACCGGCGATGGCGAGCTTGGTGGGTGTGCGCCGGCCACGCGTGGCCGGGACGCCGGGCGCAGCCGCGTTGGCTGCGCCCGACGAGCTGGTGGTGGGTGCCCCACCGAGAAGGTCGATCACGGCGGGGTGGCGCTTCGCCGGACGTCCGAGGTTCGGCTTCTTCATGGTGAGGTCCCCTTTCCAGGTCAGTTGCCGTGCTGGGCGATTCCGTCGCCGACCGCGGTGGAGATGAGGTTTCCGGCCAGGCCGGCGGTGGCGTTGGCGAAGAAGTCGTTCAGCGAGGTGTCGACCTGCTCGATGACCTCCTGGCCGCCAGGCTGGGCAGCGACGAAGTCGCGAACCTGCTGGTCGACGACCGGCGCGGACTCGACGACGTTCTGCACCGTGTCGGCGGCGGCCGCACCGACCGGGCCGGAGTTCTCCCACTCGGTCAGCGTCGCGGCCGTCTGATCGACGATCGCGTCGTGCTCGACGTCCTCGACCGCGACCTCCTCGGGCTCGGTGAGGTCACCGGCACCGAAGTTCGTCGCGGCGGCGACACCGGCAGCGCCACCGGCCAGGCCACCGACCGCAGCAGCCGGGACACCGGCGACGGCCGCACCGATCGCCGCGCCGCCCGCGGTGCCGGCGACACCGCTGGTCACGACCGGCAGACCGGGGATCGGGGTCGGAATGATGGTGCCGAGCGCGGCGCCCTGGACGCCGCCAACGGTGCCGCCGATCAGCCCGCCGACCACGGCGGCGGGGACACCGACCGCGGTCGCGCCGGCCACGGCGCCGGTGACACCGCCCGCGACCTGCGAGGCGGCCAGGCGCTCGGCGCGGGTGGTTTCGACACCGACCGAGCGCCAGAAGTCGGTGGCCTGGGCCTCGAGGATCGCGGACGTGTTGTTGGTGCGCTCGGCGTCGACGTCGGACATCCAGTTCGCCTGCTCGAACATTGCGTCACCGAACCGGACCTTGTTGCGCGGAGCGATGATCGGCGCGGTCGGGGTGACCGCGACGGGCAGGTGCAGCGTCTCGATCTGGACCGGGGCGACGTAGGTGTACTCCGGGGCCACGTACGTCTCGGTCTCGTAGTCGTAGTTCGGCATCGCCCGCCACTGCACGTTCTCCGGCGCGTACGCCTGCGGGGTCTCCACCCAGGTCGCGGCCTGCGCCGGGGCCTCGGGCACGGACGCGGGCGCCGGGGCGGGTGCGGTGGTGGTGCCGCCCTGAGCACCGGCGCCGACCGTGCCGCCCTGAGTACCTGCGCCGGTGGTGCCGCCCTGGGTCGGTGCGGCACCGGCCGACGGGGCGAGGGCGAGGCCGGCGGCGACGGCGGCGGCCGCGACGAGCGCGACGGTGGCCTGGTTCTGGACCTTGCGGTGCCGGCCGCTGGAGCTGCGGCGAGCGGCGCGGTTGTTGATGTCGTTGCTCATCGAGCATCGCCTTTCATCGTGGATCGGCCTCGGTGCGAGGCCCGGATCTCGGGGTTATGGGAGGGATCGGAGGTCGATCGGTGAGGCCGGGTGGCCGGCCAGCGCATCAGCTCACGGCGACCGCCATCCGGTCGACGACGGTGGCTGCGAGCACCGTCAGCGCGTCCCGGGTTTCGCGGCGCAGCCCGGTGAGTGCGATGCGCTCGCCGGAGGCGAACAGCGGCTCGAACGGCATCCGGCACACCGGAACACCGAGCGCGGCGAACGCGTCGACGGTGTCCGTCTCGACCATCGGCGCATCCCCAGGACCGTCGGTGATGACCACGATCGTGCGAGAGAGCACGTCCGGGCGCACGGCGGCGTAGGTGTTGAGGGTTCGCTCCGCGGCGGCGGCCGCGTCGAAGCGCAGCGGGACCGGCACGATGACCGCGTGCGCGGCGGTGATCGCCCACCGCCAGCTCTCGGAGAGGCTGGAGTTGCCGGTGTCGGCGACCAGAACGTCGCGGTGGCGGCCGAGGACGGCGCCGACCGTGGCCGCCTCGGTGTAGCTCAGCGGCGCGATCGCACCGGCGAGCCCGGCTGCGACGTCGGAGCCGGACGGCTGCCGGGCCAAGTACCGGGCGAGCTGGGAGGCGCGAATCTCGCCAGAGGCCGGGTCGATTCCGGCCAGCAGGCTGACGATGTCCTGCCCCGGCTGCGGCGGTACGGCGACCCGGTCTGCGAAGCTGCCGCCGACCTCACCGAGATCGAGGCACGTGACGGTAGCGGGGCCGCGGTACTCGGCCATCGTCTCGGCAAGGCTGATCGACATCGGGGTCTTGCCCACGCCGCCCTTGACGTTCGCGATCGTGATCACCGCGCCCTCGGGCAGCTGCCGCGCGATCGCCTGTTGCGAGCCGCGCAGCCGCACCTCGAGGGAGTCGGACTTCGGGGCGAGCTTCAGTCCCAGCATCGCGTTGATCCGCCCGCGAACCCCGAGCCGAGCCGGGTCGCTCGACACCGGGTTCGCGCGCGGTGCGGACAACTGCGAGAGCACCACCGGGCCCGTGATCGGCCCTGTGATCGCTTCTGCGGGCCGCTGCCCCACCGGGGAAGGCGTGGGAGCGGCGACCCGCTGCGGGGCGGCCTGTGCGGGCGTGGGAGGGACCGGCCGCGCAACAGGCTGTGCGGCCGGGGTGGTGTCGGCGTAGTCCATCGACTCCGCCGACACCATCACCGGCCCGGCCGGCGGCGCGGAGACAGGCTCCGCCGCCGCCGGTTCGGGCTCGGCCATCGTGACGACCGGGAAGGGCGTGCTCGGTGCGCACTCCCGGGCGCTGCCGTCGGGTCCGACGGTCAGGTACTTGGTGTCCTTTCCAGTCCGGTAGACGACCTCGACAGCGGACTCCTGTCCCTTGGCGATGCTGTGCACGAACTCGTGCACGACCGCGCCAATGGCCTTGTGTTCGGTCGCCTCCAGCTCCATCGGAGGCACGTTGGCGTCCTCCAAGGTCGCGCGGGCGGTGGTCTTGGAGGTGATCTCGACATCGACGGTCGGCGGGGTCATCGTCAGTTGACCCCGAAGGCGCTGGCGCCGGCCAGTGCCGTGTTCATCTCGTCGACGACGGCCTCGGCCTGTTCCAGCTCGGCCAACGCAGTCGCGCGGGCGGCGACTTCAGGCAGCGCCTCGATCACGGCGCGGCGCTTGGCGGCGGCGTCGCTGATCTCGGCGAGGCGGTCACTGGTCAGCTCCTGGTTCTCGCTGAGCTTGGCCACCCACTCCGGGGACGTGTCCTTGAGGTATTCCCGCAGCGCCTTGATGACGGGATCGTTGGCGCCCTTGGAGACGAACGGTCCGCGCAGCGCGGCGACGTCCTCGGTGGTGGGGGTGATCGACTGGGAGATGCGGCGGCTCATGGTGTTCCTTTCGGTGGTGGGTACTGCTCGGGGTTTCTGCGGTGGTTATCCGGAGAAGAACGTCGGCGGCTCCGTCACTGCCGGCGAAAGATCGCCGGTGCGGATCCGCGAGTTGAAGTTGGCGTTCAGCGAGTCGCGCTCGGCGGCAGGCATCGACGCCAACAGTTCGGAGATCTTGGCCTCGGTCTCCGCTGCGAAACTTGCAGCGGGACGGCGGTGGGTCATGGTCATGCGGGCGCTCCTACGAGGTCGGCTTCGGGGAGGACGACGACGCCGGTGGCGTCGAAGGTGATGCGGGTCTTCACGCGGCCGGTGCCGACGGTCAGGACGGTCGAGGTGATCTCGCCCTTGCTGTCGCGGGTGACGTCGACCGCGGCGACGGTGACCGGGACGAGTTCGCCTTCGTCGTCGTCGACGAGGACGGTCTGGCCGGCCTCTACCGCGGATGCGGGGATGACGTCGGCGAAGTCGTCCTCGGTCGTCTGCGCGGCGTCCGACGGCGCGGTGGCCGGGGAGGTCGAGGTGGTGGCGTCGTCGCCGGTGCCGATGACGATCGGCTCCGCGGCGCGGCCGTACTCGCGTGCCCGCTTGGCCAGTGCGCGCTCGGTCTCGATGAACTCGGCCAGCTCGGTCGAGTAGCAGGTGAATCCGGGCGTCTCCAGGGGCGCGAGGCCGTCGATGATCGCCTTCTCACTGGCGGAGAGCTGGTTCCACTTGTTGGGGTGGCGGTCGACGTTCGGGGTCCACCACATCTGCGCGTCGGCGGGGCTGCCGTCTTCGCCGATCGCGATGCCGCGGCCGGGCACCGAGGTGTCGACCTCGCGGCCGACGGTGGAGTCTCCCCACATCATCAGCGCGCCGTCCTGCGAGAGGTTGCCGAGCGAGATGCGGGTGCCGAAGTTGTCGCGGGCATTACCGCTCGCGCCACCGAACAGCGACGCGTCCGGGCGCTGGACGCCGAGCAGCAGGCGGATGCCGGCCGATCGGGCGAGGACGGCGAGGTCGGCCCACGCGCTGAGCGGGTCGAGTTCCTTGAGCATTGCGCGGGTCTCGTCGTCGCCGGTCTTCATCAGTCGCTGCCACTTGCCGGACAGGATGAAGAACTCGTCGAGGACCGCGATCATCAAGGGCAGTTGCGAGCCCTCGATCTTCATGTCGTGGATGTAGGTGTTGCGCGCCATCATCTCCGAGTGCAGAGCGCGCACGAACATCGCTGCGCGGATCGGGTCGTAGATGATCGCGCCGCACCCGGGGTAGCCCTCCAAGCCGTCGAGTTCGATCATCTTCGGATCGACACCGACGAACGGGATGCCGCGGCGCGCGGCCTCGGTGAGCAGGGTGCGGATGACCGAGGTCTTGCCGCCGCCGGTCGGGCCGACGATCAGGCAGTGCGGCTTGTTGGACTTGGTGGAGATGTCCCAGATGAAGGTCCGCTCGGCTTCGCCGGTCGCGTACGGCAGGTGCCGCAGGTTGTCGTCGACCAGCTCCAGCGGGTGGTCGATGCGCGAGGGCATCGGGGCGACCAGGCGCATGGTCAGGTAGCCCTTGTCGGGGTACCAGTCGGTGGTCCAGTTCCGGCCGGACTCGTGCTCGCCGGCATTGGCGATCAGTGCTTCTTCGACCTTGGCCTGGAAGCCGCGGGCTCCGGCGTTCATCGACCGCTCGAACGAGATCCGGTAGCCGGTCTCGACTCCGTCCGCGTCGTGTGCGGAAACCGTCACCTTCGGGTCGGAGAAGATCGACGCCGCATCCAGGGTCGATTGCAGCGCCTTGTGTCGATCGCTGCGCTCGTCCGGCTCGATCGTCTTCCGTCGGATGACGATCCGGTCCCGGTGCGCCTCGTGACGGACGGTGACCTCGTTGGTGGAACTGCTCCCGGCGATGGCTTCGATGGCGCGTGACAGCTCCTCGAACTGCTTGGGGCGAACGACCGTGCCCCGAGCCAGCTTGATGGTGGCGCGGCGCAGTACCCGCCACCCGGACGGGAACGGCACCGTCACCTTCTTCGGCAGGTTTCCGATGCTCTGCCGGACCACCGACTCGAGCATCGTCGACCACCGGTGCGAGCGGTGACGCAGCACGTCGACCGCGACGAGGAGGGCGGCGGCGGCGATCAGCGCCACGCGGTAGCCGTGCAGCGTGGTCAGGACCTCGGTGGCCTGTGCGTTGGCGGCAGCGATCGGCATCAGGCGCGGGGCGAACACCGCGGCGGCAGCGGCAGCGATCACGATCGGCGAGAGCGCAGTGAAGCGGCGGATGCTGGTCGGCCGACCGTTCTCGCCGAGCTGCTGTCCGCGAGCGTTGCCGGACTCGCCGAACATGTCACGCCACGTTGCGACGATCCAGTCCTTCAGGGGGTCCTGATTTCCGCTCACCGCCTGTGCCTTTCGCTCGTGCCGAAGCTTCTCGGACGCCATCTGACGAGGCGTCTTTTGCACAGTGGCAAGGAACCGCGATTTTCCGCAACGGGGTCCCCCCCTCCCCGACGGTCGTTTCCGCGTCACCCAACGCGCTTGCCGCGCATCGACTCCGAGGTCGAGTGACCGATGTCGCGGCGCGCGTCACCGCCGCGGTGTTGCCCGCTATTCGACGCGCCTGACGACCGCTCTGTGGACCGCTGTTCCGAGCGCACCGCCACCGCCTCGGCGAGCGCTAGGCCGAGCGCGTCACCACCGCACCGCCGACCGCTGTTGGGTGTGCTTCGCACTCGCCGCGCCGACCGCTCCGTCGAGCGGCTTGGAGACCGTCTCCGAACGTCCATGTGGCACAGTTCGGGTGGACCTCGCCACCGAGCGATGGGACGGTGAAACGAGCGCCGCCACACGCGGTCAGCGGGACGAGGTCGGAGCGTCTATCACTCCGCTTGGTCGAGCGCTCCGGATAGCGTCCGACATGGGCGCTTCCGAAAGAGGTTGCGGCGGCGTCAATTTGGAATTACACTCCCCCCCAAGGAACGCCGGGGGGGAGTGACCCCCGGAGGGGGTGGTGGGACAGGCGCTTTTTCGAGCGCTCGATCGCACCGCCGAAATCCACCGCCGAATCCGGCGCTCTTTCTCACCGCTCGTTCGAGCACTTCCCCACCGCACCGGTCACGTGCCCTCGATCCGCCGGCAGTGACCCGGTCGCGATCGCCGCGCCCGCCCCGGCTACGCACCCACCTCGTGCACCGCGTCCATGCACCGCCCATATCCGCCGCCCGGTGGGCGTATGGCACCCCATAGCCCCTATGCCCCCTAGCGCCCATATGCGAGCCCATACGCACTACATCCCATAGCGCCTGTGAACGCCGCGCTGCCGTCCCCGAAAGTCGCACCGACCGACGACCGTCGGCGGGCCTTCTTCCGCACCGCTCGGCTTGCTCGTGTGACCACCCCTCGCAGTCGTGCGGTCGACGCCCTGAAATCCGCTTGCGCGCAGCGCCGTTGCGCACCGCGCACCGCAGTGCCACGAGAAGGCCGAAACGGCGGTACTCGCCGACCCCACGAGAACGAATCTTTCGGGGTCTCGCAGCGCCCGGACCTGTGGCGATACCGCGCATGCCCCCCTGACACCCCGTTGAGGTGAAAACGGACATCGACTTACGTTCGCGTGCATCCACATTCAGGTGCACCAACCGATCTCGCGATGGAGAGTCCAATGTCCCTCACCTCCGCAGTTGTCGAACTGGCGACGACCGCTCCCCCTCACATCGACGTACTCGCCCAGACGACGGAGGTGTCGACCGGCGGGTTGCGTGCCTGGATCGGCGACAACATCGTCTTCACAATTTTGCTTCTGGCCGGGTGCGTCATCGGTATGGGTGGCATGCGCGGCAACCTGTCGAAGGTCGTCACCGTCGGCGGCCTGTCCCTCGTTGGACTGGCGTGGTTCTCGATCGCCCAGAGCCAGAGCGCCGCGACCGGTGTCGGCAACTTCCTCCTCGGCCTCATCGGCATCCAGGTCTGACGTGCTCACCCCCGACCTCCGACCGAACCGCGAAGGGAGCCGACCGTGATCGACAACGACGACCTGCTGCACCGAGTGGACCGGCAATTCCTCGGTCCGACCGGGTGGACGTTCCCGTTCCGGATCCGCTACGCGGCGATCGGACTCGGGGTCGCGATCTTCGGCACCATCTTCTTCGTCAGCCGCGCGATCGTGCACGTACCGCTGGGCTTCCGATCGCTCGCGGTGATGGTCGTTCTCACCGTCGTGCTGACCTCGAAGGTGACCAAGTACGTCAACGCCGATCGACCGGTCCGGTCGGTGCTGCGGGCCGCATGGAACGACCTGAACGCCCCGCGCCCGCCGAAGCCCGGACAGACCGTCGTGCTTCGCATTCCCGCCACTATCCGCGCGCAGCGCAGCGCGCCCACGTCCGCGCCGATCGAAGGTGAGTTGCCCCGATGACCATGCAGTCCGACAACGACATCGCCGCACTGTTCGACCCGAACTTCGACGAGCCGGAGCCGACCGTTCTTCCGCCCGGTGCGTTGCCGCCGTCGTGGGCGGCGGCGATGGCAGCCAATCGCGGCGCCGCAGCAACTCCACCTCTGGCGCCGCGGCCGCAGGAGTTGGCATGGTCGCAGGTCCCCGACAGCCGGGTCGCGCCGCCCGCGCCGGCCGTTGTCCCCGAGCCCGCACCGGAGCAGGCCGAGCCCGCCGGCAAGCGGCGCGGGCGGGGGCGGGGACGCAACGCCACCCCTGATGCCGAGATCACTCGCCAGGTGAAGGCCGCGAAGAAGCGCGACGACCGTGAGCGCAAGGCGGTGCGTCTCGAACTGGTCGGCGTGGAGGGCAACGTCACCCGCACCCGCCGGCAGTCGACGGCGTGGTTCGTGCAGCCGCCGGGCCCGTGGAACATGCGACCGGTCGGCAAGCAGCGCCGCTACATCCAGAACGAGGCCCTGGTGGTGGCGAACCTCGCCGAATCCGGTGTGACCGGGCTGCATCGACGGCTGGTGCGCACGCCGTGGCCGGTGCGCCAGTGGGCGCAGAACCATGACGCGTGGGCCGAGCCGATCCTGGACGTGCCCGGCGCCCTGTCGTGGGCGGACTACCTGCGCGGGCAGCAGCACGCCATGCTGTGGGGTAACCCGACCCAGAAGGGTCGCTACTGGGGTGTGGAGCTGCCGCCTCGGTCGGTGCTTGCGCAGGGCCTCGACACGGTCGGGCAGTGGCTGGTCCCGGTCATCGACGCCCCGCTGCTCGGCTCGTTCGCGCGGTTGGTTCGTAAGTGGGCGCGTGATGCGTTCCTCAACGAGCAGAAGGCGATCGCCGATCACCTCGCGACGATCGAGCGGCACCTGTCCGGGCAGGGCGTGGGCGCCAAGCCCGCCAATGCCGCACAGATGGACTACCTGCTGCTGCGCTCGGCATCGCTCGGGCTGCCGCTCGACGCCGATGGCGTGATCTCCGGTGGCGGCGACTGGGAGGAGTCCGACGTCGCCGCGCTCGAAGACCTCACCAACCTCGAACTCACCCCCGGTGACGGCTACACCACGGTGCGCGGGCAGGTCGGCGGCCGCGATTACACCGGCTACGCGATCGTCCTCACGGTCGGTCGGATGGCGCCGCTGCCGATCCCGGAGAAGATGCTGCCCTGGCAGGTGATCGGCGACCCGTCGGGCGAACCGCTGGAGTGGTCCGAGCGGATCACGCTCAAGACCAAGAGCCAGAGCCTGCGCAGCCTGCGCCGTCTGAGCGACCGGATCGAGTCCCAGTTCGACCACTACACGATCGAGCACGACCAGTCGCCGCCCCCGGAGCTGGCCGAGCAGCATGCGCTCGCGCAACGCGCCATCTCCGACATCGAAGAGGACCACTCCGGGCTGTCGGTGCGCACCGAGGGCTTCTACCGCGTGCTCGTGGTCGGATCGACGCCGGAGGAGGCGAAGCAGAAGGTCGCACTGCTCCAGGAGATGTACTCGCCGCGGATCCGCCTCGAGCACGAGCACGGCCAGTACCAGCTCCTGCGCGAGTTCATCCCGGGTGAGCCGCTGGCGAACATCGCGCACTGCCGGCGGATGAACGTCGAAGCTCTCTCGGCCGGCATGGCTGCGGTCGGTGACCGGATCGGTGACCGCACCGGCGTCGTCATCGGGCAGACCGCCTCGATCGCGCCGCGACCGGCGATCTGGAACCTGTTTGCCGCGCACGAGTCCAAGCACAAGTCCGGCCTGACCCCGATCGTCGCCGTTCCTGGATCCGGAAAGACGTTCCTCGCAGGGGTGCTCGTCTACCAGGCGGTGCGCGCTGGCGCCTACGGCGTGGTGCTCGACCCGTCCGGACCGCTCAAGAAGCTCGCGCAGCTCCCCGAGTTCCGTGGCATCGCCGAAGTCCAGGCGCTGACCGGGCGCACCTCGCGGCCCGGCTCGCTGAACCCGTACCGAGTGATTGTCGATCCGCGCCGCAGCGATCCGGAGTACGACCCGAGCGGTGCGGACTACGTCGAGGATTCCGATCCGGTCGCGGCGGCGCAGGCGCAGTACGAGGCCGATGTGCGTGCCGCGCAGGCGGAGCGGATCTCGGTGGCGGTCTCGGTGCTCAAGATGATGCTCACCCCCGCGCGCCTCGAGCACGAGTGGACCGAGACGGTGCTCCAGACGGCAGCGAACATGGTCGGCGGCGAGCGGCACCACAACCTGCGCGAAGTCCTCGACGCCATCGCACGCATCGGTGCCGACGACGAGAACATCGACCTGCGCTCGTGCGCACGGTCCGTGCACCAGGACCTGTCGATGATGTCCGATCTGGCCGAGGCCCGAGTCCTGTTCCCCGAGCGCGGCACCACCGGCGATGCGGACGACTTCGTCGCCGACGGCATCCGCCTGACGGTGCTGACCATGCCCGGTCTGCAACTGCCGCCCGAGGGCACCGACCCGTCGCAGTGGACTCCGCAGCAGCGGATGGCCGGCCCGCTGATGCACATGGCCGCGTGGATGGCGAACCGTCTCGTCTACGAGCTGCCGCGCTACGAGCGCAAGGTGCTGTTCCTCGACGAGAACAAGTACCTCGAGCAGACCGGCGCCGGCCGCACCCTGAACCTGCGGATCGCGCGCGACTCCCGCAAGTACAAGGTTCGTGCACTCGTCTGCTCGCAGCTCCCCGACGACTACCTCGGCGTCGACGGCACCGACGACAAGTCCGCGCTGACGTACGAGGTGATCATCGGCGACCTCGGCGGCAACGCCCACGCGATCGAAGGCGCCCTGAAGCTGCTGAACCTTCCCGTCGGCGAGGGCTACGAGTCGCTGCTGGCCGGTCTCGGTGGCGGAGGCGAGGACACCCTCGACGAGGACACCGACACCGAACACCTCGACCAGGCGCGCCGGTTCGTGGTGAAGATGGCCGACGACATCGAGCTGATCCGCTCGGACTGGACGCACTTCGTCCATCTGGCGCACGTGTTCGAGGCGTTGGACTCGCGCGCGACCCGAGGCGGTGCCGCGTGAGCCCCCAGCGGCGCCAGGGCGCCCCGCAGGACCGTTCCCCCTCCCCTCGCCGTTCCGGGCGGCGTATGGGGCTTGTGAGCCGCGTTCTGGTGGTGCTGATGCTCGCCGCCATTTCCCTGATCGGCCTCGGCGGCGGTGTGGCCGCTGCCGGCGGTTTCGACTGCAAGGACGTCCCGAAACCCGAGTTCCCCAACGAGGTCCTGGAAACCACCTTCGATTCGACCAGCGCAGATCGGGCGCACGGCGGGGGGACCGGCTACCAGACCTACGGGTGGGCCGGACTGAAGTGGAACACCTACGACCTCGGCTGCGGCGCCGACCTGGTTCGGGCTCCCGACGCGGTCGGTGACACCACGCTCGGCAATGCGTTCATGACGATCGGCAAGTCGATGGCGGCCGCGGCGTTCTGGCTCGACGACCAGACCAAGACGGGCCAGGCTGCCGCAGAGGCGGGAGTCGAGCCGGCGCTGGCGAAGTTCGACGAGATCGTCTTCTCGATCAGCAAGGGGCTGCGCGGCATCTACGGCCAGTGGGTCGGCATCGGATTGGTCGTCGTCGCGGCGATCGTGCTGTGGAAGTCGATGAAGGAGGACTCGGCCGGAGTCACCCGCACCACGGCGATGGCCGCCGCCGGTCTCGCGCTCGGCGCGCTGATGGTCGGTGCTCCGCAGAAGGCGCTCCAGGTCGCGGACGACACTTTCGGATCGCTCATCACCGACACGCAGGATGAGATCTTCGCGGTGACGTTCGGCCCGAACGGGGACTCGTTGGCCAGCGGTGCCACCGATCCGCGGAACGTGCTGATCGACAAGATCTACCTCGACGACTGGCGCAAGGGCTGGTTCGGCCAGAACTACGACCCGGCAGACCAGGCCCAACTCGGCCCCAAGCTGCGCGATTCGCTGGCGTTCACCTACGACCAGCAGCACGAGGTCAAGGACGACCCCAAGGCCCAGGCCACGCTCGCCGAGGAGAAGGCAGACAAGTTCCGCGACATCGTCACGTCGCTCGAAACCGACTACCAGCTCTCCTACCACCAGTTCCAGGGCAAGGACTCGGGCCGAACCTCGATCGGGTTCATGGGCATGCTCAAGCTGGCGATGCCGTCGCTGCTGTGGATCGGGGCGTCCCTGCTGAAGCTGACGGCCCTGATGGCGATCCGGTTCGCGGTGCTGTTCGCGCCGATCTGGATCCCCATCGCGATCGCCTACGGCGGCTGGCTGTCCCGGGTGATGCGCATGCTCGCCTCCGCCTACATGTGGGGCGTGGCCGGCGCGGTCATCGTGGCGGTCTACCTGATGGCGCTGGTGCAGCTCTACGTCAACTCCAACGGCGCCGTCGACGGGTCCTGGCGGCTGTGGTTCATGATCCTGCTGACGGTCGTGTGCTGGGCGATCATGCGGCCGTTCAAGCGGATGAGTCAGACGTTCACGCAGAACTCGGCGAGCATGGTCAACCGCAAGTCCCGCAATGCGAAGAAGTCGTTCAAGCGCAAGGCGTTCGACGCGGCGAGCCTCGCCGTCGGTGGTCCTGCGCAGGCGATCGCGGAGAAGGCCGCCGGACGTTTCGCCGGCCGACGCACCTTTGACGGTGTCGCCGAGGGCCAGGGCAACGCCGTGACCCGCCCCGAGGGTCGTGCGCTCAACAACCAGCGTCAGCAGGCCCTCACCAAGTCGCGTGCCGATGCCCGCAAGGCGCAGGGCCTCGGCCGTGCCGCGCGGATGGGGCAGGCTGCCAGCTCGGGCGCCGAGCGTGATGCGCGTATCGCGGGGATCGCAGCGGTGGCCAGCCGCGACATGGCCCGCGGCAAGGGCGGTATCGACGGCAAGGATGCAGATCAGGCCGTGAAGTCCGGTGCCGCAGCGTGGAAGCGGTTCGACCAGGACGAGGCCGAGAGCATCGTCCAGGAGCGCAAGGCCCGCAAGGAACTGCTCAGCGCGAGTGTCGGGCAGCGGTGGGACGGCGGTGACCGGTCGGCGATCGCACCGATGAAGGTCTTCACGCCCGCGCCGCGGCAGAAGTCGCACGCCACCGCGACCAGCTCCGGTGCGCCGGCGAAGTCCGGATCGGCCACGAAGGTGTGGACCTCCGCAGCCCCGTCGGGCTCGATCACGAAGGATCGGTACATCTGATGGCGTCGTCCGGGCCCAATCCTGTTCTCGCACCGATTCGCCGGTGGGTGCTCTACTCGCGCACCAACCTGGCGCTCACGATCGCCGGTGTGGTGGCCGTGTTGTTCGCTGCCGGGGCAGTGTTCGGGGAGACCCCGGCGCCCCGGGCAGCGGCCCAGGAAACCGACACGGTGGCCACCGAGCCGCCGCCGTCGGCGGAGTCGATCAGTTACGAGCTCGACGAGGTCAGTGAATCGCTGGTCGTCGCCAAGACCGCGGTGTGGGCGGCCTCGAGTGCCCCGGCCACGGCGATGGCGTACGCGCACGCGTTCGTCGACACCACCACCTCGGACAGCAAGTGGGCGAGCGCGATCGGCCGCTTCACCACCGACAAGCCGGGTGAGTCCGTCATCGCGGCGCGGCCGCGTACGCCGGTGGTCATCACCGGCCCGACGGTCAGCACCCTGACGGACGGCGCCGACGGCAAGACCGCGCGGGTGACCGTCCCGACGCAGGCCGGGGACCTGACGGTCACGCTCACCGTCGCCGACGCCGGCGGCGCGAGCGGCAAGCGGTGGGTCGTCGAGACGCCCCTGCCCACCCTCGATCTGACCGCGGTCGAGAAGGCCGCGCCGCCAGCCTCCCCGGCAGCGGAGCGCACCTCGGCACCCACCACCAGCGTGGCGCCCGAACCGTCTGCGGCGCCGCGCACCTCGAGTGCCGCTGCGTCGACGACAGAGGAGTCCACGTTCGATCTGGACGAGCCCACCTCGGCGCCGACCCGGGACCGCGCCAGCGATCCGGTTCCGGTGCCCGGGCCGATTCCGATCCCGGAACTCGACACCCCGATCCCGGGTGGACGGTGAACCGCGGCAGCGCCGGGCGGGCGCTGTTGCTGGCCGGCGCTGCGTCCGTCGTTCTCGGCACCTCCGCGTGCTCGGTCGGTGCGCCGGTCATCCCCCGCGATCCCTGCCGGACCGTCTCGACGGACGGCGATGACGGCAGCTCGTCGTCGATCTCGCAGGATCTGAAACTGACGATGTCCGGGCCAATCCGCCTGCCGGTCAACCCCGGGACCACCACCTACACCTCCGGATTCGGTGAGCGGTGGGGTGCACAGCACCAGGGTGACGATCTGGCCGGACCGGTCGGGACACCGATCCTCGCCGCACTCGACGGCACAGTTGTTGCAGCCGGGGCCACGGGCGAGGGCCCCGGGGTCGGATTCGAGAACTGGGTGATCATCGACTCGAACGTCAACGGCAAACCGGTCTCGACGGTCTACGGGCACATGTTCTCGAACGGTATCCGCGTCAAGCAGGGCCAGCAGGTCAAGGCCGGCGACCACATCGCCGACATCGGCAACGCCGGCGGATCGACCGGCCCGCACCTGCATTTCGAGTATTGGGAGGGGGGCCGGTTGCAGAGCGGAACTGCCATCGACCCGCTGACCGTGCTCCCCGAGATCGAGAAGCAGGGCGGTGGCGGCGGCCAGTTCATCGACGTGAGCAACAACGGCGTCCAGCTCGTGGCGGCTACCCGCTCGACGGCCGACTGCTCGGGATTCGGGATGGCCGGCGGCGGCGAGCTGGCGTTCGCCGCCGTGCCGGCGGAGTTCGAGCCGTGGCTGCGTCGCGCGGGCAGCGTGTGCGCGGAGATCGACTCCCCACTGCTCGCCGCGCAGCTCCAGCAGGAGAACAACTTCCGCCACGGGGCCAACGCCCCCGTCTCGCCGTCGGGCGCGATGGGGCCGGCGCAGTTCATGCCCGGCACCTGGGCGACCTGGGGCAAGGACTACGACGGAGATGGCAAGGCGGACGCGAACTCGATCGGGGACGCGGTGATGTCGCAGGCGCACTTCATGTGCGCGCTCTACCAGGAGGTGTCGTCGGTTCCCGGCGATCCGATCGAGCTGACGCTGGCCGCGTACAACGCCGGTGGCGGTGCCGTGCAGAAGTACGGCGGGATACCGCCCTACAGCGAGACGCAGAACTACGTCGCGAAGATCACCGCAGCTCGGGCGACGTTCGCGAACCCGAACTCTCGGGGCCGGTTCATCCCGGACGCCGCAGGGGACAGTGGCCAGGTTGTCTCGGCTGCACGCGAGTACCTCGGTACTCCGTACGTGTGGGGCGGCGGCGGAACGGGCGGCCCGTCCAACGGCGGCTTCGACTGTTCCGGCCTGACCTCGTTCGCGGTGCACGCAGCAAGCGCCGGCAAGGTCGCACTCCCCCGCACCTCCGAGGAGCAGTGGAGCGTCGGGGTCGAGATCCCGATCGACCGCGCCCAGCCAGGTGACCTGGTGTTCGGCGGCTGGGGGCCGAACGGACCTGGCCACGTGGGGATCTACGCAGGCGGCGGGCAGATGGTCCACGCCCCCACCACCGGCGATGTCGTCAAGGAAGCGCCCCTTCAGGCCGGGATGAAGGCCCGGCGGGTGATGTAGGGGACGTGTCATCTATGCAGTTCATACGCGGTTTTCGGACGAGGCGCGGGGAGTTCTCCTCGCGCCCCGCCGTTTTCGGTCATCTCCACACCGCTCGACGAGGGGCACCTCCCGACCTCGAGGTCACCGCCGCCCGGCGGCCGGATGCTGCCGACCACCCATTCCCTTCCTGGGGGACGTGTCGTTTATGCTGGTCAATGGCCCAATCACTGGGCACAAGAGGGGGTTTCAATGAGGGCTCGAACACTCGTCATCGTGGTGCTGGCGGTCGCTGTCATCGGAGTTCTGGCCTACTCGTTCCTCGCACGGACCGACGGCGAGGAGTCGACCGAGGCAGTCCCGCCGGCCACCAGTGCGTCCACCACCACGCCGGTCGCGCCGCCAGCCGAGGCCGAGATCGAGGTCGAGCAGCCCGCCGCCCAGGGTGCCGACGAGGCCGCCAGGCAGGGCCTGACCGTGGTGTTCACCTGGTACCCGGCCACCGATGCCACGCCGAACGACGCTTACGGGCGGGCCCGAAACTGGCTGACCGACAACCTCGCCGGCCGCATGAACGTCGACGCACGCACCGAGCGAGGCCCGGGCATCCAGTGGGCCCAGTGGGGGCAGGACCAGGCCAAGGTCATCGCCGACGTCACCGTCGGGTGCTCCGGTTGCCCAGAGGACACCGACACGGTCGTCCAGCGCGTGGCCACCATCAAGCAGACCGCGGTCACCGAGACCGGCACCGATACGGTCAAACCTGACACCACGGTGTGGGTCACCGTCGTTCGCGAGGGCGACCGCTGGCTCATCGACGACATCCGCTACTGACCACGGGAGAACCCATGACCCGCACGAGCATCGCCGCAGCACTGATCACGGCTGCGCTCGCCGTTGGCCTGACCGCGTGCAGCAGCGACGACGAAGCCACCAGTGCACCCACCAGCACGCCGACGACGTCCACGTCCACGGCCCCGACCGAGTCCGCGTTCGGCACCGACGAGTTCATCGCCGATCGACTACGCACGTCGACGAGTGCGATCGTCGAGACCGTCGAGCAGCGCGGAGGCACACCGCAACAGGCGATCGCCGCGCTCGTGTCCAGCGAAGCCGAAACCGGGTGGCAGTCCGGGCTTCGGATGTCGCCTCCGGCCACGGATATTCGTGACATCTACGGATGGCGGCTGTTCTACAACCTTCCGGCCGACTCCGCGGACGTAGTCCGGGCCGCGACGAACACCTTCATGGACAACGCCGCCACCGTCACGATCAGCGCGGATGATCCTGTCGCGTACGCCCTGGCCGTCCAGTACGCGGATCCGCGCGGCTACAACGAGAAGGAGCACTTCTACAAGAAGGGCGAGACCGCGGCCGGCGAGTACCCGGCATCGCTTCCCAAGGCGCAGGCCGCATATGAGGAGCTGCGCGACTCCCAGTAGGGTCCGGGGACGTGTCGTCTTACCTGATCAGTGGCCGTTTATTGCGGCGGCCGTCGCGGGTGGAGAACGAAGAAGGCCGGCCCGGTGTCTCCGCCGTTCGTTGCGAACGGGTGAGCGCCAGGCCGGCCTTCTTCTTTGGAATCTGCGGGACGTGTCGTTTTACCTGCTAGACAGCCCTTTTCGATTCATCAGTGCCCCATGCCGATTCCTCCGTCGACGTTGATGACGGTGCCGGTGATGTAGCCGGCGTTGGGGCTGAACAGGAACGCTGCGGTGGCGGCGATCTCCTCAGGCTTGCCGAAACGGCCCATCGGGATGTGCTGCTTGGCCAGCTCGATGTTCTTCTCGCCGATGGCAACTGCCATGTCGGTCTCGGTGAATCCCGGGGCGACGACGTTGCAGGTGATCGAGCGTGAGCCGAGTTCGCGCGCGATGGATCGGGCCATGCCGATCACGCCGGCCTTGGCGGCGGCGTAGTTGACCTGGCCGGCCGAGCCGGACATTCCGCTGGCCGAGCCGATGATCACGATGCGGCCGGCGCGGGCCCTGAGCATGTTGCGAGTGGCGCGCTGGACGACACGGAAGACGCCGGTGAGGTTGGTGTCGATGACGCGCGAGAAGTTCTCGGTGTTCATGCGCATGAGCAGGGTGTCGCTGGTGATGCCGGCGTTGGCGACCACGCCCTCGATGGGGCCGTCTTCGGTCTCGATGTGCTTGAAGGCTGCGTCGACGGACGCCTCGTCGGTGACGTCGCACTCGACTCCGTGGACGCCGTCAGGGACGGAGGAGCCGCGGTGGGTTCCCCACACGGTGTGTCCCTCCTTGACGAGCTGGGTGGCGATGGCGGCTCCGATTCCGCGGTTGGCTCCGGTTACGAGAATGCGCACTGGTAGGTCCTCCAAATAGATTCTGGTGAGCGGTGTTTGGTCGGGTGATCTCAGGCGTCTTTTTCTTCGACCAGCAGAATGATCGCCACCGGATCGCCGTGCTTCTCACGGGACGAGTGCAGCGGGAACGACGCCGCGATGAACGGAACGCCGTCGATCACGATCTTCTGCTCCCCGTCCTCCGGCGTCTCGGTGTTCGCAAGCTCGGCGAGATCGACCTGGTCGAGGACCTGGCTGACTCGACCCTCCCCCAGGGGGGCCAGCTTGCCGACGGTGGTGAGTGGGATCTTGTTGCGTGCCTCGACGAGCAGCAGGGTCGCGTTGGAGTAGCGGACCAGCGAGGAGATGTTCGCCTCGAGCAGGTCACGCTTCTCGAGCTGCATCGTCAGGCCGTAGAGGGTGCGGCCGTCGTTCTCGTCGACGCGGAGTCGGCAGCTCGACCAGAAGTGCACCCACGTGCCCTGCGGGCGCAGGCTCCAGTAGCTGTCGATCAGGAGGCCGTCGTCGCCGGTCAGCGCGTCGTAGTAGCCCCCGACCATGTTCCAGGCGTCCTCGGGGTTGAGCCAGGTGAACAGGTACTGGACGTGGCGTTCCTCGTTGGCTTCGCGGCCGTCACCGATGAGGGCAGGATTGTCGCCGCTCGTTCGGGTGGTCATGACCGCCATGTCGAGAATCCACGCGTTGTAGACCGGGCGCGGCCCGGGCGGCTGCGCTCCGACCCAGACGATCAGGCCGACCGGTGTTCCGTCGGACGCGTCGACCTGGTGGGTCTCGACGTGCAGGCCCTCGATCTTCGGGATCTCGCGGCCTTCGAGTGCGGCGTTGATGACCGCGCGAACGACCTGCTCCCCCTTCTTGTCGAGGCCGATCTTCGCGCGGTTCAGCGGCCTCGCCACCCGTGCCCCACCCGCGGAATGAATGAAGACGTCTTCTCCGTAGTTGGTGCCGATTCTGTCGACCGCAATCCACGTCCCCTGAATAGTCATGCGAGCCAGCGTATT
>NZ_JBXAFD010000022.1:0-33555 GCF_058792695.1 Rhodococcus sp. MT28
GACCACGGTCGGTCAGGTCTCCCGTGACGACGAAGGCCTCGAGTTCCGGATGAGCCGCGGCGCTCCTCCCGGCGCTGCGCGCCGGGAGACGGAGCGGGTCGCTGCGCTCCCCGCCAGGGAGCCGCTACGCGGCTCGCGGTGGGTCACCCCAGGCAGCCGTCGAGCGGGTCGCTGCGCTCCCCTCGAAACCGAAATAACCGACACACCAACATAATTCAGCGCCACCACCGCAGCACCCCCGAACCCGAACGAGAGACGGGGACGCGCTGCGCGCGCCGCAGTCCGGCCCGCCCCGTCGCTCTCAACCCGTCCCGATGTCATGCACCAATGATATACCACCGCCCCGACAACGCCAAAACGCGACACGACACCACCAGAGCCGAAATCACAACGCCCACAACCAAACACGAGAAAACAGCCCAAAACAGCCACGCAAAGACGCCGAACCCACCAACACCACAACAGCATTCAAAACATCCGTTGCGGCACAACACAATTCAAAATCCGCACCGAGCACCCGCCGACCCCTCCCCACCGCGCCCGATCACCCCACCGAACACCCCCACCACCAGCACCGGCACCGGCACCGGCACCACACCCCACACACCCCAACACGCCGCCAACCCCACAACAGCACCGACACCCGGGGCTGTGCAGGGGCCAAGCAAGCCAGACCTTGGTGCTACGGACGATGCTTCGCCGCACCGCCAGTTACGGCGGCACGATTGACTCAACGGGCCAGCGGATGTGGCAGGTCCCCGATATTCGGGCCGTGTGGTCTTAGAGCCACGTTCTGATTGATTCAGTCAATCTCGCAACCCACTGGTTGGTGCGTGTGGGTGCATCGGGCAGCGTACTCGGCCGGAGTCAGATAGCCGAGAGACGAGTGGCGATGTCGGTGGTTGTGGTCGTCCTTGAAGTCCCCGATCACGACTCTCGCTTCGAGCAGATTCGTCCAGTGGTTCCGGTTGAGGCATTCCCTTCGCAGCCGGTTGTTGAATGATTCGATGTGGCCGTTAATCCACGGAGTACCCGGCGGAATGTACGAGATCCCGATCCGGTCACCGCAAAACCGTTGCAATGCAACCGATATGAACTCCGGACCATTGTCCATGCGCAGCACCCGCGGCGGACCACCCCACAACGCGAACGCCTTGTCGAGCTCGGCGACGAGCCGAGTCGCCGTGATCGACCGTTCCACGATGTTCAGCACCGACAGCCTGGTGTGCTCGTCGAGCATCGACGCGATCTTCACCGCCTTCCCGTCGACGGTGGAGTCGAACTGGAAGTCCAATGCCCACACCACTTTCGGTGCATCGGCCTCGATCTGCGGGACCGAGCTCAGGCCGGCGCGCTTGCGTGGGTGATGGATGCGGACCTGCAGGCCTTCCTCCCGCCAGAGGCGGTGCACCTTCTTCTTGTTGACGTGACGGTGCTCGTCGTGGCGCAGGTTCGCCCATGCACGCCGGAACCCGTGCACCGGGTGCGTGGTGGCGTAGGAACGCAACCAGGCCCGCAGTTCGGCGTCAGGATCGGCCGGTGTCAACGCCACCGGCGTGCGTTGGTACGTCGATCGGGCGAGCCCAACGGCTTTGCACGCCGCCCGTTGCGAGATGCTCATAGTCGAGACGAGCATGTCCACGGCGCGGCGTCTGGCCGCTGGGCTCAGAATTTTCCCTTCGCGACCTCGCGCAGCGCATCCTTCTCAAGCTCTGCCTCGGCGAGCAGTCGCTTGAGTCTGCCGTTCTGTTCCCGCAGTTCCTTGAGCTCCTTCGCTGCGTCGGTGTCCATTCCTGCGTACTGGCGGCGCCAGTTGAACAGTGTCGCCGGCGACACCTCGAGCGCGGCGGCGATCTCCTCGGAGGTCTTGCCCGCCGCGGAGAGTTCGTCGCTCCGGCGCAGCTTGCGAACGATTTCCTCTGCGGAATGCCTCTTCCGTCCAGCCATGATCTCTATCGTCCTTCCGGCTCCGAAGTGGAGCAACAGGACTCTAGAACCGCATGGTCTCATTCATGGGGAACATGCCAGATGCGCCAAATGTAGATAGCCTGGTCATCGACGTTGTTTCGTTCCGGCGCCATAGGAGGCGACCGTGTTCTCTACGATCTGCGCAAGAACACCCGATCGGACAGGGCTGCACCGATACAACCGTGAACCTCATAAACCGCGCGGCCGGCAGCACCCGCCCGAAACGGTCCAAACTAGCTACCAACCAGGCGTTGTGGAGGGCGGCCGAAGGTGAGCTGTCGAGGGGGCTGCCTGATCCTAGGGACCTTCTTATCGGGCCCCGGAGATGCCATGCGTCCCGACGAACTATCTACCCTTCACTCTGCTGCGCCACCTGCCCGACGGTCACTCCGCCGAACATGTCAACGCCGCGATGGCCGCCAGGATTCGAGAACTACCCGCCGCGCTGGCCCGCTCGATCACCTAACGAACCGCGAGACGCTCGACTGGCATACTCCAGCCGAGCGTCTCGCAGTGTTGCTCGTTGCGACGACCGCATGAATCCGCCTCATCGAAGTTCGTCAGATTCCGTCCGCCGGGTCTCGGTCTCGACTTTCAGTGATGGTTTGGATGCTTCCGCCATGTCCGGACCCGATAGCTGATTCCACATCGCGTCGACCATGGGCTGCAGGAACAGGTGTCCAAGTTGACGAATCATGAGGCCTATCACCTGCTCCGCCTCAGATTTGCTGGTGGAGGCGATCCCCGCCATGCGCAACTTGGCCACCTCGTTGCGACTCAGTTCTGTCAGGCGCGCAAGCAGTTTACCCTCGCCCGCCGCCAGGTCGAGCAAGGCGCGTCTTAGATAGTTGACGACCGGTGGATGGTCCTCAAGCATTGTCCGGACTGCCTGATCTCGAGCCGCCGCCACCTCAGCGGGCATACCGTCGCGGGGAGTGTCAGCGAGAGCCTGCGCGTGATAGTCGACTATCAGTTGCTCGACAGCGTTTCGCAGTCCGTCTTTAGTCTTGAAGTGGTGCTGAACCAGTCCGACGGTCACGTTGGCGGCCGCCGCGACAGCTCGCATCGATACGCGGTCTTCGCCTCGTTCGGCATATAGATCCAGAGCCGCATTGCGGATCTTCGCTTTCGCTGTGAGGTCGTTGAAGCTCGCGCGCGGGTCCGTCACGGCATTTCACCCTTCATGAATCGCGATTATACGGATCACACCAACCGCTTTACATCTGGCTCAATAACTGTACAGTAGTACAGCGACGAAGGGAGTGGCTGTTGTCACAGGATTTGCCGCTGTCGGGCGTGCGGGTGGTCTCGGTCGCCGTCAATCTGCCCGGTCCACTCGCAGCTGCGCGGCTGTGTGAACTCGGAGCGGAAGTGATCAAGGTAGAGCCGCCGACGGGCGACCCGCTGGCCTCGATGGCGCCGCAGTGGTACCAAGATCTCGCGTCCGGCCAGACTGTGGTCAGGCTGGATCTCAAAAGCGCGGAACAGCGAGCGGCGTTCGAGATCGAACTCTCGTGGGCGGATGTACTCATCACCGCCATGCGGCCATCAGCGTCTGCCCGCCTGGGTCTTGACAAGCTCCCGCAGCAATTTCCGGCGCTGTCTCTCGTCGAGATCGTCGGCCACGACGGAGAATTCGTTGAGGTGCCTGGCCATGACCTGACATACCAGGCGGCGCACGGAACCCTGACTCCGCCGACCATGCCAACGGTGCCGGTAGCCGACGTTGTCGGTGCGGAGCGGGCGGTTTCGGCCGCGCTGCTAGCGCTGATGGGCCGTGCGCGGACAGGCCGGGGAGAGTGCCGGCGCATCGTCCTCGAAGAGGCCGCTGCTGACGCAGGAGCGGCTGTCCGATACGGACTGATGGGCCCCGGCACGCCACTGGGTGGGGCGATACCCAGCTACGGGATCTATGCCAGCGCAGATGGACACGTGGCGCTCGGTGCACTGGAGCCGCACTTCCGGGACCGTGCACTCGCACTGCTCGGCGCGAAGCACCGGCAGGACCAACTGGCGAGCGCGTTTGTCACTCGCACCACCGCCGATTGGGAGGGCCTGGCCGCAGACGCGGACATCCCGCTCGTCGGCATCTACATGCAAGCAAAGGGAGAGCCCGCATGAGCATCCGAGAAGCGGTCATCGTCGACGCCGTCCGCACGCCCGTCGGCAAGCGCGGCGGTGCGCTAAGTCAGTGGCACCCGGTCGATCTACTCGGCCACACGCTACGAAACCTGATGGACCGCAATGATATCGATCCCATGCTGTTGGACGATGTTATTGCGGGCTGCGTGCTGCAGCATGACCAGCAGTCTTCGAATATCGGTCGGCACGCGGTGCTCTCGGCGGGACTCCCCGAGTCGGTTCCAGCCGTTACGGTCGACCGGCAGTGCGGATCCGGCCAGCAGGCCGTTACCTTCGTGGCGCACGGCGTCATGGCGGGCGGCTACCGACTGGCGATCGCGTGCGGCGTCGAGTCGATGTCGCAGGTGTCGATGCCTTCCGCGTTCCAGCCCGGTGCACCCCTGGGCCCGCAGTATGGCCCGCTCGAGCTGGCCCGCTACGACGGCGCACTGTTGGCGCAGGGGCCCTCGTCCGAGCTGATGAACTTCCAGTTCAACCTGAGCCGAGAGGACCTGGACGCGTTCAGCATCCGCAGTCACGAGCGCGCGCTCGCCGCAACGCGTGCTGGACGCTTCCGGGCGCAACTGGTGCCGATCACCGCCGACCCGCACGATCCATCCGGCCCGGTGATCGACGCAGACGAGGGCATTCGCGAGCATCTCGATCCGGCCAAGATCGCTTCGCTGCGCGCAGCATTCACCACAGACGGCCGCACCACGGCCGCGAACTCCTCCCAGCTCAGCGACGGGGCAGGCGCGCTGCTGATCGCGGACCGGGAGTTCGCCGCCGAGCACGGCCTGCGGCCCCGAGCCCGGTTCCGTGCGCTGACGGTGGCAGCGGCCGACCCCGTCGTGCAGTTCACCGCGGTACTCGACGCGACCCACAAGGCCCTCGCCGCCGCCGGGCTGGCCGCCGCGGACATCGACCTGTTCGAGGTCAACGAGGCCTTTGCCGGCGTCCCGCTGATGTTCCAGCGCGAGTTCGGCATTGACGACGACAAACTCAACGTCAACGGCGGCTCCGTCGCGCTCGGTCACCCGCTCGGGTCCACCGGCGCGCGGATGCTCACCGACCTGCTGTGCGAGCTGGAGCGAACCGGCGGGCGATACGGCCTGCAAACCATCTGCGAGGCCCACGGCACCGCCAACACCACCATCATCGAACGAATCTGAGAGGTACGCCATGACTACCGAGATCGTCAAGGGATTGCCGTCGACGCACGGTGACAGCTACCAACTCAACACCACCAGCCTGATCCGGCACGCGGCCCGCACCTATCCGGAGCAGGAGATCGTCTTCCGAACCCCGGATGGTGGCTGGGACCGCTACTCCTACGCCGACGCGTACAGCCGAATCAAGAGGGCCGCCAACGCGCTCGCCCGCCTCGGTGTCGGCCCCGCAGACGTAGTTGGAATCCTCGATTGGAACAGCAAACGGCATTTCGAGCTGTACTGGGCGATCCCGGGCCTGGCCGCTGCGATGCTGCAGATGAATCTGCGGCTGTCGCCAGAGGACCTCGGCCACGTCGCCACACACAGCGGGGCCTCGGTGGTGCTGGTTGATGAGAGCCTGCTACCCATCGCCGAGGCCCTCGCCCCGCACGCTCCCGGGGTGCGGGCATGGGTGGTGATGACGGACAAGCCGATGTCCTCGATCAACACCAAGCTGCCGAACACTCATCACTTTGAGGATCTGATGGCCGCTGCCGATAGTGAGATCGACTGGCCGACAGTTGACGAGACTTCCACCTATAGTGCCTGTTACACAACCGGTACCACGGGCCGTCCCAAGGGCGTCTTCTACTCGCACCGCGGCATCTACCTGCACTCGATTTCTCTCGCCGCGACCATCAGCATGCGCAGCGACGACTGCGTCATGCTCATCACGCCAATGTTCCACGGCCAGTCCTGGGGTCTGCCGCAGGCCGCCGTCTACGTTGCTGCGAAGATCGTGCTTCCCGGCCGGTACCTGGCCGAGGACACCAAGGTGCTGGTCGACGAGATTATCGCCGAGCAGGTGACGGTCGCCAACGGCGCGCCCGCGATCTTCCAGCCGATGATGGACTACATCAAAACCCTCGCAGTCGCCCCTGACCTCAGCCGCGCGCGACTGCTCTCCGGCGCCACCGAGCCCGCGCTGTCGCTCATGCGCGACTTCCGCGAGATCGCTGGCGCGGACGTCATCCACGCCTATGGCGCTACCGAGACCACGCCGATCGTCACGGTGAACGGTCCGGTCAAGCCTTCTCTGCGCGGGGTGCTCTCCACTGAGGAGGCGTGGGACCTCAAGCGTTGCCAGGGCCTTCCCGTCTCTGGCATCGACATCCGGATCGTCGACGCCGCAGGCAAGGATCTACCTCACGACGGGGCAAGCCAGGGCGAGATCCTGGTACGGGGGCCGTGGATCACTGAGCGGTACCACAAGCTCGCCGACGACGGCGGGCACTTCCTCGACGGCTACTGGCGGACTGGGGATGTCGGGAGGATCGACAAGAACGGCTACCTCAAGCTCACTGACCGCATCAAGGACGTCGTCAAGAGCGGCGGCGAGTGGATCTCCTCGATCGACATGGAGAACGCGATCATGGGCCATCCGAAGGTTCAGGAGGTGGCTGTCATCGGCGTCGACCACCCGAAGTGGCAGGAGCGCCCAGTCGTGCTTGTCGTCACTGTGGACGGGGCGGAGCTCACGCTCGAGGAGATCAACAGCGTTCTTGCCGGCAAGTTCGCGAAGTGGCAGCTGCCGGACACAGTCCTGTTCGTCGACGCGCTGCCCCGCACCAGTGTCGGCAAGCTCGATAAGAAGGCGATGCGCGCCGAGCACGCCGATATCTACAAGGAGGCCTAGTCATGAGCGATGTCCTGGTGTCGTCCCGCAAGGGCCCTGTCGTGGTGCTGGCGCTCCACCGGCCTCAGGCGAAGAACGCACTCAACGAGGAGTTGTTGTCCGCACTCAACGCTAAGTTGGATAGCATTCGCACCGACGACGCGGTTCGCGCAGTAGTCCTGACCGGCTCCGACGGGGTCTTCTGCGCCGGCGCGGACATCAGCGCCTTCGACCAGATCCGCGCCGATTCGCTGCTCGGCGAGCGAAAGGCACTGGGCGGCAAGATCTGGGCTGACCTGGGCACCTTCCCGAAGCCGGTGATCGCCGCAGTGGAGGGCCTGGCTCTCGGCGGCGGCTGTGAGCTGGCGCTGGCGTGCGACATTGTGATCGCGGGCGAATCGGCCGAGTTCGGGGTGCCCGAGGTCAAGCTCGGGGTGATTCCAGGTGGCGGCGGCACCCAGCGGCTGGTCCAAGCCATCGGCAAGTCGAAAGCTATGGCGATGTTGTTGACCGGCGACTCCCGCTCGGCCCAGCAGGCCTGTGCCGCGGGACTGGTCGCCGAGGTGGTCACCGACGGCGAAGCGGGCGCCCACGCCCTCGCCATGGCACAGCGCATCGCGAAGAATTCGCCACTCGCGGTTGCCCTGGCCAAGGATGCCGCACTGCGCGCGTTCGAGACGTCTCTGTCTCAAGGCCTCGAGCATGAGAGGCGCAATTTCCACGTGTCCGTGCACTCCGCAGACAGCCACGAGGGCCAAGCGGCCTTCCTGCGCAAGCGCACACCCGAGTTCACCGGAAGGTAGAAATTATGAGCAAGTTGTTCCCCGAATACCGCTCCCCGTGGGAGACCGAGGATCAGGCAGCACTACGGACGCACGCGGCCGAGTTCTTCAGAAGGGAAGCCACCCCCAACCAGGAGCGTTGGGCCGAGAATCATCAGATTGACCGTGACTTCTGGACAAAGGCGGGCTCCGCCGGACTGCTGTGCCTGGGGCTTCCAGATGAGTTTGGCGGGGGCGGAGGCAATTTCGGACACGAGGCTGTCGTCCAGCAGGAGTTGGCCCTGGCCCACGACACAGCCTTCGGATTCAACGTGCATTCAACGATCGTCGCCCATTACATCTCCGCCTATGCCACCGACGAGCAGAAGAGACGGTGGATCCCCAAGATGTCCAGCGGCGAGATGGTGATCGGCGTCGCGATGACCGAGCCCGGTACTGGGTCCGACTTGCAGGCTGTGCGCACGACCGCGACCCGGGATGGCGATGAGTACGTGATCAACGGGTCCAAGACCTTCATCTCCAACGCGTCTCACTGCGACCTGCTTGTTATCGTCGCGAAGACCGACCCCAAACTCAGGGCCAAGGGAATCTCGCTGTTCGTCGCCGAGACCGAGGGACTCAAGGGGTTCGAGCGAGGCCGCGTGCTGCAGAAGATCGGCCAGCACGGTCAGGACACGCGAGAGGTCTCCTTCACCGACATGCGTGTGCCCGCAGAGAACCTGCTCGGCGGCGTAGAGGGCAAGGGCTTCATCCAGCTGATGGAGCAGTTGCCGCGAGAACGCCTCATCATAGGTGTGGCTGGCATCGCGATGGCCGAGGCCGCGGTACTTGAGACCGTCAAGTACGCCAAAGAGCGGCTCGCTTTCGGCAAGCCGATCCTGGACTTCCAGAACACCAAGTTCGTGCTCTCGGAATGCAAGACGGACGTCCTCGCCGGTAAGACGCTGATGGACTATTGCATCCAGCGTTACATCGACGGCACCCTCGATCCAGCGACGGCTTCGATGGCCAAGCTGTGGGGAACCGACAAGCAAGTCGAGATCATCGACCGCTGCCTACAGGTCTTCGGCGGCTACGGCTACATGATGGAGTACCCGATCGCCCAGATGTACGCCGCGGCACGGGTACAGAAGATCTACGGCGGAACCAACGAGATCATGAAGGAACTCATCGGTAGGTCGCTGTGATCGCAGCTGCCAGACCATCGGCGCACAGACGGGCGACATCGGCCGTACCACGGCGCTCGCCGCGGGGTCACTCGAGACCGTCCCCAGGACTAACGATCGACAGGCCGTGCGGGTCGCCCACTTTTTCGGCGCAAGCCACAGGAGTGGCATCGTGGACCAATGCTCGTCGCCGAACATTGGCACATCGAACGTGACGCGATAAGTTTGGGCGGCTACCAGGTCGCCGCCTGCACCGTCGACCGACTCATGAGCGCCGAGGGCCTGTCCGGTGTCGTCCGCGGCCGCCGGCACCGGACCACGCTCGGCGGCAAGGACAGTCGGAGAGCGCCAGACTTGCTCGATCGGGACTTCACCGCCGAGGCGCCGAACCGGAAATGGGTCACCGACTTCACCTACTGCCGAACGTGGGCCGGGTTCGTCTACGTGGCGTTCGTGATCGACTGCTTCTCCCGCACGATCGTCGGCTGGCACGCATCGAGCGTGAAGGACACCCCCATGGTCACCACGGCGTTGAAGATGGCGTTGGGGCGCCGCGACCACGGTGGCCATGCCGTGGCCGACGGGCTCATTCATCACAGCGATGCCGGCAGTCAGGACGGATTCAATCGGTCGTCGCAACACCTCAATCACGGAGGTGCGCGATGGGGGGTGGTGGGAAGCAGATGCCGGAGGCGCCGTCGGGTGCGCGGCGGCAGTGGGCGGCGGATCGGGCGTTGCAGCCACCGATGCGATCGCCGGGCCCGTCGCGTGCGGTGCAGCGGGATTTCTGGCGGCGGATCGCCTCTGGCGTGACGACGTTGCAGGCGGCGGACGCTGTTGGCGTGTCATGGCCGGTCGGCTCCCGCTGGTTCCATCACGCTGGCGGGATGCCACCGATCAGTCTGGACGACCCCACGGGCCGCTACCTGTCATTCGCCGAACGCGAGGAGATCGCGCTCTACTGCGCGCCCAGGACTTCGGGGTCCGAAAGATCGCCCGCCGAATTGGCAGGTCCCCGATAGTCGGTCCACCCGGTTCCAGAGCCAGGTTGTGATTGATACCGATCTCAGGCGATCTCACAGCCCACCGGCAAGTACCGGTGACTGCATCGGGCAGCGTACTCGACCGGGGTCAGGTAGCCCAGGCACTCCCGGCGCAGTCGGTTGTTGAGCGACTCGATGTACCCGTTGTTCCACGGCGTCCCAGGCGGGATGTACGCCAACCCCACCCTTCCCGCGCAGAACGATTGCAGCGCTTGGGAAATGAACTCCGGTCCGTTGTCCATCCGCCACACCCTCGGTGAGCCACCCGCCGCCGCGAAACACGCTTCCAACTCCCGGGTGAGTCGTTCGGCAGTGATCGACCGCTCCACAATGTTCAGCAGCGACTCACGGGTGTGCTCGTCGATCATCGACGCGATCTTCACCGACTTCCCGTCGACCGTGGAATCGAACTGGAAGTCCAATTCCCACACCATCTTCGGTGCGTCCGACTCCACCGTCGGACACGACGAGATGCCCGCTCGTTTGCGGGCACTGTGGACCCGTCGCTGCAGGCCCTCCTCCCGCCACAGGCGGTGCACCTTCTTCTTGTTCACCTCCCGGTGCTCGTCAAAGCGGAGCGCCGCCCACGCGCGCCGGAACCCGTGACACGGATAGCCCTTCGCATACGTCCGCAGCCATGCCCGCAGGCCGGCGTCCGGGTCGGCCGGCGTCTGTGCGAGCGGGATCCGGCGGTAGGTGGAGCGGGCGAGCCCGACCGCCTTGCACGCGAGCCGCTCGGACACGCTCAGCACCTCTTTGAGCATGTCGACGGCACGGCGCTTGGCGTCCGGGCTCAGAATTTTCCCTTCGCCACCTCTCGCAGGGCGTCCATCTCCAGTTCGGCCTCGGCGAGCAGTCGCTTGAGCCGGCTGTTCTGTTCCCGCAACTCGCGTAGTTACTTGGCGGCGTCGACGTCCATGCCGCCGTACGAGCGGCGCCAGTTGTACAACGTCGCCGACGACACCTCGAGGTCGGCGGCGATCTCGTCATTCGTCTTGCCAGCGGCAGCGAGTTCGTCCGCACGGCGCAGTTTGCGCACGATGTCCTCTGCGGAGTGCTTCTTCCGGCCAGCCATGTGTTTCATCGTCCCTTCTGACCCGATTCTGGGCCACAGGACTCTAGAACAGGGCGAACTCATTCACCGGGGACACGCCAGAATCGGACTCGACCCGGGAACGATTTCACGTGAGCTGCGCCGCAACGCGGCGACCCGAAGCGGATAGCAGGTCCCTGGCGGCGCAGTGGAAGGCGCAACAGGCCGCCAACGTCCGAAGGTTGCGAAGCTGGTGGGCAGCGATGCGTTGCGCGAGTACGTGCAGGAACGGCTCGCCGGCAACGTTCGGCACGATGAAGTGGGTCGACTGGTTCAACAGTCGCCGGCTCCACAGCACCCTCGGCTACATCACGCCCGAAGAGTTCGAGGCGATCCACTCTCCAACCGGAGTTGTCGCCAGCATAGGAGCGGCAAGGAACCCGGCACGGTTCAGGGTGCCGCGATCGGTATGGAAGATCACTGCTCGGGACGCTGGCCCTTCATGGCCACCGTCATCGCCCGTACATCCTCGACTGAGATCGGCGCGCATCGAGGTCGACCGCCTCTTTGTCGATCGCCGGTACGGCTACTACAAGACCCAATCGTTTCGCGACATGCGCGATAGGACGTCATCGCACCACAGCGTCCAGATCCTCGAAGACGACGTCAGCGCCTGGTGTGGAACGCGAACCCGAAACCCTTCGTGTGGACCAAGACCGCGGATGTGATCCGCGGCCTACTGCACCCGAGTCAATAAAACAATCAATGACTCAGGACACTAGAAGCCTTCCCCCTCCGACGCTTCGCCCTGCCGCGCGTCTGCCCGGTAGGCAGTGGGCGACAGCCCAAACTGCAGTTTGAACGACCGGGTGAAATGGCTGGCATCTGAGAACTGCCAGCGTGCCGCAATAGAGGAGATAGACAGATCCGTTGCCGCCAGATCCGCCCGGGCGCGGAGGAGGCGGCGCCTCCGAACCGCACTCCCCAAAGTTTCGCCAGTCTCGGCGAACACCCGATGAACCGTGCGGACCGACACCGCATGTGCGGCCGCGACCTCCGTCGGGGTGATGTGGAGCCTTGCCAGGTGTTGGTCGATCCACCGGTCCATTGATGTCCTCAGCGCCGGAATGGTTCCGCTCACCGGCAGATCGGTTCCGGGCCTCAATGCGCCCTCGATCAGCTCGAGTGTGGCGTTGCGCGCCGATATCGTTGCCTGCAATGAGAGCTGCGGCAGTGCGACCCAGAGCGAATCGAGATAGCTCATCAGCAGTCGCGCGGCGGGCGAGCTAACGAATCTGTCCCCCTGAGGGACGACGGCTTGCATTGGTTCGAATACCCGCTCGGGGATCATCAACAGCCGCTTGCGGAGGTTGCGCTGGATGTCGAAGCGCGCGGCGCGGGTGGAGTCCCATAGGAGCGCGTCGCCCGGCCGCAGCGCCGTCCTCGTGCCGCCCTGCGCTACCACTTCCTCACCGCGCTCGATCATCAACAAGATCATGTACCGCTGATCGCTGTCGGCGATCGTGCTGGTCGTACGTGCCGCCGACGAGCGGCCGCACTGAAGATCGACGAGTGCCAGCTCCGCGATCCACCGACGGCGCAGGTACTCGCGATGGAACGGGGCCTCAGGGGCGACCGCACCCATCGCCAGCGAGAAGCCGAACGCTGAGGTTGCCGATTCCCATTGGGTCGCGCGATCGGTCGCTGAAATGCTCTCCACGTCGAGCGCTCCGGTAGTCAACAAACGAGTTACCTCCGCATGTCCTGCCATCGATCCTCGCGCCAGTCGTCGGAGCTAGGGCACACAGATTGTCCGATCCGGTATGGCGTGCTCGTTCAGTCAACTGGCGCTGTCGTACAAGCGTACAGGAATGTGACTCAGCACACTCGATAGCGACCGAGGCTGATGCCCACACCTGGACCGATAGGGAAACCATGAGGACGACCACCTGTACAGCTCCGAGGAGCGAACCATGACCGGAGCATCGAACACGGCGGACCCAACGATGTCGACCGAGACACGTACGGCGGCATGGGCATCCGAGGCAGCACGACATGTGACAACCAAGCGCACGGAGGACTCCATGCTCGAATACGACTCGTTGTTCATCGGCGGCAAGCTCGCCGCAACTGCATCTACATCGGTGATCGAAATACACTCTGCGGCAACCGAAGAGCTGATCGGCCGCACGCCCGAGGCGTCGCCGGCTGACGTCGATGCAGCCGTCGGTGCCGCCCGCCGCGCCTTCGACGACCCGAAAGGTTGGTCGACATGGGAGCCTCGGGCGCGGGCCCGGGTCCTTGAGCAGTTCGCAACCGAGCTCGAGGCGCGCGCCGACGAGATCACCCGACGGGTCTCGCAGCAGAACGGAATGCCCATCACGACCGCGGCGATGCTCGAGTCCGCGCTCCCGGCAACCGTTTTCCGCTACTACGCGGATCTCGTCCGCATCACCGACGTCGAGGAAACCCGTCATGGGCTCCTCGGCGGACGCGCGCAGGTTCGCCGGACACCCCTCGGCGTCGTCGCGGCAATCGTGCCGTGGAACTACCCCAACCTTGTGACGGCATTCAAGATGGCTCCTGCGCTCGCCGCCGGATGCACGGTGGTGCTCAAACCGAGCCCCGAGACGGTCCTCGACTCGTACGTGATGGCTGAGGCCGCGCAGAGCGCCGGCATCCCTGACGGCGTGATCAACATCGTGCCGGGTGGTGCGAGTACTGGCTCCTACCTCGTGTCCCACCCGGGGGTCGACAAGGTGACCTTCACGGGATCGACCGCCGTCGGCCGGCAGATCGCCGCCACGTGCGGCGATCTGCTGCGCCCGGTGACGCTCGAGCTCGGCGGCAAGTCGGCCGCGATCATTCTCGACGACGCCGATCTGATGTCGAACCTCGAAGGGCTCTTCCAGATCGCACTGCTCAACAACGGGCAAACCTGTGTTGCCAACGGACGCATCCTCGTACCGCGCTCACGGTACGAGGAGACCCTCGACGTGCTCTGCGCGCTCGTATCCGGCGCCTCTGTCGGCGATCCCCTCGACCCGCAGACACAGATCGGCCCCCTCGTTTCGGCGCGCCATCGTGCTCGTGTCGAGGGTTACATCGCCAAGGGCGTCGAAGAGGGTGCCCGACTCGTCACAGGCGGTGGACGACCTCGGGAGCTAGCCAAGGGGTGGTTCGTCGAACCCACGCTGTTCGCGGATGTCGGCCCCGAAAGCACGATCGCCCAGGAAGAGATCTTCGGGCCTGTGCTCGCCGTGATCCCGTACGACGACGTCGACGACGCAGTTCGGATCGCCAACAACACGAAGTACGGTCTCGCGGGCACTATCTGGACCTCGGACGAGAAGCGAGGCGAAGAACTGAGCCGCCGGGTCCGCTCCGGAACCGTCGGTATCAACTACTTCATGCTCGACCCGGTCGCACCGTTCGGCGGGATCAAGGCAAGCGGACTCGGGCGCGAACTCGGCCCCGAGGGACTCGACGCCTGCCTGCAGACCCAGTCCGTGTACTTCGCTACCACCTAGAGAAGAAACTCATACCCGCCCGGTCGGCACCGACGTGTCGACCGGGCGGTGCTCTGTCCGCACCTCGATCTGCATCGACGACCAGAACGACTCCATCATCGTTCCTTGCCGGATGCGCTTGTTGGCCTTCGCCAGCGCCGCGCTCTCTAGGGTCGCGACCCCGGGGCGCTTGCCGCGGTCGATCTGGTCCTGGCGAACCCAGTTGTGCAGAGCACCAGCGCTGATGCCGAGCTCCGTGGCAGCGGTGGTGATCGGTTTGCCGGCACGGACGAGTGCGACGGCCCGGAAGCGGAACTCCGGCGGATACGGTCGGGGCATTGATCGAAGCCTCTCAGCAGGGCTCGATCTTCACACCGAAATGGGTAAGAAGCCCTGGGGCAGGTCGGCGAGTCAACCGAAGTGGGGACAGTCCCGAACGTGGCGCGGACATTCAGCCAGATGGCACTGTCGTTCAATCCTACCGAAATGTGACGCAACACAATCGACTGTGACCGGGGTCAATGCCCATTTACCTAGATCGATAGGGACAACCATGAAGATGAACGCCGCCGTGCTCTGGGGCTCACACCAGGACTGGAGCGTCGAGGAAGTCGAACTCGACGGACCCAGGGAACGCGAAGTTCTCATCCGCTACGTCGCCGGCGGCCTCTGTCACTCCGACGACCACGCACGTACTGGCGACATGCCCATCGCCCTGCCCACCGTCGGCGGCCACGAAGGCGCTGGCGTCATCGAGGAAGTCGGCCCCGGCGTAACCAGCCTCGCACCGGGCGATCATGTCGTCTGCTCATTCCTCCCTGGCTGCGGTCGCTGCCGGTGGTGCGCGACCGGACATTCTAATCTCTGCGACATGGGCGCCCACATCCTCGGCGGCACCATGCTCGACGGCACATACCGCCGCCGTGCCCGCGGCCAGAACGTCGGCGCCATGTCACTCCTGGGTACCTTTGCCGAGTACGGCACGGTGCATGAGGAATCCGTCGTCAAGATCGATGACGACCTCCCTCTCGACCGTGCGGTTCTCCTCGGCTGCGGCGTCACCACCGGCTGGGGATCGGCCGTCAACAGCGCCGAAGTCCAACCCGGCGACACCGTCGTCGTCATTGGCTGCGGCGGCATCGGATCAGGCGCCATCCAGGGCGCCCGTATCGCCGGCGCCGAGAACATCATCGCTGTCGACATCGTCGACACCAAGAGGGACATCCTCCTCGGCCTCGGCGCAACTCACTTCTGCACCAGCTTCGAAGAAGCCACCGCCCTCACTGCCGATCTCACCCGCGGAGTCATGGCGGACTCCGCTATCCTGACGGTCGGAGTCGTCACCCGGGACATGATCGGACAGACCCTCGAACTCGTCCGCAAGGCCGGCACCGCAGTTCTCACCGGAATCGCGCCCGCCGCCGAAACCACGGCCAGCATCCCACTCATGACCTTCACCCTGCTCCAGAAGCGTCTCGTTGGGAGCCTCTATGGGGAAGCCAACGCCCGCGCCGACATCCCCCGGCTTCTCCGCCTCTACCGCAACGGTCAACTCAAGCTCGACGAAACCGTCACCACCGAGTACAAACTTGCCGACATCAACCAAGGGTATCGAGACATGTTCGACGGCAAGAACATCCGCGGAATCATCACCCACAATCATTGATCGGAAACGACCAACGTTTATCCACAACGAATGAAGGGTATGTGGATATCACAGGATCTAGCCCTGACGCGGCCGCGGGAGAAGTGGGAGGTCTACACCGTCCTCGCCGACTCGGAGACCCTCGGGTCGAGCCCGCAGCACCTCGATGGCCCGCAGAGCTCCGAGGGCGGCGTGTGCTGCGGTACTGCCGCGCCCGCCGAGGGCTCGACAGGCGAGAAGGAACCGGTTGCCGCCGGAAGCTCCTGCTGCTGAACCCCGCACGACCTCCCGTGTCGGCCGCCCCACGTCGAGGTGGCCGACACGGGTCTTCAGGGACGGCGAAGGCGGGTGGCGAGATCAGCGATGCGGACGGCGATGTCGTCGCGGACCAGTCGCATTCGCTCGATGCCGTCGATTCCTCGTTCGGATGGCTCGTCGGTGTTCCAGTTCTCGAGTGCCGTCCCGTACGGCGGCACGACCTCGGCTTCGCGGCCCAGGGTGCCGATCAGGTCGACGTCTTGAAGTAGGTCCGGGTCGATCGGTTTCGGGGTCTCGCCGGTGATGTCGACGCCGACCTCGGCCAGCACCTGCGCGGAGATGGCATTGATAGCGGTGCCCGGGTTTCGTTCCGGCGGAGTGGATACCCACGGTGTCGCCGACGGCAGCGCGCATCAGCCCGGCCGCCATCTGCGACTTGCCGCCGTTCTTCACGCACACGAACAGCACAGACGGTGTGCTCATCTTCGGATCCCTTTCAGATGTGGTGGGTCAGTCGTCGGGATCGAGTTCGGCGACCGCAGCTTTCGCTGTGCGGCCGACGCCGAGGATGGTGGCCGATCCGGGACCCGTCCAGTCGCCGTAGCCGAGCAGATGCAGCCGCGGCTCCTTCAGGGCGCGGGTGCCCACTGTCGGCACGGTGCCATCCGCGCCTCGCAGTCGTAGAGGCTGCAGATGCCCGAGCGCGGGCCGAAAACCCTTGGCCCACAGAATCACATCGGCATTCTCATAGCGGTCGCCCCAGGCGACGCCGTCGTCGGTGAGTCGATCGAACATCGGTCGCGCGGTCATCGCGCCGCGATCGCGCGCCGCGAGAACCTCCGGGACCATCACGATGTCGCCGAGAGCGGCGACACCTCCCGGGTCGGAGTGCCCGGCAGCCAGGGCGGCGGCGCGGCGGGACGCGACCTCAAACAGAACCCGCCCGTCGACACCGTCGGCCAGGAACCGCGGTGGCCGCAGGGTCACCCAGATCGTGGCCGCGGCTTCGGTGGAGATCTCGGCGACGAGCTGGGCGGCGGAGTTGCCGCCACCGACCACAACGACGTCCGCGCCGCAGAACTCGTCCGCGGTAGGCGACCAGGCCCCGCTCGGGATGTCCGGTGTCCGGTGTCCGGGTCAATGTCGCCGAGCAGATAGATCCACAGTGCGGCGTCGTCGAACTCGGCGAATACCGCGCGGGCCCATGCCTCCGGCTCGTGCGATTCCACGTGCCGGCGTGCACCTGCGCTGTCGGTGCTCGGCACGGTGACCGTCGCGACGGTCCCGGAGGCGGCGGGATCCCATCGCCCGGGCCCGACGTCGAACCGTCGGGCGCCGATCGTGACGGTGAGGGTGACGTTCTTGGTCGCGAGAGCGTCCGCGACGAAGGTGCACGTGAACGGGTCACATGAGCTGGTCACGAGCGAGGGAAACTGGTGGGTGTCGTGGATCCGGGCGGCCAGGAAGGCGCGGTCGGTCTCCATGTTGCGGAGGCCGGGTTACGCGGCTGCGCCGGAGTGCATCGCGGCGAGCGCGGTGAGCCAGTCCGCGAGGTCCTGCATGGCTGCCTCACGGTCGATGGTGGCCTGGTGCACCTCGTCCACAGGGACCGCGGGCACCTGGGTGTAGCGGGCGGCGGCAGACTTCACCGCGGATTAACGGTGTCGCTCGACACCGTAATGCCATGTCCAAGATCTGCCCGCAAAGCCTCCAACGTGGAGGAATCAAGAATCTGCTCAATGCACCGTTCCGAACCGGCGACGAACGTGCTCATCAAGTCGATGTCCGTCGACACGAACCACTCGCCGTCCGCGGGCCACCACAGATTCGGCGACTCACCAGCGAAGGTGTGGCCAGCTCTCGACAAAGAACCAAGGAAGACGTGGTAGCGCCTCCCAGAAGTCGATTCGAGACCTGGGGCGGAGCTGATCTGCGTCTCATCGAAGTTGCCTTCCCAAAAAGCGAAGTAACACTCTCGAGAGGTCGTGAACTCCGCGAGCATTGCGGCAAGCTCACGCCGCAGACCGGGTGCAAGCCTCCCGATCGCGGGCAGGTCATCGACGTAAAGTGCCGAGTCGACACCTTTCCGATAGATCGACTCCCACTGCATCTGCGGATGAACGGTGAGCCCCCCGGATACCGCAACGTCAGACCAGGACACAGATTCTGCTTCCTGGCCATTCCACACGACCGCCGGGTGGAAGATCCGCGCGTACGCCTCAAACCCACCCGGGAAAATCGAATGGACCGTGCCGGAGAAGGGCTGACCCATTCGATCCTCGATCCAGCCAGCCGGTAGACCCTGCCCATGCAAGACCTCGTCACTCCGCCACTCGCGTGTCATGACCCCATCTTGCTCGAAACAGTCACACGCGGCCGGTTGCACAGCACGAGAGATAGCCAGCCTTCGTGGTCGACAGGCTTGACGTGCGGAGCGAGGTCGCGCCGATCTCGCATACTCACCAAGCAGGAAGAACGGATCTGGCCTCGCCTTGGCGTTCGACACGCTGCCCGAACGGGCCGGGATCCTCACCCCGGCCGCCGCGATGGGCGATGCGCTCACCGAACGACTGGCCGCCGCCGACGGGTTCACCCTCGAGGTCGAGCGCGTCTAAGTCGGCCAGTTCTGCCGGATGGCAGTCACCGGGCCGTGTTGCACTTCAAGCAGTCGGCGTCGGCGATGAAGGTGGTGGAGATACCGCTGCCGGAGAGTGCGTCCAGCAGGAGATGTCGCCCTCGTCCGACGTTGAGGGGGATGTCGAGAGGCTGCCCATCCTTATCCAGGGCAACCTCGACAGCATCGGGACAGTCCCACAACGCGATCGAGTAGTCGCCGCGGTAGGCGGTCCGGTAGCGGATGCCTTCCACCTTCGTCGCAGCGGGCTGGTCCTCGTAGATGGCCTGGGCCCACTGCTGGGTCAGCTCACGGTCCTCGTTACCCGATGCGAGCGCCGGGACCGCTCCGATGGCCATCGCCGCATTGGCCTGGTCCAGATCGTAGGTGACGATCTCCCGTACCGGCCGCACCAGCGTGACCCGGAAGTTCGAGCACACATGCGCGGTTAGTGCTTCTCCGAACACCTCGCACGCCGCGGTCGCGAGATCGACCCCGAAATAGATCACCGACCGCCCGTCCGGGTCGAGCGCTTTCGCGGTGATCGGGGGCGTGTGGTGATCGAACCGGTTGAGCGGGCCGAAGGTCCGGAAGGTGACCCCGTCCGGGACGTGGGCGGTGCGGTGATAGACCCGATACCACGGTGCAGTGGCACCGTCGGCCGGCGTCCAGATCCACCGGTAGTCGGCGTCGGGGAGGGGTCTGTCGGGTTGGTCGAGCGATTTGGCCATCAGGTGGCGGCCAGGGTTTCGACGATCGCAATCACATGGTCACTGTCGCGGGCCATCTCCTGTGCGGGGGTGCGGCCGGCGAAGTTGTCGTTCGCCCGGTTCATCCACCGCGACAAGCTCACCTCGCCACCGGGGAAGGTGGCCACGAGTCGGTCCAGGTCCGGGAGGACCGGTTCCGCGTTGTCGGGGGTGAACTGCCAGGCAGGGAAACGCCATTCCCGGCCGTCCTTGAGCCCGACGAGCTTGTGCTGGGCGACCCACTCCGAGACCGTCTGCGGCGAGACACCGAGCAGGTCGGCTGCCTGCGTCCTCGACATCGACGCGCTCAGCTCCTGGCGACGGTGTTCTACCTGGAGCTTCAGGTTCGCCTGCTCGAGGGTGGCGACTTTCTCGTCCGGGATCGCCGGCCCCCACTCGTCAGCATCAGCCTCCGTAGCGTCTTCGGGCGATGAGTCGGCGGCGGGCATGTCCTGAACGAACACCAGGCCACCCGGCTGGGCGTCCGATGTGCACCGCGTCACCCACAGTGAGTAGTCATGAGGTGTGTCGGCGTGCAGGGGCCGCCGAGGTGACGGGTGTGCGTCCCGCAGCCACTCCGCCACCGCGTCGCGCCATACGGCGGCCGACGCGTCCGATGTCAGCCTCGACACGGGCATGTCCGGGCCACCCGAACGGCAGTCCACGAAGAACGACGGAGCTGTCTCCGGCAAAGCGACGACGCCGACATTCTCACCTCTGGCGGCAAACATGTAGATCAGCCGGGAGGCATCCTGCAGATCCTGCGGTGCTGATTCAGATCCCTGCGACATGAATCCACCTCCTAAACTCTGCTACCAGCATACGCAGGATATGCGGGTAACGCGCCCTATGCGGATTGTCCCGATGCAAACGGACCCTCCGGGACCGTTCAGACCACCATCTACCAGCAGTGATGACATGTCCCCTCCTCGCGAGCACGGCGCGTAGACCCTCGGCGCCCGGAATGCTGGCCACGGCGGTGCCGTTAACTACAGGTGGCAGTGCCTGCGGGTACCACCCCTTGCGTCGCTGCGAGCGACCGCGTGCCGAGAGGCCGCGATGACAGGCACTGTCACCCCAGGATCGGGAAGACCTGCACTGCGTAGCGTTCCTGATGACGGGGCCGGAGCCGTCGACACCTTATGGTGCCGGCGGCTTCTACGTCGGCGTCCCCACGTACGCCGCGCCGTCGCGCAGTTGGAACCGACAACGCCTCGCCTGCGTCCAAACAGATATGACCGAGGACGAGCGGGAGCAGATCGCCGAGCTGCACTTCGCCGGCGACCCCGCGGTGCTCGCCGAGTTGCGACGCGATCCCGAGATCTCCAGGCTTCTCGATTCACTCGATCTCGTGGTCTGGGAGCTCGATCTACTCCGCAACACCATCTGACGTGCAGTGGTCCCCGCTGACCGAGCACGCGGCGATCCGGCCGACGCCCGGACCCAGCGGGCTCAGGTCGCGGGCACGAGATCCGCGAGGCGGACCGAGAAGGGGTACTTGCCGGGCGCGTCTACGGTCGCCTCGATGATCGCGGTGCCGCCGTCTTCGACGCTGACGACGGTGAAAACGGAGACTCCTCCAGCACCGAGTCGGACCTGCTGTCCAGGTTGCATGGGGGTTCCTCTCGCTCTGTTGCAATGCTATCGACCGGCGGATCGGCGGCCGCGGCGGGCCGAAACCAAAGACTCTGACGCTATGCCCGTTTACCTGCATAGATGACACGTCCCCGCTGTCGACCTCGTCGAACTACTTCAGCCGAGCCGAAGCCCGAAATGCGGTGCGTAGCGTCTGAATCGACCAACCCCGATCCCCACGCCACTCTGGAGATGCACTGTGCCCTCGATCTTTTCTCGCCGATCGGCCCGCGACAGATCCCGCGATGGGAGAACACCGAAGGATGCCGGTGAGCGCCTGAAGGGGATGTCCGCGGCGGAGACCGCGCGCTTCTGCCGGATCGCTGAGCAGTTCGCTGTGCCCGGTCCGTTCACCGATCCGGACGAGGACGACCGTGAGCTGTGGCGGGCTGGCAAGCTCGTCCCCTGGTACATCAGCACGCTGCTCGACCACGGCAGCCACGTCGGCCCACAGGTCGATCTCGCATGCCGGGTACAGGAGCCGGACGTTGATCGCTGGGAGGCAGGGCATCTGTACCCGATGTGGGAAAACCGTCGCGCTCGCCAGGCTTCTCAACGTCCAGGTACGCGATCTCACCCACCCCGAGGCGACTCCTCGCCATCACGCCGACCGTCCGGTGCACCGACTACCTGGGCTGGCGATCCTGTCTTTCGAGCCCGTTGCGGTCGACGCGGTCACCTGACAGCGGAAGGCCCGCCCGAGACCACGGAACCCCAGGCAGGGTGTCGATCGCGTCATGGAGTTCGCAACGCCCCCCAGGAGGACACGTAGCCACACGGGTGGACCTCGTTGTGCGCGCTTCGTTGGGGAATGCCGAACGATGAAGGGAAGGGGGACGTGCCATTCCAGCAGGTAGGGGCACTCATCGTCAGGCTTCTTCTGCCGGCCGGTCCTCTCTGGCGTGCGTGGGGGTCGCTGTCCGCTCGAAGAGATCGAGCCAGCGTTCGGGTGTGGCGCGGCGTGACTCGAGCATCGACTCGAGTAGCTGTGACCGCCGCGCCCAGTTGTAGGAGTCGTTGTCCCGTCGGTGGTCGCTGGCAGCGCCGCCGCGAGTGACGTACTCGAATGGCAGATCCCAGGCTTCCTGCCCCGACAGCAGGACGACGTCGGCCGCCCCCAGCGGATCGAGGACGTAGGACACGATCTTCGGGCTCTGGCTGTACTGCCGGTACACCTTCATTCCCTGCGTTGATCCTTTGACCTGGACTTTTGCCACGCGGAACGGATCCACCTGGTAGGCCATCAGATCGGCTCCGTGGTCAACGACCGGCAGCGCCAGATACAGCTCAGCGCAGCGTGCCAGCGACAGTTCTGTGGCTGCGACGGCTGCTCGCTCTACCCGGAGATTGGTTGCTCGCATGGCTTCTTCTCCCTGTTCTCGTAGTGGCCGCCTCTACTCGCCCCGCCTCAGATCACCTCGGATCTACGCCAGGATGCTCAGCGCAGGCCCGACCAGGCACGGCAGTATGGCGACAACCGCGGAAGGCCCCGGTCCAGGGGGCTGGGGTGGAGCCTTCCGTGGTCGGACGTCGCTGCTCCGCGACAACCGCGCGCTACCGGCGAGCATTCGACGAGGACGCCGCGTAAGCAACGAGACCGAGCGCACCGGCGGCCACGAGCCCGACGAACGTGCCCACGGCCATCGGGACCGAGGCAGCCAAGCGATTCGCCCCGTCACCGATGCACACCCCCAGCACGATGACCCCGGAGACCCCGAAGGGGATCGCATAGGTCAGAGCCGAACGACGCACGTAGTACGAAGGCTCGAACGCATCTGCCAGGTCGCTGCGTGCAGCCCGATAGCAGGCCAGGGTCACACTGCCGATCATGGCCAGGCCCAGCAGGGACACCCACTCGATCTGCTCGATGTGGCGCGCGACCTGCCAGAAGGCGATGGCTCCGATGATTGCCGAGATGACGCCGAGAAGGGCTGCGGTGCCGAGGACACCCAAATCGTCGTCGTTGGACTTCCCTGCGATCCAGAGCACCACAGCGATCGCGGCCAGGACCACGGCAACACCGATCAATGCGTACCCGAGGAACCAGTTGGCGGCGGACCAGCTCGTGTAGTGGTTCACGGCCACCTCGGCCGATGAACTCGAAGGATAGGGGTACACCTGCGAGAAACGGGGGGTCATCTGTATTTCCTTCCGAGAGAGGGAATGTGGGCGATTCGAGGTGCGACGCAAACGAAGATTTAGAGGGGATTGGCTGCCGCAAATCCGCTAGGATTCCTGGCTTTTCGTGCGTCGACATGCCTACAGGAGACGTCCGACATCGCATGGTGCGGTGCTGCTGCGGGGAGCGCACTCGGGCCTGGTTGACGCCCCTACTTCGCGGTCTCCAGTCGGGGGCTGTCGGCGCCGAGCCCCAGCAGCTCGTCGATGCGCGCGGTCTTGCGCCCTCGACGTCGCGCTCGGGTGAGATGCAGGTAGATCCGGGCGCCGATGCGGACTTCGGCGAGCAGCTTGTGGATCCGCCACTCGGCGAGGAACCCGGCGTCGAGGGCGTCCTGCTTCGCCGTGGTGACCTGATGGTCGAGCAGTTCGATGATGCTCACCAGATCGGCCTTGTCGCGAGTGAGCCAGTCCTGGCGGCTGATGTGGCCGTTCCACTGCTCGACGCGCGGTCGGTCGTCCCAGTTCAGCGGGAAATAGTTGGTCAACGGATCGGTCTCGGTGGCAGTCATGTGCGCCTCCAGGTGCGTGCGGTCGGTTCAGGTGGCCGGCGGCGGCGATGGCGGCGAGGCGCTGCTGCTGTTCTCCGATACCGCGTGCTCCGGCCAGAGGGGTGCGGGCGTGCGGCCAGACCTGCTGTGCGAGTTCGACATAGTCACGGCCACCGAAGAGGACGACATCGGGGCGGTCGAGCAGGCCCTGGTCTGCGGCCTGGTCCCGGAGCTGGTCCGTGGTGATCGCTCCGGGCTGGCCGAGGCGCAGGTTGTAGGGCTCGACGATGGTGTGGAGGTTCAGGAGTCCGTGGCGGGCGGACATGATGCGGACGGACTCGGGCCCGGTGAGTGCGGCGGCGGCGCGGAGTCCGAGGCGGTGGTAGGTGCCTCGGTAGAGCTGGCCGGCCGGTGACGGAATGGGCTCCTTGGTGGCTCCGCACGGCACGATGACCAACGGCGCTACCTCCTGGGCGGCTGCGGTGTCGTGGGTGTCGTGGGCGACATGGTCGGCGATCGTCCAGCGCAGCCAGTGCCAGTCCGGGCGTTCGGCCAGGTTGAACACGCCGCGGCGGTGTCCCCCGGTGATGAAGGGGGTGTTCCAGAGCTGGACGTCGGTGTTGGGGAGGGTCATTTCGACCTGGTCGTACGGTTGCCAGAGTCGGGTGTTCCGCGGGCCGATGGCGCGAGGGATTCCGATGTACTGGCCCCCGTCCTTCGGGCCGATGCCGGGCAGGGAGTGAACGAGCCCGACCTTCATGATCAGGTCTCGGCCGGGGGCCGGGGGTGTCAGCGTGGGGTCGGCGTAGTGGAAGGTCGGACGGTAATTCGGCGGCATCGTGTCGTGGACTGCTTTCGTCGGAGGGTTGGCGTGAGATCGCTCACCAACACCCATAACAATACAATATAACTTTGTATTGTAGAAACAGATGGTCTCGCGGTGACGCTTGCGCCACAGCAGTTTCCGATCAATTGCTCGTCCAACTTCAGTGAGTCAACCCCTCGAACCAGGCGGCAGCGCTCGCCGACGACAATCCGGGACGTGTCGTCTGCGCAGGTCAACCCCTATGGCTACGCGGAGGAAGGATCGGAGACACACAGGACGCCTCGACCCACAGCCAGAGATCCAGTCCGCTATGACCATTCGCTGAACGCACCGGCACGCACACCTGCGCGAGCCAGCGGCCATCCCGGACGCGGAGCCAAGAGTGGAGGGTGCCGAGGCGCGCCGCGGCAAGGTCTATTCCTCCTGCGCGCACGCGAAGGGGCAGTCCGTCGGCGCGGGTGAAACCACCGGGCGGCGGCAGAACGTGGGAAGTGTCGACGACGACCTCGACCGGGGGCTGGAGCCGCCGCAGGGTCGGCACGTCCGGGAACGGCTCGGTCCAGCCGTCGAGGCCGGGTGACTCGATCATTGCGCGATCTTCAGCGGCGTCGGGTCGATTTGGGTTGTCGCCCAGGTGACGTCGCCGGACTGGCCGGTGATCGCGACAGTGGCGCGGCGCGGTCGCTGGCCGCGGGGCCGGGCTTCGACCTCGAGGTCGAGGCCGGTGATGCGGCCGCCGTTGGCGCCGAGGCCGCGGTGGCCGGCCACGCGCGCGTCGAGCTGGAGGTCGATGGCCGGCCAGCGACCGTCGGTGACGACGAGGACTGCGCCGTTGCGTCGGGCGCGGGCGGTGACAGCCCGGGCGCGGCTGGGCGGGACATCGGCACCGCCGAGTGACAACAGGACGACGTCGACGCCGTCGACGAGCACGGCTGCGACGGCCGCCGGATCATCTCCGGCGTCCGGAATGATCGCGCACCGCGCGAGGTCCGCGCCCATCTCGGCGGCCGCGAGCAGCCCGAACTTCGGCCGCCCCACGATCGCAGCCCACCCCCCGGCGCCGGTGACCGACGCGACCAGCCCGACGCGCAGGGCGGCAGCACCGGACACCTGGACTGTCGAGCCTCGAACCAGGCCGTGATGAGGCAGCAGGTCTGCGATCGGAGCTGGTGTCGGCAGCGTCCCCAGAGCGGGTGCGGACGCCAAGGCTGCTGGGCTTTCTTCAGGATGGGTTCGACGTGGAGTCGCGATGACCGGCGATGGGTCGGGTGCGGTGACCGATCGGGCAGGGATCTGCGCAATGCGTTGCCGCAGGTGAGCGATCTTCTCCGCCTTCGACTCCAACGCACGGGTCATTCTCGAACTCCTACCTACGCACCACCAATATAGAACACCTGTTCGATTTAGTGGCGCTCAGATTGCCTCACTCCCCTATGGGGGCTGATACCCCATAGGTTCATCACGGAGTCTGTACGCGCTGGACAACGCCGCGGGGCGGCCGCATCCGCCGGTACATTTCGCGCATGAAAGCAGCGGGCCCAGGACCGGAGAAACGGAAGCCGGCCAACCACCAGAAGAGGCCATCCCAACTGGCCTGGGTTGCGCCCAAACCTGCGTCACCGTGGCTTCTTCTCACGCTCGCGGTCCTTGCCCTCGTGGTGGCTGTTGGAGCTGTTTGGGGACTTGCCGAGCGAGTCACCGAGGACGGCCACTCCGTGTTCACCGCCGACCTGGCCGGGTACGGCCGGACAGTCGGCCTGATCGGTGCGGCAGCGATCGCGGTCCCCGCTGCGGTGCTTGCCTACCGGCGACAACGAGCCCTTGATGACTCGAACATCTTGAAGGCCAACTCCGACTACGACAATCGCCGCGAAGGCATCGAGCGTGACCGTCAGACTCGGTACGGCACCATCGCGGCTCGCCTCTCCATCCCGCGCTCATCGTCCGCATGGCTGCCGTCACCTCGATGGAAACTCTCGCCGACGAATGGCTGGCCGACGACCACGTCGACGAACCCAAACGACTCCGCGAAGCCCAAGCCTGCGTCGATGTCCTGTGCAGCTACCTACGATCGCCCTACGCCCCCTCCAACAGGGAATACAGCCTTACAAAGCGGAAGGTCACGCGCTCGGAGGGGTCGGTCGAACTGGAGGAGCATCACGACTATCTCCTCGACGATCTCGCTGTTCGCGAGACCATCGTCCGCGTCATCGCGGCGCATCTACGGACATCGTCCTCAGCAGTTCCCGGCCCTCACACCAACCTGCGTCCCGGTCCGTGGAGCCACATGAACTTCGATCTGACCGGCGCGCACCTCCACAACCTCAATCTCAGCGCGTGTGTATTCGTAGGAGATGCCCAGTTCCAAGAAGCTCGCTTCACGGGCAAATTGACGACCTTCCGCAACGCTCATTTCTCCCACCCAGAGATAACGTCCTTCTACGGTGCTTGCTTCGCCAGCGAGGTGACGACCTTCCGCAACGCCCACTTCAGCGTCGGGCCCACATCCTTCTACGGCGCTCACTTCACCGGCACGGCGGACTTCTTCGAAGCCAACTTCACCGGCGGGCACACCAGCTTCTTCCGCGCTCACTTCAGTGGCAGGATGACCAACTTCCGCGACGCTCACTTCACCGGCGGACTAACGAACTTCCGCGACGCTCACTTCACCAGCGATCAGACATCCTTCGTCGATGCTCGCTTCACCCGTCGGACAATCTTCGACGGTTCTCACTTCATGGGCAAGGTTGTGTCGTTCCAGGGCGCCCGCCTCACCGGAAATGAGACAACCTTCGCTCTTGCGGAGTCTGCCTATCTGGGATGGATGTTCGACGACGCCGACCTCACGGGTGTTTCGCGCATGCCTACGGGGGTTTGCGGGGTAACGAACGAACGTACGGTCTGGCCGGTCGGACTCCATTCGCGGCCGCCTGGGTGGGCCGCCAGGGGGCTCACACCGCATAACAGCTATTGGAGATCGGTACTTGGCGGGAGCCCTTCCAGCCTTCAGGTGGATGAGATCGAACTACTGGATCCACGACGGCATGGGCCGTTATCAGACACTGTCCCGGCCGAGGAGCCGATTCGCGTGGCTGACTGACTCGGCACCCGCTGCCCGCCACGAAAGAGGGACTACCTACTGGGATGAGTATTCACTGGTAGTAGCCCACTTCCGGCTGGGCGACATTGTCTTTGGGTGGTTCCGCGAACTGTTGACGACCTTCGCGGTGGATGCTCCACCATCGCCAGGCTCCGGCCGCAGCCGCGAGGGGCACCAGCGCGAAGGCGCAGGCGGAGATGACGTTGGCGAGATTCTTGGCGATCCGCTCGACGTCGTCGGCGGTCGCCTGGTCGAGAAGGACGCCCACAGTCGAGCCGATGGCTATCCCGATCCCGAAGACGACGACGAATCCGAGACCGAGGGTCCACCCGAAGATGCTCCACGGGCTCCAGAAGTAGCGCGAGGTGGGCTCGCCGTCGGCCCGGCGCTCGAGCTGGTGCGCACGGAACTCCGCCCGCCGGGCCCGCACGCCACAGAAGACGCACCACAGGGTCACAGCGATCCCACCAGCGACCACCACCGCGTAAGCGAGGTCCTGCACGGTCGCAGGCAGGCGCGCGCCGTCGATGAGTGGCAAGAGCCCAAACCACACGGCCACCGTGGTCCACGCGTATGCGAAAAAGTTGTCGGCGCGGCCCCGACGTTCGGCTGCGCGATGCGCCCAGGCGGCCCCGACCATCCCACTGATGACCAGTACGCCACCGAAGACTGACGTGACCACAGGCTGCATCGACTCCCCCTCGTTGTAGTGCTGTCCTGCAACGGATCCGACCGACTCCTCCCGCGAGACGGGAGGAGGGGACATGTCATGTTTGCAGTTCACAACCCATTTCACCTACGGGGTGTCACCCCGATCAGGCGGTCGCGGAGGCGCCGGGCAGCGTGTCCGCGGCAGCCGTGATCTCGGCGGTGTACCGCGGCTCGAACCGCGGCGTCAGGCCGGCCAGGGCCCAGTAGTCGGGCGTGGTGTGGGCGGCACCGATTACCGCGCCGGCGATGCAGGCGATCGAGTCGGAGTCGCCGTTGCTCGTCGCAGCCCATGCCAGGGCCTCGGGGCCGGTGAGCGGGGCGGTCTCGGCCCCGGCGGGTGCGGTGGCCATGTCGGCGGCGAGCAGGCCGAGTGCGATGGCGCTGGCGGATTCCCAGCCTTCGCCGATGCCGGCGCACGGATCGCCGAACTCGGTCGGGGCGAGCTCGTCGAGGCGGTCCCGGGTCTCCGCGGCCACGAGCAGGATTTCCACGACCTCGTCGTTCAGACCGTTTACCAGCACTGATGACACGTCCCCCGCGTACGGGTCGAGGACGGCGGCGAGGTACGGATCCGTCAGCCATCCGCTGGTGCCCTCGTAGATCGCGTCGGCTTCGGCGAGCGCGGAGTCGAGGAATCGGCCGTGCCGGTCGGGGGCGTGGCGGATCGCATCGGCCAGCAGCAGCGCCGGAACGATCGCGCGCGGGTGCTTGTGGGTGATCACGGCCTGGAGCGCGGTCAGGCCGAGCCAGTACGGCTCGGGGACGAATGCTGCTGGGACCAGGCGCATCACGGCGCCGCAGCCGGCGGATTCGCGGGCTCCGTCCTTGTCGTACCAGCGGGCTCCGGAGCGGAGGCGGTGCAGCGAGCCCATGCAGGCGCGGCCCGGGGCGCGCGTGTTGTCGGGGTCGACCTGCCACAGGACGAAGTGGCGGACGATCGCGTCGGTGACGGCCTCGATGTCGGCGAAGTCCTCGACGTCGACGAGCGCGTCGTGCAGGGCGAGTGTCATCTGGGTGTCGTCGCTGATGATCCACTCACCCGCCGGCGCCGGCACGGGGTAGGCGGGCATGGCGGCGTACTTGCGGAACTCGACCTGGTAGCCCCAGGCATCGCCGGCCGCGAGACCGGTCAGGGCGTTGCCGTAGCGGGCGAGCTGGGTGGCGTGGTTGCTGGCGGTGGGTGCTGTCATGGGTTCTCCCCCTGTTGCTGCTGCTGTTGCTCGATCTCGTTGGCCGCGGTCCGGACCTGCTCGATCTCGATCAGATCGAGGTCGGCGACGCGGCCGAGGTAGTTGGCGATGTCGTCGGGGGTCATGCCTTGCTCGAGGCGCTCGCGGATGTCGTCGAGCTGTTCGTCGGTCAGTGCACTCATGATGGCCTTCTCTCTTCGATAGGGGGACGTGTCGTTTTCGCTGTTAGAACTACGTTTTCAGGCTATGCGACGGCCTTGAGTGGGGTGTAGGTTCCGCCGTCGGCCTCGGCGACCAGGTCCTCGGCGACCAGCCACACCGTCGGCATGCCGTGGATTCCGTGGTGGTCGACCTTGACGCAGCGCAGGTCGGTTCCCATCGGGACGATGACCTCGTCTTCGCCGCTGTGCAGGGAGATCGACTTGACCGGCAGACCGGACCGGGTGCGGATGACCATCATGTACGGCGGGTGGCCGGCGAATCCCTTCGCGGTGGCCTGCTTGGTCGTGGTGCTGGTGACCTTCCCGATCTGCATCTTCGAGCCGACGGTGAAGGTGGCGTCGATGTACTCGGCCGGCGTTCCCTTCCAGCCACTGGGGATCCGGGTTCCGCGCATGACGGTCATCGGCTCGATGTTCGGGTTGTGCTCGTTGAACTTGTCGAACGCGGACTCGATGCCGGCGACGGTGGTCTTCGTCGACGCGGACGGGTTCGGATCTCGGCCGGTCACAGCCGCATTGATGGTCGTGTAGCTGCCGCCGGTGTAGGTGGTCAGCGCGCCGCGCTCGGACTTGTCGAGGACCTTGGTCACGAACGCGGAGTTCGTCGCCGTGAGGCCAGAGAGGTCGGAGGTGTGGACCTTCTCCCCGCTGACCGAGAATCCCCATGCCTTCAGGTCACCGGCCCGCTGGTGGATGACCGCGTAGTCGTCGGCGGTCTCCTTGCCGAAGGCGCGGATGCCGCTGCGGTACAGGCTCGCGTGCTTCTCGGCGCCGAGGCTGTCCGGCGGGATCTTGTGCTCGAAGTGCGGAATCACGCCGCCGCCACGGGTTTCGGTACCGAGCGCCCGGCGGTGTGCACGGGCGTACGCCTCGTCGGCCTGCGCCGGCGTCTTGCCGACCGACAGGGCGTCGGTGCGGGCCTTCTCCCCCGCCGCGACCGCAGCCAGCTCGCGCATGCGCTTGCGGTGGCGTTTGGTGCCGTCGTAGATGTCCGCGCGGACCGGGCCTGCACCGACCGCGTCGGTCAGCTTCTCGACCTCGCTGGTGAAGCGGTCGCTGATGATCTTGTTCTGGGCGTCGGATGTGGCGGCCTTCCCCGCGGCCGCTTGACGGGCGACCTCGAGCAGGACGTCGCCCTGGGCGGCGTGGGCCTGGCGCTGCATCTCGGTGGCGTTCTCGGGCAGCGAGCCGGGCTCGACGAGTATCGGGATGCGGTTCGCCTTCGCCAGGGCGTCTTGCTTGCCGTGGGCCGTGGCCACCGGGTAGTAGGAGTCGCCCTTGCGTTGGAGCACAGCGAAGTCGCCGGAGCCGCGGCGCACGATCGCGGTGCCGCCGTCGAGGTAGCGGCCTTCGACCTGCTCGATAGCGGAGCCGGTTTCCATCGGGATGGTGCCCGACGTGTAGACGGTGGTGTCCCGTTCGACCCCCGCCGGCCCGATCAGCGGGCCCTCGGCGAACGCCGTGGCGGCCTCCTCGGCGTACCTGCGGTTGTACGAGCGGCTGATCGCCGCGACGTCGTCGTCGCTGAGCCCGGCGTAGTAGGCGTCGCGGTCCTCGTCCGTCATGTCGTCGCGCAGGCCGAACTTCGCGGCTGCGAGGTCGTCGCGGACCTCGAGCTGGCGGCGTTGGGCGTCGACGTAGGCGGCCTTGGCGTCGTCGACCTGCTGCTGGAGTTCAGCGACCTCCGTGGCAGATCCGGTCCCCTCCTCCAGTGCCTTCGTGGCCTTGCGCAGGCGGGAGCGGTACCGGTTGACCGCCTTTCGTGCCTCGTCGGCCTCGGCGTCGACCGCCGTGACGTTCTCCTCGGCAGCCGCGAGAGCGGCCTGCGCGGCGGTGATCTTCGGGCCGGCCAGCTTCTCCCGCTCCGCCTTCGCCTGCGCGATCAGCAGTTTCGCGCTGGGCGGGTTCGAGTGGGTGCTCGGCATCGGTGTCTTGCCCAGGATCTCGGGGTCGATGCCGAGACCTTCCATGAACTCCTGAAGGACGCTCGGCGGGGCCGCCTGGATGGCGGCGGCGGTGTCGAGGAGTCCTTCGGCCTTGAGGTGGTCGACGACCTTCTTCCGCGCCTCACGGCCCAGACGACGGTTTCCGTTGGCTTTTGCGGCCGCGGCGTAGCTTCCGCAGCCGGGGCAGCGGCGGCCGGTTCCGTGACCTTTCGAGCGACACATGGGGGCATCGTACTGGGAAGACGACACGTCCCCTCGGCCGATCCCCGTGCCCCAGAGGGCTTCTCCCCGATCGACCAGTGGGCGCGGGCACTGGAGGCCGGCGGCGACGCGAGATGTGCTGTTCATGCCGGTCACCTCCGCTCCCGAGCCACTGCCGCGGCCTAGTCCGTGCGGTCGGCCCGAGCGGTGTCTCCGGCGACCCTGTCAGACGCCGACTTTACAATACCGCTTTTCATTGTTGCAACTGGGATGCACGGTGCGGCAATCCTGAACGTCGAGGTTGTGACCCATGTGTTGGCTCGGAATCCGACCTCGGAGCCGCGGCCCCAGCCCAACGCTCACCGCCGCGATGGCGTAGGCGGGTCCGAGAACAGCCGCGACTCCGAGGAGGAACCTCACCGCTGCGTCAGACATTCGCTGCCGGATCCGCGTTCTCGACCTGGGTCAGGAGTGCATCGGCATGTGCGCGGAACACGGCGGACGTCTCCGACACCTGCCGCAGGCGCGCACCCCAGAACAGCGTTGCCACGATCGCTCCGCCCACGGCCGCCACCAGTGCGTCCCGGGCGAGATCGGCACCCGACAGCGAACTGAGGCTCGTTCCCCAGTTCATCAGGCTGAGAGACATCACCGTTCCGGTGAGCCCGAGGACCATCGCCACGGCGGCGTAGAGGACGTTGACGTCCGATTCGTGCCAACGCCGCACCCATGTGATGGTGCCGGCGATTTCGTCCGAGTCCGCGGGCAGACGTCCGGAATCCCGCAGCACGGTGTAGCGCTCGACGACCTCCCTCGAGGTCGGCACGTCGAGATCAGTCAGCCCTATGTAGGTACGCCGGAACTCCGCGGTGCGCTTGGAAAGCTTCCGTGCACGCTTGTCGATCTCGCGTCGCTCCTTGCGCCGCTCGGCGGCTGTGGACGCGGTGTGGGTGTCGTTCGTCATGGATCCTCCTTGGACGGGTGGTGGTTACCGGGCGCTGCACGCGGTGCGCGCGGCGGCGACGTCTCCTGTGGTGACTGCGAGGTCATACGCTGCGGCCACGGTCAGGAACTTCTTCGCGTACTCGCAGCGGTACGCCGCGTTCGGCGGCAGCCACTCGTCCAGGCCCTTGTCGGACTTGGCCTGGTTCGCCGGACCGTCCGAGGCGATCAGGTTCAGCGCGGTGTCGTTGGCGAACGATTTCCGCTGTTCCAGCGTCCAGTTCGCAGCTCCTGCACGCCAACTCCGCGAGAGCGGGTACAGGTGTAATCCGTAGCTAGTAGGTAGTGCCGTTGACATCATCCTGGGCTTCCTTCCACGGATTCGGGATATGTGGGCGAC
>NZ_JBXAFD010000023.1:0-32266 GCF_058792695.1 Rhodococcus sp. MT28
TCAAATCATCCCAGTTCAGGGGGCACTTTCTTCAGTTAGACACTCCGGTCAATGGAAGTTCTATCGGTGGATTCAGGTTTAGGCAGGTCCACCAACTCGGCCGCGCTGTTCACCGTGCGAGGTTTCGACCAGCCCTGCGACTTCATCACCTCCACTGCTGCGGCGGCTGCTTGTTTGCGGAAGGGCCAACCTTCGAGCGTCGCCCTGATTGCGTCGATCAGCTCCACCTCGGCTAGTTCATCGCTCTCGGGTATGGCCTGTGATTGGATCTCACTCACTTCAACTCCCCTTTGTGCGCTGGTTCATCGAGGCCCCGTTCGTACAGAAATTGCTTGCATGACTTGAGGTGCTCGATCAGTGGGTCGAGTTGGCCGAAGGGGATGGTGAGGTCGTCACCGGAGCGGTTGTCGATGGTGATGGCAGGCTGGTGGATTTCACCGATGCACTCGACAATCGGGTCGTGCCCGTTGTCGACGTCGCCCCAGTTCCACATCTTGGTGCTCATCGCTGTTTCCTCTCAGAAGGCTTGCGGTTCAGTCGGTATGCGAATGCGACGAGGACCTGGTGCGGAATGGGCTCCGGTTCGGGATTCGATCGGGCGCGCTTGATGATCCGCACTGCATTGCCGTCGATTTCCCACAGTCCGCACCCGTCCGGGATCTCCTCCGGCCTTAACAACCCGACTGGTGTGGCGTAGACGAAACGGTGGGTGATCTTCCGCCACGGCCGTCGCTTTTCCTCGCTCTCGCGGAGGAAGTCGGCGCGGCTGATCTTCACTTCGATCGCGGTTCTTGTTGCCCCGCCGTCGAACATAAGTCCGTCGATCCTGCGATAGACCGGCGTCCCGTCGTATTCGGGCATGGGATTGCCCGGCTTCCTAGCACTCCATGCATCCCGGACTGGGTTCAATGCATCGCGGTCGGTCACAGTGATTTCGCGAACCAGCGCACAACCGGAGTGCTTGCGGGCGATTGCATCGAGTACTGCAGTTGCGTTCATGAATTCCCTTCCAAAGTTGCGCCGATGGTTCGTGATGCTTTCCGGGGTGAAGGGCTTTGAGCAAGTGGACTTTTCCCTCCACGTGGCACCTCAATCAGGCGGATCGCTCGTTCGTGCGCCGCACGTCCGCGGCAGCTGTCACCTTGTGGGTATGTGGACGCGGTGACGCCGAGGAGTTCGACGCGGCCTCGTTTGGGGTGGTGTGAAGGATCGCGAGCGCGGCACGGATATCGCGGGCTGCGGCGGCGAGGTGGGTGGTGATGTCCTGGTTGTCGGCTTCGGCAGCGAGGAACAGTTCCAGCTCTTCGGGGTACGTTCTCGGTCCGGTGTAGATCCCTCGTAGTTCTTCGCGTGCGTCAGCTATCGCGGCCAGTGCATCGTCGAGGGCCGCGAGCATTGCTCGGAGCCGCCGTTCGGCCGAGTCGGGGAAAACTTGTGCGGGACGGTATGTCTGAGTCATGAGCGGGAAACTCCTGTCGTGTCATGTCGCGTTTCGAGGACCGTTCGTACGTGTCAGCCGGCGGAATCGGCCCCCGGGGTATGCCGATCGGTGGGCGGGAGGACCGCGACGATGCGGGTCTCTACGCATTTCGACGGTCGGCGGCTCACTTGGATGTCTCCGGCGATCAGCTCGCGCATCCGATCTGCGATGTCGCTGTCGTCTTCGTAACCGCTGCAGAAGATTCTGTCGTCCGGGCCGCGAACGCCTCGCTCGGTGTCGAGGATCGTGTAGTACGGGACCCTGCGGAGGTTGAACGGGCTGGTAAGGATCGCGAACCTGCCATCGCCGGATGTTGCTCGCACTCTCCACCATCGCCGGGACTCCGCGAATTGGACGCGGTGCCCCATCTCGAGCGCGGTTGCATCGACCGCGGTCCGGGCTGATCCTGTCATGACTTCTCTCATCAGCCGCGCTCCTCGAATTCGGAGAGCTCTCCGCGTAGTTCTGCCAGCGCGGACTCTCGTGCGCGCCGGAGGTCTGTGAGGTCGATCGCCAACTGATCTATCGCCGAGGCCGCCACATCATCGCCGGCCGCGTTGGCCAGAAGGTTCTCGATGGCCCGGTCTCCATCGTGAATCCTGTCGAGAGATTCGCCGGCAGTGATCGATTCCTGCAGTTCGAGCAGATGGCGACGATAGCTCCACAGCGCAGCTACACGTGTGAGCAGCGAACGCTCGACCCGCCCCAGCCACCGGCCGCTCACCAGGTGAGCTTCCCTCGCTGCGAGGGCTTGCGGGCCGCTACCCGCCGCCGGGGTTCCCAAAGTTGCTCGCACTGTGGCGAGTTCACCGGCATGCGCAAGAATTCCGGCCAGTTGCTCGTCGAGATTCAGGCGTATGTGACCTACGTCGAGATCCTCACTTTCCCACGCAGGGACCGTGCGGATCTCGTCGACAAGTGCCGATGCCGCCAACGCCAACCGCAGCTCGACATGCGCCCCGCCAGCCGAGATCAACGACTGCAGAGCAGTAACGGCGTCACCGATCTCGGTTTTGTCCTCCTCACTCAGGCGGAGCGGATCGCGGCGGGTCCACCACCACAACCCCACCGCCTCTATCCCCGCAGCCAGGCAAAAGCAGACCAGTAGTGCGACGAATGGGTTCGCCGGCGCAGTCACGCCCGCAAAAACCGGGATGAGCCCGACCAGAACCGGCGCGAGAAGAGCGAGCGGAATCTTCACCTCCTCACCGCCTGCTACTCGACCGGTATGTACTGTCGTGCGCCACACATCGCGCCGGGGGTAGTGGTCGAGCGACGAGTTTCCTTCCCACCCAGGCTCGTCAGTACTCCACGACTGCTCACGCCTAAGCTCGACGATCTCCGCCACTCGCTCGCTCAACATCTGCTCCCACAACCGGTCGATCGCGCACAAGAATTCTTCGCTCTCCGGGTCCACGTCGATGTCGAAGATCATGGACCGCACTGCGGTTGCTGCACTGTCTACGCTCATGTCACGCTCCGACCAGATCCGTTGTAGGTGAATGCTCCCGTTCACAGCAGCTGGTCGCGATTTTGCCGAACGCCGAACTCGTTGCCGCACATGATCGATACCGGGATCTGCCCCAGCGCTCTCGCTGCCGTAGACGCGTCGTAGAGACGCAGGTCCCGCAAGGGATGCCGCCACCGTTGCAATCGGTGGCGCGTGGACCACCTCGTACGACATTGAACGGGCTGGTAAGGATCGCGAACCTGCCATCGCCGGATGTTGCTCGCATCCTCCACCATCGCCGGGACTCCGCGAACTGCACGCGGTGCCCAATTTCGAGCGCAGTTGCAGCGACCGCGCGGGTGATGAGGAGGGCCCGATTGGATCGCCAACACTCGATTCGTTGCTCATGCCTGCGCCTCAGAAGGATTGCTGGGCAGGACTTCAGGAGGAAGGGCGGCGAGGGTGGCGTGGATCTGCGCGGCGCGTTGGAGGGTGCCGCGTACGCCTTCGGGGTACGCAAATCCGCGGATGTCATACGGGTCGGGTTGCAACGCAAGGATGGACACGCGCTCGGCGAGCGCGGCGTGATCGCGGCGCGTAAGGGATGTGTAGTTGCCCGGTGTGGGGACATCGCGCAGGGCGGATTCTAGGTAGTTCCAGGTGGTTGATTCCCCTGCGGGGGAGTCGGTTTCGTTGTCAGTCATGAGACGCGGTTCCTTTCGGTTGATTCTCAGGGTTGTTCATCGAGGTGAGAGGAATGCCGTCAGTCGACGACGACTCCCTTTTTGAAGGCTTGGTGTAGAGAGAATTCGCGGCCCAATGGGTGCGCGAACGACCGGTGTCCTGGGAAGTGCTCCTTGTGACGCAATGTTTCGCATTCGGGGTAGTTCCAGAATGTTGGTGTGTTCGGGCTGCCGACGTCGAATCCCGCTTCCCGCCAGAACTGGACCAGTTCCGGGCGGTCAGGGGTTGATCCGTACAGGTGTCCTTGCTTCGCGGTGGCGGCGGAAAGGTCGTCAACCAGCGTTCGGACGAGTTGTGCTCCGACAGCGGCCGATCCGGTAGTTTCCGGTTTGACCACCAGGTTTTCGAGTATCCAGACGGTTCTCGATATCCACACGCATCCGGTTTCTGACCAGCCAGCTCTGCGGGCGGCGCGTGCCAGACCGTGTGGTGGTGATGCCAGCACGTATCCGATAGGGCGATGGTTCGACGTGGCGATGATTCCGATCGAATCCACCGCGTTCAGTCCTGCGGGGGCTGCCTCACCGGAGGTCCATCTTCGGTGCAGTGACGTCATTTTCTTGCTCTCACGGGGATGAAATCGCTCAAGCTCGATGCCGTCCATGTGGTCAGTCCCTTCCCGGTTTGAGGACAGGCGATTGTGCGTCCCCTCTTACAAGAGAGGAGGTTCGACGTCGGGGTTCCTGTGACATGAATTGCGAAAAAAGTTTTGGCGGGGCGCTGTGCGGGGTTCTCGTGGTGGCGCCGAGGCGCTGCCGAAGAGTCTCGTCGGTGGGGGCATATCGCCAGTGTGACTGAGGGTCATTACATCGTGAGCAGCCCGAGTTTGAGGCTGGAGGAGCGTGGATCGGAATGTGCGTGATGTTCGTAGTGTCATGTGCCGCGGTTAGCGTCCGGATTGTCACCACGACGTTTGCGTTGGGAGTCCTACCAACGCACAAGGACCAAGGAGTTTGTCATGGCGTTCGATCCGATTTCGATTCTTGTCGCAGGTGTTGCTGCTGCGGGTGCAGCCGTTCAGGGTTCCCCTCTGCCCCCGCCCGTTGCGGATGTTGCTGCGAATGTGGTTGCAGCAGTAGAGCAGTCGGCCCCTGAGTGGGATGCTCAGCTAGCCCCGTACCTTGAGTATCTTCCTGCGGACATGCCCGCGTACGCAGAACAATTGCTTCCCCAGCAGGACACATCGACGGAGCCAGCAGTGCCTGATGCACCGGTGGAGAGTCTCGAACCGACCATCACTGTGCCGGCGCCAGTTGCTCCCGTGGTTGCTCCCGTCGTACTGGCCGGCCCGGGGTCCTCTGCCCCCTCTGCTGTCCCACCGTTGACTTCGCTGATTCCTGGGTTGTCGAGCGTTCCCGAACTTGTCTTCGATCCGAACATTCCGCGCGACGTGGAGATCGCCCGCAAAGTTATCGAAGCGGCCTTGACGGCGCTCGGGTTGCCGTACCAGTGGGGCGGCGGAGCCCTCGACGGTCCGACGATGGGCGATGGAACAGGTGGCGCGACAGCAGGTTACGACTGCTCCGGGTTGGTGCGCTTCGCGGTATTCCAGGCAACGGGAAAGGAATTGCCTCGTACTTCGCAAGTCCAGTTCACTGTCGGCACTCAAATCGCCTGGGACAGCGCACAGCCTGGAGACCTGCTCTTCGGGAATTGGCAGGCTGACGGCGCGAATCATGTTGCGATCTACCTCGGTGGAGGCCGCATGATCGAAGCACCGCAAACAGGGCAGCTCGTGCAGATCAGCGCCGTCCGCTCGGACATGGTGCCGGTCAGGCTCTTCTGAGCCGACAGCCATGTCCAGCGAGGACGAGGCACACGAGATGGTCGATGCGACGGGTACACGTCGACGACTGCAGGCCTTGCTCGCCAACGGGCACCGCGCGAAGGATCTCGTTGCAGCTCTGGGCGTGCACACCAGTTGTCAACGAATCATTCGCAGCGAGAAGGTATCTGCGGTCATCCGAGACAGTGTCACACAGTTGTACGGAGAGCTCGAAAATCGAGTCGGCCCGTCGGATCTGGCCCGCGAACGATACCGCGGTCTCGGTTACTTGTCGCCGATGTGGTGGGACCCTGACATCATCGACGATCCGGATGCCGAGCCGGCCGGCATTCGGGTGTACATGAAGATTCGAGTCGAAGACCCGCAGGGGGGCAGCCGTTACCGACGAGTGTTGGTGGATGTCGTCACCGAAACACGAGTGGAACGTGTCGCCCGTATGCACCGGCTGGGCCTCTCGGTTGATCAGATCGCTGTTCGTATCGGGACTCGGGTCCGTTACGTGAGGCGCGATTTGGCTGAACTCGGCGTTTCACATCGGTGATGGTGCTTCTTGGGAGAGCAGATCTCGATGTCGGTGGTGGAGGGGCGGGGATCGAACTTCGTTGGATTCCCGATCAGCGGGTCGAAGTTGGGCTGATGAAACGTACATCTACGTGCCTTTTTGTCGTGTGCGTGACTCGCTTTCCGAACTTGGACGTGTTCAAGATGTGCTGTACCGGATGTAGCGTCCCGTTTCGAGAGGTTGCTCGGGAACAAGCCCACAGTGGCCCGTTAACGATCGAGGAGATTCGATGACGATGAACTCACCGGAACCGTCAGCCGCGCAGGCATCGTTGCCTGGATCTGCGGTCCATGGTGGACGGGGGTCGGACGAGATCGTGTCGACCTTCCTGCGTGCCGCGGTTCTTTCCGGGCATGTAAATGGAGATGGGTTCTCTACCAACGGGAATGGCGACATTGATGCTGTAGACGAAAGGAAAGTTTCATGAACAACGTGGGGGAAAGTCGCATCGGATCCCGACTGAGCGCAATGCTCTCGGAGTTCGATACAGGCGAACAACAGGAGGGATCCGTGCGAATGGACTTCGCGCTGGGTGCACGTGCAGACGGCGGGGATCGATGAGAACTCGTGAGCTCGTTGTCGTACAGGTCAATGCGACAGGCGATGACCCGGCGAGGCACGTCGCACTGGAAGTGGCGGCCGTGAGCCTTGGCAGTGGGAAGCGCTGGGATTTGACGGTGCCGCTCACTCAGGAACAGCTTGCGGATGCGGATCCCTCCGTTCTGCGCCGAAATGGCTATTATCGGCGAGGTTTGGCGGACAGCGCCGACCTCACTCGCTCTGTTCTCTCTGCTCGAATCGCTGACCTGGCGGGGGCTTTGGCTGGCAACACCCTCGGTGGGACGTCCCCGGAAGACTCTGCCGATTTTCTCGCCCGACTATTCCGTAGCTTCGATATCGAGCCACGATGGCACCCACGCCTGGCTGACATCGGAGCATTGACGGCTGGCGCATTCGGACTGGCTGCGACGTCGATTCCGACGTTCACGGCGTGCTGTCGAATGTGGGGAATCGACTTCGACGCGGACGAGCCGTCAGCGATGACGACCGCCACAGCTGCCGCAGGGTGCTTTCGCACTCTCGATCAGTACAACGCGGTCGAAGTGCTGCAGGGGAGCGATCCGCATCCGGTCAGGCTGTCAGCGGTCCCCGACCCGATAGTCCGCTCGCAGTCATGATCGGGAAGGGGACTGTTGAGCGCTTCCTTTTTCGGGTCGCAGGTCGGCACCTCGCCGGCGCATATTTTGTCGTTGTCGTCATCGTCAACGTGGCCCAGTCGTGGCGACGAGATGGCACCCTGCCGTCGTGGACGGTCTGGCTTCTCGACGTTCCGTTGGTCGTCGTCGTTTTCGGAATGACCGGATTGTGGATTGTGCAGCGCGTCCAGCGGTCCAGGGGAGCGGACGGCCACCCAAGCAATGAAACGTCACTGTGACGAACCATAGGAAGGTCCGTACATGACCGACACCACCGCAATATGCGCGAAGATCATCCGTCGATACGCAACACTGCGCGAGGAATATCTCCACGGCAAGTCCGACGCGGATTTCAACAGCTCCTCGACAAGTGATCAAGAGCGGTGGCTGATGTGTGAAATCAGTGGCCTACGCAAAGCCGCCGATCTGCTGTCCGCAGATGCATCAGAGGTACCGATGGGGCTGCCCTCGAGGTACTGGGACGCGTGGCCAGACATGGTGGAGGAGATCCGCAGTAGTCCGGTCGAGAACGAAGCCCGCTCGCAGAGCGTGACCTCAACAGCCGTTGCGCCGGGCGTGGACATGAACCAGCGGGAAATGTTCTCACAGTGCGTACCGAGCTGCGATGCGTGTGGCACTGACGCCCCGCATCGCGAGGTTCCTTCAGATGGATGGACACAGTCGCACGGTGAAAAGTACTGCCCTTCGTGCTCCTTCGTCCGACAACAGAGCTGGGGAACCAGCACCCACCACCAAGTGAACGAGGCAGAATCATGACGCGCCGCCGCAGTGAATCTGAACGTCCACCGCACCTCGGCTCGCGGCTATCCCCGGCGCCGTTGCAGTCGACGAGTAAGTCCGAAGATCCCCGTACGGTCATGTTCGAGAGAATCGACGCGCGAATTCGCGCACGTTCGCGTTCCGTTTCAGCTACCAAGAATGCGACGCTTGCTCTCGGTGCTTGGACGGAACGCGCAGTGACGCATGGCGGACTCACAGTGTCGGAAATCGCGAGGCAGCTCGGAATGGTACGCACGACGCTCACGGAGTTCAGACGCCAAGCCAATGCTGCCCGCTACACCATCACAGACGAGCAGGATGAATGGATCCTGCAGTTGCCAGCGCACGAATTCGTCGACTGCGCTCTCTCCGCGGGTCCGCTCGCGGAGATCATTACGAGCACAGACCCCAGCGACCTCGTCTACTTGTCGGGGCAGCCGCTCCACCGATTCGACCTCTCGTCCCGCGGCTCGGTGCCTCACCTCATGGTCCGATGCGGAGACAACCCAGACAACTGGTTCATGCTGAGCCGATCCGGTTTCGACGGTGCAAGCGCGGCCGACAATATCCGTGTGGTGCTCATTGCGCTCGGGGTTGAAATGCGCATCATCGACCACATCACTCGGCACACAGTCACCCACCTCGTGCTCGACGACGACCATCTCCGAACGACGAAAGCCCGGCACCTGGGATTGCCCCTCCCGGAAGAAATCGAGGGCGGACGCCGACATCTCATCACGCTGACAGGGAAGTTCGAACCCTCGTCGCCGTCGGGGTACTTCGATGTCGACGATCTCGTTCTTCCGGGTGTCGCGGGACGTCTGTTCGGACTACTCGATCGTCACCCACGGTTCAGCGGTGTACCGCGCGGCGGCACGATCTTCTCTACTCGTAGCGTCGCCGGTGCGGCGGGGTTCGTCGACGACTACGGCACCGTCTACCCGCTGGTGATCGAGCAAGGTTCGCTGCAGATCTGGGCCACAGATTTCGAACCGACCGATTTCACCGAATGGTTGCCGCAAGAATTTCACAGTGTGCTCCACTCTGCGGGGCTGCTCCCCGCAGACTTGGCCGACGAGGATCCTGCCCAGGCCCTGCGGACACTTACCTCCACAGGACGCGGCCGCGCACCTGAGACTCATCTCAACGGCGGGATCACGTGGCTGCCGTAGTCTCCGTTCTTCATCGCTGTGGAGTGAGCGCAGACGCATTGAGGGCCACAGAACGAATTCTGTGACCCTCAATGCTCGCAAGCACTAGTTGATGCAACTAGGCGGTGACAGCTGCCCCGCCGTTGTTGATCTGAGTGCGAAGAGTGTTCGTCAGTTCCTCCGCTCCAGTTCGTCCGGAATCGTTGATCGGAGTACTGGCGTAGGAGTTGTGATCGTCGTTGGCGATGAATGTTGCGTAGTTCAGTACCTCGTCGAGAACCTTGCCTGGGGTGAGTTCGTCAGCCATCTTGTTGAGCATGGGGAAGGCATCGAGAGGAAGTGCCTTCAGCGTCTTGCGGACCGCATTGTTGAGCTGGCCGACGAGCTTTCCGAGATCGGGTGGCAGTGCAATGTAGTTCTGCATCGCCGCGTTCGCCGAGATACGTGAGACGGTAGCGCCGATCGCTGCGTACTCGTTGATCGGCAGCTTGGATACGACCTGCCCGATGACGGTGGAGAGCTGTGTAGCGAAATTGATCACCTGAGGAGCCAGCTGCGCGAGCAGTCCTGGGACCGCGAGGAAGTCGCCTCGGGCGACCGTGTCGGTGAGCTGAGTGACAGAGGCGGTGATAGGTGCGATGTCCGCGCCGGGGACCGTTTTGGCGGCGACATCTGCGCTCAGATTGCCGACCTGTGAAGCGAGATCGAGAGCGAGTTGCGGTACCGCCAGGAAGTTGCCGGTCGCGACATTTTGGTTGAGTGCATCGAGAGTTTTGGTCAGCGGAGCGCCATTGAGTCCGAGGAGTGTCGTGACGACGCCGGCGACGGACTTCACCGGATCGCGCGCATCGATCTGCGAACCGAGAGCACCGATGAATTGTGTCCCGACAGCATCGTCGGGGGTGTTGCAGTAGAGGTCTCCGGCAGCGCAGACGCTGACGACGATGTCACTCAGGTCGCCGAACCCTGCAGGACGAACGCCGGCGAATCCGACGCCTGTGATGGGAGCGCCGATGCTCTTTCCCGCGTTCTTGGATTGTCCAGGGTCGGCGAGGAGGGCGACGCCGAACATGCGATTGCGATCGACTGGTCCCGATCCGCTGCCGATATCTGCCGCCAGGTCGCCGGCTGCATCAGCGCCTTGGGAGAATCCGGTGAGACCGAACTTGGTGTTGGTGCATTCGGCTGCCTTGTCGGCGATCATCTTCGAAGCGGTGTCGATTGCCTGCTTCTTGCTTGTGCCGTAGGTGTTCGCTTTGTCGTCGACGATGAGAGCCATGTACGGCACGTACTCGACTTGAAGTTGCGCGGTAGAGAACTCGCTCACCAAAGGATCGGTGACGTTTTTGAGCATGCCCCGCGACTGGTTTGGATCGGCATCTGCAGTTGTTTCGGTCGTGCCACCGATAGCGAGAAGAAGGTTGTCTGGGCACGCAGGCTTGGGAGCGCTTTGATTGGCTGTCGCGGCGGGTACCGCAACGACAGCTGCCATAACTCCGATGGCAACAGCGGCCACCGTGACTCGTCGTGCGGTGATGAATGTACTCATCGGAGTGTCCTTGTCTTGAGGGCGTGAGTGGAGTGAAACTCAGCTTGCGAGGGGAAGGTCGTTCTTCGCTGATCGGTACATGGAGATTCGCTTGATTTTGGGTTCTGGGACGTTGAGGTGATCGCACACGGCGTCACGAACCCGGGCGATCGAGCGACTCAACCGCTTCCGTGCGGCGGCGTGGGTGATTCCCATTTCTTGCGCTAAAGCGGCGATATCGGCACCGTCTTGTTTCATGTACGAGCGGGTGATCAGTGTGCGATCGGAGTCCGAAATGGTGCCCTGATCTACTGCCCAATTCAGCACATCCATGACATCTATCTCGGTGGGATCGTCGTCCCGAAGAAACTCCTCCGCTGCCCGTTCGGCATCTGCAATCTGGAAGTGGGCGTCGTCGACAGCGACGTCGAGAACCGCAGTCGTGGCGGTGATCTTGTGGAGGGTGTTGAGCGCGAGTTGCCCTGCGATTCCGCGGTGAGTTCCGCGATACGTCGAGATGGTTTCCCAGAATGCGTGAAGCGTCGCAGCCGTCCGGTCTGCGTACGCGGCCCGGACGGAAACGCCGTTGGCGACTCGTGCGTACTTCTGCATCCCGCTCAGTTTCGGACGCATGAATTCAATGAGCGTGCTGCCCGCCAGTGACGACCCCGCTTGGTGTGCGTGAAGTAGGACCGACAGAACGGCGTCGGGTTCACAGAAGGTGAGTGCCTTCAGTTCCGCGAACGACTCGGCCTGCACAAGTTCGGGCCGGGTGTTGACCCACTGCGAGAGTTCGATACGAGCAGAAGGCGTCGCGGACTCTCGTATCCACTGCTGATGCAGGACCGCGAGGAAGTCGGTCGAGTTGACGGGAATGGCGGCGCTGGTGTGCGCGTGGATGGACGTGTCCACGGCGATCTCCTATGCAGAAGGAATTGGTCTGCATAGGAGTAGATCAACGGGTTATTGCCGTGACCTGCATGTATGTCATTGCCATTGGGGCTTCTGTTATTGCCACGGCCACCCCGATCGACTCAAATCCACCGTGAACGCGGTCACAGTGAGTTGCGCAGGTGGTCGCCCGAGCAGGCAGTTCTTCGACTGGCAATGACACCGAAAACTGCTTCCGAAAACTTTTTGAAGAAAGTTCGCCGAGACCTGTCACAGCAATCCGAAAATCGAACCTCCTCTCTTGTAGAGGCCCTCGAAATTGCCGAGAGCCAGACGAGAGGAAGGACCTGACATGGCCGAGCCGGACCCGCAGGTGAGCACCGATCCATGGAGAGGCCCGTTCACTCGTTTCAGTGGTGAATCAGACGATCTCGGTGGCCAGCTACGCGATGCAGGTCTGGTGTTCGCCGTACAGGAACAACTGCGGACCGCACTGTCGGAGCTTGCAGATCACCCCCTCAGTCCAGAGGCCGGCGCGCGGGTCCACTACCTGTTGGGCGAGCCTGCGGCTGGCGCACGTGCAGCGCTCGGTCGGATGAACACGAGCCGAAAGGCTGCGACACAGCCGCCGACTCTGTCGATCGTCGCGCCGCTCATCGAGAGCGAAGGCAGCGCCTCATGAGTCGCTTCAAGGGGATGAATCGGAAGCCCCGCACGGACAAGGTCGCCGTCGAAGACAACGAACCGCAGAGCGAACAAGCGACGTGGGCGCGCACCCAGGATCGGAAGACGCAACTGGTCCGGTTCGGACTTTTCGGAGCCATCGGAGCTGGAGTGCTGGCACTCGTTCTCGTGTTGTCCGGGTTCACCGTGTCCACGCCAACGGTGGTGAAACCGAAGTCCACGACATCCGTGAACACCGCTTCACAGACACAGGCGGAAGACCTCGCGCAACAGTTCGTTGTGACGTGGCTTCAAGCGAAACGTGGTGCCGAAAAGTCGCTCGCACCATACGTTCGCTCGGAAGGAATCAAGCTCCCTGCGGAAGCGCTCTTCGTTGCCAGCGATGCGCGAATTGCAAGTGTCGAACTGCAACCAGCACCCGCGAAGTCTGCCGCAGCATCCGGAACTGGTGCGCCAACTACCGACAAGTCCGAGGTCTACTCCGTCATCGTCTCGGCCTCCGTGCGACAGGTGTCCGAACCCTCCGAAGCCGCGCAGAGACGCTTCTATTCAGTACCCGTTGTCGTGAACGACGGCCGGGCCCGTGCGGCATCAATCCCGTCACCCGTTCCGGCGCCTGCAACCGGGCCCGACGTGAATCTTGGCTACAAGTACCGCATTGTCGCCGGGCATCCGTCGAACACCGCAGTCCAACAGTTCCTCGCAGCTTTGACCGCAGGAACGGGAGAAATTTCGCGATACATCGCGCCAGGGACCTCCCTTCGGGCGATCAGCCCAGCCCCGTACAAGAGCGTCAAGGTCGTCGATCTCGTTTCCGATCGCGACTTCTCCGGTGAGGCAGCTGACAAAGCGCCGGCCGACGGAATCAAGATCCGAGTGCTCGCCACTGCCGAACTTTCGGTGACAGCTACCGAGTCGGTAACCGGCCAGTTTCCACTCACTCTCACCTCACGCGGCGGCCGATGGGAGGTTTCCGCCATGGACCCCAGCCCGCTGCTTCCTGCCCCCGAACAGAACGCAGCAGCCAGCGGTGCGCCCTCTGCTTCCGTTTCGACGACGCCCGCGAGCGCAACTGCTCCCACTTCAGCCACCCCCGTCAACTGACATCCACGAAAGGCATCCCGATGAGTACAGCTGCACTTCTCCTCGACCCGAACACTCACCTCTTGGCGGAAGGAATCCTCGAATGGACCAACACCAAAGCCACCGAAACGCAAGACACGATCCGAATCCTCACTGCCACCGGCGCCTGTGGAGGTGTCGCCTTCACCGCAGTCAAGAGTCGCTTCTCGATGGCTCCCATCCTGCTGTCCGGACTCGTTGCGGGACTCCTCGTGTGGATCGTCTGGAACGTCACCGAAGTCAAGGACAAGGTGGGCTCCGAACTGGATTCCATGGGTCACTCGATCGTCGTCGATGCACCCGAGCCGCGTGCTGACCTTCTCGAATTTCGGAGCCTGCCAGACCCGCACGACATCTAACTCACCTCAGCCCTGAACGCAGCCAAACAGCGAGTCACCACGAAGGAGGTGCGAACGCCGTGAGCGAATCGGACCCGCAGTCAACGTCCCGAGAGGTCGTCAAGAACTACACCCGCGCACGAAAGTTCCCGCAGCTGCTCGGCATGACGCCGGATGGAAAGAAGCTCCCCGGCGGTCCGTACAGCTACACACAGTTCGTCGGTGCCGGACTGGTAGCACTCGTGCTCTGGAAGACACCAGGAATTTGGGCGACAGGCTCGCTGATTCGCAACGTATTCGTCTTCCTCGCACTCGTCGGGGTCACTGCGTGGGGACTCGGCAAGCTCCCCATCGGCGGCAGGAATCCACTCTCCATGGTCGCCGGCGTGAGCAAAGCGCTCGGCTCGCCGGCACAAGCACCGAAAGTTTCCGGACCTTCACCGCGCAGGCCCCGAGTACACGCACTCGCAGGCATGGTGACCCTCGTGCCGGTGCCCTCGCTCGCAGCGCACCCCCTCGTCGAACACATCACCGAAGCTTGCCCGGTCCGCATGGAGCCCGAACCCGCGTCCATACCTGGTCAAGACCACACCCCCGAGCGCCGCCGAGTTTCACCACCGTCGATTCCTCGGCCTCCACTGGCCACCCAACCCGCTGCATCCACCAGCGTCCAGCGTCTTGTCGCCATGGCCGCCGCATCGCACAACACTCGAGAGAAGGCCTGATGCTTCAACCAATCACCGCTGTCGGAGGAAACCTTCGGTGGACGCGCTCAGGCACTGTCTGGGCGGACTTCATCCTGACCGGAATCGAATACGGCTACAGGCCCGCTGAGGACAAGAGCACTGCGCGGTCTATGCACAAGATGCTGCTGCGTGCTCTCGACGGAGAAGCGCTTCTGCTCGGAATCTGCGCCAGCCTCAATCCCGAGGCGGTAGTGGCGCGGATGGAAGAAGGAATCGATCTCGACGCACACCCACAGTGGGCCGCAGAGTGCGACGCCACCATTGAAACACTGGAAATGTTTCAACCTGGCAAGCGCATTTACTGGCTGTCCATTCCCCTCGCCAACAAGGGATGGAAGAACCAGGCGGCCGCGGCCTGGTCCGCTGCACGCACAACCTTGACTGACTATCTCGGACTCCCGCGAACATCACTGGACCCGGAAGAAGTCGCCAGGCGGACAACGCAGGCAAACATGATCGCCGCCGACATTCCTGCCTACTTCCGTCCCACACCGGCGACGCCCGCACAGATGATCTGGTTGCATCAACACAGCCTTCAGCGTGGGCTCGGCTTGGATTCGGACGTTCCACTTTCCTATTCCTCGATCGGTACGAAGCCGATGGCCGCATTTACTGCCGCACGGTTCGACGAAGGCGCCCAGACCGATCGCCCCAGTACTGGTTGGAAATCGAAGGCGCCGACATTGACGAAGGCCCTCAAAATCGATCAGCCGTGGACTCTCGAGGAGCGGCCCGCGAACTACCAATGCCTATTGGCGTTGGCCGACACACCCTCCGGCAACACAGTCTTCCCCGGCTCCGAGTTTCTCGCCCTGGCCGATGCCATTGCCGGCGTCGACGTCGATTGGGGCATCAGACTTCACATACGCAGCTCGGCAGAGGTGTCGAAGAAGAACAAGCGTGCCCTGATCAACCTGAACGAACAGTTCAGCCAGCGCGAGGGCGAAGTGTCCCATGGGCACGGGGTTCTCCACGCCGCTGCGGAGGACCTCGCCGAGTACGCGGCAAAAATGGATGCCGACAACATGGAAGTCGAAGTCCAGTCGACGACTATCTTCGCGATCGGGGCGCACACCGAAGAGGTCGCTCTCCGGGATGCGCGTCAACTCGCGAAGCTGTTCGAGCTATCCAGTTACAAGCTGGTCAGCCCTCTCGGATTCCAAGAGGAGCTGTGGGGCGCACTCAACCCGGGAGTATCGACACCCTCCATCGTCAAAGAATTCGCTCAGATCACCACCTCCACCGATTTCTCCGCCTACGTGCCCTGCGTTCACAACGACTTGGGTGATTCGTCGGGTCCACTGCTCGCGTTGAACATCAGCTCGGCTCGGATCGGCGTGGTTCACCACGACGTCGCCAAGAAATCGGCGGCCGACATCTCGGGTTCCTTCGCAGCGGTCGGGTCGCTGGGATCGGGTAAGTCGGTTCTTCTCAAAGGGATCGGCGGAGCCTTCCACGATCGCGGAGGCAAGATCGTCGTTATCGACCACACCGAGGTGGGGGAGTACGCCCGATGGGCCGCCACCATCGCCGAGGCTGTCATCGCGGATCTGTCTCATCCTAAGTGGAGCCTGGACCCACTGCGTATCTTTGGGCCCGACAAGGGCGCCGAGGTCGCGACATCCGTTCTGCTGCCGCTCCTGCAGCTCCAGCCCGACGAGCCGCTGGGCGTCCTTCTCGGCACTGTCCTCGAACCTGCCTACCGCGGTGAGCACGGATTGCTCGGCGGCGGCCTCGGGGACATCCTCGATCACCTCCGCAGCGATGATTGCACCCTCGTTCAACGCATCGAGCTGGCCGACAAACTCGGCGTCTATGCCCGCAAGTCCTATGCAGCGGCCTTGTTCGAGAAGGGACTGCCGGCACTCGACATCACAGCGCAGGCAATCGTCTTCCGCACCCACACGGTCAAACTTCCCAGCCAGCAGGAAATCGTCCAGGAACACCTGTTCCGCCAGCTCGGGTTGGAGAAGCGCGTAGGCCGAGCCATGTATGCACTCATCGGTCTGATCGCCCGCGGGATCTGCTTCGCGAATCCGACTGAGCCCGCGATGTTCCTCGCCGACGAGTGCCACCGCATGACGCGCGCCGAGGAAGGCGTCGACATCGTCATCGACTTCCTCCGGGAGGGCCGCAAGGAGCAGGCATACATCGGGCTCGGATCGCAGGACCCGGACGAAGGTTTGGGCAATGAGACCTTGCGAGGCTTGATCCCTACGCGGTTCGCGATGCGCCAGACAGATGCCACGCTCGCTCGCCGGTCTCTTTCATTCGTCGGTCTGGATCCCAGCGATCCCGACATGTTCAAAGAACTCACCGAACAGACGTCCCCCGTTTCGGGCAAAGACCCGGCCACCGGCGCCGAATACGTCGAGCCTCATCGCCGCGGGGAGGGCTACATGCGCGACGCCTACGGCAACATCGGCCGAATCAAGGTGCTCATGCCGTCGGAGCCGAACCGTGCACACGCAACTCAGACGACGCCGGACAAGGCGCCCAAGGAGCTGATCGAGGCATGAACGCCACAGCAATGTCGCCTGCCGACACGTCCCGCACCGTCTTCTCTGTTCGCGCCGGCGTCAAGGCGGCATTGCTGTGGGTTCTCTGGTCATGGGTTCCTCAACCTGTGTGCTCAGCACTCGATCGCCGTACCAAGGGGCTGCGAGTGTGGTTGTGGGCAACGAAAATTCGGCGTGCAGTAGTCAGAACGGTCGTCGGTTGGCACTTGATCGGAACGGTCGCGGTCATTGCAGCTCTGCCCGCGCATGCTGAAGACGGATCTCGATCGCCGGAGAACCGCTACTTCAACTTCATGCCGGTGAAGGACTCACACGGCATTTCCGTATGGCGGTACTACCTCTCGATCGACGAAGGTTCCGCTCGGCACCCCACCTACATGGCGTACTCCATCATCATCCAGATCCAGTTCGAGATCTATCGAGCGATCTCAGGGGCGGCGATCTGGTTCATCACCTGGAGCATGTCGTTCGACTGGCTTCCGAAAATCGTTGCACCCGTACGAACGCTCGGCGATGCGGTCACGTCGATCACCGGACAGTTCAACCTCACCACCACGTTTCTGACAGTGACGGCGGGCGTCGTTGCGATCTGGATTATCCGCGGACGCTGGTCGACCGGCATCTACGAGCTCATGATCTCCTGCGCGATCGCAGCGTTGGCCGTGGGTGTCCTTTCGAACCCGATCGAGCGCATCGCCGGCGAAGACGGGCTGATCATGCAGGGCCGCGACGCCGGCCTGCAGATCGCCGCGGGACTTGCCAACGACGGTGACATGAACTCGAGTCCCGACGAAATGATCAATGACATCGGAGCGGGCTTGGCGGACAGCTTCATTCGGCAACCCACCCAACTGCTGAACTTCGGAACAGTCATCGACAGCGACCCCTCTGCAGGCGCCGACTGCATCGAGGCGTGGGACTCGGCGCATGAAGACAAGAAGGGCAACGACAAAGACACTCTCAAGGACAACATCGCCGACTGCGACGGATCCGGCGCGAAAGACATGAAGGACTACGCCGACAACCCTGGACCATCCCAGGTCATCGGCGGCCTGATCCTCGTACCCGGCAGCTCGATCATCATGCTCTTCGCCTTCCTGTTCGCGGGGGCGATGTTGATGGCAGCAGCGGCAGCACTCGGGTCAGCAGTCAAAGCGATCCCCGCCCTCGTGTTCGGCATCTTGCCCGGAGCAGGCCGAGGATCGCTGCTGAAAACCGCCTCCACTGTCATCATGTCCATCTTGATCATGGTGTTCGCGGTTGTCTTCGTTGCGGCATATCTGCTGGTGGTGCGTTCGTTCTTCAATACGGAGAGCGGCGGGTTGATGGAGAAATTCGTCTTCGTCGACATCGTCCTGCTCGTCGGGCTGGTCATGTTCCGCCGAGGGATCAAACGTCTACGCAAGCTCTCCGACACCCTCGCACAGAAGATGGCCACCCGGCCCGGCGCAGCGCCCACCGCGATCAGCAAGTCGACTCCGGTCGCCAGCCCGATGCAGAACGCCGCAGCTGCAGCACAAGTCGGCCGGCAGGTCTACCAGGGTGGAAAAACGCTCGCCAAGCACGGCGCCAAGGCGGCCCGCCATGGCGCAACTGCAGCGAAGGCCACAGGCAGCGCAGCGCAAGCCGCCGGTGCGGCAACGGGTACAGCCGCAACCGGCGGGGTTGCTGCGGCTTACTTCGTCGGTAAAGCAGCAGTCGCAGGTGTGAAAGCGGTCAAGAACAAGCGTGCCGCCGGCAAGGACGTCGAGCCGGCCGAGAAAGCCGAGACGAAGGGAAAGGACTCCACTGCGACTGCCGCAGCGCTCGCGGCAGGGCAGAAGGGCAAGGACGCCGCGAAATCGGCAGTGTCTTCAGCGACCGCAGCGGCGGCATCGAAGGTCGCCGGTGTCCCGGTATCCACTGGTGCACCGCGTCCGCGCCGGGACCAGGTGGCCAAGCCTGGAATCAAGAAGCCGGTCAGCAACGCACCCGTCTCCACTGCCTCTCGGCCCGCTCGCGGCGACCGAGGTGGAGCAACACCGAAGACCACCAACGTCGGGCGAGACACCTTCCGCGAGTACCGCACGAGCAATGGTTCGCCGATCTTGTTGCCGGAACCCAAGAAGAGCTCTACCCGCCGAACCTCGGAGTCACCGGCGACCAACGAGTCCTCGGCGGTGCCTCGGGTTTCGCCGTCCACAGCTCGCCCGCAACCGTCCGAGTTGGTACGGCCCTCCCGACGCTCCGCCGGGTAGGCGGCAATGAACTACAAGCACTGGATCGCGATGGCTCTCGTTCCAGTAATGGGCGCTGTCATGATCGTCGCCATCCCGATCATGATGCTGCTCCGTAGCGGGTCGGATGCCTCGACAAGTTGCGGCGGGCCTGCAGTCACGGCGCCTGCCGGCGCCGAAGTGGCACCGACCGACCCCTCCGTTCTCGCCGGAAAACAAACGGAGATCGTCCGCACGATCATTGCCGTCGGCGAACAGATGGGCTTCTCCGATCAAGGCATCATCGTCGCGCTCTCCACCGCCTCTCAAGAATCCGGATTCAAGAACTACGCGAACGACGGAACCGGCATCTTGGCAGCCGATCAAATGGATGTCGCCAAGTCGTTGAACTACCCGCACGACGCGGTCGGCAACGATCACGGCAGCGTCAATCCATTGCAACAACAGTATCCGTGGTGGGGAACGATGGACGAGCTGATGAACCCGCAGATCGCCGCGGTCAAGTTCTACGAAGCTCTCAAAAAGGTTCCCGGCTGGGAATCGTTGCCGGTCACCGTTGCCGCGCAGAAGGTGCAAGTTTCGCTGTACCCCGATGCCTACGCCGACGACGAGATCATCGCTCGCCGTCTGTACGCGGAGAACAAAGGCGCAAGCAAAGACGCACCCGCGCTGCCCCCGCAATACGACAAGCCGGTCTCCGGCGGACCGCAGGACGTGGGCGACAGCCCGGTCAACGTAGGCGACAGTTTCGAGCTCGACGTTGCCGACGTCCTGTGCGGCGGCGGCGCGGCAATGGACTGCGCACCGACCAACAACCCTGCGGAAAAGGGACTCACACCCGACGCCCTCCGAGTGATGCGGTGCATCACCGAAACCTTCGGAGAACGGCCCTGGGCGAACATCGGAGATCGCCCGTCGGGCGTCGACCGGGATCATCAAGAAGGTCGCGCCGTCGACGCGATGATGACCGAGGGCGACGACGACTACCGCACCCCCGCCGGCCGGGCCAAGGGCGACGCGATCGCGGACTTCGTCGTCAAGAACGCCGACGCCTTGGGCGTCAAGTACGTCATCTGGTACGAGAAAATCTGGACACGAAGCCAGGACGCAGTAGGGCAACCAGGAAGTTGGGGACCCTACGACTACCCGCTCGGAGGAAACAGCACCGACACCGTCGCCCACCGCGACCATGTCCACGTCAGCGTCTACGGCAATTCCGCGATCGCCGCGCCCGGTGCCGGCGCGATCGGTGATGGAAACGCGCGGCTACCCGTCGACCCAGGCAAATACACGATCACCTCCGGCTACGGCTACCGCTCCAACCCAACAGGAACGGGCGGGCAGATGCATGCCGGTCTCGACTTCGGAGCAGCCTCCGGGACCCCGATTTTCGCTGTGACAGGAGGAACCGTCACACAAGCGAGCAACGTCGGCGATGGCTACGGGAACTGTGTTGTCATCACCACCGGCAACACTGAGACCCGGTACGCACACCAAGTCGACGGCGCAATCAAAGTCAAGGTCGGAGATCAGGTGAGCGCGGGAACGGAAATCGGTGGAGTCGGCACAACCGGAGACTCCACCGGCGACCACTTGCACTTCGAGGTTCGGGTGGACGGCAAGAGCACTGATCCGATGCCGTATCTGCAAGCCATGGGCCTGACCCCCTGAAAGAGAGAAGCACGTGATGTCATTGCCACCGCTGGGGAACCCTGATGACCAGGAATTTTCCGAGGAGAATGAACCCACCGAGCAGAAGCAACCACCACGCTCACAGGTGGTCATTGCCGGACTACGCCGACATCGATTCGCGGTCGTTGCCATAGCTCTGATCAGCGGATTTCTGCTCTACACGCTGGTCATCGATCGACCAGATGACTCCTCGACGCCTTCGGAGACACCCACCACGACATACGTGGCGGAGGCTCCTCCTACCGAAGCGGAAGAAGACCACGGTGACGGCACGGACGCCGACCACAACACCCCGATGGGAGTGGCCGGCCAGTACCGGGTGGTCGCCCGCGGCTTCGCGCAAGACTTCACCACACCCGGCGCTGACTGGTTCGACCGTGTGAGCAGGTGGGTGACACCTCATCTGGCGCAGGGCTACGCGAGCACAGATGTCCGTCGGGTGCAGCCGGCGCAGCTGGTCGACCTCACCGAATACTCCACCGGAGCTTCTGTTTCGGACTTCATCGCCACCTACGACACCGGACTCGAACTGGCGATTCGAGTGGAGTACAGCTCCACAGGTTGGCAGGTCAGTACCTGCCAGCCGATGAAAACTGCGTACTGACTATTCGCTGAACATTCCAACAAGAAGGCCGAGACCGCATCCGATGGATGTGGCCTCGGCCCTTTCTCGTGTGTGCACAGACTTGCCGTTGACGGTCGATTGGAAGGCGTCTGTAAGGGGGTCATGCGGATCTGACCGTGAGAGAGATTGTGTGCTGACGCAGTTGTGGCAATAGCGCAATATAGCCCTGGGCTGGGGGGATGCGCTCCGTCCTTAGACTCGCAAGCTCGTCACGTCGGAGCGTACCTCCCCTGTCAAGGGGGTGTCCACCGGAAACCTTTCAACCAGGAGATTTGCCTCGGGTGCCGAACGGAAGGGCACACGTGACCCACAAAGCGCCCACCATCGACCCACCACTCTGCGGCCTAGTCGGTGCCTGACCTGTCACAGAACGCGTTCATCCGAACCTCCTCTCTTGTGAGAGTCGAAATTCCGGCTCGTCCACAGACGGAGGTTGAAAACGGTGAATCCCCCTACGAAAACGGTGAGCAGCGACGGATCTGGTGCCGGTGGCGCTTCGGTGGCTCAGGAAGGGATCGAATACGGAAAAGAAGGGAAGGTGTGGCTGCCGGAGGAATATCCCCACCACTTCAGCGCCCGTCGCTCAGAGGCAGACGAAGTGACGGCGCTGGCAACTGCTGTGTGCGCAAAGGGTTGGTCGCTGTCTGTCATTGAGCCGCGCGCCGGTGTGCTTGGAAGCAACCGCGGTCTCGATCTTCAGGCGCACGCCACATTCGATGACTCGGCGGGAGTGCAGGGCGTTCTCCGCGAGGCGCTGCTGCTCATGCAAACCCGTTATGGGCAGTTGTTGTCAGGGTCCGTCGACCAGTTCACGGTCTTCCCGCCCCACATCGTGTTGGTTGACGGGCTGGATGAGTTCTTCGAGGAGCTGAACACACGAAAGAATCCCGCGTACTCCTGTGCCGAAGCCAGGCAGGTACGACGCGACTGGGACTACATCGCCCGGAAGGGAGGTGCATTGAGAGGAAGCGTGCACATCCTTGCCACTGGTTGCTCGAAAAATCTCTTGTCGTCGACCGTCTACTCGGATTTCGATCGAGAGGAGTGGTTCTGGATGAGTATCGATGGGCTCTGAACTAGGCACGGAGTCACGAGAGGCAACGCGTTCCCGCTCTCGAGGTTCTTTTAGGTTTGATCTGCCGCGTTGCACAAGCTCGCGAAGTTACGAAGAAGGACTCGTCTCTCGTTCCTGGCATGTGGGACAAGACGATCATGTCCGTCACCTCCCACCGGTGGCGAGCTCGCCACCGAAAAAGAAATTTTCGCTTTCCCTGTCACAGAACGCGTACATCCGAACCTCCTCTCTTATGAGAGCCGAAATTCCGGCCCGTCGAGACGGAGGTACGAATGATGACGACCACAACGGGTCCGACAAGCATCGCCAATGCGAAGCAGAAACCGATGATCACTTCGGTCCTCGTGTTCGGAGTCACGGGTAACTCGGCACGAGTTGTGGCAAGTCGCTCGTACCCGAGCAGCGAAGCGACGAAGGATGTGCCGGCGGCGACGCTCGTGCACCTCGGTTCTTGCGTGCACTGCCTTCCCGCTGTGGAGGTGAGGGCATGACCGCCTCGATGGAAAAGGGCGTTTCGCGTGCGATGGAACTTGCCTCCGCACGCCAGATCGCCGCGCAGTCCCCGCCACTGGAAGCGCGCCCGCACCCCTGGTTGCGCAACGCCGCCATCACCGCCGCCGGAGGCGCAGTGTTCGCCAGTCTCGCCTCGATCATCGATCAGAGTGCATGGGCGGTGCCGATCGCCGCGGCTGGCGGCGCGACCGCAGTCGGCGTGGGGGCACTGGGTTATCGCGCGAAAATGCGTGACGTCGAGGTCGACCGTGCGATCGAACAGCTCAGCCCTCAGCTAGGACTTGCCGCGCCGAGTCGGGAAACAATCAAAGCCAGCCGGTGGGATGCGCGGGGGTGGCCTGGGCGTCCTGGGCGCCTCGTGATCCGATACGCGTCGGCGAAATTGTCGCTCGACGAGCACTTCATTGCGCGCATCAACGAGGTGCTTTCCGGTCAGGCGTGGGGCGAGTACCGATTGCAAAAGCACGACACTCGGCGCCGGCGAATCATCTTCGTTCCGACTCGCGCCAGCGAAGAAAAGACTGTTGAGGAAGCCGCCAGCATCGCGCGTGCGAAACGCACCGTTCTGACCTTGCTCGGACCCACCGGCAAGATCACGAAGACGGAGTTCGATCCGGTGACGGGCGAGTTGCGCGCATTGGAAGCAAGCCACGAAGTCGGAACGAAAATAGCGCCGTCGGGGTATCGCAACCGAATCGAGCGCACAGTTTCCGGGTTGCTGTCAGGGCGGTGGCGCGCGAAATGGGAACTGGAAAAGGACACAGTTCGATTCGAGGTCCGCCCGAACTTCGAAAAGAACGTGTGGCACCCCGCTCCAGTTCTTTCCGATGACAACCCCTTGATCAACTACGACAGCGTCAAGATTCCCTACGGCATCGACGAAGACGGTCACGTCATGTACTGGCGGCCAGCCGTTGACCCACACATGATGCTGGTCGGTTCCTCCGGAACAGGAAAGACAGTCACCGCTCACACTGTCTTGACCGAGGTCACGGCCAACGGCTGGATCGTATGGGTCGTAGACGGCAAGGGAGTCGAATTCCTCGGTTTCCAAGACTGGCCGAATGTACAGATCGTTGCGGCACAGATCGCTCATCAAGTCGCTGTCATCCATCGTGCATGGCAAGTCATGGAAGAGCGATACGCAGCGATCATCGCCGGAGAAGCTCAAGAAACCGACTTCGAACCTTTGGTGCTGTTCATCGACGAGTTCGCAGATTTCCGCGGCAACCTTCTCAACTGGTACTCGATGATCAAAGGCAAGGGAGATCCCACCAAGCCTCGTACATTGCAGGAAGTCGGATCGATCGCCCGTAAAGGTCGAACATCCCGGGTGCATATGGTTCTCGGCACCCAGCGCCCGGACGCCGAATATTTCGGTGGCGACATGCGCGACAACTTCCGGATGCGCGTCTCCATGGGCAGGCTCTCACCACAAGGTGCGCAGATGATGTGGGAGTCGATGAGTATCGGCACTTCAATTCCACGGGGATGCCGCGGTCGCGCCACCACAGTTAACGACGCGAATGACGCAGTGGAGATCCAGACGTATCGCACACCGGATCCACGCAAGGTGGGCCCGGGGGATGAAGGTTACGAGCTTTTCGAGGTTCTTCGTCCCGCGGTGGCTCGCCATCCGCGCCTGCTGATTCTCGATCCCGAACCTGACGAGGTCGACATCGACAAAGGCGACTCCGAAGAAGTGGAACTGAGATTTCACAACTACGCGATGGCGCCGTGGGGCCGTGCAGAGGACCATCCCTACAGCGATCCAGTTGCGCTGCGCGCCAAAGGAAGGTCGCGTGATACCGCCCGAGGCGCCACCCCGCTCGAAATTCTCGGAATCTACTCCAAGCGGCTACCCCGCACCAAAGATCTCCTTGACGCTGCAGAGTCTGCCCACGCTCGGCCCGAACTCACTGTCGTTCCGGAGTTGCTTGCCGATGACGTTGTCGAGGATGACTGGGAAGGCTTCAGCGAACCGGCCGTGAGCTCGCCAGGGGACATCCAGGTAGGCGACTTGATCTGCGTCGACGAGGACACCGACCACTGGGCCGTGGTCGACAGCGACCCTGGCCCGGACGAATTCGACGAGGACCACTACGCCATCACCTGGCGCGGAGACGGCGACTCCGAAGGCGTCCTATCGGTCCCCGAGGACGGCGAGGTCTCGCTCCGTCGAGCTCTCGAATTTGCCTGAACCGCAACCACTTCACTAGTCAAGGACAAGTACATGTCAAACTCGAATTCTCGAAACACCTTGTCGGACTCGGACATTCTCATCTTGATGTGCCTGGCACCGTTTGCTGTCCCGCTCGTTATCGCACTGGTACCTGGATGGTGGGGCACTTCGCTGACGTGGCTCGTCGAGCACAAAATTCTTGTCGCCGCGTCGGAGTCGCCACTCTTCACATTTCCTGGCCAGATCGGCGGCGTTGACCTTCCTCGACTCGTCATCGTTATTGCAGTCCTGCTTGCTGCAGTGGCGTGTGGGTTCAGTGCACTCCGAGCTCTGCACGATCGCCGGATCGATCGCCGGCTCGCATCGGGGGACAGATTGTGATCGGCCGCTTCCCATCGGCTGCCCTGGACGACGAGGTCCGGACTGCGGTATCGTCCGAATCGCTAGTTGAGACACGGACTGACCATCCGTGCACACACAATTTGAAAAGAGAATCCAATGTCCTTGGATAACGCTGTTTCACGCATGCCTTCTGTGCCGTGCACCCCAACTTCGCCGACCTACGAAGACGATGGGCTGTTTCCGCTGCCGACTTCCACCGCTAGAGTGGAGAGCAGGCCGGCTTACCGGTCCACGGAGCCGGAGTCTGTGAGAACGGGTTGGTCCCCTGACTCCAGAACCCGGTTGGACGACGTTTCACGTCGCTCCTCCTCCGGCGGCGGGACGTTTAGGACAACCTCCCGCCGCCTGAGGTCCACCACGGTTTTCAATTCCGACACGGTTTTCAATTCCGACGGATCGCGCCGGCATCTGGAAGTTCTTGAAGAAGCCGGACTGACTCGACGCATGATCGCGCGCTCGGCGAAGGTCAGTCTCAAGGCGCTTTCTACGATCAGTTCGCAGACACAAAAGCCGATCGATGCGTCCGTCGCGCAACGAGTGCTTGCCGTGACGTTTCACCCTTCTGACGATCGGACGAGGACTCCGGGCGTGGGCGCGCTACGACGCATCCGTGCGCTGGTCGCGATGGGGTTCCCGTTCAGTGATCTGGCACAGCGCCTGGGTGTTTCGCAGGAAGTACTGGAATCCTTGCCGGAGAAGGGCTTGATTCGTGTTGCGTTGTGGGAGTCGATCGATCGTCTCTACGACGAGCTTTCGATGACATCGGAAGCTCCGAATCCCGCAGTTCGAGATTGGGCGCGCGATGTTCAGGGCTGGGCGCCTCCGTTGGCGTGGGATGACGATGAGATCGACGACTATCGAGCCCGCCCGCACCGGCCCCGAGGTCTCAAATCGCTCGATCCTGTTGCCGTCGAACGTCGTCTGAATGGGGAGCGCTCCATCAATCTCACCCTCGCAGATCAGGAGGCGATCGTGAAGGTGGCGCTGTCGCAAAAGTGGCCCGTCGCGCGACTGGCCGACGTCCTCAGCTGCGACGAGCGAGCAGCCAACTCACGACTGGTCCGTTATCGTGCTCGAATGAGAACGAAGAGTGCCGCTCATGGCGAGAGTGTTTCGGATGTTGCGTAGCGCCGCGCGAGCACAGTCGTCCACCATCCGAGTCCTTGTCTCTCTTCTCGTTGTCCTCTGTGCATCGGGAGGCGTGACACTTTTGGATAGCACTGCTGAGGCACTCCACGCCCAAAATCGTGTTGTTTCTGGCGCACTTGTCGTCGGAATTACCCTGATCTGCTCCGTGATGGCGTCGCGCGGTTTGCGAACCGCTGTCACTGTGTGGTGCAGCGACGCGGACATCCCCTTCGAAGTCACCAGCGCAGCTACCCACATTGCCTCTATCTTCACGGCCGTTTTCTGGCTTTTGACAACAGAATTCGCGAACATGGGAGCAGCGTTGCCTGCCGTCTTGGCACTGTCGACTATTGCTGTGTGGTGTGCGGTCATTGATCAAGCAACGATGCGAATTCCGACTTCCGCCGCCTACACCGCAGCAGCAGTGACGCTTTTGCTGATTGTCGTTGCAGGGCTGTTTGATTCAGACGCGTCAGCGATCCTTCGTGCGGTCGTGGGCGGTTTCGCGACAGCGCTGATGTACCTGCTTGTCGCGTGGGCCACGAGGGGAGGGGTGGGATTGGGTGACGTCAGGTTAAGCCTGAGTCTAGGATTTGTGCTCGGATATCAGGGTTGGCCGAGCGTAGTTGCCGGGCTGATTTGGCCGGTAATCGTCTTGTTCCCAGTGACGATCGGCGCGATCATTCATAGGCGCATAACTCGATCAACCGAGACAGCGCGAGAAATTGCCGCCGGCCCGGGTCTTGTCGCGGGTTGTGCGCTAGCCCTCGCCTTGAACGGTTGAATGGAAACCGGAACTCGTCTGGTAACCGAAAGATCCATACTCACATCATCCTCTGAACCGCCAGTGTTCAGAGGATCTTTTTTTCCTGTCTTCGCAGGTTAACAGCTATATCTCAAAAATGGCGTGTCCAAAGTGTAATGGGTCGTCGTTATGGTCCGAACCAACAAACTGATCGGGGAGGGCACTGTGAAAATCTCAGGTAGATCCAAGGCAATGGCATGGGTTGCAGGAGCGGCTGTCGCGGCAGGTGTTGCACTGGCCACCTATCCGGACGCGGCTCCTGCTGTACCTCCCCAAGTCCCGAGCGCAGAGGTTCTACAGAGCGCGGTGAAGGTCGCGGGCCTAATCGAGAGCTCGTCGGTCGTAGACGACGTTCCGAACGTTTCGGGCTACCAGAGGGGTTGTGGGAAGGGAGAGTTTTGCTTCTCTGAACAAGAATTCAAGCTTGGTAATCATGTGGAAGTCCTTCCCGAGATCGATCCGAATCCAGGCATTCCGAGGTCAGTTGTTGCCGATCCTCGTTTCATCGTGGCATCGACCTGTGCGATCTTGTCCCTGACTCCGGTGTAGCTGACCTGCAGTCCTTCGACTTCACCCAGCCAGCCTTCCTGTTTGGCTTCGATGATGCGGGCTTCGAGGTTGTCTCGGATTTCTTCGAGCCTGCCTCGCTGCGTTGGATCCGGCCGCAGGAGTGAGCATCTGACGCAAGCATGCTCATGGATGCAGGGTGTGCCGAACGACCGTGCGCAGGTCCCGACCGATACTTTCCGCTTCTCGAAATGAGACAAGAACGCATCCCATTCCTCGTCGGTCGGTGTCCGGTATTCCTCACTGGGTCTCATCGAACGACGACGCGCGATGAACGCTCGATGCGCTTCGATCGTTTCCGAGGGGTAGACGGCCTTGTAGCCCATCGTCGTGTCAATTGTCTTGTGCCCGCAAATAACCTGTGCGATATGGGGTGGCAGGCCGTTCATGATCGCGTCGGTGACGAATATTCGCCGGAAGTCGTGGGGCTGAAACATCAACGGATCGCCACTGGCATCGGTGAGAGCTGCCACGGTGAGCGCATTGATGAGGAGCTTGCGGACGAAACTCGGTGGGATCGCTCGGCGTTCGTTTCCGATTCCCCGCTGAAAGAGCAGCGGCATCGGCGGATTCCACAGCTTCTCCTGCGTATCGTAGGCAGCCACGAGCGGTATCGATCCGTTGGGTTGCCGCGAACGCTGAACTACCGCACTGAGGACTTCCGCAAGCTCGGGACTGACCAAGATCAGCCGCTCGGTATCGGTCTTCGATGGAGCTATCTGCAGCAGCGGAACCAGTTCACCGGTACTAGGTAGTCGATATTCGGTGATGCTGTGGTGACTGAGCTCGAGGAGCTCTTCATGACGGATACCGCTGAGCCGCAACACTTCGATAGTGGCGAATGCCCAGAATGCTTCCTCGTCCTCGTAGGTGAGATCGCGGCGAACACCGGTAACAGTATTGTCGGCCCATACGACGCGGCCAGTTCCCCGACGGATCAAGGATCGTCGCAGTTCTCCGTCGGTTCCCGAGATCACCTCACCTGGTTCGGTGTTCTGCGCCGCAACAAGTAGAGCCGCTGCGGCCGCGCGGCGGTCAGCTGCGGACCGAACCAACTGCGACAGGACAGGCAATCGCTCGCGAGTGCGCTGATCCATCCGCGCTTTACGGTGTTTGAGTTCCTTGCCTCTTTTGACCTCGGCGTCGCTGATCGGGCAGGGCGCCACCCACTGCGCCCAGCGTGCCGGATCTTCGACGGCCCAGTGCGCGAGGTCGAGATAGAACGCACGCACTTGCAACAGATTGTCTTTGTAATTCTTTCGGGGCGAAGTTGTTTCGTGCTTTCGTCCCGCCGCGTCGACGGCGGTGCGTGTGATCGATCTCAGGTCGTCCTTCCATGCTCGGGCAACGTCAGGCGGCAGCGCCAGGGTGTCGATACCGGGGGCGAGTGTCTCGACGCGGCTCCAGAACAGCCCGGCGAGTCCTCGGGCACGAGAGTTGAGACTGGTGTAGTCCAGCGCGGGTTGACGCTCGCGCAGATAGTCGATGAGCAGAGCTCGGATCGGTTGGTTCTCGATCGGGTAGCGGTCGACGAGTTGTTCGATCGTCAACTGTCCGACCGGAGCGCCGAACGCACGGATGCTGTGTGGTGCATCCTCGGGAAAGATGCCCATCGCACGTAGTCGCAGGTAGAAATCGATCTTCTTCTGACCGCGGCGGGAGTGCACCTGCGCCATCGTGTCGATCAGCTCCACGCAATCGCCGACAGTGATCTCCGCGACCGTCCCGCCTTTGGATACCAGCAGGGTCGCGATTCTGGTCGCTGCGATTCGTGCATCGTCTCGCGAGGTATCCGGCTGAGTGGCAGCAAGCTCGTCCAACCGCGCGAATCCGTCCGGATCTCGCAGCTTTGCCATCATCGGCGCGAGAAACGGGTGCGCCCGGGAGAGCATCCACGGCAACTGCGGCCGGATCACGTCCAGGCACAGCAACATCAGCAGTCCTGCAGCCAGGTCGTTGCGATCATGTCTGACAGGGCGCCCGTGTCCGGCAATCCATTCCACCGGGAGATCGGCCCAGGAGGTTGTCGCGCCGTAACGAGACCCGCGGATGTTCTCGGCGCCGCTGGCGAGCCACCGGGCTTGCCAGGTATCGCCTGGCACCGAAGCCAACCAGGTCAGTATCTTGATCACGCCCCGGTGCCGTCCGGCTCGGGTGGTGACCGCAGCCTCAGCAAGCACCGAGCAGTTCAGTCGGGCCTCGACCTCCTCAGCAGAGGCAGCGGTGTGCGGCCACCAGAGTTCACCTTCGCGTGGTGGAAACTGTTTGTGCAGTTGGCGAATCCTCGAATGCGGCACCGGTGTGACCTCGAAGCGTTCCGGGCGGGTCATGTGCTTGACGGCAGTGCTCACAACGGCCTCCCGAACAGCACGCTCAACGCTGCCGGATCGTATCCAGGAGCAGGAGGCGGCGACGGAGCCCGCGGATGTTCCCGCTGATCAGCAGTACGAGCGTGGTGGGCCAGGACGCTGGCGATCACCTCGTCCTTATCGGGTGTCAGATAAATTTCGGTCGTCGACAAATGTGCGTGCCCCAGCACCTCTTTGACCTCCACCAAGGACAAGTGCGGGTCGTTGGCCATCCGCCTCGCTGCACTGTGACGTAAGTCGTGCAGAGTCCAATCCGAACCGAGGGTAGCATTCGCACGCTCGAACATCCGATGCGCCGCATGGTAATTCAACGGGCGGCGAGGCCTTCGCAGTGTCCACCACAACGGTTGCATCCGTCCGAGTGGCACCTCGCCCCGCAACTGCTCCTGATACAACCGCAACCAGACGAACGCGTCCGCCGACGCGGGTACCTGCTCCACCGCACGTGTTCCCTTGCGCACCACAGTAATCAACTGCTGCCCCGGGTCGACATCGCACTCGCGGACTCCCAACAACTCCGACGCTCGCACCCCCGACGAAATCCAGAACGCCACCAACGCCCGGTCCCGATCCGACGACAATGCCGCGAACAACTTATCGAACAGATCCTCGGGAATCGCTCGGGGAATCCGCTGCGAGACCCGAGGCCGGTAGCGTCCCACACGCTCAGGTGCCCAATGATCCATCGGATTGTGGTGCGCATGAGCCCGTCTCGACCGGCGAGAGAGATCGAGAGGGAACGGATTCAGGAGCGGGCCAGTACCTGCGTCCCGATGAAAATCGTAGAAACTTCGCAGCACCGTCTCACTGTGCGCCACTGTCGCCGGCGAGTACCCGGCCCCCAGAGCCGGTTTGCCGGTGACAGGATTCGGCGATGCCGCAGCAGTAGCAGCCGCCTCGGCGCTGGCCGGCACCACTGATCCTTGTCGTGCCTTCGCCGTCAACTGGATCCAACAACTGAAATCGCGGGCATCGACCCGATCGGCACGATCCCACGCCACGTCCACAGCGTGAAGGAACCGCCACCATCTGAGCAGATCCATACCGTATGAACGCACCGTCGCCACCGACCTCCCGGAAGCGATCAGCTCCCGGAAGAACACCTCGACGGACTCCACTCGTTCATCGTCGCTGCCCTGCAAGACGTAAGGCTCCGCCGCCTGACCTGTCGCTATCAACCGACCCACTCGGGCCACCACAAGCCCCGACAGATCTCTCGAACTTTCCCCTTCGCTCATGTCCGCAAGCTACCGACCCACATCGACCCCACCCCTTCAGACCTGCACCATTCGGCATTTAGTTCAGTCAACGGGGCAGCTTTGGACCTGCGTGGACCGATGACTACGACGGACCAGGCGGCCACGACGGCTGCGATACACGCATTATCTGCACGCAGTTTTGACATATCTCAAAACCTTGCTGGTAGGCCCCCATTGTTCGATGTCGACGGTGTGAGTTATGTGAGTGACGATGGTCAGTTCGTGTGACGGTCGACCGGTTCGACCGCACGGATAGGGACGATGGCATGTTCAATCACGCACGTGGCCGGTTGATTGGGTTCGGTGGATGTGTAGCACACCTGGTCTGATGTCGGGATTTCCCGACAATCATCCTCATGAGTTTTGTTGATAAGAGTGCAGATCCTCTGCACTGCATATGATTTAGGAGTTTCACGTTGCATAGTCGCTTGGTGCGTTCCCGTTCCCTCCTGGTTG
>NZ_JBXAFD010000024.1:0-11995 GCF_058792695.1 Rhodococcus sp. MT28
GTACGCGGGGAGAAACCATGGCCACAAAATGCGCCATAAATGGCCGCCAGTGGGGAGCTTACGATGGCCGTCGACACTCCAGGACCCGGACGCCACGAAGGTCCTGCTCGTGACCCTCGCCGAAACCACACCCGTCCTCGAAGCCGCCGGTCTGCAAGCCGACCTGCAACGCGCAGGCATTCACCCTTGGGCGTGGGTGGTCAACAACTCCCTCGCCGCAGCCGAACCGACCTCGCCGCTCCTGCAGCAGCGCACAGCCGGTGAGATCGCCGAAATCGGCAGCATCACAAACAAATACAGCCAGCGAACCGCCATCGTCCCCATGCTCGCCGAAGAACCCGTCGGCACAGACGCATTGGCGGCGTTGAGCAAGGCCTAACAGGAGTGCGGAATCGACTTCTGGCTGGTCATTTACGGGGGCTGGATATGGTGGCGACGGCCGTGCGTTGATGGAGCTCCGTGCGAAGTTGGTGCGCTTCGAGGCTGAGTTGCTGGATTTGTGACGAAGCTAGAGCGACTTGTTCGGTGAGTTCGCGATTACGCGTGCGGAGCTTCCGGTTCTCGAGTTCGAGATTCTGGATGTGATTGGGTGGCGCCGCGAGTGTGGGCGTACTGCGGTCGGTCTGCCGGTGCTTCGTCAGCACCTCGACTGTCTCTGGAAAATTGCGCCTCAGGGTGGTGTTCGCGATGCCGAGGCGGCGGGCGAGAGCAAGAGCACTGGGCAGGACTCCACGTTCGGCCGATTCGGCCAGTAACGCGGCAAGCTCCACGGATACAACTGCCGTGGTTGGCAATCCGCTGGGCGGGGTCATCGTGGGTCCGGGCGGTGGCGGTCGACGAATGCGTGAATCTGTGAGGCCCGTTCGGAGAGTTGGCTGTGTAGGAGCGGTGGGAGTGTGGGACGTTCACGAAGGGTGGCCGCGATTTTCTCGGCCTCTGCGTTCAGTTTCGTGAGGTTGCCGACCGTGAGCGCGACGTTCGTGCAGGCGAGCGGTTGACAGTGATCGAGCTGCGGAACTGCGCTCTTGTCGGCGCTGCTGTTCAGACACAGCGCTTTTCGGACATCGAAGACACATGTTGCGTATTCGCCTGGGTAGATGGCTCCGGCTTTGCCTTTCAGTACACGTGCGAGCCGTTTGGGGTCGGTGATCACAGCCCCGGTGAACTGGGGATGGCCGGCCAGCGCCGCGAGTCGTGTTGCGCCTTCTGCTGCGGCTGGACCGGTCAACGGGGTGTGGGCGTGTTGATCGATCATGGCCATAAGATCGTTGCCTCTCAGTAGCGCTTGCTCAGCTTCGACCTCCGCACGGAAACCTGAATCTGAGGTTCCGGCGTATCCTTCGAACATTTGAATGCTCAAGTGGCGGTATGCGATCGCGCCCGCTACGGCTCCGCCGGGTTGTCGGGCAATGAACCAGGCAAGTGTTCGTCGGAACTGTCGGGTGGACAGTATCCATGGTGCGCCGTTCACCGTGGGAACGATGTCGGTGCGTCCGTGGTCGGCGCAGTAGTTGTTGATCCAGCTGCACAGATCGTTGAGCTGCACATTGGTGGCGCAGGTGGTGAAAACTCGATTGGGGCGGAAACCACTGGCTTCGTCGCGCGATTGGGTGAGAAAGGTGAATAGATACTCGGTGCCTGGCCGGCGTAGTTCGGTGAGGACGTCGATGGCGCGGGCCACTGGCGCGCCGACTGTCCATGTGGCGTCGACGCCGTGTGGATCTTTGGCGCCCTTGAAGGCTGTGCCGGAAACTGTCCATCGGTATGGGGTTCCGTCGGATCTTCGGAGAACCGTGACGCAGCCGGGTCGCAGGCTTTTGACTTCACTTTCGCGCATGCCGGACAGATAGGCGACAAGGACGTAGCAGGCGGTGAGGAGCATCCGTGAGAGCACTCTCGCGGACTTGCTCGGATGGTTGTTTGCGCAGATCCCGTTGGTCCACGGCTTTTCGTCGAGTCTCCCCGAGATGGTTATAGGAAACCATGTGTACGGATCGACGCCGACCAGCTTTTCGGCAGCGGCGATCGATTCCCACTGTTCAGGTCTTCGGATGTCGCTGATGCCGGCCTCCGCGGCGAGGAGTGATCGGTTCACTCCTCGCCTCGTACCGGGTAGGGGTTGTCCAGTTCGGATGTAGCGATCGAGGACCTCCGTCAGGGCTGCGTGTGCTCCGGAGTTTCGGCCAAGAGCGGAGGGCTTGGTTCGGTTCTTGATGGGCCCGCTGTGTTCGAGGGCGGTCAGGATGTCGGGTGCGAAATCGTCGACGAATCTCAACGACCATGCAATGAGCGGACCGAGTACCTGTTCAGGGATGCGAGGGGTGATGTTTTCCGCGCGTGAGCGCGATTGCTGGGACCATCCCTCGGCTGCGTACTGAGGGTCGAAGTTGAGGGGCTCGGTCAGGGCGCTTCGATACCGCCACAGCATGCGCACTGCGCGTCGGGCGTTCTCGCGGTGGCCGGTGTCGGGGACATCGGCGAGTAGGAAGAGGGCGTAGTTTCCGAGCATCTCGGGAGACAGGGCGGCCAACGAAATTCTGGGACACGTGCCATCGGCCCAGATTAGAAACCGTTTAACCTGTGGAAACAGAGCGGTGACGGTGCCCATGGCCAGGCGATACTCTCCCGGCGGTAACGGTCCCGATAAGAGGGCGGCGAAAAGCTCTTTCGCGGTGCGCTGTTGACGGGCGGGGATGGTGGTGAAATCCAAACGCTCCGAACTCAGATGTGATTGCAGCTGGGCGGCGTCGAGTCGCCACACCATGTCCGCGTATCGAGGAAGGCGATCATCGGGGATATCGGGGCGCAGCGGCCGCCCTGTGAGTACATGGGGGCCTGTATCGCAGTGGGGTTGTGGTTCGGTCATGGGATGTCCCAGGGATGTTCGACGAGGTCGAGAAGAGCATCAGCAGGCTTGATCAACTCGGCGTGTGAGACTTGTCCCGGCGTAAATTTGGGGAGTACTTCATATTCGATGGTCACCCAGACGGGGCCGTAGCGGCTCCACCAGTCGGACTCCGATAGCACCGATCGCCGTTCGTCGAGCGCCTGCCGCAAGCCGAGCACAGCGGGAAGGTGACTTGAGGTGATGACGCAGTTCCCGCAGTGGAAGCAGTCGAGAAATGTTGTGCGACGACATATTCGGCCGGTCGCAGGGTGAGCGTCGGGGTCAGTGCAACCATTCCAGGGTGCCTCATGATCCGCAGGGACTGCCGCTTCCGGAACTACCTTCAGCGAGCCGCCCGCGGCCGCAAGTGCGCGAACATGGGCATCGAGCGCAGCGCTCTCGGCTTCGGCGATGGCAGCGGTGAGAGTTTCGGCGCTCCATTCTGCTGCCGAAGCGTCCCCTCGAAGGTAATTCCCAAATAGCACTTCCACACTGTTCGAGCGTGCTGCAGAGGGCAGATGACCGCCCAACCTTTTGACTCTGGCAACTTCGATAGTGGTCCGGATCCGGCCGAACGTCACCGTCAACGGCCGTCCCACCTCCGTTTCGCTCGGCGGATCTGTGAGCAGTGAATGCCCCGCCGCCCATTCGCTGGGCATGAGGGGTGGGTCGGACAAAGATGCGCGAAACGGACTCATGTGTTCAGCAATGCCGGTGATGCCGCCTGCGATTCCGTTGCGCCAGATCGACCACAGTGCAGTCGAATCCGTGTACGTTCGCCCGCGGGTCATCAATCGGTGCAGTAGCAGGTACAGCCCTCCCGGTGTGTCGAGTTCCCGATGCGGTGGACCGATTTCCCAGGTGACGGTTTCATGCCAGTGCTGATCGCCCCGACGACGTTTCGTCAGCTGTATTTGCACGGCCGTTCCTTCCAGGATCTGGTGTTCGGCTGGTAAGTCTTTGAGAGTTTCCACATTCCGGCCGGTCAGCGCGATCAGGAGAATGAGGATCGGAACGAGATCCCTCTTCAGGAGGAACAGTTGTTCTGCCTGGGCGAGTCTGCGCCGCCACGTCATAGACGGTCCGGCCGGGGAACGCGGAACGATTCCGGTGCTGGCGATCTTTCGTAGTTTCGCCCTATCTATAGCGGACAAGGACTTTTCGGTGGACTTGGGATTGTTACCGGCAAGAATTCGTTCCGAAAACTCGATTCGTGACCGGGTTGCCGAGACGTCAGCGCGTGCAGCGCCGAGGATTCGCGTGAATTCTCCATCCGAGTATCCGGACGCATTCAGCTTTCTGAACTTCGGAACCGAACGTGCCAGAGCAGCGTGGATGTCGGGGGCGATCATCTCGCGCAACGGAGGTTCGATCAATACTCGCCGCAAAATTGTCTGGCACTCCAGCGATCGGTTGATACTGGCCACAGATGCTCGCTGCCGGAGATACCCCTGGACATGCCGCAGCGTGAGAGCGGACGGTACTGCTGGCGAATCGGGAACCAAGTCGAGATACCGCAGAAACGAGGAGAGGAGCAGCCAGATCGAACGCGCGGACGCTTCTGTCCGCAATGTTCCGGTCGGACCTGTGCGTCGGGCGAATGCATCGAGTGCCGGTCCGTGCCAGCCGGGCATGGGCCACTTGTCGGCGGAGAACGTCCGTGTCCGTCCGTCATCTCCGATGAACTGGACCGATGTGGTGCTCGCAGCGTCGGCCGGAGCAGATGCGGTCGACGGTTCGTGGCGTGGTGAAACGTCATACTGACCCGTGGGTGTCTTCGATGGTTGACCGGTATGAGTTCCGGCACCCGTGCGGGGTTTCACTGCGAGGCATTCGTGTTCGAGGCCAATGGATTTGGCGGCGCTGGCGGTTCCTCCCAATCGTCAGGCACCAATGCCATCCGGGTCTCCATTTCCAGCTCGGCGAGGGTGTGAAGGTAAATCATCGTTGTGGTGATCGAGCGATGTCCCATACGGCGCCGAACCCAGTCGAGGGGATCGCCGAAAATTCGTGTGTAGTGGCCACGTTGTTCCGCAGTCTGTTCGCGCAATGCCGCGATATGGCCGCGTTGAAGTTGTTCGAGGGTTACCACCGCAAAGGTATGGCGCAACATGTGTGGGTGCACGCGCAGAGGTATACCGACGTCGGCGCACCGGACGTTGGCCTCGTGGAACAGACCCTTCCACCTCGACACCGACACTGGCATTCCTCGTTCCGTCAGCCAGAACGAGGCGGGTTCCAATCCGCGATCACCGGCGATGTATAGGCGGCGCCGGTCGGTGTGGTCCAGATTGGAGACCTTTGCGCGTGCCTTGACGCCGGCGTTCGTGTAGTCGACAGCGATAGGTTGGGCAGGGTCCTCGACGACGAGCGGGCGAGCGATTTTGTCGTACCGTCCGTGTGCGCGAGCGTCGTCGATAATCTGGCGGCGATCGACATCGCGGTAGTTGATCAGTTCTCTGACGATGGATTCCGGTATGTACACCCATCTGGTCGAGGAGCCTTTGGCGATGGCTACCGGGAGTCGGAAGCGTTGATAGGACACGGGCTGGTGCTCGGTGGGCAGGTCGAAGACCGTAAGTGCGGACTGCTCGGCGAGGCGTAGTCCGGTTCGCACCATGAGATCGCAGAACACCGCATTACGCGTCGCCCAGCGTCCGCGGAATGCGGGGCGAGGGAGACCGTCCGCGTTCATACCCTTCATTCCGGTGTCTCTCCATCGCCGATAAGAGGCTTGCGGAATCCACTCGATGTTGTCCCGGTTGACATCTCGCGAATAGGTCGTGGGACTACTTCCTTGATCGTCGATGCGGCCCGGGGTATGAGAGCGACCACTACGGGCATGGTGCGGGATCGGGTTCGCGGCGACGAATCCCTTGCGCACTGCCCAGCGATAGAAGTTGTTGACTGCCGCGACTTCTCGGTTCCAAGTTGCTCCGGACACTCGTGGGCCGGAAGCATCGCGCCGTCGCCAGACCAGGTAAGCGACATGGTCGTCCTCATTCGCATCACGCCATGAGATACCGCTCCGCGCTGAGGTGAGAAATGAAAGGAACGCGGCGATGTTGCGTGCATAGCCCTGCTGGCTGATCGGTGACATCGTGACGAAACTCGGGTTTCGGAAGTACGAATTGAGGTCCACGTCGTACTCGAACGACGGAGACAACAAAAACGGTGAACCGGGAAACGGGTCTTCTGGAAAGAAAATTCTTACGGCACCCTCCGGTGCACCGTAATCCGAGGGACGGGCTACACGAGTTTCGGTGATACACACTCGCCAGGAAGACAACAGCATCTCGGTTTCCCCTCTGCGGTCAATGACCGACGGTACACAAGCTGGCCGGAGTAACCGTGCGTGTCACCGATGCCGGCGGAACCAATCTCGTCGAGATCGACCTGCTCGTGACTGCCGACGCCGTCACCGAAGTGCCTGCCACCTCGTGAACGCACCAAAAGGGCCGGTGAGTAGTACGGCTCACCGGCCCTGCATGTACAAACACCATCTCGGCGACCGGTACGGTCGTTGGGGCGACCACCGCGGACATACGGCCCGCGAGGGCGACGAGGGGGCAGCCGACATCGCGCGGATGCCTACGTGAGTCAGTCGTCGACGTTCTCCTCCAACAGCGTGCGGAAACTGGCAGCCAGTCGAACAACTGTGTTCCCGTTGTCATGGTCGACCAAGCACACACTTCCGTCCGCAGCGATCCAGATCGGATTCCCCGACCCGTCGTCAGCGAACACCACCCCGTCGATGAGGGCACCGTATGCGTCACGCGCCCCAATGGTCAGCTCGATGCATGTCTCACGACCGATAAGCTCGGCGTTGTCCCATGCGTGCACTGACACGCCCACGAAGCATCCACCCCAACGCCCCACGAACTCGGTGAAGTCTTTGTCCGGGACGATGTCGAGCGCATGCAATCGCGCGTGAAGCTCGTCTGCCGGAATCGGACGGCCGGGACCGTAGAAGTCCACGGTCCGCTCGATGCGAGCGACCACCCCGTTTCCGAGAGCCATATCGGAAGGTTACTTACCGGCACAGGACACTAGGTCACCCCGCTCGGTCGGATCACCAATTGCATCCGCCTGCCCGGCGGCCCGGCCGCCTGCGGTGTCCCCCGAAGAGAACTCCGCTTCGCTCCGTCTGGAAAAGCGTTCTATTTGTTTCCTTACCGTGTTGCTGGGCGGTACTTGGCGAATATTTGTAGGTTCGGAGCTGCCTGGGAACGCCGGGTATGGCTCTTTTGTTTCTGCTGTGCGCATGGCTGAAGGAGAATGGCCGCCCGGTGTTCTCGACGACTCGACCGCTTATTGAGAGATGCGAACTATATCGCTGTGTAAGGACACGACGGAGAGGTCGTCCACCAGGTCTGTCAACCGAATCGAGAGCCGAAGGGGAACCCATGAAACCACTATGGGCAGGCATCGAGGCAGGTAAAACCCACCACCATTGCGTGGTGATCGACAGCGACGGAACGCAATTGTTCTCCCGCCGTGTCGCGAACGACGAAGCGGATCTGACGACGCTCGTCGACAACGTCCCCGATCGCGATCGGATACGCATACGCTCGGTGGATGGCGCGCAGGGTGGTGTTTGATCCGACTGAGCGGGAACTGTTCCACGAGCAGCGGCAAGGGTTCGACTGGACGCTTCTGCAGTCGGGGTTCGTGTTCCGGTACGCCACTCGGTTCCAGCTCGACAGCGCGTGCACACGACTCACAGACCTCGGCTATCTGGTGCATGAGCTCGAGGCGCAGGAATGGACCTCCGTTGAGGACATGCACGCCGCGTTCGCAGCATCACTGTCGTTTCCGGACTACTACGGAAAGAACCTGGATGCGTTCAACGATGTCCTCAGTGATGTCGCGAGCTTCAGCTATGGCAGCGACCCTGCGACGGTGGGAACTGTCCTTGCGATCGCGGACTTCGACGTGCTGCTGCACATCGACCGTCGGACCGGCCGGAGCATCCTGGAGATCTTCGCAAGGCAGGCGCGTCTGGCGGCTCTCTACGGACATCTGATGCTGTTCTTGGTGGAGACAATTGCGACGGATCTCGGGAAGGTCGGGGATGTCGACGTCTACGAGGGCACGGTGTGGGATACACCTCCGGACCCGCCGGTTCCTTTCGAGGAAGCTGACGTGCTCAAATTCGGGTTTCGGATCTATGCCACGTCCGATGAGGCTGCTGGGTATGTGTCCGTGCTCGACAAGGTGGTCGCACCCGTTCTCGGCGAGATCGAGCGGTGGCAGATTCTCGATCCCGCACTCGTACCGGAGAACTCAGTCCGTTTCCACCGAGAACATCCCGGTGCACGGCGACAGCCCGGCCAGCAATTCTGGGTCGTCCCATCGGTGTCCGCGGCGTTGGGGATGCCATGGCGCTCGGCGAAGAGATCTTTCGCGCCGTCGAGCGGGCATGCTCTTCGAGCAGATGTCACAGACGTTGTACAACATCGGCTATCAGGAAGCCGCGTTCGAAAAATATCAGGAGTTGGCCGACTTCCCGAACGGTAACCGGCAAGTGGATCCGTGACTGGTCCCCGATCCGGTAACGGATAGTGACCGGAGTGAGGATTCTGACGCGCTCGTGAGAAAGAAGCATGACGCGATGTTGCGAACCTGCAATCAGGGAGCCCGCACGCGTCAGCGAAGCTTCGGCGGCGATGTACCGGTCATCGTTCCTGAGTCGAGCTACCGTACCCGGCAATATGATCGACCAGTGCTCAACCATGTGATGGAGTCATGACACAGCGGTTTCTAAAGGTGCCGATTGTGCTCAAATCCGACGCGCCGCCCTCCACCGCGCCTTTCCATCTGGGTGGCCAGATTGGTGTCCACCTGTCATGGACGCCCACGCTGGGACGTTGGAGGCGAACCTCCGGTCGTTCGGTCAGCAGGCCGGCCGCTGCACGGATGCTTCGGATATCGTCGGCAACCAACGGGGCGCGTGGATCACGCTGGATGCCGATCGTTCCTTTCTTGTACGGAAAAGCTTCGACAGTGGGTGGGATCTGCGTTTCGTTGATCGGCATCTCAGGGCCGAAGTAGGTGCAACTGCCCACCGTTGCGTCGCCGGGCACGTTGTACTGAGGTGTGAGCTCCGCATCCCGGTAGAGCACGGCCGTGGGAGCGTCCCAGATATCGGCCATGGCCTGGACGAGTTTCAATGACAGTGAGATCAGAGATTCATCGGCGAAGCCCCCTGGGTACGGCCAGATGAAGGTGCAAAGTAAGGAACCTGCTCCTGCCGTACCCCCGAATCCGATGAGAATTTCGATGTTTCCGTTGTCGGTGAACAACCTGAGTTGATGCCCGAATGAGAGTGGGTAAATCCCGCCTGCGGCATCAGGAGACTTTCTGCTCTCGATCATTGCGGCCTCGAGGGAGGCCTCTGTCTGAGGCGTGAGGATCCGTCTACCATTCGATGCCAGAGCCTGCTCGACCGTAACGCCGTCGGGAAGGTCATTCCTCACGGAGCGATACATGTCGACGTCGAAGACCGGGTCAAGCTCTCGAAGGAACTGCAGTGACCGCGCTGCCAGCACTGCGGTGACCGATTCGGCTTCCGGCGGCCCCTTTCGCGCCATGACTTTCAAGGTCAATCCGGACGTCGGATCGCGACGTAAAGATGAAGCAGACAACGTCACTCCTACTCGAAGACGATCGGCCAATCCGAACAGGCTCTGGCGCTACACCGGATACCCGAACGCTGCGCGTACTGCCACGATGTCGGCGGCAGCGACCTCCATTGGCTTGTCTCCCAGCCGGATCAACGTGCCAGTGGGCAGTTCCTCTACCACCGCAGATTGGGGCAGCATGCTGCGATCGAGTGTGATTCCGGAATGGAAGTACGTCTCCCATCCCACCTCGACCTCGCCTTTCGACCGATTCTGAAGTTTCCTGTAGTCGCCGATGCTCCATCGAGCCCGATCCGGTTCCCAATGTTCGACGATCACTTTCATGATCGCGTCTCCGATGCCTGGGTCGAGCAACCGTCGCAGTTCGGAGGGAACATCCTTTTCCGTCGGCAACGCCACCTGAACACTGTTGGGTGCACTGGTTTCCACGCCGCCGACCCAGGCGATGATCGCCCGCGCGGTTCCGTCTTCCGGCGACAAACTGATGCTGTAGCCCGGCCCCGGGGTATCCGAGTATCCCATCTCCCCGGAGCGGGAGTGCTCGAAGATTCGCACCAACCCGTCCACACTGAGATCCGCAGTACCTCGACTTCGCTGCTTCGTATTCACCCACGGCAATGCCCAATCCGGGTCGATCGCTTCCAGGTCGTCGAGGAAGGCCCGCATCGTCTGCGCCACCTCCTGACTCGTCTGCACCCGCGTGCCCCAATATCCGATCACTGTCGGCCATCGCCCGACTATGCTCATCGCCCCGTCCTTTCCAGCCATTGCGTAATAGTCTCCGCCGTCACACCGACGACATCTGCTTGCTCGAAACCTTCCCTGGCGAGTTCAGCATATTGCTCGTTGAGCATCACCCACACGAGCTCCGCGTCCATGCCAGCTTGTGCGAGGGCAGCAAGCTGCGCCCGTGCCGTATCAGGCCACTTCACTCGCCAGGTATCAGCGAACCACGCTGTGAGGCGAGGTTCACCGTTCCGGTCGAAGATGAACTCGTAGATGTGTTTCGCGTCGACGATGACGTTCATGTCCGGGAACCACCCGTCGAATTTGAGCGCGCCGTTCTTCGCGGCATCGAGCGGCAAGATGAAGGCGAACTTGCCGTCCACCAACGTGACGAGTTCCTGAAACACCCGATACGGCTTCAACTTCAGAGCGGCGTCGTATCGGTCACCTTCCTTCGCTTCACCCCACACACCGACATCGGTGCTATCCCGATCACCGATGATCCTGGACTGCAGCGTACGCAGATCCAACGGGCCGACTCCTTCGACCTCCACGATGTCCGGCGGTGTTTCCCCGGGTGCGAGTTGCGGTGGTTTTTCTCGTGCGAACGGCATCCACCACAACGGATCCTGTTCAACCCCTGGCCCTTCCGGGCTGTCAGGCTGTGTGGGAGGCATCGTGACCGCGGGTCGCTGCGTCGGATCCTCGATGACGCCAGGGCTGGGAATGGTGCTCGGATCGGTGGCGAAGGGGTCGAATTCCGGTGGGCCGGGTTGCTGCGGAGCGCCGGGAGCATCCGGATTCACCGGCACCTGACCGACATCGGGCAGAGTCGGCACACTCGGTTCCTCGACGTGACCTGGCGAGGGAACATTCGGGGTAGAAATCCCTGGTGTCAGGTTCGGCCCTGGATCACCAATCTCACCCGGCGTGGATGATTCCCACTGGCCACGGTCGGGATCGCCGGGCGAAGTGGGTTGCGAGGGTTCCGGAATCGTGGGATCCGGGCGTGCAGGTTCATTCACGGAAGGGATCGCGGGTTGGTCATGTTCGGCAGGTGGAACGGTGCCGTCGATGACGGGTATGCCGCGCGGTGGCACTGCACCCGGCCGGGGAACACTCTGCGCAGGAACAGCCGGTGCGCTGGTCGGGGGCCGGGTGGGTGTTGTCCGGTTCGAGACGATCAGGTCTTCGGCCCGGATCGCGCCGAGGCCCAGGCGGACCCCGCGCAGCGGTGGGACGACGAAGCTCATGACCTCGTCGGTGTAGGGCTGATCGTAAGCGACACCGGGGTCCAGATGCTGCGCGTCGCCTATCCGAACTGGTTCGCCGGTGCTCCAGTCGTACAGGGACAGTTCCGAGTTGGAATGGTCGAAAACCTGGTAGGGGCGTCCCTGCTCGTCGTAGGTGACCTGCAGGTCGTGCTCTTCTCCCTGCGCGTCGGTGTACGTCCAGCTCCACACGTTCGGCACCTTCGAGGCTGTGCCAGACCAGCTGGTTCCGTTTTCGTCCGTGAACGAGACGTCGGTGACAGCGGGTTCTGTGGTGTAGTCCTGCCCGCCGATGTTCGAAGTGATCGGCTCCTGGGTTTGATCGGCGAGTATCGCGTCGCCGACAGGGTTTCCGGTTCCTGTTTCAGTGATCGGTGGTTCGGAGACCTCGGAGTTAGGGTCACCGGACATGAGATGGCCGAGGTCTGAATCTGCCGGGTCCGCAGGTTCTGTGGTGTAGTCCTGCC
>NZ_JBXAFD010000024.1:12093-28706 GCF_058792695.1 Rhodococcus sp. MT28
CCCGCCGATGTTCGAAGTGATCGGCTCCTGGGTTTGGTCGGCGAGTATCGCGTCGCCGACAGGGTTTCCGGTTCCTGTTTCGGCGATCGGTGGTTCGGAGACCTCGTGGTTGGGGTCACCGACCATGAGCTGGCCGAGGTCTGAATCTGCCGGGTCCGCAGGTTCTGTGGTGTAGTCCTGCCCGCCGATGTTCGAAGTGATCGGCTCCTGGGTTTGGTCGGCGAGTATCGCGTCGCCGACAGGGTTTCCGGTTCCTGTGTCGGTGATCGGTGGTTCGGAGACCTCGTGGTTGGGGTCACCGACCATGAGCTGGCCGAGGTCTGAATCTGCCGGCTCCGGGGGGTTGGCGGCGAGGACGTTTTGTGCGTCCCTGCGTGCTTGTTCGCCCTCCGGGGTCATCGGGCCGATGAAGTTCGCCTGCGCTTCGAGCGCAGCACGTTCTTCCGGTGTCAGCTCCGGGTCGGCGAGGATCGGGTACAGCAGGTTCTCTATGCCTGCGGTGTCGACGACCTGGACGAGTTGCCCGTCCCGGATCTCGTAGTGCGTCGGGATGGGTGTGCCGTTGGCGTCGTACGCCCACGGGGCATCGATTGTCGAGACCGGGTTTCCGTCGGCGTCGAAGACGGTGACCGTGCCATCGGGGTTGACGCTCATGTGACCGCCGGGTGGCACCGTCACCGGGATCACGGATTCGTGCGACGACGTTTCGTCGTGGATCAGGAAGAAGAACCGGCTTCCGCCGGTGATCGGATCGAACACCCGCAACGAGGACTGACCACCGCGTGCATACGCCACCAACGGTGAAGCAATAGTGCCGACTGCCTGGGAGAGCACTGACTCGGGCGTGCGGGGGCTGAACGGTCCCGGCCGCCCGCGCACTCCGATACCGGCGGCCGTGAACGCTGCAGCGCCGATCAGCGCGAGTTCGAGATACCGGTCACGGCCCGAGTCCTCCCCGGTTGTAGAGACATCTGTTGCCAGGCCTGGAACCGGTTGGGCTGGTGCGGTATTCGAATCGGTGTCCGTGGGGATCGGTCCGGGACCACGATCGGTGGTCGCTGTCGGTGCGGTCGACCCGGCAGGCTGCGGAATAGTCGGGGCAGGCCCGTCGGCGGTCGTCGGAACCGGGACTCCTGCCGGGTTCTGCACACCCGGCTGTGTTGGTGCGCCGGGCGTTCCGGGCTGTCCTGGTTGCGCGGCGCCGGGGACGGGGACGATGGGGGTTCCGTTGTAGGTGGGGAAGTTCGTCGGAGCGTTGGCTCCGACGTTGGGGCCGCCGCCCGGTGCTTGTGCACCGGGAAGTCCGACCGTTGTTGTCGGGGCGGCCGTCGGGGTCGTGGTGGGAGCGGTCAAGCACGGGTTGATGTACTCCGGCGGGATGGGTGCACCGGGTGGCAGCGACGCAATGAGGTTCAGGTAGATCTGATGATCACGTGCCCGTACCGCTGCGCAGTCTTCTGCTGGTCCTGCGGAGGAGGTCGGGGCGAAGATCAGCAGCGCCAGCAGTGCGATCACCGTTGCGGCGAGCACCACCACGGTGGAGATCACCGTGGTCGGTGAGGTGCGGTCGAACCGGCGCGCAGGCTTCACCGGCGATCACCCGTGTTCGACTTCTTCCGAAATTCGGCGATGAGTGTGTCTGCGCCCCACCAGAACACCCGTCCTGCGATCGACATCCACAGAAAGAATGCCAGATACACCAGAATCGTCCCGTAATCGTTGGCCCATCCTCCGAGGCGTCCGATCACCGCGAACGCCGCGATCAACAACGCGAGCCCGAATACGGTCGCGATCACAGCTTTCGACATCTGACTCAGTTCACTGTCGCGATCCCATCCCTGATCACCTGTACCGACTGCATCGCGGGGTAGGTCGGAATACACCGATGCCGGAGCTGCAATGGTTCCTGGCGGTACGTACGGCAACGCAGGCTCAGCTGTGACGTCGCGGCGGGTGGGTGAGGTCATCGGGGCGTTCGGTGAGGTGGTCATCGGAGGTGAATGCCTTTCCCCGCCAACTAGAAACGCGGGACTCGAGATACCCGACACCGACCAAAAGAACGGGCGGTCACCGGGAGGAGATGCAGCAGCGGACAGGAAGAGGGTGCGCTCTACCAGGGGCAGTTGACGTACGAGGTAGCTCCGGCGAGCCACCCTCCTGCCGGCGGGAGATAGAACTGGTACGAGGCGCACCCGTTCGGATACTGGGCAGCAATTGCCGTCCGGCGCGCCAGGACATCAGCCGACACGTCGATCACGGTCTCCCACCCGGGAACGGGGATCATGACGTTCGCGTTCGAGAGTGCCGTCACGATTCCACTGTCGCGGGCCGCCACGGTCAAGGCGTGGCCCAGGGGAACCTGCACCACCGGTGCACCGTACTGCGCCGGAACCGGCCCCTCGAACATCACGGGAGCAGCCATTGCGGCCGGGGCGGTAGCGAGCAGAATCCCGCCGACAGCGACTGATGCAGCCGCGGTCGTGGCTGCGATTTTCTTCGTGCGAGTCAAAGACATGATGCTCCTTTGATGGATGGAAAAGTGGAAAGTGTTGGGTAACAGCGCCAACGGCTGCCCAGCACATGAACCGAGTGAACCGAGACGTGCGCTTGTGGGCGCGGAATGCCGTTGACGACAGTCCTGGATCAGAGCCAGGTGGGGTCGGAGTAGACGAACACACTGTTATCCGAGGTCGCCGTCGACACGGCGAACTGCGCGTACGAACGGATCGTGACCGGGCCCATGCACGCATCGACCTTGACGTGCACGTTCTCCGCCGTGATCGACGCTTTCGCAGCCTCGAGGTCCTTCTTGCCGAGCGGGATCGTGGTGATCATGCCCGGTGCGATGGTGGTCTGGATGCTCGGGTTCACCGAGGCGTTCACGCCGATGTTCGCCGACGGAACCCCCGAAATGCTGACCCCGACGGACGGGCCGAGGGAGAATCCGAGCCCCAGGCCGAGGCCGGAGGACACATCGATTTGGCAACCGATCTGCAACCCCTGCTCGATATAGCCTGTCTTCACCGCAGAATCGCCGGATCCGGTGATGGTGCCGGTGACCTTCGCCGACACGAACCCCTCGCGAGTGAACGCTGTTGTCGCCAGGTTCGGGACCGGGTTCGCCGAAAGTTTGGTAGCCGCCAGATCCAACGTCCAACCGTCGTCGGTGACCGTGCTCGCGAACTTGTCCGGCAACGCCGTCGGGGTCGCCGACGCACTGGCTGCGAACGCGAGAGAGCCAGCCATCAAAACCGACGACACCGCAGCACATGTGCCCATTGCCTTTCCGATGCGTCGCTTTCCTGTCAAGGTACGGATGGTCTCGGTGGTGGTGGTGGCCATGGTCGGTCTCCCTGGGGTGAGTCGAAATCCCCGCAACCAGAGCGATTGCGGAAACTTAACTGAACGTCTGACCGGGACGCTACAACACCGCCTGCATGCCCGACTAGCCTCCAATGCCCGAATCCATCCGCCGAAAGTCGTACTCGAAGTTACGGAAACATTTCCCGAACACTCGGACCAGGCGGTTTGTTCACGCGAAGGGTGTGACGAGCCTCATGATCACGAAATGGTGACCGATGGTTCATGCGCAGTGATTATTCGGCAACCCGACACCGATAGGTGTTGACAGCCGGGACGAGGGTTATCTCGTCGCGGCGGTGCGGCGAGGTCCGACTGCTGCTTCGGCGAGTCGGGCGTAGCCCGGTGAGTCGGCGGGAACCTTCCGGCGTTGATCGGAGATGCGCAGCTTCGCGGCGACATTGGCCAACAGTTCCAGCGAGGTAGCGGAGAGGCCATTCGCGGCCAGAAGTAGGTCTTTCAATTCCTGGTCGTCGAGATGGTCGACGATATCGGCGTCCTGGGCCTCGACGAGGCCGCGGTCGCCGGCCCAGGGGACGGTGAAGAAGTATCCGGGGGAGACGCCGAAGTAGTCGGCCAATGCGGCCACGACCTCATCGGACGGGCTCGTGCGAACACCGCACCGCAGTTGGGAGAGATATGGTGTCGAGATCCGACAGCCTCGCTCGAGAAGGCCTCTCGCTACCGCTGTGTTCGTCAAACGCCGCCCTCGTCGGGCTGCGTCGACGGTGGCGAAAAGTTCGTTCAACCGGACCTGGAACACGTCCTCGCCGGCTACCCGCCCGACCATCAACTGACTCACTTTCTTCTGTCTACCTTTCGTGCTGCGAGGTGAGAATGTCAGCGAGATAAGCGGATGCCCGGTCCTGCGACGCGCTGCGGGACCGCGCGGCCGGGACCACCCACACGCGAGAGCTTCACCGCAGGTTGCGGGCCGGGTCGAGCAGTAGCGTCACGGTGCGGAATTGTTGTTCGGCACTGGCTGCTAGAAAGGCACACCGATCCGCGCGCACGCCCGAATCCGCAGTGGCCGTGTCCTTGTCGGCTGCGGCCGGACAGTCGAGAGAGGTGAACCGGTCGACGCTGCGGTCGAATATCTCGATCGGTGAGGAACTCTGACCTGTCCACGCCCGCGCCAGACCAGCTGCAGTCGATTCGTCGATACTTCGCACCAACGCGGACTTGCGACCCAGGGAGTCCGCGCACAACGATGCCTGGAAACGGCACGAGAATTCGACTTCGGTACCGAATTCGGCGCACTCGGATGCGCACCGCTCACCCGCGCCGGCACTCAGGCTGTCGACGGAGCCGGCTCCTGGCGAGCAACCCGCTGACATGATCGCCGCGACCGCGAGAGTACCGATCGCACATCGGCGAACAACGGTGATACGGACACGGTGATGCACGGTTTCCTGCATGCCGGGTTCAGCTCTTCTCTACCAGGCGCTTTCGGCGTTGAAGATGTTCCCCTGATTGATCGCGGGGTCGACGAGATACAGCCCGACACGACCGCCGGGGTGCGAGGCTGCCTCGTCGACGAACTGATCGCCGGTGACCGGGGTCCATGCTCCGGTGTACCAGATGGAATCGTGCGGCAACCCGACAGTCCAGGCGTCGCCGAATGCGGCGTTGATCAGATTGCCCGCGTTGATCTGGCTCGCGACGACCGTCTCGTGGTGATCGAGAATGACTCCGACGTAGCCGTTTCCCGATACCGGAGTCGCCGCCGAGGCAGAGCCTGCGCCGGCAATCGCCACAGCTCCAGCAGCCGCCGGGATGGCCAGAGCAGCAACGATCTTGAGTGCACGCGTCATCGAATGAGCCTTTCCTCGTTCGGATCCAGCCAAATGGTCGAACCCGAGTTCTCGAAACCCGGAACGGGGTTCCCGTGTCTCCAGTGAACGACACGCGGCAAACAATCGGCAACCTTTCGGGGTTACTTGCGAGTCAGATCACACCAGCAATCACCATTCGCCGACCGTGTCGATGGCGGATGCCCATTCTGTACGAACGATTCCCCGCCGGTGAGACCTAAGGCGGGAATCAGGCTTCGCCCAGTGGGCTTGGATCCAACGCCGATGCGCGCAAGGTTGCTGGGTGGCATTGAAAGAGGAACTTATCCCATGGATACCGGTTGTCCGGTTTACAATCTAGGTGCGTGGCCGCACGGATGATTGACCGCGCACCGAAAGAGGCCATCTGGGTTGTGTGCTCAACGCAGGTGGCGTTTAACCGCCCCGGTTCGACGTGCAGGGCCGGGGTCTCGGTCGCGGTGCTGTGAACAGTCGCCACAGTGGGGTGGACGTTGCCACGCCATCGTCCGGACTCAGGGTTGTTGCAACTGAGCATAATGCCACCCGAAATGCATCGCCGATAACATATAGTATGTCACTCTGTTGATGAAATACGTTGCGCTGTAACAAAATATGTTCTCCGCAAATGTGCATTGACGATAGCGCGGCAGCGTCGCTACCAGAGTGAGAGCGGACGTCCTGCAGCCTCGGCCGCAGCGATGCGCTTTTCGACCGCGTCGACGTCCAAGTTCTGGCGATGTCGCGTCGCCGAAGCTCGTATTCGCTGCGGTTGCTGCGATTGGTTCCCAACCGCATGTGTGCCGGGTTGGTGCAGCCGGCGAAGTCACATTGATGGCACAGCACCGCGTCGTCGGTGTTGGACCAGCCCAACCTCGAAATGACACCGTATTCGAGCTGGTAGGCGAACAAATGCGCCGGTACCGTCCCGCGGCGAGACGGCCCGGGCAGGCTCGCTGCCCGGAAGGAACCATGCCCGGTCGATGACACCCCTCCGATCCAGGGCCAGCACTGATTCCGGCGGCGGTAACGCTTGGGCTCGAAGTGAGAAACGACGGCAGCGTCGTCGAGCCAGGAACGCCACAGACGTTCGGGAATGCGTACAGGCTGGGGCTGCCCGATCAACGTCATCTGGAACGCCGGCAGCGCGGGAGCGCTGTCGGGCATGCCGGGCAGTGGCAATGAGGCGTCGCTCACGAACGTCATCGCCTGCTCCTGGCACTCGATCCGGACTGTTACCCGAGCTGACTGTAGGAGCGTGCACCGACAGGAACATGCTCCGCACCGGCCTCGGACGGACATGGGTAACAGCTCCAGCGAGTGATGGCGGCATCGAGCCCACTCAGCCCCCTCGCTCTGTCAGAGCGTGCAACGCTGGGCCCCGAACGCGGTTGCCGCGAAGTTGCTCTGCCAGAATTAGGAAGATGACCGACAAAAACGGCAAAAGCAAAGATGTGACTGCGGTAGGTTCCCGCGTGCGAATCACGGTGTCAGACTACGATGCCGGTGGCAGCGTGGCATGCACGGGTGTGGTGATCGAGGACTACGAGGACATGGTCATCGACCGCGGTTCGGTGGGGCGGGACTGGGCTCCGGTGCAGCGGTGGGCGATCGCACTCGATGACGGGCGCCTGGTCTTCGCGAGCGACGACGACCTGACGCCCGCAGAATAGGGCGCATCGGAAGCACCGAACGCTTTGCGAATCCATTCGGCGAGAGCAGTGTCAGACTCTGCCGCCGAGACTGTTCGGCGGTCGCCACTGTCCGTCAGAGGGCACCAAGCACTGTTCGATGCAGATCGGACACGATCGCCCTATCAAGTTCAGCTCGTTCTTGACCAGCTTCCACGTCATATCAGCTGGGTGTGATCCTCAGGGCGCGGCCGTGCTCGAAGCTGTCCCGAACCTCCCGGAGGTCGCTAACTGCAAAGCAGCGCCGCAGCCAACGGTCCTTGTCGTCGAACCGCGCCAAGAATGCTGTACGGCCGTGAACGGCGACGCGGTTGTCAACGACCACGAGCTGACCTGGGAGCAGCACCGCGCCGGTCAAGTTGGCAACGAAGACGTCACGCAGGGCATCAAGAGCGTCCTGCGCTCCGCTATCCAGACCTTCCATGCCGTGAAAGTCGACGACGAGGTCCGGATCTGTGGAAGGGCCAGACAGGATAGACATCGGACGACTCCAGACTTCGCTCTCCTGCCCCCCGGTGAATGACGACGAGTAGGCAATGCGGAATCGTTGCTGGTACAGGACGGAGACGAGTTCGTCGGTCAGCAGCGGGAGCACCCGCCGTACGCTGCAGGCCACAGTTGCGGCCACTTTGTCATGGTCAGCTCGGATGCACAGCAGGGACAGGAAATGCGGCGGGTACGCAAGGAACCCGTCCTCGGTGTGGAGCTCGAGAAGCACGCACCCGCTGTTCTCCTGGCGCAGTTCCTGTCCGCGCTTGGGGAATACGTCTTGGATGAGGCGTCCCTCCTTTTCGTCGCTGTAACTGATTACGGAACCGAGAGTGCTCATGACCATCAATTGACTGAACGTGGAGACCGGAACTTCAGCCCAGTCCGGGTCGATTCCGCCGGCGCTGGGAGTGGCTGCCTGGTCCTCGACTGGAAGCCCATCGATGAGTAGAACGCCATCGAGATTTCCCTTGTCACGGAACCGCCGCAGAGCAGATTGCAGGCGGGAAGGAAGGTTGCCGGCCGCAGACTCGACGTCGTAGAGCAGCTGATCGTCATGCAAGGGGCGGCCATGGTGGCGATCCCAGAGGGACAGCGCTGCAGAGGCGACCGCCGCGGTTTCGTACTGCGTCAGCGAAATTGTTTCGCTGGGTGGGGTGAAAGGCACCTGCTGTGGGAGGAGGTTCATTGCGGTCACGAGCGACTTCCTAACTAGAGAAATGCCAGTAGAGGACGAGGGGCGGTTGCGCGCAGCGTGCTCCTAAGACCCAAAGCAAGGCCGAACCGGACGAATTGGAGAGGTAGCTGTAGCTGATTGCGAGCACGCTGCCAGCGTGGCTGGGTCAAGGCGTGAACATCGACGCATGTGCGGGTCGGTACAGAATTCCCAGCGGCGACTTGGGCAACGATATGGCACGCCAAGGAACCGAATTGCCATGCAGCTTCAGGAAGTTGAGGAACGCTGTACAGCGGGTCGCGAAGATTCCGGGCCAGCTCGTCAAGCATCTCGCCAGGCATCTTCGACATGGGCGCGATGCGGACGATTGCCTCCCACACCGACAAGGTTTCAAGGTCGCCAGAAGTGATGGCACCGTTGAAGATTCGATCAACGACGCGATAGTCGATGTACTCCGCGCAGAGCACCCCAGCCAGGTCCCATCCGGTCACCAGCGGTCGGCGATGGGCCAGTGCGGCCTCGTGGAGCGCAACCTTCGCCGCCAAACCCGATGGAGTCGTGACGTCGACACCGTCGACGATGATGTCGGCATATCGAACCAGAGCGTCGACGTTCTCCTTTGTGATCCCCTCCGTGGTTACCGTTACCGTGGCGTGCGGGTTGATTGCCTCGATGGTTCGCCCGGCCACGGAAGCCTTGTTTCTCCCGAGATCGTTCAGGTGTGCTCGCTGCCGATTGAGATTGTTCAGCTCAAAGACGCCGATGTCGGCCAAATGAAAGTCGCGGAATCCGATTCGGGCCAGAGGCTCCACGGAGGCGCCACCGATGGACCCGCAGCCAGCCACCAGGAGCTTTGTGGATGCGATCGCTTGCTGGGATTCTTCGGAGACAAGTCCCCGGTTGCGTGCGACGAGGTGGCGGTAAAAATCTCCGTCGCTCAGCGATCGGGCTTCAGCTTCGCTCTCGATGTCATGCATGGATGAGGTTTCCTTCTGCCGATGATGGGCCCTGCGTCCGCAAGGCCAGGTAGTCCCGTACTGATCCAGGACGGCTGGACCTCAGAAACTTCGTAAGGTCCTCGATGACGGGCGGAGTCTCCTGCGTGAGTTGGGCTGAGTATGCGACCGCTGTCTCAGGTTGCCGCCACATCGGACCCAACACCCCGTCGCGGTTTTGAGGATGCGGCAGCGTTGGCAACGTGGTGACTGCATACCTCAGAGAGCGCAGCATCGCGGCGGATCCCGACGGGGCCCCGTCAGCGATGAGAAGTTGGAACTGGCCAGCACTCTCCAAGCTTTGGAGCACCTGCGTGATTGCGACGAGCGTCCACCAAGGAGCGTTTCGCCCGAGTTGTGATCTTCCGAGGTCGGCTCGGCGGACGAGACGTTTTCCCTCCCAGATCTTTTCGCGGGGAATCGTGCCTGCCATGTCGACGGTGACATCGATCGGATAGTCCACTTCGAGACCAAACACATCGGGACTGCTCAATGCGAGGTATGCAGCAAGTCGACCGCTCGTACGATCGATGACCAAATGGTGGAACTCGCGGTGTGGTGCGCAACTGCTGGCATCGGTGAAACGCCCCGCACGCTTCGCGGCGTCGCGGTCCACCCATCCGAAGTCGACGTACTGGGCGAAGCGAAATGCCCGTAGAGCGTGCAGGTAGCGCTCTGGTAGTTGATCGCCGCGAACCGCGACGGTCAGGCTCCCGTCCATCCCGGCAGCGTGAAACCACGGATCTCCAAATATCGCAGATTCAATCCGCGCGAAGTTCAGCGCACTGCCGGCCGCTGCCACGCGGTCGAGCACATGAGGGACATTCATTTGCACAAGTGGGCGGTGATGGTCATCGCGAGCGCTTCGGGTGAGCCCTCGTAGATCCGAGGCCCGAAGCTGTCGCGCATGATGCGTTCCATCTCGTCGTCTCGTTGAAAGGCCTGAGCACCGATCAGCGACATTGCTGCGTTTGCGTTGTCGATGGCAGCTTTGTCGGCAACCATCTTCGCGATTGCCGGCTCGAATTCGGGAACGGGTAGCGAGTTGTCCACCAGACGGGCTGCCTTCGTCCACAAAGCTCGCGAAGCTTCGACAGATGCCGCCATGTCTGCGATCTTCCGTGCTGACATCTGATGCTCGAAGAGAAACTTCCCGCCCTGCCGCCGCGAGGTGGCCCATGCAAGTGCATGGTCGAGCGAGTGCCGGGCGATTCCGGTAGCGATCGCCGCGCAGGTCACGCGGGTGATGTTTCCGATGGTGGTATTCAGGTCCCATCCCCCGGATGGGCCGCCGATGATGTTCTCTGCCGGTACTTCGACATTGTTGAAGATGAGTTCTCCGGCGGGTGCCGTGCGATATCCGAGCTTGTCGTGTGTGGTTCCGCGCTCGACGCCTGCCCACTGCAGGTCGACGACAAAGCACGTCAGGCCCGTTGAGCCGGGGTTGCCTTCGATATTCGCCATGACCGTTGCATATCGCGCAACCGGGGCATTGGTGATGTACTTCTTTTTTCCGGTCAGTCGATAGACGTCGCCGTCCGGGACGGCGGTCGTCATGTCCACGGCATGTTCTGCATTGGTCGCCAAGACCAGGTCTGTCCCGTTGAGTTCCTCGGCAACTGCGTTGCAGCCGAGAATTGGCTGGTCACCGAGAAATGGGAGCAGATATTCAGAGGTGAGTCGGTCGTCGTTCGACAGCATGACTGGGGTCTGGAAAAGGCCTGTTGCTCCGAGTATCAGTGCGAAACCCGGGTCTGCGGCGGCGAATTCTTCGAGGGTGTAGCCAAGGCCTTCGGCGGTGAACCCTAAGCCGCCGAGCGCTTCCGGTAGTCCCATACGAAGGCCACCCAGAGCTTGGGCTTCTTCGACCAGGTCCCATTCGACTGTGCCGAGTGGGGCGCCGTCTCGGCGCGCTGCAGTAGGTGCGATGACGTCGCGGGCAAATTCGCGCAGTTGACCTATTGCCTTGCGGTGCTGGGATGTCAGGGAATCGAGGTCGGCAAGCGGGGAATGGGGCTGACGTGCAGTGGTCATTTCGATGCTTTCAATCTCGCGGTTCGGCGGTTTACGGCGGGCACTGTGGTTAGAGCGTGGTCAGCACATGAGCGAATCCGATGGCAGCAAAGATCGGCCCCTGCGCAGCGAGGCGTCCTTGCGTCAGGGCCTGCACTACGCCGAGATCGCCGTCGGCGAGGGCGACGATGTCTGAGCTGCTCAGTGCCACAGTCACATCCGGAGCATCGGAACGCTCAGGTGGGAGGGACACGACATGGGCAGAATCGTCGATCACCAGGCGCACCGCGATACCCAATGCTCGGAACCCCTCAGCTTGGGGGGTTTCACCAGTGAGGGCGCCAAGCCGTGCTGTGGCAACAGTGAGGGTGGAATTGGTCACGTGCAGTCTCCTTGATCAGTGATGCAAAGTACATGCCCGGTAATGTTCTCCTTGCGAAGGTGGTCCATGCAACGCCGTACATACCCCGCATTGGTACGTACTGTTCTCGGCGACACCTTATGTCGCCGTCCACGTCTATTAGCCCTAGGGGGGGCCTGCCAATGTCAGAACAGCGAAGTCAAGAACCAGAAGAATGGAGCGGCGGATCTGAGTGGCGAGGGCTCCATGAGCTCTTGAGTTTGATGTCCAAGAAGTGGGCAGTCGCCGTGCTGCTCACCTTGCGCCCACGACCACTCAGATTTGCGCAACTGCAGCGAGAGATAGGTTGCGGGAATGTGAAAACGATGACCGTCACGCTGCGCTCGCTAGAAGAAGCCGGGTTGGTCGATCGGCAAGTCATCGACAGTCGACCACCCGGCGTTCTCTATAAAATGACTGGCCTCGGGCACACCCTGATCGGATCGTTGGATCCGGTGAGGAAGTGGTCGGTGGACCACGAGTTCGATCCGAGCCGCCTCGATACCTAAACGCGGTCGGCGGCAAAAGAAATGGCCCGACGCATGCGCGGCGGGCCATCTGCGGTGGCGGAATTTACAGGTAAAGGGCCAGGTGGGGTGTCTCTACGTCTGTGATCGGTTCGTGAGGCGTCCGAGGACGAGCGCGATGCCCGCCGCCAGTACTGCGACACCGCCGAGGGCGAGAAAGCCCGCGTGGGCACCTGCCGTTGCGGCAATGTCGTTGGCCGCGCCGTCCTGGAGCTGTGAGGCGATGATTGCCGCGGTGATGGGCGCAACGACTGCCAACCCGACGCCCGCGCCCGCTTCGTTGAACGTGTTGAGCAGGCCTGATCCGACACCGGCCTGTTCGGGAGGGATCGGAGCGGAACCGAAGGTGTACAGGGGAACGAACATGGTCGGAAGTCCGGCCCCGAACACGGTCAGTGCAACTATCACGATCGTGGCGTTGCCGGTGCCGCTCGCCGTGACGGCAATTATGGTTGCCAGTGAGGCGATCTGTAGCGCGGTGCCGGCAAAGTACAGTTTTGCCATACCGATCTTGGTGGCTATTGCCGGCGTTGCGAACGCCGCGATGAGCGATGCGAGGCACAGCGGCAACAAGGCGAAACCGGTTGCCAGAGGGCTCATTCCATGCGCTGACTGGAAGTAGTTGCTGGTGACGTACAGAGCGCCGAGCATCAATGTCGCCGCAAGGACGAGTCCAACACCCGACAGAGCGTAAACAGGTGTGCGAAGAAGAGACACTGGGAGCAATGGGTCATCCGAGCGGTCTTCGACGAGGAACAATCCGATCATCAACACTGCTCCCACGGCGATGATGATCCACGGCGCGGCACTGGAAATTCCGTCCTCAAATCGACTGAGCCCGTAGCAGAGCGCGCCGATGCCCGTGGTCGCGACGATCGCGCTGGGTATCTTCAGTGACGTCGGACCGCCGGCCGCCCGCATTGGTGCCAGCCGCATTACCGCTGCAACGGCCACAACCACGACGATCGGCAAATTGATCAGGAACGCCCACCGCCACGACAGCGCTTGGACAATGGCGCCGCCGAGAATGACGCCGACGGTAGCTCCCACCACGCCGAGAGCACTCCACGCCGTCAAGGCGATCTTCAGCTGAGATTCGATTGAGCCGTACGTCGAGATGATGATTGAAAGCGCAGCGGCCGACAGGAGTGCAGCTCCGATTCCTTGGACTACACGGCCCGTCACGAGAAACGAACCGTTCTGTGCAAGCCCGCACGCCAGCGACGCAGCGGCAAAGAGGGCAAGGCCTGCGAGAAATGCCGTGCGCCGGCCAATCGAGTCGGCGAGACGGCCACCGAACAGGAGCAGCGCACCGTACGTGAGGACGTAACCGCTCACCGTCCACTGCAGTGCGATCGAGGACGCATGCAAATCCGCCCCGATCGAGGGAAGCGCAACATTGACAACCGTCGAGTCGAGCATGACCAGCATCTGAGCGATTCCGGCAATGGCGAGCGCCGCCCATCCGACGGGGGCTTGTGGCGGAGAAGTCGCAGTCTCGGCTGCCTCGGGGTTCGTAATTTCGGTCATGGGAGTAATCCTCCGGAAGGCTTGAAGTTATATTCGCGCGCATATAAATGACGGTGCTAGAGTACATCGCAGGGCATATATTGCAAGTAGTTTAGATCGGAAAGGACGTTGACCCGTGAGCGAGACCATCGATTCCGAGGCGCCCGTGGAGGGCGTTACCGCGGCGTTGACTGCGTGGTTGTCAATATCGCAGCCTGTGGAGGCAGCTACACATCGGCTGGAAACCACATTGAGTGAGCGCCATGCCATTTGCCTCTCGGCGTACGAGATTCTGACGTACCTGGCTGATCGTCGCGGCTGGACGCCGCTCGCGGACATCAGCAAGGGGGTCATGCGCTCACAACCGAGAATTTCACGCCTCGTATCGGAAATGCAGACGCGAGGGATGGTCGTGCGGTCAAAGCTTCACGGCGACGGACGCGCCTACCAAATCAACTTGACCCGCAAGGGCCGTCGGGTGCTCAACGCGTCATCGGTGACAGTGATGCAGTGTTTTGACCAGATTGCGAGCGGTAACGACGAACTCGGGCTGCTATTTTCCGCTCGGCGCCGGGAATCTGCACATCACGGCAGTGAAAGCGTAATCGGGAGTTAGTAGTTGATTTGGGACGGGCTTCTAGCTGTGTGTGACGGTCCGGTTCGCCAGGGCTGAGCCCTCGGCCTGCGCACGGTCGGTGCAGCGGATGAAGAACGAAGCGGTGCATCGGCACTACGGGACGAAGGCGCCGCTCGGCGAACTGGGCTGGTCGAACTACTCAAGACGCGCAGGGTTGCTGGTTGGTAACGAAAGAGAGTCCAACCCCAATACATACCGTTTGTGCGGTTTATGGTGGAAGGTGCGTGGCCGCACGGATTACCGACCACGCACCGAAAGAGGGTCATCTGAGTTGTGTGCTCAACGCAGATGGCGTCTAACAGCCCCGGCTCGCCGTGCAGGGCCGGGGTCTCGGTTGCGATGCTGTCGAAGAATCGCCATAACTGACAGTTCATGTCGAGTCATCCGAGAAGGGGCAGATCTGTTGCGGCTCAGCAGAATAGCAGCCATAATGTATGCCGAGAACAGTATTTGTGTTAGTTCATTCTTTTAAGTGACTGTGCGGCAACAAATGTTGGTGAGGAATTCCGTACCTGAATGCTCGACGACACTCGAGAACATCCCGAGTGGGTCGAAGAAACGCAACGATCCGCAGATGTGAGTCTCGCACGAGAAAATCTATCGTTGCGGATGCACGCTGTCGCGGAAAGTCTTCGCCAGCAATGTATTTCACGAACGTCATACCGATCGGCCGATCCGTCGGCCTCGCGGGAAGAAGCGCTTCCTCGGTCGTGGGCGGATACGGAATATGGTCTCGATCGATCTTCGAGAAGCTGCGGCAAACGATCGTAGTGAGCCCGGGCGCGGCCACCATCCCCGCAACCAGTTAACGGACCCTCGCTCCAGCATCTAACGTCTTTGGCGGTGGGGATGGAGATGTGGCTGTCGGCGAGTTCGGCTAGGCCGACCTTCTGAGCTGATGCCATTGTCGGCACGAGGCCTGCTGGGCTGATCAGATTGGGGTCGTCGAAGACGATGCGGCCGATAGCCCGCTGCCCCGATCTACGCATTCCCTGCAGTGGCAACTGCTGTCAGGCAGTTGACTCCGAACAAGGCTTTGAGATCTCCGAACAGGGCGGGACTTTTGTGGACCCGGAACCCCGGATCCGTTTCCCACAGTGTCGTCGAACTGCCGGCCAGCGCGATGTGCACATCGGTGTCCCCGGGGTGAGACCGCAAAACGTCGCGAAGAGCTTCGATGTTGGGGCGTGTGCACACGTGCACCGGGAGAGTGAGGGTCATCGGGGCGGAAGATGGACCGCCATTTCCCAGGTCCGGTGAGGAGATGTCGACTGCGACGATCGAAGTCCTGCCCTCGCGGATGTTGACGTTTGCGGCAACGAGCAAGACGGAGTCCTCGGTGAGGACGTGCTGGAAGTTGGTGTAGGTGGCGGAGAAGACGAGCATCTCGGTAGCCGCATCGAGATCGGCGATCTCGACGATCGCCCACGGCTCGCCCTTCTTGTTCACGCGGCGGTCGACCGCCGCGACGATGCCGCCGATCACGATCTTCTGGCCGTTGCGGACCTTCCCCGCGTGGACTGCCGCGATCGAGGTATCAGTGAGTGATGTGAGCGCTGCGGCGATGCCGTCGAGAGGGTGCCCGGAAACGTACAGCCCCAACATCTCTCGTTCGAGCGCCAGGCGATGCTTGTAGTCCCACTCTTCGTCAGGAATCTTGACGTCGAACACCGAGGTGATCGACTCGTCGGCCTCGGCACCGCCGAAGAGGTCGAACTGTCCGATCGCCTCCGCTTTCTTGGTGGTCATCACGGAATCGATGGCGTCGGCATGAACCAACATCAGACCCTTCCGTGGGTGTTCGAGGGAGTCGAAAGCACCGGCCTTGATGAGAGATTCGGTGACCTTCTTGTTGCATGCCATCGCGTCGATCTTGCCGAGATAGTCGGAGAAATCGGTGAACTTCGATTTCTCGGTGCGCGCCTTGATGATCGAGGCGACGACGTTGGCGCCGACGTTACGGACCGCACCCATACCGAAACGGATGTCGTCGCCGACAGACGCAAAGTTCACTACCGACTCGTTGACGTCCGGCGGAAGCACCGTGACGCCCCTCGCTCGGCAGTCTGACAGATAAATTGCGGTCTTGTCCTTGTCGTCACCGACAGAGGTGAGCAGACCGGCCATGTACTCGGCCGGGTAGTTCGCCTTGAGGTAGGCGGTCCAGTACATGACCATGCTGTAGCCGGCGGCGTGTGACTTGTTGTAGGCGTAGCCAGCGAACGGCAGCACCGCTTCCCAGAGTGCGGTGACCGCTTGGTCGCTGTAACCGTTGGCGCGCATGCCGTTGCGAAAGTTTTCGAATTCGGCGGCGAGCACCTCGGCCTTCTTCTTTCCCATGGCGCGGCGGAGGAGGTCTGCTTGACCCAAGGAGTAGCCGGCCACCTTCTGGGCGATCTGCATGATCTGCTCCTGGTAGACGATTAGCTGTATGAGGAACGGACGTTGGTGACGCGGTGCCGGCGGTAAGCGGCGGGCGGTCGTCCTCCGCGTGCTGAATGCGGT
>NZ_JBXAFD010000025.1:0-27736 GCF_058792695.1 Rhodococcus sp. MT28
GCTTCACCGCCCTCGTGACTTGCCACCAAGCTCAGCAAGCGGAGGCGAACCGGATCGCCGAGCGCTTTGAACATCCGGGCCAGGTCGCCGGCCCAGTCTTCGGTCAACGGTTCGCGTACCAGCGGGGAGCAGCAGGCGCCGGTCTCCGCAACATCTTGATTCGACATACTTCGATATTGACAGTTTTCGAATCAACTCGCAACCGACGGTAGGTGAACATCCGGAGCACCTCGTGTCCGAAGCGCATGACAATCTGTTGACGGCCATCGATCGCGATGGTTCGGCTCGTCCCCGTCAAGGCAGTGGAGGTATCCCGGAATGGCCGAGTTGGATTTTTCGCGGTTGCCCGTCGGGCAACGTGAATGGTCGACCTTCGTTCAGGCCTTGAGCAAGGAAGATGACCGGGCGGAACGCCACTTTCTCGAGATGAAGTCCGACGTCGATCTCGGCACGATCCTAGGAGCAGCCAAGGTTGCGAAGTTCATTCTCGGTGCGGCCAACCGACTACCCGAGAAAGCCGACAAGCGTTTCGGCGGTTACGCATTACTCATCCTGGGCATCAGCCAGGACTCGATCACCGGCATTCCCTTCTTCGAAGCCATGGACCTCGAGCGGCACGTCAAGAAGTACATCGACGACGACGGCCCGCATTGGGATTTCGAACGCGTGCGCGTGAGTGGAGACCGTGACGTGATCATCGTGATAGTTGATCCGCCGAAACAAGGCGACCCGATTTGGACCTGCCACAAGGACGGTTCGGAAAATTTGATTGACGGCGGCATCTTCATCCGGGTCGACGGCGCAACCAGGGCAGCGAAAGGCGCGGAAGTTCGTACACTGCTCCGCCGAGCGGAGAAAGCGCAGCCCACTGCCGATATCGATGTATCCATTGTCGGCAGCGTTCTGCCCTTTCACTGTGACGCTGATGTTCTCGAAGCACACATCACGCGGCAACGAGAATTTCTGCACGCGGCATACAAGGAGCAGGCTCGGCCGTCGGCAGCCCATCTCGCCTCTGCTTCCTTTAGTGAATTCCTCGCGGCGGACTGGGGCCGTATCGGAGCAAAGCCGGAACCACGGACTGTCTCGGAATACAACGAGGAGATCGATCGCTGGGAGGTCGACCTGCGAAAAGCCTTCCACTCCCTCGTCGACAACTTCGCAACGCTCGTCGCCGTTCCTATCCGAGTGCAGGTACGCAACCTGAGCGCGACGTTCATGGAAGCTGTCGAGGTAAAGATCGAACTCGACGGCGGCGTGTACGCCCTCCACCAGATTCCTCGCGACGAGATATTCGAACCGCTCCCGGACTTTCCTCGACCGTGGGGACCGATCGAACAGCCCGGTCTCGGCATGGTCCAGATACCGGACCTCGGTCGCCATTACCCCCCGCTGACGCTTCCCTCCACTCGATTCGACTCTGTTCGATTCCACAATGGGGACCATGTTTCGCTCAGCGTGCGCTTGCCTGAACTTCGCCCCGAGGGCACATCCCTCACCGATGACGACGAATTCGTTCTCGTTGTCCGAGGGGCGGTTTCCCAGGCGATCAAAGGGTCATGGACGGCAACGGCCAGAGGGCACCATCAGGTGTATTCCGGGGACTTGAGTATCGGCATCGATTCACTGCGAGATTTCTCCGAGCCGATAGGGGAAGCGCTCGACGTCTATGCCGGAGAGGACGTCGACGACGACGATGTTGAGCAGGACTAGTCGCTACTTTGACTCCGACGCTCGAGCAGGACTGTGTCGCGCCAGATACCGTCGAGTTGGGCGATCTTTTCCCGGATCCCGATGGTGCGAAAACCTGCCGAATGGTGCAGCGAGACGGAGGCGCGGTTTTCGGGGAAGATCGACGTCTGCAGCGTCCAGAGCCCGTCCGCGTCCGCTGCCATGACTTGCTTGCGTAGCAACGCTTTTCCGACACCTCGCCCGCGCATCCCGTCGGCGACGTAGACGGAGTTTTCGGCGACTCCGCGGTAGCAGTCCCTCCCGGACACCGGACTCAGGGCAGCCCAGCCGACGACGACATCGTCGATGGTGGCGACCCAGCGATGATTGGGCAGCCACTGCGCATCGAGGTACTCCCGGCTGGGGACTTCGGTGGTGAAGGTGGCGTTGCGCGTGGCGATGCCTTCGCCGTAGATCCGCAGAACGGCGTCCCAGTCGTCATCGGACATGGACCGGACGGCGACGTCGTCGGGAAGATCGCTCGGGCAGCACGGCCGCGGCGCGAGAACTCCCATCACGATGTCGGCAGCCTGCGGCAACGCGACGCAGCACTTCGGATTCATCGCGACAACGGTGCTGGTTCCCTCTTTCCGCAGGCTGACGAATCCCACGTCGGCGAGCTTACGTACATGGTGGGAGACCGTGGGCTGCCCGATCCCCAACGCCTCGGCGAGAGCCCCGATCGTGATGCCGCCAGCAGCGCTCGCGACTCGGTGCAGCAGCCGCACCCGCATCGGTTCGGCCAGGCACGCGAACCACTGTGCGTAGGTGTCGGCGTCAGCTTGCTCGAGCACATTCGAGTCGACCGCACCTTGGTCCGAATCGCCGACGCGCACCGTCGGGGTCTGCAGCGATGTCATGCACACACTATATCGACCTTCGTCGATGGTTGCATTCATCGACTGATGTCGATACAGTTCGAATTAAAGATCGATTGTTGTCGATGAAAGGAATGTGTGATGACCGACCTCCCCGTTGTCGTGATCGGAGCCGGACCGATCGGCCTCGCCGCAGCCGCGCAACTGCGCGAACGAGGACTCACGCCGCTGGTGTTCGAGCGAGGCGCCGTCGCCGGTGCCGCGATCGCCGAATGGAATCACGTCCGTCTCTTCTCCCGCTGGTCAGAGCTGGTCGACCCGGCTGCCCGCCTCCTCCTCGAGCAGACCGGGTGGAGCGCCCCAGACGGCGAGACGTACCCGACCGGACAGCAGTGGCGACAGCTCTACCTCGAACCCCTCGCCGCCGCCCTCGGTGATGCGGTGCAGTTCGGTACCGAGGTGGTCGGCGTCGCCCGACGCGGCCGCGACCTGGTCGTCGACGCTGGCCGCGAGACCGAACCTCTCTCCATCCACCTGCGCCGCCCAGATGGCAGCGAGGACCGCGTCTTCGCTCAGGCCGTCGTCGATGCGTCCGGCACCTGGGGCACCCCGAACCCGCTCGGCGGGGAAGGACTGCCCGCCCTCGGCGAGAAGGCTGCCGCAGACGCGATCACCTACCGTGTGCCCGATCTCGACGACGAGGCGATCCGCGCTCGGTTCGCCGGCAAGCACACCGTCATCGCAGGCAGCGGCCATTCCGCACTGACTGCCATCGTCGCGCTAGCCGGACTCGAGGCAGAAGCCCCGGAAACCCGCATCACGTGGGCGGTTCGCCGCGGCACGATCGGTTCCGCGTTCGGCGGCGGCGAATCGGACGAACTGCCCGCCCGCGGCGCCCTCGGACTACGCGCGAAGAAGGCCGTCGACGACGGACTTCTCACCGTGGTCACCGGCTTCCGCACCGCAGCCGTCGAATCCGCCGACAAGGGTCAGCTCGCACTGGTGTCCGATGCCGGCACCCGGATCGAGAACGTCGACAACGTCGTCACCTTGACCGGATTCCGCCCCGACCTGTCCTGGCTCTCGGAGATCCGACTGGGCCTCGACCCCGTCCTGCAGGCACCGACGCAGCTGGCGCCTCTGATCGACCCGAACGTCCACTCCTGCGGCACCGTGTATCCGCACGGCGCAAAAGAACTTCGCCACCCCGAACCCGGCGTGTACCTGGCGGGAATGAAGAGCTACGGCCGCGCACCGACGTTCCTGGCGATGACCGGCTACGAGCAGGTCCGCAGCATCGCCGCAGAACTCGCTGGCGACCACGAGGCCGCTACCCGGGTGGAGTTGATCCTCCCGGAAACCGGAGTCTGCGGCGGCGCAGGTGTTTTCGACGAACCCGACACCGCGGAATCCGAGGGCGGCTGCTGCGCAGCACCGGCTCCGGAGCTGATTTCACTGTCCAGCCCCTCCGGCAGTTCCAACTCCTGCGGATAAGACACAGCCGATGACCACCATCGAGGATCCGCCGCAGCGCCCCGTCAGCCTCGACCCGTCGGGGCTGCGGCGGGTCCTGGTGGCGCTGTGTCTGACCGAAATCACCAGCTGGGGAATCCTGTACTACGCGTTTCCTGTTCTGTCGGTAGCCATTTCCCGCGATACCGGATGGTCGACCTCGGTGATCGTGGCGGCGTTCTCGGTCAGCCAACTCGTCGCCGCCGTCGTCGGCATCCCTGTCGGACGGATCCTCGATCGCCACGGGCCCCGCTGGATCATGACCGCCGGATCAGTACTCGCTGTACCCGCACTGGTGGTCATCGCGACAGCTCACACCCTCCCCCTGTTTTTCGCAGGGTGGGTGTTCGCCGGAATCGCGATGGGCGCGGTGCTGTATCCGCCGGCCTTCGCCGCACTGACCCGCTGGTACGGCGACAACTACGTCAAAGCGCTGATGATTCTCACCCTCGCTGCGGGTCTGGCCAGCACGGTGTTCGCGCCACTGTCTGTCGCTCTGGCCGATCGTTTCGACTGGCGCACAACGTACCTGGTGCTCGCCGCCGTACTGGCTGTGATCACCATCCCCGGACATATCTGGGGTTTGCGTGGCGGGTGGCCCGACCCCATCCGGCTGCCCCATGCGCAGCCCGGCGACTATCACCGCACCTCACGCAGCCTCGCCTTTCTTGCTCTGATCGTCGCCCTCGCTGCAGCCGCCTTCGCCGCATCCGCCGGCGTCTTCAACCTCGTACCGCTGCTGATCGAACGCGGTTTCAGTCCCAGCCTCGCCGCACTCACGCTCGGGTTGGGAGGCGCCGGTCAGGTCATCGGCCGCATCTTCTACCTACCGCTCGCAGCGAAGACCAGTGTCCGCGTACGCACGGTATCGGTCATCGTCGTTGCCGGTCTGAGCACCGCGTGGTTGGGTCTGGCGAGCTCGGCGGCGGCGTTGGTCGGCATCGCCGTCGGCGCCGGACTGGTCCGCGGCATCTTCACCCTGATCCAGGCCACCGCCATCACCGACCGCTGGGGAGGCGAACACTACGGGCGCCTCAACGGGCTGATGTCCGCACCGATCGTCATCGTCATGGCCTTGGCGCCGTGGGCCGGCACCGTGCTCTCCACCTGGACCGGAAGCTACGCCCACGCCTACCTCGCCCTCGGAGCGATCGCCCTCCTCGGCGCCCTGATCAGCGCCGCAACCATCCCATCCCCGCCCTCCGCGGCACCTCCACGCCAACACCCATGATCGCCCCCTGACCACGCGCGTATCCGGGGAAGGAGGTCCCCTCGACCGACCACATCGGAGAGCAGCGCCCCAGAAGATCCAGTGCTATTCACCAGACATACATCCACCCTCCGGCCGCCCCACTTCGATTCCCCTTACTATCGGAGTTCGATATCGGGGAACGATATAAGGTCAACAGGAGTGGATGTTGTGACGTCATCGCAAAGCGAGAAGCCGCCGTCGTCTGCACGTACAGGTGATTCACCGACGCTGCAACGTCGGCTCGGGGTCACCGATTCGGTGATCATCGGACTTGGCGCGATGATCGGCGCCGGAATCTTCGCAGCCCTCGGACCAGCAGCGGCAGCTGCGCACGGTGGGTTGCTGATCGCGTTGGCGGTGGCAGCAGTGATCGCCTATTGCAATGCGATGTCCTCCGCACGGTTGGCTGCGCTGTATCCGGAATCCGGCGGCACTTACGTCTACGGCCGCGAACGGCTGGGTCCGTTCTGGGGATACCTGGCAGGGTGGGGATTCGTCGTCGGTAAGACCGCCTCCTGCGCGGCTATGGCGTTGACGGTGGGCACGTATGCATGGCCCGGCCACGAGCATGCGGTGGCCGTCGCCGCGGTGCTGGTGATCACCGGTGTGAACTACGTGGGTGTGCAGAAGTCGGCGATGCTGGCTCGCATCATCGTGACCGTCGTTCTGGCGGTCCTCGCACTTGTAGTGGTCTTGTCTCTGAGCGGTGCTTTTGCCTCGCACTCGCCGTTCAGAGCAGATGATTCGGCGACCGTCATCGGAGTAGTACAGGCTGCGGGTCTGCTGTTCTTCGCGTTCGCCGGCTACGCACGGATCGCCACCCTCGGCGAGGAAGTTCGCGACCCGAAACGCACCATCCCGCGCGCCATCCCGATCGCTTTGGCCATCACGTTGGTCGTGTATGCGGTGGTGGCGATCGCAGTTCTGACCGTACTAGGCAGCGAAGGACTCGCCGCGGCGACCGATCCACTGGCGCAGGCGGTGCGGGCGGCGGGATTCGGCCAGTTCGAAATGGTAGTGCGGGTCGGCGCTGTCGTCGCCGCACTCGGCTCACTACTCTCACTCGTCCTGGGGGTCTCGCGAACAACATTCGCGATGGCACGCGACGGGTATTTACCGCATGCTCTGGCCCGGGTGCATCCGCGGTTCGGAGTTCCCCACCGCGCCGAGTTGGTCGTCGGAATCGTCGTCGCGGTCATCGCGGCCACCGCCGATGTGCGTGAGGTAATCGGGTTCTCCTCATTTGCCGTTTTGGCGTACTACCTGATCGCGAATGCGTCCGCGTGGACGTTGTCGCCGCGCGCTCACACACGGGTGGTGCCGGCGCTCGGCGGAATCGGGTGCATAGTGCTGGCCGTATTCTTGCCGGCCGCATCCGTCACCGTCGGCATCGGCGTACTCACGATCGGCGCGCTGATCTACGCCGCACGCCGCAGGACCACGAAACCTGTTCGGTGAGATCAGTTCTCAGGCCACGACGGGCCGAGCACTTCACGTGCCAATTCCGCCAAAGACGCACGGTCCTCGACCAGCGCTGCCTCACCAGCCAAGGTGGCGCGGTACACCCTACGACTGCGCCCTTCAGAGACAACAAATTCCGATTCCAGAAGCCCGTCGACCTCGAGACGGTGCAACGTCGGATACAAAGTACCCGCACTGATCTTGTAACCGTGATGCGCAAGTTCTTCCGACATCCAAGCCCCGTAAATCGGTTCCTGCGCAGCGTGATGAAGGATATGAAGCCGCACAGCGGCCCGCTGAAATTCTTTCATCACCCCACCGACTGTCGGATTTCGATATCGGATCTCGATGTTACCCGTGGGGGAAACCTCGAGATTTGAAATCGACGTCGTCGACTCCAGCGAACCACTGGCAGTGCGTTTCCGAAGTACTTTGCGATGTGGTCAATGGTCACTCATGAACTCTGTCTACAAGCCAGCCATTGGCCGTCGTTCATTTTCGCCCAGAATTTCAAGGCTCCGTCGAGGTATCCGGACATGTACAGCGCGGACGTTTTCACGCGCATGCTCACATGATCAGCGCGTGATGCTCCCCCACGTCCGAGCGGGAGCGCCCGGGCCGATGTCGACTTTCACTGCCCGCGGCTCGTCGAATGTCCTGATCACGGGGTGGTCGGGCCAGCATTCGGTCCAATGGTCGGTGTTGATCACTGTGCTGCCCGGAGCGGCGACGTCGCGGCGAGAGTTCTGTCGTCGACAGTGCCCCAGCGGAGCTGTCCGCTCTCGTTGGAGATCTCCATGCGTCCGGTGCGTAGTTGGAGCCCTTCGCCGGCGGTCGCGACGTCGAGCCGAACGCCTGTCACCCGCCCTCTCACCGCAGACAATCCTGAATACCCGGCGACACGGGACGAGATCCGCAGATCAGTGCCATCCCGTTGTCCTTCTGCGACGATGAGGAGCGATCCCCTACTTCTTCACTGGACTACACGAGACCTCTGAGTCGCAGGCGAAGACGCCGGGGACGATACAACTTGCGTCGAGCGACCGTTCCAATATCTAGGGCAGTTGCACAAAGGTTGGATGTTCATGAACGGATCGGACTTCAATGCCGCAATCAGCGGAATGACCCTGCAGGACGGCAACACTGCGCCGTGACACTGCTCCTACGTTGGTTCATCGTCCCGGCAGTGGGTGCGGTAGCCGATGCGTACAGCGGCAATCACCACAGCGGAGTTGAAGTCGGCCTTCTCCGCCAGCATCAGGAAACCGAAGATACCGCCGGTCTCATGGCAGGAAACGCAATGGAATAACTGCGACTGAACACGAACATCGAAGTTCGCAGCGCGGTCTCCGTGAAACGAACAGTAGCCCTTCTTCGCGTCGCGCCCACTCCACTGAGCTTCGTAAACTCCTCAACGACATCTGCCAGCGAGGTCCGTTCCCGAATCGCAGTCAGTTCCCCGTCAGGAATGCGTGAACTAGTCACGCACCCGAACCTAGACGGCTGAACGAAGCTGCACAGTACAGCCACATTTTTCAGTCACTACGCAGCTATCGACTAAAGCATGAGCGTCATCGGTTCCCTACTCAGGCCCCGTCTTCCGGCCTCTGAGGCCTTGGGTGATGTTTCCGTAACATCGAGCATCAAATACAGCTTGATTTCTCGGACAACCGTCCGTGCCGCAAGACAACGCCCTGCCTGTGTTCGACCCGATAACTCGCTTCGGCTGGCTGACTCGGTCAGCAACCAGATGATCAGTTCATGGCCGGTCCTGCAGCAGAACCCAGAACATAGGACCGGCGTCCCGAACGATGCCGGCCATCGTGGTGCCGCCCTGCTGCGCCTCGCCGACGCATCCCGATGCACTCTGACGGGTAGGGACGGGATATTGGCTATGGACGCCTGTGATGACACACCGGACCCGGATCCGGAACGATATTCACCGCCACAATTTCGTATTACACTAATAGCTATGACTGACGAAACGATCAACGATCAGCCCGTCACCGACAACATGATCGAAGAATGGGCAAACGAAGCCGAAACCGGCTACGACGTCGAAAAGCTACGCAAACGCGGCCGGCCCACCCTCGGCGCCGGCCCCGGCGCAGTAGTGCCCGTACGGATGGACGCCGCATTGCTCGAAGCCTTGAACGCCCGCGCAGAACAAGAACACGTCTCCCGGTCCGAAGCGATCCGAGAAGCAGTGCGTGCCTGGACCCAGGTCGCGTGAAAGCACACAAATCCGCACTCAAACACGCAATCAGCGAAAACGCCGGCATCTACGCGGCAGAGCACCACGTCTATGTCGCCGACTTGGACGACGATAACCCCGCCCGCCAATTCCGGCTGGGCTTCGACCCGAACGGACGCCTCCTGGAGCTGGTTGTGCTGCGCTTCGACAGCGGAAACGAGCTACTCATACACGCCATGAAGGCCCGACCTCAGTACGTCGATCTCCTGTAATCGATCTTTGTTCATCGAGTGCGATGAAGGGAAGTCGACCTGCTCGCCGGTACGACGAGGACATCGCCATCAACGCTCGATGATCGCAGCCTCCACCGACACAGGTGCGTTCACCTCCACCGCCCCGTGCCGAGAACTGGCACCACCGACCGTTCTCACCATCAGTGGGGCGACATGCAGCTCACACGACATCTCTCCCCCCACGACACTGAATATTCACCCCACACCCGAAAGTTGTTCAGTGACATGACAAATGAATACCCAGATGCCGGAGAGGTAGCGCTCGACGACAGCCGCTTTCGGCGCTGACCCCGTCAGCTCTATGACGACGGCACTGAACCCGATCCACGACTCAGTCTCGCCAACGAACCCTCCTGGCGCACGAGCACCCGATCTCAGATGCCACGCCTGCTGTTGCTGGATTTCTGTATTGCCACGATGTACTGAGGCGGGTTGGGTTCGCGGACGACGATCCGACAAGCGACTTCAAGATCGCCTCAAAGAGGTTGCCCCACAAGACAATTATAAATAACTTCTGTCAAGCACGACACGAAGGCCGTTCCCACCTCCCGACCAACACGCGACGCGGGACCAATCGCTCCGAACGCGAACACTACGAATACGGACCACGTCACTGCCCGTGCCGCCCCGACCGGCTGAGACAATCCCCGGAGACAGACAGTCGGTTTCCATTGTCGAATGAAAGGGAGCACTTCGTGACCTATTGGGCGGTTGCTCGGCCAGACTCGGGTTCCGGTGAGGTTCTCGTACGCGATGGTTACGTCGTCGGTGACGATGCCGCGATCGCGCAGATCGCAGACGTATGTGTGCAGTTTGCTACGGCGGAGGACGGTTCGCGGCCGATGATCTGGGTGTCGTTGGGAAGCGCGAACGCTCGGGTATCGGGCTTTGGTGGCCAGAGTCTTGACCGTACTGAACTCGAAGCCGAGATCCGCCGGTGTGTCACTGAGGAACAGAACGCACAGCGCCGCGCCGCTGTCGAGGCGATGATCGACGGTTCTTCGCACGCGCGAAGAGCCGCGCATTCAACGCCGGCGGGTTCAGTTCGTGATCAGTGGAACCGGATCACCGAGTGGCTGCGAGTCCACTTTCCCGGCATGACGATCACTGGAGCCGAGCGCGACCGTGTGGACGCCGCGATCGAGAGAACGGGACAAAGCTGGCCGGCCGAGTTAATCGAGCTGTACACCTTGGTCGACGGAGTTTCCGACGAAAGGTTGCTGGGGTTGCTCCACCGTTTCGCGCTTCTCACGTTGGACGATGTCCTCTGGTATTGCGAATCGTCTATTCAGATTGGGGACGAGAGTGCGCGCTTGTTCGGCGATGGCCCCGTTGAAGGCCCCACCGACGCTGGATTTCAAGCCGACACCTTCCTCCCGGATTTCGTGCCTTTCGCAGGGATGGACGGCAATTTCTTGTGCGTCGACACCCGCCCCGGCCCCATGCACGGTTGCGTAACCGAATTCGACAAAACCGGGGCAGACGAACCCGGACCCCGTTGGGTCTCAATCAGCGCCATGCTGACTGACCTCGCCGACAGTCTGACGACCTCGCAAGCATTCGACGACGGGTGGTACTGGACGAGCGTCAATGGAGCCCTCGAATGGGAATCTGACCGCACGTGGCGACTCAGACAGCTTGTTAAAAAAACATCTTTCGCGGCCTGCACGCGAGGGGCCCAATTAGGGCAACTCTGAAAGAGGCCAACTTCGAGAGCGGCTGCGCGACTGCATCCCACCCGTAGGTTTCTTCGTCCGCTCCATCCGGGTGCTTCCGAAGATCACGCGCGTGGTGACAGAATCGAACAACTGACGGCTACGCGAGGGATATACCCTTGAGGGCACAGTCACGTTGTTGCGCACGGCAACTGGGAGAATGAGGAATGGCGACCCCAATGCCGTCGGATAAAGGTCGCTGCTACCCGGTCGAGATCATCAACGGCTGCGTGTGGCTGTACTTTGGGTTCCCGCTCAGCTTCCGTAAGTCGAGGAACTCATGCTCGAAGGCGGTGTCGTGGTCAGCGATGAGACGATCCGGCGGTGGTACGCCAAGTTCGGGCAGGCCTACGCAAACCAATTGCGACGACGGTGGGCGCGACCCGGTGACAAGTGGCACCTCGACGAGGTTTTCATCCCAATCAGAGGCCGGGAACATTACCTGCGACGGGAGGTCGACCAGCACGGCAACGTACTCGAGGAACTGGTCCAGCCCCGACGAAACAGGAACGCCGCCAAGCGATTCTTCCGTAAGCTACTCGAGCGGGCTTGCGCTATGTGCCGCGAGCAATCGTCACCGACAAGCTCGGCAGCCCCCAAGTGGCGCACCGCGAGCTGCTGGCCTCGGTCGAGCATCGCCGATCCAAGTACTTGAACAATCAAGCCGAGAACTCGCATCAACCCGCCAGGCAGCGAGAACGGGCCATCAAACGGTTCACATCGGCCCGACACGCGCAACGCTTCCTGTCCGTCTTCTCGGGCTATCCGCCTTCTCGGGTATCTCACCGCATTTCCAATCCTGGCGACACAGACTCCCGGCGCCCGAATGGCGTACCGAGATGACCCACCGGTTCGCGGTCTGGCAGGAAGTCACCGCGACCGGTGTTGTTGCGTGAAAGCGAACGGGCCAGTGGCATCCTGTAACCGACCGCACTAAACATGCTTCGCTGCTTCACTTTTCGATCAACGTGACAGTGCCGTCGCCAGTGTCATCGACTGATCCGAAACCGCGCAGGGCGATCCCTTGTCCGAACTGGCAACATCGACCCTTTGCCACCCGGAACATCTCGACGACGTTGTCGAAGGCTACGGCGCTGTCGTCGACCGCGAGGTCATCCGTGCCTGGTGGACATTAGGAGATAGGGATACTCCTATGCCTGATGGGCAGCTACTTCTTGCAGGGGAAGTGCTGCAACGAGAGCTGCATCAAAGGACATTGGCCCCCCGAGCTGCCGCACCCTTCGGAGAGCCTATGTCAGTGAAGAACTCGGCATTTGCGCTGACATAGCCGGCCCAGAGGTCAGGCAGATCCTCTTGCTTCGACAGGACAAACCGATTCGCAGGCCCCACAGTCGATGCACTCCCCCGGGTGGATATACATTGATCGCTCACCTTCATAAATGCAGTCAACGGGACAGGCCTCCACACACGACCGGTCCAGGACATCCACGCAGGGAAGTGCAATGACGTAGGCCATTTTTCACAGCGCCTAGACACCCGTATAGATGGTCTTGCCCCAGGAGAAGAACTCCAGCGCAGTGTGGCCCTGTTCCCGGAAGGTGTTTGTCGATGAATCCCCGATCCCGCCGAACGGTACGTTCAGATCCAACCCCGCAGTTGGTCGGTTGACCTTGACGACCCCGGCTTGGGCGCGCTGGGTGAAGTCGGTTGATCGAGCGAGGCTGTCGGTGCAGATGCCTGCGGTGAGGCCATAGGACGAGTTGTTGATCTGGGCAAGCCCCTCCGCGTAGTCGGGGACTTCAAGAACCGCGACCACGGGGCCGAAGATCTCGTCGGTAACGACGGGTCGTCGTTGGATACATTGGTAATCACCGTCGCCGTCGCTTCAAAGGCCTGGCCGTTTGAGTGGCCACCCTGCACCACGTTATCGGCAATGAATTTTCGCACTTGGATCGCACACTCGAAGTACTATCTGGCATTTTGAACGTGGAAATTGGATATCATTTCATTGCTGCGGCGATTCTGAGTGGTCAGTTCGGCCGCGCAAGGCCTGCCCTCCGGCTGTGCACTCGCCGGGGGTGGGTCTCTCCAAACGCTCACGCCGCCACGTTGAACCGTAGGCACTATGGACGCGCTGGCGACGCGCCTGCCTGATACTTAAGTACCGTGTGCAACCGCCAAGCGCGGTTCGGCCCCATACTCGAGAAGTAGTATCCCTCGTGCACGTTCGCCTTTGCCGGCTCGGCGTGCGCGGCCCGCCTAGACGGTATGAGGGACCGCCGACGTTCAGCCGGGGGTTGCGGGCCGGGGCCTCACTCACCCATGGTCGTGGGTTACCGAGTGGGAATCCCTGCCCGGTCTTTCCAACAGTGGTGGGAGGCCCCGGTGTTTACAGAGCGTACGAGTGTTGGTCTTGATGTGCACGCACGATCGGTGACGGCTGCGGCAATCGACAGCGTCACCGGTGACGTGCATCGAGCGCGGTTGACCCCGTCCTACGAACACATTCGGTCCTGGATTGCTGATCTTCCAGGACCGGTGGCGGTTGCTTACGAGGCAGGTCCGACCGGATTTGGACTGTATCGGGCCTTATCTGATGCCGGTGTGAGATGCGCCGTGGCCGCGCCGTCGAAGCTGCAAAAACCAGCCGGGGACCGAGTGAAAACCGATGCGCGTGATGCGATGCATCTGGCCAAGCTGTTGCGACTCGATGAGGTCACTGCGGTGTCGGTGCCGTCGGTTGAGCAGGAAGCGGCGCGGGACCTGGTGCGTGCCCGCGAGGACTGCCGCGGCGATTTGATGCGGGCTCGGCACCGGTTGTCGAAACTGCTGTTGCGCCATGGCATCGTCTATTACGGAGGTGCGGCATGGACCGGGGCACACGATCAGTGGCTTCGGCGCGAAGCCGCACCACAGTTGACCGCACCAGCCACCGCGACGGCCTTCGATGCTGACTACGACCATGTGCTCACCATGGTGGCCCGCCGCGACCGTTTGGACAAAACGATCGAGGACATGGCCGCCGATAGTGAGTTCACCCCAATCGTGCACCGCGTGTCCTGTTTGCGCGGGGTCTCGACGTTAACCGGGTTCGCATTGGCAGTGGAGATCGGGGACTGGAATCGATTCACCGGCAACAGCATTGGCTCGTTTGTGGGTTTGGTTCCGTCGGAGTATTCGTCGGGGAAATCGCGGGTGCAAGGGTCGATCACCAAAACCGGGAACACCCACGTCCGCCGACTCTTGGTCGAGGCGGCGTGGCATCACCGTGCCCGCTATCACGTGGGTGCGGTGATGCGTGGCCGCTGGGATCTGGCTCCCGCGGCCGCACGAGCACGCGGCGATGAAGGTAACCGTCGTCTGCATCAACGGTGGGTGCGATTCCTCGAGCGGCGCAAGCGGCCAGTGGTGGCGAATGTGGCGATCGCGCGGGAGTTGGCCGGCTGGTGCTGGTCGCTGGCGGTGATGGACTGCTGAAAGTCCCATGAACTGCTTCGTCGAGTCAGTCGGTGGTGGCAGCGCGTGGATCGACCCGCGACACAACTATGAGCAGACCTTCGGGTCGATGCTCGATCCTAGACACGCGGATACGATCCAGCCGAAACCCCGTCCTGCGGTAACCAATCCGCGCATATCAGTCTGACCGCGCGTCGCGATACGACACGCTCACCACACGGACTCATCGACGAAGCACAGAGACGCCGCCAGGGTCGCTCCTTGGCGGCGTCTCACCCTGCCTCTTGACAAACTTTCTTACATATCAGGTGTAACTGACGAACACTGTGGGCGGGCCATCCGGCGAATGGAGAACTCCGTCCACCCGGACAGGAATCGGCGGCCCTGCCAAGTCTCCGGCAGTCCGGCGCCGAATCTCGTCGAGAATCTGCTTGTTCGACAATTGCTGCAGCGACTTCCGTGTGGGCGACAACGGCCGGTTCTCCTCTTCCGTCATGAACCCGGTGGCGATCAACACTTCCTGCACAGGCGCATCGAACAACGCTGCGACGCGCCGCAGCACCTGCGGGGTCGGGGACCGCGAGATCCTTGTCCACTGACGCATCTGGGATGGATACACACCGAGCGCCCGAGCTGCTTCCTCTGGGCTTTCATAGCCGCGGGCCACGATCTGGTCTCGAACCCAAGCTGCGAATCCTGAAGCCTTGGGCGTTATTTTCCCACGGAATCTCTGAACATTCGCGCAGCGAAACAGTTCGAGAGTTTCGCGCTCGGATCAGTTATCCCCATGCGTTGTCCATGATTTGGGGATAGTTCAACACTCAAGTATCTGTGACTCCGCGAAGACTGGTATCGGAACCCTCGGATCCGTAGATTTTCCTCGGCGGCATCGCTCGAACCCCCAAACTTCGAGTATGGCGTAGCCCTGCCGACGCGATCCCCCGGACAGTCGGCAGGGCACCACAAACGGTGCGCCGCTTCCGCCTCGGTTCTCGGCGCACCCCGGGCCGCCAGCGTGCTGATCACACACTCGCTGGTGGCCCTTCTAGCAACACCCCTGGATTTCGAAATGCCCGACGAGACTGAGGTTTGGCATTCCCCTCATGCGTTATACAGCTGCCGCGGCAGCTCGATGTCGGTAACACGGTCAGCCACGCCGCCCAGTCCCGAGCTGGCAGCTCTCGCCTCGACTGCGCCGACAAGATCTTCCGCGGGTCGGGCCCCGGACGCCGAGAGTTGTAGTAGCTGATGAAAAACGGTGCATGCTGCACGCAATGCCGACGCTGCAGCAGCGCGGTTTACAACGGCTCATGGATCTCGCCGGCCGAACGGCTGAGACTGCAGCAAGATCACCGAAGTTCCTGCCTGCGGATGTCATTCCGATCCGAGAGTCGCTCTCGACGTCGTCTCGGGTTGCCACTGCGAACTCACACATCACGCGCCCCGCCTAAATGCGACAGAGGGCGAAGTCGGAGATGAAAAGGCCCCGAAGTTACGATACGGCTACCGTTGCAGGTATGGTCGGATTGTAAACGTATAGCGATACTGTTGTTCGTTTACCAACCCTGACGGTCCCCTATCTTGTGTGGCCGTCAGGGCTGCCTTGCCACGGAGCACAGAAGGCCGAATCTAGTTACCCTCGGCAACTACCTGCGGCAGGAAGCCCGTCGTATCTAGCACACCTCGAAACGGAGATGTCGTGAAACGAAAAGCACTGCGCCTCATAACTGGAGCTCTCGTCATCGCCTTCGTAACCCGATCACTCGGTTCGGTGGCCACGACTCAGCCCTTCGGCGTACCTCTCGGGCACCGCCTCGTCCGCTGAAGACATAACAGAGCCCACCCACGCAGCTTCGGCCTGCCGACAATCCTGCTGACCCTGATGAGGCCGATAGTGCGGTCGTATGTTGTCGAATCGTGCGTGCCTGCGGGGAAGCTCGTTATATAGGCTGTCGGTGCTGAAATTCTTTGCCCCGGGTACCACCGAAAGAAGTGCCGCTTCGAACGGCCACTTGCCGAGAGGCGCACGACGGGCACCGACCCTGTGAAGTCGCTGGACACCCTTTTCGGTGACGGCGGCTACGTCACATCCGGGGCGGTCGGTGTCGCCCAGGGCCCGAATCGGGGTTCGCCGGGTAACCTGGGTCGTTCGGTGAGAGCGAAAGGAGCGCTGAGGGCTTCACCGCCCGGATACCTTCGGCGGATGCGATCGCCTGACTTCTGCGGCTCGTACCGTCGCTGTATCGACTCCGTATCGACGGTGGGCCGGCGCACCTGCTCAACTGCTACCTCTGGCTAAACTAAGACGGCGTGACGCTCGCCGATACAGGATGGCCGGACAGCGCCGCCCTGATCGGACAAGCGCTGTCCGCGCTCGGTAGGGACCGCACAGACGTGAAGCGGATCGTGCTTACTCATTTCCACGACGATCACGCAGGTTCCGCCGCTGAGATAGCGACATGGTCCACCGTCGAAGTTGTAGCAGGTGCAGATGATTCAGCATTCGTATCCGGTACCGAGAGCGGACCGATTCCCGAACTGACAGATCTTGAGCGAACGATTCACGCCGACAGCAACAAAGCACCGCACGGTCCTGCCTGTCGTGTGGACCATGAAGTCCGAGACGGGGACGAATGGGACTTCGCGGGCGGGGCCCGTGTCATCTCGGTACCAGGGCACACCCCGGGAAGTATTGCGCTGTACCTGCCAGAGCCCGATGCGGTGCTCACCGGTGACGCAGTGGCCGAGTTCCACGGACAGTGGCCGAGTTCCACGGAGAGGTGATCCTCGGCGTCTTCAACACCGATCGCGCACGTGCGGCCCGCTCGCTCTCGAAACTCGCCGCCACGAAAGCACACATCGCAGGATTCGGACACGGTGAAGCCGTACTCACAGACGCCTACAAACGGATACAGTCCGCGACCGATCCGTTCGCGGCGGACGTCATGTTGGAATGAGGGAAAGTGCTCCAACGCGCGACGGGCACCGACCCGGTGCAGCCGCTGGACGCCCTTTTCGGTGTCGGCGGCTTCGCCATATACAGGGGCGGTCAGTGGCGTCCGGGGAGGTCGACCTCGCGGATATACAGTATTCGCAAGGTGCTGTATTCCGGCCGACGATGGACACTCAATCATGCGCCAACGTAGTCAAGACCGAACTCAGTCGACAAAGATGCGAATGTCGTCGGAATCGACTCGACGTCGACGAGGGGTGAATCATGACTCAACCGGAAACGATGTGCGAGCCGATCGTGATCGGATTCCTCTCGCCGTTTCTGCACGAAGACGCGGCCGCGAGGTTCGCCCATGAACACCAAATTCGAGCAATGGTCGGCCCACGCGCGCACTCCCGAGACGCGGACACGCATCCGCCGCCTGGCCGTATTGGAGCGCATCTTTCATGTACTGGGCGTCGTCGGCGTGTGCGCGTTCGTCGTCATGCTGGCCATCAGCTGGTACATCACCATCTCCGGGGAGGGTCCGTGGTGGATCTGGTTCCTGGACATCGGAGTACTGCTGGCGTCGATCTTCCCCTACTTCATGACGCTGACCAGACTCGAGACGGCGATGTACGCCGACGGCGAGGAGTCGGTCGGCACCATCACCTCAGTGGTCATCGACCCACACAACATCTCCGACAGTGAAGCTAGCTACCACGTCACGATTACGGCGGAACACCCTGAAGGTGGCCACATTCGACGTGCCACAAGCGTGCCCACGAAACCCAGACGCGGGGACCGGGTCCGCTTCCGCCACAACACCCGAAAACCCGACGATCTCCACGACATCCTGTACATCGGATTCGAGGAAAACGATCCGTAGACTCGCTCTCGACGACCAACCGCGAGCAGCAACTGCGAATGCGAAACCCCATCTCGCTTCCACAAGGATCTCAAACCAGCACCCGAACCTAAAAGCGAATTCAGGTCGATCAGGCAGTCACGGACGTCACCGAGAAAATTGCTCCAGGGTTAATGCTGCATGGGACCGTTGACGTGGAGCGAGTACGGAGGAACCTTGATGCGGGCGCGGTTCAGGCCCAAGCTCGATAGAGCTTCTCGGCATTCGATGTACGGATGGTCGATGATCTCGGTTCCGTCGACGTCGAGGACGTCCCCGCGTTGAGCACACAGCACGGGACCCACTTTCCGCGCGGACCGGCTGGATGACTGACAGATCCACGATGATCTCGCCGGGTGGCACCGACAACCCAGCGCAGCATCGAACGCGAGTTCTGGCGAGGTAACGACGGACTTCACCTCGGAGTGCGCAGCTGAAACGGTGGGCGTGTCTCCTGCGGTCGGAGCCCATCGGTTCCGGCAGGGTGTCGGAATGGCGATGACCGAATTGCCCGATCCGGGTGGGCAGTACGTGCCGTGTCCTGAGCTGGAGCAGCTAGCGATTCCCGCGGCACAAGTGGTTTGCGTGCGTGAGATCGCGCGCAGTCTCGGCCGGGATCCGTCCACGATCTCGCGTGAACTGCGGCGCAATGCTGCCACACGAGACGCCAAGCTGGAGTACCGAGTGTCGGTGGCACAGTGGAAGGCTGAACTGCTGGCCTGGCGGTCATCCGAAACGGGTGACGCCATATCGTGGCCTCCCTGCAAAACTGGCTCGAACACAGGGTGTCTCGACATGTTAGGGCGATCAAGGTGACTGCTCCGATTCGCTACCAGTTTCTCATTGACGGTGACGTGTTGACACGGGTGAGCGGCATCTTTCCCAATATGCACGTGACACCAACCTCCAGCGGATGTACGAGCCTGCACGGTCCCATAGCCGACTACGTCGAAATGAGGAGCATTATGGCTCGATTGGACTCGCTGGGGCTGACCATCGCCGAATTACGCAAGCTCCCAGACTGATCGGCCCTCACTCGACTGACTGGTGAGCGTCCGACACCAAGTGTCGAAGCTATGGCATCGAGGCTTTTACCTTGTTCACGGAGGGCGCGAGCGAGTGCGGAGCGTGTGGGGGGGTCATGACGGTGGGCGGCTTCGAGGCGGCGTGGGCGCGTTCGACGATCATGCGCCGTTCCATTTGGGCGAGAGCTGCCATGATGCGAAAGAGGAATTCGCCGCCTGCGGTGGCGGTGTCGAATCCTTCTGCGAGGAAACGGAATGCAATGCCGCGTTCACCGAGGTTGTGGACGGTGTCGATGACGTGGCGGACGGACCGTCCGAGGCGATCGAGTTTCCACCCGACGAGGACATCGCCGTCATTCTCGCGTAGGTAGTTCAGGCATTCGGCGAGCTGGGGACGCGGCGTATTGGAACCGGATTCGTGGTCGGTGGAGAAGCGGATCGCTCCGGCTCGTCGGAGTGCGTGCTGCTGCAGTTTGGGATTTTGTTCGAGATCGAGATTTTCCGATTCGAAATACGAGAATGATAAATTACCTTGTGGCGCAACTATTTCCAACTCGACGAGGACTTCGCACGCCACGTGCGGACATCACTAGTCACCCCGGAACCCCCGCCAGCACTCCTGACACACAGCGAACAGAAAGTACTGCCAAAGCTCACCTCTGGCGATACCACCGAAGCCATCGCCGCTGACCTGTTCGTCTCCGTCAACACCGTCAAAACCCACCTGCGCGGAATCTATCGAAAATTCGACGTCAACACCCGCCGTGATGCCGTCCTCGTGGCACGCCGATACGGCCTCGTCTGAACCGGACACCAGACCTCCACCCCACCTGCCGAACCACCACTACACCCATCGACTAAGCGCCCCGCACCGAGCAACACGCCCCCTCTAGTGCTGCTAGATTCCATGCCACACACACCTACCACGCGACTGAGAGTTCCTCCTCTCACACCTGCCCGTTCGGGCTAGGTCACATACCGCGCAATCGTCGACAGACCTCGACCACCGAACACATGATCTAGGCGGGCGTGATGTCACCAAGCTTCCACGTTCGATCGAAATATGGTTCGAGAGGTCCGTAGAAGCGGAAATACGAGAACCAGTGCCGACCCGCAATGGTCTGAACCCAATTGGATTCCTTCCCTTCCGGAGCAGTCGGTCCATAGAAAAGATCTACCGAACCGTCCTCGTTGACAACAAGATCGGCATCTCGCGAGCCATGGTCGCCTCGCCCTTGCTCGTTGTCGATCAGGCACCGCGTGTCGATCGAGTAGACCGTCGCAGACCAGAACAGTTTTGCCGGGACATCGGCAGGTACGTGGAGTGTGTAGCTGTTTCCGCCGTCCAACCAGTGACCGTCAGCGTCGGAGTAACTACCCAGATATGCCTGACCGAGTCCAGGCGTCGTACTCTTCATCGCCTTGGAGAAGCTGACTGCCTCGTAGAACCACGACGCGCGTTCGTAGAACTCGTCGTAGTTGCCGCCTCGCTGAGCGGAGTTGTCCAGAACAATCGCCAAGTCCCACTGACGATCCGGCCAGTAGCGCGAACCGGGGAAGCGTTTGACAAAGGCATTCGCCTGAGCGAACACCACCCCCACTTCGACTGCCCGCTGCAAGATCTTCCGCAAGCGATCGTCCGGGGCAAACGGTTTGCCCCTCTCAATCCCCAGCTGCCGAAGCCACGCCATCGGGAACCGGTCGCGCTCTTCGACAGGTTCGTCCTGCACGATGTCGTGTAAAAGTTCCCAGTACCGAAGGTCTCGCGGCTGAATTCCGCTCCAGGGCTTGCCGTCCGGTGAGACCAGACGCGTCGGAGTCGGATTCTCACGATCGGAGTACGGGTACACCCGGACAGCGTCGACCAACGCGTCCGAGCGCGCCGGGTCCGGATCGAGCGTGCGGAAGCCGAACATGATGTGCATCATCGGGGAGCGGACAACCGTGTATTCACCTGTGTCCTCGGCACTCTGGCCTGGGCCGACTACCAGGGTCTTGCCGCCCTTGCCTGCATCGGGGCCCATCTCACCGAGCACCGCGAATTCTCGTTGCCAGAAATCTGCGATGCCCCCGGCGGTCGGCCCCGCCGGCAACTCGATTACCAACGGACCCGTTGTACCGAGATCGAAGAAGTTCAAGATGTACGGAGTCGTCGCGTTGGCGGTGATCAGGCCCAGTCGGTCACGATAGGAGCGGTAGACGACGATATCGGATGCAGTTGCTCCGAAGATGTTGGTATGCACGTCCATCCACTGCGCCCAGGATACGATGGGGATGGCCCACAAGTACGCCTGCACCGCAGTCTGGAAGTCGAGTTCGTCGAACACCGTCGCGATGTGGTCGCGAGCGGGAAGCTCTCCGTCCCTGGGGACAACTCCGGAGGAATACGTCAATTTGATGTCGGCCATACCCAGATGGTCCGGAAAAGAACCACGCCGCGAATCACCCACACCGGGTGAACCAGTAGTTCAGTGCGTCCAGTTCAGTGCCGGCATGGCAGCGTTCGGAGCCGAACAGCTTCTTCGCGGAGACAAAATAAGTTCTTCGGCAACCGCGCCCCGACGATCGAGGCGATCACCCGGTCCCAGCAGCGCCAAGTTACTGCAGATCGAGGTGCAACCGCAGCGCATCCTCGAGCGCGGCGAAAGTCTCCGTCCCGACCTTGCCGACCGGTTCAGGATCCAGACGCCGAACCGATACCGACCGTACCTGCTCCGCTTGCGCTTTCGACGCTCGCGCCAAACCTGACTCGTCGGACTCGACAATCACCTGAAACGGAAACACGTGCGCGGTATTGGTAGTCAACGGAACCACGGTGATCACGCCCCTGCCGAGATTTTCTGCAGTAGCGTTGGCCCGGTCGTTGCTCACCACCACCGCCGGTCGTCGTTTCGCCGCTTCACTGCCCTGCGCGGGATCGAGATCCACCCAGTGAATGTGCGCGCGGCGAATCATTCCGTGTCTGCCGTGACAGCGTCCCACACTTCATCTACGTCACCTTCGGCAAAGGCTGCAGCGTAGTCACGTTCGAGTCCGGACGTCGAGAGTAGGCGGAGCGCGGCTCGAATTCCTGCCGACCGGCCACGAAGTCCGTGATCACGCACATACTCGTCGAGTAGATGTGCATCCTCGTCAGGCAGACTTATGGTAAATTTCATGGTCATACTTTAAGCGTACCAAAGTATGATCTGGTGGTCACCGCGAAAACGGCTACACCGCCCCGCCAGTAAGAAAGAGCCATTCAAAGGAAGCAACCACCCCGACGCGTCTCCGAACCTCATAGCCACCCGGAGATGCCGTGCTGATTTGATGTACCTTCGCGGTCAACAACCCTGCGATCTGGACGAGCACCGTCGACATCATTCAGGAGTGGTGACCCAGGACCAGATCGCTGGCGTTTCGGTGATAGCGATCCGCGACTGCGCTAGCGAGGTGGCAGAAGTTGATCCAGAAGAACCTTGGCACCGGTAAGCGACAACGCTCGATTCGCCCGGCGCAACTCACGTAACGCGGCCAAAGGTTGCTCCGAAGCAAAAATTCCCTCTGCCGCCAGTACGTCTACAGCCCAACGCCTTCCGGCTTGGACCGTTTCATGCTTGAAGGCTACCGCCCTTCTACCGGGAGCGCCTGACGCAAACTCCGCTCTTGCAGACTCGGCGCTCAACAAGTCTCAGCCAACCGACGGCACTTCGGTGATGGCGTCGGCGGTCACGAGCATGTCGATCTCGACGCTGTTGGTTCCGTCGCCATCGGTGACGCGCACAGTTACCCCTGCCAGAGTCATTGGTCGTCGTGCATTTCCGCCCAGAATTTCAATTCAGATAGCGACTTCCATCGAAAATGGTTGTTACACAGTCACTTAAGAAAGAGAACTGACACAACTTGAAAGTTACCGGTGAGATATTTCCACTGTTACCGATCGCCATCCGAGCAACAAACCACGGGCCATCGGATCCCCGTCGCATGACGAAAGACGTGCGGGCCGATCCACATGATCAACTGTCGGCGCCGCCTCGGATGTCGTCGCGGTGCAGGGACGCGAGTTCGGCGAGGTGAGTTCCGACCCGATCAACCGGGGACACCAACCGTGACGAGATCGCGAGAACCTCTCCCTGCGCCCATCCCACCGCATAGGTCGGCGGATGCACACAACGGCCTAACGTGCGACCGTCGACCACGTCCAGCGCTGTCGTCTCGACAGCAGGACCCACACCACCATCAAAGGCCGAGAGCCGCGCGCTCATGGTGCGATGTTGAGCGTCCCCGTTCACCCTTCCGCGCTTACCCGTGGACATGCAGACCAATACAGTTACTGTGGACGCGTAGTCACACTTAGTTTACTGTGGGCACGTCTGAGATAGATGCCACAAAGGAGCCCGAAATGCAGTTCCTCACACTTCGTCGCACGCGGCGTAACGCGCCATCTGTCCGCTCAACTACGGGGCGCAATACCGTCAACGAACGTCGCGATTACCACGACACTCTGCGCACACTGTCCGAGGCATCCTCGACAGGGCTCCACTTCGAGGCGTTCAAAGACATCGCCTGGAATTCGCCCGAGTTCGCCGCCCCCGCGGACGACCCAAGATGGACACTCCCCGCGGTCGACCCCTTGTCCCACACCGACTGGTACCGCGCGCTCTCACCCCAGGAACAACGGCGGGTTGCCCGGATTCGGCTCGCATCTATAACAAAGACCGGCTCCCAGTTCGAGCAACTGCTCCTTCTCGGCGGTACCCAGTTCTTGATGGGCCTGGCGAACGAGAACCCCGAATTCCGCTACTTCATGCACGAACTCACCGAAGAGACGCACCACATCCAGATGTTTCAGGAGTTCACCAACCGGGTGGCTCCGGAGGTCCACGGTGCCCCAACGTGGCTTGTCAAGGCCTTCCCCCTGGTCGGTTCGCTGGGATCGCTGTGGCCCAGTTTCTTCTTTCAGATCATCCTCGCTGGAGAGGAGCCGATCGACCACATCCAGAAGAGCATCATGCGCGGCGGTGGCATTCACCCGCTCACCGACCGCATCATGCAGATCCATCTCGCCGAGGAAGCACGTCACATCGGGTTCGCCCATGCATGGTTGCGCCATCACGCTCCGCGCATGAGCCGATTCAACCGCCTCGCACTCGGCCTCACCACGCCTGTAGTCATGCGCATAGGGTTTTGGTCCATCGTCGTCCCGAGCCGGCAGGACGCCACGTTGCTGGGTATTCCCCGCAATGTTCTGCGCGAGACCTATTCGATGCGCAACCCCGATTTCCGGCGACTCCTTACAGAGTCCTGCGCAGACGTCCGGAGCCTCGCCGACGCCAACGGAATGCGCACCCGGCTCACCCTCTGGTCCTGGCGGCTTACCGGAACCGACGGCCGGCTGTCGCGTTACCGCAACGAGCCGTCGAGGGCCGCGGCTTGACGATCTGCAACCCGCGACGCAGCTGCCCCTGTCCCACTTCGGCAGACAGCTGCGTTACCCGCTCATCGCGGTCGAGGGACTGGCGCACAGATATCAGCGCGCCAACCACAGGCCCACACCCGAATCGCCCCATCGAATTGTAGGAAGCGCATCCATCGAGGCCGAACCGGTGACGTCAGTGCCGGCCGAGTCATCAGTGCCGGCGGAGACGCAACATTTCCGATGCCGTAGCGAATTCGCTTTTGCTACTGCAGGTTTGGGTACAACGTACTGCGAGCGATGTTCAGCACTTCCGCGATTCGGTCATGGATACGCCGTCGGCCTTCATCTTGGACCGGCAATAGAGTCACAGGCCGACCGCGCCGAGCAGAGCTTCTCCTGGATCGACGACGGCAACAACGGCCGCGACGAACAGCAGCGCCATCGCAATGGTCATCACAGCACCGAGCGATCCGAGGACGACGAACATCCGACGGTGGGCACCGTTTGTCGTGTCCGACGACCTGTAGCGTCGGAAGGCGATGACGGTTCCGGTTGCGACTACAGCGATCACCCCGGCGATAGCGACAATCGCCGCCCAGTTGTAGTGCTCGACCTGTGTGAGCAACTCGAGCAGTGGCGGCCTGGAGTCTCCGCTGCGCACACCGTTCTCGATCAGAGACTGCGCTGTCTGCCCGTCCGAGTTGTCCGCGGAGAGCATCGGAAGCAGCGCGACTACGGGTGCGACCGTCGACTGGATGTTGAGCACAGCCACAGACACCGAAAACAATGACAGCACAGTCGTAGTGGCCGCCGCGACCACGCAACCTACGCCGGCCGTCAGAGATCGCCGCCACAGGGTCGTCGCGAGCAGACCCAGAACCGCGGTCAGCAGCACCGAGATGACGATCTTGATCGCGTGCCACTCGAACCAGTAGTCCACCATCTCCGCCAAGCCGAGCGGATAGGTGCGGACTCCGCTACCCCAGTAGTCGACCAAGCCGCGGCCGAGCAGCTCACTCATGACGGATTGATCCTGGAACTGCGGATAGCGTCCGCGTAACAACGCGGCCGGGCCTAGAACGAACGCGGCCACCAATGCCGCTCCGGCGCATGACAACGCAACGATCGACCAGCCGTTTCGGTTGACGGACGTACTCATTGACGACTCCCTTCCGGGAGAGAGTCAATCAGCAGGTACGCGGCTGCACATCCATCTGCAGTACTACATCTGACGAACGAGGTACCAGCTCAGGATTCGATGCTCTATCGACAGCCGCGCCGGACTCTGGCAATCATCACGCACGGCCAGGATCAACCCTGCACCCGCGATGAAGTCGGATTCGGCAACCCCATATCTGCATCGACCACGTTGTTGTGCATCGTTTTTGCCTCCACGTCCCCACTGGACGCAAAACGTGAGTTGCTCCCGCCGCGCCCATCCATACCGCCGCAGGAGGCGACCGTGATGCGATTGAGTAAGCGCCAAGAAGAGATCATCGAACGGGTCGCCGAAGGCTATTCCGGTAAAGTAGTAGCACGCTTACTCGGAATTTCACCCGAAACCGTGAGTCCCACCTTCACGCATAATCGATCGAACGGTCTGCAGGAATGCAGGTTTGAAGCGATCAGCGCTATTTGCGAACATCGAGTTGACGGCCACCGTGCAGGACACTGAATGCGTCCCGACACTCGGAACTCGCCCGTCAATCGTTCCGTCACAGCCGCGGCCGACCATTTCTACCGAGCACTGGGCCACAGAGTTCCGAGAGTCACAGCGTCGATTCGGATCGATTCGTAGGCCGACTACGATCTTCATCTCAACAGGGCCAGCGCATCACTACTGGTGAGATGATGCATGATCGTGGATGGGTAGTAAGGCACTCAGGTTCTCGGTGAGGCACTAGAAGGTGATCTGGGATTTTCACCGCCGTGGAGAAATACTACGAGAGATCGGGCGGGTCCTCGGCCAAACGATCATGTGTTCTGTGAACCATCCTGCTCAGGCAGCGACCGGTGCCGGGGGACGGTTCGCGAACTGTACGCCGCAGCCACACCCGCATGTAGTTCACTTAGTGCGGGTGTGGCTGTGGCGCAACTACATTCCGGGTCAGGGAGTGACGGTGATGCCGGGCGCGGAGTTGAACTTGAGCGCCCCGGTCATCTTCGCCGTTCCGGCTCCTGCTGCCGGGCAGGATGCGCTGCCCCCGTTGGAGGTGAAGTTCACCGTTCCGGTGTTGTTGGCGGTGACGGTATGTGTTGTGTTGTTGTAGGGGACGGGGCCGGCGGTGCTGGCGGTGACGTCGATGACGCAGCTACCAGCGACTACGTGAGCTCCGCCGTTGGGGATTTTGATACTTCCCATCGGTGATCCGCTGTCGGCGTTGACGTTCAGAGCCCAGGAACCGGCCGTGGTGATCGTTGCCGGCACACCTTCGAGGTCACATCCGGACAGTGCCACGCTGGCGATGTTGATGTTGATGCCGCCCGTTCCGGAGTTCACGTTACCGGGCGCTGCAGGGGTGGTTCCGGTTCCGCTGACGCTGGTGCAGTACAACTCGAGACCGCCAGTTGTCACGAAACTGAGCCCACTGCTGGTGGCCGTCACCGGAGTGGCTGTGGCGGGGCTGATCGTGGTGGACGCTGCTGCGATCCCGGATGCAGCGATGGTCAATGCGGCTGCTGCCCCGACGATCGCGGAGGCCTTGCCGAGCATTGTGCGTGATGACATGTGATGTGCCTTTCTGTCGAATACCTTTGGGGTGAACCGTCAGTCGAAAGAAATTCAGGCGGGTGTGATCTCTACCCGGCGGCTCCCATCTGCGCCACAGCTGCAGGTTCGGCTGCCTGCGCAGCGGAAGCTGCCGGCGGTCGTACCTTGCGCGCGGCGACGGTGTAGACGTCGCTGGAAGTGGTCAGAGAGTTCTTTCCGCTGGCCGAGGGGGTTCCTGCTCGCAGGTTCACCGCCCAGTTGAGTGCACCGAAGACCCCGCACCCGCTGGCGGCAGGAGCTGCGAAGAGATTGTCGGTGTGCTGAACGGCAGGGAACACTGCTCCGGGATATTCGCCGATGGGCTGCGAGGG
>NZ_JBXAFD010000026.1:0-8442 GCF_058792695.1 Rhodococcus sp. MT28
GCGCTCCCCCGATGCTCCGCATCGGGAACGGAAGCGGCTCGCTTCGCTCCCCGCCAGGGAGCCGCTGCGCGGCTCGCAGTGGGTCCAGCCAGGCTGCCGTCGATCGAGTCGCTGCGCGCCTCTAAATTCCTGAATTATCTTTGTCGCCAAAGGATTTGATCGGAACTGAGAAGTCGGTACCCAAGCACCAGACGAAGCTGGGGAGAAGCGGAGGTCGCTCGAAGCTACCTCCGCTCGCGTCTGCCAACTCATCGTCATCATGCTTCCCATCCTACAGGACCCCACCCCAAACCGCAAAACAACACAGAACCGCGAAACGTCGAAAATGTAACCACCACAACACAATTCAAGCCTCACCAAAACACTTCCATGCGTAACCGTCGAAACCGATTACCCACCAACCGATAACCCAAAGTTACTGAAACACACCAACATTCAAAAACACCCAAAAATCGGCCCACATACGCCCCGCCGAGCACCCCGACACTCCCCCACCACCGAACCCGAGCACCCGCCGGCCCCATCAGCCGGCCCCAATTCGCCGGCGCCCCAACTCCACGAACACACCACCCCGGGACGTGCCATCTACGCAGGTCACAAGCCCGCAACAACTCAATTCCCCTACACGAACATGTGATCTCGCCCGTAGCTCGAACAACAAGAGATGAGGACGCACCCACGCGGAACTCCAATCCACTACGAGGAGCAGAAATGCACGAGCACGACGACCAGACCCCAGACAACCACCACCCCACCAGGGGCGAGCAGCTCCGCGCCCTCGCCCAACGGGTACCGAACACGATCAAGACCTTTCTCACCGCCTGCATCGTCGACTGCCTCGCCAACGCCACCACCGAACAGGTCTCACAGCTCCTCCACACCCTCACCAACCAGCAATAGCCACACCCACACCCCCAACACACGAAAAAGCCCCCCACCGCACTGTGAGAGGCCATTTTCGGAGCACGCAACGAAGAGGACCGGCCCGGTAGCTTCGGGCCGGTCCTTTATCGCCTACCGATCCACGCTCACGCGAACCGCAACAACGCGATACGCGTCCGCGTCCTCCAGACGCGGAGCAATCGAATCAGGGTTGTCGGCGTTCCACTCACCCGCACGAGCAACCGAGTGACGGATTGCGCGGCGCGCAGCCTGGTCGAAGCCTTCCGGAGCGCCAACCGTCACGGTGAACGTCTCATCGACGAACTCGAATCCGACAGCGGCCTGAACCTCCACGGCGTAGGTACTACGGAAACCGGGCGCGTTGATACGGACCGAGACGACGCGGTACGCGCCCTTGTCCTCGGAACGCGAAGTGGTCGCGTCAGGATGCAGCGATGGGGCAGTGCGGAACCGCTTCGCGAGGCGGCTTTCGAGTGGATCGTTTTCTATCGGACTTCTCGAATATCGTTGTCCGCGAACAGGCTCGAACGAATCGTCCAGAAACAGTCCCCCGCTCGGCTGGTATTCACCCGGCTGGATGAATCACTTGGGCCCGAGCACTCGCTCGACATGATCGCGGAAAGTCGACCAGAAGCTGGTTTCAGTTGTCATCAGCAGTTTTATCCAAGCGAAACTCATGCAACTACCCGAGAGTGCATTACTGTCGGATCTGTGCTCGCTCGGCCGCGGCCTTCATCCGACGGAATCGATCGGCCGGAAGTTGGTCGCCGACCAACTGTCCCGCCGCCGCCGGATGCAGCAGTCGATCACTGCGGAAGATGTCGGAGTGATTGAGATCGGAGAGGTCACGCTGCCACAAGTGGATCTTCGACTCATGAGTGAATGCGCCCCTGACCGACGGGAGTGCGTTGTCCCCCGTCACCCACTGGTAGGGGGATTCCTTGATGATCTGGTACTCGATCGCTCTCGTTACACATGCGGCAATCCAGTCGGAGAACTGAATGTTCGAACTCAGGACACTGTCTATGTGCATTGGCGGCTCGATGATCCGCTTCATTTCCGGATATCCGCTCGCTCGACCCAAGATGTGCTCGTACATGGCCGGCAGCCGAGCTGCGCGCGTCTTCTCGTTGATCTGATCGATCATGACCATCACGTTCGAGCATTTGTAGTCGGCGTACCGGGCGATGCGGTTGAGCGCTTCGCGCATCGCAGCTGTTTCTCGGGCGTCCGTATCGAGGTCCGTCTGTTTCGGGGTTCCCAGAGGTTTTTCCGCGGCGTAGTAGAAGAGGGCGCCGTCGAGGCTGCGTACGCTGCGCACCAAAGTGTTGAACACTCGGATCTGCTGCCGGTACTTGTCGAAAGTGTCCGGACGAAAAATACTCGCGCCCTTGCGTTCCCACCGTCCCGGATGCTCTGCCTGCGCGATCTCGGTTTTGAAGATCTCCCGCTTTTTCAGCGTGAAGATTTGACCGAACTTTCGAGCATTGTCGGCGGGAAGGATCAGACCGGCGTAGCCGAATGCGGGACTGGTGTTGAAGCGAGCGTGATCGCGCGCAACAAATGCCCCTGTCTCGCCGATCTCGTCAATGTACGCCAGCAGCATGGAACGATTATTGCCCTCCAGATACGCGGAAACCCACGCCTAGGCGTGGGTTCCGGAATTAGCGCTCAGAGAACTATTTCATCTCCAGCTACTGGCCATATATTAGTTCGACGTCCACGGTTCGCGCAAGTGAAATGCTCGAGTGCGGCGGCGGGCATAAGTCTGTAATCTGCTCAATTTTCTGTAGATCGGATCCGTTTCGACGCAACGAGACGTCGGCTCGCGGCGTGACCTGCAATAGAGGGTGTCGTAGATCAGCCGCATACTGTGCTCATGCGGCCTGAGCTCACCGATCTTCTGTCGATGTCACATCCTGTTGTAGTCATCACGGGTGACTCCGGAACCGGTAAGTCATCGATCCTTGCCGACCATCAGATCGAGCTTTCGCGTGGTGCGGCGGCCATCGCGCCGCCGCCGGTCACCTGTGCGTTCGACAGCGGCGCGTTGCAGGTCGCTATCCTGGATGGCCTCGTCACAGCCTTGGTCACCTCGATGGTTGATCGGACCGCGTGGCGCAATATCCAGAACCGACTCGACACCGCAGGCAAGGAAATGGTGGCCGAGGTCGGTAAGAGCCTGGCCAAGGCCGTGACCCAGGAGGTCATGGCGTTGGTGAAGGCGCGAATCGGCGAACATGCGGGTGAAGGTCTCGCGGCGTTCTTCAAAGGCCTGCGCCAGGATACGACCGCTGATCTACGGCGAGATCTCCAGTCGCGAAGCGATACCAACGTCGTCAAGCTCCTGGTACGTCTGTGCGACGAGGTTGCCACGGCTCTCAAACGCGACGTGGTTTTGGCTATCGACGAGTGCCAACGGCTGACAGAGGATGACCAACGGGCGTTGGCCAGTCTTTGCATCGCGCCCCCTAAACGCGCACGATTCGTGATCGCCTGGTCGTCGGCGGCGCACGAGGCTCGTACCGGACTCACCAGACTTCGAGACACCGGATGCGGGGAGATCGTCGTCGGCGGACTCAGCAGAGCAGATGTCGAAACCATGCTCAACCGGGCAGGCGTCACAAGTGCTAACACGGATCGTGTCTACTTCCTGAGCAGCGGATTCCCGATCATCGTCGAAGGTTTGATCGGTCAGCTCCGCAGCGGCGGTACATTGGATGAATACACGCCCCCTACTGCATTCGTCCGCTCGCTGGAAGATGCGCTGGCTCGACTCCCAGGCGATGCGCAGATCGCTGCACGCTGGCTGTCGGTCTTCGAATTGCCACCGCCTGAATCGACGATCACTGCCTATCTTGATCTCACTTCAACTCAGTGGGGTGTGTTGCGGCAGTCTCTCGAGCGGGAGAACATCCTCAGCGTAGAACGCAATGGACAACTCTGGTTTCACGAAAGCCGCAGATCACATCTGTGGGACCGCATGTTGAGCGAGGGCGAGCGGTTCGAGATCGGCCAGCCTGCGTACTCGGCCCTTCTCGCGCAATATCGCGACGACATGAGCTCCTCGATCGGTTTGATGGTGCCGATCGCACATACTGCTCGGTTCGCTCGCGACAGTCAGGCGGCCAATCCGCCACTCGCGAAGATCCTCGATCTGACGTCGGCGCAGCTGGCTGTCCTGGCGTCGATGATCGAAATCGAGATCATTCCCCTCGGTGATCACGATCTTCGATGGACGCCGCCGGAGAGCGCACTCATCTACGCGCACAACATCTTCGGCGCAGATCGCGGGGACGCACTCGCCGCACTTCCGGTCCTGATCGAACAAGAATTCATCGAAACCGCGGACCAAACGGAACAGATCAACGCTGATCCAAACGTCACCGTCACCATCAGCGCCGACCCGACCGACGAATGCCACATCGTGCTGCACGGCCGGATCCAAGACATCCTGGGAAAAACCGCCATCCCGCAAATCACCGGTCGCATCGTGCACGAACACTTCGAGGCGCTCAGACTGGAATCATCGCTCGTGCTCACCGATCCCGGCAGATCAGATGCCATCGAGCTCATTCGTAACGCAAACAACCAACCCTTCTACCGATTCAATCCTCTACGCAGAACCGTCTACCCGATGATGGCCGTGTGGGTGGACTATGGCGGGCATCCCATCAGCATGGCAGCGATCTTCAATCGAGACACCGAACGGCAGAAAGCGAAGAAGGCCGCGATCTCCGTAGACGAAGTGTCCTACGGCCGCCGAGTAAAAACTGTTCGCACTTTCGAGGATCAGATGTCGACGATTCCGTCGATGCGGCTGTTCAAAGCCGTGTACCTAGCCACCGGACGACCGGTGGCTAGGTAACCGTGAGGGAACAAGAAACTGGCAGATGGTCAACGACGGACCTCCGCTCCCCTCGCTGTCAGGATTTGGTGAGACACTCGGAGGCAACCGAGATCACTCACTGAGGGCATGAAACGAGCATCACCGATGACCAGCCCGAACCCCGAAACAACACCAGTCGATCCGGCAGATCCCGCACCGAAACCGACCCGCAGAACCTTCACCACCGAATACCGCAACAACATCCTCGACGAATACAACGACGCCCCGCACGGCGAAAAATCTGCAGTCCTGCGCCGCGAAGGTCTGTATCAATCCCAACTTCGAGAATGGGCCCAAGCCAGAACCGTAGCGGCCGGAAAGTCTCGACCGAAAACTGCGACCAATCCCGACACCGACACCGCGACCCATAAGGAAATGGCCCGCCTGACACGCGAGAATGCCCGTCTGGCAAAGCAATTGACGCAGACGGAGGCCGCGCTTGAGATCATGGGAAAACTTCACGTGCTCTTGGAATCCATCTCCGAGAGCACGGACACACCGCCCTTACCGAAGATGCACTGAACAGCACGTTCACCGACCTCAGGGCCGCCGAGATCCCCACCCGTAGATCCTGCATCCTGATCGGACGGTCCCGCGCCACCCACTACCGGCACCAGCAACCACCCGTCCTGGGCCCCAAGAAACCAAGGGCCATCCCCGACAACGGCCAAGCACTCACCGCATCCGAGCGAGCCCAGGTTCTGGCCGTCATCAACAGTGACAAGAACGCTGACCTGGCTATATGTCAGATATGGGCCCGGAAACTCGACGAGGGCAACTACTGGTGCTCGGTGTCGAGCATGTACCGGATCGCCGCCGAAGTCGGGCAAAACCGCGAACGCCGACGAACAGCGACACATCCACCGAAGGCGATCCCCGAACTCCTCGCCGACGGACCTTCACAGGTCTGGACCTGGGATATCACCAAGCTCCGCGGGCCCACCAAGGGTGTGTGGTTTCACCTGTACGTACTCATCGACATCTACTCTCGGTACAACCCGTCATGGATCGTTTCCACACACGAAAGTGCCGAACTGGCAGCTGAATTCATTGCGGAAGCAATCGAGCGGAACGGCATCGCCCCGCACACCGTCCACGCGGACCGTGGCACCTCGATGACTTCCGGACTGGTGTCGGAACTGTTCACCAACCTCGGCATCATTCGGTCGCATTCACGACCGAGAGTATCGAATGACAATCCATTCTCGGAAGCCCAGTTCAAGACACTGAAATACCTGCATGATTTTCCGAAATCGTTTGCAACACTGGATGATGCACGAGTCTTCTTGGAAGGATTCTTCAACGAGTACAACCACATTCACCGTCATTCGGGCATTGCCTGGCATACCCCGGCTTCGGTGCACTTCGGGACTGCTGACGCGGTTGACGCGGCCCGTCAGATCACCCTGAACGAGGCTTACGTCGCGAACCCTGCACGGTTCTCTCGCCGGCCGATTCCGCCCGAGATGCCGACCGTTTTCTTCATCAACGAACCCGTCGCTGAATCGCAGATCAACTGAACGTCACTGTCTCACTTGACTTGACACATAGCGCTCCCGATCAGTGAGTACGTCCAGCGCCAGATCACCCTCGCCGACATACTGCGGACCCGTGTCGACGATCTCGAACAAGAGGTCTATGCGTTGAGGGAACTGAGAGGTGCCGCCGTCGGACAAGCTCCGGACGATACCTACTTTTTCGTGGAACTACGTGGAAGCACCCGTGTCGTGGAAATGACTCCCGAGCACATCGCACTACTCCAGGATGACCTCCCCTTCAGATTCGCCCGACTCGAACATCACCTAACGCTCCGTCCCGGCGAGCGAACCCACCACATCACCGAGCGCATACAGCCCAGCGGTCTGATCGACGATCCAGCAGTCACGCTGTTGAACGACTTCTGGGAGACCGCCCGGGAGTTCAACGAACATCAACCCCGCCGCCGCATCAAAATGCAGAAGGGATCACTGACACAACTTGTGCGCGACACTCACATACGGGACACGACGCTGGCTCGAACGCTGTCGGAACAACTGACCATCGGCGGCGCACGAGGGCACAGACCGCAACACGCATTGCGAGTTGCGGTTCACCCAGGAAGCGCAAGCGTTCCACCCCTCGTCGCATACACACAGCCCATCGGTAGCCCCACCGATGTACAAGTTCGGTTTGCCCCCCGCTCATCCCAACCCAGGGATATGAAGGAGCTGCATTCCCAGATGTTCGGCGACGAGACCCAAGAAGAGCTGTACGGCGACGACGCCCACTCAACCGTCGCCGGTCTACTCGGATACGACACCGACGAGATCGAACTGATTCAGTAGGGTCACGCAGTTGCGGTAGTTGGCGTTGAGGGCCGTTGTCCCTGGCGGACGAGGTAGAGCTGCGAGGTCATGACTAGTCCTCTCTCATCGGTTTTGCACGTCGACGACGTTCGGAGTGTGCCTATGCGATGGGTGGCAGAGCAACCATCGGCCCGACCGAACGTCATGTGCGCGTCGTTCCGTTTCTTTTTGTCCACCTTTCTTCTCTTCTTGCCCACGTTGCAGGGAGCAGCGGTCACGGCACGGCCGTGCATCCGGAGAACCGGGCCTCTGTCGGGATCATCAACAGCGGCCGGTGACTTTTGTGGATCAGGCCCTCCGCCCCATGTCGACCTTGGTGGCGATACATCTACCCCCACTCATCTTGCACGAAAGTCGGTGACATTGGTCGTGGTGGAGCGGCCACGACAACGGAGCGCTTACTCGGAAAGGAGGAGTGGTCCGTTGCCGGCGGGCACTTCTCGGGCGCCGACAGCCTGGTCACCACGTAGATATCGGTTGCCGATGTCTACGCCGAAAACAGATACGACGAATGGCGAACGAGGCCGGTCGCCGATATGGAAAAGCGGAGTTCCACACGAGTACGGCTCCCTCGTGTGTCACGGCGTCAGCGACTCAACACGAGAGTATCGAACAGAATGTACGCGGCGACGGCGAACACCAGGTACGCGAACCAGTGTTGAAGTTTTCCGGTGTCGACGCGGTTGCCGAACCGTCCGGCGACCAAGGAGGCAACGATCGCAGCTCCGGTGAAACTGATCGTGATGGCCGGGTCGATGGTGACGCCGCTACCGAGATGTGAGATCAAGCCGGCGGCGGAGTTCGCGACGATGATCAGAAGCGAGGTTCCGATCGCGATCTGCATGTCTATTCCCAACATCAGGACAAGGGCGGGGATGATGAGGAATCCGCCGCCGACGCCGAAGAGCCCGGTCAGCACACCGACGGCGAATCCTGCTGGGATCGCACGAGGTGCGCAGCGACGCCAATTGATACCGGAATCACCTACGCTGCAGGCGGTTCCGGTATCGCCGCGGTCGGCGAGCATACGAGCACCGGCAACGATCATGACCGCGGCGAACCCGATCATCACGACGGACTGCGGGAGCACTCGCCCGAGGGCACTACCGAGGAAGGTTGCGGGGATACCGGCAGCGGCGAACACGGCGGCCAGTCGCCACTGCACAAGATGGGCACGGACTTTCGGGATCGCGCCGACAGCCGAGGCGACACCGACCACGATCAGTGAGATCGGGATTGCTTGGTCGATGTCGAGGCCGAGGGCGAACACCAGGACCGGTACGGCAAGGATGGATCCGCCGCCGC
>NZ_JBXAFD010000026.1:8539-24720 GCF_058792695.1 Rhodococcus sp. MT28
TCCTTTTCGTCTACCGACGTTCGGCGGCATGCGATTGTTGTTCGAGCTCGGTTCTACTGTGCGGTGAGCGAATCGAGATCGGGATTGCTTGGTCGATGTCGAGGCCGAGGGCGAACACCAGGACCGGTACGGCAAGGATGGATCCGCCGCCGCCGAGGAGTCCTAGAAGGACACCGATGACTGCCCCGGCAGCGAGTGCGATTGCGAGAGTCATCGGCATCCTTTTCGTCTACCGACGTTCGGCGGCATGCGATTGTTGTTCGAGCTCGGTTCTACTGTGCGGTGAGCGAATCGAGAGCTGCCTGCAGCCTGGTGGTCGCCTCGTCGGCGACGGACTGCAGTCGGGGTTCGCCGGTCACCTGAACCATGAGGGCGGGGTTCATCGCATCGACGATGACGGTGTTCTCCGCGGAGGGATCGGCGCGCACGACGACGTTGCAGGGCAACAGTAATCCGATCCCCCGCATCACTCCGACTGCTCGATGTGCCAACGTCGGGTTGCAGGCGCCGAGGATGAGGTAGTCCTCCAGGTCTTCGTCGAGCTTGGCTTTGAGGGTCGATTTCATGTCGATCTCGGTGAGTATCCCGAAACCTTGCTCCGACAATGCCTTACGGGTGCGTTCGACAGCGTCGTCGAACGTGGTGTTCAGGGTGGTCGTGAGTGCGAGTTGCATGATCTACGTCCTTTTTTCGGGGGATCCGGGGTCTGGGATCGGTCAGCGGGTGCCGAGCCGCGGGATGCCGAGGCGTTGGAGTATCAGGCTCATCGGGCACCATCCCACTGCGCTGTAGAGCAGGAGATTCGCAGCGACGAACGTGGTGAGAAGCAGCCACCAAATGGAGAAGGCGAGTGTCAAGGCCACGCTGAGCAGGACGACTACCCCGCCCAATAGTGGAACGATCCGTTCGATGGTCCAGCCGTGGTGCCGTGGGAGAGCTGTCATGACTGTCCGTACCGTCCTTTCTGTTCGTTGTTCCGCGATCGCCGCCGCGGTCTCAGGCGAGTGCGAGGAAGAGCTTTTCGAGTTCCGCCTCGGTCATCGGTTCCTTGCCATTCTCGCGGTTGCCGGTCATGCATTCGCGAAGGCCGGTGGCGACGATCTTGAAGCCGGCCCGGTCGAGTGCGCGTGAGACCGCGGCGAGCTGGGTGACGACGTCCTTGCAGTCTCGGCCCTGTTCGATCATCGAGATCACTCCGGCGAGTTGGCCGTGCGCGCGGCGGAGTCGGTTGAGTACCAATGCGATGCTGTCGTCGTCGCCGACCATGGGAGTTCCTTCCGAAGATGAATCAGTAACCTCAAATATACCCCTATGGGTATATCCGGGTGGGTGGTTCGTCAGATCTGTGCGTCACAGCTGCCGAACCACGCCATCCGGACCTGTCAGTGCGAGAAACTGATGTTGGGCAATACCTTTCGCAGCCACGCCGGGGACCACCATGCGGCATGCCCGGTCAACCGCAGGAGCACCGGCAGCAGGATCAGCCGAATCAGTACCGCATCGAGCAGTACAGCGACACCGAGAATGATGCCCATCTCCTTCGGCGGCAACGGATCAGCGAGCGCGAAGGTGAAGAACACGGCCACCATCACCGCGGCAGCGGCGAGGATCACCCGCCCCGAATGAGCCAGGCCGTCGACGTGCGCGACCTTGGGATCACCTGAGCGCTCGTAATGCTCCTTCGCCGTGGCCAACAAGAAGACGGTGTAGTCCATGGCGATCGCGAAGATCATCGCGAAGAAGAACACCGGCCCCCACCCGTCGAGGAACCCCTGCGGGGTGAAACCGAGCAACGACGCTCCGTGCCCGTCCTGGAAGATCAGCTTCGCGACCCCGAATGCGGCGGCGGTGGAGAGCAAGCTGACCACGGTACCGAGGATGGCGATCAACGGCGCCTGCAGCGCCACCAGGAGCAGCAGGAACCCGAGAACCAGGATGATGCCGACGATCGGCGGGAGGTAGTCGTTCAGCGCTTGCTGCAGGTCGAGGTTCTCCGCCGGTGCGCCGCCCACCAGAGCGCCCGAGGGAAGGTCCGCACGCAAGGTGTCGAGGATGGCTCCCATCTGTGCGTCGGACGGATCGACGGTAGGCATGGCCTGCAACATCACAAAGTCGCTGCCATCGAGTGCGGACTGCGGCGGCGTCACCATGGCGATACCTTCGGTCGCGGCAGCAGCCTTCGCGGTCTCGGCGCCCTCCGCGGCGGGGGCGATGATCTGCAACATGCCCGGCGCCCCCTCCCCCATCTGAGCTTGGACGAGTTCGTAGCCCTGGCGGACCGGGGCGTCGGAGGGGACAACCGCGATGGAGGGCATCGCCACCTTGAGCCCGAGCACCGGGATCGACAGCGCGATCAGCACCAGGAGAGAACCGATGGCGAACGGCCACGGGTGCTTGTGCAGCAGCTCGCCCCAGGCGGCGAACTTCGGTGAGCGGTGTTCCTGACGCTTGGCGTAGGGCAAGGATCCACCGTTGACCTTGGTGCCGAGCATCCCGAGAACGGCAGGCAACAGAGTCATCGAGGCCAGGAGGACGAAGAACACGGCGAGCATGATGCCGATAGCCATCGTCCGCACGGCCGGTGCCGGAACCAGCAGGACCGCAGAGAGGCTCACGAGCACCGTGATTCCGGACAGGACGACGGCCTTGCCCGCGGTATCCATGGTTTCCGCGACCGCCGCCCGCGGTGACGATGCATGACGTATCGCGTCGCGGAACCGGGAGACGATGAACAGGGCGTAGTCGATACCGAGGGCGAGGGCGAACATCATCGCGAAGTTCATCGCCCACACGGAAATCGGGGTGATCTGGTTGAGCAGGACCAGTCCGCCCGCGGAGGCGACGAGTCCGGCCAGGGTCAGCAGCAGTGGGAGTCCGGCGGCGACGAGGGACCCGAAGGCGAGCACCATGATCGCGAGGGTGACCGGCCAGGAAAACAGTTCGGCCTGAATCATCGCGTCGTGGTTGGCCTTGTTGAAATCACTCCACAGTGCCGATGCGCCGGTGGGATAGACCTCGATGCCGTTTCCGGACAGGGCGGTCAACTCCCCCTTGAGATCGTCAACGGCCTTGACCATCTCGTCGGTGCTTGCGTTCGCGCCCGCGATGAGAATTCCGGTGTGCCCGTCGGGGCTGATGGACATTCCCGGCTGCGGCGCGATGATCGCACCGAAGCGAGGGTCCCCGGCGAAGACATCGGTGACCTCGGTGAGGGTGCGCTGCATGTCGGGGCTGTCGATGGTCCGGTCATCGGAATGCACGACAACCTGGACGGCGGCGGAAGAGTTGCCGCCGAAGTGTGCCTGTGCGAGTTCGCGGACCTGGACGGATTCGGATCCGTTGGCCTGCCATCCGGCGCCGGCGAGGGAGCTGAACACCGACGGTGCGGCCGCGCCGAGTGCGATGAGCACGATCAGCCAGACACCGAGCACCCATTTTGCGTTGCCCGCCATCGATGCGCCCATGCGGCCGAGTACGCCGCCGGACGCGTGTGAGATCGGCGGAACGCCGTCCCTGACCTTGGTGTTACTGGACATTGGTTGACTCCTGAAAAAAGGGGGTGATGGGTGCGAGTATGGGCGGGTACCGGGTCATGGCACCGGGTCATCCGGTGCGGCGGGTCAGCGGCCGAAGAAGGACCGGAAGAACCCGGACCTCGGGTCAGGAGCAGGGGTGCAGGTACAGCGCCGCGCTGTCTGGACGCCGGCCATCACCTGGTCGGCGTGCTGGCCGCATCCTGCCCAAGTGGTCTTGGAGCAGGAAGAACATGTCGTGGTGTAACACATCTGGTATCTCCTTGTCAGACGTCGTGCCGCGTATGGGGCACGAGAGTTTTTCTGAATAGGCGCTATTCGGAAGATCGCTCGACCCAGGCCGTGTATCCGCCGACCAGGTCGCTGACGTTCTCGATGCCGTCGGCTCGCAACAGTGATGCGGCGACGGAGGAGCGCCAGCCGCCGGCGCAGTGCACGACGATGGGCATGTTTCGTGGCAGGTCCGCGAGTTGGGAACGCAACTGTGCGAGGGGAATTGACCGGGCGCCGTCGATGGCACCAAAGTCGCGTTCGCCGGGGTTGCGGATGTCGATCAACGTGACCGCGCCCGAGGCCATCGGCTCTTCGAGCTCGGACACCGTGGTGCGCAGCGCAGTGCGGACAAGGTCGGCGAGCGCGCCTGGGAAGGTGCCGTCGGCGTCGACGGTGAGGTACCCGATGGCGTTGTCGGATCCGATGCGCGCCAAGCGCATTGCCGCAACCTGTTCATCACCCGGATAGGTGATGAGTACGATGCGCTCCCCGATGTCGGCGACCATGCCGCCGGTTTCGGCAAACCTGCCGTCGAATCCGACATTGATCGAGCCGAGCAGATGCCCGGCCGCGAAGTCGTCGGGGGTGCGGGCGTCGAGAACGCGTGTTCCGCTGGCCATTTCGACCCGGAGTTCTCCCGGTGAGAGTTCGGAGATGCGCCGATCTTGTTCGAGGAGTGCGCGATTCGACTTGTTCAAAGCTACGGCGGCCGAAAAATACTCCGGCACCGCAGGTTGGCCGTCGGTGACCAGAGCGACGAATGCGTCTTCGCTCATCGGCTGCACCGACGGATTGGTGCGGCGTTGCTCGCCGATGGTGGAGGTCAGCTCGGAAGAGAGGTTCTTGCCGCAGGAGGATCCCGCGCCGTGAGCCGGCATCACGGTCACTGCATCGGGCAAGGTCAGCAGCCTCTCGTGGACGGTGCGATACATCGCCCGAGCCAGGTCGGTATTGGTGCCGTCGCCGAGATTGGCCAGGTCGGGGCGACCGACGTCGCCGATGAACAGCGAGTCCCCGGTCAGCACAGCAGTGGGCTCGGCGTCTCGATTCTCGCGAACGAGCAGGCTGATCGACTCCCACGTATGGCCGGGGGTGGAGAGGATTTCGATGTCCACCTCCCCCAGCGTCAGGTGCTCGCCGTGGCGCAGTCGACGAATCGGGAAATCGGTATCCGCGGCGTCGCCGAAACCGATCCACGAGCCGGTAGCCTCGACCAACTCAAGGTGACCGGAGACAAAGTCCGCATGAAAGTGCGTGTTGACAACACCCTCGATGATCAGACCGTATCGGGCTGCGTCCTCGAGGTATTCGGTGATGTCGCGGCGCGGGTCGACCACGATGGCGCGGCCGGTGCTCTCGTCGCCGATCAGGTACGACGCGTGTGAGAGGCATTCGATGTAGTACTGCTCGAGGATCATCGGACAACCTTCCCTGTTCTGTGGAGTGCGATGACTACAGGTTGCCATATACCCCCCAGGGTATGTCAAGTACCCCCGGGGGTATATGGTTGTGTGCCCTGGTTCGGCGAAGAAGTTGTTCACTCGTCTGTGCAGTGACAGCTTTGATCGGCGGCACTCGCCGGATGCCGTGTGAGCCGTCCACCCTCGTAGATGAGGGACGAGCGCACAAGGTTCGTTGGTTCTCGAGCAGACCGAGATACTTGGTGACCTGAAAGTCGGGGATTCCCGATAGACACTTGACTCGATAGTTGGGTACAGGGTTAACAATGGCGATATGCGGAGCAGTGAAGTTGCCACCCAGGCTGGGGTCAACGTCCAGACGTTGCGGTACTACGAGCGCAGAGGCCTGCTGGAGGAGCCCCCCAGGTCAGGGTCAGGGTATCGGGCGTATCCGGCCAATGCGGTAGCGGTGGTTCGCTTCATCAAGCGCGCACAGGAGCACGGGTTCACCCTCGACGAGATCGAGGAACTACTGCACCTCGCCGACGGCGGACCCGACGACTGTGCTGCTGCTCGTGAGCTGGCCGCAGCCAAGATGGCGCACCTCGCCGAAAAGATCGCCGACCTGCAGCGCATGCAGCAGTCGCTCGCCGAACTTGCCGCCACCTGCGATCTGCCTCGCGCCGACCGATGCTGCCCACTGATCCAGACCTTGCACGACACAGGAGAGACCCGATGAAACTAGAGATCCTGCAAGTCCCCGAGTGCCCCAACGTTTTGTTACTCGAGCGCCGGATCACGGAGGCGGTGGCCGGCGAACACATCGACGTCGAGATCACCCACCGTGTTCTCAATGACCAGGCCGCAGCCACCGAAGCAGGCATGACGGGATCACCGACCCTGCTCATCGACGGCCAAGACCCGTTCGCAGAGCCCGGCTCGGTGCCGAGCGTGTCGTGCCGTCTCTACCGGTCGGACGTCGGCGGCATCGATGGTGCACCGTCCGTCGCTGCTCTTCGCGCTGCACTGAACCTGGCCCCGGCCGATCAGTCGACTGAGATGCCGGCCGCTCCGGTCGACTGCTGTGCACCCGCGGCTGGAGACGGATCCCCGGTCGCAGCACTCGGCGCGTGGCGGGGCGCGGCGCAGCCCGCCGACCCCGCCGAAAAGGCCATTCATCACGCCATCTTGCGGGCGTTCGCAACCCGCGGAGACCCTCCACCGATAACCGAGATCGATGCGGTCGCTGCCGAGTTCGACTCGTCCGCGCAGCAGATCCTGGACCGGCTGCACGCCTCGGACGTGATCCGCCTCGACAGGTCGGGGCGGATCGACTCGGTGTACCCATTTTCCGCAACACCGACCGCGCACAGTGTTCAGATCGCGGGTGGTGCACGGGTTTACGCGATGTGCGCTATCGACGCGCTCGGCATGTCAGCGATGCTCGGCGGCAGTGAGGTAGTGATCGACTCCGCCGACGCGTCGACCGGCGAACACATCACCGTTTCAGTCCGCGGCGAAGAGACCACTGCGGATCCTGCGACCACAGTGGTGTTCATCGGGGCACAGTCAGCGCAGGGTCCGTCGGCGGATACCTGCTGCAATTACCTCAACTTCTTCACTGATCGCCCGGCCGCGGAGGCATGGTCGGCGGCCAACCCGCAGGTCGGTGGGATCGTGGTCGATCTCGCCGAGGCAACCCGGTGTGGAGCCGCGATCTTCGGCCCCCTTCTCAACACGTGACAGAACGGTTCATCCGGCTCTCGGTACGGGGAAGAATGCACCGAACGACCACTCAATCGCAGTGGTCGTTCGGTGGCGGGTAGCACTTACAGTGCTGCGGCAACCTTTCACGCAATTCGAAATGTGTAGTAATCCAGACAGAGCTGTCGCTCGGAATTCGGTACTGCTGAACTAGTCGCGAAGCATTTCGGCCAGATCATCTGGCACTGGCATGGGCTTCATCAGCCCTGCCTCGACGCGACCGGTGTTACCTTCGGGGTAGCGCCCAGACAGAGATCCGGGTGCGGCGACGATGATCCGCACGATCTGTCCGAGCGCCTCTCGACGGTCGTGTTGGCCTAGTGCGAAGGCAAGCATGGCGATGTGGTTGCGGGTGTGCGGCCACGGGTAGGGCTGGGAAATGATGTGGACGCGTTCGAGGTGCGCCCATCGTTGAGCGTCGTCGCCGGTGGTATCGGCGGCAGCCATCTCCGAGACATAGGCGGCTCGGATGTGGTCGGGCATCGATGTCATGACGAACTCTCATTCGGGGGTTCTTGCGTTGACTCCCGCAATAGTGCAGCCAGGAGCAGCACGACACCGCAGGTGATGTAAGTGTCGGCGAGGTTGAACGTCGGCCACCACCCAGTATGGAAGTAGTCCGTCACCTTCCCGTCGACGGCGCGGTCGATCACATTCGCGGCCGCGCCAGCAAACATCAGGGACAGCCCGATCATCGCTGCTAGTGAGCTGGAAGGCGCGGTGCGCCAGGCGTACACACCGATACCCGCAGTGATGACAGCCGTGACGGTGAGGACAATCCACATCGGCTGTTGGTCACCCATGCTGAACGCGACCCCGCTGTTATAGGCCAGCTTGAGTTGCAGCAGCCCGAAGTCAACGGTGCGGCCATCCGAAAGTTCCCGACGCGCAACTGGTTCGACAAACAATGCGACGGCAGCGAGGGCGACGACGGCGGACACGAAGACGCTCCTCAGACGCGGTGTCCGAGTCGAGTATTCGGTCGCGGTGTCGCTCATGCGCGGGCCCCGACCGGCGCCGACAGCTCAGAGGCGGGTGTAGTCAGGGCGGGGGCGCGGCCGGCGCGGACCCCGTTGGCGATGACCACGATCTCGGCGAGCTCGTGGACCAGGACCACCGCGGCCAGGCCGAGAACACCGAACAGTGCCAGCGGCATCAGGACGGTGATGATCGCGAGCGAGAGCCCGACGTTCTGCAGCATGATCCGTCGGGACCGGCGTGCGTGCGCCAATGCCTGCGGCAGGTGCCGCAGATCCTCACCCATCAGAGCAACGTCGGCGGTTTCGATGGCGACGTCTGTGCCCATCGCGCCCATCGCGATGCCCAGATCCGCGGTGGCCAGGGCGGGGGCGTCGTTGACGCCGTCGCCGACCATCGCGGTCGAACGGTGCCGGCCGAGTTGCTCGATGATGCGGGCCTTGTCCTCCGGGCGCAGGTCAGCGTGGACCTCGTCGATCCCGACATCGGCCGCGAGAGCGCGGGCGGTGCGTTCGTTGTCGCCGGTTAGCATCGCGACTTGGTAACCGTCGCGCCGCAGCCCGGCCACCACCTCGACCGCCTCGGGCCGCAGTTCGTCACGGACCGCGACCGCCCCGATCAACGCACCGTCGCGTTCGATCAGGACCGCGGTGGCCCCGGCGTGCTGCATTCGCTCCACCTCGGCCGCGAGGGATCCGGGCTCGATCCAGCCCGGTCGCCCCAACCGCACCGAACGTCCGTCGAGGTACCCGGTCAGTCCCGCACCCGTGACGGCCTCGACGTTCTCGGCAGCGGTGATGTCGTCGACGGCGGCGAGGATCGCCTTTGCCAGGGGATGTTCGCTGCGCGCTTCCAGCGCCGCGGCGACTTCGAGGACCTCATCGCGGGTGACGCCGGCAGCGGTGGCGACCTCGATGACGGTGGGACGGTTACGGGTCAGGGTTCCGGTCTTGTCCAACGCGATGCCACGGATACGGCCGAGGGCCTCGAGCGCGGCGCCGCCTTTGACCAGGACACCGATCTTGCTGGCGGCACCCACGGCGGCGAACACCGTCACCGGCACCGCGATCGCCAAAGCGCACGGCGACGCTGCGACAAGTACGACGAGAGCGCGTTCGATCCACACCCGCGGCTCCCCGAGCAGGCTGCCGACCGCCGCGATGAGCGCGGCGACCACCAGGATCGCCGGAACCAAGGGTTTGGCGATGGTGTCGGCGAGTCGTTGGGCCTCGCCCTTGCGGGACTGTTCAGCCTCGACGATCCGCACGATCTTCGCCAGCGAATTGTCTTGCGCCCCAGCGGTGACCTTGACTTCGAGGACGCCGGTGCCGTTGATCGATCCGGCGAACACGTCGTCACCCGGTCCGGCTTCGACCGGGACTGATTCGCCGGTGATCGCGGAGACGTCGAGAGCTGTGCGGCCGGTCGCGATGGTTCCGTCGGTGGCGATGCGCTCGCCCGGCTTGACGATCATGATCTCGCCCAGCTGCAGCTCGCCGGGTTCGACTATCTGCTCCCTGCCACCGCGCACGACAGTGGCGGTCGCCGGAACCAGGGACAGCAGCGCCCGCAGACCGCGGCGGGTGCGGGTTACCGAGAATTCCTCGAGGCCCTCGCTGATCGCGAACAAGAACGCCAGCATGGCAGCTTCTTCGACCTTGCCGAGCAGTACGGCGCCGACCGCGGCGATCGTCATCAGAGTGCCGACCCCGATCTTGCCCCTCGCCAGGCGTGTGAGGGTGGCGGGGACGAAGGTGTAGCCGGCGACGAGCAGCGCGAGTGAGAACAGCGTCAGTGACGCCGGGTGGGGGCCGTCGGCCCATTCCACGATCAGACCGGCCACCAACAGCACCCCGGCGACCGCGGCGGCGCGGATCTCTGTGACCTGCCACAGTTTGTCCGGTTCGCGTTCCTCCTCGCCCTCGGTGCGAGGTTCGTCGGGGCCGCAGCCACACGCGTCACTCATGCGGTCACCCCCGAGCCGGCGTCGGCGCCGTAGTTCGGGCACAACGCGACTGCGGAACCCGTTGCGGCGAGCAGGGTCTCGGCAGAGGCCAGCAGGTCAAGCAGCTCGGGGTGGGAGAGGGAGTAGAACACCTGTCGACCCGCGGGGCGGCCGGTAACCAGTCCGCAGTCCCGCAAGCACGCTACGTGCGCGGAGACCGTGGATTGCGCCAGACCGAGTTCGCCGACCAGGTCCGCCACCCGCGCTTCTCCGCCGGCGAGGCGACGTACGATCGCCAACCTGGTCCCGTCGGAGAGGCTGTGGAACAACGCCACTGCGTTGTCGAGATCCGATCCGTTCTCGGTGGCCAGGCATACATCTTTATTGATCGTCATATTGCGATGATAGCCGAAAGCGACGATAATAATAGGGGCAGCCTGAACATTCCCGTTCAGGAATCTGCACTCAACGAGCGGAGGAGGTAATGATGAACGTGCTGACGAATCTGCAGGCGTGGTGGAACTGTCAAGTGATGATGGCCACCGGCACGTGTGGGACGTGCATGACGAACATGCCCGGCTGCTGCTGAACTCCAAGGGGATCCGGCCGTTTACGGTCATCTCGGGGTAAACCGCAAACGGCCGATATCTTCAGTCGCTGCGGCGGGAGCACTACCGACCTGGATTTCTCATCCGAAGTTCTCGACGAACCGACTGACCACCTGAAAGCATGCCCATCTACGACTGCCCTGGTGCCAACATCCCACACCGGACCAGTCGGGATAACCCAAATTTCCCAGACCAGCTTGAACAGACGACAGGCGTGCACTGTCGAATCCTTGCCCTGAGACCTCAAGCTCCATCGCTTGCTCCATGTGGCCGCTGCCGTCTCGCCGGCTAATGAGTTCAGGTCGCCACATCTGACCGACATACAACAACCGCTGCAAGTCAGGACCAATTGGAGCTTCGGTCTTGTCAGTGTGGCGACCTGATGCTCGTCGCAGTGTGGACTCTAGGCCAGGCATCCGACATTGTTGCTCACCAGTGAGAAGCCGATTCCGCGCATCGATTAAGACTTGCTCAACGCCGCCAAAGCGGATGTGCCGATGGGTTCTTCGGCGAACATCGGAACGACGGCGGTTCGTTGGCTGTATTGGTGTGTGATGGTGTCGATTTCGAGGACTTCTCCGGCTGCGCGTTGCTGCAGGAGCGGCGAGGTCGGTTCGGCAGCGGCGAGAGAGTTGTTGACCACCCACGCCCAAGGGTGAATTCCTGCGCGTTGTAGGTCGGCTTGCAGGCCGGCGGCTTCGAGGGCGGGGGTGGTTTCGGCGAGGGTCACGAGTAGGACTTTCGTGGCGTTCGGGTCCTGTAGTCGCATGAGCGGGGTGGTGAAGTTCGTGTTCTCACCCATGTGGCGGGCGATTTCCCGGTGGTAAGAGCCGGTGGCGTCGAGCAACAACAAGGTGTGCCCGGTCGGGGCCGTGTCCACGACGACGAACTTGCGACTCGATTCGTGAATCACCCGCGAAAACGCCTGAAAGACGGCCACTTCCTCCGTGCACGGCGATCGGAGGTCTTCGGCGAGGTTGGCGCGGCCGCGTTCGTCGAGGTTCTTGCCTTTGGTGGTCAAGACGCGGGTGCGGTACTGCTCGGTGGCGTCGGCGGGGTCGATTCGGGAGACCTGGAGGTTGTCGAGTTCCCCGTTCAAGGTTTCTGTCAGGTGTGCAGCCGGGTCGGTGGTGGTCAGGTGCACCTGGTGGCCGCGTTCAGCGAGGGCGACAGCGATGGCGGCGGCGATGGTGGTCTTGCCGACTCCGCCTTTGCCCATGCACATGATCAGGCCGTGATCGTCGGTGTCGAGTTCGTCGATCAGGGATGAGAGTGGAGAATTGGGCAGCTGCAGGGACGGGCCCGCTGAGGCGGCAGATACCGGGCTGAGGTCGGCAGCGAAGAGGCTCTCGAGTGCGTCGATACCGACGATATTGGTCGCTTTGAGCGGGACCTGATCGGCGGGCAATTGCGCCAATTCGTCGGGCAGCGCGGCTATCGCGGCTTGTTCACGCCGGTAGATCGCGGTCGCGAGCGGATCGGTGTCGTCCGCCGGCGCCGAAAGGACACCATTGATCACGACATGCTGATGGGTCAGTCCGATGTCGGCGAGTTCACGGTGCGTGCGGGTGATTTCGGCGAGCGTCGAACGCTGGGCGCGCGAGACCAGGACGAGGCGGGTCCGCTGCGGATCTGCGAGCGCGGCAACGGCGTCGGCGTAGACGGCGCGCTGCTTCTCGAGCCCGGACAACGGCCCCAGGCACGATGCGTCGCCCTTACCGTCGTCGAGGAACTCGGTCCACGATCCGGGAAGCTGCAGCAACCGGATGGTGTGCCCCGTCGGAGCGGTATCGAACAGGATGTGGTCGAAGTCCGCGGTGATGTCGCCTTGGCCGGAGAGCAGTCCGGTGAACTCGTTGAACGACGCTATTTCGGTGGTGCAGGACCCGGAGAGCTGTTCGGCGATCGCCGCGATCTCCTTCTCGGGGAGCAGTCCGCGGACGGGGCCGATGATCCGCTCGCGATAGGCGGCGGCGGCTTGTTCGGGATCGATCTCGAGCGCCGACAGCCCCTCCGCTGCGGGGATGTCGGTGATGGTGTTGCCGATGCTCATACCGAAGACCTGCCCGACGTTGGAGGCGGGATCGGTGCTCACGAGCAGCACTTTCTTCCCGGCGCGGGCAAGGGTGATCGCGCTCGCGCAGGCGATGGAGGTCTTTCCGACACCGCCTTTGCCGGTGAAGAACAGGAATCGGGGCGCATCGTTCAGGAACTTCATTGCGGTGTGGGTGCTTTCAGCAGCAGGTGGTGGAGTCGGCGTCGTCGGTGGAGCAGCATGCTGAGCCGTCGGCGAGTCCGAGCATGGTGATCCCGGCCGGTGCGTCCGCGGCTCCCGGTTCGGTGATGCCGGCCCATTTCGCGAGCTGGTTGCGGGTGGGATAAGTACCGGTCAGGACGGTGACTCCGTCGACGATCGCCAGCGGGAGCCCTTCGGAACCTGAGATTTTGAGGAAGGCTGCGACGGTGTCGTTGCCGGCGAAGGCAAGGGGGTCGTTGGCGAGGTTGTGGCGGGTGATGGTGCCGCCGTTGCTCGCGACCCAGTCGAGGTCGGCGGTGAAGGTGATCAGCGCTTGGTCGACGTCGTCGCCGCAGACGCCGGTGTTGCAGCACAGGGCCGGTTCGAATACTTCGATGGTGCTCATGGTGATGTCCTCTTTCCTATTTCGCGGGTCTTTCGATTGCGCGGCTAGCGGTTCCGATATCAGCGGACCGCTAGACGGGCAGCAAGGGCGGCGACGCGGGCGGCGATGTCGTCGCGGACCAGGCGCATTCGTTCGATTCCGTCGATGCCGCGTTCGGACGGCTCGTCGGTGTCCCAGTTCTCGAAGTCGGTGCCGGCGACGGGATCGACCTTCGCTTCGTTGCCCAGGGTGACGACGAGGTCGACATCGCGCACCAGTTGCGGATCGATCAACGTCGGAGCCTGTCCGGAGATGTCCACCCCGACTTCGAGGAGGGTTTCGGAGGACAGGGCGTTGACCGCGTCGCCTGGTTTCGTGCCGGCCGAGTACACGTCCACCTGGTCGCCGGCGGCTTTGCGCATGAGGCCGGCGGCCATCTGGGATTTGCCGCCGTTCTTGACGCACACGAACAGCACTGAAGGCTTGCTCATCGAAGTTCCTTTCGCTGGGTGTGGGAGTCAGACGGCGTCGACGGTGTGGCCGGCTGCGTCGAGCGTGTTGGCGGTGATGTCGCCGCGGTCGGCCAGCCAGCGTTCGGCGTCGATAGCCGCGGAGCATCCGGTGCCGGCAGCGGTGATCGCCTGACGGTACGTGTGATCGACCAGGTCACCGGCAGCGAAGACGCCGTCGACGGAGGTCGCGGTGGAACCGGGAGCGACGCGCACGTATCCGGCGTCGTCGAGATCGACCTGGCCCTTGACGAGCTCACTGCGCGGGTCGTGGCCGATGGCGACGAACATGCCGGTGATCTCGAGTGTGGAGGTCTCGCCGGTGACGGTGTCGCGCACCACGAGGCCGGTGACGCTGTTCTCACCGAGCACCTCGACGGGCTCTGCGTTGGTCAGGAAGCGGATCTTCTCGTTCGCCTTGGCGCGCTCGAGCATGATCCGTGAGGCGCGGAACTCCTCGCGGCGGTGCACCAGGGTGACCGAGCGAGCGAAGCGGGTGAGGAAGGTTGCTTCTTCCATCGCGGAGTCGCCGCCGCCGACCACGACGATGTCCTGGTCACGGAAGAAGAAGCCGTCGCAGGTGGCGCAGGCGCTGACGCCGCGGCCGAGGAGACGCTCTTCACCTTCGATCCCCAGGTAACGCGCTGCTGCGCCCATCGCGAGGATGATCGCGTGCGCGGCGTAGGTTTCGCCGTTCGCGACGACCGTCTTGATCGGGCCGCTCAGATCGATCTCTTCGACGTCCTCGGTGCGGATGTCGGTGTCGAAGCGCAGTGCCTGCTCGCGCATCTGTTCCATCAGATCGGGGCCCATGATTCCCTCACGGAATCCGGGGAAGTTCTCGACCTCGGTGGTGGTCATGAGGGCGCCACCGAACTGGGTTCCCTCGAAGAGCAGGGGCGCGAGCTCAGCGCGCGCGGTGTAGACACCAGCGGTGTAGCCGGCCGGTCCGGAACCGACAATGATGACGTCATGGACCGCGGACGGGATGGTCATAGTGTCTCTTTCACGGGATCGAATACGGGAAGCGTGGGCGGTCAGCGCGATACCGACGGGGCGGTGAGTTCGCTGATCAGGGCTTGTACGCGAGTCTTGATCTCGTCGCGGATCGGGCGAACCGCATCGATGCCCTGGCCGGCGGGATCGTCGAGGACCCAGTCGCGGTAGCTCTTGCCGGGGAAAATCGGGCAGGTGTCGCCGCAGCCCATCGTGATCACGACATCCGAATCCTGCACGGCATCGGCGGTGAGGATCTTCGGGGTCTGGGCGGAGATGTCGATTCCGAGCTCTGCCATCGCTTCGACTGCGGCGGAGTTGATGGTGTCCGCGGGGGCGGATCCGGCGGAGCGGACCTCGATGGCGTCGCCGGCGAGGTGGCTCAGGAAACCGGCGGCCATCTGCGATCGGCCGGCGTTGTGGACACAGACGAACAGGACGCTGGGCTTGTCGGACATGAGGATGAAGGTTCCCTTCGAAGACGGAAGTAAGAGGTCGGTCAGACGGCGACGGGTGTGGTCAGTTCGGTGAGCAGTGCGATCACCCGCGCATCGAGGTCGTCGCGGATTGCCCGCACCACCGCGAGGGGTTGGCCGTCCGGGTCGTCGAGAGACCAGTCGAGGTACCGCTTCCCTGGGTAGACGACGCACGCGTCGCCGCAGCCCATCGAGACGACGCAGTCCGCCGCGGCGACCACGTCGTCGGTGAGCGGTTTTGGGAACTCGTCGGCCAGATCGATCCCGATCTCGGCCATCGCCGCGGTGACGGCTGGGTTGATCTCGTGGACCGGCGCGGATCCAGCCGAGCGCACATGAACGCGGCCGCGGGCGTGGTGATCGAGCAGTGCCGCCGCCATCTGCGACCGGCCGGCGTTGTGGACGCACACGAACAGAACTTCGGGCACGTCCTTGGTGAGTGCTCCGCTGGACTGGGCCAAAGCGGTGAGGCGGTCGGCGGCGAACCGCGCCGCGAGCGAGGTGAGATGGGTGTGGATCTTCGCGGTGCGGCGCAGCGCCGTGTAGGACTCGAAGACATAGCGTTCGACGGTTTGCGGGGAAAAGACCCCGACGTACTTCGCTGCCAGGTCTTGCGCGGTGCGCGAGAGAACGGCCTGCGGTGAGAGGAGATCGGGCTGGGCGCGGTGCTCGTTCATCATGACTCCCGAAGAGTTGTAGGTGACTTACGTAGCGGTGGGTGTGGGTGAAATCTCTTTGACGGCAAAGCGTTTGCGTAGAGCGAGGGAGACGTAAACCAAGCCCACCAGCACCGGCACCTCGATCAATGGGCCGACCACTCCCGCCAACGCTTGACCGGAGGTGGCGCCGTAGGTGGCGATGGCTACGGCGATCGCGAGTTCGAAGTTGTTGCCCGCGGCGGTGAACGCCAGGGTCGTCGTGCGTTCATAGCCCAATCCGATTGCGGCGCCGAGGATGTAGCCTCCGCCCCACATGAGCGCGAAGTACGCCAGCAGCGGCAACGCGATCCGGACGACATCCCAAGGCTGGGAGGTGATCTGTTCGCCCTGCATCGAGAAGAGCACGACGATGGTGAACA
>NZ_JBXAFD010000027.1:0-22498 GCF_058792695.1 Rhodococcus sp. MT28
CCGGATGGTGTGTAGGTGCCGGCTGCTGTGACAATGACGGCGTGGCCGTCTGCTGCCTCGCTGGCGGGAGGAAGGGCAGCCGGTTCCGTTGCACCCCGCTCGGCCGCCCGGGTAGGTTCCGATTCCACATCAGCGGGGGGCTTATCCTGGGGCACAACTGGTTCGGTGTCCGAGACCGATGACACTGGCGATGTCGAGTCCTCACCGTGACGATCGGCATCGGTGCTTTCACCGGTTTCTGGTTCGATGTCTGCCTCCGGGGCGGCGCAATCTGCCGCATCCGGCGCTGCAGCATCCACACCAGTTTCGGATTCCGGTGCCGCCGCGGCGTCGAGCTCGAAAAGGGCTGGTTCAGAATCGAGCTTAGAACCTTCGCCATGAACTTCGGGCACAGGAGAAGGATCGAGGTCGAACAGGGGAATCTGCTCCCACTTCTTCACCGCCACGGCTGCCCCATCCTCGCTGCTGATGTCCTCATGACTCGAGATCGAATGCTGATCGCAACGCCCTGGTCAACAACACTTCCTGAGCAGGCAGCAGAAATCCTCGGTTCACACCCAGTGCCGACACGGGGATCGTCGTTACCCCGTCGCAGTCTGCAACCGATCCGTCCTCGACGCCGTTTCCTTCGCCTAAACTCAGCTCGGTCGACAACCCCCGCCCCTCCGAACGAATGGGGGCGACAGTAACCGTCCCCAGATGAGGCCGAACCAATTCCCTCGTCAGAACCAACACCGGACAGAGCGTTTCGAGCTGGGCGTTATGGATCGGGCGCACTCAGTTCTTCTTCCCGTGCGCGGCAGCGATATTCACATCGCTACCCGCGCCGTCAGACAGGATCTCCACGTCACGGACCGCCAGCTGTCGACGCTGCTCACGCTCCAACGCTCGAAGCACGACTTGGGCACGGCTTTTCGCGCGTCCACCGCTGACCTCGCTGTCGAGAAACGCCACGATGTCCTCGGGTAGCCGTACCGCGATCTGCGTGCTCATAACCATCATGATACCGAATCGGGATGCAAATCGGTACCGTTCCATTCCGTTCAGTTCGTTGTCACCACCGTCCCTGACACTCCCGGTGCCGGGTACTGCCGGCCGAACGTCCGTGGACTATCACGCCGTCAGTGCCCGATTACTCGGTGCCGTACAACTCGGCGGCGAAAATGCCCCTCCCCATTGCGTGTGGCATCACCGAATCGACGCCCAACGCGTCGGCAAGATGATGTGCATCGCCGAGGAAGTCCGCAAACACGGTGGGCAATTCTTCGGTGCCGGTACCGCAGCGGCGGGCATACGCGATCATTCCGTCTGCTGCCCGCACAGCGCGGACGCCGTTGTCGTGGATCTGCAACTCTTCGGTCCTGCTCGCAAGGAACTCATCACGCATGCTCCCGGCCGCTGTCGATGCCGCGACTGCATCGAATGTGTCGATTCCTTCCCAAACGCGCGCACGGTATTCGATCTTCGATGTTTCAGACATTGCCTAAGTCCCTTTCCTTTTCGGGTGAGCTACACAGCGGGGGTGCTGTGCAGCGCGGCCAACAGGCCGGTCTGGGTGTCGAGCGCGGGCGACGGCGCACCGTGTGCGAGAACGCTCGCGGACGTGTCGTCGATGACGACGGACATGTGGGCGCGGTGACGCGAGAGCATCACGCAGGCGCGGCCCGGATCGAGGTTGAAGGGTTCGACGGTCCGGTATCCCGCCAATGGGTGCAGCACCACGACGGCGGGACGCTCGAGGCCTTGCAGCGAGTTGGCGGTGCCGACCAGTACGTCGGGGTGCTCGCTCAGTAGGGCACGGATCGCCGCAGCCTGGGTCACGTGAGGGACCACCAAGGCCACGTCGGCGGCCGTCATTGACCGCTGGCCTGTGGTGGTGACCAGATCCGCTGCCAGTAGTTCCCGCACCCTCGCGGCGCATGCAGTCACCAAGGCAGGATCGGACGGGCCTCCGCAAGCTGTGATCGGGCGGTGCGCCAATTCGGGCCACACAGCTCCGCTCGAATCGGTGAGGTGTTCCGGGGGCCGCTTCGAGGTGAACGGCAGATCGGGGTAGAACAGTGGCGCGATCAGTGCTGTGGTGGCGGGGCCAAGTCTCCAGGTGTGCGCCAACCGCACCATCCCCACCGCATCGCCGTGTGCCGCCAACAGCGCGATCGGGGCGGGCAAATCGGGTGCGGTTTCGCTTCCCTCCCAACGAGTTACATCGCCCGTCACCACCGGGTCGATCTGCCCGGGATCGCCCACGCACACCACCTGTTTCGCCATGGCTCCCAGCGCTCCCAGATCGGCGTAAGTGCATTGCCACGACTCGTCCACGATCAACACGTCCGCGCCGACTCGGTCCGGGTCCGAGAACAACCATCGCGCCGTCGTGCCGATCAAAATTCCCCCGACGTCGCCCTGCCAGCGCACTTTCTGCCCCGACACCACCGGTGTGTCGCCGCTATCCGGTGCCGGTGCTTTCGCTTTCCACATCAAGGCGGCGCGGTCGGTGAGTGTTCCCAATCGGCGTGCAATCTCCACCGCCTGTTCGCGGGTCTGCGCCGCGATCCCTACGCGCAGATCCGCCCGGTGCGCCAATGCCGCAGCGAGTAATGCAACCAAGCGGGTCTTGCCTGCGCCGGGCGGGGACGGCACCACCACCGCAGGATCACCCGACCACACCGAGAACAGCACACGCGCTGTGATCGGGTCGGACATGATCTCCGACCCCGGCCACCCCGTCAGCGACGGAGCAGGCGGGCGCGGCGGGACCGGTCCGGAGGGGGCAGCAATATCCGATGACGGGACAGTAATGCGCATGACGAAGCAAACCTTTCCTGAAAAAAGCTTCTGAACTGGCTATTTACTTACGGCAGGTATGCTGCCGGTGCTATTCCTCTGCGCCCGCTATGAGCACGTCCAACGGCACTTCACGCCGGGAAGGGACGGGCGTCTGCCCCGTCGAAAGCCAGGACCGCCGACCTCGGTAGAGCCGCCAGTACCGGCCACGACCAGCGCGCATCGTGTGCGGCGACGCCGCTTGCGGCATCAACACCACCGACGCCCCACTCGGCGGCGCATACATCCCCACCGAACCGAGTCCGAGCACCAACTTCCCGCCGACAACCTCCGTCGATGTGACCTCGACGGTGAACTGCTCGAACGGACGCCGTCGCGGTGTACCGACCCACCCGGTGACAGCAGATCCGACCCGCAGGCGTGAATCCAGACGCTCGCACGTCACCGACAGCGACCCGTTGCGCCGACGTGAGCCTTTCGGTGGCGGCGTCATCGATGCCACACCTACCGCGACGTGGCCGGTGTGCAGTGTGCGCTCGCGCCACATCGGATCATCGAGCAAGGCTGATGACATCACATCTGCTGCATCACAACGACTTCGCAGACCCATCGCGGCGCTGGCCGTGTTGTCGGGACGTGACCAGTCGTGGCCGTCCACCAGTGCGGACTGTGCCCGAGAAAACGAATACGCGTCGTCTTCACCGATCGCAGCGAGCAGCGGCAGCAACGGGCCACTGCCGATCGCACGCGCCCATTCGTGCATCCCGGCGACACTCTCGTCGGTGATCTGCAACCACGTCCGCCACACCCGCGCCGACCGCTGCGCTTCCGGCACCACTCCGAGCACGTAGCGGGCACTGGACGCTGCCGGAAGGTTGACCACCGCCGATGTGCCGGGATGATCCGCGCGATCTGCCCACCACCCCACCATCGCGGCGCTACCGGAGATGTTCGGGTCGCTGTGGTGAGCGTGCGTCCGCGCCAACCCCACCAGGGCCGGGATAGTGCCGGTGTCGTCGGTGAGCAACATCGCCGGGGTATCCGCCGCCAGCGTGCCGCCCAACCGTGCCAGCAACGCCAACCCGGCCTCGTCGCACGCGGTTTCCTCGCGTCCACCGAACGCCGCAGCGGACACGCTCACGCTGCCGCCGCGTGCGGTCGCCCGCACCGCCAGCGCCGACGCTGACGGGGTGAACGTGGTGTGTGCGAGCCGAGCAACGGGGCGCCCGGTTTCGGCGGCATAGAGACGCTGAGCCAGATCGAACCATTCCACGCTCACGACACGTCCTCCATCTGTTCGCACGCCAGGACCACCGGATTCGCGGCGCACTCCCACCCCGCACGCAAGGCCCGCGCCGCCGCATCCTCGCTGGTACCGGCGACCACGCTCGCCACCTGATCGGGTGCGTGAGAAGTCCCGGTCAACACTTGCTGCGCGTACCGCAACAGGTCACCGCTCATCGAGTTCACGACGCATCTACCGGGATCTGCACACTTGACGCCCATTCCGGGGTTCGTGCCAGTGCGCCGTCGTTGCCGATCACCGCGCACACCAGATGCGCCCGCGACGGCTGATCCGGCCACGGCGTATCCCCGTCCGTCAACACGATCACCACGTGCGGGGCAGGTCGGGCCGCGTTCGCCGCGTCGATCCCGACGCGCATATCCGTACCGCCGCCGCCCACCAACACCACATCGGCCACCGACCGCACTGCCTGCGCAGACGTCGATTTCGCATCGCACGAAAGAATCCGTACCCGCTCCCGCGCTACACCGCCCGCCCGCAGCACACCCGCCACCTCACCCATCGCCGCCGACAGATCCGCCGCCGACATGGACCCCGACGTGTCGATCACAATCGACACCGTGATCGACGGACCCCGCATCGCCGGGGCCACGATCCCCGGCACGCTGCGCCGCGACGGACGCGCATAGCTGTAGTTCGTCCGCCCCGACTGATCCGCCAATGCGCGCCGGATCACCGCACGCAACACCCGATCCCACGCCGCGGTCGGCGGCGCGAGAACCTCACCCGCCCACCGCGCCAACCCTTGCGGCGGCATCCCGCGCCCCTTCCCCTGCGCCGCCTGCACCGCCCGCGCCACATGACGGCGAACCAGATCTGCTTCCGCGCCGTCCAACCCGTCCGCGACCTCCCCCGCTGCCGCGCCCAACTCCCCCGGCACCGGCGCGCACCCCGCACCGGACCCGCATCCCACATCGTCGTCGTCTGGAAACTGTTGTCCCGTAGCCGGATCGATCAGGTGCGTGTAATAGTCCTCTGCGATTCCGCCGTCCTCGCACCCGAACGATTGTGGAGTGATCACCCCGTCCGGTAACCCGACGTCCGCCGCCAGCAAGTCGTCGTTGATTTCCGCGTCCGCCGCGTAATTCCACGCCACGTGGTGCACCGGCTTCGGCAAGGACTGCCCCCGCACACCGTGTGCCCGCAGCAAGTGCCCGACCTCGTGCAGCAACACCGCACCCGCCACCGGCACCGGCCACGCACCCGCCCCCACCAACAACGCCGGATCTAGATAGAGCCGCCACTGCGCATCCACCGCGAACGTGCCCAACCCCGGTGCAGCAACAGGCTGCGCTGCGAACAACGCCCGCATGAAATACGGCATCTGCTCGGCAGAAACCAGCCGTGCCAGGCGAAACGCCCGCAACTCATCCGGCGCGAGCACCCGAACCCCGCTCATGCTGCCGCCTCCATCAGACCCGCAGCGGTCAACATCGGCGCGAACCGACGTGCAGACGCCGGGACAGTCGCCTTCGCCGGTCGCGCCTTCGCCAGCGTGCGCGCCGCCGCGCCCGCCACGTCCGGTGCGCCTGCCTCCGCAGCCGCGATCAGCGGACCCCACGCACTGCGCCAGGCCTCCACCGTGCCGCGCCCCACCGCCCACGCCGTGACACCGGACAGCACCGCCCACACCAGATCAGGACGCGACTGCCAATCGAACGCCGAATCGGGATTCTCCACCACCGCAACCGGATCGGGCAGATCTGCGCTACGTCGCCACTCCAAGAACTCCACGCCCGCGCCCTCACCGATCAACCCGAACACCGCCGTGTTGATCGCCGCGTTGTCGTCCTCCCGCAAATGCGGCAACACCGCCGCCAACATCGACCACGTACGACGCGACGGCCAAGCGCCACCTGTCTGCGCCGCCGACGACGGAAACGCATCCAACGCATCAGGATTGCGCTGCACAAAGCCGGTGATCGAACTGCGCACCAACGCAACCCGTTGCTCATCGGTGGCCACCGCACGCGAGGCAGGCGGTGCACCCCACCCCGTCGCCATACCGTCCAACCACTCATCCACAGACGGCGTGAACTCCACACGGGGAGAACCGATTCGCCAACGGCGCTTCCAACTCGTACCCACCAGCAGCGCAATCCGGAGGGTTCGCCCCCGCAATCACCCGAGTTCCCTTCGGCAACTGCACATCACCGACAGTCAGATCCAGCGCCACCGCCAACATCGCCGCCTGCACAGCAGGCGGACTCGTCGTCAACTCGTCCAAAAACAGATACCCGCCACCACCGGCCACCAATTCCTTCGCCCACGCCGGAGCCTCCAACGTCACACCGTGCTCCCGCACCACCGGCAACCCAGCGAAATCCGACGGCTCACGCAACGACCCCAACACCGTCTTGCACAACACCCCATCCGCCGCCGCCAACCCCCGCACCAAACTCGACTTGCCCATCCCCGGACCCGAAATCAACAACGACGGCACCCCCGCCCGCCCATTCGCATCCAACACAGTCACAGCAGTAGCCAAATCAGCCATCAGAACGCTCCAAAAAAATCGGCACGATGGTCAGTCGCGCACTCAACAGGACACCTCGAATTATACGGTCTGAACTGCGCAAATGACGGATTCTGTGGCCTCAAATGACCCTGCCCCTCGCCGTGCCGGGGGCGGGGCGAGGGCCGGCCGACCGGCCGGCTCTCGCCCCTTCGTGTGCCAGATCGTGTCGTAACACCTGAGATAGTGCGGAGCTGCGAAACATCGCAGAATACGAGAAAGAGATTCACACATGCAGGTCGGCGATCACGTCCGGATCCACACCACCGGTACGTCGGTGTTCTCCATCATCGAGATCGATGAAGCCGCGGGAAAGGCCATCGTCGAATCCGTGACAGACGCACCGGGAAAGTACCCTGGCCGACTGACTTGACCAACCTCGTCGCCGCTAGGAATCCGCAGGACTGATAGAACTGCATTCGATCGCACATCAAATAATTGCACGATGTAGTGCTGTTATTGCCTTATATGGTCTCGAATGCGACCATATACGGCATGGATGAGATGACGGTGCACGATGCTGCCGCTGCACTCTCGGTGACCGAACGGCAGGTCACCAGACTCGCTCGCGCCGGTTCCATCACCATCGCCCGCGAGGTGGGCAATTCTCTCCTGCTCAACAGCGCATCCGTCCATCGGATGGTCCAGAGCTCCCGCCATCCCGGACGCCCATGGAGTCCGGAAGTTTCCTGGGCAGCCCTGGCCTTGCTTTCCCAGTGCAAAGTCGACTGGATCGCTTCTCCGACACAGATCACCCGACTCAAACATCGTTTACGCCGGTCATCCGCGGCAGAAGTTGCCTACCTCGCCAGAAACCGCGCCACCACACACCACATGGAGACCTGGGGGGAGGGCGACGTAGATGTCCTGATCAGGGGCGGCTACCTCGCCGCCACCGGTATCAGCGCGATAATCCACGTACCGAAAACAGCGGCGCGATTCGGACTGTCCTCCGCGAGACACGGCAAAGCCGACGGGTACATCGTCGACGACGACTTCGACGACGTTGTAGAACAATTCGGAATGCTCTCCCAAAACGGAGATGTCACCCTCCGGGTCGTTTCCGCCCTGAACCCATTCTTCCGCACGGCGACGCTTCCGATCGCGGCCGTCGCCGTCGATCTGATGGAATCACTCGACACCCGCCAGCGCAGCGCCGGCACGCGCGTACTCCAGGAGCTACTCGATGACTTCCGTTGAACGTGCCGAGTGGACTATTCAGGCGCCTGCCGGTGGGTGGGCTACACCGTGGCCGCAAGCCGCAGAGCTGGCCAACGCGATCCCGTCCGAACAATGGACGCTTGTCGGGGGGCTGATGGTGCAGCTGCACGCAGCGAAAGCAGGAGTGCCACTCAACAGACCCACGCTTGATATCGACATCGTGCTGCACATCGAAACCGGCGCAGCCGTATTGAACGAGGTCAAGAAACAGCTCGAGGAACTCGGCTATGCACTCCGCTGGCCACTCAAGGACGGCGACCCTTTACATCGGTTCACACGTGGGCCAGAAAGAACTCCCCAGATTGTCGATGTAATGATCGCCGACCATCTAGCACCGTCGCAATTTCCAACTCTCAAGGGGCACCCGGTTTTCCAAGTCCCAGGTGCCACATCTGCATTACGGAAAACCGTGAACTGCACGATCGAAGTTGACGGAGTATCAACCCGTTTGAGCCTGCCGAATGTTCTCGGGGCACTCGTCCTCAAGGGAGCAGCTTTCATCAGCGACCGCAACGACACGCGACGCCATCTCGATGACGCTGCAATCCTCGCCAGCGCTATCGGCAATCCGATCGTCGAGCGCGTTGACCTGACCGGAAGCGACCCTGTCAGACTTGAGAGGCTCTCAGAGGCACTTGCAGATCCTCAACATCCTTCGTGGCTACTGGTTCCCGAAGACCGTCGAGCACGTGCGCACAAAGCACTGATGACGATCGCTACCAGACCCGGTAATCCCAGGTAGAGCGCAAGCCAGGCACGGGCCCAAACCTGACCATCTGCGGTCATCGTCCGCTATTCCCCCTGAGCGACAGGCACGATCCACCCCGGAACGCCCGACGCCGCGTAGGGGCGGATTCCTAGTTCGACAGGAGGGGTCAATCATGTGAGCCCCCTTTCCGAACATTTACTCGACGCGTCTCAGTCCGCCCCGCGTGATCGACGTAGAGCGCCCTTGCCTTGAATCGATGTCGCGGCGCAGTCGGCCGAAGGTCGCGTGTGTACTTTCGGAGTTGAGCGGCGTCGCCGGTTCGGACTTCAGCTGGAATGTTCTGCACCGTTTTGACGTCGACGAGGGTGATTGACTCCGCGTTCCACCCGAGCAGGTCGATTCGACCTCGCTGTCCGCGGTTGGCGCTCCAATCAAGAACTTGCACTTCGCTGGCGATAAAGGTCCAGCTGAGCTCGTCCGCGAGGCGAATGATGGGTTCGACCGCGCCCACGACAACAATGTCCATCTTTTCAAGGGCGAATCTTCGGGCAGCCTCGCTCAAAGAGTAGTAGTCGTCGGCCAATTTCGACCAGAAGTAGCCGCCCGAGTCGATGAGCGCATGAGCCAACTGGCCGGAATACCCGACTGTGTCCACCGAGGTCGGCGCCTCAAGCGAGTCGTGCAATAGTTGGAGGGACTGAACGACCTTGTCACGGTATTGGTTTCGGGCCCTTGGTGTATTAACACGCACTGGCTTTTGTGCGGGCATCCCGACGGCGCGGCCGACGAGACCACCCAGGACTCTGTAGGCGGCTTCCAACTCACCGAGTCATATGCGTATTCAACGTGCTCTTCCTACTCGGCGAGCGCAGATGCGCGGGAAGGTGAATCCCGTTAAGTCCGTGTCCAATTCCAGTTCGGCCCAGTTCGAGAACCATATATGCCTGGGCGAAGTGCGCTAGCCATATCCTCTCTTACGCGGGGCGCGAGAACGGCAGGTTGAGTACATTCCGGCGAAAGGCATGCATGTATGGCGGCCGCAGACCAGTGGGTCCTCGGCCGCCGGTTGCCACCGCGGTTCCGTGCAGGCATCCGTCCGGAGTAGGTCGACCGAGGCTGCCATCAACATGGAGATGCCCTGCCGACCAGCCAAAAGACTCGTCGAGAGGCGTCACTTCCCACCGCAGAACTCGACCTTCGCCCTGACTACGTTTCTTTCCGATCGCGGCGACACCGTGCAGGATCGCCATGATCCGGTCATCGTCTCCCACACATTGCCATGTCACGGTGTCGGTGCTCGTGACCAACAACGGCATGCTCCGCGACCGGTACGGGCCTTGCCTTTCCGAGACAACGCCCGGGAGATCTGCCACGAGATCCCCGAGCGCCGCATGATCGGGGCGCCCCGTCCAGTAGCGCACCACTGGATGATCAACAGGTTTCTCGGGATACGCACAAGTAGCTGCCCAGTGCCACAGGTCTCCGCCCGACAGTTCGCATCGAGCCAAGGGCAAATCGAGGTCTTCAGGGTCGACGTCCGCTGACAGCGCAGCTACGTCTTCTCCTCGATCGCGCTTGCCCGCCTTCTGGTCTGCCCATATTTCTGCGGCAAGCAGTCCGTCGAGGCTCACTCCCCAGGGTGCGGCGTGCGCGATTCCGTGGGCGAGTCTCGCTTTCACCAGTAGCGGCCTCATCACCAGTTCGCCAGAACTTCCAGCGCGTCGTCTCGGACACTGCGCAGATGTTCGCGCCAGTCCACCGGAGATGCTGTGGTGCCGGCAGTCGTCGATCGTGTGGATTCGACGCGAACCATCCCGTGGCCGATCGACAATCGCCCGCCGAGTCGTCCTGCTGCTGTGAATTCGGCGAGGACGTCTGTGAAGAAGGCGATCTGCAGATCGGTGGCTCGGGTGAGGCGGATCCAGGATTCGAAGGTGGTTCCCGCAGGTAAGGTCTCGACTTCGTAGCGCATCAGGTGTGAGCCGGTCGCCGAGTTCTCCGCGTCGGACTCTGCCGCGGCGGTTGATGGGAAGTCTGCGGTGTCCGAGTCGTCGAATCGGCTGTACCGCTCGATGCCCAGCAGCTCGAACTGGCTCAGTAACGGGAGCTTCGACGGTCTGGACATGATGTGTTCGGTCTCTTTGACCCTCGGTACGACTTTCCCGATCTGGGCGCGACCTTTGATCATCGTGGAGCTGCTGTTACCTCCGAAGACGCCGATCAGCGGGATGAGATTTCGTGCATGCTCGAGTCTGTTTCCGGAGAGGGGTTCGCCCTTGGTTTTTCGTAGGGCTCCTCCGCTGCGGAGGGTGTGGGCCGCCGGCAGCGACAGTGTGCCCTCGTAGTCGAGCACATCGCGGAGGAGTTCCTCACCGATGCGTCGCAGTGTTCCGCGGAAGGAGTTGCCGGAGATGATCGGGACGAGCTCCCCCGTCCCGTCGGGCTGAATTACTTCTTCGCGGCGAAAGAGGGCCGTGGTTGTCGAGGTGCTGTCGTCTTTGTGCGAGATAGACGACAGTGCGTAGATGTCCAGATCCCAATGCACAGTGCTGGTCATGGTGATGTTTCTCCTGCGTTGTCGCGCTTCCGGCGGGTGTGGGTTTGGGACTCTCGGTATGCCGTCGCGACGATCTGCGTTCGAAGCACCAGCGCCCGGGTCGATTCACGCATGATTGTCAGCACTGGCTTCGGTGGTTCTCTCAGTAGTTGCGAGAGTTCGAGCCGCTGCGATGGGTTGGGTCGGGATTCGAGCTTCTCGGACACGATGCCCCACCATCGGTCGAGATCGGCGCCGCACCGGTAGGTGGCGAGCCGGACTCGATCGGGAAGGTGGTGTTCCCAGTAGACGGCTCGGCGGGATGCTACCCATCCGTTTTCCCAGTCGATTCCGTAGTGCAGCAGCAGAAGTAGCCGTTCAACGGTTGAGTGAGCCCCGGTCAGTGCGGGTAGTTCGGGAACGGACGCAAGCCATTTGTCAGTGGAGGTTGCCATTACGGTTCCTTCCTGTTCGAGGAGGAGGCGCGTAGGCCGAGTTCCCACCATGGGGGTGCCGCGCGCCATCGATCGAGTTCTGCCCAGTCTTCGAGAAGTCCCGTCCACCGTGCGGCAGGAAGTCGGCGCATCATCGCGAATTGCGGTGCGCTCGCTGCCAGCATCCGCTCTCCGAAGCCGTCCGCGCGCAGGCGGCGCATCGCAGCGAGAGTGTGTACATCGTGTTTGGTCCAAGACAACGAGATGTCGTCGACACTAATTTCGCCCCACCGCGCATGAGGGAGAAGGTGTTTGCGACGCATACCCACTGGCACGACGAGCGCGTGCGCGGAGGTTAACGGTTTCTGCAGGCGCGCTCCGAGTTGTCTCGAAGTCAACATTTTCAGTGTTGGTGGGCACGCTCCCACCAACTGGATGTTCAGACGCAGTGCTGAGGTGCGGTAGACCCACGCGCAGACTTGGCACATCCCTTGCGCGGCGGGCGAGGACCACCCGTCGAAGGCAGTGAATGTGCGTGAAACGACGGATCTGACAGAGATGTTGCCGGGGCTCTCACGCCCGCACCGGGCGCAGGGGCCACCGCAGCGGCGACCTTCGACAGGTGGGGGATCAACTGCCCTGTGCGCGGCGGTGCACACGTCTTCGATACTCACAGCGTTCGAGTCGGTCATGCAAAGCAAGCTATCTGCGGCACATGACATTACGAACGGCACTGTCACGTTGTTGAACGCGGCGAACTGGGAGAATGATGCGTGATCACTCCAATGTTGTCGTACAAAGGCCACCGCTACCCGGTCGATATCATCAACCACTGCGTGTGGTTGTACTTCCGGTTCCCGCTCAGCTTCCGTGAAGTCGAGGAACTCATGCTCGAACGCGGTGTCGTGGTCAGTTACGAGACGATCCGCCGGTGGTGTGCCAAGTTCGGGCAGGCATACGCAAACGAGCTGCGCCGCCGACGGGCCCGGCCCGGTGACAGGTGGCACTTCGACGAGGTGTTCATCCGTATCAACGGCGTCCAGCATTACCTGTGGCGGGCGGTCGATCAGCACGGCAACGTGCTCGATGTGCTGGTTCAGCCGCGCCGAAACGCTTTGGCGGCCAAGAAGTTCTTCCGCCGACTGCTCAAAGGATTGGAGTATGTGCCGCGAGTGATCGTTACAGACAAGCTGACTAGCTACAGCGTCGCGCACCGCGAGATGCTGGCCTCGGTCGAGCATCGCCGATCGAAGTACTTGAACAACCGGGTAGAGAACTCGCACCAACCGACCCGACAGCGAGAACGGGCAATGAAACGGTTCACATCGCCCGGGCACGCGCAACGATTCCTGTCCGCGTTCAGTGGCATCTCACCGCATTTCCGGCCAGGCCGACACCGGCTCTCGTCGCTCGAATGGCATACCGAGATGGCCGGCCGCTTCGCGGTCTGGCAGGAAGTCACCGCGACTGCCGCCGCCTGAAAGTGAACGGCCTGGCGGTATCTCGTAGCAGACTGTCCCGAACTAGATGTGCCGCTATACTTTTCGATTAACGTGACAGTGCCCGAGTGAGAGCGTTGCTCACTGCTGATTTTTGATGGCTGATGTGTGCGTCCGTTTCGACGGATCCGACGCCGAAACGGCGCACCACCCAGCGCGCCTCGCCCTGCAACCCGTCCTCGCCGCCGTGTACCGCGAGCACGTAGGAAACTCAAGCCCAGATCAAAGAGGGTCCTCCGTGGCGCGAGTTGCACCGTTCAACAATCCCGTCAAGCGAACTCCGTGCCCTCGACCCCCGGCTGCTTGAGCGAAGTCGCCAGTCCCTTCCGGCCGCAGCGCGACAGTACATCAGAAACTGACTGGACCTAGATAGATGACACGATCAGGTGAACCGGCACGAGGTCGATCGGCGAGGCGGTGAAATCCATGCTCAGATCCCATCACTGATGAAGATAGGTTCTCCGTCGATGTTCTCGATACGGATCTTGTTGCCGTGCCGACAGACTGACGACCTCCTCCCGGCACGAACATCATCTGAAGTGCCGGATCGCGAAGCCGATGAGGTCGGTGGGCACTTCGCCCAACATCGAGAATCTATTGACGCTCTATTTCGACTGGTGGAGGCTTGGGGTGCCGCAGACCAAACCAAGCGTCTTGAGCAACCCTGGCGGTGTGCATCGACAGTGACATCGCAGTAACCAGGTCGCGGGCATTGGAATCCTCAAAAATGGTCACTCCGAGTCCGCTTCCGACCTGCCTCTCATGCATTCATGTTGCTGCAGGCCATATTTGACTGCTCAGTTGCCCCAGAACACGGCTAGGCCAATGACACCAAGTATGCCCCAAACGAGCGAGACCCAACCGATGATCACGCCAGCCTTCGCGATCCCCGCTCCACCTTCCCCTGACGCTGCGATCTGGCGCTGAGCCTTTTTGCCGGCCACGATCCCACCGATCGAGAGGATGAACACGAAGGTGACGAACGACAGGATTGAGGCCACAAGACTGACGATGGCCAACGTGTTGGTTTTTGCGGGGGCGAGGTTGGGGTTACTCATTTTCATCACTCTCGGTTAAGGGACGTGGTGCAGGTTGCACACGGTTCAACTGCAGGCCATAGGCATTCGTACGCTGCCGCACAGTCGCTAGCTGGCGGGCATATGATCTTTTATCACAATTTAGCTAGACGCTCAGGAATCCAGACTATTTAGCGCAGTAAGCTCAGGGCAGTAGGCCTCATTACAGTAGCTTAAAAATTGGCTCATTCACCATCTGCGCTCGTGCTATCCGGCACGAACAGGACTAGCAATCGCCCATCCCTTGGTGTACGCCCCTTGGTTTGAACTATCAGGGCTGCAAAGAAATATTACTGGAACCTGTTGGGGCGATACGGGTCTGGCTGTCGCCAGTCGTTACGATTGCGCGCCGACCCGACAGGCCGAACACTCTCTAGCAGCGGCCACTCTCGCACCCGTTGACGCAGGTAGGTCTATCGGAGGCAGCCGGGGCAACATCGAAATATTACACACTTACTGCATCCAAACGTACGGCCGCAGCAGCAACGACTGGTGCCTCCCTAAAGGCGGTTCGCGCCCATACCAGTCACAAATCTTATGAGTAGTTTTACAAATGCTTTTTGTTTTTTCGCGCGTTCCTCCTCGACGAGAGAGGGTTTTATCCGTCGACGAGAAACTTAGATTCTGCCATCGTGGACAGGCCATCGTATTGCCAATCGACGACACATCCTTCGCTCCGTAGCAGGCGATAGGGCTGCGGTACACTACCTCTCGCCTCCGTCCGGAATTCCTCAGCCCAACAAGCAGTCAGCACTTACGCTCGATCAGGCCCACCGAAATCACTGTGAGCCAAGGGATCGTGACTAGGTGGAAAGCCCGTTTTCCAATGTAAGTTCGTCACGGCAGTCTTCATTGAAGCGAGCAAGTAGAAGATTGACAATGAGGCCGTGGATGTCAACCCTCAGTTGCAAAACCTTGTCTACCAGCTCACACGCCATATGCGCGAGGCAAGGGCTACCGGGGGCGTTGGGATACATTTCCGTACCGAAACGAGATGGTCCCAGCAAACTGGATGCGGGTGAGGTCAACAGGAGGCTCGCTCAACAATCGACATCAATACCGATGCCTACGCATCGGCAGTCGCCCAACAACGGCATCGGATGAAGGAATGGATGGCAATGAACGCTAGTGACTACGGCAATCAGCAGGAACGGGGCCCGCGTTCTCAACTTCTCCCGATGACGGGGCGCGATCCGAATGAACGAGGGCGTGCTGCGTCCCCGTTGGAGCTGCTCTTCGACTTGACCTTCGTGGTGGCTGTAGGTACTGCCGCATCACAATTCGCCGAGATGCTCGCCGAGGGGCACGTGGCGTCGGCAACCTTCGCATTCGTCCTGGCGATGTTCGCAATCTGTCTGGCTTGGCTCAGTTTCAGTTGGTTCGGCTCCGCCTTCGATACCGACGACTGGCTCTACCGCACCCTGACCATGATCCAGATGGTCGGCGTAGTGGTGTTCGCACTGGGGCTCCCGCCGATGTTCCACTCCGTCGAAGAGGGTGGACACCTCGAGATGCGGCTCATGGTCATCGGCTATGTGGTGATGCGATTGGCGATGGTGCTCCAATGGTGGCGCGCCGCTCGCTCTTCACCTGAATACAGCGCTACCGCGTGGGCGACCATTCGATGGACGGTGTTGGCTCAAATCGCTTGGGTGATAGTCGCCTTCAGTGGTTTGCCGAATACGGTTGTCGTCCCCGCATTTGTTGCGATCGGCGCCCTTGAACTTCTCGTTCCTGTCTTGGCCCAGGGTTCCGCGGGCCGGACACCGTGGCATCCGCATCATTTGGCCGAAAGGTACGCCTTGTTCGCGATCATTACATTGGGCGAAGGAGTCGTCGGGACTGTGACATCGTCGTCGGGTCTGCTCGGTGGGGCAGATGGTATGTCCTGGACTCTGAATACGGTTGCCGTCGTCGTCGCGGGAGTGGGCCTCACCTTCGGCCTGTGGTGGGTGTACTTCACCACCCCCTTCGGTGACATGCTCGAGCATCGCAGGGAGCGCGGCTATCTATTCGGATATGGGCACATTCTCCTGTTCATCGGCACGGCAGGCGCCGGCGCGGGATTGCATGTTGCGGGTCTGTACCTCGAGCATCACAGTTCGCTGAGCGAAACTGCAGTGGTGCTCTCATTGGCGGCACCGGTCGCGCTCTTCTTGGCGGTTTTCTATCTGCTTCACACTCTGCTGATGTCCTCCGCCGACAAATTCCACCTGTCGCTGATCGCAGCTACCGCGGCGATCCTCGTTCTGGCAGTCACGCTCGCCGCGCTGGGTATGCCATTCGCCATTTGTCTCATGTTGGTGATGCTGGCACCGTTCGTCACCGTTATCGGCTACGAGACAGCCGGGCGACGACATCAAGCAGAAATGCTCGCCACGCTCCAAATCTCAGACGATATGTAAACGCTCTGGCCGACAAATTGCTGGCTTGCTGAGGTGGGGGGTTCGCTTATCGAGAGCGATTTCGCCTACAGGCGGCCGAAGTTTCCGTCGAACCCACTTGTACGTCTGAGTCGAGATGTCGGTGCCGATCTTGCGTCTCGGGGCGTTCCTGGCACTCGGGTTCGGAACAGGTTGAGTTGGCCTGACGCTCGGCACCGATGTTGCCGCTTCTCCGGGCCGCTCTCCGAACCCGGCGTGCCTATTACCGAGCACCGGGCTCTCCGTTGTCACTGCCGTTTGGCTCTCTCAGGCAGGCGCCCAAGGTCCGGGAATCGTGGTGCCTCGGTAGCGGTACCAGGGTTATCGCCGGTGTCCGCGACATAGTGATCAACATTGATTGGCCCACGGCCCATGCGGACCATTTACGATCGTCCGACCATGTCCGACGATGCACTAAGCCACCCGATCACTCGTCGTCAGAGGAAGCCCCTCAGCAGTCTCGGCAAATGACTTTCCCGCACTTGCGCCGCATTGTCCGGGGACTCGAAACCGACCACCCTGCGGATCCTGGTCACCTCACATCGACACTGCGGCAGCGCCGGCCAGGTTATTGACCGGCTCCGCTCGTAGTTGAGTTGCACACCGCAGGACTTTGGCCATTGCGCCGGGACGTCGGTGCAGACATACGAATGGCCTGGTGGAGCGTCCTGTTCGGCATGCTGGTACCCGCTTTATGCGCAGTAGACGCTCACATCAGCGTCGTGCGATTCCTCGCTGCGGCCAACTTCTGATCGAGAGTCTATTTCGCAGCGGCCGCCTGGCATAACGTGGGCAGGAGAGGAAGGTTCGTGCAGCGACGATTGTTCGCGGCCACGGACATCGATGTGGCGCTCGGTGAACGCGGTGATCGCCTGGTTATCCGTGACGAGGGTGTCACGGATACGGGATGTGGTGTGGCGCAGCCACACTGCCTGTATCGCCGCCAGGTGCGTGCCAGCTAGAGGGATGACAGTCGTCGCGCCCCTGTGATAGGTCCCGGATCCGGCTGTGACAAAGGTATAGCAGTCGGTTCCGATCACGATTGCTGAATGCTCGACACCGCGGAAGTTGCTGATCGTTGTGGTGGGCTCGAATCCTGCGCCGCGACAGATCGAGAGTAGAAACTCGGAATAGGTCGAGCTTCCGGAGGATTCACCGAGCATCAGGGTTTCGGCGGCCAACTCACTAAGGGCGATGCTAGGTCGATGTGCCAGTCGGTGAGAAGACGAGACGGCGATCCGCAGCGGTGTGAAGGACATCATGGCGGTATCGACATCGTCAGTGTGGGTGGTGTCGCGCTGGAGGCCGATGCCGACGGTGCCCGAACGAAGGGCCTCGATGATTTCGTCACCCAAGTACTGACGTGTGGTGATAGCGGCGTTCGGATAGTGCTTCCGCAGACGAGAAATCATGTCGAAGATTTCGTCTGGCGTAATCGCAGACGTGTACCCGATCGCCAGCTCTTCATCGGTGTCGCGGGCTGCGGCGCGGGTGGCCCGCACGAGCGACTTGCTCGCATCAACGAGTGGCCTCGCTCCGGCAAGCAGTCTGGCCCCGGCCGGGGTGAGCGCAATACCGCGGCCGGTACGTTTGAGGAGGGTGACCTTCAGTTCGCGCTCGAGCACTTTGATAGTGCTGCTGACCGCCTGCTGGGTCAGATGAAGATCGGCAGCTGCACGTGTGATGTTCAAGTGCTCCGCGACAGCGACGAACTGTGCCAGCCGGTGAGGGTCGAGAACGTACTCGTTCACGCCATCCTCCGACACTTCACACGACACAGAGCGACGCCGAAATATCGTCGCGCCCACACTGGCCGCCTATCGATGACGGAAACATCTAGATTCCCAACACTATTGGAATATGCTTCGAAGTCAACTGTGCGTGCTTGTTTAGTGCGTATCTCATCCATAGTTGTGCTTCCTACGTGTTCCATCCGCAGTGGCGATGCAAGTCTGCACGCGTTTCAAGCTGCGAGAGCGCGATACTTTCGAGTCTGGGTATGACTGTTCTGTCCGGTTGCCTCGTGGTCCTGGTGCCGCGTCCGCTTGCCGTGAATTTCATATCCCGAATGCATCGCCCTGATGATGCGAGAGTTCTCTGCTGTCGATCCACCCTCACGGACATAGCCTCTCGACGGATAATTTTACGGCACAGCACATTTCGCGTTCTCGGAGGAGATGTGGAAATAGGTCTCGAATCACCCTGAGGACCCGTATGCCGTCCAGGTGAGCTGTGGACTTCAGCCCAGCATGGGTTCAATCGTCATGTATGCCAATCTGCCGGCGGATTTGTTGCATCACGAAGTCACGCAGCGTTTTACATTCGGACTTCGCTACCTGCACTCGACGGAACGGCGCGCGGAGGGACTACGTAGGTGATCACCACTTTGATATCAGCGAACTCCCCTGAGTGTCTGCTGTTCGCCGTCGGCCGAGTTCCAGAAGGGTCGAACACTCAACAACGAAGTAGGTGTTCATGGCTGCGGTGTCTGCGTGAAGGTTGGCGCGGCGAAGCGTCTGATGACGCACTCCAGCAGTCTGGTTCGACCTAGAGGGGAACTTGGGCCAAGTCAGGGATCAATTCGTTCGCCTGTCCCGGCGTGCGCAACATCGTCGTCAGACATACAGCGGTCCCTTCCCACGTTTTTCGTTTCCAAGGTTCAACGTGTCCGTGCCGAACCTTTGCCTAGGTTTATCCCTGGCCGCGGTTCCCACAAGAGGAAGGTTTATTCCCAGGGAAGAATTTATCCCAGGTAGCTGGGGGGCCGCTCTGTAATACTTGCGACCATGGATGCAAGCAACGAACTGGGGAACTTCCTGCGGGCCCGGCGCGCTGAACTCAACCCGGCTATGGTCGGAATGCCCGTGACGGACAGCGTACGGCGGGTCCCTGGACTGAGACGGGAGGAAGTTGCAAAGCTCGCGGCGATCAGCACCGACTACTACGCTCGGTTGGAACAGGGGAGGCTCCCTGCATCGGGGAACGTACTCGCCGCGTTATCTCAAGCCCTTCGGCTGGATGAGGATCAACACGCGTACATGCACGGGCTCGCGGGTCGCCCAGCGACGCGCTCCAAACGGCAAGATATTCAGCGTGTTCGACCGTCGATGCAGCGTCTGATTGACGAGTTCACCGAGAGTCCAGTGCTACTTCTGGGTCGCTATCTGGATGTACTGGCATGGAATTCGCAAGCCTCCGCGGTGTTCGCAGACTTCTCCACCATTCCGCGTTCGCAACGAAATTACGTTCGCTTGGCGTTTCTCGATCCAGAGGTTCGCGGTTTGTTTGCAGACTGGAAAGCCACCGCTCGTCTATGCGTGTCTTTCCTCCGCATGGATGCGGGAAAGAACCCGAATGATCCGCGACTTGCCGAAATTGTCGGTGAGCTATCGGTTCACGACCCAGATTTTCGCCGATGGTGGGCATCGCATGACGTTGTTCGCCAGACCTGCGGAATCAAGGTCTTAAATCATCCGGTCGCTGGGGAGTTGACGTTGGAATGGGAGACCCTTGGATGCGTATCCGATCCCGATCAGGAGCTGATCGTCTTGACTGGCGTTAAAGGCACCCGCACACATGCTGCCCTGAAGATGCTTGCTGCACGGAGCGAGGACGGGACCAACGAACTCATGGTGGGGAAGGCCGGAGCGCGCGCAAACGATGCTGCGGCGGTGTTCTGATCGATGTCCCTTGTGCGCCTTTGCCTTGTGGCCGCGCGACGTGCTCCATGATCCGGGCATTGCACCAACAGGCAGCATCGTGTCGCGCGCATCGCCCAGTCGTGAACGGCCACGTCGCGGAGATCGCCGATGCCTTTAGCGATCAGGTCAACAGACCTTCGCATTTGCGGAAAATCGCCCTTACCGCGGGACTCCCCGAGCACCGTTTCGGCATGGCAGCGTCCCATTTGGCTGAAGTGTGTGCTTCACACACCTGCTGTCTTGCACGCCACCTACGACCATTCGCGAGAAACACGCGCATTCGTGGCGTTCCATCGAAATAGCTCCACTGAGCAGAATCAACGCGCCGAAACGTGACAACAACTATATTTTGTCAAACCACACCGTTCCTTTGTCAGCCTTCGTGTGCGGATTCATCCCATTTTGAACGTCAACTGACTTCGATCACGAATTACATTCTTGGCCAATACTTTTCATGCGCCCCGCTCGAACCGGATCCTTGCATCCCAACGCAGTCGAACTGCCCTCCACCCCATGACCAAGATAGAGAGATCGGAGTACCGTCGCGGTAGAGGTGCCTTCAGACAGCGAGGGCATCCAACTGGCCCCGTCGGTCCCCTTTCTTGTGTGGCCGTCGGGGCCGCCAAATACGTTCAGCCTGCACAATTGCGAGCAATCTCAGTGTTATGCGGCGGCCAGAGACGCCCGCCCAAGGATGCTCTCGGATGTCACTCGTTGGCCTGAAACGAGCGACTGAAATCCAGCCCCAAATGCACGTATCCGCTTCGCACCTTCATCCTCGTCGGACGACGTGTGGAGTGGGATTGCTTCGGTCGTTGTCAGCTAAAGTTCCACAGTGTGGACAGACGAAGTTTCTTGGCGATACTCGCCGCAGGCACATCTGTGACCCTGGCCGGATGCTCGAGAGCGTATGGCGGGGGTGCGGTCGCACTCGACGAATCGGCCACACCCACTTCCCCGCCGGTGGCACCCGCTGACGCGTCGCCCGCCTTGGTGGGGCCACCCCCGTCGGCCTCGCGTGTTCCTGTGCCGTCAGGCGCTCTCACAGCAATTCCAGGACAGGGCAACAACATCGCACTGACCGTAGATGACGGCGCCAACGCCGATGTCGTCGGCGCCTACATACAGTTTGCCAAGGACACCGGCGCTCGGTTCACCTTTTTCGTCACCGGAGTGTACGACGGGTGGACCGTCCACAAGGCTGCGCTACGCCCGCTGGTCGAGAGTGGTCAGATTCAACTGGCCAACCACACCTGGGACCATCCAGATCTCACTGCACTGTCGCCGTCGGCGGTCGCTTCCCAGTTCGATCGAACAAAAACCTTCTTGAGCAACACCTTCGGTGTAGACGGCACCCCGTTCTACCGTCCCCCATTCGGGTACCACAATGCATCCGTTGACATGGTCGCTGCCGATCACGGCTACACCGTCCCGACACTTTGGTACGGATCGTTATCCGATTCAGGGCTGATCACCGAGCAGTATCTACTCGAGTGTGCCCACAAGTACTTCACCGCTCAATCGATCATTATCGGACATGCCAATCACCCTCCGGTGACACATGTGTACGGCCAACTCGTCGACATAATTCGGGAACGCAATCTTGCGATGGTCACCCTCAACGACGTGTTCACAACTTCAACGGCCCGCTGATCCCTCGTTCCGTAGGTGATGGAAAGACTCACGATTCGGAGGGTGGGTGTCACGGCCGTCGTCGGTGCGGTCGCACCATCATCTCAACAGATGCTCTTGTCCGGCCTTCCACCGAAGAATTGGGTATCTACTCTGATGCGACGACTTCTCGTGATCCTGTGAGCAACAAATCTGCGCCCGACAGTCAAGGGGAAAGCCCACAACGGGCCCCACTACACGCCGGCAACTAGCTGAATGAGGCACGGACGTTAGTTACGCGGTGCCGGCGGTAAGCGGCAGGCGGTCGTCCTCCGCGTGTTGAATGCGGTCGGTGATAATTATAGTGAACATTCCAGATTTCGACGGCGGTGCGACGCTGGGCTTCGCTGGTGTACTCGCGGGAGTACAGCAGTTCTTCGGCGAGGATGCGGTTGTAGCGCTCGACCTTCCCATTGTGTTTCGGGGTGTACGGCTTGATCCGGTAGTGCCGTGCCTCTCGCAGTGAAGATGTGAAATCTGCTGCGCGATAGCATGATCCGTTGTCGGTGATCACGCGCTCGATGCGGGCGATTCCGTGTGCGGCGCAGAAGACGCGGGCGTTGTTCATGAAATCGATTGCTGTTGCAGCGGTTTGGTTGTCGCGGGCTTCGGTGTACGCCAGG
>NZ_JBXAFD010000028.1:0-22382 GCF_058792695.1 Rhodococcus sp. MT28
GCGTTTGTGGGTGTGTTGGGTGTTGATCGGGTGGGGTTGGATGATGATTTCTTCGAGTTGGGTGGCAACTCCCTCATCGCGACTCGGGTTGTCATGCGCATCGCCGAAGAACTCGAGACGGCCGTACCGGTTCGCCTTCTGTTCGAAGCGTCCACCGTTCAGGAACTCGCCGCACGTCTCGAATCACACGTCGGTGAAGGAAGCCGCCTTGCGCTGACAGCTCAGGATCGACCGGAAGAGATTCCGCTTTCTCTTGCGCAGCAACGTATGTGGTTCCTCAACCGGTTCGACGGCTCCGCCGGTGCCTACAACATGCCGTTTGCTCTGCGACTGAGCGGTGAACTCGATCTGGGCGCGATGCGTGCGGCGATCGGCGACGTAGTAGGCCGTCATGAAACCCTGCGCACTGTGTATCCGGAAACCGATTCGGGACCGGTCCAGGTCATCGAACCGGTAGGACATACACCGGTGGAATTGGACGTCGAAAGCGTCACGGAAGCCGAGATTGTCGGCAAGCTGGTCGAATTGGCGTCGACGAGGTTCGACGTGACGGCCGAAATCCCGCTGCGGATTCGGTTGTTCCAGTTAGCCGAGAACGAGTACGTCCTTGCCGTGGTGGTGCACCACATCGCCGCGGACGGTTCCTCGACTACTCCGTTCGCCCGTGACCTCGTCATGGCCTACGCGGCCAGGGCACAGGGAACGGCGCCGGGTTGGGCTCCGCTGAATGTGCAGTACGCGGATTACAGCTTGTGGCAGCGTGAGGTACTGGGAAGCGAGGAAGACCCGGAATCAGTGTCGTCCGAGCAGATCGCCTACTGGAGCCAGGCTTTGGCCGGGTTGCCCGATCAGCTGGACCTGCCGACGGACCGTCTGCGTCCCGCCGCGCAGTCGTACCGTGGGGGTTACCTCCACTTCGAGATCGATGCAGCAGTGCATCAGGGCTTGGCATCACTGGCCCGTGAGCACGGAACAACCTTGTTCATGGTCACGCACGCGGCATTCGCGGTCCTGTTGGCGCGCCTTTCCGGCACCGACGACATCGCCGTTGGCACCCCGATCGCGGGCCGTGGCGAGCGTGCGCTCGACGATCTGATCGGCATGTTCGTCAATACTCTGGTATTTCGGACACACGTCGACGGTTCCGACAGCTTCACGGAACTGCTTGCCCGCGTGAGAGAGAACGACCTGCAGGCGTTTGCGCACGCCGACGTTCCGTTCGAGCGACTGGTCGAAGTTCTCAACCCGGCACGTTCGACCGCTCGGCACCCGCTCTACCAGGTGGGCTTCCTCTTCCAGAACATGGAACAGGCAAGCCTGGAACTGCCTGGTCTCACGGTGAAGGGCCTGGAGATCGACAACGGTGTCGCTCAGTTCGATCTGCAGTTGATCGTCGGTGACAACTACGACGAGCGTGGCGTTGCCTCCGGCATCTCGGCCGTATTCAGCTACGCGCACGACCTTTTCGACGAGTCGACAGTGCAGTCCTTCGCTGATCGGTTCAACACCGTTCTGGCAGCGGTGGTTGCCGATCCGTCGATCGTGGTCGGCGACATCGACGTGCTCGATCCGCGTGAGTCGAATCAGGTTCTGCAGGAATGGAATGCAACGGAGCAGGTACTCGACGCCGAGGCGACACTGGTCGATCTGTTCGATCAGCAGGTTGCCGCGCACGGTGATTCCGTCGCGTTGGTGCACGGGCTCGAATCGCTGACGTATGTGGAGTTCGACGACAAGGTCAACCGGCTCGCCCGTCACCTGATCGAACTGGGTGTCGGTCCGGAGTCGTTGGTGGCATTGGGAATGCGACGCTCCATCGACCTGGTGATCGGCATGTACGCCGTTGCCAAGGCAGGCGGCGGTTATGTTCCGATCGATCCGGATCATCCGGCCGATCGCACCGGGTACGTCCTCGAGATGGCCGCGCCGGTCTGCGTGCTCAGCAACGAGAACGACGCACCGTCGCTCGCGGGGATCGACAATGTTCTTCTCATCGACACCCTCGATCTGTCGCGCGTCTCCGGAGCGCCGGTGCGCGGCGACGAGCGGATCGCACCGCTTCGTTCGGCGAATACCGCGTACGTGATCTTCACGTCGGGATCGACCGGCAAGCCGAAGGGTGTGGCGCTGTCCCACGCCGCGATCGTCAATCAGCTTCTGTGGAAGCGTGATCGCTACGGTCTCGACCAGACCGACGCAATGTTGCTCAAGACTGCAGCGACGTTCGACCTCTCGGTCTGGGAGTTCTGGTCCGCGTTGACATCCGGGTCCCGCCTGGTCATCGCCGACCCGGACGGCCACAAGGACGCCGAGTACATGCTGGCGCTCATCGCTCAAGAGAAGGTGACGACGCTGCACGCGGTGCCGTCCATGCTCTCGATGCTGACGGCCGCAGCAGACGGCACTCTTCCGCAGTCGCTCGAGCGTGTCCTTGCCATCGGTGAGGCCTTGCCCGCGGCAACGGCGGCAGAGTTCCGCAAAATGTCCGACGCGGCACTCGTCAATCTGTACGGTCCGACCGAGGCTGCGGTGTCAGTGACCGCGCACGATGTGGACGAGAGCGACACCTCGTCGGTCTCGATCGGTGCCCCGGAATGGAATACGCAGGTCTACGTGCTCGACGAGCGACTGCATCCCGTTCCGGTCGGAGTTACCGGTGAGCTGTACCTGGCCGGAACCCAGTTGGCTCGCGGTTATCACGGCCGCGCCGACCTGACGTCGGAACGCTTTGTCGCCAACACCTTCGGAGAACCGGGCACACGTCTGTACCGCACCGGCGACCTCGTTGTCTGGCGCAGTGGCGGTGAACTCGAGTACGTCGATCGTGCCGACTTCCAGGTGAAGATCCGCGGCTACCGCATCGAACTCGGTGAGATCGAAGCTGTTATCAGAGCTGCTGAGTCCGTGGACGCCGCGGTTGTCGTCGCGAAAACCGATCCGCGACTGGGGGATCGACTGGTCGGGTACCTCGTTCCGCAGGCCGGAGCCACCGTCGACGTCGACAGCGTGAAGGCGGAACTCGTCCGCGAGTTGCCGAGTTACATGGTGCCGTCGGCGTTGATGGTGCTGAGCGAATTGCCGCTCAACATCAACGGCAAGATCGATCGAAAGGCGCTGCCGGAACCCGAATTCGAGGCAACGGAGTTCCGTGCCCCGAGCAATCCGGTCGAAGAGATCGTGGCCTCGGTGTTTGCCGAAGTCCTGGGCGTTCCACGAGTCGGGTTGGGCGACGACTTCTTCGATCTCGGCGGGAACTCGCTGATCGCCACACAGGTCGTGGCCAGGTTGGGTCAGGCACTTGACGCCCAGATTCCGGTGCGGATCATCTTCGAAGCGTCGACTGTCGGACTGCTGGCGTCGCGGGTGCTCGAACACGCCGGTTCAGGTTCGCGGGCACAGTTGGTGGCGCAGGAACGGCCGTCGCAGATTCCGTTGTCGCTCGCTCAGCAGCGGATGTGGGTTCTCAACCAGATAGACCGCAGGTCTGCCGCGTACAACATCCCGGTCGCGATCCGGATGTCCGGCGATCTCGACGTCGCAGCATTGCAGTCGGCCGTCTCCGACCTTGTTGCTCGCCACGAGATCCTGCGGACGTTCTATCCCGATCTCGGGGACGGCCCGACGCAGTCGATTCAGTCCAAGTCGGCAGCCGTTGTCGACATGGCCGTGCTGTATGTCGGCGAAGACACGATTGGGGCCGAGGTCGCGAAGGTCGTCGGTCAGGGCTTCGACGTCACTGCCGGTGTTCCGCTGCGCGTTCGCCTGTTCCAGATCACGCCCACCGAGCATGTCCTGATCGTCGTGGTCCACCACATCAGCGGCGACGCGTTCTCGATGGCACCGATGATCAGGGACACGATGGTCGCGTACACGGCGCGTACCGGGGGAGCGGCACCCGAATGGGCTCCGCTCGAAGTCCAGTACGCGGATTACACGTTGTGGCAGCGCGACGTTCTGGGTTCCGAGGACGATCCGGACAGTGAACTGTCGACGCAGCTTGCCTACTGGACGCAGGAACTTGCCGGCGTTCCCGAACTTCTGGAACTGCCGACGGACCGTCCGCGTCCACCAACGCAGTCGACGAAGGGCGCGGACTTCCTGTTCACGCTCGGCGCCGACTCCACGCGTCGAATCGCGGAGATTGCGCGTGAGCAGAACTCGACCGTGTTCATGGTCGTGCACGCCGCGTTCTCGGTGCTGCTGTCCAAGCTCAGCGGCTCGAACGACATCGCGATCGGTACACCGGTGGCGGGTCGCGGCGAGCGAGTCCTGGACGACCTGGTCGGTATGTTCGTCAACACGCTGGTGTTGCGCACGCAGGTGAAACCGGCAACCACGTTTGTCGACCTGCTGCAGCAAGTGAAGGAGAAGGACCTCGCGGCGTTCGGAAACGCAGACGTGCCCTTCGAGCGTCTGGTCGAGCAGGTCGGCCGTGAGCGCTCGCAGGCATACTCACCGCTGTTCCAGGTGATGCTCACGTTCCAGAACATGGCACTGGGTACGTTTGCGCTGCCAGGGCTCGAACTGTCGGCGGTGGACGACGGATTCGACTCGGCGATGTTCGACCTGCAGCTCACCGGTATCGAGGAGTTCGACGAGGGCGGTACGCTGTCCGATATCCGGATGCGATTCACCTATGCAACCGATCTGTACGACGCCGCAACCATGGAACTGTTCGCGGCCAGGTTGCGGGCCGTGGTCGACGCCGTTGCCGCAGATCCGACGGTGGTTCTGCGGACCATCGACATCGTGACGGACTTCGAACGCGCGCTGATCGAGGCAGCCGAGCCGAAGACCGCCGCCGATCTTCCGGACCTCGCATCAGCGGCCGCCGCAGCAGATCCGACGGCGGTTGCCTTCACGCACGGTGACACCGCGGTGACCTTCACACAGCTGGCCGAAAAACTGGCTGTGATGAAGCAGACGATGGGTGCGGCGCTCACTGCCGACGCATTGGTCTCGGTTTCGCTGAACGGTCTGGTTCCGGGCATTCTTCCGGCACTAGGCGCCGACGGTACTACCTCGCTCGTCCAGTCTTTGATAACTGACGCGCAGGCCACGCTGGGGAAGGGTTCCGGTACGGACGGGTAATATGCAGTATTTGCCCCATGGGCGTTGATCTGTACGACCAGTCGTGCGTTGGATCTGCGCCGTGCTGTCGTCAGTTGGAGGAAGTGTTGATGTCCGTCGGTATGCCGGGACCACAGTCGCTGACGATCGAGGAACTGCCGAGATTGATCGCTGCAGTAGCCGAGGCGGAGCCCGACCGGACAGCGCTTGTTCATGCAGACGCCGAGGTCACCTACGAACGGTTGCACTCGGAACTGACCACACTCGACTCCGCGATGGGTGGTGCGCTCGGCCCGGACGCACTTGTACCGGTCGTGATCTCCACGCTGCTGCCGGAGTTGCTCGCCACACGAGAGGGTGGCCTTGAATCCGTCGTCGGTGCGCTCATCGCCGACGCGACTTCCGTCGTTGCTTTCGAGGCTCCGTCGGTCGTCGAGTCGACTCTCGTAAGTCTGTTCGAGGAGCAGGTCGCGCGTACCCCCGATGCCGTCGCCCTTCGTTTCGGCTCCACGGCGTCGACCTACGCGGAATTCGATCGCCGGGTCAATCAGCTCGCCCGCGAGCTCGTCGCCCGTGGCGTCGGACCGGACACACTCGTCGGCCTGGGTATCCGTCGGTCCGTCGAACTGCTGGTTGCGATGTACGCGATCGTCAAGGCCGGTGGTGCGTACCTACCACTCGATCCCGACCATCCCGCTGAGCGTCTGGCGTATGTGATCGACGTCGCCGCGCCCGTCCTCGTGCTGACGACGTCAGTGGACGCGGTCGGCATTCCCGAAAACGTCGATGTACTGCGGATCGATGACATCGATGTCTCGGCGCACTCAGGCGCGCCGCTTGCCGACGGTGACCGGCTGTCACCGCTGCGCACCGACAATCTTGCGTACGTGATCTTCACGTCGGGTTCGACCGGCAGGCCAAAGGGCGTCGGTGTGTCACACGAGGCAATCGTCGCCAACCTCCGATGGAGGCAGAGCGAATATCCCTTCACCGACGAAGACGTCATCCTGCAGAAGACGCCGTTTACGTTCGACGTGTCGGTGTGGGAGTTCTTCTGGCCGTTGCAGGTCGGCGCTTGCCTCGTGATCGCGAAGCCGGACGGGCATCGTGATCCGGCCTACGTCGCAGCGACGATGATCGAGTACGGCGTCACCGTTGTACATTTTGTCCCCTCGATGCTCGCGGTCTTCGTCGCTGAACCGCGCGCTTCCGAGATCACCTCGCTACGTTACGTTTTTGCCTCGGGTGAAGCGCTTCCCGCCCAGACCGCCGCGCGGCTGCGCGACGTCAGCACCGCGGAACTGCACAATCTGTACGGACCGACCGAGGCAGCCGTCGACGTCACGTACTACGCAACCGGACCGCAGGACGAGGTCTCCATTCCGATCGGCCGTGCTGTCGCCGAAACAGAGCTACTCGTCCTCGACGACGCACTGCGTCCAGTACCTCCCGGCGTCCCCGGCGAGCTTTACCTCGCGGGGGTCCAGCTGGCCAGAGGGTATGTCTCCCGCCCCGATCTGACGGCGGATCGGTTCGTCGCGCATTCCACCTCGGACGGCGAGCGCATGTACCGAACCGGCGACCTGGTCCGATGGCGCGGTGCCGGCGCCGACCGCCTGCTCGAGTACCTCGGCCGCACCGACTTCCAGGTGAAGCTGCGGGGACTGCGCATCGAACTCGGCGAAATCGAATCAGCGCTACTCGACAACGATGCAATCGCACAGGCGGCCGTTCTCGTCCACTCCGATGCGGCTTTGGGCGACAATCTGGTGGCATACGTGGTTCCCGCATCGGGAGTTGTGCTCGACACCGACGCTCTTGCACGTGAATTGGGTGGACGCCTGCCGGACTACATGGTGCCGTCGCTGTTTGTCGAACTCGAGGCGTTTCCGCTCAATGCCAGTGGCAAGCTGGACCGCAAGGCGCTGCCGGCGCCCGAGTTCACAGCGCAGGTTGTCGAATACCGCGCACCGAGCACCCCGGTCGAGAAGACGTTGATAGCGATCTTTGCCGACTTGCTCGGCCGCGACGATCTCGGCATAGACGACGGGTTCTTCGACCTCGGGGGCAATTCACTGCTCGCGACGCGAGTGGTGGCGCGCGCGAACGCCGAACTCGGCGTGGAACTCGACATGCGAGCTTTCTTCGATGCTCCGACGGTATCCGAATTAGCTTCTCTCGTAGGCGATTCTGCTGGCCGCGGTGCGAAGGCTCCTCTCGTTGCACAGGAACGTCCCGACCGGATCCCGCTTTCGCTTGCGCAGCAGCGTATGTGGTTCCTCAACCGGTTCGATTCCACGTCAGCCGTCGATCACATTCCGGTGGCCCTACGCCTGAGCGGTGTCCTCGATGTCGCGGCACTACGCGGCGCGATCACCGATCTGGTCGAGCGCCATGAGAGCCTGCGAACCGTCTACCCCGAAATCGACGGTGTCGGATACCAGCAGGTTCTCGCCGCGTCGGACGTCGTGCTGGACGTGACACCGGTTGTAGTCCCGGAATCCGACCTGATCGACCGTGTCACTGCCGTTGTCACCGAGGGCTTCGACGTCACGGCGCAGGTTCCCTTGCGGGCCAGCCTGTTCCAGGTCGCAGACTCGGAATACGTCCTCGTCTTTGTGGTTCACCACATCAGTGGCGACGGTTTCTCGATGGGGCCGTTGGTCCGCGACGTTGTGAGTGCGTACGCAGCTCGATCGCAGGGTTCAGCGCCCGATTTTGCTCCTTTGGGGGTCCAGTACGCGGACTTCACGCTGTGGCAGCGGTCCGTTCTCGGCGACGAGAGCGACCCGAAATCGTTGATTTCGCGGCAGATCGACTACTGGACGCATCAGTTGGCAGGGATGCCGGAACTGCTCGAACTTCCGACAGATCGCCCGCGGCCTGCTGTAGCGACCAACCGTGGTGCGTCGCACCAGTTCTCGATCGAGAAGAACTTGCTCGTCCGGCTCGAATCGTTGGCGCAGCAACACAAGGCTTCGGTCTTCATGGTGCTGCACAGTGCCATTGCCCTCCTGCTTGCCCGGTTGTCCGCGACGTCGGATATCGCGATCGGTACGCCGGTCGCAGGTCGTGGCGATCGCGCTCTCGACGATGTGATCGGCATGTTCGTCAACACACTGGTCCTGCGCACCGAGATCGACTCCGCGAGTTCGTTCGCGGACGTGCTGAAAGCCGCTCGCGGTACCGATCTTGATGCCTTCGGCCATACGGACGTTCCGTTCGAGCGCCTTGTCGAGGTCCTCGATCCCGCCCGCTCCCAGGCGCACAACCCGCTCTTCCAGGTCATGCTGGCATTTCAAAACCTCGGCCAGAGTGAACAGGGCGCTGCCGAGATCGACGGGTTGACGGTTACGGGCGTCGAACCCGAATCCGCGGTGGCCAAGTTCGACCTCCAGTTCACCGTCTGGGAAGACCCCGAGCACGGCGGGCTGTCGATCATGATTGATTACGCCACAGATCTTTTCGACCCGTCGACCATCGAGTCTGTTGCCTCACGGTTGGCGGCGCTCCTCGCCGTCGTCGCGGAAAATCCGGCCATCGTGGTCGGTGACATCGACCTGCTCACCGTCGACGAGCGCGAATTGGTGATCGGCACCTGGAACGCCACGGACCACGAGGTGCCGGGCAAGACGCTGGTCGACATGTTTGTCGAACAAGCGCATCGGACTCCGGACGCCACGGCACTCGTCTACGAGGACGAGCTGCTGACCTATCGCGATTTCTCGGCGCGTGTGCATCGACTCGCCCGGATGCTGGTGACAATGGGCGTCGGACCTGACACCTTGGTGGGCTTGGCAATCAGGCGGTCCATCGACTTGGTTGTCGCGATGTACGCGGTGATCGAAGCAGGCGGGGCCTATCTGCCGGTCGATCCCGATCAGCCCGCCGATCGCAACGAGTACGTTCTGGGGACGGCCGGACCGGTGTGCGTGCTGACCACCGATCGTGACGGTTTCACAGCGGGCACCACGGTTGTCTCGTTGGATTCGCTGGATACTTCCCAGTTCTCGGACGCAGCGCTTGTCGATACCGATCGGCTGGCGCCGCTGCGGCAGGACAACATGGCGTACGTGATCTTTACTTCCGGTTCGACCGGTAAGCCGAAGGGTGTTGCGGTTTCGCATCGGGCGATTGTGAATCGTCTGGTGTGGATGCAGGGTGAGTACGGGCTGACCGGCGATGATGTGGTGTTGCAGAAGACGCCGTTCACGTTCGATGTGTCGGTGTGGGAGTTCTTCTGGCCGTTGCAGGTTGGTGCCCGACTAGCTGTTGCCGAACCAGACGGACACCGCGACCCCGCCTACCTCGCGTCCGCCATTTCCGACTACGGCGTCACCACCGCGCACTTTGTTCCGTCGATGCTCGACGTGTTTGTCGGAGAACCCTCGGTGGCGGCGTGTACTTCTTTGACCCGGGTATTCGCCTCCGGTGAGGCGTTGACACCACAGGTGGCGTCAACGCTGCGGACAGTTCTTCCCGCTGCGCGCTTGCATAACTTGTACGGTCCGACCGAGGTCGCGGTCGACGTGACGTACCACGAGGTCACCGAATCCGACGTCGCAAGTGTGCCGATCGGTGCGCCGGTGTGGAACACCCGGGCGCTGGTGCTCGACTCGCGGTTGAATCCGGTGCCGGTCGGAGTTGCGGGGGAGTTGTACCTCGCCGGTGTCCAGCTTGCACGCGGCTACCTAGCTCGGCCCGATCTGAGTGCCGACCGGTTTGTTGCGGATCCGTTCTCCGGTAACGGACAGCGACTTTATCGCACGGGTGACTTGGTGCGGTGGAACAGTTTTGGTGAGATTGAGTACATCGGTCGAACGGATTTCCAGGTCAAGCTGCGCGGACTGCGCATCGAACTCGGTGAAATCGAATCGGCTCTACGCGATCACCCTGCGGTATCCGCGGCGGTAGTACTGGTTCGCAGCGACCAGTTGGTGGCGTATCTGACGCCGGCAGATGGAGTCAGCCTCGACTGGGACGACATTGCCGAGGCGTTGTCGCAGCGGTTGCCCGCATACATGATTCCGGCCTCTCATGTTGTGCTCGGCAGCTTCCCGCTTGGCTCCTCGGGCAAGCTCGACCGTGCGCAGTTGCCGGATCCAGTGGCTCGTAGTGCCGAGTTCCAGGCGCCGGTCACGAGTGCCGAAATTGCTGTGGCTCAGGTCTTCTCGGACCTTCTGGCAGTCGAGAAGGTGGGATTGGGCGACAATTTCTTTGCCCTCGGGGGTAACTCCCTCATGGCTACTCAGGTTGTTGCGCGGCTGGGACAGAGGCTCGACACCACCGTCGGTGTGCGGACACTGTTCGACACACCGACCGTCGGGGCACTTGCTGCCCGTATCGACTCGGGGACAACCCCGGCGGCGCGGCCTCCGCTCACCGCGCAGGTCCGGCCGGAGCGTGTGCCGCTCTCGCTCGCGCAGCAACGCATGTGGTTCCTGAACCGCTTCGAACCGGGATCGAATGTCGACAACATCCCAGCCGCACTGCGATTGACCGGCACGCTCGATGTCGACGCGCTCGAGGACGCTCTCGACGATCTGGTGCGTCGTCACGAGAGCTTGCGAACTATTTACCCCGAGATCGACGGCGTCGGTTACCAGCAGGTTCTCGAACCCGCTCGTCTGATCAATCTTGCCCCGATCGACGTGGATGCCGATGATGTGGTGGCTCAGGTCGCCGATGTGGTGGCGCCCGGGTTCGACGTGACCACCGAAGTGCCCATTCGCGTTTCGCTCCTGCGGATCACTGATTCCGAGTTCGTTCTCGTATTTGTCGTCCATCACATAAGTGGTGACGGATTCTCGATGCTTCCATTGGTTCGGGACGTCGTCGCGGCATACGGTGCGCGATCGGCCGGAGCGGCGCCGCAGTGGGAACCACTTCCGGTGCAGTTTGCCGATTTTGCTTTGTGGCAGCGCGAAGTCCTGGGCAGCGAGAGCGATCCGGACTCGGTGATTTCCGGGCAGTTCGACTATTGGCGAACACAATTGGCCGGTGTTCCGGATCAACTCGAGCTGCCGACGGATCGGCCGCGGCCCCGAATTGCAACCAATCAGGGTGCCTACCACGACTTCTCCGTTGACGCGGATTTGCTCGAGCGCTTGAACGCGGTCGCCCAGGCATCGAACGCCTCGCTGTTCATGGTTGTGCATTCTGCGCTTGCGCTGCTGCTCGCAAAGCTGTCGAGTTCCACCGACATCGTGATCGGCACTCCCGTTGCCGGACGCGGTGAGCAAGTGCTCGACCACGTCATCGGAATGTTCGTCAACACGTTGGTACTGCGAACCGATATCGATCCGGCGTCGACGGTCGCCGACCTGATCCACCGCGCCCGTGAAACCGATCTCGGCGCATTCGATCACGCGGACGTTCCGTTCGAGAGCCTTGTCGAGATCATCAACCCCGAACGGTCACAGGCACGGAACCCGCTGTTCCAGGTCATGCTGACGATGCAGAACATTGGCGGCTCGAGTCCGGAGTCGGCAGCGATGAACGGTGTTGCGGTGTCCGCCGTGGACATCGAATCGCCCGTCGCGAAGTTCGATCTCCAACTGACGGTGAGTGAATCGCCACAGGGCGGCCTTCTTGCGCAGTTCAACTATGCAACAGACCTTTTCGACGCAGCAACCGTGGAACTGTTTGCGCAGCGTTATGTCACGATTCTGCGCGCCCTGGCGGATGATACTTCTGCTGTCATCGGCGACATCGACCTATCGAGTGCCGACGAGCGCCGGCGAGTGCTCGTCGAATGGAACTCGACCGAGCGTCGTGTTCCCGACTCCACCCTGGTAGATCTCTTCGAAGCCCAGGTGTCGGCAACACCGGATGCGCCGGCAATCACGTTCGACGCTACGACGCTGACATACGCGGAATTCGACGCCCGGATCAATCGTCTTGCACGCCATTTGATCTCGATCGGTGTCGGCCCCGATGCCATGGTGGGATTGTCGATGCGACGATCGCTCGACCTGCTGGTCGCGATGTACGCGATAGTGAAGTCAGGCGGCGCGTACGTTCCGATCGATCCGGATCAGCCGACCGAACGCAATGAGTACGTTCTTTCGACCGCTGTCCCGGTCTGTGTCCTCACCACTACGCTGGATCGATTCGAGACGTCGGTCTGTCCGGTTGTTCAGGTGGGCACGCTCGACCTGTCCACCCACTCGGACGCTGCGATCTCCGATGCGGATCGTCTATCTCCGTTGCGCAGTGACAACACGGCGTACGTGATCTTTACTTCCGGTTCGACCGGAAAGCCGAAGGGTGTTGCGGTTTCGCATCGGGCGATTGTGAATCGTCTGGTGTGGATGCAGGGCGAGTACGGGCTGACCGGCGATGATGTGGTGTTGCAGAAGACGCCGTTCACGTTCGATGTGTCGGTGTGGGAGTTCTTCTGGCCGTTGCAGGTTGGCGCTCGGTTGGTCGTTGCTGTAGTGGACGGACACCGGGAACCGGCATACCTCGCAGCTGCTATCGCGGAACACGGCGTCACCACTGTGCACTTCGTGCCCTCGATGCTCGAACTGTTTGTCGCAGAACCCGCAGTTCGCGGAGCGGATGCCCTGCGTCGGGTATTTGCCTCGGGCGAAGCACTGCCACCGCAGGTTGCGCAGGACCTGTGCACACTCCTTCCGCAGGCTCGACTGCACAATCTGTACGGGCCTACCGAAGCGGCAGTCGACGTCACATTCCACGAGGTCACGCCATCGGATTCCGAGATCGTCCCGATCGGATCGCCGGTCTGGAACACCCGTGTCCTGGTGTTGGATTCGCGTCTGCGCCCGGTGCCGGTGGGTGTCTCGGGTGAGCTGTACCTGGCGGGAATCCAGTTGGCGCGCGGCTACGTCGGTCGGCCGGACCTCACGGCAGATCGCTTTGTCGCAGATCCGTACGGACCTTCCGGCAGCCGCCTGTATCGCACGGGGGATTTGGTGCGGTGGAACAGCGTTGGTGAGGTCGAATACATCGGGCGGACCGACTTCCAGGTCAAACTCCGCGGATTGCGGATCGAACTGGGCGAGATCGAGGCAGCATTGCGCGATCAGCCGTCCGTTGCGTCGGCTGCGGTGGCAGTGCGCAACGAACAATTGGTTGCCTACGTTGTGGGACACGCTGGCGCAGTAGTGGACTGGGCATCGGTCGAGACAGCACTGGCCGCACGACTGCCCGGCTACATGGTCCCGACGGCGCACGTTGTGCTCGAGGCATTCCCGCTGGGCACGTCCGGCAAGCTGGATCGCAAGCAGTTGCCCGATCCTGTTGCTCAGATCGCTGCCTTCCGTGAGCCACGGAGTGTGGCGGAGCTTGCGGTCGCGCGGATTTTCTCCGACCTGCTCGGCATCGAGCAGGTTGGCCTCGACGACGATTTCTTCTCGCTCGGCGGCAACTCGCTCATCGCGACTCAGGTCGTTGCGCGACTCGGCGAGGCGCTCGACACGACGGTTCCTGTTCGCCTGCTGTTCGACGCGTCCAGTGTGGAATCCTTTGCCTCGCTTATCGACTCGCAATCCGGTAAGGGTGCCCGCCCGCCGCTGGTGGCGCAGGAACGACCGGATCGTGTTCCGCTGTCGATTGCGCAGCAACGCATGTGGTTCCTCAACCGGTTCGACGCGTCCTCGGGTGTGGACAACATTCCGGTGGCCATCAGGCTGACCGGAGAGCTGGACATTGCGGCGATGCAGGCTGCGCTGGTGGACGTGTTCGAACGTCATGAGATTCTGCGAACGGTGTATCCCGAGATCGACGGCGTCGGTTATCAGCAACTGGTGGATGTGGACCGGATGGTTCCGGATCTGACGCCGGTTCGCATTCACGAATCCGTGGTTATCGATCGAGTTGCAGGCGTGATCCTTCCCGGATTCGACGTCACCCACGAGGCGTCGGTTCGAGCGCGATTGTTCGATTTGAGCCAGTCCGAGTACGTCCTCGTTTTTGTGATCCATCACATCAGCGGTGACGGCTTCTCGATGGGCCCGCTGATCCGCGACTTCGTCTCCGCGTATGTTGCACGGTCGCAAGGGCAGTCGCCGCAGTGGCAACCATTGCCGGTGCAGTACGCCGACTTTGCGTTGTGGCAGCGGCAGATCCTCGGCAGCGAGGACGATCCCGAATCGGTTATCTCCGAGCAGGTCACGTACTGGCAGGAACGCTTGGCCGGCATTCCGGACCAGTTGGATCTGCCGACGGATCGTCCGCGGCCGCGCATCGAATCGCACCGCGGAGCCGGATACGATTTCTCGATCGATGCCGAGCTCCGGGCGGGTCTCGATCGAGTGGCCCGTGAGGTCAATGCATCGCTCTTCATGGTGGTGCACAGCGCCCTGGCGGTCGTGCTCGCGAGGTTGTCCGGGACATCGGACATCGTGATCGGTACCCCGGCCGCCGGCCGTGGTGAACGTGCTCTCGACGATCTGATCGGTATGTTCGTCAATACCCTGGTGCTTCGCGCCGAGGTCGACCCCGAAGCGTCGTTCGCAGACTTGGTCAGACATGTCCGGGAATCGGATCTCGGCGCGTTCTCGCACGCGGACGTCCCCTTCGAACGGCTCGTCGAGATTCTCAACCCCGAGCGATCTCAGGCCAGGCATGCGTTGTTCCAGGTCGGTCTGGCGTTCCAGAACCTGCAGCGATCGGTTCTGCAGTTGCAGGATCTGGACGTTGCCGACTTCGCGTTGCCGGACCTGCTGGCAAAGGTCGATCTGCAACTGACCTTGATCGAGTCCGAGCCGTCAGGCAACGGAGGACTGACCGCCCAGTTCACCTACGCGACCGACCTGTTCGACGAGTCGACAATCGCATCCCTCGCGAACCGATTCCTCCGCGTTCTGAATGCTGCAGTAGTCGACTCGACGCAGGTGGTCGGCGACATCGATATCATCGAAACATCCGAACACGCACAGATTCTCGACTGGTCACGGGGCAGTGACGATGGCCGGCTCGACGCGTCACCGATGATGCTGTTCGCACAGTACGTCGACACCGATCCGTCGGCGTGCGCAGCGGTTGCCGGTGACGTCGAATTGTCCTACGGGGACCTCGATGCACTGTCCTCGGTCGCGGCCGCTCAACTCGTCGTCGCCGGCGTCCGTCCGGACGACGTTGTCGGCTTGATCCTGCCGAGGTCCTGGCAGTGGGTCGTAGCGATGGTGGCTGTGTGGAAAGCCGGTGCCGGCTATCTTCCGATCGACCCTGCTCTTCCGGAAGAACGGGTGAGCGCACTGCTCTCCGATATCGCGGCACGGTGTGTGGTGGCGATCGAGACGCCCGACCTCGATCTCCCAGTGGTGCTCATCGGTGACGAACCCGTGGTCGCTGCCGACGCACCGTCGTGGATTGATCATTGGCGTGAGGACGGCGCGGATGCCCGAGTCGGCTACGTCATTTCCACGTCCGGTTCGACCGGGCGACCGAAGCCGACCGTCGTCCCGATGGCAGGTATAGCGAATACCGTTGCGTGGTATAACTCTTCGCTGCCGGCACGCGCCGGGGTGGCTGTGGCGTCGTCACCGAGTTTCGACCTCACGCAGAAGAACGTGTGGGGACCACTGACGAGTGGTGGAAGTGTGCACCTCGCACCCGCCGGCTTCGACCCGAGTGAGATCCTTCGTGTCATCGCAGACGAGCGAGTCACGACGGCGAATATGTCACCCAGTGCTTTCGACGCTCTGATCGATTCTGACGAAGACGACGTGCTGGCAAGCCTCGAGGTGGTGTTCCTCGGCGGAGAGCCGATACAGGTCAGCCGTCTGGGGCACCTGCTTTCGCGCGGAGTTCGAATCGTGAACAGCTACGGTCCCACCGAAGCGTCGGATGTGGTGTCGTTCCAACAGGCGACGGTTGCGGACACACTCGGTGTTCCGATCGGCTCACCGGTGCCGAACATCGATCTCTACGTGCTGGATTCACGATTGGGTCTTGTTCCGTCTGGAGTTGTCGGCGAGCTGTACGTCGGTGGTATCGGAGTCGGTCGTGGCTACGGCAACCGGTACGACCTGACGGCAGAACGGTTTGTTGCTAACCCCTTCGGAGTGGCCGGCGAGCGCATGTATCGAACCGGCGACCTCGTGCGCCGCAACACAGCCGGTGAGCTCGAGTACATCGGGCGCACGGACTTCCAGGTCAAGATCCGCGGTTTACGCATCGAGCTCGGTGAGATCGAATTCGCTTTGAACGCCGTGGATTCCGTCGGGACCGCCATCGTCACAGTCCACGCTGATTCGGCGGTGGGCGACCAGTTGGTTGCCTACGTCGTTGGCGTCCCAGGTGCTGTGATCGTTCCGGAAATCCTGCGGGACGCTGTAGCGCAGCGCTTGCCGGAGTACATGGTTCCGTCGGCGTTCATCGTCATGGACTCGGTGCCGCTCAACGCGAACGGAAAGATCGACCGTCGGAGCCTGCCCGACCCGGTGTTCGACACGGCGCCGTACCGAGAACCGCTCACCGTTGTCGAGAAGGCAGTTGCAGTTGTTTTTGCCGATCTTCTCGGCGTAGACCGAGTCGGACTCGACGACGATTTCTTTGCGCTCGGCGGAAACTCGCTTATCGCGACGCGGCTCGCGGCCCGTCTCGGTCAGACGCTCGATACCACTGTTCCGGTTCGGATGTTGTTCGACGCCACGACAGTCGAGGCACTGGCCCTTGCCATTGCGGCATCAGTCGGTTCGGGTCGACGAAAGTCACTCGAAGCCGCGGAACGCCCGGACCGGTTGCCACTGTCACTCGCGCAGCAGCGGATGTGGCTTGTCAACCAGATAGACACGGCCGCAGGGACGTACAACATTCCGATGGTGTTGCGGTTGACCGGCGACCTCGACGTCGACGCATTGCGGGCCGCTCTGCGCGATGTCACCGATCGGCACGAGTCGCTCCGGACGTTCTATCCGGCAGACGACAACGGACCAACACAACGGATTCTCGACGTCGACGATGCGCCGCAGTGCGCCGTCGCTGCCGTTGCGGACGCATCCGAGTTGTACTCGCGCGTCGCCGCTGTGATGTCGACGGGCTTCGACGTCTCCACAGAAGTACCTGTGCGGATGGAACTTCTGCACTGCGGGACCGGCGAGTACGTCTTTGCTCTTGTTGCACACCACATTGCCGCCGACGGTGAGTCGATGGCGCCGTTGGCGCGCGACATGATGATCGCGTACGAAGCCCGGACCAGAGGCAGCATTCCCGGGTGGAGTCCATTGACCGTGCAGTACGCGGACTTCGCGCTGTGGCAGCGTGACGTCGTGGGCACGGCCGACGAGGTCGGTAGTGTCGCTGCCGCTCAACTCGAGTACTGGCGGGGCAAGCTTGCTTCGCTTCCCGCGATGGCCGGATTTCCGACGGATCGCCCACGTCCGAGTGTGGTGTCACCGGCAGCGGGCGCCGTCGAGTTCACCGTCAGTGAGCAGATCCACGCCCGGTTGGTCGAGATCGCCCGCGAACGGAATGCGACTGCCTTCATGGCATTGCACGCCGCACTGGCCGTATTGGTTGCACGGGTCGGGGCAACCGACGACTTTGCGATCGGTACCGCAGTAGGTGGGCGAGGGGAGCGTGCGCTCGACGATCTGGTCGGAATGTTCGTGAACACGCTTGCCTTGCGGACTCAGGTAGATACTGCAGCAAGTTTCGACGATCTGGTTGTTGCCGTGCGCGACGTGGATCTGGAGGCCTTCGGGAAGTCCGACCTCCCGTTCGAGGAAGTATCCGAAGCGTTGGGTGCCTCGGCCGACGGACTCTTCCAGATCATCTTGTCGCTGGAACCCGCTGGCGGAGCCGAGTTCTCGCTGCCGGGCTTGACGATCAGCGGAGTCGATTCACCAGTGGCGACCACGAAGTTCGACATGCAACTGACGCTCGGTAGCGCCGCGGATGGATACGGACTCTCCGGCGTCTGGATCTACTCGACTGATCTGTTTGACCAGGGAACCGTCGAATCGTTCGTGGAGCGGTTTGTTCGCGTACTCGAACAGGTCACCGACAACCCATCGAGGCCGGTCGGCGACATCGAATTGCTCACCGCAGCAGAGAAAGACGAGGCTCTCAGCGCTGCAGTTCAGTCCATCGCTCCGAGCGGATCAGGTGCGGCGCTCCTGCCGCAACTGCTGGCGTCGATAGTCGAGGCTGACCCCGAAGCTCCCGCCGTTGTGGTCGGCGACGAGGAAATCGACTATGCCGCAGTCGATTCACGTTCCTCGCAGCTTGCGCGTCTGCTCATCGATGGTGGCGTCGGTCCAGGAGACTTCGTGAGCCTCTCCGGCGTATCGGGAGCAGGCGAAGTAGTGGCGTGCTGGGCAATTGTCAAGACCGGGGCAGCGATAACAGTCGGGCAGGCCGGAGAGGTTCCGGACTCTGTCGTGACGATCACGCCGGAAACACTCGACGCTGCGGTCGCACAACCCGCGCGTGCGATCAATTACACCGACCGCATTCGCCCGCTCACCGCGGACGACGTCGCCTTCCAGGTGTTCGGAGACGGAGCCTGGGAGCAGACGTACGGGGAACTCACCGCAACCCTGTCGACCTGGAGCGAGAAGTACGCGATTGATGTCGAGTCGCGAGTGCTGCAGACCGGCTCGATCGACGCGAGCGGACGGGTGCCCGCGATTCTGCTCGCTGCATCGGCGGGTGCTGCGTGGGTGGTGGCAGGTGGTGACATCGAATCGCTCGACGACCTGCTAGCCGACGAGTGGGTGACACACGCGGTGCTGTCGGTGGATGACGCTGCAAGCATCGATCGCAGCGAACTGCCGGATCTCGAACACGTTCTCGAGGAGCACAGCCCACAGTCGTGGTGACCTCACGCACCGCGAGTGGTGGAACTCATACCCACTCGCGGTACACGGCGCTCGGCAACTCCGTGGCTGTAACAATGGCACTCGGTTGCCGATGCATTGTGGGGAGCCGCAACGGGCGAGATGACCGTGAAAACAAGTATTACGCGAAGGTGAGTTGTCTGATGGCGCAAGGGGCCGACGTACACGCAGATCGATCATCGGACGTGATCGAATGAGCGCAGACGATCCGACCCCCGCAAAGACACGCGGAAGCCGCAAACCCCGTCCCACCCGTACTCGCCGCGTTCGAGTGCCCTTGCTGCCGCAGCTACTGGCGGCTGCCGTCGATATCGACCCAGGCGCCATCGCCATCCGCTTCGACGGTCGTTCCGTCACCTACGCCGAGCTGGATGCCGCGTCATCGCAGCTGGCGCGTCTCCTCATTGCTCACGGAGTGGGACCGGAAGATCGGGTAGCGATCTCCATCCCACGCTCCGTCGAGTCGGTGTGCGCACTGTGGGCCGTCGCGAAGGCCGGGGCCGCATTTGTATCGGTTGATCCCAACTACCCGGCCGACCGCGCCTTGCACATGCTTGTCGATTCCGGCGTCTCGATCGGCTTGACGGTAGGCGCTGTCGCCGACGGACTGCCGGCGAGTATTCAGTGGTGGGAACTCGACAACGCCGTGTTCCTGGCAAAGGCGGCCGAACTTCCTGCCGAACCGGTGTCGTACACCGAACGTGCCGGAACTTTGCGTGCGGAGCATCCCGCCTACGTGATCTACACCTCGGGTTCGACCGGTCGACCCAAGGGCGTTGTCGTCACGCATGGAGGCATTGCGAACCTGTGTGCCGAGCAGATCGAACGCTACGGTCTCACTTCTGCATCCCGAACCCTGCACTTTGCATCGCCCAGCTTCGATGCCTCCGTTCTGGAATTGCTCCTCGCATTCGGCACCGGTTCCACGATGGTGATCGCACGCCCCGATGTGTACGGCGGCGACGAGCTCGCCGAACTGCTCACCGAAGAAAAGATCACCCACGCGTTCATGACGCCTGCTGCACTGGGATCGCTCTCTGCGGAGGGTGATTTCGACACGCTTGACGTTGTTGTCGTGGGCGGCGAAGCATGTTCGCCCGCACTGGTGACTCAGTGGGCGCCCGGACGAAAATTCTTCAACGCGTACGGCCCCACCGAAACCACCGTCGTCGCATCGATTGCCGAACTGACGGTCGACAGTCCGGTCACGATCGGCGACCCGGTGCGCGGCGTCGGACTCTACGTTCTCGACTCCCGCCTGCAGCCGGTGGCGACCGGCACTGCCGGCGAATTGTATGTTTCCGGAACACATCTCGCCCGCGGGTACAACCAGCTACCCGCGACAACTGCGGCAAGTTTTGTGGCAAACCCGTTCGCGGACACGGGCGAACGTCTGTACCGCACCGGCGACACCGTTCGCTGGATCAAGGCCGGCGACGACCAACGCAGTCTCGAATACCTCGGCCGCGGTGACTCTCAGGTCAAGATTCGCGGATTTCGTATCGAACTCGGTGAGATCGACGCAGTTCTCGCCGCAGTTCCCGGTGTCGAATTTGTGGCGACACTTCCTCGGAGTGGGCCGACGGGTGAACCAGCATTGGTGTCGTATGTAAAGGCCGGGAACACGCTCGACGCTGAGGCATTGACAGTCCACGCACGCGGCGCACTGCCTCGGCACATGGTCCCGGCCGCAATGGTGATGCTCGAAGATATTCCGCTGACTCCGGTCGGCAAGCTCGACGTCGACGCATTGCCGGCGCCCACATTCGAATCGCGCTCGTACCAAGCGCCATCCACGCCTGCCCAGAAGCTTGTGGCCGACGCGATTGCCGATCTACTCGGCCTCGAACAGGTCGGCGCTTCGGATGATTTCTTCGAATTGGGTGGCAACTCCCTGATCGCGGCCAAGCTGGCCGGTCGTCTGGGCGCAGCGTTCGATACCCGCGTTCAGGTGAAGACTCTGTTCGAAGCGTCTACCGTCGAAGCGCTCGCCGCTCGCATCGAAGCCGAGACGGAAACGATCGGGCATGTGGCCTTGGCACCGATGGTTCGTCCTGATCGTGTGCCATTGTCTCTTGCGCAACAGCGTATGTGGTTCCTGAGTCGGTTCGACGCGGAATCTGCTGTGAACAATATTCCGATTGTTCTCCGCTTGTCCGGAGAACTTGACGTGAGTGCGCTTGCGCGCGCTGTTGAGGATGTTGTCGCTCGGCACGAGGTGCTGCGGACTGTGTATCCGGAGTTCGGCGGTATCGGCTATCAGGACGTTCTCGAAGTGTCCACGGCAGATATCGATCTGGATCCTCGGGATCTCGACGAGTCGGAGTTGCTTGCAGCTTTGGCGCCGCTGGTGACCGTTGGGTTCGACGTTTCCGTTGCAGTTCCACTTCGGGTGCGTCTGTTCCGTACCAGCCCAAGTGAATTCGTTCTCGCAATTGTGGTTCACCATATCTCTGCCGACGGTGTTTCGGTTGGTCCTCTGGTGCGTGATGTTGCATTGGCCTATCTTTCCCGGGCGCAGGGCAGCGCCCCGGCGTGGTCGCCGCTTGCGGTGCAATACGCAGATTTTGCGTTGTGGCAGCATGAGGTTTTGGGGGTCGATTCTGATCCGGCGTCGTTGATGTCGGAGCAATTGCGTTATTGGAGTGAGAATCTCGCGGGGTTGCCGGAGAAGATCGATCTGCCGTTCGATCGGAAGCGCCCGGCGGTTGCGTCGACGCGTGGCGCGGTGCATCGTTTCGATATCGACGGTGAGTTGCACAGGGCTCTGGAGCAATTGGCGTTGGATCGTGGTGTTTCGCTGTTCATGGTTGTGCATGCGGCCCTTGCGGTGCTGCTTGCGCGGATGGCGTCGACTGACGACGTGGTTATCGGTTCGCCGATTTCCGGTCGAGGGGAACCTGCGCTCGATGATCTGATCGGGATGTTTGTCAATACACTGGTGTTGCGTACGCCGGTGACGCCGAACATATCGTTTGCCGATCTTCTCGATCAGGTTCGTGAAACCGATTTGGGTGCATTTGCCAACGCGGACTTGCCTTTCGAGCGTTTGGTGGAGGTTCTCGATCCGGCCCGTTCGCAGGCGCATCATCCGTTGTTCCAGGTTGCGTTGTTCTTCCAGAACATGGCAGGTGACGCTCTGGAGTTGCCTGACCTGCGAGTCTCGGAGTTCGATGCGGGAATCGATATCGCAAAGTTCGACCTTCAGTTGACGGCGTCGCCGGTTGAAGACGAGGCCGGCGTCGGTACCGGCATGGTGATGTCGTGGCTCTACACCACAGATCTTTTCGACGCCGCTACTGTTGGCGGGCTAGCCGAGCGCCTGACTACCATTCTCCGTGCGATGGTCACGAATCCGGGAACTGCTGTCGGTGACGTGGAACTGTTGTCCACCAAGGAAACACAGAACATCATCGAAGACTTCAACGACACGTCTCGTCCGGTTGTGGGTGGGTTGTTGTTGGATGGTTTTGATTCTGTGGTGGGGGTTTGTTCGGGTTC
>NZ_JBXAFD010000029.1:0-19463 GCF_058792695.1 Rhodococcus sp. MT28
CCACCGGGGAGAACCCGTGGCCACCAGCGGGGAGAACTACTGGCCGCCTACGGGGAGAACTTCGTGGCCATTGACACCATCTCTGGTGGGCACCAACCTGTCCTACGCCGCGACACAAGCCGTCGCGACCACGGCCCTCGTCGGCTCGATGGCGTTCCTCGGTGTCGGCGTGGCACCACCGACACCCGAACTCGGTCAGATGATGGCCGAAAGCATTGCGCTGCTTCCGATTGCCTGGTGGGGACCGACCATCCCGGGAATCGCCGTACTGGTGCTCGGTGTCGGCTTCGCCTTGATCGCGGATTCAGCTCAAGGAAGGAACTGAAGGATGACTTCTCTACTTCAGGTGACCGAACTGGATGTCACGATCGGTCGGTCCCAGGTACTGCACGACGTGTCGTTGTCGGTGGAGCCGGGCGAGTCGCTCGGCATCATCGGCGAAACAGGCTCGGGTAAGACGATGACACTGCGGGCGATCACCGGCCTGCTCCCCGCTGTGGGCGGCGAGGTCACTTCGGGCACGATCACGGTCGATGGCGTGGACGTGACGCACACGTCTCTGCGCGCCCGACTACGCGCACAGCCGGGGATGATCTCGTTGGTTCCGCAGGCGAGCATGTCCAGCCTCGACCCTCTGCAACCGATCGGCAGCCAAGTCCGAGAAGCACTCGGCCTGAACCGTTCCGAGACAGTGTCGGCAGACGACGTCGAACGTGCTCTGCTGGCCGTGCGGTTGACGCCGACGAGAGAATTGCTCGCCGCACGCCCGTACGAGTTGTCCGGCGGCATGCGCCAGCGGGTCATGATCGCGTTGGCGCTCGCACCCCGGCCACGCCTTCTGCTCGCCGACGAGCCGACTACCGCGCTCGACGCCTCGGTGCGGGCCAGCGTGCTCGACCTGCTGGCCGAGCATCGCCGGTCGCAGGGTCTCGGCCTGGTCATCATCTCGCACGACATCAACGCGATCGCGTCGTCGACCGATCGGGTGGTCGTGATGCACGACGGCCGCATGGTCGAATCCGGTCCCACCAGCAGGATCTTGGACGACCCGCAGCATCCGTACACGCGCATGCTCGTCGCGGCATTACCGGAGCGGACGGCGCCCGGGCACTTCCTTCCCGTGCATCAGTCCGGCGAGAAAATCGTGGCGGACAGTGCACCCGTGCGTGTCCCCGGACGCGCTCGGCCGAGCGGTGTCGTGTCCACGGTCGAAGCGGACAAGCTGGATTTCGCCTACGCGGATCGAAAGATACTTCACGACATATCGATTCGGGTTCGAGCAGGCGAGCGTGTGGGCATCGTCGGCGAATCCGGTAGCGGCAAATCGACACTTGCACGACTACTCGCCGGCATTCTGCCCTCTCCCAGCGTGACGATCGACGGAAAGCCGTGGCGCGCGTTCGGCAGTCGCCAACCCGAACGTCACGAAGTCCAGCTCGTGCTGCAGGACCCGTTCTCGTCGCTGACCCCGACTCGAAGTGCGCTCAGCACCGTCGAGGAGGCATGCCGCGTCGTCCAGGGCCTGTCCAAGCGCGACGCCACCGCACGGGCCGTCGAGCTGCTGGCGGCGGTGGGACTGTCCGGCGACCTCGTGCATCGCCGGCCCAGGGGACTCAGCGGTGGTCAATGCCAGCGTGTGTCCATCGCGCGAGCACTGGCCGCGGACCCGTCGATTCTGATCGCCGACGAGCCGACCTCGGCGCTGGACCTGTCGGTGCAGGCCGGGATCGTCAACCTGCTGCTCACCTTGACCACCGAACGCCCCCTCGGACTGGTGATCGTCTCCCACGATCTCGCAGTCATCCGCCACCTGTCGGATCGGGTCGTCGTCCTGAAGGACGGTCATATCGTCGAGAAAGGCCCGACCGAAACGATCTTCGAGCGTCCTCAACACACCTACACCCGAGCGCTGCTGGACGCTAATCCGTGGATCGCGGTGGACCAGGCGGAGCCTGCCCCATCGGCACCCCGGACCCAGTCCACTCTCGTCGCGGCCGAGGCATGAGTGGGCTATCACCGATTCGAAAGGGCCGGGCGTCGGTGGCGCTAGAGAAAGTCCAATGCTTGGATGGAGCAATGTCCGCGGATACGACCCAGGCTGCACTTGTGAGTCAGGATCACGGCACACTCATCCCCCGCATCAGAGCGCTCATCCCCTCGATGTCGCCGGCGCAGGCAGCGATCGCCGGTGTCGTGTTATCCAACCCTGCCGGGGTGGTGCAGATGACGGTCAGCGATCTAGCCGGAGTGTCTCGCAGCTCCGTCGGCAGCGTCGTGCGGTTCTGTAAAGACCTCGGCCTTAGAGGGTTCGGCGATTTCAAGCTGCAGTTGGCCTCGGAGATTCCGACGCTGTCCGATAGCCGTGACGGCGATCTCGACGACGGCCCGGGCTCGATCCTGGCGTCGGTGTTCCAGTCGACGTCTCGAGCTATCGCCGTCGCGGAGTCGAGCGTGGACCGCGAGGACTTCCAACGTGCTGTGGAGGCCTTGCACTCCGCGAGGCGAATCGTCCTGGCCGCCACCGGTTCATCGGCACCGATCGCGATGGACACGTCGCTGCGGTTCCGCAGCGCCGGGCTGGCGGTCGAACACTCGATGGACACGATCTCTCAACATGTCTCCGCATCGGGGTTGACCGATCGAGACGTTTGTCTTGCCATCAGCCACTCGGGACGCACCCGCGAGACCATCACTGTCGCCGAAGCGGCCCGCGATGCCGGCGCCACCATCGTCGCGGTGACCAGTTACTTTCGCTCGCCACTGGTCGGTGTGGCCAACGTGGCTCTCGTTGCCGGGTCGGGAGGGGCACGCCATCAGATCGAGGCGATGATGAGTCGCTTCATCCACCTGGCGGTACTCGACGCGCTGCACTCGGCGGTATCCGCAGAGGACGCCGAACGCACACTGCGAGGGGCCTCCCTCACGGCCGCCGCCGAGGACGCCCATCGTATGTGATCTCGAAACGACTGTGCCCCAACCGATCCGGTAGGGGCACAGTCGTTTCAGGAGCGCAATGGTTTTCCGGGCCGAACCGACCGAGGACTACTTGTCCAGAACGGTCAGCTCGATCTCGGCGAGAATGCCGTAATGGTCGCTCGGCGTGGGGAACTCGTCGAACACGACACGGCTGCTCTTGATCACACTCTGCACGTCGAGGTGGTTCTCGGTCGAACCGGCGAGCACATAGTCGATGCGGCGGTGGTGCGGTTCCTGAATCAAGTAGTTCGGCACGATTCCCTGGGCGTCGACGACGCTGCGTGCGACCCACGGGTTGTTCGTGGTCCACGTGTATCCCGGGGTGCCGTCGCCTGCGATCGCGAACGTGTCGCGGAATGCCGCGCTTCGCCCGTTGATCGCGGACTTGCCGGTGTAGAAGCGCATGCAATCCTGATCGGGAGCTGCGTCGAAGTCTCCGGCGATGATGGTGGGAGCAGCCTGCCTGCGACGCTCCTCGAGTTCGGTGACGAACAGTGCCTGCTCGACGCGGGCCGCCTCGTCGGTGAACTTCCAGCTGGGCCGAGGACCGAGGAACAGCATGTCCACGCCGATGGGCAGCGGCACAATTGCCTCCCACACGTGAGGGCCCTCGGCTGCGGGCAGTGCGTGAACTTCGAGACTCTTGGGCTCCCACCGCGTGCCGACTGCGGTACCCCAAGCAGGCCAACCGATTTCGCGATGATCCGACGCGTGATGCCAATGCAGCGGCGAGCTGTCGGCGACGGGCTGGTAGATGTCGCGTTCCGGGGTGCGTACCACCTCTCCCAGGAAGACGATGTCCGCGTCGACGTCCCGCAGTCCGTCGAGGAGAATGGCGTCGCGCTCCGCGCGATCGCGCGGGTCCAACCAGATGTTCAGGGTGAGTACTCGAAGAGTCATGTTCTGTGACATGCCGACGACACTAAGCATCGCCCGTGAACGAAATTCCACACCGAAATGAATAAATGAACACACCGAAATGAATAAATGAAGTTGTTTCCGGCTCGCGTCGGTCAGGTGGAACTTTCCTCATCGAACTCGTCGTGCTGCACATCGAGCTCCACCCGGTCCGCCCTGAACTGCGTCACACCGTACTGCAACGGCGTACCATCCACGAGCGCGTCGACCGAACGGACGACGAGTACCACCGAACCCGTCGCCACCTGTAGATCCTCCGCTTCCGCCGACGTTGCGACGCGCGCGCTCACCGCACTCCAGGCGCGCACGTAGTCGTCGATTCCCACCGCTGCCAACGCTATCGTGATCGAGCCCAGTTCCGTCAGACGGCGGTCCAACTCAGGGACACGCGACGCGTCGAACCAACTGGTCGCCCGCGCAACCGGGACGTCGTCCACGAGACTCAGAATCTCCACACGCAACGCGGCCCCATCCAGACGCAGGCGGTCTGCCACCTCTTTCGGTGGGGTCTGCACCGTCGCGGCGCGAAGAACACGGCTGACGGCGGCCCTGCGATCGCCGAGACTGTGACTAAGTCGTGTACGCAGACCGATTCGGTGCACCAGGAGCGCATGCGGGGCAACGAAAGTGCCGCTCCCCTGTCGCGAGATCACCAGGCCGTCGGCCGACAGAGCGGCGACTGCTTGCCGAACGGTGTTGCGGTGCACCCCGAAGCGCCCGGCAAGGTCGGTTTCGGTGGGCAGTTTCGACTCGGGCGGATACATCCCCCCGGCGATATCCCCCCTCAGCTCGTCGGCAATGAGACGCCATGCGGAGTAACCGCTAGTGGAACGCGTCGAGACAACCATGGCCATCAACCCTACTTCCTCTCGTATCCGACGACGATGCGACAACCGTTCACCTGGACTCCATTCATTATTCGTCTACAAATATAGACAACTTGCCAGCGGTTGCCTACTCTCAGTCGTACAGAAACCTAGACAACTTGGAGAAGGTGTGACAACGGAGAAGGAAACCGTGGAATCTCGGAGGCGATGGATGCGCGTTCTTGCTCAGGCCTCGACGCGTCAACTGTCCGACGCCTGGGACTCGTGGGAACCGAAGCCGAACGTGGAGGCCATCCGCGGACCCGAGGCCGGTCTGGTCATGGTCCGCGCACGAACGGGCGCCGGCGGCGACCGCTTCAACCTCGGTGAGGCGACCACCACTCGGGCCACCTTGCGCCTGACCGGTCAGCCGTTGGGACACGAGACAGTGGGCAGCGCATACGTTCTCGGCATCGATCTGAACCACGCCTGGTACGCCGCAGCGTTCGACGGCCTCCTGGCGGACCCGGATTTACGTCCCCACGTCCTCGACGACGTCGTGTCCCCTTTGGAGGAGAGCCAACTGGCCCGCGACACCGAGCGTCGGGCAGACAGCCGAAGCACGAAAGTCGATTTCTTCACCGTCGCACGGGAGCACTCATGACCACGCACCTCGATTCGCTGTCGGCAGCGCCGAAGCCCGGTCACGCGGAACCGGTTCGCGACGCCCAGGCGGTCTTCCGTGCTGTGCTGGACGCGCTGTCACATCCCGGCCGCGTGTTCCCGTTGCCCGGCTCGGCGCAGGCTCCGGATGCGCTCGGGACCGGCCTCGCGGACATCGCTCTCACGCTGCTCGACGCCGACAGCTCCGTCTGGCTCCACCCGTCGTTGGCAGCCGATCCCGAGATTCCGTCGTATCTGACGTTCCACACCGGCGTGCGACAGGTGACAGAGGTGTGCGACGCCGAGTTCGTGATCGCGTCACCGCAGACGATCCCCGCACTCGAAGAATTGGAAATGGGTACGGACGAGGCGCCGCACCGATCGGCGACCGTCGTCGTCGATGCTCGGTCGTCGTCGACCGGCGGACACTTCGTCGCCGAGGGGCCGGGCATCGACGGCACCATCGAGTTCGACGCCCATTGGGCGCCAGCTTCTTTCATCGATCTGTGGCAGCAGAACGCTGCGGCGTTCCCCCGCGGAGTCGACTTACTCGCCGTCGATGAGTATTCCGTCGTCGCACTCCCGCGCACCACCCGGCTGCGCGCCGCATCCCAGAAGCAGGAGGCCTGATGTACGTAGCAGTCAAAGGCGGCGAGAAGTCGATCGCCAATGCGCACGCCCTCCTGGCGAAGGAAGGACGGGGCGACGACGCGAGCCCGCGTATCGAGCCCACGGCGATCGCCGACCAGCTGCCGGTCCTGGTCTCACGGGTGATGACCGAGGGCTCCCTCTACGACCCTCAGCTCGCTGCTCGCGCGATTCGGCAAGCTCACGGCGACGTCGTCGAGGCCGTAACCCTACTTCGCTCCTACCGCACCACCCTCCCGCGCTTCGGATACACCGAACCGATCGACACCGCGAAACTCGAGCCACAGCGCCGAATCTCGGCCACTTTCAAAGATGTTCCCGGCGGGCAGCAGCTCGGCGCGACGTTCGACTACACCCACCGCCTCTTCGCCGAGCCACCCGCCGAGGGGCCCGTGCCGGTCCACGACGACGAACCGGCTGCAATGCCTCGCATCACCGATCTTCTCGGCGCGGAAGCGTTGCTCGAACCCGATTGCGCCGCCGATTCGACCGACCCCGAACCGGCGGACCTCACCCGTGAGCCGACGGTGTTCCCGATGAGCCGGGCGGAACGGCTGCAGGGACTCGCCCGAGGTGACGAAGGTTTCCTGCTCGCGCTCGGCTACTCGACGCAGCGAGGTTTCGGCAACACGCATCCGTTCGCCGGCGAGATGCGGGTCGGGGAAGTCGACATAGAGTTCGACGCCCCGGAACTGGACTTTCCGGTGCCTCTGGGCCGGATCGACGTCACCGAATGTCAGATGGTCAATCAGTTCACCGGAAATGCCGACACCCCAGCGCAATTCACTCGCGGATACGGATTGGTGTTCGGACGCGGCGAGCGTAAGGCGATGGCAATGTCCCTGGTGGACAGGGCACTTCGCGCAGGCGAATTCGCCGAACGCGTCGTGGCGCCCGCCCAGGACGAGGAATTCGTTCTCAGCCACAGCGACAACGTCCAGGCTGCGGGATTCGTCGAACATCTCAAACTGCCGCACTACGTCGACTTCCAAGCAGAACTGCATCTCATCAAGCAACTGCGCCGCGATCACGCCGGCAAGGCCGAACAATCGAAAGAGACACACCAGTGAGTTCGCCCGACATCCACTACAACATCGGCTATCTGGACGAGCAGACCAAACGGATGATCCGACGCGCGTTGCTCAAGGCCGTCGCCATCCCCGGCTTCCAGGTGCCGTTCGCCTCACGCGAAGTACCGTTGCCGAGGGGCTGGGGAACGGGAGGCGTGCAGCTCACTGCCGCCATCATCGGCTCCGACGACGTGCTGAAGGTCATCGACCAAGGCGCCGACGACACCACCAACGCCGTGTCCATCCGTTCGTTCTTCCACAAAGTGACCGGCGCCGAGACCACCACCCACACAGCCGACGCGTCGATCATTCAGACCCGGCACCGAATTCCGGAACAGCCTTTGACCGAAGGTCAGATCATGGTCTACCAGGTGCCGATTCCGGAGCCGCTGCGGTTCCTCGAACCGCGCGAGACCGAGACCCGACGGATGCACGCGCTCGACGAGTACGGCCTGATGTACGTCAAGCTTTACGAGGACATCGCGAAATACGGCCACATCGCCAAGACCTACGACTACCCGGTCCTGGTCAACGGTCGGTATTTGATGGCGCCCTCCCCCACACCGAGCTTCGACAATCCGAAGCTGCACCAGAGCTCGGCTCTGCACCTCTACGGCGCCGGACGCGAGAAGCGCATCTACGCGATCCCCCCGCACACCGACGTCGAAAGCCTCGGTTTCGAGGACTTCCCGTTCGAGCCGCAGAAGTTCGACGACCCGTGCGCGCTCTGCGGATCGACCGGGGTGTACCTCGACCAGATCATCACCGACGACGCGGGCGGCGCCATGTTCGCCTGCTCGGACAGCGACCACTGCGAGCGCACGCTCGCACGCGCCGACCAGGGAGTCACCACATCATGACCGACATCTCACCGCTTCTCGAGGTTCGTGGCCTCGGACATCTGTACGGGGACCGATACGGTTGCCGCGACGTCGACTTCGACTTGTGGCCGGGTGAGGTTCTGGCCATCGTCGGCGAATCCGGCTCCGGCAAGTCGACCCTGCTCGGCACGCTGTCGCAACGGCTCGACATCAGCGAGGGGTCCATCCGTTACCGCCTCGCCGACGGCGACACCGCCGACCTGTCGCAGCTCAGCGAAAGTGCCATTCGACGACTGTGGCGCAGCGAGTGGGGGTTCGTCCATCAGAACGCGGCCGACGGCCTGCGCATGCACGTCAGCGCGGGCGGCAACGTCGGCGAACCGCTGATGGCGAACGGCTGGCGTCACTACGGTCGTATTCGAGCCGAAGCTGCCGACTGGCTCGAGCGCGTCGAGATTCACCGTGACCGCATCGACGACCCACCGTCGTCGTTCTCCGGAGGAATGCGCCAGCGCCTCCAGATCGCCCGCAACCTCGTCGTCTCGCCGCGCCTGGTGTTCATGGACGAGCCGACCAGCGGCCTCGACGTGTCTGTCCAAGCGCGTCTGCTCGACCTCATCAGGTCGCTGGTCAGCGATCTCGGGCTCGCGATCATCATCGTGACGCACGATCTCGCGGTCGCCCGGCTGATCTCCCATCGGACGCTCGTCATGAAGGACGGCCGCGTCATCGAATCCGGTCTGACGGACCGTGTTCTCGACGACCCACAGGCCCCCTACACGCAACTTCTCGTCTCCTCGATTCTCCAAGGATGACCATGCCCACCAGCACCTCGGTACTTTCGGTACACAACCTCGACAAGACGTTCACCATGCACCTCCAGGGCGGGCAGGAGTTGCCCGTCTTGCGAGGACTCACCTTCGACGTCGACGCCGGTGAATGCGTCGTTCTCGGCGGGTCCTCCGGCGCAGGCAAGAGTTCGATTCTCAAAATGGTCTACGGTAACTACGCCGCGGACGGCGGCAGTATCGTCCTGCGCACCGACCGCGGCGAGCTCGACATCGTGGCAGCCGCACCCCGCGCGATTCTCGCTGCGCGTCGGGGCACCATGGGTTACGTGAGCCAGTTCCTGCGGTGCGTTCCCCGAGTACCCGCGCTCGAGGTCGTCGCGGAGCCCTTGGTGGAACGCGGTGTAGCAATCGATCAAGCGAAAGAACGAGCGGCCGAACTGCTTTCGCGACTTGCCATCCCGGATCGGTTGTGGACGCTGCCGCCCGCCACCTTCTCCGGTGGTGAACAGCAACGTGTCAATATCGCTCGCGGCTTCATCGCGGACCTGCCGATGCTGTTGCTCGACGAACCCACCGCCTCCCTCGATGCGACGAACCGGCGTGTCGTCGTCGAACTGATCGCGGAAAAGCTCGAAGCGGGGACAGCGATGCTCGGCATCTTCCACGACACCGAGGTCCGTGAAGCGGTGGCCGACCGCGTCATTCCCGTGGAGGACTTCACTCCCCTGGTCGCGTCGCGATGACGCGCTCTCCCGTGAACGACGCGTTCGATCCCAGCACCGGACGCGTCGCGATCTACGCGGTTCCCGGCACCGGCGGTTCCCAAGATGAAGTTGCCGCGACTCTTCGTGCACGAGCGGAGTCCTGGCTCGGCAGGGCTGTCGACGGCAGCACGCCGCCTGCCTCGTTGCCCAACGGGTGGTCACGCGCCGACGTCGACGACATCACCGTCGACGCGCGTCGATATGGGTTCCACGGCACCCTCAAGGCGCCGTTTCGCCTCGACATAGGCGCGCGGCTCGACGACCTCGACGCGGAACTGGCATCGTTCGCCGGATCGCACGACGCTGTCGAGATCCCGCACCTGACGCTCACCGTTCTCGGCGGCTTCTTCGCACTCGTCGCAGGTGAACCCACGCCGGTGCTCGACCGCCTCGCCGCGGACGTCGTGACCCAGTTCGATGCCTACCGCGCCGCCCCGACGGATGCCGACTTGAAGCGTCGAAATCTCGAAAAGCTCACTGCCGCACAACGGTCCATGCTCAAGAAGTGGGGCTACCCTTACGTTCTCGACGAGTTCACGTTCCACCTGACCGTGACCGACCGCATTCCCGAGCATCACAGGGACCACGTCGACCGGACGCTGACGAGCTGGTTCGCCGACTGCATGAAGGCCGCGATAGCGATCGAATCTCTCGCGCTGTTCACCGAATCCGAGCCCGGGGCACCGTTCCGGCTGCACTCGGTCCACCCGCTTCGACCGCCCACGGCGCACGACACCGAAGGAAGACGATGAGTCGCGAGACCGTCCTGACCAATGCCCACATCGTCCTCGACGACGACATCCTGCTCGGCAGCGTTCTTCTCCGCGACGGGACGATCGCCGACATCTCGACGACGAACACGAGACGGGGTGACGACCTCGGCGGAGACGTGCTGCTACCAGGCCTGGTCGAGTTGCACACCGACCATCTCGAGACACACGCACGCCCTCGGCCCGGAACTCACTGGGACCCCGTTCCCGCTGTCCTCGCTCACGACGCGCAGATCAGCGCAGCAGGTGTGACGACAGTGTTCGACGCCATTCGCATCGGCGTGCAGGACGCGGGCGACTCGGCCACCGAAATGGCCCGAGTTCTCGCTGACGCAGTTGAACACGCGAACACGGCCGGACTCACCCGCGCCGAGCATCTGATCCACCTCCGTTGCGAAGTAGCCGCTCCTGCCACCGTTTCCGAGTTCCTGGAGTTCGACGCCCTCCCGACGGTGCGTCTGGCCTCGTTGATGGATCACACACCAGGTCAGCGTCAGTATGCCGACATCGAGGCCTTCCGTCGCTACATGGTCGGCAAGGGCCGCGTCTCGTCCGACGGCGTCGAGAAGTTGATGTCCGACCTCGCCGAAATCGCGGCACAGCACTCGATACCGAACCGTAAAGCCATCTCGGAATTGGCGACCGCGCGCGGCATCACGCTGGCTGCACATGACGACGCGACCGTCGAGCACGTCCTGGAATCGGAATCGTTCGGCGTCGGGATCTCCGAGTTTCCCACCACACATGTCGCGGCTCGGGCTGCTCGCGAACACGGTCAGCGCATCGTGATGGGTGCACCGAACATAGTCCGGGGTGGTAGCCAGTCGGGCAATGTGGCAGCCGTCGACCTGCTTCGAGACGGGCTGCTCGACATTCTTTCGAGCGACTACGTTCCGGCCAGCCTGCTCCAAGCAATCGTTCAACTCGACGCCGACGGCATCTACCCACTCGTCGACGGGATCAAGTTGGTCAGTACCAACCCGGCGGCGGCGGTCGGACTCGACGATCGCGGCGCCATCGCGGTCGGAAAACGCGCGGATTTGGTTCAATTGCACACACATCGAATGCCCGCATTCGGGTCGCACCGTTCCGATCGCGCGATTCCCGTTGTGCGACGGGTATTCCGGGGCGGAGAACGAGTATCGTGACCCGCCCCATCGGACCGGGAGCCTTCATCGCAGTGACCGGCGCAAGCGGGGTAGGCAAGGACACACTCATCGACGCTGTCCGCGACAGCGGACCCGATCTCGCCTACTTCCCACGCCGCGTCATCACCCGCCCTGCCGGGCCCGGCGAGGACTACGCATCACTGACTCTCGAGCAGTTCCTATCGTGTTCCGAGCGCGGCGAATTCGCTGTCGAATGGCAGGCGCACGGCCTGTCCTACGGGCTACCGGCCATCTCGGACCACGCTATTCGTGGAGGTGGTGTCGTCGTCGCCAACGTCTCACGTAACGCGATCGACGCCCTACGGACCAGATACGAACGCGTTCTACTCGTTCGGGTCACCGCGTCGAACTCGGTTCGGGCAGCGCGTCTGGAAGGCCGACGTCGTGAAACCGACGAGCAGATCGCCCTGCGGATGGCTCGACCCGACCCCTCCGCCCACCTGGCTCCCGACTACGAAATCGACAACAGCGGCAGCATCTCGGAAGGCCGAGACCGATTGATGCACATAATCGAAACAGCACGCACAGAATTGATGGCACCACGATGACGGCACACGAACCGAATCCCACGATAGGCGCGGACGTCGAACTGACCGATTCGGAACTCGGACGGTACACCGACATCGGTTCCGGCACCAGGCTTCTCAACAGCACCGTCGGCGACTACAGCTACTGCGACCGACTGTGCGACATCGCCAACACGACGGTGGGCAAGTTCTCCAACATCGCCAGCGCGGTACGCGTCGGAGCCACCGACCATCCGCTCGACCGTGCGAGCCTGCACCACTTTCTCTATCGCAGCGAGAAGTATTGGGCTGACGCTCAGGATGATTCGACATTCTTCGACGAGCGCGCGGCACGTCGCACCATCATCGGCCACGACACTTGGATCGGTCACGCCGCCCAGATCAAGCCCGAGGTCACCGTCGGCGATGGTGCAGTTGTCGCGTCGGGCGCCGTGGTGACGAAGGACGTACCGCCGTACGCCATTGTCGCCGGTGTTCCTGCTCGGGTCGTGCGTCTCCGGCAACCCGCAGACATCGCGGACAGGCTACAAGCGCTCCGCTGGTGGGACTGGGACCACGACACCATCGGCAACAGGCTCGACAATTTCAGACAACTCCCGGTAGAGGAGTTCCTGGGAAAGTACGAGCGCTGACATAACGCGAACGCAGTAGCGGGGAAAGCACCGTTACCGCACCGTCAAGACATCCTGACACGACACCGCCGATAAGCCGGTTTTATGTCAGGTCCGACGCCGTTCAATAGTCCTTGACGGTTCGTCGATGACTGCTGGCGGATCCTTCAGGGTCTCGTTTCGTCGCCGAGCAGATCGAGGGTGCGCTGCAAGAGTGCTTCGATACGATCCTCGACCTCCTCGACCATGCCCGGCACCTCCGCCAGGACAGTGTGCGCGCGGCGCCGCGCATCAACACCCGAGCGGTAGTAACCAGAATCGAGCTCGACCGGTGTGGGCTCGGGACGGATGACGTCGACCTGTTCGACGTCCGCGGGTGGTCTGCTGGTACTACGCCGCGGAGTGTGCCGCGGCGAAAGCCCGACGCGGTGTCCGGCAATCACCGATCCGATCTCGGCGGCACTCATCGGGGCAGCGGGAAACGGTAGGTGGCCCCACCGGTCGATCGGCACCGCCACCGGACCGCCGCGGTCCGATAGCCCGGTCATGTCGGGAAACGTGTTGCGCTGCAGATGTTGTACGAGCAGCGTGGTGGAGGGGTAACGGTCGGAGAACTGCAGGACTGTGCTCCAGCGCTCCCAGACCACGACCGGCTGAAAGCCAGTGACCTCGTTGGGGTCGGTCCGGATTCGATGGCGGCCACCGATCCGCAGACTTCCGCCGTCGGCGGTGATGTCGCGCCGGTCGAGTTCGGCAATCGCGTTGTAGGACAAACCCGCTCCTGCTAGGAGAAGGAGTGCGGCGTCGCGTCGCCCGAACAGTGCCGCCGTCGATCCGGAGATCGGCAGTCCGGCAGCAATAGCCTGGTAGTGCGCGGCGCGTCGAGTTACTCTGTCGCGGCGTGCGGAATCCAGCGCAAGGCGCAATGAGGTCGCCCGACCGGGTGCTGGGTGGCCGGCGTCGAAATGCGCGCGGTTGATCGCGGACACCCGACGCAGCTGCACCGCCTCGCCGGCAGGGTTCTCATCGAGGAACTCCGCCAGGGCGATCGGCGAGGCAGGGAGCGGCGAGGTGTCGGCGGCGGCGCACCAGTCGGCGAACAGTGCCCACTGGTAGCGGTACCCACTCACCGGGCTGGCCTGCTTCGCTGTCACTTGTGGGACGGTACCGGTCGGAGCCGACAACTCAGGGTCGGCGACGCGGGTGTCGTGTGATCCTCATGGCCGGGCGCTGGCAGGCTCTACTAGTCGTCTACGGCGAACCCAGCGGCAAGGCGACAGTCACCGTGTGTTGTTCGACGACGAGAGCCACAGGACCCATACGGTCCCGTGGCCCTCGGTCGGCAGCGATGCTGGAAAGCTATTCGGCGAGCTTGGCGATGGACTGCGCCCACAGGAAGTACTTGTTGCGTCCGAGGTCGCCAATGGTCTTGATGTTGAACGCGGCCTTGAGATGCTCGGCGTCGCCGGGGCTCACACCCTGGAGTGCTTCGACGGGTGCGTCGACGAGTTCGGTGAGCGGCTTGTCTTCGTATGCCTTGTCGAGCTTGTCAGCGATTCCAGCCATGGATATGCCTCCTCCATCTCGTTTGCACGCGCCCGGGAACGGGCGCCGCCATCCGAGGGTACGGAATGGACCCTGAGAGCAGGGTGTGTTCACGTTCCCGTCACGATCAAGCGGTTCACTGATTCGGTGACTTCACCTGCCGCCGGCTATGACCCCGCGTTCCTGTCCACGGCCGAACTCGAAGCGCCCACGCGGTCCGGGCTGGTCGTGCTGCCGTACACACACTTCACGGTCGCGATCGACCCTGAGCGGCGTCTCGCCGCATCCACGGCGGTGAACATCGACGGATCCGAGCTGCGTGAAGTCGAACGCGGTGACGACTGGCGACTCGATCCACGGCTCCCGGCCGCGCAGCAGGCCGGACCGGAGCTGTATGCCAGCAACGATCTCGACCGCGGTCATCTGGTTCGTCGCCGCGACCCGGTCTGGGGCACCCCGGCGGTTGCCGACCAGGCCAACGCCGACACCTTCCACTACACCGTGTGCGCACCCCAGACCGCGACTCTGAACCAGTCGAAAACCTTGTGGCTCGGCCTCGAGGACTACGTGCTCGAACACGCCCGCCAGTACGAGCAACGACTGTCGGTGTTCTCCGGCTGCATCTTCACAGCCGACGATCCGGTGTACCGAGGTGTGGCGATCCCTCGCCGGTTCTTCAAAATCGCTGCCTGGGAACAAGATTCCGAGATCGCGGCGACCGCGTACGTCCTCGATCAGACACCGTCGCTGGGCCCGATCCTCGAACGGCCGGCCCGTGTTGACATCGCTACTCCCCCACTCGGCCCCTATCGAACCTTCCAGGTACCCGTCGAAGACATCGCCGCAGCCACCGAGCTGTCGATGGACCAACTCGTCGCTGCGGATCGGTATGCGCTGCAGCCGGCAGCACGCCTCGAACAGCAGCGGTGGACCGAACTGGCCTCCAACACTGACATCGTTCTGTAGAAGTTGCAGCTGCGCACATCGAAGGTTGACCTACTGGACTTGACCTGATTGACCTGCGTATTGTGGTTGGCATGAGTACACCGCTGCAAGATCTCGTCGCCGCTGAGCTCGCCGCGAGCGGGCTCGATCAGACCGAACTGAATCCGAGTGATGTCGCGTATGTCGAGAACGGGATCCGCAGCGTGCTGTCCGGTCTGAAGGCTCGTCGCGCCTGGGAGAACCATATCGGCGCGATCCTTACCCACAAGCAGGTCTTGGACGTGACCGGGTGGACGAAACAAGCGCTGAGCCAAGCAGTCCGTGATCATCGGGTACTGCGACTGGCCGCCGCCGACGGGTCGGTGGGGTACTCCGTCGCCGGGTTCGACGACAACACCCCTGCCCGGCCGATCCTCGGACTCAAAGACGTCCTGCGGGTGTGGACGAGCGCTGACGCGGGTGGGTGGATGGCTGCGTCGTGGCTGATGACCGAGCAACCCGAACTCGGCGGCCGCACCCCGCGACAGGCGCTGCTCGACGGTGACGGTCCATCGGTGGCTGATCTTGCTCGCGCGGCGACCGCGCAGCTCGCCGCGTGAGCGCTCCGCGTACCGCACTGCATCTCCTCGCCCCTCCCCCACCGGATCATCTCCGTGACCGCTTCCCCGCCTTCACAGTCCAGGCCGGCACGGAGGTGTTTCGCTGCCACAGTGCAACTCGCGGGCCGCTGTGGTTCGCGAACGGTGGACACGGACGCTTCGACCTCGCCGACGAGAATGGCACCTGCTACACCGCCGAGTCCGAACAGATCACCCTCCTCGAAACGTGGGGAGGGATGCGGGTCGTTCCGAGCAGCGAACTCACCGCACGCGCAGTCAGCCGGTTGGAGATAGTCGACACGCGTCTGCTTGCTGACCTGACATCGAACGCTGCCGCGCAATTCGGCGTCACCGCAGAGATATTCGCCACCGGGAACTACCAGCTGACACAGCTGTGGGCATCCGCCCTTCATGGTGCAGGCTACGCCGGGATCCGGTACTGGGCGCGGCACGACCTCGCACATACCCATGCCTGCCTGGCCCTCTTCGGCACCGCCGGCGCTCACACATCCACGGGCGAGGATCCGCAGAGCTATACGGTGACCACGACCGACACTCTCACCGAACGACCAGACCTGATCGACGCGCTGCAACGCGACACCGGCATCACCGTTCTCCCTGTCCCACCGTCTCTCTGAGTGCCGTCGGCCGGGTTTGAGGAGGCGTGAACGAGCTCGGCCGCCTGTCATTCAAACGGTATACATGCGCTGCGTCGGAGTCATTCGAACAGCCAACAGGCTCGGCGCAGCAAGTCGTACACGATCACCGACGGCGACTGAATCCGCAGCCTTAAAGTCTTGGGACCTTTGGTATCCAAGTTTTTTCCAATGCCGCAGCTTCCAGCGACGGTTCGTCATCAGACAGCGAGTGTGCACGTTCCGCCGCGGTAACCCATGCCCCCGGGTATCGCGCAGGGTCCCGCAAGATTTCTCGTATCAGATCTGTGCCCAGTATTGCCGTGCTTTGGGGAAGCTCAACTCGTGAGTACGAACCGAACTTGGCGAGAGCGTCTTGCAACGGTCGCGTTGGCGCGTCGATCAGTCTGCTGGTGACTGCTCGTATGATTGGCCAAGCCGCGGCTGAGTTGCTCGACAGCGTTAGAAGGGCGTCGTCAGTTAAGACTGCGAGAGAGTCAAGCCCATCGGGGTTTGAAGCGAAATGGCTGATGAGCAACTGGGTTCGTGGAGATTGAGCTGTGCTCGATTGCAACACGTCGGCTCCTAGGCGCCGGTGCGTTCGTGTGGCCGCTATTCGACTGGAGCTTGCTGCGGTCGCGTCGAACTCAGGGTCTGTTAGCGCTGTAAGGCACTCATCGATGTGTCGAATCTGGTCAATGACGACGTTGGGCGTAGCTGTGGCGATCAGGGCAAGTACCCACGTGCGACGCGAGAGTGTGTCTTCATACGCGATGTATGAGTCACGCCACCATTCCAAACTGGCGCCGCCATGGATGGTCATGACGAGCCGGCCGTAATCGGTGGCCGGACCAAGTGGGTCGCTGTCTCGATCCTGCGAACCTGAGGGAATGGTGTCTGGTGCGGTGGCCCCGGAGATTGCGATCTCCGCTGCAAGCCAGCAGGGGCCGTGTACTCGCGCAAGTTCGCGGGCTGGGTTCTGCCAGGGTTCGGTCGTTCCTTTTTGTCCCTGGCCTCTGGGGTTCCCCGCTTTTCGTAGCCTCGCATACTTTGAGTTGATCTCCACGAGTTGAGACCAGGGCGCAGATCGTGAGGACCGGTCGGCAGTTGCCAACCAGTGGTGCTCATTGGGGAAGCAGGGCCCGTCTCGCGAGCTATCCGAAAGCTGGTGAAACCACTGGGGTCTGATGGCTCGTAGGAGAGCTCCGGCTTCGCTTGTGCTCGACGTTGGAATGTCGTTACACCATCCGTCCAGAACGGCTCGAATAAGCTTTCGGTCGGCGTCTGTGTTCGGCGCTGGTGAGGCGCCCGCACGTAGGGCACTTTGGCACTGCCGAGGTGTATCGAGGGTGAGTCGTTGTGAGTCCTCGTCCGGTAGGCGGGGAATGCCGAACAGTCCGCCCAACGAAAGCCAGTCCGGTTCTGTGGGCCGGCCGATTTCGTTCTGCAGGTGTGTTGACCACCAGGGTAGGAAGTCTGCCTGCCCCAAGCCAGCGCGATCGCGAAGGACTTTGATTCGTGCGCCTGCCAATTCACTTCCGGGATCATTTTCGATGTCACGCTTCAGCGTCGCGATCATGTCGTTGCCACCTGAGGCTCGTGATAGCCGAGGAAAATTGGCGGCGCTTGTCTGATGGTCAGCAACTAGCCGTATGGTCAGGTCGTCTGTGACCAGGCGGACGACGTCGCGTTGAACCGGTGGGTTGTGAGCGAATATTCCGTCATTGAGTAAAGTCCAGGTTGCAGAGCGTTCCTGCAACGGATGCCTGTTGCCGTTGATCGCGTCTTCCAACCCGTAACGGAGACTGGCTAGCTCGTTCGGAGACGCGAATCCAGCGTAGAACCTGGCAGTATTTAGCCAGTACGGTCGCTCGATGAGGCGGCGAAGTACGTCCTGTTTTAGTAGCGGTTCTCTGCGGTCTCTGCCGGCCCACTCCGCAAGAAATTGTGCAGCGAAGTACTCGCGTACCGGCTGGACCGCGAACTCGAAAGTTCCGTCTACTTTGCTTGTGAGAGCCCAGAATCGATCTGACGCGGCTTTGAACAGAGTTTCGATCTGATCACTAGCACCGTCGGTTGCACGCATGTACAACAACAAGGTTGTCTCTATGTCGTGCTGGGTCATTCTGCCCGAGGTGGGTAGTGTTTCGACGCCAGCGTGCATGTGCCAACCAAGGAAGGCAGTAACCTCCTGTACTTGACGTACTTGTTCTCGTGCTATCTGTTTGCGGTTTACTTCGCGGTCCAGCAGCGTCCCCATGTAGTCGGTGTACAGGGGCGTTCTTGAGACGGGGACCGCGTCGCCCTTCTTGTTGATCAGAAACAGGAGGATAGTTAGCTGCATGGGGTTGTCGGCGAGCTGCGCGACGTGATCGAGTGTCAGCGGTCACGTAATTCCTCAGGTGTGAGGGGTTGTCCGTCACGTAATTCCTCACCCGCTGTCACGTAATTCCCCAGCCTGGGGCGTGTCGGTGCGGGGTTCGGGTGTTGCTCAGGTTCGCTCCTGACATGGGTCCTGCCATGGGCTCGTGGAAGGGGCCTGAGGTGGCAAGGAAGTCATTCACCGTGAACGATCTGATCGAGATGTTCCGCCACTGGAACGCCGGCCGATCCCAAGTGGAGATTCACCAGGCGCTGGGAATCGACCGCAAGACCATCCGCAAGTACCTCCAACCCGCGGTCCGCGACGGCATCGAACCGGCACCGGATGAACCGTTCGACGAGCAACTCTGGCGCGAGCGCATCGACTCGTGGTTTCTCGCACTGTCGGACCCTGCTGCTCGCGCGGTGACGTGGGATCAGATCGCACCACACCGTGATTGGATCACCGCGCAACTCGATGTCCCGGTCACCGTCGCCACCATCGCTCAGCGTTTGCGCGACGATCAGCACGTCGACGTGTCCGAATCAACGGTACGTCGTTACATTGCAACAACATTCGCGGAGCAGAGACTCGAAGAGAAAGTTACTGTCCCGCGCGGTGACGTCGAACCGGGCAGCGAAGCACAGATCGACTACGGCAAGCTCGGCATGTGGTTCGATCCACGACTCGGGCGCAGAGTCGCCGTGTGGGCATTCGTCATGGTCTTGGCGTGCTCGCGCAAGATGTTCGTCCAACCGGTCTTCCGGATGTCGACGGCCATCGTAAGCTCCCCACTGGCGGCCATTTATGGCGCATTTTGTGGCCATGGTTTCTCCCCGCGTA
>NZ_JBXAFD010000030.1:0-18155 GCF_058792695.1 Rhodococcus sp. MT28
GGGTGCCGGCGGGCCGGAGTCGGGCGAGGGGTCCTGAGTCAGCGGCCGTCGATGGTCTGCTGGAGCACGGCCGCATATTGGGCTTGAACTGCGGTAGTGGCATGTCCCCGTGGTTGGTTTCTCCTTGGGGCGTAACGGGTTTGACGCGTGTCCGCACCCCCGCCACTGCACTCGGCGGGGCGGCAGGAACTACAGCGGTTTGGCAGGTCGTTTTTGACTGGCTGGATGAGGTGAGCAGGTCGTCGGCACCATGCGGTCCCTCATGTGTTTCAACAGCCGGACGGGCATCGCCTTTCCGTCGATATCGTGCGGTGGCCGAAGTCGAAATTGCCTGGTATGTGGTGTGTTTCGAGTTGCAGGATGCACTGGTAGTTGGCTGGCCGCTTGTCCTTACAGTGCCCCGCGCCTCGGCTGATGCCACCCGAGGCGCGGTGCACTGAATTAAGCTGAAGCTGCCCTATTGAGCGATGTAGCCGCCGTCGACTACGACTTCGGACCCGGTCATGAACGAGGACTCATCCGAGGCAAGAAACAGTACCACCGTGGATACCTCCTCCGGCTGGGCCGCACGACCCAGGATGGTGGTGCCCAAGAGAGCCTTCTTCCCTTCGGGATCGGCCAGGATATCGTTTGTCATCGCCGTCGCAATCACTCCTGGGTGCACCGAGTTCACTCGAATCCCGAACTCTTGCAGGTCCACTGCAGCGGCTTTCGTCAGAGTCCGCACTGCACCCTTCGATGCCTCGTAGGCGGCTGCATTTGGGGCGCCGATGATCCCGTACATGGACGAGATGTTGACGATCGACGGCGCCTTCGACTCCTTCATCGCAGGGATGATCGTCTTGCAGCCCAGGTACGTGCCCTTGGCATTGACCGCGAAGATGCGGTCCCACACGTCTTCCTCCGTGTCCTGCAGTGACGTGAAAGCGAGGATGCCCGCATTGTTCACCAGGATGTCGACGCGGCCGTGGGACTGGACGGCATGGTCGACGACAACCTTCCAACCTGCCGAACTCGAGACGTCGTGCTGCACGAAAGACGCAGTACCGCCGTCCTTCTCGATCAGCTTGACGGTCTCCTTGCCGCCTTCGACGTCGATATCGGTGACGACAACGGCGGCACCCTCTTCCGCTAACAGCTGGGCGTGCGCGCGCCCCATACCTGTGGCGCCACCGGTCACGACGGCAATTTTGCCTTCAACACGCTTGGTCATTTCATTCCCTTCGGATTTCGCACCAACTTTTTGTTGGCGAATTCGTTCAAGCCGAACTTGGCGAGCTCGCGACCGAACCCCGATCCCTTGACACCGCCGAACGGTAGGTCCGGGGCCGTCTTGCTGGTGCCGTTGATCCAGACCATTCCGGTTTCGAGTTCCTCGGCCACTCGGCCGGCCTTGTCCGGATCCGAGGTGAACACACTGGATGAGAGGCCGAACGGGGAGTCGTTGGCCAGGTCGATCGCCTCATCTAGAGACCGGGTGCGGTAGAGGACCGCTACCGGGCCGAACAGCTCTTCGCGGAATGCACGCATCTCGCGTGTAACTCCAGCCAGCACGGTGGGCGGGTAGTAGGCGCCGACCCCTTCCGGTCGGTTGCCACCCAAGAGAGCCTCGGCCCCGCGGGAGAGTGCGTCCTGGACAAGCTCGTCGACTTCCTCGACTCCCGCGTGCGACGCGAGTGGCCCGAGCTTTGTCTCGGGGCTGGTCGGGTCGTCGGGTAGCCAGCCAGCCATCCCGTCGACGAACTTCGTTACGAATTCGTCGTACACGCTGTCGTCGACGAGAAACCGCTTCGACGCAGTGCACGCCTGTCCGCCGTTTCCGAGCCGACCGACGACGGCGGCGGCAGCAGCGATGTCTATGTCGGCATCTTCCAATACGATGAAGGGGTCCGAACCGCCCAGTTCAAGTACGCATTTCTTCAGGTGCCGGCCCGCTACCTCAGCGACGGCCGACCCTGCCTTCTCCGATCCGGTCAGTGACACACCTTGGACTCGCTGATCCGCTACAGCCGCAGCGACCTGGGCTGAGGAGACGAAGGCATTGCGATATACGTCGGTCGGCAGCCCGGCTTCGAGGAAGACTCGCTCGATGGCCAGGGCGGACTGCGGGCAGTTGCGCGCATGTTTGAGGATGATCGTGTTGCCCAGTGCGATGTTGGGAGCAGCGAAGCGTGCCACCTGGTAATAGGGGTAGTTCCACGGCATGACTCCGACGAGCGGTCCGATCGGCTCGGTCCGCACGACCGCCGTCCCGCTACCGGCGATGTCGAGGGTCTCATCCTGCATGAATTCTGCGGCGTGGTCTGCGTAATACTGATAGATCGAGGCAACCAGCTCCACCTCGCCTTGTGCTTGTGCGATCGGTTTGCCCATCTCCAAAGTGAGCAGCTTGGCCAGTTCGTGGGATTGTTCTCGATAGAGTTCGGCGACCCTGCCAAGCGCAAGGCTTCTTTGTTCGAGATCTGTTGCGCGCCAACTCCTGTAGGCGTTTGCGCTGCTGCCGATGAGGACGTCCAACTCGTCGTCCGATATTTCCGGATACCGCGCGAATTCCTGACCGTTGGCAGGGTCGATGGTGGTGTACACACCCATGGTCGTCTCCTGTTTTCGTATCGATCGGGAGTCAGGCGTCGACGGTGTCGGCCGTCTTCAGAGCAAAGCCCTGATAGCCCCCCTCGGTGACGTCTGCCAGGACGGCGCGGTAGTTGCCGAGCCCGCCAAGGTAGAACAGCACGCTGGGCTTCTTTCCTGGAACATTGGCCCCGAAGATCCATGAATCAACCTTGGTGAAGACGGTCATGTTCGCGATGTCCGTGCAGGTCGCGGTCCATGCGGATTCCGCCTCCGGTGTGGGTTCGATCGCCCGCACACCTGTCCGCTCGACGTAACCTATGGTGTCGCTGATCCACTCGACCTGAGTTTCGATGCTTGGAGGAAGGTTCGTGAACGGTCCGTTGGGGCCGAGCACCATGAACCAGTTGGGGAAGTTCGCGGTGGCAATCCCCAGGTAGCTGGTGGGTTGGCCGTCCCAATGGTCGTTGATGTTCAGGCCACCGCGACCGGAAATGGTCATGCGGCGGTAGTTCCCGTCGACGGCGTCGAAGCCGGTGGCGAAGACCAGGACGTCCAATTTGTGCAGGACGCCGTCCTCGGTCACCACGCCCTTGGCTGTGATCTCACGAATGGGGTTTTCCTTGATGGCGACCGCCTCGACGTTCGGGCGGTTGAAGACCTGGAAGTACCCGTCGTCGCACAACGGTCGTCTCGCGAATAGTCCGGTGGGCGTCAGTTTGCGGGCAGTCTCCGGGTCTTCGATCATGGCGGTGATCTTCGAGCGAATGAACGATGCTGCAGTTTCGTTGGCTTCTTCGTCGGTAGCGATGTCACCGAAGGTTCCGAACATGAATCGGAAACCGCCGCCCTGCTCCCATGCCTCTTCGTAGACCCTGAGGCGTTCTTCCGCGGACACGCTCATGGCCGGAACAGTAGATTCCTCGAAGCCGAATGCCACCGAGGATCTTTTGACCTGAGTCCAGATGTTCTCGTAGTCGGCTTTGACTGCGTCGATCTGCTCGTCGGTCACCGCGCGCTTGCCGACCGGCACCGAGTACTGGGGAGTTCGCACGAATACAGTGAGGTGTTCGACCGTTGGCGCCAGGGCCGTGATGACCTGTTGCCCAGTAGATCCGGTACCGATCACGCCGACGCGGCGGCCGGTGAGATCCTTGCCCTCGGGCCACGCTGCGGTGTGGATGGTCTCGCCTTCGAATGTCTCGAGACCGGGCAGATCCGGTCGATTGATGGCGGAGAGGAGCCCGACAGCATTGACGACGTAGGTAGCGCGGTAGATCTCGCCTGTGTCGGTGGTGACTTCCCACAGTTGTTCGTCTTCGAGATACACCGCAGATTCGACGGCAGTGCCGAAGTGGAAGTGCCGGCGTAGGTCGAACCGGGAAACGACATCCTCAAGGTATTCGAGAATCTCGGGTTGAGTGGTGTAGGTGTGCTTCCAGGTACCGTCCTGAAGCAGGTCACGGTCGAATGAGAACCGGTAGACGTGGCTTTCGGTGTCGGACAGTGCACCCGGGTAGCGGTTCCAGTACCACGTGCCGCCCGGGCCGTCTGCCTTGTCGAAGCCGACCGTCGTGAGGCCGAGCTCGTTGGCCAGTTTGTGGACGGCGTAGATCCCGCCGAATCCGGCGCCGATGACGATGGCATCGACAGTGGTCAGGGCCTTTTGTGTAGTCATGGTTTGAAGTCCTTGGTCGTTACGAGGAATGAAAGTTCAGGCGTGGTACCAGGCGGATAGCTGCGCAAATTCCTCGGCAACAAGCGGGGAACGGCCGGCCAGAAACGGGTAGACATGCTGCTGCCCTTCCCCGATCGAAAGGGTGACATCGACACCGGCAGCTTCGGCGCGTTCGGCCACTCGGGTGGCATTGTCGAGGAGTGATTCAACGCTGCCAGCCGTGAGATACAGCCGTGGGAAGCCTGCGAAGTCGGCGTGCAGCGGGTTCGCGAGTGGAGTGGTCGGGTCGACGGTGCCTCCGAGAACGCCGGAGATCATGCCTTCCAACAACTCTGGTGTGATCAGCGCATCGGTGTCGTTGTTGGTGACCAGAGTCTGGCCTTTGTTCTCCATGTCCAGCCAGGGGGAGAAGGCAATGACACTGCCAGGGCCACTTTTGCCTTGGTCGGCGAGGGCCAGAGCGATGGCGATAGCCAGGTTCCCGCCTGCCGAATCACCGATGGTGGTGATATCACGAGCGGTGATGCCGGAAGCCACGAGCGCGTCGAACGCTGCGACACCGTCCTCGATCTGCGCGGGATGTGTGTGTTCCGGGGCGCGCCGGTAGTCGAGCACGAGACTGGCCGATCCGAGCGCTTTAGCGACGTGGCCAGCAAGTTTGCGGTGGCTCGATGCGGAGCCGACGGCGAAACCTCCACCGTGGGTGTAGAGCAGAACTTTCGACCGATCTGCTCCTTCGGGCAAGCACCAGATGCCGGGGACGCCGCCGACAGTGTCTTCGCGGTAAGTCACCCCTTCGGGTTCTACGGTCGGTTGGTGCCACTCGTCGAAGATCGAACGTAGTAGACGGATCGTCAGATCCGGTGTGCTCGACATGATCTCAGACCAATCGGCATAGAGTTCTCGCAGTACGTCATCGGTGCTGTCATCATGTGTGGCGTTCGAATCGCTGGCAACGGCGGTGCTCATGGGTTCTCCTGGGCTCGTCACGGCGAAAAGGAAATCGGCCGCGGTCTGATATGTCGGGCGTGCCACACACTGGAAGTTTTGTGACGGGCAGCACTCCCTTCTAGAACCAACGTAGGAGCACAATGCACGACACCTGTGTTCCGTTATGAAACAGTCGGCAGTCAGGATGCGTGGTCATGATGAGGACACCGCCACATTCCTTCCACCCGAAGAGGTGCTTGTTCATGCGCGCATATGCAGTGTTTCCCGACGATACGACGATCCACGAAGTGGAGGTCCCCGTGCCGGCGCCTGAAGGGAGCAGCGTTCTTCTGCGGGTGCTGAGAGCCGGTGTGTGTCACACCGACACACACCTACGCGAGGGTGGCTATGACCTCGGCAGCAAAGGGATGATGAACATGAAAGACCGTGGCGTCGAATACCCCATGGTGCTCGGCCACGAAGTCGTCGGCATCGTAGAGCAGGTAGGCGAAGCCGTGGACACTGTACGCCCTGGTGATGTCCGCTTGATCTATCCGTGGATCGGATGCGGCGAATGCCGCCAGTGCCGATCAGGCCATGACAACAGTTGCGCCACAGGAAGAAACCTCGGTGTTGCCCGTCACGGCGGGTACGCCGAATACGTCCTCGTTCCCGACGCGAAATACCTCGTCGACATCGACGGACTGGATCCGAGTTGGGCTGCGACGCTTGCCTGTTCAGGATTGACGGCCCACAGTGCGGTCGACAGGATCCTTCCGCTCGAACCGGACGAGCCGGTCGTCGTTTTCGGTGCGGGCGGGCTAGGGCTGACAGCTATCGCGATCCTGCGTGCGCGAGGACATCGGGCGATCTGCGCGGTCGACCGCGCAGATCAGAACCTGTCCCTCGCTCGCGACATGGGCGCATCGGCCACCGTGCTCTCGGGTTCGGATACAACAGCGCGCGACGTTCGACGCGCTGTGGGAGGGCCGGCCGGGGCGGTCATCGACTTCGTCAACAATGGAGCCACCGCAACACTGGGGTTCGAGGTGTTGGCCAAGGCAGGAATCATGGTGCAGGTCGGACTCTTCGGCGGCGAATTCACCGTCCCCACGGCACTACTCGCTTTGCGCATGATTCGCCTCGAAGGCAGTTTCGTCGGAACGCTCGACCAACTGCGAGACCTCGTTCGGATCGCCCAAACGGGGCAGATCCCCACCATTCCGATAGCCGAGCGTGCCCTGTCGGCAGCGGAGGTCACCCGCGCATTGGATGAGCTCACGGCAGGTGGCGTTGCTGGACGCATCGTCCTTACTACTCCACACTAGAAAAGTGAGCGACCGCGCACACCGCGACGACGCCGTACGACGCGCGCGCGAGCAACTGATCACTCAGGGGCTCGTGCGGGCTTCGCTGCCTGCATCGCTTGTCGCGCACGAAATCGAGCAGAGTTGGCGCCGTTCGGTCTCGCTGAGCGTTGACCCGGCAGCAGGTCCTCACATAGTCGGCGAAATAGATCCCGACACAGCCATCCTGCGCGCTGCTGGTCGCATTCTCGACCAGTGGCAGACCAACCTGACCGATTCGCGGATGACCCTGTTTTTGGCCGACGAGGCAGGTCGCATAGTCTCACGCCGCATCGTCGACCCGCAGGACGAGCCCTCCCTGGACCGCGCCAACGCTGTCGAAGGTTTCGACTTCTCCGAGCAAGCCCTGGGCACCAACGGTTTGGGCACGCCGATCGAAGCACGCGGAGTAGTGTTCGTCCGCGGAACAGAACACTTCAACGACGCGCTTGCATCCCTGGCATGTGCCGGAACGCCTATCAAGCATCCGATCACGGGCAGAATCGTCGGATCGCTGTCCATCGCATCTCATGTCGATTCGGCCAGTCCCCTGATGGTGTCGATGGTCCGGCAAGCCGGGTACGAGATTTCCGAAGCCCTCGAACTCATGGCCGATTCGCGAGATCTCGAGCTGGCGCGCACATATCGCAACTTGCGCACCTCCAAGAATCCGGTACTGGTGATGAACTCAGGAACCGTGATGACCGACCTCCCGGCTCTCGCGCACTTCGACGCGGAAGCACACGCAGGGTTGTGGGACACCTTGCGCCGGTATCGGTGGGATGAGGACAGCATGCGTCTCGAGCTACCGACTCTCGGCACCGAGGCAACCGTCCGCCGATTAGGGCGAGCAGGGCAGGACGCGATCTTCGCGCTCGAATTCACTGATCCGAGCGATGCAGAGTCTGCGTCCGAGGATGCAGTGATGGGTCTGGATTGGCGACGACGCGACGATGCACCCTCGGCGTCGCCTGATCCGTTACCCGACCGCGACCACGGATCAACGGGCAATTTCACGGCGACGTCCACTCATGCCCGCGGATCGTCAACGCCGTCCCTGAGCCGCTACGAAGAAGCGGAGCGTGATGCAATCAACCGGGCATTGTCGGAAACGAATGGGAACAAGTCGTTGGCGGCGGGACTGTTAGGGATCGGCCGTACCACCCTGTACAGGAAGATGCGGGCGTTGAAGATTCGTAGCTGACCCCTCGGAACGTCATTGTTCGGTATCGACGATCCGCAGAATGCGCGATTTCCGCGCGACGATGCCTCTATCAGCGAGGAACCTGGCGGCAAGAGCTCTGGAACAGTGGCCAGCTGACCGTGTCCGGAAGCGATGGCGCTCGCCGCGCTCCTGAGACTGAAAACTCGGCATCTAGTCTCAGTGCTGCCGGAGACCGATGACGTATTGCAGGACCACTCGCAGCGCTGGGTTAGTACTGTCTCTCCGCCACGCTGCCCGCATGTCCACGTCTGCCGTCGAATCACATAGCGGCACGAAAACCACATGAGGGTCGGTGACGTTGTCCGCCACCGACGACAACGTCAGGTGACAGCCGACCTCGGCCGCCACCAGAGCCAGAGCGGTCTGGGTGTCCGGTGCGATCTGAACGACATCGGCGACGAACCCGCGGGCGACGGCGAGTCGGCGCAGCCGATCAGGAAGGACAGATCCTTCGTGGAACGGCAGTGAGATGAACTGCTCGTTCGCGAGTCGGTCGATATCGACCCGAGTCGCACCGGCCAACGTGTGTGTGTCGGCCACTGCCACGACCAGATGGTCGACTAGTACCACCTCGGACTCCACGCTCGCAGGAATGACATCCCACCTACCCAACGCTATGTCGGTGTCCCCGCTGAGCAGCCTCTTCATGGCTGGCTGAGCGAAGTTCTGGCTGGAAAGTTCCAACTCGATACCTGGATGCTCAGAGCGCACGATGCGGGCAAGCCGCGCGACCATGCGATGCGTCGAGACGCCGGCGAACGCGATTCGCACCAAACCACTCTCGCCGCCGGCGGCCGACTTGACTGCGTCTTCCGCGCTACGCAAACCTTCGAGGACTGCGCGTGCAGGTTCGATCAATGCCTGACCGCTGGCCGTCAATTTCACGGAACGGGTATTTCGATCGAACAGTCTTGCACCCAGATGCTTTTCGAGTTGTTTGATGGTGCGACTGAGGGGCGGCTGCGCCACATGCAGTCGGGCCGCGGCGCGACCGAAGTGAAGCTCCTCGGCGACGGCGAGGAACGCGCGAAGTTGTTCGACATCCATCCAGGGACTCCTTTATTGCATCTACGGTAATACACAAGTATCAATTAAGTATTGGACTGACAGTAATGGTGGGGTTGATAGTTCTCGTATGGAAACGCTGAACCCCGAAGTACCCGACGATGTCTTCTCCGACGTGCTGAAGCAGATTTCACACTTCGTGCGGTCGTGGGTGGTTCCGCGGGAACTCGAGATCATGAACACCGACGCAATACCTGCCGATATACGGACACAGTCTGCAGAGATGGGCTTGTTCGGTTTTTCGATACCCCAGAAGTGGGGCGGCTTGGGCCTCAACCTCATTCAGGATGTCGAGCTTGCCATGGAACTCGGCTACACCTCGCTGGCACTCCGCTCGATGTTCGGAACCAACAACGGTATCGCCGGGCAGGTCCTCGTCGGGTTCGGAACCGAGGATCAGAAAGCGCAGTGGCTACCGGGCATGGCCGCCGGTGACATCGTCGCCTCGTTTGCGCTGACCGAGGACGGGGCAGGATCGAACCCCGCAGGGCTCAGGACGACCGCCAAGGCAGACGGCTCGGGCTGGATGATCAACGGCAACAAGCGATACATCACCAATGCGCCCATCGCCGACATGTTTGTCGTCTTCGCCAAGCTGGATCCGAAGCCGGAGAGCGGAAACGGTATCGCAGTCTTCCTTGTCCCGGCAGATACTGCCGGGATCGAGATCGGGGTCAAGGACGCCAAGATGGGCCAGCAAGGGTCGGGCACTGCGGACGTGACGTTCACCGACGTGAAGGTCGACGCCGAGTCACTGGTCGGCGGAAAGGGAGACATCGGATACAAGGCGGCGATGACCTCGCTGGCACGCGGACGTGTGCACATCGCGGCACTCGCTGTCGGCCAGGCGCAACGTGCGCTCGACGAGTCCGTCGCGCACGCAGCAGCATCGACTCAGGGTGGCGAACCAATCGGAAACTTCCAGCTAGTTCAGGCGATGATCGCCGACCAACGGATTGGGGTCATGGCGGGCCGGGCCATGGTCCGTGAGGCAGCGAGGGCCTGGGTCGAGGACACCGATCGGTGGATAGCTCCATCGGCCGTGAAACTGTTCTGCACCGAAATGGTCGGCAAGGTCGCTGATCTGGCTGTCCAAATCCATGGCGGGGCAGGGTATATGCGGGAGGTTCCGGTCGAGCGGATCTATCGTGACGTTCGGCTACTTCGCTTGTACGAGGGCACGAGCGAAATTCAGCGCCTGATCGTCGGAGGCGGATTGATTCGCGCGCAGCAGAAGCGCAGCAAGTGAACGCACCACTCGAGGGGTTCACCGTCGTGGCGATCGAACAGGCCGTCGCAGCACCCCTTGCAACCAGAAACCTCGCCGATCTTGGTGCCCGAGTGATCAAGATCGAACGGACCGACGGAGGTGATCTGGCACGTGGCTACGACCATGCAGTGCATGGAACGGGTGCGCACTTCGTGTGGCTCAACCGAGGCAAGGAATCCCTCGCCATTGATCTCAAATCAAACCGAGGTCGCAGTATCGTCCACCGGCTGATCGAGAACGCGGACGTTTTCGTACAAAATCTTGCCCCTGGTGCTTCAGAGCGACTCGGATTCGGCGCGAACGAATTACGCGCGACGAAGCCGAGTCTGGTCGTCGTCAACATGTCTGGATTCGGTAAGGGTGGGCCGATGCAGGATCGCAAGTCCTACGACATGCTGATCCAGGCCGAAGCGGGCTTGATTTCCATTACCGGAACACCGGACGAACCCGCCAAGACGGGAGTACCTACGGCCGACATCGCTACTGGCATGTATTGCGCTCAAGCAGTGCTTGCGGCATTGCTCAGGCGTGGGCGCACGGGTGCTGGTGCGACGATCGACATCTCGATGCTCGACTCGACGGTGGAGTGGTTGGGGCACGCGATGTACACACAGATGTACACCGGCGCGCAGCCTCCGCGGATGGGTGTCAGTCACAGCTCCATCGCCCCGTACGATGCATATCCGACCCAGGACGGACAGATACTGATCGGCGTCCAGAACGATCGCGGTTGGCAGACCCTCGTCACTGACGTACTAGGAATTCCGGAGATGGCCGAAGACCTGCGCTTCGCCACTAATGTTTTACGCGTCCAGAACCGCGCTGAATGCGATGCCGTCGTCGCCGCACGCACATCGTTGTTCACGACAACAGATCTCGACACGAAGTTGGCTGCCGCCGGCATCCCTGCGGCCCAGGTGAAACAGATGAGGCAAGTCATCGAGCATCCGCAGATCGTCGAACGCGACCGTTGGCGGACCGTCGGCACCGAACACTCGACCGCACGGGCTTTGCTGCCACCGGCGACGTTCGCTGACTTCGAGGCACGCATGGGCGACGTTCCCGCACTGGGGCAGCACACACGCTCGTTGTTGATCGAATCCGGGCAGGATCCGGACACGGTGGACACCATGCTGCGTGAAGGCGTCGCCGTGCAGGACCCTGCTTTCGACACCGACCTCGTTCGGTGATACGACTATCCCAATCACACTTCAGAACAGGACAATTCATGATTTCAGGGCGTACAGCGGTCATCACCGGCGGTGCCCAGGGCATCGGTCTCGCGATCGCGACACTGTTCGCCGAAAACGGGGCGAACATCGTGATCGGCGATCTCGACGAAACGAAAGCGAAAGAAGCCGCCGCCGCTCTACCTACGGACGCCGTCGGGGTGCGTTGCAACGTGACCTCCGCCGAAGACGTGCAAGCCTTGGTGGACAGTGCCGCTTCTTCGTTCGGGTCGATTGACATCATGGTCAACAATGCGGGGATCACCCGTGATGCAACCATGCGGAAGATGACCGAGGATCAGTTCGATCAGGTCATCGACGTGCACCTGAAAGGGTGTTGGAACGGCACGCGGATCGCGGCCGGCGTCATGCGCGAAAACGGCGGGGGATCGATCATCAATCTGTCCTCGATTTCAGCGAAGGTGGGCTTTATCGGCCAGAGCAACTACTCGGCCGCGAAAGCCGGAATCGTCGGCCTGTCCAAGGCAGCAGCGAAAGAAGTTGCGCACCTCGGTGTCCGAGTGAATGTGATTCAGCCGGGTTTGATCAAGACGGCGATGACCGAAGCGATGCCGCAGAAGGCATGGGATCAAAAGATGTCGGAAATCCCGATGCAGCGTGCCGGTGACCCCCGTGAGGTGGCGTCGGTCGCCCTGTTCTATGCCTCTGACCTGTCCTCGTACATGACCGGAACGGTCTCCGAGGTCACCGGCGGACGCTACATGTAGCGACCGCCGCCGGTCTCAATTGCTCGATCCACGCATCCAAGAAGGAAATTCATGCCAAACGCCGTCATCTGCGAACCGCTGCGCACACCAGTCGGACGCTTCGGGGGAGTATTCCGCGACGTCGCACCGCAGGAACTCGCTGCCATCGTGATCAAGGAACTGTGCGCCCGCACCGGACTGGACGGGACCGTGATCGACGACGTCATTCTCGGACAAGCGTCACCGAACGGAGAGTCACCGGCCATCGGACGCGTCGCAGCACTCGACACCGGCCTCGGGATCGAGGTACCCGGTCAGCAGGTCGACCGACGATGCGGCTCCGGCCTACAGGCTGTTCTGCAAGCGTGCATGCAAGTGCAGTCGGGTGGCAGCGATCTGGTCCTCGCCGGGGGAGTCGAAAGCATGAGTCAGGCCGAGTTCTATGCCACCGGCATGCGGTGGGGCGTTAAGGCCGAATCGGTAGTGTTGAGCGATCGATTGGCACGGGCCCGTGTCACCGCAGGCGGGACGAACTTCCCGGTGCTCGGCGGGATGATCGAAACCGCCGAGCACCTACGTGCAGAGTTCTCCATCAGCCGTGCAGATCAGGACGCACTCGCGGTGCAATCGCACCAGCGTGCGGTTACAGCACAGAAGAACGGCGTGTTCGCCGAAGAGATCGCGGTAGTGCCGATTCCGCAGCGGCGCGGCGAGCCACTTCTGGTCGACACCGACGAGCACCCGCGTGCCGACACCTCTGTCGAGGGTCTGGCCAAGCTCCGTCCGATAAGGTCGAAGATCGATCCGGACTCGACTGTCACCGCGGGCAACGCAAGTGGACAGAACGACGGAGCCGCCCTTGCCATCGTGACCACTCCGGGTCGGGCAGCCGAACTCGGTCTCCGGCCCCTGGCACGGTTGGTGAGTTGGGGACTGGCCGGTGTGCCTCCCCGGACCATGGGCATCGGACCCGTGCCGGCATCCGAGAAAGCGCTTAGTCGTGCGGGCTTGACGTTGGCCGACATGGATGTGATCGAGTTGAACGAAGCGTTCGCAGCGCAGACGCTGGCGGTGCTGCGTACCTGGGGAGTTGAACCCGACGATCAGCGACTGAACCCGCATGGTTCGGGTATTTCGCTGGGACACCCGGTGGGGGCAACGGGCGGCCGGATACTCGCGACGTTGCTTCGTGAGATGCGGCGGCGAGATGTGAGGTACGGCTTGGAGACTATGTGTATCGGCGGTGGACAGGGACTTGCTGCGGTGTTTGAAAACATCCACTGACACTGATAGAGGAACTCGATAAGCATGCGAACATTTAGGACACCCGAGGAACTACACGCCGCCGTCCGTGACGATCTGGGTACGAGCGACTGGAAGGCCATCACCCAGAACATGGTCGACCAATTCGCAGAAGCTACAGGCGACCACCAGTGGATTCACATCGATGTCGAACGCGCCACCGCGGAAAGTCCTTTCGGCGGTCCGATAGCGCACGGATACCTGAGTTTGGCCCTGTTGCCTACACTTGCAGCACAGATTTACACGATCGAAGGTGCCAAGCTGATCGTCAACTATGGATCGAACAAAGTAAGATTCGTCAACCCTGTACTAGTCGGTGCGCAGGTTCGTCTACGTTCAACATTGGCTTCTGTCGAGGAAGTACACGGCGGGGCACTTCAGATCCAGCTGGAGCATACCCTCGAAATCGAAGGTGCCAAGCGGCCAGCGCTGATCGCCGCAACGATTTCACGCATCGTGTTTCAATAGTGTTGACGACGGTTGAAAAGTGGTTCTGGCCCACTTTCCGTGATCGATTTTGAAAGTTTCAGCCGCTGAGGAGTATTCGTTTGCGAAGCAAGTCGAATCCAGCGCGCCCATACATTTGTCGTTTGAGCATCTTGATAGTTACGTGGAATCTGAATTGTCAAGGACATTCTCGTCTGCTCTGGTTGACGGAAACGATCGGAAGCAGGGTCGCGGTCGCCGGAACCTCGATTTCGCGTGGCGTCGTGCCGGTCGGCGTCGGGACGTCGAGCAGCCGGTCGAGGAGGTTGTCGAGGCCGCGCTGGCCGTCCTCGATGGCTGCGCGTTCGTCGTCGTTGAGTGGGATCGCGATGAGCATGCGTTGGAGGTTGTCCTTGGCTTCGAGCAGTTGCGCTTTGCTGGATGCCTTGGGGGCGTAGAAGTCACAGCGAGCGCACGCCATCCTGTGTGGGCATTGCTCGAAGAAGGTGTAGGTGCAATACCCGTGCCCGAGATCGTAGTACTGCCATGGTGTTTCATCTCCGACCGCGTTGGAGGTGACGGCGTCGCGGTCGATGAGGACCTCGATGGTGCGGACGTTGCGGGCGAAGTACCCGGCGTCGGTGTAGGCCCGAGTAAGCGTGCTGGGGCTGATTCTGGCGTAGTACTGGGTGGATTGGGGTGAGCGGTGGCCGAGCCAGGCTTGCAGCTCGAACAGAGTCATCGGTTCCTTGGCGTTGTAGAGCTGGCTAGCGATCGTGGACCGGGCTCGGTGGCTGGTGATGCTGCCTCGGACGTCGACGGCCGGGACACCTGCCTTGTGGCAGAGCATCGGGATGACCGTGTTATTGATGTAGGATAAGGAGACTCGGCGAGCGCGGAAGGCGAACAACAGGTCGACTCGCTCGCCTGTGCGGCGGTCGAGAAACTGCGGTTGGGTGGGGCGCATCGCCTGCCAGATGTCGAGGGCTTGGCCGAGAATCGGGTCGACCGGCTTGGTGAACGCGGTGCCGGTCTTGTGCGGCGGAACATCGAGCAGGCAGACCGCATCACGCACCAGGACTTGATCGGAGTCACCGGCGAGGGATTTGTCGTCGTGCTGCCAGCGAATGCAGCCGATCCGCAGGCGGGCGATCTCGTCACTGCGCTGTCCAGAGAACAACCAGGACAACGTGATTGCGCGGACCAGTTCGAGTGGATAGAAGTGGCCGGACCGCGTCTCAGGGAGATCGACCTGCGACAGATTCAGCCCTGCCCAAAGCAGTTTGGCCCAGATCTCGTCGGCGATCACGCGAGGGTTCGGGCCGAGCAGCGCGGTGATGCTGCGCGGAGTGGCCAGCGCCCGCCCAGGGTCGAAACGCCTTGGCAGCCATTCCCATTCCTGACAGTCGGCGAAGAACCTTCGGATCGCCGATAGGTGACCATCTTTGGTCGAGGCCTGCAGAGGCTTACCCACGCGCCCTTCGAGTCCGGTGGTGCGGTGCACGTAGTCCCCGACGTTCATCCGGTCGACCGCGGCGACCCAGGCCGCACACGTCTGCCGCGTCCAGGCAGCCGGATCGGCGGCATCGGGATGCTCGGCGGCGATCCAGCGGCCCACCTTGAGCAGACGTAACCGAACATTTCCGCGTGCTCGTGGCGTCAATGTCGAAGTCGCGTACCAGCGTTCGACCCACTGCTGCCAGGCCTGCGCACCACCAATCGCCCGAGCAGTGCCACGACCGGTGGTCGCGGGCGGCGGGTCACAGAACCCCAGAGCATTCACCGCCCGTTGCACGGCATGCACAGTGTTCAGCCGGGCCCCGCCGAGCAATTCGTCATGGCGGACACGATCGAACAGTTCGGTGCCGAGATCTTCCACGTGTGGGCTGCGGTTGAGCAGGAACAGCTGGCAGGTCACCATCGGCAGAAGTGTGTCGTCGCCGTGCCCGAGCCGATAGCCCCACTCGGCGAGCACTTTACGAACCCTGTCGATCTCACCGCTGACCCGGTCGCGACCAAAGATTCGCCACGACAGAGTGAGTCGTTGGAAGCTGCCGAGCTGGTGGAACTCGGTGAAGGAACCGAGCAGGTAGGCGTGCGCGGCGAGGTAGGGGCGGACCTCGTCGCCGGCCCAACTGGGCGCGTTCCGGCGGAACTCTGCCTGATCGCGGCCGAGTAGATGTATCCATTCTTCGGTGCTCCAACCCCAAAAGGTCTGCCCCACTTCGGCGCAACGCGTCAGCAGCACTGCGATTGCATCGGCCATAGCACGCCGCCGATGCGCAGTGGGCGGCGAATCCAGCCCTGCGTTGACCGCCTCCACCGGTCGCAGCAGTCGTCCGATCACACGCCAGCCCGGCGCGGTCGGATCGTGATACTGCAACCGTCGCAGATTGCGGATTCCGAGTTCACCGATGGCCCGCGACTCTTCCGCGCGGACCGCAATAGTGGTGTCGAACTTATGTCCGATAATCGATGAGCACCAACGAGATTCAGGATCCGTATCCACGTCGACCTTCAATATCGCGGTCACCGTTGTGTTCCTGCCGCCGCGAGCATCGCGATGCGTTGGGCGTGGATATGGTCCATGCTGCGGCCGTACTTGTCGGCAAGATCCCGGCCGGACAGGTGGATATATCGCAACGTCGAGTCAGTATGGCGATGCCCGGCGAATGTCGCGATCGTATGCAGCTCCCAACCCATCCGGGCCAGATCCGTCAGACACAGATGCCGAGTTGTGTGGGTGGAAAACCGCGGAACATCGGCGGCCAACGCAATCCTGCGCACCACCTTCGACCACGTCCACAAGCTCAATGGTTGCGCGTGATTACGGCGGGACTCAGACAGGAACAGCGGTCCACGTGCCCTGCTCAGACTCGCCCGGTGCACGAGATAGCCCGACAGCAGCACACCGGTCGCAGCCGAGTACGGCACAATCCGCTCGAGCCGGTTCTTCGTCGTCTCCGCCCGGATCCTCAGGGTGCGGTGGGCGGGGTCGAGATCGTCGGTACGCAGCGAGCACAGCTCCTCACGGCGCAGCGCTGCGTCGTAGGCCAGGGCGAGCATCACCCTGTTTCGGACCGGTTCCGCGGCGGCGACTTCGAGGATGTCCGCCCACTGCTGTTCGGTGGGAATCCACGGCAGTTTCGTCAAGCGGGGCACGAGCCCACGCTGGTGGCCACTGCTGCGTCGGCCGGGCGTATATCGGCCCCGACCAACAGGATTGGACTCGCGCAGCCCTTCCTCCATGAGGTAGTCGTAGAACAGTCGGACCGACACCAGTCGTTGCTGGATCGTGGCATTCGCCAGCCCGGATCCGGAGTCGATGGACACGACGTTCGGGCCTCGGAGGCTGGGACGTTCGGTCAGCTCCCGCACATAAATACCGATATGGGCGCGGGTGGCGGTGAGCGGATCGACACCCTCCCGCTCGCACACCTGCAGATACTCGGCAAGCCCCCGCGCGTAGGCGTCGATCGTTCGGGGTGCCCGCCCGAGATCGGTCCATAGCCGAAGCCAGTCGGTCGCCTGCGCATGCCGGCCCAGTACCGGCCACTTGTTCTCCAGTGTCACCGTGCCGCTCATATCGTCTCCTCAGTTCCGTGGTCAACCCCGAGGAGAACATGATCGTCCGCGTGGTCAGATTCCACAGAATGATTCGGTTCACGTGGCCTTCGACGGCGCCGGAACTATGCGGCAGGGTCAGCCCGTTTCGGACGGCTGCATGGTCGGTGTCGAGACCTCGGACGAAGCGATGCAAGTGCGGCAGATCATCTGCCGAGACGGCAGACGTCCACGAGTTCAATTGTTTGCCAAGGCGTTCGATGAGCATCTCCGCAAACGACTTGACATGGCCTGCAGTTGCTTCGAGATGTGGACAGCTGGCGAGAACCTGCTTGAGCCTGATCTGCTCGTCGTCGGTGAGGTTGTCGGGGTGACGCAGCATCCACGACGTGATCCGCCGCACCTTCGGCACTTTCGGTGTGGACGGTGGTGCTGCCCCTATTCTGCGAAACGGACGAAGGTAATCCCGGACGGAGCTGTAGCTGCCGCGATATCCCAATGCTCGAAGTTCTTCGTAAAGTACAGCAGCGGAGGCATGGCCGTCATTGAAACGCTCGTGAAGGTATTCGGCGAACTCGTCCAACATAGTTGGCCGGCCGGCCCGCGGCGCCCCCAACAATTCATCGACACTGCTTGCGTAGTAGAAACGGCGGACGGTCTCCCGTGCCAGTCCGAGTTGCCGTGCGATCGCATCGATTCCTATGCCTTCGTTCTTGAGAGTTGTGACCGCCTCGAATCGCTGTTTCGTGCGGGCGGCGAGTATCGAACTCTCCTGACGAGTCGGGTGTACCTGTTCGGCGGCCATACTCCGTTGCTCCGATGCGGTGCGTTCGATCGAAGGT
>NZ_JBXAFD010000031.1:0-16626 GCF_058792695.1 Rhodococcus sp. MT28
CCACCGGGGAGAACCCGTGGCCACCAGCGGGGAGAACTACTGGCCGCCTACGGGGAGAACTTCGTGGCCATTGACACAGTGCGTTGCGCACCGCGGATGTAGCGAATTCGGGCTTGGGTTCTCCTGCAATGTATTTTGGGAGACCGACGAGATGGTCATTCATTTGCGTGAGTTGACGCCGCGGGTCATTGATATTCGGTACGCGAATGCAGTCTTGTTCCATAAGTTGGGTCACAGGGCTGGCCCAGAGCCCTTGTTGCATGAGTTGGGGCTGACCCAGGGCCGAGGCTGCGGATCCGGACGAGCTATGTACTGCTCGGATCCGCAGATTATGCTTCCCAAAGATGAGCATCACCTAACCCCTGCCCTGAAGGCAAGCAAAGCCTCCGACTCCGCGCCCCCTTAGTTGCCATCTCAAACATCGATTATCTTTGCGAAATGACGATGTCACGTAGGGATCGGTTTCGACTCAGGACACAGCTCGTAGAAGCTCTGAAGGGGGATAGCTGGTCATACGAGAGAATAAATTTGCTTCTTCAAGATTTCAAAGTTAAGCATCTCGACGAACGGTACGACGGGCCTTCCATTGCTGAAATAGTGGCAACAATGCCAGACTCCACACTTGTCGAAGCGTATTCGATCGTCTTGGATCTGGAACCCGCTGAAGTGACCGACATCGTCGAAACAAACGTCAATACAGGCAACTGGAAGCCCGGTTACCTGCGGTTATTTCTCTCGCACTCCGCCGCGCATAGAAAGTTCGTCGGAGATGTAGCCGACGAACTAGCTGTCATGGGAATCCACGGATTCGTCGCGCACGACTCAATGGCGGTAAGCAAGCCATGGCAGACTCAAATCGAACATGCGCTGCGCTCGATGCAGGCGTTTGTCGCTTTAGTGCACCCTGAATTTAACGCTAGCACATGGTGTCAGCAGGAAGTCGGATGGGCTTACGGACGTCGAATTCCGCGATTCGCAATACGCATTGGTACTGATCCTGCGGGATTCATCGGGAGTCACCAGTGGCCCTACACCGATGGAAATGAACCGAAGAAAGTCGCGGCCTTAATCAGTTCTTGGGTTGCCGGTCTGGAGAAATTGGGCGATTCAGTTGTGGACGGCCTGCTCAGCGCCCTCAGCGAAGTCGGAGATTACTACAGTGCCGAAGCAGCTGCGAAACGCCTGGTAACGCTTGATCGTCTAAGCGACCTACAGTTTAACGAGTTAGATCGTATTTGGTGGAGCAACGATCAACTCCACGGCGGTGTCCTCCCCACACGGGTGATGAAGCCGTACTACTTAAGGAACGGGCGGTCCTGGCCGCCTCTAAAACCAGATGAGGAGGCGCGACCCTAACGGGTAGAGATCAGAGACGCGACCTTGTTGCAAGCCAAATCACGTGTTCTCGGCTGATCGCTTCCTCAGCGTCGTCGACCTCCCTCGCCCAAGATTCCTCAGTAACCGCAAGCTGGAGCTTCGCCTCGGCGCTGGCAAGATCTGCAACTGCAGCTGCATAGGCACGCGCATTCGCGTCGTGCTGCTTGGTCTCGGTCCACGCAACCACTCCAACAACAAGCGCCGCAATCGCTGGCGCCAACGCCGTTACACTTTCAGAAAAGGCTGCCCACAGAGATGAAGCCACACCTGCAAGCTCAAGTGTGACGAGTGTGGACCGCCACCGTTTGGCGCGGCTCCTGTTGTAAGAGGCTTTGCGTGCGTACCAGCCCTTCTGGTCACTGATGCGGGCAGTCAGATAACTTTGCCGTCGATCCTCCAGCGTGGAATCACGTTGGAGAACCATCCACTCCGAGATCAACGGGACATCTAGCGGTGTGAGCTGAAGGTCGCGGAATTGTTCTCGCACAGAGTGCATCCGCTCTAACAAGGCTTGGGCCGCGTCTTCGCCTGAGAGATCAGCAGGGAAGGGTAGCCCGCAAACTGCGAACTTCCAAGCGAGCGTCTTGGTCGATTCGGCCACCGCCCGCCCGTCGTACCAGGCCTTATCTGGACGCTCACGCCACAAGTTGCTGTCGATCAAGAGCGCGGCCACGAAAATTCCCATGCCGACGAGTGCAAAGACATCAATTCGAGCAACGCCAACACGCCACGTAAAGATTCCCAGTAGTGCGGCTGCTCCAAGCAGCAGAAGACGGTTTCGTGTGCCGCCGACATACGCCTTCTGCGCTTCCAATGAAGCCTGATCTGCAGCCTGGAATAGCTGTGGCATATCAGTGTCGGCCACTACGTCTACAGTCGTCATACCTGCATGATCAATGTTGACACGTCCGAATGCCGTCTTTTGACCTCTGGCGTGTCGCTACAACTACGGAGAGTATTCGACATGGGGCATTACGAGCAGAGAAAACTCGAAACTCTAGCGGCACGGGCAGCCTCGAGAAAGTTCGACTCGACCCGCCACAAGTGCTTCATCTCGTACCACGCCGAGGATACCGCCGAAGTTGCCACATTCCTCGACAACTTCGGCACCGAGTTCATCGCAAAAACCATAGGTGTAACAGACGAAGACGACTTCATCGACAGCGATGACACCGGATACGTAATGGACCAAATCCGGACCAAATATCTTGGCGATTCATCCGTGACGATTCTCCTGGTCGGCCAGTGCACGTGGGCTCGTAGGTACGTTGACTGGGAAATCTACTCATCATTGCGAGACAGCAAGCACAGCAAAGTGAATGGGTTGCTCGCTATCCAACTTCCCAGCGCGGCTACTGCCGGTGGTAGGCTCCCAAATCGGGCTAGCGACAACGTTATTCGCGATGGCAGCAACGTGGACATCGGATACGCGCGGTACAAAAGTTACCCGACCAGTACGCAATCTCTTCGAGGCTGGATTAGCGACGCATTCAGCGCTCGCACGAGTCGGAATCATTTGATCGAGAATGCCCGCGCCCGCAGGCTCAGAAGTGCCAGCTGCAGTTAGTTCACCGCGGCCTTGATCAAGAGCATGAGATGCCCGCACCACCCAGCGCAGGGATCACCTGGTTGCGACAACGACCAAGACGACCGTTGTCGACTGCAATGCGCGTTGCGTTGACCGGTCACCGTTGTCGACGACCACTTCAGTTTCGAATGTGATGCTTAGCCTTTACACATCGATTCCGACTCGCGACTCTTCTTGAGGCCGACTAAGAGCCAGAGGGCGACACGCGGGACAAGGGGAACCTGATCCCTGATCAGGTCAGGCAAACTATTCAGATGACACAGCTGATGACCGGAGTTCTGGTAGTGATCGCGTCGCCAGGCGACACCTCCGAAGAGCGGGCAGCTGTGCGCGATCAGATTAACGACTGGAACATCAACAATGGCCGGCGCGCGGGTATTGCGCTTCTACCTTGGCTGTACGAGCGCAGCGCTGTACCGTCCCTCGGCGGGCGTCCACAGTCCATTATCAACGCGCAGGCCGTTGATCGCTCAGACGTTGTGATCGCATTCTTCGACAGTCGTCTCGGCACTGCAACTGGCGTCGATGTATCGGGGACTGCAGAGGAGATCCGGCGCGCACACCAACTCGGAAAGCGGGTACATGTCTACTTTTCGAACGAGCCGATTCCGCGGGACGCCGACCTGGACCAGCAAGTAGCCCTTCGCGCGTTCCATGACGAACTTGAGGCAGAGGGCCTGCTCGGCGACTACGACGATCCAGCAGATCTCGCAGGCCAGGTTATCCGAGCGCTCGAACACGACATCGATGAGGCGGGATGGTCTGAGGGTCCAACTAATCGACCTGCTAAGGCCTCTGGAGCAAAGTTAAAATGGAACCACGATCATCGGAAAGAACAGCAAGGTCTCGATAAGAACGGGAAAATGAAGTACCGAACTATCAGTAACCGGCTGGCGGTCACAAACTCGGGCGATGTTGCCGCAGAGGACCTCACCTTCGAGGTGACGGGTCTTGAAGATACTGAGCTGCACGTCATTCCGCCATCGGAACCGGTCACTATCGAAGCGGATTCCTCACGCAGTTGGGTTGCAATTCCCCTGTCGAGCGGTTCGATTCAGATCGATGCGTCGTGGACTGAGACAGGCGACCCGAAGACCCAACGTTGGACGATAACTATCTAACTTGGGGAATTGCCCGGGTTCCACAGGTGTGGCCCCGTCATCGACAACGAGCCAGCCAGTGGCTCTGTGTCCCGCGCTGTTACCCGCGTCGTCCTAGACCACTGTGGAGCATGATCTTGTCGGTGCGCGCTCCTACAGTCAGCTCGGGTAACAGTCCGGATCGAGTGTCAGGAGCAGGCGATGACGTTCGTGAGCGCTGCTTCATTGCCGCTGCCCGGCATGCCCGACAACACGCCCGCTCCACCGGCGTTCCAGATGACGTTGATCGGGCAGCCCCAGCCTGTACGCATTCCCGAACGTCTGTGGCGTTCCTGGATCGACGACCCTGCAGTCGTTTCTCGCTTCGAGTCCAAGCGTTACCGCCGCCGGAATCAGTGCTGGCCGTGGATCGGCGGGGTGTCGTCGACCGGGCATGGTTCGTTCCGCGCGGCGAGTCTGCCTGGGCCGTCTCGCCGCGGGACCGTGCCGGCGCATTTGTTCGCCTACCAGCTCGAATACGGTGTCATCTCGAGGTTGGGCTGGTCCAACACCGACGACGCGGTGCTGTGCCATCAATGCGACTTCGCCGGCTGCACCAACCCGGCACACATGCGGTTGGGAACCAATCGCAGCAACCGCAGCGAATACGAGCTTCGGCGACGCAACATCGCCAGCCCCCTCGCCGACGTTCGAGGACCCGCGGGTCGCACTCGCGCCATCGCTGCCGCGATCCGTACCGGGATCGAACAGCACCTGGACGTCGACACGGTCGAAGAGCGCATCGCTGCGGCCGAGGCTGCAGGACGTCCGCTCTCACTCTGGTAGCGACGCTGCCGCGCTATCGTCAATGCGCATTTACGGATAACGTATTCTGTTACAGCGCAACATATTTCATCAACTGGGTGACATAATATAAGTTATCGGCGTACTCAATTGTGCTGCAATATGTTTCGTCACAAGTGACGCGATGTACGGTGAGCCACCTGGCACGAGGCATTCGTTCTCACCGCCAATAACCGCTTCGAGTGCATCAATTGCGCCCTGGGACCGGCATGACCCGCCACCCCAGCCCCCAGTACACCCTTCATGCTCCACAGGCGTGAGAACAACAACCTCTCGTAGAGAGCATCGTTTGAGGACCGATCGCTCAGACGCTGCGTTGCGCCCACTACATGACGGCTCAGATCTGTTGTGCCCCAAGCGTCCTATCCCGAGTTCGCCACTGCCTTTGGGCTGTCGTATCAGGGTTCGTCACTCTAACGGCGTTGCGCTGTCGTCGTCGTCGATCGCCTCGTCACGGATCGTCTCGTCTCGGGCGAGGTGCGCGGTCGTGATCGCGGTCACCGCAGCAATGTCGCCGTCCCGAATGGCGGCATAGATTTCGTTGTGCGCTTCCCATGAGCTGGGCGCTCGATGTTCGATGTTCACGGTCCAAATCCAGGCGAGCTTTGCTCGTACGTCGGCGAGCATACGTATGAGTTGCTCGTTGCCTGAGGCTTCAATCATCACTTCGTGAAATTGCTCTGCCGCGGCGGCAACTCGGCTGAACTTGTTCCCCGCGAGCAGATTTTCACCCTGCCTCAGTAATCGTGCAAGTTGATCGAGGCGGTCGCCACCTCGGCGCTCGGCGGCAAGGCGGGCTGCCAGTACCTCGAGGGCGGTACGCACTTGGAGCAGATCGTGAGCGTCGCGCGCAGACGGGACCGCAACGCGAGCACCGGCATTGAGGGTGACTGTGACGTATCCCTCAGCATCAAGTCGGCGGATCGCTTCCCTGATCGGAACGCGTGAGACGCCGAACTCCTCGGCGAGGCGGTCCTCGCGCAACCGATTACCTGGTTTGAGTCGGCCGGTGATGATTCGTGAGCGGATGGTGCCGGCTATGGCGTCCCCACGAGGGACCTTTTGCTGCGACTGTCGCTCTGCCCTCATTAGGCAGTGATCCTAGTGAACATTCGATCTCCTCGGCAGGTAACTCTTGCCGATGCCGGCCGAACCGGCCGATATGTTTCGACCACATTTCGAGCCGATTTCGGCCGCGTGAGAACTAGCTGCGGATCGTCGATTCGGCTTGACGAGCACGGACCACTCAACGATCATATGTGAATCGTATACAAAAAAAGCACCTCTGACCTGCTATTGCGGGAAGTCCAATTGCTCGACGGTCGCCGAGTTGATGTCGCGTGCGCCGGACCCTTGATCTGCGAAATCGGCCATCATCTTGATCTCGAGGCACCACTGGAGATCGACTGTGAGGGCGGCCTGGCGACGCGACCGTTCACCGAAGCACATCTGCACCTCGACAAAGCAGGGACCGCCGACCGTCTACCGGCAGGCGCCACGACCATCGGCGATGCGATCGCCGCCATGCAATCGGTGAAAGTCACTGAGCGCGACAATGTCGAGGCGGTCGCCGCACGAATGCACCGCATTCTGAATCGTATTGTCGACGATGGTTCCCCCGTCATTCGCGCACTCGTCGACGTCGATGAGGTCTGGGGATTGACCGCTTTTCATGCAGCCCAACAAGTCCAAGCGGCTCTCGCGTCCCGCGCGGTAGTACAAATCGTGGCCTTTCCGCAACATGGCCTCACCCCGCGGGTACTTGCGTTGCTTGAGCAGGCGGCCGCAGAAGGTGCAGGAGCACTCGGCGCCCACACCGACGTCGATCCCGACCCAGCGGCGCATGTCGGCGCTGTGGCCGCCATCGCTGCTGGGGCATCGCTACCGCTGGAAGTCCACACTGATGAAGGCGCCAGTCCCGACAAGTTTAATTTGCCTGCAGTACTGGAGGTCCTCGACCTGTTTCCTGGACTCTCGACGACCCTGGCACACTGCCTGTCACTCGGCACGATTGCGCCGAAACAACAGCAGCGCTGGATTGAGGAACTGGCGCAGCGGCATATCAACGTCTGTGTCGCGCCGAGCATCCTAGGTTTCGGCCTGCCCTTGGCGCCAGTGCGGGCATTGATCGAGGCCGGCGTCGGAATTCTTGTCGGATCAGACAACCTGCAGGACGTCTTTTTCCCGCTCGGTACGGGTCGCGCCATCGACAATGCGCGTCTGCTGGCGACCGCCGCACAGCTCACCGCACCCGAGCTCGCTGGCCCGCTCATCGCAGGTGTCACCGACACCGCGTACGCCACCGTGACCGGCGCGGCAGGTGCACTGGCGGTGGGATCACCGGCAACCTTCGTCGTCCACGACGCGACATCGCCGTCGGAGTTGCTTCGCGGCATAGACGGCACCCGAATCACCGTCACCGACGGCCTGTTTACCTCCACGCTCCAACTCGACAAAGGAATTAAGTGAAAGCCAACCGTGTGTTGAAGGTACCCATGACGTCCCCCGAGGACACCGCCGGTGTCGAGGCGGCCCTTGCTGCCGAAGGCTTTTCTCCCACTGATGTCCGCGCGGTCATGTGCATGACTGAGAGCGACGGGTTCGGGCGCGGTTACGCCTCATTGGCCTTTGCGCACGCTTTCGCGCCAGCACTTGGCTGCCCGCCTCAGGACGTTGCCCAACAGATTCCCTTGATCATGATCGGCGGCTGCTCGGGTCTGGTGACCCCTTATGCAGCAGTGTTTGTCGACGATCCTGCGTCGGCATGGGTCACTGACGGCAGTGGCGGGGGATTGTCGATCGGAGTCACCACCACTGCGACCCTTGATCCGCTCGATGTAGGAACCCCAGCGATGGTCGACGCCGTCGCCGACGCTGTCAGGTCGGCGATGGCCGACGCTGGCATCGACGATGTTGCCGATGTGCACAACGTGCAGATCAAAACACCCTGGCCGAGTTCATCGGCACTCCTCAACGGACCCCTCAGTGGCCTTGAGGCCGGCAGCGTTGGGGCAATGGCCCGGGCGGCGGGCGCATTGGGCGTAGCAGTGGCCCTCGGAGAGGTCTCGCGGGCGGATATCACTGCCGACGTCTTCCTCCGCGATCCGAACTTGCGGTCTGACGTGGCGTCGGTGTCGGCCGGCACCGAACGCGTCGACGCCGCAGTACTGGTCATGGGCAACTCTTTGACCTCAGCGAGCCCCTACCGCATCGGTCACGGCGTACTGCGCGATGGCATTGACCCCCATGGTGTTCTCGACGCTCTGCGGGCGGTGGGCATCGACTCGGGATGGCCCTTCACCGCCGACACCACGCCTGTTGAACATGTCTTCCTCAAATCTGCCGTCGACGGTACCGATGAATGTCGTGGGCGGCGCCACGTCCTTCGCACCGACTACCTCGGTCCCTACTCGTGGCTTCTGGGCAAGGCCGTGGTCCATGCCACCGTCGCTTCCATTGTGGGAGACCCGATGATGCAGGTGTCCGGTGGTGGCGAACATCAGGGCCCCCCAGGGGGCGGAACTGTCGCTGTGATTGCCCGATGAACACCGCCGCCACCGCGTTCATCGACGCCGTCGAGGCGTGCGAGCCTGCCCTGGTCGCTGTGGTCACCGCGCGCGACCAACTCAGCGATGGCAGCGAGATCACGATCACTCATGCCGGCCCGCCATTGGAGACCATGGTTCAAGAGGGTCCCCTCTTCGGCGCCGTTGTTGGTGGATTGCTGCACGAGGGATGGGAGTTCGATGATGCGCGTGAGGCGGCAAGCTCCTGCACCGCATTGGATTTGAGGCCAAACCAAGACAATGGCCGTGCCGCACCCCTGGCCGGAGTCATCACGCCCAGCATGCCGCTGTTCGTGGTACGCGACGACGCCACCGGCACCACTGCGCATTCACCCATCAACGAGGGTTCCGGCGCCGTCTTGCGATTTGGTGCCTATAGCCCCGATGTGGTGGAACGTCTGGCATGGCTTCGCCATGTTGCCGGGCCCACGCTCGGTCGAGCCCTTGAGGAGCACGGCCCGATCCCGTTGCGACACCTGGTCGCCAGCGGCCTACGCAATGGTGACGAACTGCACAACCGCACGAACTGGACCACGGGCAGCTTCGTCTCTATTCTCGGGCCCGCGCTGCGAGATGTAGGTCCCGACGGACACCTTGTCGCAGATTTCCTGCGAGAGAACAGTTTCACGTTTCTCAATGTGTCAGTCGCCTTCGCCAAGTGCGTGCTCGACGCTGCCGGCCCCGCCGCACCTGCGGGAGTCGTGCTCGCGATGGCGTCAAACGGTGAGCGCTTCGGTATGAAAGTCGCCGGTGCCGGCCCGGGCTGGATTACTACCGCTGCACCCTTAGTTCGCGGCCGACTCGCTCTGGGATCGGTGGCGGCAGACGCATCCCCCCTGCTCGGCGATTCCGGCACCATCGAAGCCCTGGGGCTCGGCGGACTGGCATTATCGACTGCGCCCGAGATCGCACCGTTCCTCGGCTGCGACATCGCTGAACTCGATCGGCGTAGCCGCGCCGGCCGGGCCTCGACAATCGGTGAGCACAGAACTTTGCACCTGGCAGACAACCGCGGCGCACCTCTGGGACTCGACGTCACCCGCGCCCTAGCCAGCAGCGTGCCACCGACCATCGACGCCGGCATTGCCCACCACCTCGCCGGCATCGGACAGATCGGCGCCGGACTGGCAGAGATCCCACGAGAAGCCCTGCAGCAAGCCCACTCTCAGCTGACCATTCCCCACAACAACGAAAGAAACACAGCCATGACCGATCGGACCGCAGTTGCCCCTAAGCAAGTATTCGGCGAGGACTATTTCACCATCGACGCGGCAACGACAGCGTTGCTCGTCATCGACATGCAGAACAGCTTCGTTGCCCCCGGAGCGGTCTTCGAGGCACCCAAGGGCCGCGAGATCATCCCCAATATCGATCGCCTCATCAGCGAAGCGCGACTGGTCGGAGCTCCCGTCATCTGGACGCAATCCGATCACAGTCCCCCGGGCGGTGGCCGGATTCTCGATCGCCATCCAGTCATCAAGTTCACCCCTGAACTGTGGATCGGCGACCCCAGCTTCGACCTGTACCCGGAGATGGAACAACCGCTCGACACCGAACACCGCGTCGTCAAACACAAATACGATGCGTTTCACGAAACCGACCTCGACCGCGCCCTTCGCAACCTCGGCTGCGACACCGTCATCATTGTGGGCGTTGCCACCGAAATATGCTGCGAGTCAACGGCACGGGCCGCATTCTTCAACGACTACAACGTCGTGTTCGTACGCGATGCCACTGCCGCCTTCGACCCAGCGATCCAAGACGACACCTGCAATCGCATGGACGCCATGTTCGGGCGCGCAATGGCGACAGAGGACGTCATCGCCGACCTCGGTGGTGTGGTGTGACGAACTTCGTGAAACAACGCCTACAAGGCCACCCGAACGACGACACGCCCTTCGAGAACTCCAGCCAGCCCGCAGATCTCCCCGGCGGAGCTGAGATGCCCAGCAAGTCCCCCATCGCTGATCCCGCGATCTCCCTACGGGGCATTGTAAAAACCTTCCCCAAGCGCCGTAAGCAGCAGGCGGTTACCGCACTAGACCGCTTCGACTTGGACATTGCCTCAGGCGAATTCGTGGCTCTCATTGGCCCCTCGGGATGCGGGAAGTCGACCGCGTTGCGCCTCATCGCCAACTTGGATGCCCCGACCGAGGGCGAGGTTCTCGTCGAGGGGCGCTCTCCCCGACACCTCGCCGAGTCACATCGCCTCGGTGTTGCGTTTCAAGACCATGCGCTGCTGCCCTGGTTGTCGGTCGAAGCGAACATGGCACTACCATTTCAGCTCGCGGGTCGACGCACTGACAGCGCCAAAATTGCCGATTTGATCAAACTCGTCGGTCTCAAAGGTTTCGAGACCGCCAGACCCAAACATTTGTCGGGCGGCATGCGTCAGCGTGTTGCCATAGCGCGGGCGTTGGCTCTCGAACCCGACGTCCTGCTGCTCGATGAGCCCTTCGGGGCGTTGGACGCGGTCACCCGACGCAGGCTCAACCTCGAACTGCAGAGAATCTGGTCAGCGCACCAGATCACGACCCTGCTTGTCACACACTCTGTCGATGAAGCGGTCTTTCTTGCAGACAGAGTCGTTGCCATGAGCGGACGGCCAGGGCGAATCAAACAGACGGCGAACGTGTCGTTCGCACGTCCCCGCGCTGCGGAGATCACCCGGACCGATGACTTCCACCACCTGTGCGACTCGCTGTCCCTGGCACTGGAGAGCGACGAGTAATGCACAGCACCAGCGTGATACGCGGTATCAGTGGACGGTTGCTTCTGGGCGCCGCCGGAATCATCACCTTCGCCGTCCTGTGGGAAGTTGCTGGACGCATGCGGCTCCTGGGCGATTCGTGGCCCCCGCTGACCGAGATCTGGACCACACTAAGCGATCCAAGCAATCGGACACAGTTCGAGCGTGCGGTGGGCGCGACCCTGGAAAAGGCTGCGTTTGGCTATGTCATCGGAACGAGCGCGGCGATTGCCTTCGCAGCAGTGGCAGCACTCATACAGCCCATCCGGCGCCAGATGCTCGACCTCGCTGCCATCGTCAACGCCATTCCGATTCTGGCGTTGGGACCACTGCTCATCGCACTGTTTCCTCGCGAGGTCACCCCGGTCGCCATCTCCGCGCTCACTGTGTTCTTCACGACGGTCATTGCGACCACCGCCGGAATTGAGAGCGCCGGGCCCGCGCACCAAGATCTGGCAACAACTCTCGGCGCCAATCGCCTGCGCAGGTTCTGGCGCGTCGAAGCGCCGGCCGCGCTGCCATCGCTGCTCGACGGACTAAAATTGGCGGCCCCCTCGGCAGTTCTTGGGGCACTGCTCGGGGAATGGTTCGGTACCGAGCGCGGACTCGGACAACTCCTTGTCGTGTCGATGCAGAACTATCGCGTCGATATGCTCTGGTCGGCGGGGCTACTGGCCGCCGGGATCGCCCTCATCGCCTACGGGTTGGTCTCGATCGTCGAACGATCTGTCTCTGAGCGATTCCGGATGACCATCTGATGCGGCGCGTTACGCTCGCCGTCCTGGCGCGGCTCTGGGTTCCAGCTCTCGTGCTGGTGCTCTGGCAGCTGTGGGTGATCGCATTCCACGTTCCCGACCTCGTGATGCCCGGGCCAATCGCTGTTCTCCAAGACCTCGCCGCCAATCCGGGTCTCTACCTCGACCTCGCCTGGAGCACCATTCGGGTTGCTGCCATCGGACTTGTCCTGGGTATGGTTTTCGGGCTCGGGCTCGCCGTCGCTGGATGGAGCAGCCCGTTCTTTTCGGGCCTGGTCTCACCGGGCGCCATGATGCTGCGCACCATACCGATCACGGCGATGATCCCGATCATTGCGCGTCTTTTCGGATACAGCTCGAACACGGTGATCGCTGTGGCCGTGTTGATTTCGATCTTCCCGGCTTTCGTCTTTGCATCAGCGGGATTGCGGACAGTGCCCGGTGGAGCCAACGACTACTTCGAAGTCATGAGAGCAGGCAAGATGGCACGACTTCGTCGGCTGGCCCTGCCCGCTGCAATCCCCAATCTCATGACAGCCTTTCGTATTTCAGCAGGTTTGTGCATCCTCGGTGCGCTCATTGCCGAATGGCTCATCGGAGCCGACGGGCTAGGACACCAGCTCGCACTGGCCCGCATCGAATTCAGAGTCGAAGAACAGTGGGGTGTGGCCCTGGTCGCCGCCGTGCTGTCCGTTGCCGCCTTCCTGGGCGCCACCGCACTGGAGCGTCGCGCGATCGAGAGGTGGACCTGATCCATTCGTTCGACCACATCACCGAGCACATTTCACACCTGGAGAACCTGATATGAACACGAATCTTTCACGCCGCAGCTTCCTATTTCGTAGCGCCGGCATCGGTGGAGCAGCACTGCTCGCACCCTCACTACTAGCTGCCTGCGGCGACGCAGGCTCCTCATCCACAAGCACGCCCGGCGCAGGTCTGGTGCGCACCCAACTTGCCTGGGTCAAGAACGTCGAGTTCGCCGGCATGTGGGTCGCTGAAGACAAAAACTACTTCGCCGACGAGAAGGTCAACGTCGAATGGTTCGCCGGCGGGCCTAACGCCCCCACCGCCGAATCTGTGGTCGCCGGCGGAACCGCCACCGTCGGAATGACCACGTTCTTCGACCAACTCATTGACGGAATCACCGCCGACAACAGCCTCGTGATGTTCGGGACGCAGTTTCAGGACTCTCCACAGGCCTTGATCTCTGCAGCCAAGGCTCCCATCCGAACACCTCAAGATCTCACCGGTAAGCGCATCGGCGGACAGACCGGTAACGAACGCTATATCGACGCGATCTTCACCGTAAATGGATTGAAGCCTGACTACACCTTCGTTCCGATCGGCTTCGATCCGCAACCCCTGATCGAAGGCGCGGTCGACGCCATGTTCGGCTTCAACACCAACCAGACTCTCATTCTCCGCGAGCAAGGCTTCGATGACGTCACCGTGCTCACCTCAGAGTTCGGCCTACCCGCCTACGCCAACGTCCTGTTCGCCAAACGGTCCTACATCGACGAAAACTTCGACCTCCTGGTCAGCTACATGCGCGCGATGGCACGCGGCTGGCAAGTAAGTATCGAACAACCAGATCTGGGAGCCGAACTGGCAGTCAACGACTTCGGCGCCGATCTCGGCCTGTCGCTCGACCAACAAAAGCAAGAAAACCGCATCCAACAAGAACTCATGCAGAGTGATCTAACCCGACAGTCCGGGCTCTTCCGTATGTCCGCCGACTTCATCGAAGACAAGGTGTACCCGTGGCTCACCGCCTCCGGCCGCACCAATCTGCCAGACCTCTCGGTCAGCTTTGACGACAGCATCCTCGCGGCCGTCTACGCCAACGGCCCGGTCGTCCGATGAGCCTGCAACACAATCCTTCAGACAACGAGAAAACCCAGGAGAACAGCACTTTGCTCACGCCCAAGCATCAGATGGTCACCCAGCAATACACCTCGGAAACAGCGATGCTGGCCATCGCGATCGAAGAAGCACACATAGGACTCGCCGAGGGCGGCATTCCTATCGGCGCAGCCATCTTCACACTCGACGGCGAGCTGGTGAGCCGGGGCCACAACCGGCGGCTCCAAGACAACGACCCCTCCTCGCATGGCGAAACCGACGCCTTTCGCAACGCCGGACGCCACACCACCTGGCGCGACAAAATACTGGTCACCACTCTGGCGCCGTGCTGGTACTGCACTGGCATGGTTCGACAATTCGGTTTCGCCAAGGTCGTTATGGGCGAAACAGTCAACCAACCCCCACCACACGGTTACGACTGGCTCCGCGAGCTCGGAGTCGACATCGTCGACCTAGGATCCGCCGAATGCATCGAACTCTTGGCTTCCTACAGTGCCCGCGAACCCGACGCCTGGGCCGAAGATGGCGGCCAACAATGGTGACCTCCCAACCACTCGCCACCTGCCGATACACAAGGAGAACATCATGACCAGGATCGCAATCACCGGCGGACGAGTCCTGACCATGGATCCCGAGCGCCGCGTGCTCGAACCAGGAACGGTTGTGGTCGAGGACCAGTTCATCGCACAAGTGGGATCCCCGGACGACGTCGACATCCGCGGCGCCGAGATCATTGACGCCACCGGGATGGCAGTGCTCCCCGGCTTCGTCAACACCCACACCCACGTCCCACAGATCCTCCTCCGGGGCGGTGCATCCCATGACCGCAACCTCCTCGAATGGCTGCACAACGTGCTCTATCCCGGCCTCGCTGCCTACACAGACGACGACATCCGAGTCGGAACACTTCTGTACTGCGCCGAAGCCCTCCGTTCTGGCATCACCACAGTGGTCGACAACGAGGACGTCCGACCCAACGACTTCGCCCGCGCCGGGGCGGCCGGCATCGGCGCCTTTACCGAAGCAGGCATCCGAGCCATCTACGCGCGCATGTACTTCGACGCGCCACGAGCCGAACTCGAAGAACTCGTCGCCACCATTCACGCCAAAGCCCCCGGCGCCGTACGGATGGACGAATCAGCCAGCACCGACCACGTACTGGCAGAGCTCGACCAGCTCATCGCCCGCCACGACCGCACTGCAGATGGCCGCATCCGGGTGTGGCCCGCCCCCGCGATCCCCTTCATGGTCAGCGAAAAAGGAATGAAGGCAGCACAAGAAATCGCAGCGAGCCGCACCGGCGGCTGGACCATGCACGTCAGCGAGGATCCCGTCGAAGCTCGAGTGCACTCCATGAACGCCCCGGAATACTTACACCACCTTGGCTGCCTCGACGACCGACTCCTGGCCGCACACTGCGTGCATATCGACAGCCGAGACATCCGCCTGTTCCGCCAGCACGACGTCAAGATCTCTACTCAACCGGTATCGAACAGCTACTTGGCAGCCGGAATCGCACCGGTCCCCGAAATGCTCGCCAGCGGCGTGACCGTGGGCATCGGTACCGACGACGCCAACTGCAACGACAGCGTGAACCTCATTTCGGACATGAAAGTGCTGGCGCTGATTCATCGAGCTGCACAACGAGATGCTTCGATCATCACACCTGAGAGAATCATCGAAATGGCCACCATCGACGGAGCCCGCTGCATCGGTATGGCTGACCAGATTGGATCCCTCGAGGCGGGTAAACGCGCCGACATCATCACCCTCGACCTTCGTCACGCCCAGACAACCCCGGCGCACGATTTGGCGGCCACCATCGTCTTTCAGGCCTACGGCAACGAAGTCAACGATGTCCTGGTCAATGGCTCGGTAGTGATGCGCGATCGAGTACTTGCTTTTCTGCCGACTCCCGACGACGAAAAAGACCTTTTCGACGACGCAGCGGAGCGATCGGTTGCAATGCTCGCGCGTGCCGGCCTCACCGGCACGCGCACGTGGCAAACACTGGGATCGTAAAGAACACAACGACCTTCCGGTCTGCCCATGCGCGAGACCATCCGAAGATCCATACATGCTCGCTGTCACCGCCCGTGACACAACACATCAACCGGCGGTTGCGACACCACCCCGCCTCTCGCCCGAGGAGCAGACATGACCGAACACGCCCCCGCGGCGTCGTCATCCGAACTCGACACCATCGCACAGAAGATCTCGCGGGCGTACACCCGCATGGCGGAACTCGATCGCCCAGAAATCTGGATCACCCTCCGTGAGGAGTCCGACGTCCTGGCCGAGGCGACCAACCGCGCGCGCACTTTCGTCGCTGCGCGATCCCAGCCGCCGCTTTTCGGAACCCTGGTAGCTGTCAAAGACAATATCGACGTGGCCGGGTTACCCACCACCTGCGGGTGCCCGGCCTACCGGCACACACCCGCCACGACCGCACACGCCGTACAACGGCTCATTGATCAGGGCGCAATCGTGCTCGGCAAAACCAACCTCGACCAGTTCGCCAGGGACTGTCCATCTGAGGGCCTTGTTGGTCTTCGTGTGTAGTGGGCGCGGTCGCCGCCGAGGCGTTGTGTCGGGGGGTCAGGAAGTGGTCGATGTCGACGATGAGGAACAGTGCGGTGGCGGTAGTGACCACGTGGGCGTGGTTGTTTTCGATGGTGGCTCGCAGGTGTAGTTTGCGGCCTGCGCGGGAGTGGATGTGAGAGCGGAGGGTGTAGGGGGTGTCGAGCAGGACCGGGGCGAGGTAGTCGATAGCGAGGTGGCG
>NZ_JBXAFD010000032.1:0-16332 GCF_058792695.1 Rhodococcus sp. MT28
TGCACCCAGTTGAAGAACAGCAAGTCGATATAGAAATCCTGATCACCGACCTCGAAATGGTACTGGCGTCCAACAAAGGCGAACCCGTGTCCCAGTTCGAGGAGGAACTGCTCCAGCCGACGCATCAGCGCGGACTCCAGCTCCCGCTCCGCGACACGTTCGGTGATGTCGAGAAAATCGAAGACGTACGGGTCACGCACCAATTGCTGAGCGAGATCGGAATCCTCAGCCGGAAGATGGTCCTGAAAATTCGACGGTGCCGCACCGATCCTGCACCGTAAACCGCTGTTGATCTGATTTTGCAGCACATTGCGCGACCACCCGTGTTCAGCAGCCGTTGACGCATACCAGTCGCGGTCGGACTGGTTATCCAGCTTGTCGAGCAATACCGTCACATGACCCCACGGCAATTGGCCAACAGGTTGTTGGCCAATTGCATCGCGCCCCCAGATGCTCGCCATCTGCCGCATGTACTTCAGATTGGTCCGCGACAACCCACGCATGTCGGGAAAGGCCGATCGAAGATCGACGGCGAGCCCGTCGATCACCTTTGAACCCCAGCCCTCTTGGTCGTCAACAAAAATGCGCAAACCATCAGTCGTGGATATAGATATATTGACTTTGCGTAGAAGAATGCGCATGCTGTTACGCAACGGGATGTGAGCTACCTTACATTCAGGCTGACGGAGAACGGGAAGTGCAATCAGTGACGATTCAGATGAGCGACATCCAGAACAAGTACGGACTACCGACTGAGGCTGAGATGCTGGCCTTATTGGCCGAGGGCGAGACACTGCCGGCCGCGTTCTACTCCGCGCCGGAGATCCATCAACTCGAACAGGAGAAGATCTTCGCGAAGTCGTGGCAGTACGCCTGCCACGAGTCAGCGGTGGCCAAGCCAGGTGACTACGCCGTCACGAAGGCCGGATCCATTCCGATCATCGTCACGCACGGCAAGGACGGACAGCTTCGTGGATTCGTCAACGTATGCAGACATCGTCTACATTCCATCGCCGAGGAAAACGGCAACAAGCCACTCCTGCAGTGCCCCTATCATGGTTGGACGTACGGGCTCGACGGCCAACTCAAGACCGCGCCGCGTTCGCAACGCGAGCCGAACTTCGATTGCTCGACCATCTCGCTGCAACCCGTCTCAGTGGAGCGTTGGGACCAGTGGATCTTCGTCAATCCCGATCCCGACGCCGCGCCGTTGGCCTCGGTGACCGCGGACATCCGCACCCGTACCGATGCGATGAACGTCGATCTTCGGGAGTACGAATTCCAGGTCCGCTACGAGTACGACATGGAATGCAACTGGAAGTTGTGGGCCGAGAACGCAGTCGAGTGCTACCACTGCCCGACGCTGCACAAGTCCAGCTTCGGAATGACGTATCACACCAGCCCCGACGACTACGCGATCGATTCCAGCGAAAACACCATCTGGCATCAGGGGCCGATCAAGTGGATTCCCGAAGGAGTAGATCCGGAAAAGCTCGAAGGTTTCCGATTCGCCTTCACCTTCCCGTCCTCATTCTTCGCACTCGACGACTACGTCGGGTTCATCGGCAGCGTTCAGCCGGTCAGCCCGCAGAAATGCTGGGCGTTCGTCGACATGTACGCCAAGCCCGGCACCGACCCCGAAGTGGTCAAGCAGTGGCTCGAGATGTGGGACCAGACCCTGATCGAGGACAAGCAAGCCACCGACATCCAGCAGATCGGATACAACTCCGGACGTATCCCCTCCGGCCGATTGCTGCTCGACAGCGAGAGCCCGCTACAGAGCTTCATGAAGACCACGCTCGCCGCACTCACCTCGTGAACCGCCCCGTCTACGAAAGACTGAAGATGGCCAAAATCACAGCTGACCTGCATAAATGTCAGGGATACGCAAATTGCGTCGTCACTGATCCCGACACGTTCGATCTCGACGACGACGGCAAAGTGGTGCTCGTCCGGGCCCATGTCGCCGCCGCAGACCTCGCGCGCGCCGACGAAGCGGTACGGTCGTGCCCCGCCGCTGCGCTGATGCTCGATTCGAGCCGGTCATGACGCACACCGTCGTCGTAGGAGCGTCGCTCGCCGGGGTGCGCGTCGTCGAGGCACTGCGCAACAAGGGCTTTGAAGGACGACTCACCTTGATCGGCGATGAGGACGCACTGCCGTACGACCGCCCGCCGCTGTCGAAATCCGTCCTCACCGACACAGCCCCACCGGTGATTCCCACATTCCACGACCTCGACTGGTACCGCGCGAACAATGTCGAACTTCGACTCGGAGAGCGCGCGCTGAGCCTGTCGTGCGAGTGCCGCGAGATCAAAACAGTAAACGGAACAGTTAGTTTCGATCAGTTGGTCATCGCAACCGGTGCCAGGGCCCGCAATCCCTTCCTGGATGCTCCTGCCGGTGTTCACACACTACGGACGTTCGACGACTCACAAGCACTACGCGCAGACATCGCATCCGGGGGGCATGTCGTGATCATCGGCGGTGGGTTCATCGGTTTGGAGGTCGCGGCCTCGGCTCGTTCCCTCGGTGCCGACGTCACTGTGATCGAAGTGGCGCAGATACCCCTCTCCCGCAATCTCGGTGTCGACGTGGCACCTGTGATCGCCCAAACTGCCGTCGATCACGGTGTTCGGCTGATCTGCGGACGCTCCGTCACCGAACTGGTTGGAACGCCGCGGATACGGCAGCTCGTCCTCGACAACGGCGACCGCATCGACGCCGACACCGTCGTCATCGGCGTCGGCGCAGTGCCCAACACCGAATGGTTGGCCGGGTCTGGACTGACAGTGTCCGCCGCCGGCGTCATATGCGACGGCTTCGGTCGCGCAGGTGACGAAATCTGGGCGGCGGGCGATGTAAGTGCCTGGGCAGATACCGACGGAATTCCGAAGCGGCATGAACATTGGACATCGGCGACCGAACAGGCAAAGGTGTTGGCACACAACATCCTCGAGGCCGACGAGCCGAGACGCACCGATGCCGCCGACTACGTCTGGTCGGATCAGTTCGGTCGACGGATCAATATCGTCGGCGACACCACACAACATGACGGCGTGCGGTTAATCTCCCGCAACAGCGAGAGCTTGGCGGCACTCTATTCGCGCGACGGCATACTCGTCGGCGCTTGCGTCATCGGCCAGGCTCGCCTGATGGTGAAATGTCGCACATGGATTGCCCGAGGCACGGCCACCTCGGAAATACCCGAATGGAACACCGCCGCAGCCTGAGTCCTTATCGTGCACAGCAACTCTCGAGAGAAGTCCAATGAGTTCAGCTGAAATACCGAAAAAGAAACGTAGTACACAGACCGCACCGTCGAACGAGAAGATGGTCCGCACCCTGACCTGGCGCGACGGAATAGTCTTCGCCCTGAACATGCCGATCGGCCTGTTTCTCACCCTGGGATACACGGTCGGCGCGATCGGCGGATGGACCGCTATTGCGATCTGGGGAGTCGCGTGCGCGCTGGCCTTCCTGCAGAGCAACCTCTTCGCCGAGATGGCCTCGATGTTCCCCGACAAGTCCGGTGGCATCTCGGTCTACGCTTACGAAGGCTGGAAACGTCACTTCGCCCCCCTCGGCGCAATCGCCGCCTTCGGCTACTGGATGGGGTGGTCGCTGTCCCTGTCCGTTGAAGGAGTGGTGCTCGGCACCCTCGTCGAGCAGGCATTCTTCCCGGACAACAACATTGCGATCCAACTTCCCATCGGCCATGAACTCGGTCTTCCCTACCTGATCGCCATCGGCGCGATCGCAGCGGCATGGGCCCTGAACTATTTCGGCGTGAAGTTGGCCGCCGGCGTTGCGCGCGTGACGGGCGCTCTGCTGGTGATCGGGCTTGTCGTCCTGATCGCGGGACCGTGGCTCTCGTCCGGTGCGGACTTCGATATGAGCCGAATCACCTGGACCGGCACGAGTTCTCCGTTCGACTGGAAGGTCATCGTCGTCTGGTTCTACATCACGGCATGGACGACGTACGGCACCGAAGTGTGTGCCAGCTTCGCTGCCGAGTACAAGGATCCGGTCAAGGACACAGCTCGGGCTCTACGCGCCTCCGCCGCAATGATTCTCGGTCTCTACATCATCGTGCCGTTCATGGTGGTCGGTGCCCTCGGCGAAGAAACGATCGGCGCCAACCCGGTGAACTACATCGGGCTGGCCTTCGATCAGATCCTCGGCAGTTACTCCTGGCTCGGCCAACTACCGGTGATGGCGGCATTCATCATCGCCATGATGACCGCGACAGCCGACGGAGGTCGATCGCTCTACGGAATCTCCAAGTCCGGCGGCACGGTGAAACAACTCGGCGTCCTCAACAAGTACGGAGTCCCCGGACGCGCGCTGACCACCGATATGACCATCAACATTCTCGTGCTGATCCTGCTGGGAGAGCCCATCGCCATCCTGTTGGCCAGCAACCTCGGCTATCTGACAGCCGTCACTCTCGCTGTGGGCGCCTTCGTCCTCCTCAGACGTGACCGACCGGACGTTCCGAGGCCCATCAAATTGTCCCGAATATGGATTCCGATAGCCTGCGGCCTGTTCGCGATCAACAGCTTCGCCATCGCGGTGGGGATAATGAATCCCGGACTGACCGGATATGGCGGTATGAGCGAAACCATCACCGGCATAGGGATTCTCATGATCGCCTGCGTCCTCTGGTACTACCGACAACGAGTCCAAGACAAGACGAAGATCGAGTGGCGCATCCACGACGAGGACGAACCGAAGCAGCACAAGAGCACAGCCGCCAACGCAACCACCGACTCCACCACCGGAAACAGGAGCTGAGTAACACATGAAGGCAGTACGAGTTCACCAGTACGATCAACCGCCCACTCTCGACGACGTCCCCCAACCCGTCGTCGTCGACCCACACGACGTGATCGTGAAAGTGGAGGGCGCCGGCGTCTGCCGAACCGACCTGCACATCATCGAAGGCCAGTGGCAAAACAAGAGCGCTGTCCGACTTCCGTACACGATCGGCCACGAGAACGCCGGAACGGTAGTCGAAATCGGCACGGCCGTAACCAATGTCGCCGTCGGCGATTCCGTGATCCTGCATCCGCTCGCCACGTGTGGGCTTTGCCTGGCCTGCCGCAGCGGCGACGACGTTCATTGCATCAACTCTGATTTCCCGGGAATCGACACCGAAGGTGGTATGGCCGAGTACCTTCGGACCACCGCACGTAGCGTCGTCAAACTCGATCCGTCCCTCGCCCCCGCCGACGTCGCGGCACTCGCAGACGCCGGACTCACCGCATACCACGCCGCACGTAAAGCCGCGGCATTCCTGCGCCCCGGCCATACCGTAGTTGTCATTGGCGCCGGTGGACTCGGGCACATCGGCATCCAGGCGCTGCGCGCCCTCGCATCGGCGCGGATCGTCGTCGTCGACCGCTCAGCCGAGGCGCTCGAACTGGCCCGGGAGATCGGCGCCGACGTTACCGTGGTCGCCGACGGCACCGAAGCGCAGCAGGTTCTCGACCTCACCGACGGTGCGGGAGCCGAAGCCGTACTCGACTTCGTCGGTGAAGGAACCGCCATCGCGGCCGGAGTCGCGATGCTGCGGCGGGCCGGAACCTACTACGTCATCGGCTACGGCGGGAAGCTCAACATTCCCACCATCGACATCATCAGCACCGAGATCAACTTCGTTGGAAACCTGGTCGGCACCTACAACGACCTCGTCGATCTCATGGCGCTGGCCGCAAGCGGAGCAGTCACGCTGCACACCGTGAAGTACCGGTTCTCGGACTTCCAGCAGGCACTCGACGACCTCCACCACGGCAAGGTTCGCGGGCGCGCGGTCCTGGTGCCCGACGACCAATTCGTCTCGGCCTGAACTGTGCGCAGACACGCGGAACACCCACACCAATATGCAATGCGTAAGAACTAGACTCAATCGGTGCGCAAAATGACGGTCTCCGGAGAATCAGAGTTGATCGGTCGCGGCGAAAACGCCGTCGAAGAACTCGATGACGTCGATCGAGGCATCCTACGACTCCTCCAGAGTGACGGCCGGATCCCATACCGCCAGATTGCACGTGAACTCGGCATCTCAGAAGGCACCGTGCGCATCCGTGCGGGACGGATGCAGGACTCCGGAGTACTGAACATCGTCGCGATAGCCGATCCATTCCGCCTCGGTTATCGGGTGCTCGCCTTCTTGCTGATCAAGGCCGAACCCGGTCGCCACGACCACATCGTCGAATCGCTGACGGAATGGGAAGAGGCGACGTACGTGTCCACGTGCGTCGGTAACGCCGACATCTACGTTCAACTCGTCTGCCGCGACAACGACCACCTCAACAACCTTCTCCACACCCGCATCCCTGACATCGGAGGCGTCCGCGAGTGCCAGACGTACATGGAACTCAAGATGCACAAGGTGTCGTACGGATACGCACCTTCCTGACCCAACGGCAGTAACCACCAAACAAATCCACATCACGCACCGCGCATTACAGCGCGCGTGCGCCTTTCGGTGTACCCGAAGTACATTTTCACAGATCGGACATCCCATGATCTTCATCGTCGTCAAGTTCACCGTTCGCCCCGAGCACCAGGAAAACTGGCCGAACATCACCGAATCCTTTACGGCGGGAACCCGAGCCGAGCCGGGCAACCTCTGGTTCGAATGGTCACGCAGCCTCGACAACCCGGCGGAATACGTTCTGGTCGAAGCATTCCGCGACACGGACGCCGGCGTCACACACGTGGGGAGCGATCACTTCCGTGCCGGGCTCGACGCCATGCGTCCCGCCTTGAGCGAAACCCCGAAAATTCTCAACACTGAGCTGCCGGGCGAAGACTGGTCACGCATGGGCGAACTCGATATCACGAACTGACCCGTTCACCACTTCACGCTGAGCAAGAACAGGATTGAACAACCATGAGCAGAGTTGCAGGAAAAGTAGCGTTCATCACCGGGGCCGCACGCGGTCAAGGCCGTAGCCACGCCATCAGGCTTGCGCAGGAAGGCGCCGACATCATCGCCATGGACGTCTGCGGCGAGGTCGGCCGGACCGCCGACTTCTACGCCCCGGCCACCGACGAAGACCTCGCCGAAACAGTTCGGTTGGTGGAAGCCGAAGGTCGCCGAATCGTCGCATACAAGGCCGACGTGCGTAACTACGACGCACTGGCAGCCGGATTGAAGGACGGTGATGTCGCCTTCCCAGCTTGAAATCATCGACACCGAGCACTTCGACAGTGGTCGTGGGCGGATCAGGTAGCGCTCGGACCAGGCGCAACAGGGTAGAGCGTCCGACATATATGCCCAGCGCAGATGCCAAATGCGATCTTCTCGAGGGTTCCGCGTAGCAGCGGAGTGGTCCGTGCGTAAGCCTTGGTCAGTCCGTCGATCTGCTCGACAAATGTGCGTCGGTCACAGCCGGTGTTCGAGCACATAGGTCGACGTACCTGCAAGACAACGTAACTCGATCGGCCAGCTATAGCCGTATCGGCGAGCATTCGTTCGTACCGACTGTGCACTCGTTTCGAGGAAACACCGCACGTCGGGCAGCTCGCCAACGTCGACAACGGTGACGCCCGAATACGGACTCCGCCTGCGGTCACATCGACCGAATCGATGTCGACACCCGCCAGATGCGGAAGAAATGCACGCAGGTCACACCAGTTCTCAGGACATCAGAACGATCATCTCCCACACGGTCCACGTCATATCGGAACGACACGCGGCGTGAAGGTGGAGCCGTCACGGAAAGTGGGCCAGAACCAATTCCAACCCGTCGTTGACAGAGCCTCCCCGAACTGCCGCACCGATAGTGGGATATCCGGAAAACGCGGAGTTTGCGCGTAATGGCTTCGATATCCTTTGGGGATCAGCGCCATTGTCGGCGATCCTTCGGGCCGTTTCTCGGGAGGAACCGCACGAACCTTTCCTCAGCCGTCTGTCTGACAATCGTTGGCGCGGTGTGGGCGTCCTTGTTGAACTGTGGCCGTGGACTTCGATGATCGAGTCGTTGATGTCGATTAGCACCCGACCGCCGTCGCCGGCAGTCAGGGCGATTTCAGCGAGTCCGCAGAGAAACCGTGACGCCACGGCGTCGAGTTGGCGCGCGTGCCCGAAGGCGAATTTGCGCAGGCACGAACCCGACGTCGAAGGTGCCTAAGGGTGGTCGAATAGCGATTTCATTGCTCCGTGGCGGAGGATCGCCATGGCAACATGCTAGCCTAGCTGTGCCGTCGACGTGAGCGCCGCCGAGTGATCAATCTTCGGCCGGCATTGGCGCCTGCATCAGTCGGTACGGACAGGTGAGCAGTCCGGGTCGCTCGGCCAACGCGACCACTGGGGCCCAGCCATACGGTGGAAACAAGATTCGGGTCGTCGAATCTGGAAGTTGCGATGGTCGGGGTTGAGATAGTTGCATCTGCGAGGTGCTCTTCGCTGCGTCCGAATGTGATCTTCAGGAAATCTTGTTCATTCACTACGGCAAGGCTTTTCGCATTACGACTTGCGTTCGGCCACTATTTGGATCGGTGTATCCAGGCTTAACGGGGCGGCGATTGAAGGGACTTGGGGGGCTGGTCGAGACCAGCCCCCCAAGGTCTAAATAGCCTAGCTGCCGACCAGTTTCTTGTCCTGTGCGATGGCGTCAGCGATTGCCTTCTGATCCTGGATATGGAAGCGTTCTTCCAAATCGGCGGGGGAGTAGTCGAGATCGATACCCGCGGGATCTAGACCGCGAGCACTCTCCATCGATTCGAGTCGACGGTTGACCTTGTCGAGTGCGTAGTCGGTCATCTCGTCGATCGTGATGCCGAACGGAATTCCGCGATCCTCGTACTCGCTGAAGAGATTGACGATTAGGTTCAACGCAGGATTGAGCAGTTCCTGCATGCGGTCACTGACAGCGTCCCAGTTACGATCGTCAGCTGCAATGTGACGGCGGCACGTGAATGTTCCCCACGCCATGTGCCTGCGCTCGTCGTCACCGATGTGTTTGACGAGCTTTTGCATACCGGGCAAGATCCCCCGTCGTTGACACATCTTGGCCCACGCAAAATAGCCTGTCAGAGCGATGCAACCCTCAACGACGTGGTTGTACGTCACGCTCGCCCGTATTTGGTTCGCCGGGGATGGGTCCTCGGTCAGGGTGTATAGAGCACTGGGCAATTCGTCCAAGAAAATCTGCTTGTACGCGTCGCTGTACTCGACGTACTGGTGCAGATCTGTATTCTCGTGGCCAATGGCATTGAAGAAGCGCCGGAAACCCTCGGTGTGCTTAGCTTCCTCGTAGATAAACTGTGTCAGGTACAGTTCGTCACCGAGGCGCCCCTCTGCAGCCATTGCCGCCGCGAACGGCTGCAGGTCCTGAGTCACCGATTCCTCGCCGCCGATGAATTGAGACGCCAGCACCATGGTCAATCGCTGTTCGTCCGCGCTCATTGCGGCAAAATCCACCGCATCCTGGGTGAAGTCGATGGCCGCCGGATTCCAGACCTTCCCATTACCCTTGGTGAAAAGTTTCATCGGGAAGTTGTCGAGTTTCAGGCCACCTGGGGTAAGGCTGCCGAAACCGGTCCGACCGTTGTGTGTGATCGAGCGCTCCATACTCTGCTCCTAACAGTTTTTTCGGTGATGTCGCCGCGCGTTCCGCGACGACTGATGCATATAGCGTGTCGGTGGCGTGACTCGCCGGGTTAGTCGTCTTTGACAAAGTTCTTGACGAATTCCGGATCCTCAAGTGCTTCCTCGACTGTGGTTGAGCCGCCGGGATTCCCAATGGTCTCGAAAATGTTGGCAGCCGCTTCTTTGAAGGGCTTCCACTTGTCGGCCAGACGTTGCATGGGTTTGATCGCCTCTACCGGGCACACGATTTCGCACGCGCCACAGTCGATGCACTCGGTTGGGTTGATGTACGCCATCCGCCCGCCCTCGTAGATGCAGTCGACCGGACATTCCTCCATGCAGGATTTGTCCATGATGTCAATACAATTTTCGCCGATGACGAAGCCCATGACGATGCTCCTTTCCGATCCGGGTTTCTAGCTGATGGCTGCGAATACCGGCGCATTGTCGCTGGAATGTCCGGGTGCAAGACCGACTTCGGGCTGAAGGATGGCCGCGGCGTTGTTCACCGCAGAGGCGACCTCCCCGAAACCGACCGCGATAAGTTTCACTTTTCCTGGATATGTGGCGATATCACCGGCAGCAAAGACGCGGTTTCGATTGGTCCTCATTGTGGTATCGACCAGGATCGACCGATTCTCAAGTTCGAGTCCCCAGTTCGCGAGCGGACCGAGTTGCATCGTGAATCCGAGGGCCGCGACGACCAGCGTGCAGGGAACCGTGACCGGCTCGGTAGAGGCTTTGACGTTGACGATGGCGGAGTCGACGCTGCCATTTCCGTTCAGTGAGATGATTTCGGCATCGACGAGCTGGCGGCATGACGATTCCTGCAACAGTTTGACGCTGTGTGCGTGGGCGCGGAATTGCTTGCGGCGATGCACCAGGGTTGTCGATCGGGCACGCTCAACAGAAGCCAGCGCCCAGTCAACCGCTGAGTCGCCGCCCCCGACCACGAGCACGTCTTGCCCTTCAAGCACGTCGAGCCGGGGGACGAAATATTGCACACCCTTGCCCACAAACTCTTCGCCGCAGGGCAGAGGTCGAGGCGACACGGACCCCACCCCGGCGGTAATGACAACAGCCGAAGCCAGAATCTGCAAGCCTGTACTGGTTGCAATCTTCCACCGGTCTCCAACTGGGTCGAGACTAACCGCCTGCTGCCCCAACAGATATGTCGATTGAAACGGTGCGCCCTGCTGAAGAAGTCCGTCGATCAGCTTTTGTCCCTTTACTGATGGGAATCCGGCGATGTCGAAGATCAGCTTCTCCGGGTACATCGCCGTGATCTGTCCACCCGGGTTGGGTAGTGCGTCGATGACGGCGACCGACAGTCCGCGGAAGCCTGCGTAGTAGGCGCCGTACAGACCTACCGGACCGGCGCCTACAATGAGCAGGTCGACATCGACTGAATATTCCGTGCTAGCCATTCTTCTGATCTCTCTGTCAGCCCAGGGTTTAGAAGCGGATTAGCCCGCGGATGTTGTGTCCTTGACGCATGTCTTCGTAGCCCTCATTGATGTCCTCGAGTGCATACTCCTTGGTAATGAGCTCGTCGAGTTTGAGTTGACCAAGGTTGTAGAGCTCAAGGAGGCGAGGAATATCCATCTGGGGGTTGGACGAGCCGAAGAGGGATCCCTTGATCGACTTCTCGTACAGGGTGAGTTCGAATAGTGACCCGGAAAACGATTCTTCGTCCGGATGGCCAATGGCAGTGACGACCACTCGGCCACGCTTTCCGACCAACGAAAGGGCAGGGAGAATGTAGGAACCTTCGGCTACACCAGTGGTGATGATGCATGCATCTGCCAGTTGCCCGCGGGTGAGGTCCGCGACCACCGGCCATGCCTCGTCAACGGTGGCGAAGGCATGCGTTGCACCGAACTCAAGTGCCTTCTCACGTTTGAATGCGACCGGATCGATAGCAATCACGTAGCGGCAACCGGCAATCCGCGCGCCCTGCACTGCGTTACTGCCGATCCCCCCCACTCCGATGACCACCGCGGTGTCGCCTGCGCGCAGCTCGCCAGTGCGAACCGCTGAACCGAAGCCCGTCGTCACGCCACAGCCGACTAAGGCAGCGCGGTCGAGGGGGAAGCCTTGATCGATCTTCACGACGCTGGCCACGGGGACCACGGTGTACTCGCTGAATGTGCCGAGCACACACATCTGCCCGATGTCTTCACCGCGTCCGTGGAATCGGTAAGTGCCGTCAAGCTGTGGCCCCAGAACGATGGAGGCGCCCATGTCGCACAAGTTCGTCATGCCTCGGGCGCAGTAGCTGCATCGTCCGCAAGCTGGCAGGAAGGAAAGGACGACGGGATCGCCCTCTTCGACTTCGGTGACGCCGGCTCCCACCTTGTGGATAATCCCTGCGCCCTCATGACCGCCGACGACGGGGAAGGGAATCGGAATATCGCCCGTGACCAGATGCTCGTCTGAGTGGCATAAGCCGCTGGCTGTGAGCTTGACCATCACCTCGCCTGGCTTGGGATCGTCGAGATCGAGTTCATCGACCTGCCATTTCTCGCCGAGTCCCCACAGGACCGCAGCCTTAGTTTTCATCCATATTCTCCATTCATCAGTAACCTCCGACACGTCTACTGTGCCGGTGTGGTGTACATCACCGCGCGGTCCTTGAGCGCCACCTTTGGCCCGAGCGCGCCACCCGGCATCACGGCAGAATTCGCCTCGACCGATCCTTTGGGGTGTGCTGGTGGGGTTTCGTCCGAGGTGGTTGTCCTTAGCGTGGGGCGTGCTAGCGGTCTATCAGTGCCACTAGGTTCGGCCCCACGAGGCCTTTGTGAGCAGGGCAAAAAGTCATTCGGTCTGTGCATCCTTATGTCTTCGGCGGGTTGGCATCGTCAATCGACGGGATTCACCGGGACAAGGGTCCGTACGTCATTTCGTGGTATCCTTCCCGTGCGTACGGCGGCGCTAGCACCGCGTGCCCGCGCGATGAACCAGATTCGGGCGAATTTGATGGATCACGGGCCTACTTACTACACGGTCCCGGGTGTTGAAAGAGGATACTTGCGCGGCCTCGAGACGTGTCGGCGAGGTGTGGCCGTACGCCCGACCGTGCCCTGACACGGTCTTGGAGAATGAAATCGCACGAAGGCCACTCCACCCTGCCGTCGGCTTACTGGACGGAGCGCTGGCACACGAGGTTCGACCCGCCTGCTCGTGCGCTCCTGCTGATGCTGGTTCACGGAACGAGTTCGAAGGTCGAGACTTATTTGCGGGCGAGACCTATTTGCCATACGAGAAAATCTCTCCGACACAGCCCTGTCCGGGGCTACGGTACATGCGGCAATCCGGCGTCGCGCTGGCTACGATACCGCCACCGTCGCCCAACTGGGCGGGCTTCACTGCGTGCCGGATTCGTCACCCAAGCCTTCCGTAACGGTGCAGACGTACGCGCCATCATGCACCAAACCGGGTACACCACAACCCGCAATGGTCGAAACATACGCTCACGAGAATGCGCCACTGGTCGGCAACGCCGTTACCGAGCTCGGCCTATGACCAGGCACCCGACCGAGCCCGTGACCGGCGACGGGACGACCGGGGCAGATGCTGACCACGACGACCGCCCTTGTCCGATACGACCAGCGGACATCACGAACACGTCGATACCGAGGCGGGATCGGCACACGTGGTCACTGTTCGAGGACTGGTGCACCGCCCATGGCGAACCCTCACTGGCGGCCTCTCCGGAGTCACTTGCTCGGTTCCTTCACGCGCACCCCGCCGCGCCGACGACCCAACGCCGTCGGATCGCGGTGATCGACACCGCTCATCATCGGCATCTATTACCTCCTCCCGGGCGCGCTGAGACCGTCCGGGCTGCGCTGGATGGTGCCCGCACGTCGCGCCTGCAAGAGGTGGCAGCCGTGATCGGCGGAATCATCGCGCGGCTTCCCGAATACGGTTGGCCGTCAGCGTTGTTCGCACGCAGAGACGCACTGATCCTCACGCTCGCTACGACAGGTCTGCCGTACACGCACATCGCGGCCCTGCGGGCGTGCGATGTCACCGCCGATGCGGGTCTCGACGCCCTTCGCGTCGAGACAGGCCGCGGCGTTCATACCCTCACCTCCCTCGCGCTGGCGGGGACGGGCATCTCGCCGCGGATGGTGTACCAGCGCTGGTGTGAGGTGCTCGGCCATCGGACCCGGTATCCGAGCACTCGAATGATCGCCGACGCTCTCGATGCCGTGGACGGCGGCGCCGGGCTCGGCGGATACGACCGGTATTTCGACCCGGCCGGGAAACAGCCGCTGTCGACTCCTATCGACCGGTGGGGCCACACCCCGTTGGCTGCGACCCCGCTGACCGCCCGTGCGGTCGCGGGCATCGTGCGAATGCACCTGGACGGACGGGCACCCACCCACCTGCAGCCCACTGCGCGGTCACAACAGCCGGAGCAGATCGCGGCACCGGATCCAGTACCGCGGGTCCTACTCGACCCCGGCTACTGCGAACGCGGAACGCTTGCGCGTAGACACGCCCACGGTCTTCTCGACGACGTGGACTCCGTTCTGGCCGATGTCGAAACGCGCGCGGACAGCCTGTTGGAAGCACTCGTCGACTTTCTCGAATCGGAGACCACACGCGTACCGGCCGACACCGTCGAGTGACAAGTGGTTCGTACTCGGGTTTGCACAAACTCTTCTTCTCACGGCAGGGTGGCGGTGACGTCTCCGAAATCTCCGCGATGAAGATCGACCAGGCCGCGAACGGAGGCATCGATCTGACCCCGTCTGTGTGGTCTACGTCGAATCCGGGTCGTCCGAGAGTCGTGGGTTTCGGAAGTCTTTCGGAGAGCGCCCGGTCCAGCGTTTGAAGGCATGAGAGAAGTTGGCGAGGTCGCTGTATCCGAGTTCAGAAGCGATCTCGCTGACCGAAACCGAGCGGTCGAGGAGCCGTAGCATCGCGCGTTCGTACAGCAGCGATTGGCGCAACTTGCTATAAGTGGTCCCTTCTTCGGCAAGCCGCCGCTTCAACGTGCTGCTGGACATCGACAAAGCTTGTGCAACATCATGGTTGGTTCGCTGTCCGAGGTCCTTTTCCAACAGTTGCCTCACCTTCTCGGCGGATGGCATGGACCCACTCCGATGGGCGAGTGTTCGCTGCAGATCAGCGATAGCGAGTCGATATGCGAGAGGGTCCGAGAACCGACAAGCCTTGTTTAGTGTGTCCTCGGGTACGTGGACGAAGGAAATCGGAGCGTCGAAGAACCGGCGATTCGCCCCCGGACCTTTGTCGTGGCTCACCTCGGTCGGCTCCGGCCAGCTCAGATGGAGTGTCACCGGCGATATGTCACCGGCGAGCATGTCCAGCAGTCGTAATAACGCCGACCCACCGTAGGTGATGACCAAGCAGTCCAGTGCGGAATCGCCTGTGTGCGCAGTGAGCCCGACGATCAGACCGTAGTCGCCAGTGTGGAACTGCGATTTCAACGCCGTGGAGATCAATGGCAGGTATGTTAGGAGATCGACGATCTCGGCGACCGAACCAGCGCTGATCAAAGGTGAACTCAGGGGCCCGAACGATGTCAACTGGGCCTGCTCGGCAAACGCAAATCCGAGTCGAGTGGCCTGGGCGATATCGAGTTCGGGATAGACCTCCCGAAACCACCGTATCGGTGCCTGGACGTCATGCTGAATGAGCGTCGCTTCACTGGTTCCTTCGCGGTGCATGATCGCGCGAAGGCGCGCGGCGGCGCCAGGGTCGAGTGCGCGGCGTTCGAGCAGCTGCACGAACGCAAGCGGTGGCAAACCCTCATCGCTCAGCTTCACGGTGATTCCTTTGACCCGAATTCACAAGTTTATGACTCCACCGAACATAGCCGTCACCCACGTTTGCGACGACACTTTCGTCGATCACGCCAGGAACTGAGGTGGTGGCAAGCTGGACGGATTCTTGTCCGGAAGTTCGTTTCTCTTGAGAATGGGAATATTGCGTGACACCGACGCTAGCGGCGCTACACCGCTGTCGCTACGGTCGACCGAATCGAGTCGTCTTGCTCAACTCTGGATTGGCTTGAAAATCTTGGAACCCCTCGATGTACGGAGCGAGTAGGTCTGCGATATCGGTGGCGGTCTGGGCTGCGTCAGTCGGGGGCCGTGAGACATACGCCAAGGCCATCTGAACGATGGACGTGCTCAGGATATCGGCTTGGCGTTTCGGGGCTTGCACCCAGCATCGCTGAAATGTGGCAGAGAGGTGATCTGCGGCTCGCTCGACAAGCTGGGTGCTGTGAACAGTAATGAGCCGCAGGAGGTCTGCGGATGCGTCTTCTTCTCGTAGCGATCTGACCAATGGGTCACGTTCGGAGACGGCGAAAAACGCAGCCAAACCTCGGCCGAGCGCCAATCTGATATCACCAACGCAAGTGTAGAGTCCATCGTCCACCACACTGACCAGCTGATCGGTCAGTCGTATCGCGTAGCTCTCCGCCACACCGCGCCGGGACCCGAACTCGTTATAGATGGTCTGTCGAGACAAACCGGCTTCCTTCGCGACCTCGGACATGGTCACGGACTTCCAGCTCTGCCGCAGCAGGAGAGCGCTCAATGCGTCTAACGCGGTCGCACGAAGGAGAGTGCTTGCCGCTGTCCGGTAGCCACCATCAGGGCGCGCAGTGCGGAGCAATGATCAGAACCTGTGGATGGTTCTCGGCGAGGCGGCGTGAGTGGGCGCACCTTCCCGGGAATGATCTGAAA
>NZ_JBXAFD010000033.1:0-14465 GCF_058792695.1 Rhodococcus sp. MT28
CGTACGCGGGGAGAAACCATGGCCACAAAATGCGCCATAAATGGCCGCCAGTGGGGAGCTTACGATGGCCGTCGACAACAACGGCTGGCCCAACCGTAATGATGGCCTGGGACGAGCCAATCGTGGTGGCTGGTGGGACTACAGTAACCCGGCCAACAAGGATCGCCGCGGATAAGCGACCAGTGTCTGGCACGCAGAACACGACGAGATGTCGAGCGTTGACCTCTCGTTCCAGTGGCACGTTGAAATCTCGCGCGGCGAGGGCGCACGCTCGACCCCGACTAGATACTCTATTGCCCGCACCCGATCCGGCCGGTCAGACATGTTCCGGCTACGCGTAACCGATTCGCCTTACGGACACTCAAGTGTTCGAGGGCTGGATCGACAAGGTCGCCCAGTCTCCGCTGCCCGTTCTCTTCCAGGACTGTTCGTGCTTCGGCGGTTCCATCAGGGCAGTGGTTCTGTACAGGTCGTACTTCACAACCTCAGGAAATGCGGCGGCAAGCTGATGCGCGTTCGTCTCGCTCGTCGAGCAGCCGGCTACGAGCGGCGTACCTGCCACCTCGGGAGCCGCGGTGAAGAGCCGGGTTACTGCCGAGGCAGGCAACCACCGGCCGCCCATCGCGGCAACCGGATCAGATGGGAAGGCCGTAGCCCTCGCGTAGCCTGCTCGCCAGCGATCGATGACGCGCGCGAGTGCTATCTCTTGCGTTGCCTCGACGTCGATCACGTGGATCTCGTAGCCGAAGTCACCCAGCTGGCCGACTAATTCCGTCGCCCATGGCATGTACCCCAACGTTCCGTCGATGGCTACATTCTCACCAGCCCGCATCGCGGCGATCAACGCACGTGCTTGCAGAATCGTCGACTCGTGATGCACCAAGGCGGAGAGTTCGAGGGGATGAAACTGTTCTTTCTGGTTGCCCCGCAGGGCCTCTGGGAGCAGGGTTGAGATCGAGCCATCGAGTACTGCGGACCGAAGCAGCAGCGTCTTGAAGTCGTCTGCGTCGATCTGGCGGTACTCTGCAAGATCGGTAGCCGGTGCGCCCATCAGAGTGCTTTTACCTGCTGCGGGCGGGCCGGCGAAGAGCGTTGCTTTGCGCTTCCGCCGCGGGGTACGAGCGGTAGATCGCCACTGGTCGAGTAGCAAAGTGTGCATCCTCCGGCGAGATGCAGTAGGCACCCATTCGCGATCCACTTTGCGAAAGTGAGCTTTGACCATGACGGTCGCGTTCGGGGCATCTATGTTGAGCGGACCACCCGGCGTCGACAAGCTCTCCAGCCGCGCCCGGCGGTCCTCTGCTTCTTCGTGTCTCAAGTCAGTCTGCTACTGCCTCAAGGATGCGGTCGTAATCGGTCTCATTGATGAATCGATCGTCCAATGCCCGACCGACCTGCAGATTGAATCCCGCCAAGCTCAGCGGCGGTACGTCGCCCTGGCTGGGCGATGCGCCCTCGGCCGTCTCGTAGATCCACGCTGACAGCTGCCTGAGCATCGTCTCTCGATCGAGCAACTTAGCGGCATAGCGAGCCGCGATCTCGTACGGAGTTCCGCCAGCCATGTCTGGGCGTACGTCTGGCGCATCAATGCGCGACATCTTCAACCACTGCGAAATCGCTGGCTGGCTGACCCCGTTGGCCTCCGCCAATCGTGTTTGAGTCCACTTTTTCTGTTCGTGGAGCTGGCGCACGCTGCGTAAGAACACGATGCGATCGACAACGCCACGTGCCTTAGATGTTGTCATGGTCGTCTCTAGCTGGTGTTCTAAGACATCGGACATGACTACCTCCTCATATATAAGTAACCTTATACCTGCAGCTCAAAGGCGGCAAATCGGCGGTGATGAGAAACATAAGTAGAGTGCGTTGACCTGTTGAGGCCAAGGTCGTTCTTGGCCACGAAAACCGCCGACCGCCCCGACTAGCTCTCCGTGAGCGTAGTTGAGCGGCAGTGCTCGTCGGTAGCATGAGCTACCCGGGAACCTCTGCTGTGAGTAAGCGTGGGGAGGACGTCAAGTGGAAGTGGGAGCGGCGACGATGCAACGGCTATGGCTTGACGTTCCCTACCGGGAGAAGGATTCGGCCAAGGCTTTCGGTGCCCGGTGGGACCCGCAGGCGCGCCGTTGGTATGCGCCACGTTCGGGAATGCGCACGCTCGACCAGTGGATGCCGTCACCCGCACCTACCGCAGCGGCGGTGCCCGTACCGTCATGGTCGAATGACCTGTCGGTCTTGCTCCGAGACGCAACCAGGGGTGAACTCCTGCCGTGGGCGATCCGTGCACCGCATGGTTGGTTCTGCCACATGTGCGACTCGACGTGCCGTGCCGGCGAGATCCAGAGCGCGAGGATCCAGACCCGCTGGCTGCGCAAACCGATGATCGTCACCCACCCGGTCGAGTGGTGGCATAGTCTCCAAAGACGTGAATACATCGATTGGCGGCTTCAGTCCCACATCACTCGAATCCTCGAACAGACCCTCGCGCCGGAAACTGCGATCCGCTGGAACCCTGATACCCAGCGTCTCGACATGATCACCGGTCCCATCATCGATTGGCGCGACGTCCGTGACCGCCGCGCGTGACGCCGCCAATGCCCTTGTGAGTGTCTTTTTGGCCTTGCGACAGGCGAGTTCAGAGTGCCGAAAGCATTCCAGCTTCCCGCTCGGTGCGCGCCAACTCGATATTCGCGTACAACGCTGAGCGCTTCAAACCTGTATTCCTGCACAGTGTTTCGATCTTGAACTGCCCCGTCTCATACGTTTGCAACAGGTATGCCCGCTCTTCCGGTGTGAGCTTGTGTTGACGGCCTTTCATCTTGCCAGCCGCTGCGGCTGCCGCCACGGCGTCCCTGGTCCGACTCCGGATCAGGTCGGACTCGAATTCGGCCATCAACCCGAGGACACCGATGAACATCTTGCCCATCGGATCCGATGGGTCGTAGATCTTCCCGTCGATCGACAACGCAACACCCTTGTCTGCCAGTCGCCCCACTGTCTCGTGAAGATCCTTCGCGGACCGAGAGAGCCGGTCGAGTTTGGTCACACAGAAGACGTCACCTTCCCGGGCAGCGTTGATCGCATTGTCGAGTCCGGGGCGCCGGGTCTGCCGGCTGTCAGTTTCAGAAGACGACTGCATTTTTCAGAAGACGACTGCGCGTTCGGCGGAAGCATCATCACTGAGTCATTCCCTGACTGCTGAACCTCGAGTCGGGGAATTGATCGGGTGTTCCTATCGAAGCCACCGGGTCCATCAATCGTTCGTTGTCGAGACAGTGTCAGGTGAGACATCGTGGAGTCCTAAGGGAATTCCCAGTGCAGCCAGCCCTCGTCGATGCTCGGAACCCAACCGCGACACGGGCGTCCATCCTCGAGTGAAGCAACAACCTCCTCCAGAAGCGAGTCGATGGATGCCCAACTTTCGCCCTGATCGTTGTCTTCTCCCATAAATCCGCGTACGCATCCACTGGAGTGGCCAGCTCGGGTGTCGACGAACAAAAGATCGCCTCGAATGTTGAAGGCGATCGGGATATACGCGGACAAGTAAGTTCCAGAGACCTCCCCCGCAGGCTCGTCGAGCAAACTGAGGCCGCCGACTGCTGCCGTCGTATCTGCCCACATTTCCGTCATCGATGCCCATCGAGATGCGACGAGATCCAACGGTAGCGGTTGGTATTCCGGAAATATCAGGGCGGAGTGCCTTCCGTCCGGGTTCCCGTTCTGGAGACCGAACCATGTCCGTAGTTCGGTCGGCCACTTTCTGCCAGTCAATGCTTCGACCTCGTCCACGAAACTTTGGCCCGCTGGTGGGTCGATCGCCGCGGCCGTTATCGGGGCTTCCCGCAAGCACCAATCGTGAAGCCTCAGCCAGTTCTCTTCCACGCTCATGAACGCACGCTACCCAACGAGCCTTTTCGAGGGTGTCAGTTTCAGAAGACGACTGCACTCTCGGCGAGAGCATCACTACCGCTCATGGATGTCTCTTCACAAGGGACCTTCGATGAGTTCGAGCAGCTCCGCGAGGAGTCGGTCGGCTCGGTCCTCGATTTCGTCGAGGGCCGATGTGACACTGCCGAGGGTGTGGTGTGCGTGTTTGCGGGCAGCGATTCCGTGTTCGTAGTAGTCGTCGCCGAGCGGCTCTATAGCATCCGATTGCGTTGTTGAGCTGTTGTTTTCGGGGCTCTTTCGTTGGGGTGGGTGGATGTGTCGCGGTGCCTGACCGGATAGGTGCGCGGCGGTGATGTCGGCTACTGCGCGAGCGGTGAGCGGCGTGGCGGTCAGTGGGGTGTGGCCCCATCGGTCGATCGGGGTCAGTAGCGGCCGCTGATCGGCCGGGTCGATGCGTCCGTCGTGTCCGGTGAGTTCGTTGCCGTCGCCGGTGTCCATGAGGCCCGCGAGCATGTGGGTGCTGAAATACCGGTCCGAGAATCCGAGAACTTCCATCCACCGCCGATACACCCGCGCCGGGGAGGCCCCGGCTGCTACGAGCCCCGGCGGGATCACCGCTACACGGTCGACCGCGTCGACGTGTAGGGCATCGGTGACAGGATCGGCGGTGACGTCGCAGATACGCAGCGCCGCGATCTGCGTGTACGTCAGTCCGGTAGGAGCGAGGGTGAGGATCATGGCGTCGCGGCGGGCAAACAACGCTGCCGGCCAACCCGTTTCGGGAAGCCGTGAGATCACCTCACCGGTACGGGCGGCGAGATTGTCGAGGCGTGCCCTGCGCGTCGCGTCAAGGGCGGCGCGGATATTGTCGCTGCGCCCCGGCGCCGGGAAGCCATAGCGGTGATGGGCTGTGTCGATGACGGAGATACGCCGGCGCTGCGTGACCGTACCTGCGGGGTGGGCGGAGAGGAACTGGGCCAAAAGTTCCGGCGTTGTCGGCAACGACGGTTGGTCGTGGGCGGCGCACCAGTCCGTGAACAACATCCAGGTGTGCCGATCCCGTGCCGGGAGTTGCGAATCCGGAGGTTGGGGTGCGAGATGGGTAGCACTGGTGGTGTTATCGATGGTGCTCGACTCGGTGGTCATGTCCTCACCTGCATCGACGTGGGTGGTCATAGGCCGAGATCGTTGACGGCATTGCCTATCAAGGGCGCATTTTCTCTCGCGTACACCTCGACCATGGCGGGGGTGGTGTGCCCGGTCTGGCGCATGATGGCGTGGGCGTCGGCGCCGTTGCGGAAGGCTTGGGTGACGAAACCGGCCCGCAAGGAATGCCCACCCAACTGTATGACCACGGCAGGGTCGTAGCCGGCTGCGGTGGCGCGGCGGCGGATCGCGGCATGGACCGCTGCCCCGGACAACGGGGTGTCGGAGAGGTTCCCGTTTTTGCGGATCGACCGGAATAACGGTGCCTGCGCGCTCATCTTGGGGATGGCGCCGCGGCAGACGTGCGCATCGAATGGGCCGGATGTCGTGAGTATTCGGATGACCCCGACACGTCCACCTGTATCGAACGCTGCCACGACCTGCGCCCACCGTGCCCATGCACAGGGCGGGCAGTGCTCGTGGCGGGCGGTGAACGGCAGAGCCCGGACCGTGCCGGTGCCGTCCTGATCGGTTTTCGAGCGCCGCAGCCGAACATGAACACCGTCGAGGCGGTCGAGTTTGACGTCCCCACACTGTAATTCGACGAGTTCACTGCGGCGGAACGCCCCGGCGAAGCCGATCAGGATCAGGGCACTGTCGCGGCGTTCGAGAACCTCGTCCGCCCAACCGGCGACAGAATCTCGGGCGGCGGCGGTGATGGCGGTGATGTCGGCGGTCAACAACGGGGCCCGCGGATTGCGGAGCCGATCACCGGCGGCGGCGTAGTCGCGGCGGATCCCGGCGAGGGTGCCGCGCACGATCTCGTGCGAGGTCGGGGACTCGTGCCCGGTACGTCGGTGGCGGTCGGCGATCGCGGCGACCCACTTGGCGAATGTGGGCGGGGCGTAAGCGCGGGTCCCTGAGGTAGTGAGGGTGTCGGCGGCCGCGACGAGATACGCAGCGACGGTCACCGGATGCGCAGGCAATGAACTGTGACTGTGGGCGGTGCACCAGTGCTCGAATCGTCGCCACGCCGACTCGTACGCCCGCCGGGTGCCGTCGGAGCGAGCCGATTCCATCGATCGCCCGATCCGGGCGGCGACATCGTCGGGCAGCTCCGGGAACACCGCCGCAGTGCCCACCGCAGCAGGGACGGATACGCGGTGGGAGCCGGTGAACTGCTCATTCCTCATAGCCGGAACAGTAGCCACGCCCTCCGACACATCCGTTTAAACGAAAAACTTGCTGAACTGCGCTTTCAATAGAGACGGTGCGGGAACGATATTTCTCGTCGGTCACCGCACACCGACCGTGGGTGACGCGCAGCGATGCCTGCAGACCCCTGTTTCGACGCGGCGATCGTGTCACCGATCTCGGTTGCCGATGTCGATGCCCAGCTCGTTGAACGTGTCGTCGATCTTGCGAATCTGCTGGTCGGTGCGGGCTCCGAGCAGGATGAATGCGTGTAGGGATCGGGCGGTGTCGGCGTTTTCTCGGGCTGCGGCAACAACGGCGTCGATCAGCGCGGGCAACTTTTCCCACGCACTGGATGCGGTGTCCGTGTGCGCCGGCGGCGCTGGTACCGAAGGTGGGAAGGGTATTCCGGCGAAGACTGCATCAGCCGGGTAGGGGCTGAGTAGATCGCCGTGTGTTCCGGCCGCGGTGATCGTGCCGTCCTCTATGAGGGTGATCGCGGCAGCGGCTCCGGCGAGGATCCGACTCTGATCGGCCCGATTCAGATATTCGAACGGGCGAGTGAGTGCACGTGGTGGCCGGTCATTGGCGCATTCCCAGATCAGCCGAAGATCGCGGGCATATGTGCCGGCTTTGCTGAGCGGGATGCAGATCTCGTCGATCAGTGTGCGCAGCATCCGGAACCACAGACCCGCGTGCACACGAGCTCGGGGCAACAGCACGCTGCCTTCTGCCAGGGCAGCGGTGGTGCGGTGATCGAGGGCGGTGACCGTACTGTGCACCGGGGTGGGGCGCAGGTCCTTACCGAGGGCACAGACACTCCTGTCCCAGAATACGATCTGACCAGGTACGACATGACAGGGTTCGAGGCGGCAGCGATGCTCGGGGCAGCTCGCCACTAGCGACAGCTGCCATATCAACTTCACACCGATGACAGTGTCCGCGTCGCCGGCACCGATGCAGACCGGGCATACACGGTCGTTGGGGGTGTCGGTGACCCACGGCAGCCATCCCGGTTCTGTTGGAGCGCGGCGGGGGCGATCACCCTTCGAAAGTTGCGGTGGGATCAGGACCGAGAGTTGGTGGACGTAAGTACGAAGTCGCATTCCTCTGGGTCGGTGCTGTCGAGCAGCCACGGAACCCAGCCCGACAGGCTCATCTGTTGTAGCTGATCGAGCGCAACGGTGCTGCGGGCAGCGAGCATTCGGGCCGCGGCATCGGGGATGTCTCGATCAAGATCCGACCCCGCGCCATCGGGGTGGAGTTCGCTCACGAGCTGGACGATGTTGCTGATCCCGTAGAGGTTTCCGATTCGGCGAAGCCAGGAGGTCAGTGCTTCACCGGTTTGAGGCTGCGGGTGCAGGGGCCATCGCTGCACCTCCTCGACCCCCTTGCTCATGCCAGGTCGCGTTCGAACTGTCGGCGCCGCCCACTGGGGCCGGTGTAGTCGGTGATCGTCAAAACGTGGTGGGTGATCGCTACTTCGCCGGTCTCGATCGCGGCGACCGCGGCAGCGGTGAGGAGCATCGACAGCTCCCCGATGGTGCCTTCGCTGCGGGCAAGCAGATATCCGGTCATCTCCTCCGACGTCAGGTGTGAGGGCTTGCGCAACGGAAAGCTGGCCGTGAAGCTCGCGAGCAGCGAACGGGTATCGGAATCGTTGCCCCACACCGGAAGAATCGTCGGATGGAATCTGTTCTCGAGTTGCGCGTCGGCCCTGATCGCCAGATAGGCCTCGCGGGTCCCGACACCCACTAGCGGCATTCGTAGTTCGTTGCCGAGGTAGCGCAGCAGGTTCAAGAATTCGCGGCGAACACCGTCGCGGCCGGCCAGGAGGTTGTGCAGTTCGTCGATCACCAGCATCTGCACACCGGTGGCGCGCAGCAACGTCAGTGCCAGTTGCTCAAGCTCGTGGACTCTTCGGTGCGGACGGAGCGGAGCCCCCAACGCCGCCAACAATGCCACGTAGAAGCGGCTGACCGACGGCTCCGAAGGCATCTGCACACACAACACCGGGATCTGCTCGCGGTCGGGGACGCTGACCGGCGGGTGAGCGCGGCGAAACTTCTCGATGATCATCGACTTGCCGTTGTTCGTCGGACCGACGAGCAGCACGTTCGGCATTCGCCCTCGATCGGGCCACGCGAGCAGCACCTCAAGCTGTTCGATCACCGCCAGGGCATGGGGATAGCCGATCCAGCGGTCGGCCCGAACATGCCGAATACGCTGCGCCGCAGGGAGCATCGCCAGCGGTTGTGCCGCGTGATGCAGATGTGTCAGATCATCGTCTGCAGGCTCGGTCATGAAGTCACCACTGTTCGATGTCGTCGAACGCCGCGACGACATCACTGGGAGCGGTGGGATCGTCCGGCGGCGGAGTGCTCATCGCCCCGGATGATGTGGTTGCCGGGACGGGTAGGTGTTGGCGGCGGGCGCGGTTACGCCGCGCGGTGCGGGTCGCCTTCTTCGCCCCGGTCGTGATCTCACGCATCTGCTCGATCATCGAGAACAACGCACTCTCGTCGATCTGTGTGCGGCCCCGCTCACGCAACCGGGCGGCTGCAGCGCGGTGCTCCCACAACGTGACCGCCGGATGCGAGAGCGTCCGGTACGGCACTTCGACATACCCTGCACCATTGTCGGGTTCGAGGACCCAGATTCGGCTTATGTCGCGGGGATCACGCCGAATGACGAATGTACCCAACTGCTCCCGGCGACTGATCCACGGTTTGAGCGTGTTCGAGAAGTACTGGACATGATCGATGGTGAATCCCGTGCGGGTCAATCTCCGGCGAATTACCGGAAGGAAATCGACGACGAACGCAGTCTCGTCCACCACCACAGGCGGAGGGTTCCGCAGTGTGGTGATGCTGTCGGACCACTTCGCTGCCGGGCTCTGACCGAGGCTCGAATGCAGGCTCCCGTGGTACGAGGATGTCGAAATAACCAGCCATCGTTCTAGCTCGGTCAGGGTCAGCACCGCTGCTGCCTGCGAATCGTAGCTGCCCCGAGCAGCGGGATCGGAGAACGTGGTGCCGGGTAGTTCATGCACCCTGAGCATGGCGGTTCCGATGATGCGTTCGACGATGCCGCCGTAATGCGGGCGACCCGGTGGTCGGTATCCGAGATCGATGCCATGCTGCTCGCAGCCCCGACGCAACGCTTCACCTTTGAACTCCGCTGCGTTGTCGAGATAGAGCCGCCGCGGCTTTCCTGCCATCGGCCACTGCACCTGCCCGGCCAACCCCATCGCCTCCAGCCAGCCATTCTTGTCGCAGGCCACCCGGCCCAGACACAACCCGACCGATACCGCGGACGGCGGTTCGAGCGTCACCACGAAACCGAGGACACATCGGCTGAATACGTCGATCGCCATGGTCAGATACGGGCGGCCGATCGGTTCGCGGTCGTGCTCGTCGACGATCATCAGATCCACCACGGTGTGATCGATCTGCACCTGCTCGAGTACCGCTTCCACCGGAGGAGGGACACCGCCGGCGCTTTGGCGCGGCCGCGCAGCATCCTGGCCCCCACGCAACCTGGCTACAGTTCCGGGATGCATCGCTGCGATCCGCGTTGCCACCGTATTGCGCGCCGGCACCCGCAATCCTGATCGATGACAGGCCAACGCAATTCGGCGGTATATCGCCGCGACACTGAGTTTCTGCCGCTTCAAGAACTCCTTCGCGAGATAATCGGCGATCACCTCCTCCACCTCGGCGCTCACTCGGCCCCGGCCGCGGCCACCCGAAGGCGGTGCGATCAGCAGATCGGTGACAGTCCCTGATCCGCAGCGAATCCGATCGATCAGGCTGTATACCTGCCGGCGCGAGAGCTGCAACCGCTCGGCAGCCTCGTCGGCCGCCGCGAAACCGACTGTGTCCACCCCTGCCAACGGCGCCAAGACCGCGAACCTCGACCGGGCCAGCTCCCACTGCTCATCCGACGCTGTCAGTACGCCGCTCTCGACGATGCTGATTCTCTCCGCATCCACGACACGCCTCCGCAGCATGGCCTCGAGCGCAGCTGCCGAGTGCACTGCACTTCTGAACACAGAATGTCAGAAGACAACTGCACGCAAGGCCGAAATCGCAGGACACCGTGCAGTCGACTTCTGAAAATGACATGAATTGTCAGTTTCAGAAGACGGCTGCACGATGTCAGAAGTGCACTGCAGTGCAGCTCCGAGTTCTTGAGCACACGTCCGGCCTTATCCAGTGAGCGCTGCGATCCCTGACTGGATAGCGCATTGATAGTGAAATTTCGCATCAAGTTTTACTGGCCGTCGGTGAGCTGCGGGTCTAGCGTCGCGGCCGGCCGTGGACGGCTGTTGTCGCGCGAAGTGCTCGATCGGACACTTGCGGCATGGGCGGCGAGAAAGTTGTCGACGATTTGGATGCAGTCGTCGGCGTGGATGTGGCGCAGTCCTGTGAGGCGAGCGAACACTATCGGTCCGAGGAGCTGAATGAGGGCGAAGGTGGTGTCGATCTCGCCGAGCACAGTGCGGGCGTCAGGGGCCGTCAGGATCTGATCCAGGGACCTGCGGTATTGCTCTATGACACGGGCCCGAAGCGAGACCACCGCGCCAGGATCGAGATCGCGCCGGCTGGCGTCGCCGCTGTTGACGGGTCCCATTGCCAGCCAGGCCAGCGTGGTCATCTGCACCGGAGCTTGGTCGATGAGGTCGGCCTGGGTGGTGAGCACCGAAATCAGACGTTCGCGTAGCGGACCGGTATCGATATCGGTGTCGACTGGGGGTAGTAGTCGCTCGAAGGTTGCAGCGAGCAGGTCAGTGGTACTTCCGAAGTGGCGGTACAGCGTGGCACGCGCAACCTTCGACATGCGGGTGACCGCCTCCACGGTGACCGCCTCGACACCGCCGGTGGCTAGCAGCTGGCCCGCCGCTTCGAGTAACCGGTTACGTGAGCGCGCCAGCCGGGGGTCGGCCGGGCCCTCGGCCGCAACGAGAGGGTCGACCATGAACGGGCTCCGCTCCATTTTGACTGACAAAACATGTCCTAGCATGACCATTCTGTCACACCCGCAAAGTTATGATACTAATAGTCTCGCACCGAGACGATCAGTCTCAAACTGGGAGGCTGGCCGTTGAACGAACGTAGATCCGACTCTGCCAGCGTCGCTCGATGGAGCGGTGCCCAGTGGTGGATGTTGATTGTGTCGTGCATGGCAGTCGCGTTGGTGGTGGCCGCAATGGCGGCATTGTATTCAGCGTTGCCACAGATCGCGGTCGCGACAGGGGCGACGCAAGCTCAACTGACCTGGATAGTCGACGGTTATACGCTGGTATTGGCGTGCTTCGTTCTGCCTGCCGGTGCGATCGGTGACCGGTACGGTCGCCGGGGGGTGCTCGTGGCGGGGTTGGCGTTGTTCGCTTTCGCGTCGGCATTGCCCTTGTTTCTCGCCGACCCGGCGTGGCTGATCGCTGCTCGCGCGTTGGCTGGGGCGGGTGCGGCGCTGGTCATGCCCTCGACGCTGTCGATACTGACCGCGGGATTTCCACCGGCGCATCGCGGTCGCGCTGTAGGTGTGTGGGCCGGGGTTGCTGGATCCGGGGCGGTCCTGGGCATCCTCGGGGCTGGTGTGCTGCTCGAGCAGTGGTCGTGGACCTCGGTGTTCGTCGGGTTGACCGTCGCCGGAGCGGTTCTGGCCGGGTTGGCATGCAGTATCGCGGAGTCCCGCCAGCAGGAGCATCCACCGGTCGATTGGGTGGGCGCTGTGACCGTAGTTGTCGCGGTCGGGGCGATCGTCTTCGCTGTGATCGAGGTTCCGGCCCGTGGCTGGTCGGATTCGCTCGTCGCCATCAGCACTGCGGTGGGCTTGTTCGCAGTTGTGGTGTTCGTCGTCGTAGAACTACGTTCCTCGGCACCCCTACTCGATGTCCGGTTGTTCGCCCGCCGTGGCTTCGGTGCCGGCGCACTGTCGGTCTGTATCCAATTTTTGGTGACCTTCGGGGTGTTCTTGCTGTTGGTGCAGTATCTGCAGTTGATTCTCGGTTATGGACCGCTCACCGCCGCGTTGGCGTTGACCCCTATGGTCGTGCCGCTCATCGTGATCTCGGTGATTGCACCCTGGCTGTCGAACATTGTTGGGCTGCGGGTGATGACCACTGTAGGTCTGCTCACCATCGCGGCGGGACTGGTGATGGTGAGCAGACTGACCGTCGCGGCAACTTACCCTGACCTGCTGTGGCCCTTGCTCATCATGAGCGCGGGTTTGGGGTTGTGTACCGCCCCTGCGACTTTCGCCATCGTCTCGGACACTCCTGAGGCCAAGCACGGGGTGGCTGCCGCGGTCAACGACGCAGCTCGCGAAATCGGTGCCGCGATTGGGATTGCGGTAGCCGGTAGCGTGCTCGCGGCCGGTTACGTTCAGCACATTCAGCCGGCTCTGCCCCAGCTACCCGAGCCTGCCCGTGGTCCGGTGGCCGATTCTCTGGCCGCCGCGTTGCAGGTCGCCGACCGCGCAGGACCAGCTGGTCAGCCGCTGGCCGAGTTCGCCAGAGCCGCATTCGTACACGGAAGTGGTCAGGCGACGCTGTCGTTGGCGGCGCTGACCGCCGCTGGGGCACTCGTCCTCGCCGTCTTTGCGCCAGGTAGACGCAGCCGTACGACAGCCACCGCGGGTGATGGACGTCGGTGAAGGTCGGTCAGGGTGTCTATTCTTCGGTGTGATTCGTGTCTGTGGCCCGGAGTTGGGCTCGGGCTTGGGACTGCATGAAGTGTTCGACCTCGACTACCACGAACAGGGCAGTAGCGGTGGCTACGGAGCGGCCCTGCGCATCGTCCATCGTGGCCGTGAGATCCAGTTTGCGCCCATCACGAGACCGAACGGCAGCACGCAATACGTATGGAGTGCCGAGCAGAACCGGCGCTAGGTAGTCGAGCTCGAGACGCCGCGTCACGGCGAGCTCACCCACTGTGTAGAGCAGGAAGCCGAACAGATCGTCGAGAACGGTCGCCACCGCGCCGCCGTGTGCTATCCCGGGTGCCCCGACATGACGCTGGTCGAACACATGGTGAGCTACCACGCCGTTCTCGTCACGCTGGACCGACAGGGCGTGGCCGTGCGGGTTCTGCGGCCCACAACCAAGACAGTCGGGGTGGTGGGGCGGTAGATCAGGCGACTCGGAAGTCGTGCTCCAGAACGAGCGCGCCCAGTTCTCGATAGCGGGGCCGGCCGACCCGCTGACCTCGTCTGGAATTCTTTTCATGGTCGGACCTCTCTGTCGTGAAACCGTGCCGAGTCTGTCGCGTCTTCGCGCGCTCGGCCTGCACCGCAGCATCCGGTCGGGCGTTCGTCCGACCGGTCGGCGCGCTCGCCCCCGCCATGATTACCACGAGCGGGAGTCTTCTCACTCAACGCACCTCCCGGCCCGATAGCGCACACGACGCGGCCGTCGAGCCGAAAATGGTGACCGCGAAACATCGAGGGCTTCCGTCGGCGGGCTGAATTGTTGTCGGCGTGGGGCAGGATCAGGGTCTGTTGCCGAGTAACGACACGGCATCGATGCAGCGTCCACCGAGAGGCGTCCGACTGTTCCGTCCGGCAACTCTTCGGTCGTTCGGTGCCTCCGCACGCCTGGGGCGATCCGGCGCGGGCGGCTGCAGCACAGTGCGATGCGCCGTTTACCGCGAGGTGGTTCGGTCGGGTTCAACTCCCGAGACTTCGAGCCCTTCTGGTGGGGGGTAGGGGAGGGCTCATCTGGTTGCCACCTTTAAACTCGATAGCCCGCGGAAGGACAGCCCGGTACGCCAGCGAGGCTGTTCGACGAGCTGGAGACCGGGAAAACGAGCCACCAGGATCGGGAACAGTAGGGATCCTTCGAGCCGGGCCAGCGGCGCGCCGAGACAGAAGTGAATGCCGGCGCCGAACGACAACGGTGGGACTCCGGTTCGGGTGATGTCGAGCTTATCCGGGTCACAAAATCGGTCCGGATCTCTGTTGGCCGCCCCGAGCAAGGTCAATACGATCTGACCGGGATGTAGATCGACTCCTGCCAGCCGTGTCGGCTCGAGCACCGTGCGCCCGTTGGTCTGGACGGGGGAGTCGTAACGCAACAATTCTTCGACGGCATTGCTCGCCAAGTCGGGCCTGGCACCCAGTTCGCGCATTTGGTCGGGGTGAGCGAGCAGCGCGGCGACGCCGTTGCCGATGAGGTTTGTGGTGGTTTCGAACCCTGCGGCGAACAACAGAATCGCGGTGCCGACGCATTCGTCGTC
>NZ_JBXAFD010000034.1:0-13278 GCF_058792695.1 Rhodococcus sp. MT28
TCCCCCTTCTTGTCGAGGCCGATCTTCGCGCGGTTCAGCGGCCTCGCCACCCGTGCCCCACCCGCGGAATGAATGAAGACGTCTTCTCCGTAGTTGGTGCCGATTCTGTCGACCGCAATCCACGTCCCCTGAATAGTCATGCGAGCCAGCGTATTGGAGCTGTTCCGCATCTATGAAGCCACATCAGGACGGGATCTGCGCAGCACAGGCGGGGCAAATCGGCCAGCCGGGTTCCGTTATGTGTCCCACGCCACAGAGCCCGCCTTGACGCTTGCCTCTGCTTGATTAGCGCGGTTATGTTCTTTCTCACTCGGGGGGGGGAGTTTTCTCTTTCCGTGTACGCGCCGGTCGGTGAGCGTCTCCTGGCTGGAAGCAGAAGGCCCACGAAAATCGTGAGGTCTGCTTCCCGCTACCCGGAATCGGAGTCAGCCCATGCGCGCCGCTCACACCATGCGCCCGTCGACCATTAATGGTCGCGCGCTACGCGGATTGACCGGCCGGCCTGTTGCGCACTCGGTCGTAGCTCGCTCGCAGTTCAGCCTCGGAAATGCCCAGCGCTTCGGAGAGTTTCGTCGCCACCCTGTCCGACAGGGGAATCTCGCCACGCTCGACGCCACCGACGATCGCGGTGGTGATGCCGGCTGCGGCTCCGAGCATCGGCTGCGTCAGGCCCCGCAGAACACGCCAGTCTCCGGGGTACCGCTCCTCCTCGGGCACCACGACGACGTCGGCAATGGTTCCGCCGAGTACCGCGACAACTCTGGCCAGCATGTCCACCTGGGGCGACGAGTCCCCCAGTTCCCAGCGCCGGACCGTCTCGCCATTCAGCCGAGCCAGGCGGGCGAGTTCACGCTGCGAGATGCGCGCCTCGCCTCGCGCCTTTGCGAGCAGGTCGGGTTGGAACCCACGCATCACTCTTCGCGTCACGGACTGAGCCTTACCAGGAAAGTTATCGGTGTCATCGCTAGACACTGTGCAATCCCCTCGCTACGATGCGCACATACCAATATTCTTATCTATAGAGCTATAGATGCGGCAGCGCAAGGGGTGTGGATCGCATGAGTTGAACGAAACGGTCCCCCAGCTGTTAGCCGCAGCCAGGGGACCGTCTGAGCCAGCCGACTGTTAGCCGCAGCCGGTCAAGCCATGAGACCAACGGGTTGGCCGCCCATTGGATCTCGATTGCAGATATGGAGCCTGCAAATGAACACGTTAGTTGGCGCTACTGCTGTACGCCTAGCTATGGACAGTCCCGATATTGGCCACACGAAGGTTGATGGCCATGTTCGAGTGGCAAACGGGCCTCACCGCGAGGTCTTGGCCACCCATCTTCCGAATCACGACGGCACATCCTGCGCGACCTGCGCGTTCGTCTACACCAAGAAGCAGCCGTTGTGCCCGTCCGTCGCGGACGCTCTGAGGGAGCTTTCCTCCAGCAACTCCCGGTCTCGAGCGCAGAACCCGCACCTGGCCAGCTACACCACGTCGGATCTGCGCGCCTTGGCTCGCCAGCACGCAGGCGAGGGACGGTGCCAGCGGTGCGGCTTCGTCTACTCCGGCCGGGTCCAGTCCTGCCCGACGAGCCGCCGCGTCATGGCCGAACTCGAGGTCCGAGGCCGAGCGCATGTGACCCAGCCGCGCGCCGGCCAGGGCCTGTGCGCGGGAAAGGGCGAGGGATGGACCATCCAGGGCAGTGCGCCTACGCCGTGGAAGCGAGCGATCGCCGCGTGCTCGCTTTGCCCGCTGCTTGCTCAGTGCAGCGCAGATCTCGACGCCCGGCTCGTGGCGGGGGAAAAGATCTCGGCGCAGATCCAGGCCGGTCGACTCTTCACCACAGAAGGCGAGGAGATCGCCCACAAGAACATCGACGCCTTCGCCAACTACCGCGGCAAGGCGAAGAAGAAGCAGCAGCAGCGGCAGCGTCCGGCTCCGGTCCCCGCGATCGGCAGCCAGCTCGCTCTCTTTCCGGGCGTGGCCGCATGACACAGCGATCGGGCTACGACCTCCTCCACGCCATCGCGCGTGGTGTTGTCGAACCGCCTGCCAGCGACGCTTTTCCCGCAGTGGACAGGTGGCGTTGGTTCGCTGATCTCTACGCGGACCCGGCGTGTGGCCTGGTCTCGGTCATTCCCTCGTTCCCGCAGATCGCGGCTGGTCAGGTAGCTGCGGCGTGCCGTGCGACGGCCGCTCGAACAGCCACGCCAGAGCAGCGGGGAGCCGTCAAGGTTCTCGCCCACACCGGCCTGGAGACGGCGCAGACCCGCGCTCTCGCGCTCGTCTGGAGCGCCATCACGGCCTCGGTCGAGCAGATCGACCAGGTCGCCACCTTCGCGCAGTCGATCGTCCTGCCAAAAGGCCGAGTGCGCGCATGACCCACTTCGCCCAGGTCCAGCTCGCGTGCGTGCCTCCGAGATCGGTGGCCGTGACCGTGGTGAGATATGGGGTGCTGAAGTGGGCCAAATTGACGGGAGAGACGCGTGTGACTGAGTAACCGGACCGAGTTACCTCAGCAGCTAGACACCAATTCCATAGTGCAGTGATTTAGCCCAAAAAAGAGCAAGCCCCCAGGTGGGGGTGGGTTTTCATCAGAAGGCCCATCGGAAGGATCAAGAAGATCCTTCCCGGCTGAGGGAGATCGTCTGGCAGGACGATCGCGCTCTGGGTGAGTTCAGGAAGTTGGAGCTTCCGCGACTCGATTACTGCTTCCCCGAAGGGACTTACCGTGACAGGTACGTCTCAGGGTAGCGCACACCCTGAAAACAGCTCAACTGTCCAGATTTCCGCGACCTCCGGCGTGTCGTCCGAGGTCAGCGGCACCGACTCTGCCCTCCCCCAGCCGTTCACGGACGACGAGTGGGAGGCGCTCGTCGCGGCTGCCGTCGCGGCCGTCGCCGAGCGCGAGGCGGCACAAGCACATCTCGACCCGGCCGAGATCGAAGCCGAAGCCACGATCGCCGAACTGCTGGAAGCCCAGCCCGCCGGCGCGCGCGGGTTCTCGTTGCCGATCGCTCCCGGCGCCTCGACGCGTGTCCTGACGTGGCACAGCCGCAGCTACTGGCTGACGCTGGTCGAGTGGGTCGTCACCCGCACCGAGCGCGGCCAGGCGGCCCTCAAGCGCCACGGCATCGCCGCAGAGACGTTCGTCCGTGGCTGCGTCGCGCACGCCCAGTTCGCCGAGTCGGCCACCGGCCGGCGTGTATCCGCATGCCTGGACACCCTCGTCAGCCGGTCCGGACTGTCCGTGGACCAGATCAAGCGGTGCCGCCGGGTGCTCAAGATGCTCGAGCTGGGCGTCGAGCAGGCCCGAGGAAAGAAGCTCAACGGACTCGAGCGGGAGGCCGCGGCCCGTCACCACGAGCAGATCCACGGGCAGGCCCCTCTCCGGCCCCAGCGCGGCGCTGCGAGCGTCTGGGCTCTGTCTGCACCCCAGTGGGCCGTCGACGCTATGCCGATGCCGGAGAAGAAGGTCCGGCCGAATCGGCGCCCGCGACGTCGACCGGCACGCGCTATCCGGAACACCGCCCCCGCAACTCGTCGGGACTCGTCGCCTTCCCGCAGCTCCAAGGGTTCCGCACCCCAATCCCCTAGTGGTTTTCTTGGTTCTTCTTGTTCCGTTAGGAACAACTCCCTGACGCACGCGCGAGCGCGCACGGGCGAGGAAATCTCCACAACCACCACCCCGGTGCGATCCCTGGCACTTCAGCGAGCGGCTGCCGAGCTGGTCGAGCGCATCCCCGCACTACGTGGCACCGTCGGCATCGACGACCTGACCGGTCAGCGACGCGGACACATCGGCTCGATCTGCGACCTGCTGGTCGAGGCTGGGATCGACACCGATCGGTGGATGGGCCGCGACATCGCCCAGGCCCTCACCCTCGACGGCACCACCCGAGGCTGGACCTGGCCTACGAGTGAGTCGATGACCTCGCCGCTGCGACTGGTGGCCTTCCGGATCCGACAGCTCGACTGGTCCGGGCTGTCCCCCACCGAACGCCAGATCCGCGACCGCCAGCGAGCCTCCGAGTCTCCCTCTGAGACCGCCTACAGGCTTGTCAGGGCCCGCCGCTCCGTCGTCGAGGCGACCAACGAGGTCCAGGCTCCTCCCGCCTCCACAGCGCACCGCCAGGCCATCCGTGCGCAGTACGCAGCGGATCAGGCTGCCCGGAAAGAAGCCGCGGCCCTGAAGATCGCCGCGGCTCAGCGTGGATGATCACCTGACGGGGACGTGTCGTAATGCCTGGTCATACTGCATTCCTGAGATAGTGACACCAGCCGACGACGGCAAACCAGGGCTCCGAACGAGTGCGCCATGAACGCGGGCCGCTGGCCCGTGGGGGCAGGGACGAGCGAGAAGGACGGAGCGTTGCACGTGAGGACCCGCAAGTCACCGAACACACGCCCCCGCGTCCTCGTGAGCCTGGCGCAGGACGAGCCCAAGGTGTCCCGGAACGCCGACTCGATTCGGGACCGGCTGAAGAACGGCGCGAAGTTGGTGGTCGTCAACACCGGGGCGGAGACCATCGACCTCACCGACAAGGACCTCGTCGGTTCCGGCCAGGACTGGACATTGCGGATCACGGGCACATCGAGCGTCCGAATCCACCTGACCACTCCCCTGCCGGCTAACGCTCAGATCGTCGCCACCGACACCTCGTTCGTCGAGGCCACCGGCCACGTGACCGTGCACGCCTACACCCGGGCCACGGTGCACGCCTTCGACCAGTGCACCGTGCACGCCCGGAATCACGCCGTTGTCAGTGTCTGTGACTGGGCCTCCGCCCTGGCCGTGGACGACGCGGTGATCTCCGCCTACGACACCGCTCGCGTCAACGCGAGCGGCCGCGCCCAAGTCACCGCTGGTGACTCCACGTCCGTCCATCTCTCGGAGTCGGCGCGGGCCTCGGTGTGCCGCGGGGTCCGGGTCACCGGCCCGGCGCGAGCAAATCTGCACGCTTCGCGATCTGCGGGTCGTTCGCAGCAGGCCGCTCACGGTCGGTAGACGCAACGCGCCAGAGGGCCGTTGCGGTCGCGGTCGCCGCGTTGCGCAACCGGATCGGACGTTGCATCGGGCTGTTGCGCAATCAGTTCGAGCGTTGCGCAACCGGTGCGATTGTTGCGTCGGGCTGTTGCGCACTTCTCCCCTCGCCGCGTCTGCCGGTTCAGCCGGCGCCGCTCAGCGGCCCATATGGGTTATAGGCACCGATATGGGCCGTGCGGCGAGTGCAACGCCCCTACCAGCGCCTTTGCGCCGTTGCGCAACGCAGCGCTGGCGATGCAACGCCGTCCCTGTCGTCCTTGCGGCAGATATGGCCGCCCGGGAGCAGTGCTTGCATCCCGGGATCAAAGGGCAGGTGACATGACCTAGCGATCTATGGGGGTACGCCATGTGACGCTAGCTATCCCTCCGTAAGGGCATGTTCTGTTACATGAACTTCTCTCAACTATCCATATTTCAGCTAGCGCTATCACTGGTGACGTAGTGAGATATAAGCTAATATAAGTGCCCATATGGGAAACAGAGAGGAGAGGTCATGACGATTACCGCGATCGCAAACCTCAAGGGCGGCGTCGGAAAGACGACTATCGCCAACGGTTTGGCGCATGCTGCGGCTGCCAGCGGCAAGTCCTGCCTGCTGGTCGATGCCGACATGCAGGGCAACTCGACCAAGCATCTGACGGGGTACTCGGCGACGGAGCCTGCACCGCGTTCGCTCGCCGACGTCCTCGACCGCAGCATCGACCTGCCGGCCCGGGACGCGATCGTCCGCGCGCGCCGCGAGGAGATCGACGTTCTGCCCAGCGGTTTCGGAGAGTTGCAGGCCGTCAGCGACCAGCTCGGCACCAAGGCTGGGGGAGAGATGGCGTTCGCACGCGCCCTCAAGCAGGTCACCGGCGACTACGACCACATCCTGATCGACTGCCGCCCGGCCATCGACCTTGTCTCCCGCAGCGCCCTGTACGCAGCCGACAACGTCCTGATCGTCGTGCAGCCCGAGCAGGACGCACTCGACGGCCTCGACGCGATCCGCGACGCCATCGAGGACATCGCCCAGTACATGGACAAGGTGCTCCCGATCGCCGGTGTCGTCGTCAACCGTGTCGACGGCCGCCGCGGTGATCACGCCAAGACCCTCGACTACCTGAAGGAGTACGCGTCCGAGGACGGCATCGCACTTCTCGGTGATCCCATCCCGCAGCTCGCCGACATCTCCAAGCTCACGACCGTCGGCATGGGATTCGATCAGCACCCCAAGTCGCCGGCCTGGGCCCGCAACCTCCACGCGACATTCACCGAGATCCTGGAGAAGGTGGCTCACTGATGAGTGGCATTCCCGAGCCGGCCCGGCAGGCGCCGCGTCGTCCCCGCAACACGTTCGAGCAGGCCGCGCAATCCATGAAGGCCGACGATGCAAAGCCCGCAGCGCAGCCGCAACAGCCTGTCGCAACGCCCAAGCCTGTTGCGCAACAGCCCTCGACCGTTGCGCAACAGCCCGCAATGCCCCAGCGGAAGCGGAAGGCGGCGACGACGGACATCCTGCTGTCGCTGTCCGAGGACCTGAAGGACCGCATGGTGGCCACCCTCGAGCACACCCGGCCGCGGACCGGCATCACCAGTCAGCAGCAGTTCATCCGCACCGCGATCGACCAGCTGTGCGCCCGACTGGAAGCCGACTTCAACAACGGTGAGGCGTTCCCGCCGCCTGCTCAGACCATCAACCTATAGCCCATATGGGCCATAGGGGTTATAGGTGCAGATATGGGAACTAACAGCGCTTGCAACGCCTCTACCTGCTCCGTTGCGTGATTGCGCAACACCGCACCCTCCGACGTCAGGATGCAACGAGGCCCCACCGGCGGTACCCGGCAGGGCCTCTGCGACCGGGACAACCCTGGAAGGAACACCCCGATCAATGACCGACCTTAATCTCCGCGCGGCACGCATCCAGCTCTATGGGCTCATCGCCGCCGTCGTCCTCGCGATCCTCATCGCAATCGGCATCACCACCGGTGCCTTCGTTCTGTCGTTCGCAGTCCTGCGCGACCTGGCGCACCAGGGCGGGATGCCGGTGGACCTCGCCTGGATCTTCCCGGCGATCGTCGATGGCGCAATCCTCGGCGCAACGATCGCCGCAGTGGTCCTGAGCAAGATCAACGGCAGCGCAATGGGCAAGCGGTTCTTCATCTGGCTGCTGGTCTCGGTGGTGTGCATCAGCGTTGCGGGCAACGCGTACCACGCCTACAAGGCAGCCGAGGAGGCTGCACGCAACGTGGCAGCCGGCATCGACATCGGGACCACGCCCCTCACGCCGACCGGCGCCGCGCTCATCGCCATCATCCCGCCGCTGCTGGTCCTGGCGTTCACCCACGGAATCGGCATCCTCATCAAGGCGATCGGCACGGCCTACGCCGAGTACAACGAGCTCGTGAACTCCGCCATCGCAACCGAGGATGCAACGCCGGAACCCGTTGCGCTGGTCACCGCATCAGTTGCGCCGGCCCCCACGGGCCCGGCCCCTGAGTTGTTCTCCGTCGCCGCAATGACCGGACAGGCGGAGACGGACGAACTCGCCGAGGCTGCCGTTCACCCGTCCGTCGAGACGTTCGATCTGATGCCCGCCGCTGACGACGTTGCGCACGTTGCGCAGTCCTTTGCGCCGCGTGATGCAGCTATTGCGCTGGACGTTGCGGACGTCCCGGGTGTCGTTGCGCCGCTCGACACCGGTGCGGACGTCGTTGCGCCCCAGTCCGCAACCATCGAGTCGGAGGGACCGGAACAGACCACGGACGCACTCCTGGCCTTCATCGACAACTCCGACCTCGACCAGATCGTCAAGGCGACCGCGCGCATGAAGATCACCCAGCAGCACCTGTCGTGGGCGGCGATCGCAGCGGAGACCGGGAAGGTGGCTCCCAGCACCGCGATGCGCCGCTACCGGAGTGCAGAGAAGAGGGCGCTCGCTGCCGGATTCGACATGCCTCCGCTGCCCGACCTCGAGGAGAACCAGGACCTCGACGAGATTCGAGAGCTGGTGAACAACTGATGACCACTCCCGAACCGACCACCGGCGCTGACGGATCCGCGGGGGAGCAGCGACCGTGGGAGTCGCTGCCCGTGAGTGACGATGCCGATGGCCACGCGATCATCGTCACCGCAGCTGCGACGTACAGCCCGTCCGGCGCCCGGCTGACCGGACCGGTCGACTCGATCGAGAAGCTGGACAAGCTCATTCAGTGGGCGGCGCTGACCCCGCTCGGGCTCACCGCGCAGGTGTGGTTCGTCGGCGTCGACTCCTGCGGGCTTCTCGGCTGGACGATCGACCCGGGCAGCGAGGACGATGTCGACGACCTCGAACAGCTCCGCCAGCGCGCCGCCGACGAGCTGACCGCAGCGATCACCGCGACACTGGCGCCGCTGCTCGCCGCTGGGTGGGAGCTGCGCGGAGACCCCGGTTTCGTCGTGCACCTGTCCCGTCAGATCGGCAAGGCCACCCAGATGGTCGACCTGATCCTCGAGCCCTACGTGTGGACGTACTGGAACAAGGACTTCGGTTGGGGCAACAGGATCGGCGACATGGGCATCCTTGGCAACCCGACCGCCGGCACCTACCTGCCCGACGACGACCTGCCGGCCGCCCGCGAGCTGGGCCGCCGTTTGTCCTGGTCCGCCAAGCACCTCGACACCCTGCCCGGACCGACACCCGCGCGCACCGGCGCCGCGATCCTGGACAAGATCCGCCGCGAGCGCATCAAGACCGGAAAGGGCATCGTCGTCACCACCGCGGGGCCGCTCCCGCCGATCGACGACGCGCCGCGCGGTGACCTGGAACCGGCCGCTGGCTGGTCCCGGATGCCGGATTCCGATGACCTCTTCAACTTCTCGCATCTGGTCACGATCGACCAGCGCGCCGCCTACCTGGCCTCGGCCGGGATGCTCTCGCTCGGCTACGGCAAGTCTCGGAACCTGCTCGGTGACGATGCCGCGGCCGCCGCCCGCGAGGACAAGCCGGCGTTCGGGATCTGGCGCGTGACCCTGCCCGCTGCCGGCCAGTACGCGCTCCCGGAGAAGCTGCCGCTGCCGCACCCGGCGATGCTCGAGGACCAGCCGGTGACCACCTGGATCACCACCGTCAGCCTGGAAGGGCTGTGCGCGCCGATCGTCGACGGCGGCATGGGCCTGGACGTCGACGACCTCGCCGTGACCGAGGCGTGGGTCTACGAGGAGCAGGGGCGGGCCCTGGACAAGTGGGCCAAGGTCCTGCGCGACGCCCGCGCCGTGGCGGTCGAGTCCGGTGATGTGGCCATGAAGCGGTTCCTCGGGGCCTGCTACAAGGGCTACGTCGGGCGAATGGTCAACCCCGACATGTGGACTGCCACCCGGATGCAGCACCACCACCAGCCGCTGTGGCGCGCGGCGATCATGGCGCACTGCCGGTGGCGTGGCCGCCGGGTCGCGATGCGCATCGCCAGCGAGACCGGCCGCTGGCCGATCCGCACCATGACAGACTCGTGGGTCTACCTGCTCAGCGACGGTGAGAACATCGCCGACGACAGCGACGCCCTGGGCAAGATGACCCTGGAGAAGCACGTCGAACTGACCACCGAGGGGATCCTGTCGTTCCTGCTCGCCGAGACCCCCCACGAGATCCGGCTCGCGATCGCCGCGGCCTACGACACCGACACCGACACCGACGAGGAGGGGGAGTAGATGGCACTGCACCTGCCCAAGCCGCGGTCGAAGTCGATGCCGCAGAAGACGACCGGGCTCGACGGCATGAAGGTCAAGGTCGCTTCCGCCGCGGCCGCCGGCGTGGCGAAGTCCCAGGAGACCAGTAGCGGTCTGTCCGGTCTGACCTCGAAGGTGTCGGTCAAGCAGTTGCGTGGCGAGATCGGCAACGACGGATTGCGACAGGCCGCGATCGACGCCGGGAAGACGCCGCCGTCCGACCGGACGCTGCGCCGCTGGGCGCAGCAGGGCCGCATCCCCAGCCCCGAGATCACCGAGCTGGCGCAGCGCCGCGCCGCGATCGAACGACTCGGCGGCGTCAACGCGGTCGCGAAAAAGATCGGCCGCAGCCCGTCGTCGGTGCGGCGGTACCAGTCGGGCGAGACCAACGAGTTGCGCAACGACGCGAAGTCCAAGCTCAAGGCCGCGAAGGCGAAGGACACCATGCAGAAGGCCGGGGTGCTCAAGCCCGACGGGACATCGAAGATCGCCACCATCCAGGTCACCGGCCGCGTGCACGTCCGCAACGGCGACGAAACCGGGTACGACTTCCGCACCCGCACACTGGACTTCGCGAACTCCGACACCCCGTTCAGCGCCGAGGAGTCCCAGGCTCTGGCCGCCGCCCTGGCCGACGACGACCAAGCCCGCGTCGTGGCGATCCTCGAACGCCACGCCACGATGGACTACCCCGAGAACAAGGGGTTCGACCACTACGGCAACCAGTTCGGATTCCACTTCGACGCCATCGACAAGCTCGACGTCACCTGGCACTAATCACCCCACGAGGGCCGCTCGACCCCGCACGACCGGGGGCGGGCGGCCCTCGTCGTGTCCATCGCGACAACCCGATTCCGGAATCCTGTTTCCGCTGGTCAGTGCCTGTCGACCGGCCCGAAATCAGGGGGACACCCCGTTGAGGCACAACACCGAAATAGGTGACGGTTAGACGCCTGTGTCCCTTCCGGTAATCGAGGTGCCAATGCCAGTCAGACGATCGAGAACCTGCCGCCCGGTCGCGCTGCTCGCTGCCGCGGCCGTCACTGGTAGCGCGTCTCTGCTCACCGCACCCGCGATCGCCAACTCCGCCCCGACGAGCTGCGCCGCGACGTTCAACCTGTTCATCCCGGGCACCTGGGAGACCAGCGAGAACGCCGACTCCAGCGTGCCGGTCGGCATGCTCAAGCCCGTCGCGGACGCCCTGAAGGCCGAGCATGGCCGCCAGGCCGAGGTCTACACGCTGCCGTACATGGCTCGGGCGTTCGACAACGGACACACCTACGCAGACAGCAAGGCCGACGCCGTCACCAAGGCAGAGACGGTGCTCGAGAAGGTCGGGGACTCGTGCCCCAGAACGAAGTTCACCATCATCGGCTACTCGCAGGGCGCCGACGCCGCTGGTGACGTGGCCGCGAACATCGGCAACGACAAGGGCCCCGTCGATGCGAGTCGAGTGCTCGCCGTCGGTCTCCTCGCCGACCCGGGCACCGGCACGAAGGGCTCGGCGGTCGTCGGCCCCCGAACCTCCGGTCAGGGCATCGCGGACCCGCGGCCGCAGGGGATGGGGACACTGTCGGGCCGCGTGGCCACGATCTGCGACCCGGGCGACCTGTACTGCTCGATCGAGAAGGGCGCGAGCCCGCTGCTCGGCTCCCTCGGTTCGATCCTGAGCAAGAGCCCCAGCGGGGCAACCACGGACGCAACGACAGGCGGAAACAGTCAGCTCGCCGACGCGCTGACATCGAACTTTGCCGACGCCGATCTGCCCGCACTGGGGTCGAACGTCGCCGCCCTCGGTCAACAGCTCGCGCAGCCGTCCGTCGACATCAAGCAAATCGCCTCCACCGCGACGTCGATCGCGCAGACCCTCGCACCGCTCGCGGATCTGATCGACTCCGGTGCCGCGAACCCGGCCGCGAACGGCCAGCTCGCCGCCGCTCCCGCCGGAACCGCCGAGCATGCCGCCTCCGAAGTCCTCACCAACGCAGGGCAGTCCGACCTCACCAGCGCGCTGGACACCGCCACGAAGCTCGCGGGTACAGCGAACAAGCTGACCGGCGGTGACGCACTCGAGCTGCCGGCAACCTCGGCGGAGGTGCAGACGCTGTCGAAGGCCGCCGACCTCCTGGGCGGCCAGGTCGCCCCGATCGCATCGACCCCCGCCGATGCCCTCACCTCGGCCACCAGCGTGCTGTCGGTGCTCAAGCCGACCGTGGTGGTCAACCAGGTCCTCAACGTGGCCACGGGTGTGACCTCGCTCGACATGCCGGGGATCCTCAACAACCTGGCACTGTTGCCGCAGAAGGTCGCGGCGCTCGACGCGCGCGGTGCACACGAGATCGCCGGCCAGCTCAACAACCAGTTCGCCCCGTTGGTGAAGATGGCCGCGGCCGTGGACCTGAAGTGGGCTTCGCAGGTGCTCGCGGTCATCCCCGATCCCTCTGGCGGAACCCAGATTGCCGCTCTCGTGGCGTCGATCCTGGCGAACGTCGATGTCATCCGGCTCGCCAACATCGTCGGCCAGATCCAGGAAATCGCCTGGGCCGCCGTCGAGAAGCTGCTGCCTCCTCCCGGACAGCTTCCCGATCCGCTCGGCGCGGGCGCGGCCATGACCGGCCTCGTCCCGGTCGGTCTCGATCTCGCGTCCGTGGCGATGAACATGCTCTCCGGCAAAGCCACCAAGTCCTCGCCCGAGCTGCTCGGCAAGCAGACGAACGCCATCTCGACCAGCATCACGACCCAGGCCGAGAACCTGGACCTGCCGAAGCTGTCGAACTCGCTGACCAAGCTGTCCCAGTCCCAAGGCGCCGAAGACCTCGTCTCGCTGGTCGGTGAAGGGCTCTCCGCCGCCAACTTCTTCACCTCCGGCGCCCACACCAACTACAACGCCCTCGTCGTCGACAACGCCGGCCGCAGCGCCATTCAGTGGCTCTCGGACTGGCTGAACCTCCAGATCGGACGCGCTGCATGAGCCCGAAAGCCCACAACCCCGCCGCCCGTTGGACCTGGTGCGACAGGTGCAGACACCGCGGCTACCACTCCCGCAGCGACGCCAAGACCGTCCGCAAACGTCACCCCGGCGAGAAGGGCATGTCCGTCTACCCCTGCCCTCACGCCAAGGGCCTGTTCCACCTCGGCCACCGCCCGGACGCGCTGAGCAGCGGTGCGATCGACCGAAACCTGCTGCGCAACCAAGCCGTGCAGTCTTTGCCGGCCGTTGCAGCAGGGGAGGGGCTGCGATGATCACGCCCATTCGAGGCGTCCTCGCCGCCGCCGCCGCGGTCCTGGTGCCGCTCGGTGCCTTCGCGGTCACCGAAGCTGATTCCTTCCGCACCGCTGCCGCGTCTCCGGTGACCACACCGGCATCACTCGACCCGGCGGTGCCCGTCCTGGAGATCGACGAGCTGATCGCGGAGCTGACCGTCGTCGACAAGCTCCCGAAGGTGCCCGGCTACGAACGGGACTGCACCAAGGGCAAGGCCCCGTTGACTGAACTAAATGCCGAATGGTGCAGGTCTGAAGGGGTGGGGTCGATGTGGGTCGGTAGCTTGCGG
>NZ_JBXAFD010000035.1:0-12563 GCF_058792695.1 Rhodococcus sp. MT28
GTTCTCAAAGAACACGCACACACCATCACCACGACCCTATGGCCGCCGCTCCGGGGCAACTTTTCCAGCCTATCCCATCATGATCATCGGCGCAAACCGCTGAACATTTGGGGAAGAACTGGAGGTGAAGCACAACCATACACGATGGAAACTACTTCGAAATTTGGTCAGGCACTTCGTACAACCTCGTGTCACTCGCCGTAAAGGCGGGAGTCGGTGTCCGTGTCGCTCTGACTTGGAATAAGTTACGCGTCCGCCGAAGTCTTTGACAAATCCACAGGTCAGAGGCTCGGAGGTATCCATTTCCCCAGCAAGATTGCCCGTTTCAGTCGATTTTCACGAATTCGGACATCATGTGACGCCGGACACCGTGCCCGGATCGGCACGCAGCGGGAACTCACACCACTTGGACTCGGATACCTGCATCCTCGAACAACGCGACTTGCTTTGCGTCTACTGCAGCATCGGTAACCAGCACGGCCCCCGGCGGTATCGGCGCCCACGCATGGAAAGGACGTTCACCGAGCTTGGCGGAGTGGGCGAGGATGTAGACCTCGCCGGCACGTTCGATCATCATTTCCTTGAGCCGGGTCTGATCGAGCTCAGCTTCACAAATACCCAGGTCAGCCGTAACTGCATCGGCACCGAGGAATGCCTTGTCAAACGACACCCGCTGCAGCGACGCTTCCGCCAGTGGCCCGACGAATCCTTGACTGAGCTGCCGCAGCGTCCCGCCGAGACATTCGACTCGAACACCATCAGCGTCGGCTAACGCCTCGAGCGCCGTAAGCCCTGCAGCGATCACCGTCAAATTCGTCACGTGACGTAAGAACTCTCCCATCGCCCCGACGGTGGTACCTGCATCAAGAAGTACGGTTTCCCCGGGCCGAACCTGCTCAGCAGCCCATTCGGCGATGCCCCGTTTGGCGTCGAATCCCTCCATTGCGCGTTGACGCAAGGAGGATTCCGGATGAGGGTTGAGAGCAATCGCCCCGCCGTACGTTCGAGCAATTACTCCCTGGGCAGTCAACTGACTCAGGTCGCGACGAATCGTGGATGCAGTCACCCCGAATTGGGCAGACAGATCCTCGACACTGGCCAGACCGCTGGTGCGAGCGAGCCTCGCAATCTCCGACCGCCTCGCCTCCGACTCCCGGATGGCCATCGCTCCTCCCCCTACAAACCGTGGTTCTTACTTGGAAACGAATGTGCTGGTTGCCAATTCGGCCGCCTGCCGCAGCGCTTCGACCATACTACCGGCCTCGGCGATGCCCTTACCTGCAATATCGAAAGCGGTTCCGTGATCGACGGAGGTACGGATGACAGGTAACCCGACGGTGATGTTGACGCCGGCCTCGATCCCGAGAACCTTGACCGGGCCGTGCCCCTGATCGTGGTACATCGCAACGATCAAGTCGTAGTCCCCACGTCCAGCGAGGAAGAATGCCGTGTCCGCCGGCAGTGGGCCGTGGACGTCGATTCCTTCTGCCTTCAAGAGTTCGACGGCGGGAATGATCTTCTGCTCTTCCTCTCCGTACCCGAAAAGCCCGTTCTCCCCCGCATGCGGGTTGATCCCGCACACGCCGATTTTCGGAGATGGATTGCCCGTGCGCACCAAAGCTTCGTGACCTCGACGAATGGTCCTCTCGACCAGGCCGGGCTCGATCCTGGCAACTGCATCGAGCAGTCCGATGTGAGTGGTCACGTGAATCACCTTGAGCTTGGGGGTCGACAACATCATCGACACCTCCTCGGTACCGGTCAGGTGCGCAAGCAATTCCGTGTGTCCGGGATAGATGTGTCCTGCCGCATGCAGCGCTTCCTTGTTCAGCGGCGCCGTGCAGATCGACTGGACTTCACCGCGTACGGCGAGTTCGCTTGCGACGCGGATATATTGATAGGCCGCATCCCCCGCGACTGCCGACAGTTCACCCCAGGCGAGATCCTCGGGTAGCAAGTCCAGGTCGATGACGTTGATCCGTCCATCGATGAATTCAGCATCCTTGATCTCCTCGATCGCGACCACGTCGACGTCGATTCCGAGCACCGTGGCAGCCAATCGCAAACGCTTCGCGTCGCCGACAACAACAGGGCGGCAACGCTTTCTCGTTTCACCGTCGAGGAGTGCGGGGACGATCACTTCCGGTCCGACGCCGGCGCCGTCGCCCATCGTGACAGCAATCAGCGGCAGTGGAGTGGATTCGATTGACATGGGATTGACCTCGTTGTCTGAAGGAGTAACTGAAGGCGGACTGTCCGGAGCGGCGACCGGGGTGGGTTGCGCGAGAAACTTCGTTATGGAGAAAAGACTGTGTGCATTCCCGAAACTGCCTGGCCGCGTGACGATGTACCGTCCGGTTCGATCGACGGAAAGTACGGCGCCGTGTTCGATTTCGTAAATCGGTGACAGCGTGTCGACCCGCAGGCGGTCGAGAACGCTGCGCGCGGTTTCGCCACCGGTAAGTACCAGGTCGATCGGGTAATCGTCGTGGGAGAATCCTGCATCGACGGCAGCGATCAGATCGGCGAGAGCCGAAACGAGGTGGACGGATTCTGCAGGCACGACAGGTCCACTTACCGAAACCACGACGTTTCCGCGATCCAGTGCGTTCAGAATCGGAAGCGGATCGACCGAATGCGCCAGCAGCTCAGCACTGTTCACTTCGATATGGTGCGCCCCTGAATCCCGAAGCAATGCCACTTGGTCCCCGGCAGACGCATCCGCCGTCCCCACGACGACCAAGGTAAATCGAGAAACACGAAGAGATGGGCACGCGACGGGTGACTGCACGGTTCTTCGTCGTGCCACTGCCATCGCGAGCGCCGAGGTTCCTACCAATCGAGAACCCCGAACCTCCTGTGCTGCAGCCACAATCAGTTCCAGATCACTCTCGGTCTCGACGTCGCAGATCGCCACCGACCCGGCTTCTGAGATCGACGCAAGAACCTGGCTCAAACGCCCGGAGCGAATGTCATCCAGCGATACGCCAGAAGTGATTGCCGACGGGCCGAGCGCCTCTGCAATCGACCGAGGAGTCGGCTTCGACTCCGCGCGCCACAGGTCAGTGGAGTGCAACGCAACCCCATCGACCAACACCACGCCGTCTTGCACCGTGCGCCCTTGTCTGGGCAGTCCGGCGGCGACGATGACCGGAGATCCGTCGCGGGAGAGTTCTCCAACCTCCGCTGCTATGTTGCCCCTGAGCAGGGAATCGATCTTCTTGACGATCTCGGAGCCGTCAGACGATTGCAGAACTGATCTCACGTCCCGAGAGGCTCTGGCGGGGTCGGATCGCCGTGAGTGCAGATCGAAAACCGTCACTCCTGATCCGTCGGGCGCATCTGGGCCGAGCCGAAGCGATATGCCCGAACTGCGGAGCAGAAATCCTGCGGCCGACTCCGCTGCTCCGGAAAGATCATCAGCGATGATTACCAGTGGTTTCATCGAATTCCTCGACCCCCTTTCGGTCTGAATCGAGTATGCACAGCATCGCAACCGATGCGCGAAGTACGCAATCGAAGTTACGGGACTTGCGCGAAGTGCGCAACAGTGCCATTGTGAGCTGAGTTACAAGCGAGAGCCCGACGCGATTGTTCACCAACAGTCCGCTCGGAGCGTCGCCCCCACGCTGCCCCGTCAGGATCGAAAGGTCACCGATGACCAATACTCGTTTGCGAACACCACAGCTCTCCCGGCGATCCTTTCTGCAGTTCACCGGGCTGATCGGTGGCGCAACGCTTCTGGGCACGACTGCCGCGTGCGCCGGCCCTACCGGGAAACCGACACAGGACACCCTGGTGCTCGGGCTCAACCGCTCGCTCGTCAGCCTCGACAACAAACTCAATCAATTCGACGCAGCAGTCACGGCTCAACGTGGCGTCAGACAAGGTCTCACCCGGATCGGCGACAATCTGACACCGCAACTCGTTCTCGCTGACAGGTTCGAATCGACCGGCCCGACCGAGTGGACGGTTCGACTCCGCGAGGGCATCCGTTACTCCGACGGCACACCTGTGCTGATCGACGACGTCACGACGGCAATGCAGATGTACCAGCAGGTCAGCGGATCGTTTGTCGCACCGCAGTTCCCCGAGTGGCCGACGGTCGTCCCCATCGACGATCGCACCTTCATCCTTCGGACGAATTCCCCGGTGCCGGTTCTGGACTCGCTCATGTCCAACATCTTGATCACCCCGGCCGCTGCCAACGAACCCAACGAACTGCAGAGCGGAATCGGGTCGGGACCGTTCGTCGTCAGCGAATCGAACCGGGGCACCGGCGATTACACACTTGTCGCCAATGACAACTACTGGGGCCCGGCCCCCGGCGTTCGTCGTGTTCAGGTCCGCTTCATTCCCGAAGAGGCCGGCCGCGTCGTCGCGCTTCGGAGCGGCGAGGTCGACGTCATCGACTCGATCAGTCCCGATTCCGCCGAACAACTCGCCGATCTGCCTGGTGTCCAGGTGGACACAGTACCGAGCACACGCATCAACCAACTGTTCTTCAACTTCCGCAAGCCCGCCGATCACCCACTGTCCAATCCGCGTGTCCGAGAAGCTCTCACGTATGCCATCGACGGTGAGTCACTCGCTCGGGACGTGCTGATCGGTTCCGCAGTCCCGGCCACCGGCCCCGCACCGTCGACCTTGGACGGAGCCGTGAAAACTGGCACTTACCAATATGATCCACGGAAAGCGCGGCAAATGCTCGAGGCCGAAGGCGCCGACGACCTCGAACTCACCTTCATCTGGGAAACCGGAGAGTTCACCAACGACGTCTCGGTGATGGAATCGGTACTCGAAATGATGAAGGCCGTGGGAGTACGCGTCAAACTCCAGCAGTTCGAACCGGGCGGTGACATCTCGTCCTGGCGCCAGGGCAAGACCGGCGACTGGGATGTGCTGGGCAACGGCTACGGCAACCAGACCGGACTTGCACTGACCACGTTGCAGGGGATGTACGCCGGCACAGCGGAGAAGGAAGCAACTCGCGACACCTATCACGGGTACGTCTTCCCCGAAATCACCGCGAAGATCCAAGCCGCATCCAGTGAACCAGACCCGACCAAGCGCGCCGCTCTACTCGACGCCGCACAACAAGACATCTGGAACACCTGGCCTTGCCTGTGGAGCTTCGTACCCAACGCACTCCTTGCGAAACGCACTCGTGTACAAAATGTTTCACTGACCCCGATCAACTCCTACGACCTCGGCGCCGTCCGATTGGAGGCCTGAGGCGATGACTCTCACCGCTCCGAAACCGCAAACCGCTCTCGGAATCTCTCCGCGTCGACGCACAAGGATCAACCCGACCGTCAAATACGTGCTCAAACGTCTGGCACAGAGTGCCTTGACGATCTTCCTCACGCTCACAACAGTGTTCGTCCTGATCCGAATGGCACCCGGCGATCCTGCCTACGCCTTGGCCGGACCGCTGGCCAGCACCGAGGATCTCGCACAGATCCGTGCTGACATGGGCTTGGACAAGTCGGTGTTCTCCCAATACCTGATCTACCTGTGGGACCTCGTCCACCTGAATCTCGGCACGTCGTACTCGTTCCAGGCGCCGGCCATGGACGTTGTCCTCGGCCGTCTCCCGTACACCATCACCCTTGCCGTCAGCTCCATTCTGTTGACCGCCGTGCTCTCGATTCCGCTGGGCGTGTGGATGGCCCGTCACGCGGACACCAGACGTGAACTCGGTGCGAACGTCGTAGCCGTCGGCGGGCAGTCCATGCCGGAGTTCTGGAGCGGCCTGATGCTGGTGACGATCTTCGCGGTCTTGATCCCAGTACTCCCGGCAGCCGGTTTCACCACATGGCCGTCGTTGATCCTGCCTACCGTCACCATCGCCATCCTTCAGATCGCGTTGATCTCCCGGATGGTTCGACGCGAAATGGTCTCGGCCTTCGCTTCTCCGTACATCACGGTCGCACGCTCTCGCGGAGTATCGGAACGCGAACTCACCTGGCGATATGCGATGCGTAATTCGGCGATTCCGATCGTCACCGCGCTGGGCACCAGATTCGCCGGAATGCTGAACGGCGTCGTGGTGGTCGAGGTCGTGTTCGCCTGGCCTGGTGTCGGCTCGCTGGTGGTCCGCGCACTCGAGACTCGCGACTACCCGCTCATCCAGGCCACCGTGCTTGTCACCGCGGTTCTCGCCGTGCTCGTGCAACTGGCAGTGGACCTCCTCTACCCCCTCCTGGATCCACGCGTGCGACTCGGAAAGGGCGCCAACTGATGACTACCGTCTTGGAACCTCCAACAACTCCACGCGCCAGCGCGGTCACCGAGGCAGACTTCGCACGCGCCGGAGCCACGCGCCGTAAGCGAGACAGCCGAGTCAAGATCTGGACCGGCTCGATCTGCGCGCTCCTGGTGATTCTTCCTGTTGCATTGGCGGGACTACTCCCCCTTGCAGATCCGAACCAGACCAACCTGAGCAGTCGACGGCTACCGCCCCTCACCGACGGCCATCTGTTCGGCACCGATCAGTTGGGACGAGATCTGCTCTCACGGATCCTGCACGGCGGCCAGGTGTCTCTGACGATCGGTATTCTCGCCGTGATCGTCTCCGGCGTCATCGGCATCGTCGCCGGATCCGCCGCGGGGTACTTCGGTGGTTGGGTCGACACCGTGATCTCCCGCCTACTCGAAGCACAGCTTTCTCTGCCTTTGCTGATGATGCTGCTTCTCGTTGTTGCGCTGTTCGGCCCGTCCATTCCCGTCATCACGTTTGTCATCGCGATCGCACAGTGGCCCGAAGTCGCACGGTTGACTCGCTCATTGGTACTCGTCGAACGCGAAAAGCCTTACGTAGCTGCAGCTCGAGTCCTCGGACTTACCCGCATGGCCATCCTGCTTCGTCACGTCATTCCCAACATCGTCAAGCAGGCATCGCTCGTCGTCCTGCTGCTGCTCGCGCAGGCCGTACTGCTGGAAAGTTCGTTGAGCTACCTCGGCGCCGGACCGCAACGTCCATTCGCTACCTGGGGACGAATCATCGCCGACGGCCAGGACTACATCACCACGTCATGGTGGATCGTCACGTTGACCGGTCTGATGATCGTGCTGCTGGTCGTCGGAGTGAACCTACTCGGCGATGGTCTGCGCGATCGTCCTGCAGGTTCGAAACGACTGGGCGCAAGCCTGTTCGGGCGTGGCAGCGCCCAGAAAGCGAAGGCGTGAGACATGGGAAATCTACTACGGGTCGACGATCTCCAGATCGAACTTGTCACGGCGAACGGCGTCATCCGAGCCGTCGACGGCGTGTCCTTCTGCATCGACGCCGGTGAAACCGTCACCATCATCGGTGAATCCGGCTCCGGAAAGTCGACGACAGCCATGGGGATTCTCGGACTGCTTCCGGACGATCTTGCGGTTCTTTCCGGGAAAGCCGTGTTCAAGGGTCAGGACATTCTCGGAAACACGAAGATCCTGAACGATATTCGCGGAAAACACATCGCGCTCATCCCCCAGGACCCGATGACGGCTCTGAGTCCCGTCCACACCATCGGTAGCCAACTTCGAGAAGCAGTGCGCCACAGCGGTGTGACCGCGAAGAAGCAACAAATCGAGCGGGCAGTGCAACTGCTCGAGCAGGTACGCATTCCGTATCCGGATCAGCAACTCGACAAGTACCCGCATCAACTGTCGGGTGGAATGTTGCAGCGCGTCCTGATCGCCGGCGCTCTTGCTGCCGGCCCCGAACTGATCGTGGCCGACGAACCCACCAGCGCACTGGACGTAACCGTTCAGGCCGGGATTCTGGATCTATTGCTCGAGTTGCAGGAGCGCACCGGCATCGGAATGCTGGTCATCACTCACGATCTCGGAGTTGCGCGGTTGGTCTCCGATCGCATCTACGTGATGAAGGACGGACGTTTTGTCGAGACCGGTAGTGCCGACGTTCTCGTCGACTCACCGCAAAGCGCCTACACACAAAAGCTTCTCGACGCCATACCTCAACTGGGGCCTTGGGACGGCGACCCCGCCCGTTCAACACAGATCGGAGCCTCGGCATGACCCGCCACGAAACGCCACTTCTCGCCGTCGAAGATCTCGTGGTCGAGTATCCGGTTCCCGACGGAGTTTTCCGAGCCGTGGATGCTGTGAGCTTCTCGGTGGAAAAGGGCAAGACCTTGGCCATCGTCGGCGAATCCGGATGTGGCAAGTCGACCATCGCTCGATCGATCGTCCGACTCCTCACACCGACCAGTGGACGCATTCTCGTCGACGGCAATGACATCGCGCAGATGTCGGAGAAGTCGCTGCGCCCCTACCGCTCTCGCGTTCAAATGGTGTTCCAAGATCCGTACGGATCGCTCGACCCTCATCTGACTGCCGAGGACATCATCGGAGAACCACTGCGCCTCAAAGGTGTTCGGAGCAAGTCTGAACGTGCAAAGGCAGCAGCAGAACTCGTCGATCGCGTTGGCTTGCCCAGCTCGGCACTACACCGGCGTCCGGCGGAGTTCTCAGGAGGCCAACGTCAGCGCATCGGAATTGCTCGTGCACTTGCCAGCGGACCCGAGATCCTGGTCTGCGACGAAGCGACCAGCGCTCTCGACGTGTCGGTGCAAGCGCAGGTACTCGAGCTCCTACGTGAAATTCAGGCCGATACCGGTCTGACGTACGTTTTCATCTCACACAACTTGGGCGTCGTCCGAGAAATCAGCGAGACCGTAGTCGTGATGTCGAAAGGAACCATCGTCGAATCCGGTTCCACAGACACAGTTCTCGCCAGTCCGCGCGAGCCGTACACCCGCGCACTACGAGGCGCTGCTCTCGATCCCACCACCATGGTCGGCATCAAACCACGCCACGTGGTGGCAGCCCTGTCCAAGAACTTGCTAGCCAAGCAGACCGAATCACGAGGAGTTGCCTGATGACCGCCCCACTCGAGCTTCCGAAACTGGTGCTCGGCACCATGACATTCGGAGACACGGTCGACATATCGGGCGCCGGATCGATGCTCGACGCAGCACTAGGCGCCGGTATCTCTCACATCGACACGGCCAACGGCTATGCGGGCGGCGAGTCCGAGCGCATGCTGGCAAAGCTGCTCCACGGCCGACGCGATTCCGTCACTCTGGCCACCAAAGCGGGAATGCCGCATCCCGATGCCGGCGACAACAGCCCACTCTCGACAGAGGGGCTCCGAGCAAGCGTCGAAGGAAGCCTGCGCAGACTCGACACGGACTACGTCGACCTGTTCTATCTCCATCAGCCGGACCGAACCGTCACGCTGACCGAAACTCTCACCACCGTCGCGGAACTGGTTGCCGAGGGCAAGATCCGCACACTCGGCGTATCCAACTTCGCAGCGTGGCAAATCAGTGAAATCAACTACACCGCAGACACAGTCGGAGCTCCCCGACCGATCGTCGCACAGCAGCTCTACAACTTGCTCGCGCGTCGCATCGAAGAAGAATACGCAGAATTCGCGGACGTGACCGGACTGACCACCATGGTCTACAACCCACTCGGTGGGGGCCTGCTCACGGGGCGCCACACCTTCGAGGAAAGTCCCGCCGACGGCCGATTCGGCGACTCACGTCTTGCGTCGATGTACAAGGAGCGATACTGGAACACACAGATATTCGACGCGATCGCTCAACTGACGGCAATCGCAGAGCAGTCGGGCATCTCCCTGACCGAGCTTGCGTTGCGCTGGCTGGTCAGCAAGCCCGTCGCCGGATCGCTGCTCCTCGGAGGATCCAAAGTAACGCACCTCGAATCCAATATCGCGGCCATCGGGCGAGGTCCACTCGACGCCTCGACCGTCGAAGAGTGTGATCTCGTCGGTGCTGCCCTACGAGGCCCCATGCCCAACTACAACCGCTGAAACACCCGACCTTCATCAGGAAGAGTTCTTCACTATGTCAGCACAGGAATTCGCCGCACGCATCCGAGGACGCGAACGCATACTCGGATATTGGTCCGTCATCGACAGCCCGATCTCGACCGAATGGATCGCGCACGTCGGCTGGGACTACATTGCCCTCGACATGCAGCACGGCCTGATCGGCTATTCGGGGATGGTCGCCGGGCTCACCGCCATCGACTCGTCACCGTCCACCGTCGGGATGGTGCGCGTCGAGGCAAACAATCCGACACCCATCGGCCGTGCACTCGACGCGGGCGCTGTGGGCGTCATCGTTCCGCTGATCAACAACGCCGAAGAGGCAGCGGCCGCCGTGGCAGCCGCCAAGTATCCGCCTTTCGGCATCCGCTCCTACGGACCCATGCGCTCGCAACTCCGTATCGGCCCCGTTCCCGCCGACGCGAACCGCGACACCGTTGTATTTGCGATGATCGAGACCCCACAGGGTCTGGCGAACGTCGAAGAGATCTGCGCAGTGCCCGGATTGGACGGCGTGTACGTCGGGCCGTCCGACCTACGAATCGCCGTCGGAGGTAAGCACTCCAACGATCCGGACGTCGCCGAGGAATTCGAATCAGCGCTCACCAGGGTGCGCGAAGCTGCCGCCGTCAGCGGAGTCGCTGCGGGAATCCACACACCTTCCGGTCAGGTTGCGGCACAACGGCTCGGGGAGGGCTACACGTTCGCGACCGTGGCCTCGGACCTGACACATCTGGCGAACATCTCGGCTCAGCATTTGGATGCCGCCAAGTCCTGATCCGGGTACAAAAATGGCGATGCTCCCGCACTTGGTACGGGAGCATCGCCATTCTCGAACAAACTATCTCTGAATCGCCTTGATCTCGAGGAACTCTTCGAGCCCGAACGTGCCGGCCTCGCGCCCGACGCCCGACTGCTTGTACCCACCGAACGGAGCATTCGTGTTGAAGGCGCCGCCGTTCACCTCGACCTGCCCGGCACGCAGTTGCCGCGCGACGCGATCCGCGCGATCGGGGTCACCTGACCAAACGCCACCGGCCAGTCCGTACTCGGTGCCGTTGGCGATCCGCACTGCGTCGGCCTCGTCTTTGTAGCCCATGATCGAGAGGACCGGTCCGAAGATCTCCTCGCGCGCAATGGTCATGTCTTCGGTCACGTTCGCGAACACCGTCGGACCGACGAAATATCCACTGGCCAGACCGGTTTCGCGACCGTCGACAACTGCGGTGGCACCTTCCGACACACCCTTCTCGATGTATCCGCGAACGCGTCCCAGCTGATTCGCGTTCACCAGAGGACCAAGCACCGAAGTCGGCTGAGTCGGATCACCTACCGGGAAATGAGCGGCGACCGCAGCAGCAATTGCCGCTGCCTCATCCACCTTCTCCGCGGGAACCAACATACGCGTCAGCGCCGAACAGGTCTGGCCCGAGTTGATGAAGCACTTTGCGACGCCGTCCGTGACAGCCTTTTCGAGATCGGCGTCGTCGAGAATGACGTTCGCCGACTTGCCACCCAGCTCGAGCGAGACCTTCTTGATGGTGTCCGCGGCGACGATGGCCACTCGCTTGCCTGCCCGAGTCGACCCGGTGAAGGAGACCATGTCGACTTCCGGGTGGCCGGCGATGGCTTCACCCACTACCGGGCCGTAGCCACTTACCAGGTTGAATACACCTGCAGGCAAACCAATTTCGTCGAAGATGTCAGCGAGAGCGTACGTGATGAGTGGCGCAACCTCGGTGGGCTTGAGAACCACGGTGCAGCCCGCCGCGAGCGCACCGCCAACCTTCAAGACAACTTGGTGGAGCGGGAAGTTCCAGGGAGTGATCGCGCCGACAACACCCGCAGGTTCGCGAACAATCAGCGAATTCCCGACCTCGTGAGCGTCGAAATCATAAGTGCGAGCCAATTCGGCAAATGCATTCAAATTCGCGAGCGGCATTCCGATTTGCACGGGCTTCGCGAATCCGATCGGCATGCCCATATCCTGCGAAACCAGCGCCGCAAGATCATCGGTACGTTCGGCAATAATCGCCGCGGCTTTGGAAAGATATTCGGCTCGCTCGCCGCCGGATAGTGCAGACCAAGCGGGGAAAGCCTTTCGTGCTGCCTTCGCGGCCGCATCGACATCTTCGACAGTGCCTTCGGCGACAGTTCCTATCAGCTCTTCGGTAGCCGGATTGAGAACGTCGATCCGACCGCTGCCAGTGGATTCGATCCAGGCGCCATCAACATAGATTTTGGTGCGGTCGAGAATATCGGTCATCGAAGCCTCCGTAGTCATCACGCGTGCACAGGTGAGGTGGGCCCGATCACACGGGGCACCTCTTCCGAGCCTAGCCACGCTCGACGGGTTCCGTGGCAGGTTGGTGTCGAGATTGACCTTCGACTGACGAGACCTGTGGTGCGCGCACACTTTTCAGTGATGGTGTGAACGTACCGTTCCCCTCGTCCAAGAGGGTGAGAGTGCCGTTCACTCGATCCCGGACGCGGTGGTGAGTCGGCGGCGTGCCCGCCCCTGATGGTGTGAACGGTGCGTTGGGTCGATCTGGGGCGACGAAAGTGCTGTTCGCTCGAAGTCGGGGGTGTTTTGGGTACGAGAAAGCCCCCCAACCAGTACTGGTTGGGGGGCTTCTCTAATGTGTGTTCGGCGGTGTCCTACTCTCCCACACCCTGTCGAGTGCAGTACCATCGG
>NZ_JBXAFD010000036.1:0-11877 GCF_058792695.1 Rhodococcus sp. MT28
TGTGGACTTGAACAATAATTGGCGGCGTTCTGTGATCGCTATTTGGCGTCATCGGCTACCAGGGAGTCATCAACCGCGACTGAACCCGGCAGAAGTCCCAGCCAAGGCGCCGGGCGATAGAACGTCGCTCTGAATCTTCCGAGGCTGCGTAAGACCTCGGCCGCTGTCTGTCCGCTGTGCATGAGGCTTCGGGCATTGCGTATTGGGCTTTCGGTGATGATTCGCGGGCGAGCGCGTCGAGCGCCGAGAATCATCTATCTTGATAAATTAGTTCGAGACGAACGCTGACACTGCTTTTGGAATTCGAACGACATGAACGACCGAAGGTCGATTTACGAGCAGGCATCTCTTCAGCACGACGGGAACTGGTGGAGCAAAGCAGGGCCGATGTTGGAATCTGCTTCCGCTGTGGCTACTCAGCCTACGGCGAGTCCCGCGGCCACGAGGTCGGGCAGGCCGCGCGCGGCAAGCGTTTCCCAGATTTGGTAGTCGTCACTCGGCGCGATCGCGCCAGAGCAGGGTACAGCTATCACGTTCAAACCCGCATCGCAGGCGCTGCGCAGCCCGGCGGGAGAATCCTCGATGGCGACCGAGCCGGATGTGGGCAGATCCAGCCGTTTGAGGGCGAGCACGTACGGATCGGGGGCTGGCTTGTGCCTGGTCACCATGTTCGCCGTCACGATTTGAGCGAAATAGGGTCGTGGTAGCTGTTCCAGGATGTCGATGACATTCATCTCGAGCGACATCGTCACCAGAGCCTGCCGGACGCCATTCTGGTGCGCAGTCTCGAGCATTTCTAGAGCCCCAGGCCGCCACAGGACTCCGTCCTGGCGATTCAGGGTTCGCATCCGTTCAGTAAGTGCCGAGGTGAGCGAGCCTAGCGTGCCTGCCGCTCCGCGTTCCCTCAGCATGCCTGCCAGCATCGGGATAGCACGACCGGAGATATCCACCGGTGACGGCCTCCACTCTTTAATACCCGATTCCTCAGCGATCTCCCAGCAGACGGCCGCCCATCGTTGCTCGCTGTCGATCAGGGTCCCGTCGAGGTCCCAGAGCAGGGCGCCTCCGGACTCAGCGGACACGCGATAGCGATCGCTCGATGCGGCGGCCGGTCTCAGCGTCGAAGAGCTGCGCGTCCTCGTCGCCGAAGCTCAGCGACACGGAGTCGCCTCGACGCACGCGCACGCTCTGGTCGGTACGGACTGCGAGTCTGACATCGCCGACCGTGACCTCCAGGATCCGGGTGGAACCTTCGAAGATAGTGGTGTGCACAATGGCAGTCGCATGGTACCGGCCCGTGCTGTCGATTCGCACGTGCTCCGGACGCACTCCGACCCTCACCTCTCGGGCGGTGGTGCGCTCCTCAACGTCACCGAAGATAGTGCGGTAGCCGCCATCGACTGCCGTTCCAGGGAGAAGATTCATCGGAGGAGACCCTATGAAGCCCGCAACGAACACCGTCGCCGGCTCGTTATAGATTTCATCGGGCGTGCCAATCTGCTCGAAGCATCCCTTGTTGATCACGGCAATCCGGTCGGCCAAGGCCATGGCATCGCTCTGGTCATGCGTGACGTGGATCGACGTCGCCCCCGTCGTCCGCATCAGATCGGCGATTTCCTGGCGCAGCGCGATGTGCAGCTGGGCATCGAGCCCGGACAGGGGCTCGTCGAGTAGCACCAAGCGAGCCTGCCGGGCGAGAGCTCGGGCGAGGGCGACTCGCTGCCGCTGGCCCCCCGACATTTGCCGGGGTTTACGGTCGAGTAGATCCTCGATATCCATCCGCTTCGCGAACTCCAGACCTCGCTGACGCGCCGCGGCACGATCCAGACCCAGGCCGTGCCGAAGGCCGAGGGTGATGTTCTCGAGCGCGCTCATGTGGGGGTAGAGCGCGAAGTGCTGGAAGACGATGGCTACATCGCGTTCGTGGGGCGGGAGATTCTGCTGGGGTTTCCCTCCGATTAGCACGTCGCCGGAGTCAAGCGCCTCGAGTCCAGCCACAATGCGAAGCAGGGTGGACTTCCCCGATCCAGAGGGCCCGAGGATGACGAGGGATTCACCGGCGGCGACCTCGATTGAGACGTCGTTGACCGCGGTTACGCCGCCGAATTGTTTGACTAGATGGCGAAGGGAAACCTCAGCAGACATGTTCGTGCTCCTTTGTTTGTTTACTTCGTGAGTGCGCTGATGCGATCGGCGGTGCTGGGAACGACGTCGTTGACGTCTTCGCCCTGGTCGACCATCGACTGCACCATGTCCTGCAGGTACTGGTTGGTGCGTCCAAGGTTTTCGCCAGCCCAGCCAGATCCGGCAACCGGGGTGCCCTCGTATCGCCAGGCGTAGCCGAGCGGGCCGTCGGCCTCGGGGCGCTGGAGCAGTTCGGCTTTGGCCTCGGTGTCGACCGGGATGTAGCTATTGGCCAGCGAGCTCGTCAGGATGACCTCAGGGTCGAGCATGGCGCCGATCAGCTCGTTGCTGAACGCAGCCCGGCAGGCATCGTCGGAGAGCACCATCCAGCCGTTACCACCCGCGGGGAGCTTCGCGGTGCCGCCGTCAGGGATCGGCATGTCCGAGATAGTCCAGTCGAACGAGTCGCCGATGCTGGCAGCCACGCTCGCGCCCACGGCGGGCGTGGCAAAGAAGTAGGCCACGTTTCCCTGCGTGAACTGGGCGATCGAGTCTTGCCAGCTCACCTGGTCTTCGAGCTTTTCGTCGCCGATGGTCTGATAAATCTTGAGCGCTGCCCGCCCTTCCTCGCTGTCGAAGCCCGCGGTGCCGTCCTTGTTTACGAACGTGCCGCCACCACTGCCGACGAAGGCCTGGACAAACCACCAGGCGATGTTGTCACGAGGGATCTGGATCGGGGTGGAGACGTCCGTCTTTTCCTGGATGGCACGCGCGTCCTCGAGGACTTCAGAGTGGGTGGTCGGCAGTGCGTCGATGCCAGCGGACTCGGCGAGGGTGGTGTTCGTGTAGAGCACGGGCACCGAGATCTGGAAAGGAGCGACGTAAGTCGTACCGTCGACCGTGCCGACGCTGAGATAGTCCCGGTCGTAACTGTCGCGGAGCGAATCAGTGTCAATCGCCTGTGGGCTGTATTTCTCCACCCAGAATTTGAGTTGGTCCAGGCCAAGCATGATCACGTCGGGACGGGATCCAGCGGCGATGTCAGCGACGACCTGCTGCGTGAGTTCGTCGTAGCTGGTGCCCTCGGGAGCAGCCTTGAGGTTGACGGTTAGGCCTGAGTACTTCTTCTCCAGCGTCTCCTTGCCAAGCTCGGCGGCGGCTTGACCTTGGCTGGCGTATTGGGCGGAAATGGTGACGCCGCTCGGATCGCAGGAGCTGACGTCGACCTGCGCGCTCGGAGCGGTCTCCTGGGCGGCCGAGCAGCCGGTCAGGGCGAGTGTGGAGGCAATGAGGCCAGCGCCAAAGGCGAGAGCTCTTCTGGGTACGGGCATGGGGATACTCACAATCTGTGCGGAGGAATGAAGAGGTGGTGAGGAGGTGGATAACGGGAGGTATTTGCGAGGCGTTGGACGTCAGCCCGGGAGTTCGCCGCCGGCTATGCCGCTGACGAACTTGCGTTGGGCCACGATGAACAGCACCACTATCGGCAGGGTCACGAGCAGGGCTGCCGCGGCAAGTTCGCCGTAGGAGGTGCCTGTCTCGGCCTGTTGGAACACTGATAGTGCGAGAGGAGGTGTGTAGAGCGAGCTGTCGCGCGCTACCAACAAGGGCCACAGATAGTCGTTCCAGTGCGTAAAAATCGACAGCACCGAGAAGGCCGCGATCGATGGCATCGACGTCGGGACGACGACACGCAGCAGGGTGGAGAACACGCCGAGGCCGTCGGCCTTCGCGGCCTCGAGCAGTGCGTCGGGGATCGTGACCATGTATTGCCTGAGCATGAAGATCCCGATGGCGCTCGTTGTGAAGGGCAGGACGAGGGCGGCGAAGGTGTTTGCGAGCCCCACCGAGCCGATTCCGAGATAGAGCGGAAGCGCGATGGCCTGGGTGGGGATCAGGAGGCACGCGAGCACGATCGCGAAGGCAGCATCGCGGCCACGGAAGCGCAGCTTGGCAAAGGCGTATGCCGCGGGTATGACCGTCACGAGCTGTGCGGCCAGGATGCCAAGGGTGACGAGTGCGCCGTTGAGCATGGCTTGGCCCAGGTTCGCTTGGTCCCAAGCGCGGGTGAAGTTGCCGAGGTCTAGGGATTCGGGAAGCAGCTGCAAGCCATCGAGCACGGCCTCGTCGGCAGGAGAGACCGACATGCGAAACATCCAGACGACGGGAAATACCGAGATCGCGGCGAATACGGTGACCGCCACAATCTGAATGCTCCTGCCTATCAAACGTCGGGTGCGGTGTGTGGTGCGCATTAGAGTTCCTTGTCTCCGAGGAAGGCTCGACGGCGAAGCACGCCAATGAGCACGAGAACGACCAGTAGCAGTGTTGACACTGCAGCCGCTTGACCGAGGTCGAAGTAGACAAAGCCGAGTCGCCAGGTCATGGTCAGGATGGTTTCCGTAGCCCCGAGCGGTCCCCCGCCGGTGAGGACGTTGACTGTGTCGAACACCTGCACCGCCTGCAGAACGGCCATGACTGTTGCAAACACGGTCGTCGGTCGAAGCAGGGGCAGTGTTACGCGACGAAACGTCGACCACGGGCCGAGGCCATCGGCGGCGGATGCCTCGTAGAGCGCCGTCGGGATGCTCGTCAAGCCTGCCAAATAGAAAATCATGACAAACGACGTCAGCCGCCAGATTCCAACCAGTGCCACGGTGATCAACGCGTACCTGGAGTCACCAAGAAAGTTGATCGGGGCTAGGCCGACCAGCGCAAGTGCCTCGTTTACAAAACCGCCACGGTTAGCGAAAATCCAGCGGAACACCACGGCCATCGCGACCATGTTGGTGGCGAAGGGCAGGAATAGGAGCACCTGAAGAAGTGGCCTGGCCCGCCGAAACGAGGCAACCAGAAGGGCCAGGCCCAGTCCGAGGACCAGGCTCGGGATGATCGTCATCGCTGAATACAGCACGGTATTCCAGATCGACTCGACAACCGCGGGGTCGGAGAAGAGAGCCGTGTAGTTCTGCAGCCCAGCCCAGCGCCACACAGTTCGGTCGCCGAGGTCGATTTGGAACAGGCTTCCCACGAGCGCAAGAACGCCGGGCAGTAGCAGAAAGAGCCCGATCAGGATCAGCGCTGGCAGGGCAAGCGCCCAGCCGCCGATTCGTATGCCCCTCACAAGCGTTCCCCCGCGAGCGTGGCGAGCGGGTAGGCCGCGAGAAGACCGTCACGATGCAGCGCGACGGCCGTGCCGTCGTGCACGACCAGCGGAGCCAGGATCGGAACTCCGGTGGCGAAGCGGCCCAGCTCGTCACCCGTGCGCGCGTCTAGCGTGACGATGTCACCGTCGAGCGCCGGGATCAGCAGCCGGTCGCCCACCGTGGTCGCCTGGGCGAAGAGCGGATGAGGACTGCGCCGGTAGGTCAGGAAGCACTCGTCGGAGTCGGCCGCAATTTCCGTGCGCCAAAGCTGCTCGCCCGAGACGGGGTCGAGCATCGCGACAGCGCCGCCGGCGTCGACGACTAACACGCCGTGGCTGCCGAGATTGACCCCGACAGGGTTCCACGGCACTGAGGTCGGGTACGACCAGCGTATTGCGGAACCGGACGCCGAACGCCGGAAGACATTCGTCAGTCCAGTGGCGATCAGGTCGCCCGTTGCAGGGTCAACGCTGGGGGTGCGTATCGGCAGGCCGGCGCCGCTCGTCAAGACATCGAACAAGCCTTCAGCCACCACCTCGTTAGAGTTCGCGATCGTCTCGCCCGTTTTCGGGTCAAGTCGTACGGGCGTGCTCGGCTCGGGAAACCCCGCCCAGAGCACCGTCGTCAGGCTGCCGTTCGCTCCCGATCGGTCGACTACCGGGGCGCTGAGGGTGATGAAGATCTGATACGCGGCGATGTCCGATCGCTCCCACACGATCTCGCCTGTGCTCTGGTCGAGGGCTCGGAGTGCAGCCTGGTCGCCAACCAAAACGAGTCCGTCGACGAGTGTCGGTGGGTAGAAGCCAAAGCGCCGAAGCGGGTCCGATGTCGGCCGCTGCCACAACATCTCACCCGTGCTCGGGTCGTGCGCCCACGTCGTTCCAGACACAGTCGAGCTGATGATAGCCGCGGTCCCGGCACCCGCGGGCGCGCTACGCAGCGGAGCGTCAAGACTGGCCTGCCACAGGGGCTTTCCCGAGCAGGCGTCGTATGCGGCCAGCGCGCCGCGGGCCTCATCATCGAGCGCGAGCGGTACGAGCACCCGACCGTCAGCAACGATGAAAGGTGTGCGCTGTCCAATCGCCGGGGTCGATGTGCTCCAGAGTGCCTGTGTGGTGCGGGCCCAACCTGAACGGGTGTCGGATTGTGGAGGATAGGTTTGGTGTGACCCTGTGGTGATCCGCTCGCCGTCCCACACAACGATGCGATATGTGGCCGGAGAGTTGTCTACACCGCCGAACATGGCCGGAGGGGTGTTCACGTGCAGCGTGGGGCCGCTCGCGACGACCCGGGAGGTGTGCCGGTGGCCGGAGAACGTCGCGATCGGGGCACTGGGCAGCCCGTCGAGAATGGAGCGCCACGGCTGGTCGTGACAGAGCATGATCCACGGAGTCCCGGTCGCGAGCATCTCAAGGTCGGCGCGTAGCCAGGTGTCCTGGGTCTCGTGGTCTAGACCGAGTTCATGCGTGAACCAGTCCACGGCAACGACGTGGAGGCCAGGTAGATCAAACGAATACCACCTGGGCCCCAGGTAGTCTTCGTAATGCCTGGGCTCCCCGGAATGGATGGCATAGCCGTTGCGGCTAACCAGATCCGTCGGATCCGGAACGAGATGGTCGTGGTTTCCCGGGATCGCGTAGACAGCCAACTCGGTCGTTGCGGTCGCAGCGACGAAAGCTGCGAATTCTTCGGGCAGACCACGGTCGGTCAGGTCTCCCGTGACGACGAAGGCCTCGAGTCCCGGATGAGCCGCGGCGATCTCGCGGAAGGCCTGCGACAGGCGTTCGCCGGTCCCGATTTCGGCCGGTTGGGGATAGCCGGCTCCCGTGCCGAGGTGGGTGTCTGTGAGATGTGCAAAACGGACGGGCAGCTGCACCGGAGCTGGGCTGAGGGTGAATACCGGGTCGATCGCGCTTGCGCCGACGTACCATCGGTCGACCCGCCATCCAGCCGGCCGGGTAATGAACACGGGTCCGCGGACCTGGTCAATCCGAAATCGCCCATCCTCGTCGGTGCGAGTGACCCGTAAGCCGTCGCTGACGACGACTCCTGGCATCGGTGAGCCTGCATCACTTAGTACGGTGCCTTGCATAATTTCCCTCTCTGCGTCTCTCGGCCGTTAGATGCGGTGAGAGTTAACGACTGCCTCGGATGCGGCGCGCGCTTCGGGCGCGCCTTCGAGCTGCATAGCCAGGACGCTGTAAATGGCGTCGATCAGTGACAGGTGGACGATTCGACTAGTCATGGCCTCGACCCGATAGCGTGTCTCCGAGCTACCCGCGACGAGCAAGAGGTCAGCGAACTCAGCCAACGGTGAGCTGAGGAAGCTGGTGATTCCGACAACGACCGCCTTTGACCTGACGGCCGTGCGGGCGACGTCCAGCGTCGACGTCGTTGACCCCGTGTGGCTGATCACGAAACAGACGTCGCGCTCATCAAGGCCGCGGGCGATCACCTCTTGGGCAATGAAGTCAGGGGTGAACGCGGCGTCGAGCCCAAGTGTCGTGAAACGGTAGGCAGCGTCTGAAGCGAGCGGGGCCGAAGTGCCCACCGCGGCGAAGCGCACGCGACGTGCCTTCACCAGCGCAGTGACAATAGCTACGACTGTGCTCGGGTCAAGATGCGCCGCAGCATCCTCAAGCGCAGCACTACTCTCGCGCAAGGTCCCCAACACGGTCGCGGTAACCGGATCGTCGTCGTGTGTCGCGGCCGGGCGCTGGGGAAGGACGGTCTCGCGGGAGAGAAGCAGCTTGAATTCCTGAAATCCGTGCAGGCCGAAGCGCTGGCAGAACCGCACTACCGAGCCGACGGACGTGCTAGAGACCTGAGCCAGTTCGGTCACCGAATAGGTCATAACCGAATGAGGGTCAGCACGCACCACTCGCGCGATCTGCGCCTCGGATGGCGAAAACGCAGCCGAATCGCGACGGATCTGCTCGAGGATCGGCTGCTCATCAGAGCGTCAGAGCCTCGACACTGTCTCAGGCTGTCTATTCATGGTGCTCACGCTAAGAATCGCGCGTGACCGGTCAGTGACACCCAATCAAACGGCGGATGAACTTTCCAGATACTCGCTGTTCATGGAAAGAAACTCCAGAGACACCCCTCTGATCATCCCAACGCAGAGTTGCCAGTAGTCGCGCAGGAACATTCAAAATCTTTGGTCACCCGGCCGTGAAGATCACCGTACCGAGGGGCCAGGCAGCCGTCCTGGGCTCCGAAAACGCAGCCACGCCCAACACACCGAGACCCCGGAACCGAGCGCCCAGGGCATTTCATTCTTGATCCTCTTCCAGCTGACGTTCCTTCTAAACACCTTTGTGCTGATCGACACGCTGCACAGTTGGTTGAGCGGTTTCGTCAAAGTCAGCGCGGTCGGTCGCATGATCACGACGGCAAGTTCGCGAGCGATATCTGGCTGGCCCTTACCGACGTCGCCGTGATCGTAGCGATCTCCGCGCGTCTGACCGTATGGGCGTACGTGTGGAAGCCCTAAATGTCAGGGTGCACAACTTCCGTGATGCGAACCCTGACTCAGCGTCGAAATTGGTCGCCTTCAGCCACGCTAAGCGCAAGGCGACTTTTCCGGCCGACACTCTGCCTCGGGAATCTAAAGCTTTCCGAGGCACGCAAACCCTCTCCCGGACCGCGGGAAGGAGTGGCGGATTTCCGGGGCGCGATGCGTCTCGGAAACATGTCTTACCGCAAAGTGTCTTTTCTCCGCCGCTGCTAGCAGTTGTTGAGGCAGAATGGCCCGGTGAGACATCTCGGGTACACACGGGTCAGCACCAGAAGCCAAGACGCGAAACTGCAAGTCGATGCGCTCGTCAAGTCCGGCGTCCAAGAGCGGGACATTTTTGCCGACGTCACCTCGGGCAGCCGGACCGCGATCTCGCGCCCAGGGATGAAGAAGCTCCTCGAGTACACCAAGCCCGGCGACACCGTCGTCGTCTGGCGGGTCGATCGGCTTGGACGGTCCCTGATCGATGTGCTCAACACGGTGAAGCTGCTCCGAGAGCAGGACGTGCAGGTGAAAAGCATCTCGGATGGGATCGACCCCTCGACGACCTCGGGCCGGTTGATGTTGAACATGCTCGCCACTTTGGCCGAGTACGAACGCGAACTGATCACAGAACGCGTCAACGCCGGGATCACCGCAGCCCGGCAAGGCGGAACCAAGTTCGGCCGGCCCCTGTCAGATCCCGTCGTCGTTGCTGACAAGCTCAAGCTCGTCGCCGAGGCCAGGGCGAAAGGCCGCACGGCGAAGGAGGCGGCGAAACTCGTTGGGTGGAGCCGGGCGACTCTGTACCGTCACCAACAGGCCCTCGCGGCTCGCGAGAGCGCCACCGTGTAGGTGGCTCGTGGATGCGGCGGAGCGGTGGCGTGTTCTTCGGCTGCATGTCGAAGACCAGATCCCGCTCGTCGTCCTCGCTCGAGAGACCGGGATCTCTGTCCGAACTCTGCAACGCTGGCTCCAGCTCTACCGCGCGGGCGGCGTCGCAGCCCTCGACCCTCACCCTCGCACCGACAAGGGTGTCCGCCGAACCTCATCGGAGACGGTCGCGTTCATCGAACGTTTGGCGCTGACCCGGCCACGCCCAAGCATCGCCACCCTGCACCGGCTCGCCTCCGCGGAGGCGAAAGCTCACGCACTGCCGGTGCCGAGTTACGCGACCGTTCGCCAGATCGTTCAGGCACTCGATCCGGCCCTTGTCACCCTGGCACTTGAGGGGCCGGTCTCGTACCGGGACAAGCACGAGCTCGTGTTCCGCCGCCGCGCAGAACACCCCAACCAGACATGGCAGTCCGATCACACCGAACTCGACATCCTCATCGTCGGCGCCAACGGGAAACCCGACCGGCCCTGGCTCACCACGGTCATGGACGACTACTCCCGCGCCATCTGCGGATACATGGTCTTCACCGGCGCACCCTCAGCGATCAACACCGCCCTGGCTCTCCGGCAGGCGATCTGGCGGAAGACTGACCCGGCGTGGGCGATGTGCGGCATCCCCGACATCCTGCACGTGGACCACGGCTCCGACTTCATCAGCCACCACCTCGAGCAGACCGCACTCGCCCTGCACTTCAGGATTATTCACTCGACCGTCGGCCGGCCCCAGGGCCGAGGGAAGATCGAACGGTTCTTCGGAACCATCAACACCGAACTCCTGGCCACGCTCCCTGGCCACCTCGGACCGGGCAGCCGAACACCAACGCCCCTGCTGGACCTCGCTGGTCTCGACCGCGCGATCAGCGAATTCATCGGCACCTACAACGACCGGACCCACAGCGAGCTGGGGATCTCACCGCGAGACGCGTGGGTCGCGGACGGCTGGATGCCTCGTATGCCCGACAGCCTTCAAGAACTCGACGGGCTCCTCCTTACTGTTCCAAAGAACCGGGTCGTTCAACGCGACGGCATCCACTTCCAAGGCCAGCGCTACCTCGCCCCAACCCTCGCCCAGTTCGTCGGTCACACCGTCACAATCCGGTACGACCCCCGCGACATCTCCGAGATCCGCGTTTACGACCGCGACACGTTTCTCTGCACCGCCATCGACGAAGCTCACCCCAACCTTCGCCTCAGCCTCCGCGACATCGAAACCGCCCGCCGCGCCCGCCGCAAGCAGCTGCGGCGAGCCATCAACGACCGCATCCCGATCGTTGCCACCCGCGAGGAACTTCGCACCCCCGAACCCAGCAAACGGCGGCCGAAGTTGCGCACCTACGAAGAGGATGAGTGATGAACCAAGCATTCATCGTCACCAAAGAACACCGACGCTTCACCGAGTTCGCCAACGCCGTCCGAAAGGAGAAGACCATCGGGATTTGCCACGGCGCCGCCGGCGTCGGGAAGACCAACTCCGCCCGCCGCTACGCGAACTGGGACGCACTCGAGCCGTATATCAACGCATGGGGACCGAGAGGTGATCACGACGCCAAGCACTACGCCCTGGCGAACCGATCCCGCACCGTCTTCTACACACCCGAAGTCCTCTGCCGGCCCAAGGACCTCATGCACGACATCGACCACTGGCAGATCAAAGTCGGGATCTGCGCCGACGAGCACCTCCGCTCCCTCATGCCCGACGGGGAAGTGGTCAGGCAGAACGACGTCACTCGCCTCGTCGAGCTGCTCATCATCGACGAAGCCGAACGGCTCACCCCCACCGCCCTGGAGCTTCTTCGGGACCGGCACGACCGCACCCACCTCGCGATGATCCTGATCGGCATGCCCGGCGTCGACGAACGCTTCCGCCACTACCCCCAGCTCTACAGCCGCCTCGGCTTCTCACACCACTACCGTGCCCTCGGCCGTGAAGAGCTCCTCTTCGTTCTCGATCGCCACTGGAAGCGACTCGGCAGGACTCTCGACCCTGACGACTTCACCGACGCGCAAGCCATCGCCGCGATCGAACGCATCACCCGAGGCAACTTTCGCCTCCTCGAACGGCTCTTCCCTCAGATCAACCGGGTACTCAAGATCAACCAGCTCGACACCATCACCGACGACGTCATCGAAGCCGCCGCCAGCATCCTCGTCATCGGCAATTAGCGACACAAAGCGATCACAGAACACCGCCAAAGAGCGGCAAACTCCACA
>NZ_JBXAFD010000037.1:0-11527 GCF_058792695.1 Rhodococcus sp. MT28
AACCTACGACGAAACCCATGCCTTCCCACCTCCTCTCGTGCTCGCGGCTTGACTGTTAACTTCCTGAGATGTCTTTCGTAGACTTTCGGGTGCGACACCGGGCGGCCTCTTACCGCCCGGTGTCGCACTGCGTTTGCGGGGTGCTGCCGTCTATGCGGCTGCGGTGTCCTCGGCTTCGTCGGCGCGGGGTTCGAGTGCCTCGGCGAGGGTGTGGACGGTCGCCAGGACTGCGCGGGCTGTGTCGGTGATGACCTCGAGGTCTCCGTTTCCCCATCCGGCGATGTAGCCGATGCTGTAATCGGTGGTATCCAGTCCGAGTAATCCGGCCAGGACGTAGGCGACTGATTCGGCTTCCACTTCGGCGCGGCCTCGGTGCAGCTCGGCGGGCGCGATGTCTCCGCTGGCGTGCATGAGCGCGTGGGTGGCTTCGTGAATCATCGTTTTAGCGGCTTGGGCGTCGCTGATCGTGTCGTCGACGATGATGCGGCGTGATCCGTCGAGGCTGGTGCGGCCGTTCGATTCTCCGGCGATGTGCTCGCGGGTGACGGTCCATCCCTGCTCGGTCATCACGTCCGCGATGCGGGTGTAGATCGCGGCGGGGTCTTCGCCTTGCAGTCGGGTGGTGATGGTCTCGGCGGCTGCTGCGGGGTGCCCTTCGATCGGATCGGTCTGGGCGATGTCGAACACGGACAGGATCGGGAACCGTGCTGCTCGGCGAGTGGTTTCCTCGCCGGTCTCGGTGTCGGTTTCGGTGATCTTCTTGGTCGAGTAGCCGAAAATCTTGATCGACTTTTCGCCCTTGCGGACCTGGCGTCCGAGTTCCTGCCACTTGCGGAATCCGGCGACCTGGCTCGCGTCCGGCGCCTGCGAGAAAATCAACATCACGTTGTTGAAGCTGTACGCGTGGAACGCTGCTGCGGCGGTCAGGTAGGCGGCCCATGCATCGGTGTCGGTGAGCTGGGCAACCTTCGCGGTGATGCTCTCGTGCAGTGCGGCGGCCTGCTCGCGGCGCGCTGCGCTCTTGTCCGCCGTGGTCTTCGCCTGTGCGCTCATAACTGGAACCTCCGCTGATCCGGTGGCGTCCCCCTGCTCGGTGGCCGCCAATTTTTTTGCCCTGCTGGCAAAGGAGAATCGCGTCGGCATGAGGGGGCCGGAGTGCCACCCCTGGGCCGGGAAAATTTCTCTGCGAGCGTGCGAGTGCGGGTTGAGAAAATTTCTCGGAGCCCTCGGGCCGGCATCGCCGCCAGGGGTTGCGCGCAGGTCACCGCCGACGAGAATCGGAAGGCCAGAAGGACAAACAAATCAACGCTTTTCGCTGGTGCGGAGCGCAGCGGAGCTCAATTCGGAGGACACCGAAGGTGGCCGGCCGCTGGGCAGGCGCCAACACACCGCCGCAACGGGCCTGGCGTTCGCACCTCCCACTCGGTGCGCTGGCGGGGTGATTGTGCGGGAGCGACGGAGGCCGGCCACGTGTGGTGTCGCGGTAGCTCTGCTCTCGCGGTGAGTTCCCTGAAGAGAAACGGCCTATTTAAACTCGCTCGTATTCTAAGAGGGGATATCTTTTAGCCCTTGTTAGTAAATACGCCACGATGCACCCAGCTTGGAGTGCCGGAGCATTATTATCGTGTCTGTACGGGCAGCTGAGAGCCAATTCTTGCCGGGTGTATCAATTCAGTCTCGCGACTCCGGGAAGCTCGCAGATTGTCGGTGTGACCTGGTACGATTGCTCTACCTTCTCGAAAAATCGGGAAGGCCAGGAATCCCAGAAAGAACGGAAGTGCACCAGAAGTGTGTGGAAATTCTGATTCAAAGGGGACATATGTGAATTGATACGAAAGGACACTCACATGAATAGAAGTAATGAGTTACATGAGGAAAACGGATCTAGTCGAGAGAATGCATCTGGACAAAGGACTCGATCTCGTTGGTGGTCGGATGAGTCTTTGGCAACGCAGGTGTGGCGCGGCGATCGGTCCATGCAGGTGATCGGCAAGGCAGCGGATGCCGTTTGGGGTCTGATCAGCGTGGTTTTCCTGCTGATTCGCGTCGTAGGCTGGCTGGGGTATGAGGTTCCTTTTGGGGATCCCGCTGCGCTTGAATTTGTGAAGTCGGCAGTTTGGATCCCTGGATTCAAAGGTTTGGTGCGTCGGGTGTTGATTGTGGCGTTGGCGTTGCCGCTGATTCTGGTGGGCTGGTTGGTTCGATGGGTACGAAGAGCGTGAGGGCGCTGTTCGTAGGCCCTTAATCGCAAATGGAGATGAGGATGGTCCGACCCTGAGTCGGGCCATTTCTCTGTCCGGGGGTTGTCCGTCGGGGGTCGAGGCTTGGTCGCGTTTCGGCTGGTCGGACGTGCGTTTCGGATCTTCGTCGGCGGCGCTTGGTGGTTGAACGCTGCTAATTTGGGCGTGTCCACAGGTTGATGCGAGGTGGGGGAAAAGTTGATGGATAGTTGGAGTCCGGATTTTCGGCCGCGGAAGTGGGAGCGAGAAAAGGAGCAGTTCGCGGCATGGATGGCCGGCGCGGACGTTCGTGGGCTGTGGAAACGTCGCCGTTTCGGAATCTGGCGCGAGGAGCAGTTTTCGGCGCGGATACGCGTTGCTCGCGACGCTGAGCAGAAGCGTCAAGCGGAGCTGATGGCGAATCCCAGTGCTGAGCTTGTTGAGGCATATCGGGAGTTGCAGGCTGCGGAGGCGGCGTCCGGTGCGAGGATCGGTTGCGCGCGGGGCGGCGATATGACTGACCCGAAAACGGTTCGGGCTCTTGCTCGGCTGTTGAGTGATCCCGCCGAAAAGTTTCAGTAGGAGCAATTCACGGGCCGCATTTGTGCTGGTCAGTCCGCTTTTGTTTGGAGTTTCAGTCGCGGCCGAGGTCGTGGGCGCGTTTCGGTGTCTGGGTCCGCGAGGTTTCCGGCCCGGTCGTCCCTGATTCCCGTGAACCCGTCGGTGGCTGTGACGGGTAGTCGAGTAGGCGGCTGCGTATGAGGTCGCTGAGTTCGTTGGGGTTGTAGGGTTCGCGGTTTCCGCTGCGTAGATGCTCGATCATCGCTTTGTGGTGCTCGGCCACCTCGAGGTGGATGACGTTGCCTTGGGTGCTGGCGAGTGTGGGTGGTTCGGTGTTGTTGCGGTGTACGCCGGGGGTTAGGACGTCGCGGAGTGGTGTGTGGGTTGCTTCCATGGCGACGTAGCGGGCTGCTTGTACTGCGGAGGCGTGGACTTTTTGCCAGTCGATGGTCCAGCCGGAGGATTTGAGGAGTTCGTCGAAGAAGACTCGTTGTGTTCGGGAGTTGCCGTCTCGGAATGGGTGCAGGACGGTGGTTTCGCCCCAGTGGTAGGCGAGTCGGTCGACGGCGCGGTCTTTCGGGAGTCCTTGGGGGAAGTTGTCTTTGGCGATTCCGCGGAAGATGAACGCTGCTTGATTTTCGATGTGTTCGGGTCGGCAGTGTGGGAGGTTCATGCCGACGGCGCCGGTGTCGCGGGTGCGGAGGGTGCCGGCCCAGTCGTAGACGTCTTGCAGGATGAATTGGTGGATCTTTTTGAGGTGGTCGAAGTCGAAATTGCCTGGTATGGGCTGTGTTTCGAGTTGCAGGATTCGCTGGTAGGCGGCTGCTCGTTCGACTACTGCGAGTTTCGCGGGGTCGGTGATGCCGTATTTGTTTTTGAGGACGCCTGGGGCGATCTCGTACTCGTAGGGGTCGTTCACTCGGGCTGTGCTGCCTCGTATTCGGCGAGTGCTGCGGCGACTGCGAGTTCAACGGCTTTGTCGCCGGTGATTTCTCCGCGTAGTTGCCGGCGGCCGATTTCGACGTCGGTGGCGCTGGGTTCCATGCCGGCCATGCGGTGTCCGGCTGTGGCGGCGGCGATGGCTCGGTCGATCTGGGCTTCGGTCATGTGCGACTGTGCGTTGCGTGCAGTGGTCACCGGTGCTCCTTCGTCGACTCGGGCGAGTGTGGTGGTGCGCAGGGGAGCTGCGCACCGTTGTCTATTCTACCTGATCATTGCCTGTTTCCTGCGGTCAACAACGGTTGTGGAGCGGTGCCTGAACAGGGTGTTTCGGTTTTGTGCGGCGGCCTTGTCGGTGCGCTCCTCGAGGGGGGCGTCTGCGAGGGGTTGCACTGCTAGCTTTGCCCGCTGTACCGGCGCCATACGTAGGGGGTGGCGGCGACGAGAACCAGCAACAGCGTGACCAGGGCGAGGATCATGCCGAATTGCCACGGCTTCATTGCGTCGGGAAAGAACAGCCAGCCGATCAGTGTTCCGAGTACGAATCCGGCTACTGCTGACGCGGCTCCTGCTTTTGCGACTGGGGCAACGATGGTGGCGATCTCGTTGTTCATGGCGTTCCTTTCTGTCGTTTCCGGCGATTGTGCCTGGTAGGTCCGACACGGACCTACGGACGGGTGTTCAGAACAGAGTGTTTTGGGTTTGTGCTGCGGCGTTGTCGGTGCGTTTCTCGTAGGCGGTTGCGAGGGTTTGTGCGGCGGTGGGGCTGCATCCCATTTCGGTGCCGATGTCGTCCCAGCTGGCTCCGTGGTGGTGCAGTTGCCAGGCGTCGTGTTCGTCGTCGCTCATGATGGCGTTAACCCTGTCTCCGGCGGCCGCTGGTCGAAACTTGCTGGCGGAGGGGTGAGATCTCGCGTCCATCCGCGATCGCTGAGCACGTTGTCTATGCGGGTGATGTTGGCGAGTTGTGAGCCTCGCAGTGTGACACGAAGTCGGTACGAAGGTTGACGCCAGAAAGTGATCGAGTGGCACATCGGGCCGAGTGCGTTGACCGCTGACGGATAGTCATTGATCCAGTGCTGGCGTTCGGCCAGACTCACCCGCCGTCCTGGTTCCGCTTTCCGGCGTTCAAACCAGAGAACGGCCTCGTCGGGCATCAGGTCCTTACCGTTCGCTTCGGTCATGTTCGATTCTCCTTGGCGTCTAAAGGTTTCCGGCGGCTGGCGGCTTTGGCGAAGCTGTAAACGGAGGCGGTGAGGGCGATGATTCCGGCGGTGATCACGTGTTTGGTGCCGATCGTGAAGTCCAGGGCCGCAACGGCGAGCGCGAGGACTCCGAAGATGCTGTGTTTCACCACACCTGGCTTGTTGGTCATGCTCGGCCTTCGCGGATGGCTGCGAGGCGTTGGGAGGCTGCGCGGCGTTCACGGCCGATGCCGAGCAGGTGCTCGAACAGTTGGTCTTCGGGGAGCTCTTCGGCGGCTTGGGCGAGGGATCGTGCTGCTTCGCGGAATCCGCGGCGGTATGCCTGGGTGAGAACTGCGGCGATGTTGTGCTCGAGTTCAGCGGACGGGACGCCGATGGTGGTGATGTCGGTGAGTGCTTTGGTGAGTTGTTTCCCGAGGTGCCCGCTGGTGCGGCCTTCCTGCTGCAAGGTGGTGAAGACATGGGCACTGTTGTGAGGTTTGCCGGCCAGAGCGAGTTCGGAGATGGCGGTGAACAGTGCCGCGTTCACGGGTCGGTAGAAGTCTGCGCTGGTCAGAGCTGCGACGGCACGCTTCGCACTCTCGGCCGGCGCCCAGAGCAGCGAGCACAGGAGCTGAGCTTCGACGTCGAGAGCGGTGCTGTACTCGTCGATCTCGTCGCTTTCGCTGGTGAGGTCGTCGAAGTCGGGGACGGTGGCCAGTGAGAGTGTCACGTCGGGGTCCTTGCTGTCGCCGGTGGGCATAGGAGTCAGGGTCGCGGTGAGGTGAGTTGCCGGTGACTGCGCAGGATCTCGGTGGCCGCGCGGAGGTTGCGGGCAGCCTCGGCGAGATGAGTTGCGATGTCCTGGTCATGGGCGGCAACGTCTTCGGCGGTGTCCGCGTCAGGGGCGGTGTAGAGGGTGTGCAGCTCTTCGCGTGCATCACTGATTCCGGCGAGGGAATCGTCGAGGGCGGCGAGCATGGTGCGGAGTTTGCGGTCGACGGATTCGCTGTCGCAGCGGAGCTCGGCGTCGAGTGCGCGGTCGACGAAGTCTGCATCGGGAGTGAAGGTGAATGCTGCTGCGGTCATGGTGTCCTCCGTAAGTTGTTGGATGGTCCGGAAGTGCTGGGTGTGGCTGATGGTGTCCTGCCTTATGTGGCTCGAAACGAGTGGCCGCCCAGCGCTTCGGGACGCCCTGGCTGCTGATTGAAAAATGTGCTTCGAGTGCTGTTTACGGAGATGACGGTGGGGTGTTCCTCGGGCCTGACATGAGTAGGCGACATGGAGGAGCGATGAGAGAAACTCACACCCACGCATGGGTTGGAATCGACGCCGGCAAGGGCCATCATTGGGCGGCAGTGGTCGACGAAGCAGGGTTGATCGTGTGGTCGCACAAGATCATCAACGACGAGACCGCGATATTGCACGCGCTGAGCGAAATTCTGGCCTTGGCCGACGAACTCCATTGGGCGGTAGATATTTCCGGTACCTCCTCGACGTTGTTGCTTGCTCTTCTCGCCGCGCACGGACAGAATGCGGTTTACGTCCCTGGTCGCACCGTCAACAGGATGTCCGGCGCGTATCGAGGGGAGGCGAAAACCGATGCCCGCGATGCCTATGTGATCGCGGAAACTGCTCGACACCGACGCGATCTGTCTGTGTTGATTCCACCGGCCCAGCTGGCCGCGGAACTCGCGCTTTTGACCTCGCATCGGACCGATCTCGTCGCTGACCGAGTCCGGCTGATCAACCGTCTGCGTGACACTCTCACCGGTGTCTTTCCTGCGCTCGAGCGGGCTTTCGACTTCGGGCGTCACAAGGGCGCGTTGGTGTTGTTGACCGGTTTCCAGACGCCGCGCGCCATTCGGCGACGCGGACGCGTTCGTTTGAGCTTGTGGCTCGGTAAACGTGGGGTACGCGGGGCGGACGGTGTCGCCGAGATTGCGTGGGAAGCGGCGTCCGCGCAGAATGTGGTCCTGCCTGGTGAGGCTGTTGCGGCGCAGTTGGTGGCCGATATCGCCGACAGAGTCCTCGCAGTGGACGTCCAGCTTGCTCGTCTCGACGCGCAGATCGGTGAGACCTTCCGCCGCCATCCACAGGCTGCGGTCATCGAATCCATGCCCGGTATCGGTCCGATCCTCGGCGCGGAATTCGTTGTCGCTGCCGGTGATATGTCGGCGTACTCCGATGCCGGTCACCTCGCCTCGGCAGCGGGGTTGGTTCCGGTCCCCCGCGATTCCGGCCGCCGAACCGGCAACATGCACCGACCCAAACGCTACAGCCGGCGACTGCGGCGCGTCTTCTACCTCTCCGCTCAAACCTCCATCATCAAAGATGGACCGAACCGCGAGTTCTACCTCAAGAAACGAAGTGAAGGAATGAGACACGTTCAAGCGGTGATCGCCTTGGCCCGTCGACGAGTGAGCGTGATCTGGGCATTGTTGCGCGACAACCGACTGTTCGTCGTTGATGCACCCGCCGTCCGAACTGCTTGATTTCCTCATTGAAACTCGCTTCGCTGGTGAAAGTGTGTGGTCAGGCGGCCGGGGTGAGCTTGGAGATTTCGTCGGGACGGAATCCACTCCAGTGGTTTTCTCCTGCGACGACGACGGGGGCTTGCAGGTATCCGAGACTCATGACGTAATCGCGGGCCTGTGCGTTTTCGGTGATGTCGATGACGTCGTATTCGATTCCCGCTTTGTCGAGTGCGCGGTACGTGGCATTGCATTGCACACATGCGGGTTTGGTATATACGGTGATCGCCATTGTCATTCCCCCTTGTCGGTGATTCTTTATTGATTTCATTCTATCGAACAATGCGATATAAGCCAATACTTTAGCGGGCATTTCTTCGATTAGTTTCCGCGTTAGCTAATGACATCTTCAATCATTTTCCGCATTCTTTCACTAATCCAAACCGTGATGTACACAGCTACTTGCATGCGCCCTACCAGCATTTTCTCCCCTCCCCCGGTATGTGCCGATATTCTGGTCTCGGCGGGAGCGGGTCAAGGTGAGTGTAGGAAAAAATATCGCAGCGCCGTTGTTCGAGCGTGCGAGTGGCGCGTGTGGATATTATTTCTGGAGCGGCCTTGATGCGCGAGTGTCGGGATAGAAGAATGTTCACACCGGGGCGGGTCGGTTCCTTTTCCTTGCGCTTTTGTCGTGGTTCGTGGCCCGCGGCCGGGTGCTTTCTCGCGTGTCGGTGGTGGTGTCCGCCTTCCGCCCTTCCGGTCCGCCGGTGGCTCTTTACCGCCGGCCGGGGGCGGAAGGTGCGGGGCGGAAGGGCGGACGATCCCCAACCCTTTCGGGCCGGGGATCGCCGCTTCATCGGGTCAGTCGATCGCGACCTCGTCGAATGTGAGCTGTCCGGTGATGATTTCCTCGACGGCGGAGAGGGTGTAGCCCTGTTCCATCAGGAAACTGAGGTACTGGTCGGCATTCTTGGGCTTGGATCGCCATGCGTCTTTGACCATGCGGGACTCTTGCGCGGCGATCACCAGCGCGAGGAGCAGCACCTGAGCGCGAGCCTCGGACGCCTTCGCCACTTGCTCGGCCAACTCTCGGCCGGGGTAGTAGCCCTTGAATCCGAGCAACTCACCGAGTGATTCCGCTGCCTTGTATTCCGAGATCAGCCCGGGATCGCGGGCGAGGGTGGTCGCGACGTAGGCCGCTGCCGTTTTCGGTGGGGTCTTGCGGGCGAGCAAGGTTGTGCGCAGGAACTCGCGGCGGACGGTGGTCGCGGCCTCGGCCTGCTTGTTCAGCTCGCGAACTCGTCGCCGTTCCTGCTTGTCCTTCGCTTCCTGCTCGCGCACTGCCCGAGCTGCCTCGGCGGGGCCGTTTCCGCTGCCACCTGCGGCGGCGGGAACCGCGTCGATGATCGGACGCGGCTCGAGTCCTGCGCCTTCCTGGTCGATGCACCAGTATTCCGGTAGGTATTCGGGCCGGTAGTCGACAGTGTTGGCGTGCCGTAGCCCTTCGTCGGGTACGGCGGAATCGTCGTCCTCGGTGTCCCAATCGACGTCGTCGTAATCGACGCGCTCGCCGGTGGCTTTGTCGAAAAAGGCGTCGTTCAATCCCAGGAACACTGCCCAGAACTGCGGGGCTGCGTCGATCATGTCCGGGGTGACCTCGTCGCCGTCTGTGGTGACCAGGTCGGACGGGGACGGCACATCCTCCCCGAAACTGATGTGATCGTGCGGAAGGATCGTAAATCCCTTCTCCTCGAACGGGGCTGCGGCGCGGGCGTATGCCTCCCGTTCTTCGCGCAACCCGCGTAGTCGCTCCGCTACGTGGTCGAAGTCGTAAGACCGTGTGGTCAGGAGCTTTTCGACGGCTTCGGTGTCTCCGGCTTCCTCGAACTCGGCCACTACTGCCGCATGTGCGAGGTCGAGCTGGCCGGCGTCGAGGGCGGCGCGGGCTGCCTCCGCTTTCCCTACCGCTGCCTGGGCTTTCACATCCTTCTTGTCCATCGCGAGGGTCTTGGACACCTTCGTGATGGATGCGCCGAATTCGAGCATCTGCGCAACCCCTCGGGTGTGCTGAGCTGCGGTCAGCCCTTCGCGGTGCCGGTTGGCGGTGATCTGCTTGCCGATCCGGTCGACGGCGCGGGCCTTGTCGCTGCCTGCGGTGTCGGGGTAGATCACGACAGGGATGCTGGTCAGGCCGGTTTCGCGGGCGGCGAGGGTGCGGCGCTGGCCGTCGCGGACGACGATCGTTCCGTCTGCGGTCCGGACGGCGCTGATCGCTTCGAGTACTCCGTTTTCGCGGATGGATTCGACGAAGTCGGGGGTCTGCGCCAGATCGACGCTGTCGCGGACGTTCTCGCCGATGTCGAGGGCGTCGGGGTGCAGCTGTGCGACCTCGAGTGCTGCGGCGGGGGCGGTGTGTGTTGCGGTCATCGCGATTCCTCTCGTAGACTTCGGGACACGACACCGGGCAGATAGCAGCTGCCCGGTGTTGTGTTGTTTCCGTGGGGTTTTCGGTCTCAAGCGGTGGCCGGTTCCAAGATCACTTGATCGGCCGTGGGGTGACGGTCTCGGCAGCTATCGGCCTCGATGTGCGCGTCCATCAGGGCGGAGGCGTGGCCGTGGTAGTCGAGCGCGATGAGCAACTCCACGAACACGTCGATTTCCGAGCAGCAGTTGTGCTCGACGACGCTGGCGAGATACTCGGCTGTCTCGAACAACTTCGCCCAGGCATCCGCTTTCTCGCAGATGTTGTGTAAGTCGTATCCGTACATGGGTTTCCCTTTCGGTTGGGTTGGTGTCGCCGGTCATGCGGCGAGCAGTACGGAGGCGTCTGCGAGGGCGTTCTCGGCGTTGGCGAGGTGCCCGCTGCGGACGCGGCCGTGCGGGAGCCTCTTCGCGTGTGCGATTTCCGCTGCGGCCCAGGTCGCCAGACGGCGAACCTGCTCGTTGCGTTCCTCGTCGCTCAACTGGCGGGGGCAGTTTCCTCGAGGTTGATGATTGCGGTGCTCATGCCGGTGTTCCTTTGCTGGTAACTGGTGGTCGTCAGTTGGTGGGAGTGGCGGCGGCGTCGATGTCCTCCTCGGGGTGTCCGGCGTCGCGGGCTGCGGCACGAGCTGCGGCGAAGGCGTCCACCAGGGCTGTGATGTCGGTGAACCCTTCGCGGCTTCGGTCGAACATCGCTGCATCCAGGGCAGCGGTTGCCTCGACAACGGCGACCAGTGCGGGCGTGAGGGTCGGGGTTTCGGTGCTCATGTGGCTCTCCTTTGTGGTGGTGGGCTGGTTGTCGTTACTCGGCGTTGACGCACTGTGCGGCGTCGTTGTGCATGCGAGGGCAGGAGTAGTCACCGCACCCGCAACTGAGTCCGGCGTAGTGGATGGTTGCCGCGCTGTAGTCGTCGCCCTCGGTGTAGTCGTAGTCCTCGCTCATCGGTGACCTTTCGTTCGTGGCTGGGGACCAAACCCGTGCCCCGCCAATTTTTTTCGCCTTCTGGCATAGGAGAGTTGGACCGGCATTAGGGGGCCGGAGTGCAACTGGTGAGCGGAAGAGTTTTTCTGCGAGCGTGCGAGTGCGGGTTGAAAAAGTCTTTCGAGCCGAAGGCCGGAGCGAAGCGGAGTCAGCGGTTGCGCGCAGGTCACCGCCGGTCAAAATCGGAAGGCCAGAAGGAGAAACAAATCAATGTTTTTCACAGAACGGAGCGCAGCGGAGTTCTCTTCGGGGGGGACACCGGAGGTGGCCGGGCCGCCGGGCAGGCGTCAGCTTTCCACCGCCGCGTGCAATCGCAAACACCGACCGCCTAACTGCGGTCAGAACCCCGGTCCGCCGACCAGGGTTCTTCTAGGACTTCTTGCTATCTGGGGTGTTCTTGTCGCGCAAGCCCCCCCAAGCTCAGGACTGCCGTCAGCAGTGCTCCGCAGAGCAGGAATCCGACAACCCGTGTGCTGCGTTCGGCGCCGCTAAGATCGGCCCAAGTCAACAGTTGCGCCACGACTGCGACGAGGTAGAGCAACAGGGTTGCACTCGTGAACTTATGGGTTAGGTGGTGGGGCAACCGGGTCATCGCGGGTTTCGTTCAGTGCTGTCGACGGCCATCGTAAGCTCCCCACTGGCGGCCATTTATGGCGCATTTTGTGGCCATGGTTTCTCCCCGCGTAC
>NZ_JBXAFD010000038.1:0-11515 GCF_058792695.1 Rhodococcus sp. MT28
GCGGTGCCACCGTCTCCTCGGCCAACGGCTTCATCGCCGCTTTTGTCTGCGGCGTCACTTTCCACGCCGCACGCAATTCCAAGACGATCGATGCCTCGGAACTCGAGTTGGCCGAGGACGTGGCAACGCTGAGCAGCATGGCTATGTGGTTCCTTTTCGGAGCGACAGTGTCCTACTTGGTGGCAATCGGTTTACCGGGATGGCAGGAGTTCGTCTTCGTACTCGCAGCGTTGACGATCATCAGGGCAGTTCCTGTAGCCCTGTCGCTGATCGGTTCAGATCTGTCGAGGCCAGACCGGCAGGCGATCGCACTGCTGGGGCCCCGCGGCACCGCTTCCATCATCTTCGGACTACTCGCATGGCGCGGGATTACCGCCATCAACGAAAACAGCGACCTCGAACTCGATGAAGCATCACTCGTCCTCTACGTGATGGTTGCGACCGTATTGGGAAGCGTTCTTGTGCACGGGTTTACCGCCGAGCGGGTTGGTGCGCGCTACGCTCGCCGCGCAAGAGGTACGGAGAAACACTAGCTGGATCTCGCTTCGAACCTCTCACCTGCTCACTTGGATGAAGCGCCCGAAACCCGATGTTTCTCCGGCCACATCAACTTGGGGCGGACCGACGCGAAATGCCTCCAGCGAGTCATGGAAAGGAGTCACTGGAGGCATTCAACCGCGGCCACATGCAGCGACGGAAAGGCACACGACCTGAACATCACTGCCTCATACACCTAGCGTGCGTTCTTCGCCGACCCGCCGCGGGTCAAATTTCGCTTCAATTAACTCGCGCGGAGCGCGATCTGGAGCGCATCTTTGACACAAATGGACGGAACGACTGCGTCGGGTTGCGCTTCGCAGGCCCAGCCGTCGACGGAGACGACATCCGACGGCGCCACGGTCGTGGCATAGGTGGTGGCGACAGTGATCGCCTCAGTACATCCAACTCGACCTGCCGCGGTTCCGACAGCGATGACGTGCCGAGTGCTACCACCGGCATCGGTCACCGGGCCGCAGTTGACGTCGGCGACCGCAGCAGCCGGCGCCGGAGCCGACGGTTCGGTCAACCCGGCAGACTGCGGCGTCCTGGCAGGATCAGGCAAGTGGATCGGTGTGGGTGCGGGAGCAGGCAGCGTGGCCGGCGCCGCTGCACCGCGTAGGCCGACGATGACGCCGTTGTTGGAACACACGTGTGGGATCGTGGTGTCGGGCTGCGGTTCACAGGTCCATCCGTCAACCGTCGCAGCGTCCCCTGTACGCGGAATTCCGATGTAGTCACTTGTCACCGTAATCGCATCGCTACACCCCGCCCGCCCCGCTGCCGTCGCGAAAGCTATGACATTCGCACTCGCACCGTTGGTACCCGTAATCTGCCCACAGTCGAGGTCGGACAGGGCCGCAGGGGCGGCCGCTGCCGGGTGAGTCGGACTCGGACTCGGCAAAGGCGCCGCGCTCGTCCCGACCAATTTCGTTGCAGGAGCGGACGTAGTGGAGGTCACCGAACTCGATGCCGATCCGGTCGATTGAGCATTGGGCGTTGTGGAATTGTCGCTGTTTCCACATCCGCTCAGTCCGATGGATACAAGAGCTGCGGCAGCGACAGCGGCACCGTGAGCGAGTTTCATTGTCTTTCTCCTGTTTTCGAGCCCACCCGTGACACCTGAGATGTCACGGGTCGGCAGGGGGCTAATTCGACGGCTGAACACACGGCAAAGCTGTTGAGCTGGAAGACTCGACGCTTCTCGCAGCGCATCTACAGCGCACTGAGACTTCCTGGAATGAACTTTGGCAGTCCAATCTGGCGGTGTCAGCGATATCGGGCTCTCTCTTCGTCCCCGCCCCGAGCAAAGGGCCTCACAGCCCAAACCGCAGAGTTAAGGGGCAATCGAAAGACACAGACACGATTCCTCGAATGGATCGATTCGCCCGATGTCGTCATCCGCCAAGCATAGATCACGATGCAATTATGCAGATAATTCTCACCCCTTCTGCGTGCGCAGCGGTATTTCAATCCGAATCAGCAACTATCACCCAATTTTGTTAACAAACAAATACTATTTGTAGTATAACGAGCGCGGGCCTGCATACGAAGAACACACGCACACCTCGTCGCTACATCACACACTTCATTGACAACCGAATTGGGCGCACGCACAAAATGTATTTGTAACCCCAGTTCAGGGCCTTACACACTCATCTACAGGCACAGTTGGGGGGTGAACAGCAGTCCGTCGAACTCCCCAGGCGCTCATCCGGAACGTGTGGAAAGGAATCGCCACCGCGTCATAACTCAGACGAATGCAGCTAATTGGTTTGCACAAATGGCAGACTCTGACCGTGCCGATAACTTCGCACTGCGCACCGCCGTCGACAGCACCACATCGATACGAAGTCAGCTCCTCGTTAGGATTCACTCAAGATAGTTCAATCCCGAAGTTTCGATGGCCGCCTACCCACGGTATCGCTACATGCAGTCGATCGAGGTGGAAACTTCTATCGGATGACTGCACGCACAGAGTTTTCTTGACGGAAGGGCGCAATATGGTCCGCGATACCACTGCGACAACATCAGGGGCGACCCTTCTGCAAGTTTCTTGCGCTTACGGCCGCTACTCCTCGAACCACAACGCTGCAACCGAAACGGCCGTCATTTCCGGGACGATCAGCACACTCCCCCGCGGCGATTCACCCGAAGTGGCGGTGCCGAAAGATTTGTACATCTGCGAAGGCGAGAACCAGTGATGCCCCTCCATCGACCGAGATCATCTCGCGAGCTCGACCGACGTAGATTTCTCGCCTTGGCTGCCCTGGGAATTCCCACAGCCGTCGTGGCATGCGCGAATCCTCCAACTCAGATAGCGGCAACAACAGAAAGCCAAGCACTTCCCTCATCGGCAGCGACCCCACCAGAAAGTGCACCCGCGTCTCATAGCCAGTGGGATCGAGCGCCCTCTCGGTGGGGAACAGACTTGCCCGGCGTGCAGACCCTCGTTCCAACCACTTTCGAAAAGCGCACCATGGCATTGACATTCGATATCTGTGGAGGCCCCGGAGGCTCGGCGCTCGACCGACCGTTGATCGCTACGCTCCGCGACTTTGCAGTTCCCTCGACACTGTTCCTCAACGAACGGTGGCTTCACACCAACCCACGCGAAGCAGCCGAGTTACGAGAAGATCCACTCTTCCGAATCGAGAACCACGGCTCACTCCACGTACCGCTGTCCGTTACCGGCCGTCCTGCGTACGGCATCGGGGGAACGTCTGCCCCCTCTGCTGTCGTCCACGAAATCGACAGCAACCGCCAATTGCTCAGCAGTGCGCTAGGAGTCGACAGTCGATGGTTCAGAGCAGGCACAGCGCACTACGACGATGTCGCTATCGCAATCGCACACGACCTCGGAGTACGGATCGCAGGTTTCGCCGTCAATGCTGATGCGGGCGCGACAGCGTCAGCAGGAACCGTCTCCCGACAACTGCAGACAGCACCAGATGGTGCGATAGTTCTCGCCCACGCGAATCAGCCCCACTCCGCAACAGCGGCGGGAGTGAGGTCTGCACTGTCCGTCCTCACCGCTGATGGCTGCCGCTTCGTCCACCTCGATGACACGGATGCGCTATGACTGACCCCCACCAAGGACCAGACCAGCTCAGCTCCAACGCGCGCAGCCACCCGAATACCCTGAATGCGTTGAGCATTGATACTAAACCGCCACAGCGTCAATCACCACAAAGCGATGCAATCGCATGAACCCCGGCGGACTCACACATAGTGCAGCAGTTCGTGAGCATCCTTGGGTGCGAAATATTCAGGGCACAGGGTCTGTCGAGACCTTTCTCCTGGTATCGATTTCGACCATCCTGATCACCCGCGGCTACCTAGAAATCACCGACTACCCCCAGGTAGGAGGGCGGACCCTGCACATCGCTCATGCCCTCTACGGAGCAGCAGCAATGGTCATCGCCTTGGTGACCACGTGGATGTTCATCGGGAACCGCGTAGCCAGGCGCGCGACCGTCATCGGAGGAATAGGATTTGGTCTGTTCCTCGACGAAGTCGGCAAGTTCATCACGGTGGACAACGACTACTTTTACGGCCCCTCTGCCGAAATCATGTACGTCACAGTCCTTGCCCTCTTGGTGTTCACGAAGATCCTGCGAAACGCTCGACCCCTGACCGCCCACGAATACACCTGCAACGCTGCTCGAATCGCAGCGAACGGATTGGCGCACGGACTAACAGAGAAAGACAAAAACGCTGCCCTCGAGATGCTCGACATCGCAGCAAGCCAGAATGCCGATCACAACACTGTCGACGCTCTTCGGCAGTTAGTCCTCGACGCACCCAGAACGGAAGACACGTTCGGACGATTCACACAAAGCCGAACGGCTATTTGGCTTCGTCGACGCCTGGCCCCACGATGGATTCCCATCGTCGTCGGATATGTGCTCGCAGCCTTCGCACTCCTCGGCATCGTTGTTGGCATCATCCAAATCACTCTTGGTGGAGTGGAATTCGAAGACGATTCAGGACAGATCACCATCAGCCAGATGGGTCCTGCGAGCGCACTCCTGTTTGCAAGCGCGGTCTTGACCCTCCTCATCGTTGCGCCCTCAATCGTCGGAATTCGACAATCCGACCGACGGTGGCCGCACGTCGGGCTACGCCTTGCAGCTCTGACATTCACAGGACTGAACGCCTTAGCTCATTTCGCAACAGAAGGTTTCGGAGGGATTGTAGGAATCGTATTCGGAGCACTCGCACTGTTTCTCCTCAGCCAGCACACTGCACCACACACCAAAGAATTACCCAACCCCGTGCTGGCCTAAGTCCAGTCGAGAAGCAACCAAACGTGCAAGGTCAGGTCGAGGCGTGGCCGTAGGTGGTGGTGCCTGGAATCGACGATTGTCGACATCCATTGAACGACGCGGCGATTCTCGTGTGAGCATTGTTGATGCGTCCACGCCAGCGAACCGTCAGCTTGGTCAAGCGCCGGTGGAGCACGTACCGCATAGCGCGATGAGAGTAGGCGGGCGCTGAAAACCGCTCAGCGTGCCTTAATGCTCGCCACTCGTCGAGCAAGCGCCCTGCCCTGACCGCCCCAGAGCAAGACCAACAGGAGCCGTTCCAGACCGCGACAAGCCATTGCGCCATCCGTCCGATGCTGCTTGCCTTGCAACGACTACGAGCCGTGTCCGACCACCGAGAATTCATCACCGTGCCGAGCCCTCATAGCCTCGACGAGCACGTCGATCAAGGCCAGCAGCTCCGCTGGCGGCGTGGTCAGGTCGAGGGCGTGGCAGTAGATGGTGATGTCGGCGCCGACAATGTCGACGGCATGGGAGGCGGTGTCGCCTTTCGCGTAGATCAGGTGACCTTCGCGTAGTCCGAGAGCGGTGCAGTACGCGGTCAGTTGGTACATGTCGGCGTTCGGGCCGGTCTTGCCGGCCGCGGTTGTTTTGTACTTGGCGTCGATCACTGCCACGGGCTTGTCGTCGTTGTCGTACCAGGTCAGGTCAGGTTCGATCGTGACGGTGCGGCCGTGATCGAGATACCGCGTCGGGCCGGATCCGGGGCGCACTCCGGTGCCGCCGCGGCGGGCGATCGCAGCAGCGGTGGTGGTCATCAGGAAATCCTCGAACACTTTCCACATGTCGAGGACGAAGCCTCGCACGACGACGTCCCCGATGCGGTGCTCGATGGACCGATGCTCGGTGATCAACTCCGACAACTGCAATGCCCAGTGGTAGCGCTCGTTCACTCTCGTTCGCGCCGGGGACGGTTCGGCACCAAGGTTGGGCGGTGTGACGTCTGCGAGGGCGCGGCGGAGCCTGGCCAACCTCGTCTGCAGACGGGGCGGGACTACCGCGGAATCGAGCAGAATCAAGGTGGCGGCGAGCAGCAGCTGGTTTTCGGCGATGTCTTCGTCGTATTCGTCGTAGCGGATCTCCACAGGCAGTGCGAGCCCGAAGCGTCGGGTGATCTGATCGCCCGCGCGTAGCCGCCCGCGCAAGACCGGGCCCGAGTCTTCGACTTCGCGGTAGCCGGAGAGCAACCCGCGGGCAGTCGCGCGCTCGGCTGCCACGACGAACGCTTCGGCCAACGCCGCAACCAGGTCGGTATCCGTGTCGGCGAGTGCGGTGTGCTGCGACCACCACGCAGGGTCACGGACGTATCCCATCATCCACATCACGCGGCTGATCGGTGTTTTCGGTTCCACCCTCACCGTGAGAGCACCGATGGTCACGGCGCCGATTTTCCTGGTGGCGGTCAGTGTGAACACTCCGGGAGTGGTCGTGGGTGTGACCGTGACCAGTCCTGTGGCCGCGAACGCGGCAGCTCCCTCCGGCGTCAACGCCACCTGCGGGCGGCACACCAGGCAGCCGGCGCAGCCGTAACCGCATGGTGGCCGCTCGAAGAGGGTCACCGTAACTGGGTCATTCACCGGTGGTCAGGCTCTTCTCCAGAGCAGCAAGGCCGTATCGGGCTTCGAGATCCACGGTGCGATCACCGAAGTGGAATTCCTCGAGCAGCGGGATAATCGCGCTGTCCCATACCTGCGCCAATCCCCCATCACTGTGGACCGCCGGGCGCATGAAATACGAGGGTCCGATCTGGAAGTCCGGATCGTCGATGGCAGCGTTCAACGCAAGATGCAGGTCCGCGACACGCTGCGGGTACTTGCGGGCGGTGAGCCAACGTCTCAGGACCGATTTCGTGGGCTCCTGCGCTGGGTGCAGCGGAATGAATCCGAAGCGGCGGCGCATGGCGGTGTCCACGAGAGCGATCGAGCGGTCCGCGGTGTTCATCGTGCCGATGATGACCACATTGCGTGGCAGAGTGAACGGCTCGGCATCGCCCGAGGAGTACATCAGATCGATTGCCTCGTCGCGGTATTCGAGCAGGAAGTACAACTCACCGAAAATCTTGGCGAGGTTTCCGCGATTGATCTCGTCGACGACCAGCACGAACAACTGATCCGGATGCTTGCGGGCGCGGTCGGTCAAGCGGCGCATCGGGCCCGGTTTGAGTTCGAAGCCGACCTGCCCATCGCTGCGCGGGGTGGGCCGGAAGCCTTCGAAGAAATCCTCGTAGCTGTAGGCAGGGTGGAATTGCACGATGGTGACGTTGTCCGGGCCGGCGAGATGCCGAGCCAACGTCTTCGCGATGTACGTCTTCCCGGTACCGGGCGGGCCGTAGAAGATCAGTTGCGGGCGATCACGCAGCAGATCGGTGCACCTGGCCAGCCAACCGAGGTCCACATGCAACGAGTCCGCCAGCTCTTGGTCCGGATCCACGATGGATAATTCCGGTGTCGGAACGAGCAATTCGTCGTCGGAACCTTCGACCTCATCGACATCGTCATCGGTCGCGTCAACCTTCTTGGGCGGTTTGACCGGCTTCCACATCGACTTCCACGGCTCCTGGTAGAAATCGACGGGGCCGTTCTGCTCGGCTTCGAAAGCACGGATGATCTCGTCAAGGTCGACGTCGACATCGTCAGAAACCGAGCGCTGGAGATACGACGCAAAGGTGTCCCGGATCAGACGCCGGTGTCCCGCGTTGACTATCGGGCGGAAGAACTTCGGGAACGCCAGGTACCGCACGGCAGCACGCTGGACAGGCTCGTTCGGCGCCGGCACAGCCGCCAACGCATCGCGGAACGCCAACGGGTCCGTCGCGAGAGCCTCCCGTTCCTCCGCGCTCAACGAGTGCACATGCAGGCCGAAGTAGATCAGGAGCCACAACTGCGACCATCGCCGAACACCAAACGCCGTTCCACCGTTGAAAGCCCCCACACCAGTCACTGATACGACATCGGTGGGAAAGTCGACAGGATGCTCCATCATCTCCAACACCTGCCGCACATGCCGATACTTGGTGTTCCACAGGTAATTAGACAGCGGGAGCACATTCGTCAGCAGCAACTCGGCGAACAGTTGGATCGCGCCATCGCTGGCGCCGGCGAACTGCACAGTGAGCTTTTCAAAGAAATTCTTGTCCTGACTTTGATCAGGGCGGTCAATGTAGATCTCTTTGAGTTCAACGAAGTTCGCCCGCGACCACACCGGCTCGCCCGGAGTGAACACCGAATCGCCCCGCAAGTACCCGTCGACGATCAGTCGACGGCCCACCGCTTCGAGTTCATCCATCCCTTCGCGACCTTTAGTCGGATAGGTCCCACCGGTCGTGATGTTCTCGCTCATGCTCGCTATCTATACCCGACCGCTCTCCCTGATTGAGTCACCGCATGCGAGAAACCGATCACAACCAGCGATTCGAGACCATTCTCTGACGAAGCATCCCTCAGCGCGAAGCTATGCGTGCACCGATGCGCGCACGCGTGCGCGCACGAATGCTCTCCTGCAACAGTCAACCGCAGTGTTCTCACTCCCCGATTCACCTTGCCCGAGCTCGACGTCACGGGTGGCGACCTCTCGGCGATCCCTGCCAGTGCCTACGACTGCGGCCTGATCACGACGTCGGCGTAGTGCGGGTTGTCGTGAATGTATTTGTTTCGCGCACTTCGCCAACGCCCGGCGACGGCCTCGAGCTCTTCGTGAGTTCGGGTGACAGCGAGGTAGTCGAGAGCCTCGTCGAGCCACGGCACGAAATTTCGTGCTGCCCGCCGACTGTTGGCTGAGTCAGGGTCGAGGATCTCGTCGAACTTCAACCGGGTCCGATCGTTGGACATCCGTTCCCGCAAGCCCTGCTGATCCACTTCATCCGGAGTCCGTACCCGATCCGTGGTGCCGCGCCAGGGGACACGGAGAATGGGCGTCTCGGTGCGGTCGTGGATGGCGGCGATGGTTGCTTCGACGGCGGCGGTGTCGACTCCGTCGGGCAGACCGGCCAGCAGCACAGCGGCTTGTTCCTCCAACGGGGCGAAACCCCGGTCCCCGTGGAGGTACCAGTACGTCATCGCAGCGGCGTGGTCCCACCGGAAGGCAAGTTCGCGTTCCATACGGGGAAGTCGCATCGCTGCAGTGAGGAAATGATCCCGCGTCGGCTTGGCGTCCAACCGGACAGCATTCAAGGTGTCCGAGCCCGCTTTTCCAGATTCGGTGACATCTCGCACGATGACCAGTTGTCTCCGCAGTTCAGCGACAGTGACAGCAACGTCCACCCGAAGGGCCTAGCGACTCGGCTTCGAGCGAAGCATCCAGATCATGGCAAACACCCTATCGACCACGGCAACTCACACGTGCGACTTACTGCGGCAGGGCACCACTGAGGCATCGGGAATCGGTGCCGCAGCGGCGACATCACCGGCCGGCCGTCCCCGTCGGTTCGGTGCGCCCGGTCAGCTGACGAGTTGACGCACGCGCTGATGCGAGATCCCGAGCAGTTCACCGATGTCCCGCAACGAGACAACCTCTTCATCACAGCAGCGCCCGACAGGGCTGAACTGCAGAAACGACACGTCCCCCGTGTCGGGAGCGAGGAGCCGGCGCTGCGTCGGTCAAACCGGGTTGAGTAGGTCCGCCGTATTGTTTCGCGGACTGTTCACCGCCGTCGAGACTTCGTACGGTTCGAGATGCGGCTCCGGAACGGAATTGATCATCGCCTGGACTTCGCCTTTGTCGGTGAGGTTCGGGTCGAGCCAGTGTTCCCAGAACGATTCGGGCAGGATCAGCGGGGATCTGTCGTGTATGTGTCCCGTGGCATCCGTAGCTGGCCGGGTGAGAATGGTGCAGGTCCATACCCATTTGTTCGGATCATCTTCGGGTAGTTCAGGATCGGGCCACAACTCGTAGAGTCCAGCCATCGCGATCACGTCGTTCTCTCCATGCAAGAAGTAGGGAGTCTTCCCTGCCTCGGTCTTCATCCATTCGTAGTAGCCGTTCGCGGGGATGATGGCCCGTCGTTTGGTGGCACTACTTCTGAATGACGGCTTCTCCGTGACGGTTTCACTGCGGGCGTTGATGAGTTTGGATGCCATCTTCCGATCCTTGGCCCAGGCAGGGAGCAAGCCCCAGCTGGCGGTCAGGAGCTGGCGCTGGGGCTCGGAGTCGGGTTCCTCGTGCGGGGTTCGTTCGAGGATCACCCGGACCGGTTGTGTGGGAGCGACGTTGTAGGACGGGGGCAGTTCGTCGCCGACAGTCTATTCCGCGATCTTTCGTTCACCGCCAACCGCTGAGACTCGGCCACAACTGTTTCGTCGAAGAGTGTGGTCGCGGAAACATCAAAAACCATCCGGCTCAACATACGAACGGAGCCCCACCGACATCGAGGACTGAGGGGCGGGCGAGGGGAACATCGTCGTTTCGAACCGAGTGAACTATGAGCGAACTGTTCGCAGTGATGCTGGTCTGTCGAAATCGGCTCCGTGGCGAGACGAATTCTGTCGGCGCGCTACGGGACCATTTTGAATGTGCATGTCGCTCCAAGGGTTTGGGTGGGAGGTGTCGGCGATACGCCGGGCCGGCGGGTATGTCGATCGGCACCGGCTACTGAATACCGACACCCGCCGATCAGGCCGCCCACCACCCCTCCGTTACACGTACGGCCTCTGATCCCCTGCGAGGCCCACGGCCTCCATTCGCACACGATGTCGTGTCCTTCGCGCTCGGGGCCGGCTGACCGGTGTTTTCGGTTAACCCTCATAGTGAGGGAATCAGTGTTCACAGCAGCCAATTTCGTCGGTAGCGGTCAGCGCAAGGACGGTCGGCGTCGAGCAGAGATCGGCGCTTCAACCGAATGCCCGTCCCGACGGGGGAGACGCCTATCGGCGCGATCGTGTTCGACGACGAACGCGACATTGGCATACGAACACACACCAGCTGGCACTTCGTCGACGGGTGGTGGTGCCGATCTTCTGGCTTACTGCAAGCCGATGAGGCCCTCGGTTTCGTTTGCGCGACAGATGAATTGATGATGGCGGTCAGCGCCGAACCGTGCCTGAAGTGCATGGCGGCGATTATGCTCGGTGTGAGCTGTTGTGGTTTGCTCTAGATCCCCCGAATCATGTTGGGGTAGATCTCATGCAGTCTCGGGCACCCCCACGGAAGTTACATTTTTTGCCCAACCGAGTGCAGTTCTTGGCGGCTTTCATCGAGACAACGCTTGAGGTTGGCCCGTGAGGCTCGGGCCGACTCCTTTCGCCTGGGGATCGACGTGCGAATGGCCTCGACAAGTGCCGCCGCAGCCATATCGGCCCTAGGCGTGGTGCAGCGATAATCGTCAGGCCTTCGGGCGCTACCGCGAATTGGCCCCACCTAGCGATCTTTGTTTCCAACACTTGAACTCCCGTCCGATCAACCACGAATGGCCATGCTTGCCACGCCTACCCCCCAACGCCCCGAGCATTGTGCGTGATGACATGTGACGCGCCTTTCTGTCGAATACCTTTGGGGTGAACCGTCAGTCGAAAGAAATTAAGGCGGGTGCGATCTCTACCCGGCGGCTCCCATCTGCGCCACAGCTGCAGGTTCGGCTGTCTGCGCAGCGGAAGCTGCCGGCGGTCGTACCTTGCGCGCGGCGACGGTGTAGACGTCGCTGGAAGTGGTCAGAGAGT
>NZ_JBXAFD010000039.1:0-11165 GCF_058792695.1 Rhodococcus sp. MT28
ACCGCATTCAGCACGCGGAGGACGACCGCCCGCCGCTTACCGCCGGCACCGCGTCACCAACGTCCGTTCCTCATACATCTAGGTCGCCATTGCACCGACTCGTCGAGGTCGCATTTGCACCCTCTTCTCGGATATCGCTCACAGGCGCGTTGTCAGCCGAAGCTACTGCGGCGCCATCGGCGAAAACCGGCATCCTGGCCACTTCGCCTGTCGAGTGTCGTGGCGTCGAGCAGCATCGAAATTGATTCCGCACCAACGCTGATACTTGGCGTGCTGGAGCGGGCAACATTGCGGGAGCGACCATCGTTGTTTGCCGGTCGCCGCCCCCGAGATTGAACTGGTTGTTGATGGTATTCGAAAACCGTTTCGCGTTCGACCGGACAATCCGCCCACGCGACTCAGCCGCTGCACTTGCTTGGTAAACAGGTGACCTCGTCTGTCCTCGACTTCGTCAACACAACCTCCGAAACAACCGTCCCGCTTGAGTCGGCGGAAACGGCCTCAACGGACCCAATAGGTTCACGTTCGCCATCGACGGAAATGCGTTGTCCAGGATGGACATCCGCGCCTAATCTCCGAACGAGTAAACCCGCCCCGAGAACGCGGATCGATACACGCGCATCAGGTACAGAATCTTCCCGCGATACCCGCCGCGGGATGGGACGCGACCGAGCTACCGATAGCTACTCCTTCGGAACTTCCCCCAGGGCTCCGATGGGGACATGGAAGGTGACGAGCGCTCCGGCCGAGACGAGGAATGCTCTCTCGGCGCCATCGATCGTCGCACGAATCAAGCCGGATCCTTCCCCGTTCATGATGGTCTCAGCTTCCGACATCAGATGCTTCACCTCGGCGACAGACAGCTCGTAGCCGTCTGAACCGTATTGGAAAACGGCCTCAGTCAGCTCTGGTTTGTGATCGGGATTTCGGTGCTTCACGTTTCCTAGTCTGGCAACGCCAACTGAACAAGAGGTGGCCCAACCGGATCACGGCTGCCCAGGCCGTCCCGGTTGAGCCAAGCGTGCCCGATCTAGCCCACTCAGTCGGCACGCGGGACTCGGTGGTCCCTCGGGGCCCCACCGTTAGCCGGAGCGGAACGAGCGCACCGATTACGGCACGCGGACCAGATGCCCGCCAGCGCCGGAGCGCAACCGCAGCTCGGTGGGCGGCGCGCACGAACTGTCGGGGCCGGGCACGTAATCTTGGTGGTCCGCCGACATCACCTGTAAACACCCGTCGGCGGACCAAGCGTGTCGGGTCCGATGACAGTTCGACACGCAGATGCGCGGTCACCGGTGAGAACAGGTGGCGTTCATTCCGATGGACCACACCACTAATGCCCCACCCATTCACATTGCAAACATGGGAGGTCCGTCCGATCGCTCGTCAGTAACCACCGGACGGACCATGCGCACCCCTGCCGGACTAGGGGCACGCACTCAGGTGACCCGCGAACTTACATGGTGACGTCTGTCCGAAGGGCCGATACCGTGCTGCCCACAACTTCAGGGTATTAAACACGAGGGGCCCGCCGACCTGTGCCGCACAGTGTCGCGGGGCCGTGCCCCGCTCAATGCCTGGCAGGAAGTGCGCGCGATCACCGGCCCACCTGGCTGCTCGTCAGCAACATCCGGGGTTCGACTCGCGCCCGAACTCTACTGAGGGCAGTTTCCGCGTCGCGTCTGATGCACGTGACGGGCGGCCAGGAACTACGGTTCGCCCGCCGGCGCGGGACGAGACGCAACGCGTGTCGAACGCACAATCGCCCCGATGCTCACTGTCACGACCACAATGATGATTGCGATCGCCATTGCTCGCCCTCCCTCGACTACTACTCCATCACGTGCGGTGAGCGGACTGCGGACACTGATGGCGCGCTGCGGTCCACCTAGGCCGGAGGTTGCTTCGACTTATACCCTGCCCACAAAGCCACCTCATTCGGTTGCTGAATGTTAACAACGTGGCGTTAACTGCAGTGAGAAGAACCAGACGAAACCCCAACGTGGATCGACGATCGTCCCCGAGGTCGTCAGAAGGGGCTTGACCCGATGACGCAGGATCACCAAGCCATAGTTGGGAACAACTCTGCCGAACCGTGCGCCTTACTGTGGCCACCGCGATGGGGAACGGAGAAACCTAACCTGGTGACTCGGTTCTGGGTTCCGACCATGCTCTTCGTCTCCGGTGCGTTCTTCGCGGGCTTGGGGGTGGCGACCGGCGTTGTAGCTTCCGTTCCGCCCACTTGTCGAGCGTGCGCACTAGATCGTGCAACTCATAGGCAAGGTCCATACCTATTAACTTAAGATGTCAAGTTAGTAGGCGCGACTGCACCGCGGTGACCCGTCGCACCTGAAGCGCAGACAAAATACTCGACAAGAGGGCGATCGAAGCAGCCGCGGGTCGGCCGCACCTACCTGCATTCGGCGATCGACGGGAACACCCATCCGGCGTACACCCAGCGCGCTTGCGCCGACCTCACCGAATCAACCCTTCGGCGAGCTCGGCGACGAATTCCATGATCACTTCCGCGATGCGCCTTCCGAAGCGGCGAAATCTACCACCATGCGGTCGAGTCATGTCGCCCCCTCAATCGAAAACGCGAAAGGCGCAGGAACATCAAATTTTGCAGGGTCGCAAACCGGATCCGTGAACCACCGTAAGCGGCACCCCTATATCCACTCCCGCAACTCGGCACCGGGTGCGTTCGGCGGAAGCGTGCTGCTACTTCCATGAAGAGCGATGAATCACACTCCCCGGCTTCACATACCAAAAACCACGACGGTTTCTCCGCGCCGAGGACGACACCAAGATCGTCCCGACTGATCAAGGAGCGGTTGAATCGGAAGTCGACACCGACGTACGTGCTTTCGCGGCCGCTAAATCGTTCGAGGCAAGCCACGCACCATCCGACCGTCACCACCTTCGCCCCAGGGGCGAGCACCGCCCGGATACCGGCATCTCATCCCCGCGCCGCGGGACGCTCACGTGCTATCACCGCGTTCACGCGATCGCGGGTGATCCTTTGCTGCGCCGAAGTCGAAATGCTCACATTCTCAGGCATTTTGGGTCCACTCCGTCTCTTGCCACTGCTCGCCGCAGCCACGGTGCCGAGTGGGTGCATCGTGCGGTACAGATGCTCCGACGCCGGGATGATCTCGACCATCGCATCGATCATTTCCTGCGGATCAGCCTGACCGACCAGGGAATCACCGAAGTCCGGCATCCGGCCTTGTCCGCGTCGTACCACTGCACGTAACTTTCCGCTCCGGTGTCGTTGAAGGCCGTTCCGAACACACCCGGATTCACCGTTGCGGCTTTGACCCCGAACGGCTCCAACTCCACCTTCGTCGAACCTGCGAGCGCTTCGATGGCATGCTTCGTCGCACAATAGACACCCAAGAGCGGAGCAACAAGGACGCCGCCCATCGACGACATCCACACGACCTTACCCGCACCACGGGCGAACATCTTCGGAACGATAGCCTGCACCAACTGCAGATGCTCGAAGACGTTGATATCGAACGACTCCCGCGCACGCTGCAACGGAATGTCCACAGTCGCACCGCCCTCCATCACACCGGCGTCGAGCACCAACACATCCGGATCGAAGGACCCCTCATGCTCGATAGCGATGCCTTCGAGCAAGTGGTGACGAGCGGAAGATCACTCCACGCCACCTTTCGACTCCGGGCCATACTGAATTGTTGTCACCACTGCAGCGCGACATGACTTCCGTTACTCCAGCGCGTCGTGGCTACTCAGTTGCGCCAGAACACCGCCAGCGCAATGACACCGAGTATGCCCCAGATGAGGGAGACCCATCCGATGACCACGCCAGCCTTCGCGATTCCCGCTCCGCCTTCTCCTGACGTTGCGATTTGGCGCTGCGCCTTTTTGCCGGCGACGATTCCGCCGATAGAGAGGATGAACACGAAGGTAACGAACGACAGGATGGAAGCCGCAAGACTGAGGACAGCCAGGGTGTTGGTTTTGGTCGGGGTGAGATTGGAGGTACTCATTGTGCTCACTTTCGGTTGAGTCGCATGGTGCATGTCGACCAATGTTCAGGTGCAGGTCAGCGGTAGTCGCACGTTGCCACGAGTCGTGAGTGGCGAGAAGTTTCCGCTTGAAGAGGATCGGCCCGCGGCAGCGCGGACGCTGGATCGGTCTGGCCCGCGGTGGGATGCGAACGGTAGCGGCGACCCGATGAATCGTGTCGGACTCCGCTTTGCCGGGCGAACTACTTTGGCAGGTTTGCAGAGAAATCAGAGTGCGCGTAGCCCGATGACCAGTCCGTCTTTCGTGCACGTGGAAGGAGTGGTGGTGTCTGGTTGGGAGTTGCAGCTCCAGCCGTCGATGGCGGCGACGTCGGTCGGTGCGATTGTGGTGACGTAGGCGGTGGCAACGGTGATGGCCTCGGTGCATCCGACTCGGCCGGCGGCGCCGCCGACGGCGATCACCTGTCGTGTGTTGCCGGCGGCGTCCGTGACTGGGCCGCAGTGGACGTCCTCGACGGTGTCGGCCGGCGCAGGGGCTGGGGGTTCGGTGCTGTTGGCCGGTTGTGGGGTCGAATTCGGGTCGAGTGTGCGGATCGCCGCCGGGGCGGGCGGCGGGGGGGAGGCGGGTGCAGCTTGGCCGCGGAGCCCTATCGTGAGGGCTCCGTTCGTGCAGATGTGCGGGATTGTGCTGTCGGGTTGTGGTTCGCAGGTCCAGCCGTCGACGACGGCGGAGTCGCCGGAATGTTGGGCGCTGACGTAGTCGCTGGTAACGGTGATGGCCTCGGTGCAGCCTGCTCTGCCGGCAGCGGAGGCGAAGGCGATCACGTTGGCGGTGGCGCCGTTGGATCCGGTGATGGTGCCGCAGTCGATGTCGCGCAGTGGCGCCGGGGCGGGAGTCGGGGGATGCGCAGGACTTGGGCTGGGGAGGGCGGCTGCATTGGGGCCGGTGAGGTTGACGGCAGGGGCTGCTGCGTGTGCTGTGGTGGTTGCTGGGGTGGTCGATGAAGAGGCATGCACGGAGGTAGTGGCCGGGGCAGCAGAATTGTCGGTGCTGCAACCTGTGACGGTGGCGGTCAGCAACGCTCCTGCCAGGAGGGCACTACGGTATGTCAGTTTCACGGGGGCTCCTGTTTCGATGGGAAAACATGGGACGGACCAGCTCGCGGCGAACATGTCGAGACCGGGATTCGGATGAAGGGTCGGGTGTTTGCTCAGGTTGTGAAGACGTCGTTGAGGGTGACCATCGCGAGATCGCGTTCTTTGATGATGTCCACGAGTTGGCCGTAAACGTGGGTCACAGGCGGGTGATTGGCGTGCCCGATGATGATCGACTGCGCCGTGAAGTACTTGTGGGCGCATTCGAGGAGGTATTGCTCGGTGATCAATCCAGAGTCGGAGAGCGACCCGTACCAGAGGGTGGGCACGGTGTAGCCGTGATCGGCGGCGATCGTGTCGACGGCGGAGTCGTGGTACCCGAAGGGAGGCCGATAGAAAGGGGCGCCGTCCACTCCGAAAGTGTTGAGTAGGAATGTTTTCGTGCGCGCGAATTGTGCGGCAGCCGCGGACGAGGACAGGGATGTCAGGTCCGGGTGGTCCCAGGTGTGGTTGCCCAGTTGGATCTGGCCGCTGTCGACGAGGGGTCGCAGCGACTGTTTGTGTACGGTCCACCCGTCGTAGATACCGGTAACGAAGAAGGTGAACCGGGCGCCGGTGTCTTCGGCGAACCTGATGTACGCGCCTACGACATCGGCGTCGGCGCCGTCGTCGACGGTGAGGGCGATGTTGTTGCCCCGACCGGGGATCGCGGTGAGGGCGCCGGGGGGACGGGCACACGCGCGGAAGGCAGCGGGGGCCCCGGCATAGCGGAGGTCAAGGGGGGCGGCGGCGCGATGGGTGCATCGGGCATCGCAGTTTCGGGTGCGATCGCGTCCCCACCGTACGCTCGCGAGCATCCTGTTGCCGCCACGGCTGTTCCCGCCGCAAGCATGGCCATGAATCGTCGTCTATCCATAGTGGGGCACCGCATTTCGAGAGTTGAGAAATGGTCGAAGATTCCTCGCAACGTCGGCGAGGGTGATCGTCGAGTGTGTCGGTTGGATCGCACCTGTTGCAGCAGCGGTTCCCGGGGCCGGGGCCCGATCCACCTCGCGGCTGTTGGCGGTGTATCGCTCACGCTCACCTCGCGGTGACAGGACAGAGTGTGCGCGTTCGCGTGCAGCTGACAGACGCAGTCCTGATCCTGTGAATCTCCCGCGAGACCAGGAGCGGAAATGTGCAGGTGGTCCCGCTGATTCGGCGATCACGTCTGCGCGCCGAGATGCACGAACCGAGTTCCCTTGTCACGGAGCGGCGCCAGCGCGGCACGCATCCCTGCCGCTGTGCCACCAGAGGGCTGATTCATGTGCGCTAGCACGATCGCTCCGTCCGGCGCAGTGGTCAGCTGGTGCGTGACCGCAGTACTGGTGGCGGTGGCACCGGCATCGGCGTTGACAGCGAATCCGGCCAGCTGGATTCCGCGGCTGTGCGCGATCTCTACGGCGACATCATCGTAGTGCGCAGTACCGGAACGGAACCAAGTACTGCGCACCCCGACGGCGTCGTACAGGTAGCGGCGATTGAACTCGATTTCCTCGGCCACAGCAGCAGCGGTGGCCGTGCCGGCGATGCCGTACGCGGCGCGGCCGGTGACCGAGAGTGGTACGTGACGCGTTCCGTGGTTTTCCAGCTGGAACAAGGGATCGGACGCGAGTTCGGCCGCTAGGGAAGGGTTCGACCTGATCCACCGTTCGTTGAGGAACAGCGTTGCCGGTACGGCAAATTCACGCAAGAGTTCGAGCAGTGGGTGATCGACTGCCGAACCGCGAGGTCCCCCACATGCATCGAACGTCAATGCGAGTGTGGGCCGGCCATAGTGCGTGGGGACGCTCGCGTGTATTCCCGGTAGGTGTGTGCCCCAGTCCGTCGGTGTCCGGTAGTCGTCGGCGGTGGTTTCGGGTGTGGTTGTGCGGCGATCACGTTGGTCATCGCCGAGGGTCTCGGCTGGGGGTGGATCGGTCGGGGAGGCGGATTGGTCCGGGCTAGCTCGATCCGTTGTTGTGCGTGATGTGTGCGCGCACGCCGACAGCGCCGCAACCGACAATGCGGCTGTTGCGAGGAATCCGCGGCGGGTCGCCGTGGCTGCGGTGTGAAGTGATCGAGGGTTCATGGCGGCTCAGGTTGTCCCGTCAGTTCCCGGCGCCGTGGTTGGGATTGGTGCAGATGGTGCCCTCGCAGGGCACGACTGCGTTTCCGCCCTGCGGGTCTTCGATCACTGTTCCGCCGTTCCCTTGCGGGTCGGTTCCTGCGCCGTGGTCGGGGTTGGTGCAGATGGTGCCCTCACACGGAACCGATGGGTTGTCCGCAGTGGGCGTTGCCGGTGATCCTCCGGCGCCGGGCTTGGTTCGCACAGCGGTGCTCGGCGAGGGCTGCGGTGACTCGGCACTGGACTGCGGGTGGGTACTAGTGACCGAGGTCGAGCTCGTGGTGGGCTGCGGTGACGTGTCCTCGTCGGAACATGCGGTCGAAAGCATCGCGACGGCGGCGATGAGCACGGTGGCAGCGATTGTTCGAAACACTGTGTACGGCCTTTCATTACGGGTTACGCGGACGATTCGGTGCCGTGTCTCATACCGGGCCTACTGCGACCGGAGGCAGGTGTTGCCAGTGAGTGAGCATCTCTGGATCTTGCATTTCCATCCACGCGGTCACGTCCGAATAGGTGGCGCAGTAGGTCTCCGGCAGACCGCACACCTCGGCCATGAAGTCGGCAGTCGCCGGATTGAAGGCGTTGCCGTTCCAGTCGTTGAAGTGGTTCGCGATCACCAACGGCGCGCGATTCCCGTTGTAGGCTTGCTCGAACATGTAATCGTATGTGCCCTTGGCGATATCGTGGCCGCGCCGGGTGGTGTGAGGTTCGTCCTTGGCGCCGTTGAGGGTGAACCAGAAGTTGTAGTCGAGTGCTGTCTGGTGCTTACCGAGCGGCGGTGAGTACACGTAAGGGATTGGGAATTCCCAGATTCCATCGATCAAGTACGGCCAGGAGATCCCCGGGTGGGAGGCCGGCTTCGATGAGTCCCACGTCATGCCGAATTCATGCCATGCCGGGATCATCTGATTCAAAGACCCTTCAAGGCACTGGGTTCGACCGCCTCGGACAGCTTCCGGACCGAACAGCAAATCAGGACCGTGGGTGATGTCATTGTTGGTGCGCCAGTTCGCCATGAGCGAGAAGAACTGATTTAACTCGTGCGTCCATTCGGAGCTCGTCCACTGATCGCCGTGTGACCCCGATCCCTTGCAGAAGTGCCCGACGTAGTGGGTGCCCATCTCGTGCCCTGCGAGCCAGGTGCGGTTGAGGTACTCGACCTGCTCGAGAACAGCCTCCTTGTCCCCGCCGAATGCGATCGCGGCTTTACCTGTGGGGTGTCCTGGCCCCTGGTAGCGGTCGGCGTTGTCGTCGGTGAGGAAGTACAAGCCGGTCATCAGTGCCGAGAACCGAGCATCGACGCGCTGTGCGGTGTCGAGAAACATGTCCCAGTTCGGGGTCAACCCGACACCGTCGAACGAAAACAAGACGAACTGCGGCGGTTTCTGGCCTGGCGCGAGTTTCGTCATCGGAACATTGGACTCAGTACGCACAGGTTGAGGTGCGAGCGGGATCGCCGATGTAACATTCCCGCCGGGCACCTTCTGCTCGGCGACCGAAGTATCGATCGCGGGGACCGGATACCCGCTCTCGACGCGGGAACACCCCATCACGAGCAAGGCGGCTACAGTCGCCAAGACCGAGAAATGAAGGCGTCGGGACACAGTTCTATCCCTCCTGCACAATGCATTAGCGAGTTCATTCCACTCGACGTGACTGATCTCCGGGCCGGAATTTTCGGATGCGTTTGTAGTACTTCACGTCGACTGGTGATCTCCACGTTCTTTGATGCACGAAGTTGTCTGTAACTATTGATATCTGTAACTATGCCCAACAGCGCAGATGAATATCGTCTTTGTCGAGTTCCCTCTCGCCACTGGAACGATAACCGACGCGGTGAGCAGTTTGTCGCACGTACGGCTTTCATACAGGTGTGTCAGGAGCGATCCGCCATCCCGATGGCTTTGCAGATCGTGCCGTTGCCCCACATTTGCCCAGATGGAGGACGCTTTCCAGAAATTCCACAAGTCCTACTTGTGGAATGCGCGGAATATTTTGTTGATTTCAGACATTCGCAATCCGATTTATCGCTCTTCCTGCGCAGACGCATGCCCTCCTCGCAGGAACTCCGGCAATGTAATGGGCTGTGGTCTGGCGCATCCTCGGTGTGCCCCGTCCAGTGTGTTGTTCGACGTGTTGTTCGACCCGCCACACACTTCCCGGCAACGATTTTCGACCGAGCGCGATTTCCGAAGTTGGCGCAGCGCACCGACCCTGCAGACGTCCTTGCCATCCGACCGTCCGATGATTGTCATGCATACGCTGATGATCGCGATTGTGTGGGTACTGGCGCCTGTTATCAAGTGTTCGCGCAGCGCATGGTGAGCTGCTGAACGAACACACGGAAAAGCACACATGGGGCTGACCAGGCGCTGGTCTCCGCCTCGGTGGCACCCGCGGTAATCGTCGGCAACGTGACTGCAGTACTAAGTCATGGACTCCGCCAACGACGATTCGATAATTGCCACTCGCGCCTCCAGATTTGCCACTGCAACGACAAGTCCGGGAAGGATGGCTTCTACCAAGCTGATGTCAGAATTTTCGGCAATCAACTCGAGCGCTCGTTCCCTTGCTTCACGAACGGCAACCGCGGAGTCCGGAAGTGGCCATCCCATCACCGCTTCGGTCATGCTCTCGACGTACTCTGTTTCGTTCACAGCATCCTTCTTCCCTACATAGGACCGCGGCAGTCACACAACCCGTCTTGACGCCTACGACGGCATCACCGGCGGACAACACCTGGGATGGCGACCCAAACATGCAGCAGCGCCAAGCGACAACGCTTCCTCCCGCTAATTTGCCGAAAAGACTGCCACATGAATGGCCTCGTCGACTTCGCGGTGTCTGCCGTGAATCTTCTCTGTCCTGCGACACGAATCAGCGTATTCGATTAACGCGCGACACACGCACTGTGTGGTGACCCCACGCGATACGTGCCAACTTGGTGTCGTGAATTGCGCGTTATCTTCATGACCCTCCAGCATCCGGCGCGGGCTCTAACCGTATTGTCGTGCCCGGGGAGCGTCGCATTGGTTGGACAACCCGCACTGGTGCATTGTGTCTGTCAATGCAACGGTTCCGCATACGGTAAGGACCGGGATGACGGCCTCGCAATTGGCGGTAACCTTCCGAGTCGGAGAGTTTCGTTAGTGCTGCGAACTCGTGTATGCGTGTGAGCGCGCCAGATCACCGATCTGTTCTCCCCACCACGCGGTCCCGCATCGAACGCTGCATCCACGATGCGGCATCGCACCACGGATTCCCCGACGAAGGAATGGCATGAGTAGTGAAGTACGCACCTCTGAACCTGCCTCTGCACAGGAGCCTGCTGCGCCTCTGTCTGCCGCAACGCCCAAGGACGATCACACGGTGCAGGCATTCCGCCGGGTAGTGCTGCGCTTCCCCCTGACGTTCGCTGTGGTCTGCGCGCTTTTGGTGATCGGTGTTGTGTCCCAGGGTTTGTGGAGGTCCGTCGAGGATGCTTCGTGGTTCGACTCGGTCGCCTACGGCGTGCCTGCCTTTCAGGAAGGTCGCTGGTGGACAGTTCTTCTCGGACCGTGGTTCGGGCTGACCCCGGCCCAGAACATTTCTCTCATACTTCTGGTCGGAGTGGGTCTCGGAGTTGGCGAATGGCGGCTCGGTTCCCGAAGGACGGCGCTGACAGCCGCGGCTGGGCAGTTGGTCGGCGTCCTCGGAACGTGTGCATTTCTCGCGCTCGGTAGGTCAGTGGAGTGGGAATGGGCCGCCGAGGTGGCCGAGGCTTTGGACGTGGGATGCACAACTGCAGTGGTGGCGGTTCTGGCTGCGGCGACGGCTACGGTCAAGTCGCCGTGGCGATTACGCACAAGAATACTGCTGTGTAGCTATGTCATCGTCTCCTTTCTGTTCTTGGGTCGTTTTGCCGATCTGACGCATCTTTTCGC
>NZ_JBXAFD010000040.1:0-10243 GCF_058792695.1 Rhodococcus sp. MT28
ACCGCATTCAGCACGCGGAGGACGACCGCCCGCCGCTTACCGCCGGCACCGCGTCACCAACGTCCGTTCCTCATACACCTAGTCGCTGAAAACATTACGTGCCGAACTCGGAAAACTCAGCTGAACCTTGCAGCCAGGCCTTATCTTTCAAATCCCCACACTGACGCGCTGACACATCCGCAATGACGATGCGGATGTTTGGAATGCCCCTCCGACGGGGAGGTTGTGGTCGGTCCGCCGGACAATGCACCCCCACTCTGGCCCGGCGGACCCCTCAGATACGAGGAGGGTCCGATTGCCGTGGACGGGAGGCCGTGTGGGCTGCGTCGGTTCCTGCTCGGACGCGGTCGAACTGGGCACCGATCAGCCAGCGAAGTTCATCGTCACCGATACCGTTGTCCCCGAAAGGAATTGCATCCACCGGGATGCCGGCGATGGCCACCTTGCCGACCGTACCGACCACCGAATCATCCTGACGGCGCGCGATCACCCGACCCGCAGCGAGCACCTGCTCGATCACCGACGCTCGATCAAATCCTTCACCGCCGCGGTACACATGAACGCCCATGTCCTCGTCCCACACCGATACGAACCAGTCCACCGCATCCTCCTCTGCCCTGCCGAGATACACGCCCCGCGTTCACCGCTTGGGAAATGTTTCCACTAACTCCGTTGCGAGTGCTGAGAGCCGGATTTTCCGGCGCTGGGACTGTCACACCAGCACACCATGCACACTACGAAGAACCATCCCTGCGAGGTCCGTGCACCGACGTAGGTCGCGAACCTATCGAAGACGGAGATAGCTCGCCGAAGCTTCGGACGGGACAATTGCAAGGAGCTTCACCGTTGGAATCTTGTTCGAATCCGGGACATCGTGCCGATCGTTACCGCAAACGTCGACAGTGCTCGCTATTTGTGCGTGGTGAGGCGGGAACGCTGCCTGCGGCGGCGGAGGACAAGTACGAACACCACTAAGAGACCGAACGCCGCCGCGACGGCTGCAGGCCGCTGCTTTACCCGTTCCACGTCACGCGACACCTCACCCTTGACGCGGGCCGGTACGTTCGCCTTTTCGGCGAGTGCGCCTACGGTTGCGGCTAGAGCGTCACGTTGGGCTCGAACATTGTCGTCGGGTCCGTCTGCGGTAGTGCTCATTTCACGCCCTTCTTGGCAGTAGCGATGTCAGCTTTGACGCTTTCGACGGTCTCTTCCGGAAGTGGTGGCGCCGCGGACTTCGCTCGTTTGGCTCCCACGAGTGCGGTTATTGCTCCGATGGCGATCACGATTGCCGCGATGATCAGAGCTGCAAGCCAAGGTTCGAGGGTTGTGGCCAATCCGAGTACTGCTGCCGCCAGAAGTACCGCGAAGCCGTACAGCAGCAGCAGTGCGCCGGCGCCGGAGATACCGACCCCTACACCGAACCGGGTGCTCTTCGTCTTGACTTCGGCTACTGCGTGCGACATTTCGGCCCGTACGAGGTCGGACACCTGCTCGGTGAGGCGCTCGACGAGTTGTACGGTCGACAGTGCGTGCGGGTCTACGCCCTCTGTGTCGACAGTTTTCGGCGGCGCGGTGCTCGGAACGGTTGCCCGGCTATCGGATCGCTCGGTCATGGTCGACGTCCCTTCGTTGCATTCGCCGCCGTGCGTTTCGCGAAGTTCGCGACCGGCGGCGATATCGTGTGCGTGCAGACGAGCGTTCTTTTCCGAAACGCTGGTGTCCCGAGGAGGCAGCCGCAGGAATTCTTCGGCTTCGATTCCGGCCTGTAACTGCCGGCCGCGTTCGAGTTCCGCGTCAACTTCTGCTCCGAACAACAACGCAAGATTGGTGATCCACAACCAGAGGAGGAAGATGACCGCCCCGGCCAACGATCCGTACGTCTTGTTGTAACTACCGAAATGACTTACATAGAAAGCGAATCCGACTGAGGCCGCGATCCACACTGCAATAGCGAGTGCTGCTCCGACGCTGATCCAACGAAATTTCGGCTGTTGCACATTGGGAGTCACGTAATACAACACCGCCACCGCCAACGCGACACAGATCAGAATGACGGGCCACTTCGCAATATTCCACGTCGTCACCGCGCCGTCTCCGATGCCGAGCTGATCACCCAGCGCCTTGGCTACAGGTCCGCTGACGACCAGCATCAAGATCACCGCGGCAACCAACAGAAGTCCTGCGAGGGTGACGACCAGTTGCAGAGGACGAAGTTTCCAGACCGGCCTGCCTTCCTCCACCTCGTACATACGATTCATCGCTCGCCCGAATGCGCCGACATAGCCGGAGGCCGACCACAACGCACCCGCGAGACCGATGATCAATGCGAAACCGGCGGTAGGGGCCGCCACCAGTTGTTCGACGGTGCCACGCATCGTGTCCACGGCCGAGTCCGGTCCGACAGCGGCCACCAGTTCCATCACCGTGTCCACACTGGCACGCCCCTGGCCAACAACTCCCAGCAGGGACACCAGCGCCAGAAGCGCCGGGAACAGTGACAGCACAGCGTAGTACGTCAAAGCCGCCGCCAGATCGGTGCACTGATCGCGAGTGAACTCTCGGGCAGAACGTCGTGCTACGAACTTCCACGACTGCGCCGTCAGGTCGGTCGGATCGGAAGGCTTACGCGCGTCGTCCGCATCAACCGTGTGTGTCACCATGCCCGAGTTGCTACCCAGTGAGCCGGGTGTCGAAACTCGGTCGAGACTCCCCTAGCTTCCGTACTCCTCTCGATCCAGGACAGCGAGCGCCGCAAGTAACCCACGGCTGGAGAGAACTATCGAAGGTGCGACGGACGTTGTGACTGTTCCCTGCTGCACGAGCTTTTCGAGTGCGGTCAATCTTTCACGGGCAAGGGGCAAGGTCGTGACGGAACGATGGTCGGTAGGGTCGTGCACCGGACCTCTTCCCGCATCGGCAAAGGCTCTGGCCATCGCTTCGAGCAACTCCGAGACGGCACTTTGCAAACTCCCGTTCTCGTTGAAATCGCCGTCCTCGACGGCAAGGATCAGGCCCATGAGATGTAGCGCTGCTCGATCGAGTGCTTCGGCGGCCGGGCGAAACAACTCGGATCCTCCTATACGCAACCACCCACGTTTGCGAAAGTTTCCGACCAGGCTGGCTTCACCGTCCATCACCGCGGTCTCCGCGGCAACGGATTTGTTCACCGACAGAGCGCGTTGACGCCATGAACCCTGTGTTCCAGCACTGGCTTTCACGTCCGCGGCCATCTGTCGGAGAATGTCCGCGACCTCATGCGTACGTGCCACCAAGAGGTCTCTGGCGTCGGAGAGATAGTCCGGCGGCACCAACACGGCATTGACCGCGATGCCCACGAATACTCCGAGCACTACGTCACCAATGCGGTGCATCACCAAGTACGGGTTGGTTGCTGTTCCGTACAGAAGGACCAATACGGCGGTGACGGCGACCCAAATCCCGTCAGGCGACAACCGCGGAATGCGGCCGACGAGTATTCCTGCACCCGTTGCGATGGCCAATGCAGCGACGGTCGGAAGGGTCACCGCCGCGACGGCGGCCACAACAACTCCGAGGACGACCACACTGACCTGGCGGGCGGCCACCCGCATCGAGTTCCGCACGGTGTTCCCGATGATGAAGAGTGCAGCGTACGGAGCGAGAAATGCTTCAGGGCTATGAAAGACGCTGTTCGCGATCACCCACGCGATGACTACGGCGACTGCGCCTTTCAGGGCTGTGATCAAGCCTATGCTTTCACATCGCTGAATGAGGGGATGCTCGAGAATTGCTTGCTCCTTAACCTTCTACGGTCGTCCGAAGACTCATCTGAACAGGACCTTGTCCGCTGTTACCGGCAAGTCGCGTACCCGCACACCGGTAGCATCGTAGATAGCATTGACAACAGCGGCTGCTGCCCCGACGATCCCGATCTCGCCGGCGCCCCGCGATCCCATCGGGTTGACGTGTGCGTCAGTCTCGTCGAGCCAGAAGGCTTCGATGTCTTGCACATCCGCGTTTGTGCTGATGTGGTAGCTCGCCAAGTCGTGAGTCATCACGTGGCCGAACCTGTTGTCCCGGAAGCTTTCCTCGTGCAACGCCATCGACAATCCCATCGTCATTCCTCCGATGAGCTGTGAGCGAAGCGTTTTTGCATTGATTGCGCGTCCGATCGAGAATGCACCGAGCATCCGGGGGATCCTGATCTCGCCGGTCTCGCGATGTACGCGCGCTTCCACGAAATGAGCACCGAATGAATGCATGGAGTAAACGTCCTCGTCCGGATTCTCCGGCGTCTCAGTTGTCGTCTCCACGCCGGCAAGGGGAGTGGCGCTGTGTTCCGCGCGGAACTGACGGGCAGCCGCGACGATAGTAGAGCCCCACGACGAGATACCGGCGGAGCCACCGGCAACTGTGGCGAAAGGGAATGTGGTGTCGCCGATTTGGAGCCGAACTTCCTCTATGTGGCATTCGAGAGCATCGGCGGCGATCTGAGTCAGAGCGGTCCAGGTTCCCGTGCCAATGTCGGCCGCCCCGATCTGAACAGTGTAAATTCGATCGGCTCCGAAGACGATGCGCGCTTTCGAACCGGGGTTCGTCATTGCCGGATAGGTTGCCGCTGCCATGCCGGTACCCACCATCCAGTTGCCGTCCGGACTGAGACCACCACGCACCGGACGTCGTCCATCACGCCGACTCCGATCTTTCCACCCGAATCTCTCCGCGCCTGCGTACATGCAGTCGATCAAATTCCGCCCTGACCAAGGTTTTCCGCTCTCCGGATCCACTTCGGGTTCGTTCCGAACACGAAGTTCGATCGGGTCGAGGCCACAAGCTACGGCAAGCTCGTCCATCGCTACCTCGACCGCATACATACCCGGAGTCTCGCCCGGGGCACGCATCCAGAACGGGACTGCAACATCGAGGGCTGCAACCCGGTGCGAGGTAGAGCGATTAGGTGTGGCGTACATGATCCGGGTGGCAACAGCAGTCTGTTCCGCGTATTCCTTGATCTTCGACGTTTGCTCGATTACGTCGTGGGACATCGCCGTCAGAAGACCGTGGGAGTTCGCACCGAGGCGCAGGTGCTGAATGGTGGATGTGCGGTATCCGACGATCGCGAACATCTGCTGCCGCGTGAGCGCGAACTTGACAGGTCGCCCCGCCGTCCTGCGGGCAGCAAGAATCGCTAATACGTTGTGCGCGTGAGGTGATCCCTTCGAACCGAACCCTCCGCCGACATGTGGCGCCACGACTCGCATCTGCTCGAGTTCGAGCCCGAACATGGGCGCCAGGGTCTCGCGAACGACATGAACGCCCTGAGTAGAGTCGTACAGGGTGACGCACGCCCGCCCACCCTCGGCGTCGTCCTCCCAGATTGCAATGCAGGCGTGCGGTTCCATCGGATTGTTGTGTTCGAGTGGAGTGGTGTAGGTCTGATCTATCGTCACATCCGCAGCCACGAATGCCGACTCGACATCGCCGTCGGTCGTGTCGGTCGCGAATCCGTTGACGTCCTCCGGGGCGTAGAGGTCGTCGCGATCGGCTCGTAGCTCGGAATCATGAGGGAGTTCGTCGTACTCGACTTGTACCAACCCGGCTGCATGACGGGCTGTCTCGGGTGTTTCGGCAATCACAGCACCGATGAATTGTCCGCGAAAGTGGACGGCTGGGTCCTGGAGTACGGACAGCTCTCGGTCTTCGGTATCCGCCAAGCGTGGGGCATCGAAAACGGTGATCACGGCGACGACACCCTGAAGTGCCTCTGCCAGTTCCGTTTTCATGCTGACGACGCGGCCACGCGCAACCGTCGCCTGGACGGCGTGCAGGTAGGTGGGATTCTCCACGGGATGTTCGAACGCGTAGAGCGCCGTCCCCGTGACCTTCGCGGACCCGTCGAGACGCTCCATCGGATTTCCCAGGTAGCCCGGTTCGATCATCCTCATCACGTCGGCCCTCCGGTGGTGAGTGACCTCAGCACCGAAACCATGACGCCGCGTGTCAGGGGAATCTTGAAAGCATTGCCCGACTGTGGGTTCGCGTTCGCCAACTCGGCATCTGCGGCTTGCACGAACACTTCCTCGGTAGGCGGGGATCCCAGCAAGACCTCTTCCGCCTTGTACGCGCGCCAGGGGCGGTGCGCCACGCCTCCGATGGCGATTCGGGCGCCCGCGACAATACCGTTTTCGAGTTCGATCTCAGCGGCAACCGAAACCAGAGCGAAAGCGAAGGAGGCGCGATCGCGTGTCTTGACGTACGTCGACAGCGCCGCCGGTGCAGGCACGGGCAGCTCCACTGCAACGATCAACTGGTCGGGTTTCAGAACTGTGTCATGTTCCGGTGAATCTCCAGGGAGACGGTAGAATTCGTTGACAGGAATGTTGTGCTCGCCACGGCGGTCCCTTACGACGACCACGGCGTCCAACGCAGCCAGCGCGACCGCCATGTCGGACGGGTGCACGGCGATGCATTTGTCGGAAGCCCCCAGGATTGCGTGGTAGCGCACGTAGCCGCCGACGGCGGAGCAACCAGATCCGGGTTCCCGCTTGTTGCACGGAGTTGTCACGTCCTGGAAGTAGACGCAGCGGGTAGCTTGCATCAGATTGCCGGCTGTTGTCGCGGCATTACGAAGCTGCCCTGAAGCTCCGGCCAGGAGAGCGCGAGCAAGCACCGCGTATCGGCGGCGGATGACGGGGTGGGCTGCGAGATCGCTGTTTCGAACTGTCGCGCCGATGCGGACTCCTCCATCCGGAAGCATCTCCACTCCGGCGAGGGGCAGCCGACTTACATCGATCACCATGCGCGGGTTGGTCACGCCGAGTTTCATACGGTCGACCAGATTCGTACCACCTCCGAGAAAGGCGGCGCCGGGGTTTTCAGTCACCAGGGCCAACGCGCCGTCGACATCCTCGGCGCGTCGGTACTCGAACGGCATCACGACTGCACTACCTGTCGAATCGCTGCGACGATGTTGCCGTACGCAGCACAGCGACAGAGATTCCCGCTCATGCGTTCTCGAATCTCGGCGTCGTCCAGATCCGGGTCAGCATCGAGGTCCTCCGTGACATGACTGGGGTGCCCGGCCTTCACCTCGTCGAGCATCCCCACTGCCGAGCACACCTGTCCCGGGGTGCAGTACCCGCACTGGAGCGCATCCTGGTCGAGAAAGGCTTGTTGTACGGCATGCAGACCGTCGTGGCCCGCCAAACCGTTTGCCGTGGTGATCTGTGCGCCGTCCTGTGCCACTGCGAACGTCAAACACGTAACGGCGCGCCGCCCGTCGAGGAGGATCGTGCACGATCCGCACTGCCCGTGGTCACAACCCTTCTTCGGGGACGTCACGCCGAGGCGATCCCGCAGCGCGTCGAGCAGCGTGGTTCGAGTGTCGACCGTCAGGGTGTGGCTGCTGCCGTCTACCATCAACGTGATCTCGGCATCGATTCGCGAAGACTCCATGACGAGCACCTACCCAGCTCCGGATTACTCAAACGGGTAGCGTCACGATCTGACGAGGCGGCGTTTGCAAGATCGCGACTAGATCGCACTCGTACACACCGCCGCTACACCTCACCCGCTTCGGCAGTATCGCGATCTCCCCCATCTGGGACATGTGCTACTTCGTCATATTGGGGAGGTGGGTTCGATCGGCGGTGGGGACTGGCCACGCGGGCCCGCCCCGCCCCTCCAGGAGGGGTCGATCGTTAGATTTTTTTCTTCGAAATGTCGGAGTGAGGGCGGGTTACCGGCTCATGCTGCGCGTCCGATCTGCAGATTGAGCCAGTCCGAGATCCACTGGATCGCGTTGCGGCCAGCGTTGTCGACGACGAGAGAGTTGTAGTTCTGGTGTGCCCCGGAGGCGAAGAAGGACGCTGCGTCGAGCCCCTCCCCTATTAAGGATGCAAGGTCGTTGGCGCCTTGTGCACTGGCCATGGCGGTCAACGAATTAGCCAGTGCTGAGAGTTCCAGATTCTGTGTCTGAGCGGAATCGGTGGTCGCGGCCGTCGAGGCCTGCTTGCCGAGCAATGTCGGATCAGTCTTCGTAGCTTTGCCGGCGAGCATGTTGACCGCGACCGTGGCGAGTTCGAGTCCGACTGGGACGAGGCCGGTCATGGTGGCTCCGGCCCCGAGCGGGTCGGGGAGCTGTCCTGGCGGTGGGAGCAGCTTCTCGACTGCGGCCCAAGCGGTTTCCTGCACACGGCCGACGAGGTTTGCCAGGTTGATGATGTCGACTCCTCCCAGGATCGACGCGACGAGCGCGGCGACCTGTGAGTAGCCGGACGGATCCGGGATTGCCGACAGGACCTGTGAGACCCATTTCAGATCGACGCCGGCGGCCATCTTCACCAATGGGGAGAACTGGTTGTTCAGATCCCCTGCGACCTTGTGGGCACCGTGGGCGTCGAGCGCTGCGACCTTCTGCGGAAGAAGGTTCAGGTTCGCCAGGATCGCAGGCATATCCAGGGAGGTGAAGCCGGTGGCGACGCCCAGGACTTGGTTGACGACCACTGTGGGTTTGAGTAAGGAGAGGACTCCGGAGGCAGATCCGAGGACGTCACTCGGTGTCGTGGCGAGTGGGGCGATCTGGCGGTCGAGGGTGCCAGCAGCGGTCGACAGGGAGGTCAGGTCCGGAGATGAAGCTGGCAGCGTCGTGGAGCCCTTGCTGGCGAGCGTGCTCGCGGTGTCGGCGATCGCGGTCACTGTCGAGAGCGCACTGCTGAGATCAGATTCTCCGGCCTTGTCTAGAACGTGGCCGGCATTATTTTCGGCTGTTCCGGCGGGAGCTGCAGCGAGCTGCCCGTTCGCCGCAGGATTGGCGGCACCGGAGCCGAGTAGTTCCGCGAGCGGACTGATGGTGTTCGCCAGCGTTCTCGCGCTGGAGGCGACCTTCTGGAGGTCGACTGTGCCGTCCGTCTTCGAGAGTTCACTGGTCAGATTGCCAGTGGCTGTGGCGAGGCTGGGAAGGTCGGCTTGGGAGAAATCCGACGCCAGCGCGGTGGCCAGGTGTGAATTGTCGCCTACCTGGCCGTCAACTCCAGCACTCGGAGCTTTGGTGAGCACTGAACCCAGCGATCCGAGCAGCGGGCTCGAACCTTTTTGGATCGAGCAGTAGAGGTCTTTCGGATCGCAGATCGACGCGACCCGGCCCGAGAGCTTCCCCATGCCCTGCGGCCGCGGATCGGCGATCCCCTTTCCTGACGGCTTCGGGCCGATGACTGCTTCGCCGTTCGTTCCGGAACCAGGATCGGCGAGAAGCCCGACCGCGAGGACTTGCTCTGCCTTGATGGGGCCGGAGCCGTTGCCGATTTCAGAGGCAAGATCACCTGCGATGTCCGCGCCCTGGGAATAGCCGGTGATGGTGAATTTGGTGTCGGAGCATTTCGTTGCGATCTCGGCGATCACGTCCTTCGCCCTCGTCAAACCATCAGATTTGCTGTCTGCGTAGGTTTTTCCGTTGTCGAAGGCTCGGGCCATGTACGGCAGAGTGTGGACCTGTGCCGCGCTACCGTTCGTGTCCGCGATGCTGTGGGCGATCGGTTTTAGCATACCGACCGGGATCGAGGGATCGGCGTCTTCTGCGGTTTCCCAGGTTCCGGGGATGAACAGGTTGAAAGTCTTCGAGCATCCGTTTGATTGGGCGGACGCGATGCCCGGCGACATCAAAGCGATGGAGGCTGCGACGACTGTTGCCGTCATCAGCATGCATACCGGACGGTGGATGGTCGAACCTAGGAACGGCATGAGAACCTTTCTCTACCAGCAAACACGATGTACCTGTCCGCGCGCGGACAGGCCTGACGCGCCCGATTTCAGGTGAGGGCCGCTATGGTGCTGGACGTATTCACTCCGATCAATGCGCCCTGTGAAGAACTGAGCTGTGCGAGGGCCGGGTGATCCTGCGTCTAGCGCGCACGCCCGAGTCGCCGTTCCTGCGGGCTGAGGTGTCCAGTGGGGGCATGTCCGGTGGGCGTTCCCAGCAGCGCTGGGTAAAGATGGATGGGTGAATGCTCCAGCCGAACTGCCCGCCGACTACGCCCAGCTTCTCGACCATCTCAAGTCGCAAGTTCGGCAAGCGCGAGTTCGCGCCACCCGAATCGTCAACACCGAACTGCTCAGTCTGTATTGGGACATAGGGCACGCGATTGTGCAGCGTCAAGAGGCCGAGGGCTGGGGTTCAAAGGTGATCGACAGGCTCGCCGTCGATCTTCGATCGGCCTTTCCCGACATGCGTGGGTTGTCGCGGACCAATCTGAAGTACATGCGGCAG
>NZ_JBXAFD010000041.1:0-2639 GCF_058792695.1 Rhodococcus sp. MT28
TAGCAGGTGTGGGCTCGCGGCCCTCACGTGGAACGATCACCGCGAGGGGGCGTTCTTGCCACTTCTCGTCCGGCACTCCGATCACAGATGCCTCGAGCACGTCTGGATGACCGGCAAGCAGCAGTTCGAGCTCGACCGAGGAGATCCACTCCCCGCCGGACTTGATCACGTCCTTGGCGCGGTCGGTCAGCGTCACGAAATTGCGTGCATCGATCCGCCCGACGTCGCCGGTGCGTAACCACCCTTCCTGAAACTTCTCACTGTCATGCTCCTCGCCGACGTACGAGCCGGTAATCCAGGGCCCGCGTGCTTGCAACTCACCGACCGCTTCGCCGTCGTGCGGGAGCTTATTGCCCTCGTCGTCGACAATCCTCAGCTCCACCCCTGCAACCGGGCGGCCTTGGGTGGCGCGCAGGCGCCAGCGCTCCTGCACATCGAGCGATACCGGTGGGCGTGCGATGGCGGCCAGCGGCGAGGTTTCGGTCATTCCCCATGCCTGGACGACCTGCACGCCGTACCTCTCCTCGAAGGCCTCCATCAGGTGAAGGGGTACTGCGGAACCACCGCAGGCGACCAGACCGAGAGAGGAGATGTCATAGCTGGAGTTTGCCTCCAAGAAGTTTAAGACGTCATTCCAGATCGTCGGAACTGCGCCCGCGACGGTCGGCCTCTGCGCGTCGATGAGCCGCACCAGCGGCTCAGCCTGCAGGAACCTGTCAGGCATGAGTAGGTCGGCGCCCGACATAAGGGCGGCATAGACTAGTCCCCAAGCGTTGGCGTGGAACATCGGCACGATGGCAAGGATCCGATCATCGCAGCTGACTCGCAGTCCGTCGGCGGCGCAGGCCGCCATCGAATGCAAGTACGTCGACCGGTGGCTGTAGGCGACCCCTTTGGGGTTGCCGGTGGTACCCGAGGTATAACACATAGCGGCTGCGGACTGCTCATCGAGATCAGGCCAGTCGAACGTATCGGACTGAGAGGCGAGGAACTCCTCGTACCCCACGACCCTGACCCCGTCACGGTGCAGCGGGGTAAGGTCCACTTCGCCGGTCACGACGACGGTGTGCACGCTGGTGAGCTGCAGCAGTACAGGGGCCAGCAAGGGCAGCAGGCTTCCATCGAGAATTACGACCTGATCCTCGGCGTGGTTGCCGATGTAGACAAGTTGATCAGGGGTGAGACGTAGGTTCAGGGTGTGCAGCACTGCGCCCATCGAGGGCACCGCACAGTAGGCCTCAACATGCTCCTGGTTGTTCCACATAAAGGTCGCAACACGCTCATCGCCTGTGATCCCGCAACCGCGCAATGCGTTGGCCAACTGTGCGGCTCTCCGTCCGACTTCGGCGAAAGTGCCGACCTTAACGCTCCCGTCGGACTGCAAGGTCCGTACGGTTGCCGAGCTATGCACACTCGAACCGTGGCGCAGAATCGCCGCAGTTGTCAAGGGAAAGTTCATCATCGTGCTCTGCATACCATTCCTTCATTCGATACTGCCTGCGAACGAACAGCGATCCGCAGATCAATTCACCGGGCGTCCTGGTTAACAGCGGGCTGTCAGAGACCTGCAGCCGTAAGTGAGGTTGAAGCCAATTCCAGGGACTCGACCAGGTTCGACTCGAGTTCTGGTAGTCGGCTAGCCGCCGTGACCACCGCCGCTAAGCGAGCGCGCGCATCAATGTCGCGTTGGGTCCCGGCACGTGCAGTTTCGGTCCATGCCTGCGCACAACGGCTGGCGGCGACGGCGAGGTCGGCGGTGGCTAGATCACCGGTCAGGCGTGCGACATCCGCGCAGCCATCGGCGAGCAACCGGCGGAATAGGCCGCCGCCGGTGCCCGCCTTCTCGATGAAAGCGCCCAGACTGAACAGGAAGATCTCAAGATCTCTTGTCGGAAGGTCTGCCCAGGCTCGAAGGTCGGCCGCCAACTGCTCGACTGCAGCTAGCCCCTCGGCCCCGGCCTCCATGGTCGTGAGATCAACGATCCCCGGCTGTGACGGGTGGCGCATGTTGGCCGCGGATTGGCGAAATGCCTCTGCCGCCACTGTTGCCATGTCTGGCAGCGCGCTCGGCCAGGTGATGCGGTATGTACAGTGGCGCGTCGGTTGAGGGAAGGACGTCGAGGAACGCGCCCGAGCCAGCGAATCGAGCGGGACTTCCTGCACCTCGGCGCGATCATTGTCTACGACGAAGGCAATCCCCTTAGCTTCGTCGTAACCGATCACCACGATGTCGTGGCGACTCATCTGCAACTGGACCTGCAGGTACGGTAGCTCGGCTATGTCGCCCCACACCAGGCTGGGTCTGCCTGCGTCGATCTCGTCGAGAACCCAAGACCATCCCTCACTGGGATCGTCGGTGGTGAGAACGTGGACCTGTCCGCCTAGCCGGCGGGGTAGATCGATTTCGAAGTCGGCCCCTCGTCCCACCAAATACAATGGTGGAACCAGGTCATTCGATCGGAGGTACGCTAGCCCCAGCGAGCCGCCGAGTGCGAACACCAGACCTTCATCGGGTGGCCCTTCCCACCCCAGTCCATGCCAGTGCAGAAGATCCCGCATTGCGCCAGAACCACAGTGCCCCCCGATCTGATGGGGGTAGTCCTTGATCAGGATCTTGCGGGGCATGTATCTTCCTTTTT
>NZ_JBXAFD010000041.1:2737-5372 GCF_058792695.1 Rhodococcus sp. MT28
CTGGGTGGTGGGTTCGAAGACCAGGTCAGTTGTTCCGAATTCTGTCCAGGTAGGCCTGACGTGCCCCCATGTCCACGTCGTCGAGGAATACAGAGTCTGTGTCCAGGGCCGATCCGAGCCTGGTGGCGAGCCGTTCGGGGACGAACTTCATCGCTGCGACCATGCTCCCGGCGAGGCGAGTGACGCGCACGAAGGGCCGCGGTTTCTCGATCAGTTCGGCTGTCACTCGAGCGATTTCCTCGGGCTCTGCATTGCGCAGTCCCTTGGCTCCTGCTGTCCCAGCAACGAGTTCGGTGTTGGTGAACGTGGGCCGCACTGTGGACAGCCGCACGCCTGACTTGCGGTATTCCAGTCGCGCCGCCTCCGTGAATCCGATGACCGCGAATTTGGTGCCGCAGTAGGTCGCCAGACCGGGGACGGCGAGCTCGCCGGCCAGTGATGCGGTGTTGATGATGTGTCCAGTACGACGAGGGAGCATCCGTTGAAGGGCGAGTTTGGTCCCAAAGATGACTCCCAGGACGTTGATCTCGACCTGCCGCCGGGTCACCGCGTCGTCTTCCTCGTGGGTGTGCCCGGTGGGCATGATGCCCGCGTTGTTGATCAGCACGTCGAGGGGGCCGAGGTCTCCCTCGACTAGGTCGAGAAAGTCTTTGAACGAGTCAGGGTCGGTGACATCGAGGCGGGTGACAACCTTAACCCCCAGTTCGGCGGCGGTCTCCTTAGCACGTGCCTCGTCGATGTCGCCGATGGCCACGCGGTGACCTCGTCGGATCAGCTCCTTCGCGGTCTGGTAGCCGATGCCGCGGGCTCCCCCGGTGATCGCCACTGTTTTCGCGGCGGTATGGGGATTGTGTGTCGTCACTTGCTGTGCTCCTTGTTCAGGCCGAGGCGTTGTCGTAGACCGCGACCGGCTGCTGCACGCAATACTTTTTCGGCGATGGCCGTACGTCGGGAGGTGTACGGGTACCACGTGAGTTCTCGTGTCAGGACAGGGATCCGCGGCTCGGTCACGGACTGGACCCGGCAGTATTTGTGAAGTCCGTAGGCGCCGCCTAGTCGCGCACCGATACCTGAGGCCTTCCATCCACTGTGCGGCAGTGTGGTGGCGAAGAGGTTGCTGAAGACGTCGTTGATGTTGACTGCACCCGCGTCCAGACGTTGTGCGATACGCCGCGCACGAGCATGGTCGCGGGTCCACACTGTGGCAGACAAGCCGAACGCCGAGTCGTTAGCCAGGTGGATGGCCTCGTCCTCGTCCGCGACACGCATCACAGGGATCGTGGGGCCGAAGGTCTCCTCGGTCATGCAGGCCATTGTGTGGTCGACGCCGACCACAACGGTTGGAGCGTAGTAGTTCCCGACCGCGCTTAGGGTTCCGCCGGCCAGTACCTGCGCACCTGCCGCCACTGCCTGGCTGACGTGGCGATCGGCTATCTCGACCTGTCTCGCCGTGACCATCGCACCTACGTCGTCACCTGCCGCGGCACCTTGGGTAAGTGACCGTACTCGTTGAGCCAGCCGGGCCACGAACTCGTCGTAGATCTCAGAGACCACATACACCCGCTCGACTGAGATGCAGACCTGCCCCGCGTTGAACAGACCGCCCCACGCGATCCCCTCCACAGCACGAGCAAGGTCGGCGTCCTCCAGCACGATCGCCGGATCTTTACCGCCTAACTCCAAGCTCACAGGCTTCAATTGCTCGGCACAGCGGATCGCGATTGTCCTCCCGGTGGCTGTCGAGCCCGTGAACTGAACGAAGTCAGCGGCGTCCACGACCGCAGCACCTGCTTCGCTAGCACCCACAACATGCGCCAAAACCGGTGGGGCGCCGATCTCGTGCCAGCCCTCGACGACTCGTGCACAGGTCAGTGGCGTCTCTTCCGAGGACTTCGCCAGGACTGCGCATCCGGCAGCCAGCGCAGGAGCTGCATCCATGAGGAAGAGGGTGATCGGGAAGTTCCACGGTGTGATGAGCCCGACAACCGGGTACGGGTGGTAGGTCTTGGACAACCGTTTCGGCAGACTTAGCAGACCTGCGGATCGGACTTGCTCGTCAGCGAGAAACTTCTCGGCATGGTTTGCGTAGTAGGTGATGAACTCGCACGATGCTGTCGTCTCAACCAGGGCGTCGGGGCGCACCTTGCCTGTTTCGGCTTGCAGCAGATCGGTGAGTTCGTCGGTGTGAGCCAGGATCCAGTCTCGCCAGCGATGCAACCATCGGGAGCGTTGCCGCGGGCTTGCCTGAGCCCACCCGAGCTGAGCGCGGCGGAGATCGGCCGCGATGCTGTTCACGGTCTCGCGGGTATCGATGGGGACGGTTGCGACCAGCCGGCCGTCGGCGGGGTTGCGTACGTCCAGGGCATCCGCTGTGGTCGCCGTGCTCATCGGGCCTCCGGGAGTGAGTGGAGCCCGCGGGCGATCCCGTCGGGCTGGGTGCATCTGTCGGGTGTGTCGGTGAAAGCGTCAGCGAGCACGTGGGTGCGCTCAAAGATTCGCTGTCCATAGGTATGCCGAAGCTCGGTCAAGATCGTGTTCAAAGGCAGGTCGTCGAAGACGCCGCGCTCGCGGACATACTCCATGTGCAGGGCTCCGTCGGCGGCGAAGGCGTGCAGGAGGGCGTCGTGCTCGCCGT
>NZ_JBXAFD010000041.1:5466-9626 GCF_058792695.1 Rhodococcus sp. MT28
GTCCGTGCCGCCCATGAGCGCTCGCAACGCTTCGGTCTGCAAATGATTTCGGACGTCGGCAAACCCCAGTAGCGCCGGAATCCCTGCCGCACGGCACACCGCGGTCAAGAGCACCGCCTTCGGGACGCAATAGGCGCGCCCGGTCTCGAGGACGAAGCTTGCTCGATAATGGGCGGGATCGTCCGACACCGTGTAGGGGTCGTACCGGATCTGGTCGCGGACGGCGGCGAAGAGGCGCTTCGCCTTGTCCCGGTCGGTGCCCGCATCCCCAACCGCGGCGGCGGTGAACGCCCGGACGGACTCGTGCTCGATGTCGAGGAAGTCGGTCGCCCACGAGTGCGCCAGCGGTGCCTTATTCATCTGCGCTCCAGAGTTATCGGCAACCCGTCGACCGGAATGGGGAGCGAGGTGTTGTCCCACCTCGCTTCATACTGATCGGGGACCGTCCAGGTGTAGGTGCGTAGCATGTGGTGCAGAATCGCCTTGACTTCGAGGGTGCCGAAGTGCAGACCGATGCACTTGTGTACCCCTCCTCCGAAGGGGATCCACCCGAGGCGGTGATTCTGGTCCTCACGCCGCGGTTCGCTGAAGCGGTCAGGGTCAAAGGTGTCGGGGTCGGTCCAGCACGACTCGTCGAAGTGGTTCACCGACGGAGCCACGGCCACCAGGGTGTCCGCCGGGATGTGGTGGCCGGCGATATCCACGTCTTCGACCGTCTTGCGCATCACGATGGGCACGGGCGCCACCAGACGGAGTGTCTCCTTGATCACCAGGTCGAGAGTCTCCAGTGAGTCCAGGTCGTCGATGTCCGGGCGGCGTCCACCGAGTCGGTCGGACTCGGCCCGCGCCCGTTCCTGCCAGGCCGGGTGCTTGGCGAGGAAGTAGGCGGCAGCGGTGGTGGTGATGGTCGATGTGTCGTGGGCCGCCATCATCAAGAAGATCATGTGGCTAACGACGTCCTCATCGGTGAACGCCTCACCGTCGGCCGTGCGCGCATGGCACAGCCCCGCAAAGAGGTCGCCTCCTTGGCCACTTCGAGCCGCCGGCAGGTGCCGGGTGAAGTAGTCCTCCAAGAGCGCGCGCCCACGGACTCCCGCTCGCCAACGAGTCCCCGGTAACGGGAAACGGATGATCGAGCTGGCCGCACGCACGGTGGCCACGAAGGCGTCGTTGATGGCATCGGTATCCTCGCTACCCCCCCGACCTGCCATGAAGACCTTCGTGGCGACGTCGAGAGTTAGTGCCTTCAGCAGCGGGTAGATGCGCGTGGTGGATTGTCCCGCTGTCCACCCTGGGATGCTGGCCTCCAGCGTCGGGCCGAGCTGGTCGACGTAGCCGGCGAGTCGGTCGCGGGTGAACGCCTCCTGCATGATCCGCCGATGCATCCTGTGTTCGTCGAAGCTCATCAACATCAGGCCCCGATGAAAAAAGGCATCGATGAGATAGGTCCACCCGTCCTGGGAGAACGACTTCGCCTTGGTGGTCAGCACCTCCTGTATGGCATCCGGTCCGGCAACCGCCACTATTTTCGTGCCGAAGGCGCCCATCCACGACACAGGTCCTAGCCGCTGGTACCTGGCCCGGGAGAAGTTAGATCCGAACCGGATGTAGTCCAGGGTGTGACCGAGCAGAGGCATGCCAGCGGTCCCTAAGACCGGTTTGAGGCCTGACCCCGCCGGGGGCGGGGCGAGCTCTCGGACAGGCCACCGGTCACTGGCCCCGAGCAGGGCCGCGTCGACCCGACTCGGCAGTGGCACCATGAGGACCGACGAGAGTCGCTCACGACCCTTCGCCAGCGGGAGATGGATAATGTTCGTCACTTGTGTTCCTTTCCGAAACGCAGCCCGCACTCACCATTTCGTACCCATCGCCCGAAGACCCGTCATCTCAGGCGGAGCTGGCAAGCGCCAGTTCAGTTCGGTCGATGGGGAGTTGCTGCGTGATTACCCGCTTGCTGAACATGAAGTCACGGGGGCGGTTGATGCAGTCGGCGCCAATAAGCTCTCCCTCACGGAGGTAGAAGCAGGTGAAGTCGCGGTCTCGGGTCGGGTCTCCGCTGAGGATGACTTCGTCGTAACCGGTGTTCAGACCGGCGATCTGGAGCTTGAGATCATATTGATCCGACCAGAACCATGGAAGCGCCGCTATCTTCTTGGACTTCCCACACACCGTCGCGGCAGCGACCTTGGCTTGCTCGTGCGCGCTCGGCACAGACTCCAGGCGTAGAGGGCGGCTGTAGCGAGCCATGCTGTGGCTTGCGCAATCCCCGGCGGCCACGATGTCGGGGTCGCTGGTCCGGGCCTGGTCGTCGATCACGACGCCGTTATCAATGACCAGACCTGCGGCGGCGGCAAGATCGGTGTTCGGCTCAACGCCGATGCCGACAATGACGAGGTCAGCGGGAATTGACTCGCCACCGGACAGAACTACTTCACGGACCCTGTCCTCGCCGGACAGAACCTCGACCAGCACACCCGTCCGGATTTTCACGCCCTCCTGCCGGTGAATACGGTCGAAGAACGCTGATACTTCGGGGGCAGTGACCCGCTCAAGGACGCGCCCAGTCGCCTCGAGCACGGTGACCTCCAGCCCCAGTGCACGCAACGAGGCAGCCGTCTCCAGTCCGATGTAACCGCCGCCGATGATCACTGCCCGACGTCCTGCGTGGGCGGCCACTCGGATCATCTCGACGTCTGCGACTGTGCGTAAGTAGTAGACTCCGGCCAAGTTGGCTCCCGGGGTGGGGAGTCGCCGAGGGCGGGCGCCAGTGCACAGCGCAAGCTGGTCGTAAGCTAGTGCGCCGCCGGTACTCAGTGAGAGATGACCACCCGAGCGGTCGATCGCCTCCACCGTCGCATTCAGGACTTGGATTCCCTGCTTGCTATAGAAATCGGCATTGCGGATCGCAAGCTCGTCGAGTGTGCTCTTCCCGGCCAGGTACGCCTTCGACAAAGGAGGGCGTTGGTAGGGCAACGTCGACTCATCGCCGATGAGAACGATCTCGCCGGTCCACCCTTCCTGTCGAAGACTGGCCGCGAGTTGGGCTCCGGCATGGCTGGCCCCGACGACGAGGGCCCGATGTAAGGTCATACGTCGGATTTCGGGGTGAGACGGACCATCATCTTGCTGATGCCCCTGACAAAGTTGGACTGCACATACTCGGGCTCGCCGACGACCTCGATCTTTTCGAAGCGAGAAAGCAACTCTTCCCAGAGAATCCGCAGCTGTAATTCCGCCAGTCGGTTGCCCATGCAGCGGTGGACACCGAAGCCGAAGGAGATGTGGTTGCGAGCGTTGGCCCGGTCGATGATGAAGTCGTCGGGCCGATCGAACATCCGCTCATCACGGTTGCCTGAGGCGTACCACATCACTACCTTGTCGCCCTTGCGGATGAACTGCCCGTTCAGCACGGTGTCGGCCTTGGCGATCCGGCGCATGTAGGCCAACGGTGTTTGCCACCGAATGATCTCCGAGACCATATTGGGGATCAGGTCAGGGTTCGCCTTCAGCTTCTCGAACTGGTCAGGGAACCGGTTCAACGCGAGAACACCGCCGCTCATCGAGTTCCGCGTCGTGTCGTTGCCTCCGACGATCAGCAACACAAGGTTGCCCAGGAACTCCATCGGTCGGTCGATCAGATCCTTGGTGTCTTCGTTGCTCTGCAACAGGGTGATCAAGTCGAATCCGGGTTCCTCCCCGGCAGCTGTCCGGGCAGCCTTGTCGCGCCAGAGAGTGCTGAGACCTCGCGCCATGTCGCGCATGCCGCGGAACACCTCGTCATTGTCCGAGGGGCCGCCGTTGGCTTGCTCCATCGAGGATGCGAGATCAGACCAGTAAGCGAGCTTGCGGCGCTGCTCGTAGGGAAAGTCCAGGAGGGTCGCAAGCATCCGAGCGGTCAACTCGACCGAGACGTTCTGGACCCAGTCGAACGGCTGATCCACGGGCAGGTTGTCCAGCACCTCCTGGACGCGCGATCGAATCAGACCCTCCATCTCACGCAGGTTCTTCGGTGCGACCACGCCTTGGACAGCGGCCCGCTGCGCGTCGTGTCGTGGCGGATCCATCGCTATGAACATCTCGATATCAAGAAAACGAGGTGGAACCCCGATGACGATCAACGGCTCGGCGGAGAAGACCTCGTGGTTCTTGTCGACGGCCAT
>NZ_JBXAFD010000042.1:0-4660 GCF_058792695.1 Rhodococcus sp. MT28
GGTCAGCACGATGTTGATGTGGCTTCTTCCGTTGCGCTGTTGGAGACGCTTCCGGTGAAGGGGCGTGCTCCGAAAACTGGTTACAGCAGAGATCAGTTCGGTCAGGCATGGTCTGATGATGTCGATGTGGAGTTCGGGCATGACGGGTGCGATACGCGCAATAATCTGTTGGCTTCGCGGCTGACTGACGTGGTCTTCAAAGAAGGAAAGAAGCAATGTGTTGTTCTCTCTGGCACGTTGGCTGATCCTTACACTGGAAAGACGATCAATTTTGTTCGGGGACAGGATACTTCGACTGCAGTTCAGATTGACCATGTGGTCGCGTTGAGCGATTCGTGGCAGAAGGGTGCGCAACAATTGAGTCTTCAGGAGCGCACGAATCTGGCGAACGATCCCCGAAATCTGATCCCGGTGGATGGACCGACGAACGCGAAGAAGTCTGATTCCGATGCCGCATCCTGGCTTCCCCCGAACAAGGCGTACCGATGCACCTACGTCTCGAAGCAGATCACGGTGAAGTCGGTCTACCGCCTGTGGGTGACTCAAGCAGAGAAGGATGCGATGTCTGCCGTATTGTCCGCGTGTTGATTCACAGTTCCGCGTAGATTCCGATGCTTGCTGGGGTGTGTTCTTATGTGCCGATTGCTTCGATTCGTCGTGCTGGAGAAACGCTTTGAACCATCCTTTTGAGTGAGGCGCGGGCGGCGGTGAGCTCGTCCTGGAGTTCTTCGGTTCGTGTTGTCATGGTGTCGGCGCGTCTGCGTTCGGAGTCGAGGTCCGAGCGCAGCTCGGCTGCTATCTGTTCGAGCTCGTGGATACGGGCGAGCAGTGTGTCGTGCGGCAGGTGTTCGAGTTGGTTGCCGAGTAGTAGTTGCACTTTGGTCTCGAGCTTGGTTCGGTCCGTTCGTAGCGCCCGAACTTCCTCACGCGCCATCAACAGTTCGGCGTGAAGACTGTCCGCCGTAGCGGACGTGCGTCCGGCGCTGCTTCTGGTGGCGGTGTGGGAGTGCTCTTCTGTGGCGCGTTCGACGGCGGTTCGAATTGCTGCGGTGTTGTAGATGAACCATGGAGAAACGCCTGCGCGACGCGCTATTTCGCTGATGTTGATGCGTTCGCCAGCGGATGAGAGGTCGGCGATGACTGTCAGCGTTCTGCGTTGTTTGTCAGCGCTGTCACGTCGACGGGAGGCGATGAGCCGTTGGGTTCGTATGTCACGGTCATCGGCAGTCATCGTTGTTCGTCCTCGTTCGTGTGGGTGGTTACGGACTCGAGCGGTATGAAGGCAGCTGCGGTCCTCGCTTTCCTCAGTTCGCGGGAGGCGTTGTCGATGACCGCGCGTTGGTCTGCGGGCAGGTCGGCAAGCATTGCGTCCATCGACGAGATGACGTCCGTGAACGCGTGAATTTGGGCGTCGAAGTTGGTGATCACCCACGACGCGGAGTCGGTGGCGATTGCAGTTTCTTTGTCTGTGCGCAGCTCTGCGAGATGCTGCTCGATTGCGGGCCGGTAGGACGGGTCCGGTCGGTAGAAGGAGCATCCTGCGCACTGGAATCGGATCGGGCAGTGTTGGCCGCCGGCTTTGATGTTCGAGGGTTCGGTGCAGTTTCCGAAGGGCACGGCCACCGACTGTCGCTCGTACTCCGTTACCGACGTGAATCCCGCCGGTCGTCCGTGCCTGTCGATCGCGAACTTCGAAATCTCCTCGGTGGCTTGGCGTTTACGTTTGAGTGTGACGGAGAAATATCCCATGGTCGTGTCGACGCTGCGGTGATCCATCAATTCGCGTAGGACGTCCACCGGTGTGCCGTTGTCAGCGTGCCGCTGAGCGTAGGAGTGCCGCAATCCGTAAGGAGTGATCATTGATCTGTCGTAGAGAGCTGGGTTTCCGTCATCGTCGAGTCTTTCGTCGACAAGTTCCGGGATTGCATCGATCCAGATGGCGAAGGCCCGGGACCCGAACTGCGCACCGCTCAAGTGCCCGCGGCGAATGTTGTTGCGGGTTCCCGGCGTGGGAAAGAGCCAGTCGCACAGTGTGTCCGGAACAGACAGCGATTGAAGGTGGTCGAGCCATTGGTCGATCACGGTTGCCGTTGCAGTGCTGATCGGCAATCTACGCCCCATTCTGCGACGTTTACGGTTGTCGTAGACGAGTGTGGGCTTGCCGTCGACCCAGTCCAGGCATGAGCGTTTGAGCCCGACGATCTCACTCGGGCGTCGACCGGTGTCCCGGATGATCTGGTAGACCGTCTGATACATCATGGCGTAGTCGTCAGGGTTCCAGCCCGGCGCGGAGTACGTGGAGTGCCTACCCAGCAGCTCGAGGTGTTGATCGAGTTGTGCGATGACATGTTCGGGGATCGTGCGTCCGAAGTCGTCCTCGCTGGTCTCGACCTGGGCAATTGTGTGCGAACGCAGATCGAGTGCGAAGGAGCCGGGGATGTCATCCATTGCGCCCGTGCGGCGTGAGAACTCGAGAAGTCGGCGCCACCACCCGAGCAATGATCGTCGATGGGTGAAGGAATGGGGCTTGCCCTCTCGATCGGCGCTGGTGCGGAAACCCTCGACGACAGCGCTCATGTCACCGTGGTCGAGTAGTTCGGGGTGATCGCCGTTCGTGCGCAGCGAGAGTTGCCGTGAAGCGATTTCGGCGGCATGAACGGTGTGCCGCAGTGTCGTCACGGGTGGGCGTACCTCGCGGCCGAATTGTTTGGTGATCTCTCGAAGCCATCGCTGTCTGATCTCTCGGAAGTCCACAACGCCACCGGCCGCACTGTATCGCCGGTCCGGAGCAGCTTGCAGGCCCACGACGGCAGGTTTCCACACGTCGGCCATGGTGGGATCAGTACCGGAGTACACGACGTGCGCCCGCTGCAGATGTGTGACCAACGACCGGAACACACCACCGGCTGCAGCTCCGAGTGCCTTCTCGAACTGGCGATTTCCGGCGACATCGAGCAGTGAGCGACAATCCGGTGGGAGGTGGGAAACTATGCTGCGGATCCGCATCGGAACCAAGATGATCTGATCACGGTCACGCTGCTGCACTCCGTAAATAATCTCCGCCGCAACAGTGCCGTTCACCTCACTGAGTTCGAAATCGACTTTCGAAAAGGCTTTTTCGTCTCTTCGTGGAACCGAATCGGGGTCGAATGTCCGGTCGAAGAATGAAGGTGAGGTCCCGTTGAGCTTGCGGTGGCGTTCGCACCGCCTGCAACGGCGGTCGAAGATTTCCACGACCGTCATGCATCGGTCGACTCGGCACAGATAGACCGCTGTCATTTCGTTGTCGACGTCTCCGGTGAATACCTGTCGGCGTGAATCCCATTCCGCGACTCGCCATTGCGGGTCGATTCGTTCGATCAACCACGCTTTCCAGGTCTGTTCGTTTCCAGTCGAGAGGGCTCTTGACTCGACGGGTAGAGCGGTGATGCTCATATGCCCACTCTTTCCACTGCCGCCCTCAGGTCCTCCGCGTCGGGGTGTTGATAGATCGCGGTCGATGCTCGGCTCACATGACCGAGCAACGACTGAACCACGTCGATACCGGTGCCGTTGCGCGTCCAGATTGTGGCTGCCGTATGCCGGAACATGTGGGGCCGCAATCGGAAACCGGCACGGTTGCCGATCCTTTCCACAATCTGTTTTGCGTTCGAATACGACATCGGCGAACCGGCGTGATGCCCGAGAAGGTTGACGAACACGAAGTCCGAGGTCATTGCGGTGGGCACGCTGTCTCGTTCGAGAAGGTACTCGCGATACTGAGTGACCACCTCGTCGCTGACCGGTACGACTCGGGATTGTCCTTTAGCGCGGGCACCGTTCGAATTGCCTTCACGCCGAACAACATGAACATGAGGTCCACGTTCCTGGCATCCCAGATGAACCGAGGTCGGAAGGAAATGCAGGTCGCTACGGCGCGAACCCAATGCCTCTCCGATTCGGAGTCCGGAACGAACCAGCAACAGCACCAGAAAACGGTCTCGTTCGGTGTTCGCGGAGTTCAGAGCATGCGAAAACTGTTCTTCAGTAATAATTTCCGGAGGCTTTACGACTTCCGGCGCTTTGAGGGTTCTGGCACGAATCAGCCGATGCTGACCGGATTCACCTTCGTGGAAATCGCGGGGTGCGTAGGCCAGGTACTTGGGCTGGGACAGCCCAGAAACAACATCTGCGGAGACCAATCCACGCATTCCGCAGAACCTGAGGAATTCGACGACAGCGGTCATCACTGCGTTGACCGATCTGCCGGAGCGCAGCCGGTAGTGGACGGTTGGGGTGTGTTCGACGGCGAATTTGAAACGAGTGAGTTCACCTACACGAATCTCGTGCCAATCCAGTCCGCGACCGGCAGTCCAGTTCAAGAACCAACAGACCCGAGGAACGTATGCGCGGATTGTTTGAGGTGACCTTCCGGCGCCTTGCATGAACAGCACCCACTCGGAAGCCTCCGCGACCGGGCGCATGGATTCTTCGTCCACGATCACCCAACCCGACTGCCCCGTCGTCGGTGAAATGACCTTCTCTACAGCACACGACATCGCCACTCCTATGGCTGTCCCACCTGTGGCATAGACGCTATTAGATAACCATGAGGGACAGGGCGACCGACACGCCGTGCCTACCGTGCCTTCATCCTGATGCGGCGCTAGAGATAACACGC
>NZ_JBXAFD010000042.1:4752-9581 GCF_058792695.1 Rhodococcus sp. MT28
ACGTGTTATCAGCAGCTTTGTCAAGGAGTCTTCCTCTTTCTGCTGGTCATTATGTCGATGTCATGCCGCTGATGGCTGTGGTGGCAGTGCGATGGGCCAGAGCGTGAGCGGCGTCGCGGCGGTGGCTGCGGCGTTCGTTGTCGCTGTTTCTGGTTGCTCGGCCCTTCCTGCTGATGGCGGGACGGTATTCGCCGCTCCGGTGTCGGAGACCGCTGCGCCTGGTGCGCAGGTTGAAGAGGCACTGTCCGCGTTGGAGCAGCTTGCGGTGAAGGGTCGTGCGCCGAAGACGGGGTATGCGCGCAGCGAGTTCGGTGCCGCGTGGACTGATACGAACACCGCTATGTGGGGCGGGAACTCGCTGAGCACTCGCGAGGACATACTCTCCCGTGACCTTATGGACGTCACGTGCAAGGGCCGCTCAGGTGTGGCCGCGCCGCCGTGCGTGGTGCAGTCGGGAGTCCTTCACGATCCGTATACCGGGACCACGGTGAATTTCGTTCGCGGGGAGACGACTTCGCCACTCGTCCCGATCGAGCATGTCGTCGCTCTTGGTGATTCGTGGCAGAAGGGCGCGCAGCAGTTGTCTGCCGCCGAACGTGTCGACCTGGCGAATGATCCGCTCAATCTCATCGCTACCACGCAGGCTCCGAACTCGGCGAAGAGTGACTCCGATGCCGCCTCGTGGCTTCCTCCGAACAAGGCGTTCCGATGTGCTTATGTGGCCCGTCAGGTCGCGGTCAAACTCCGGTATCGGTTGTGGGTGACCCAGGCGGAGAAAGACGCGATTGCCGCTGTCCTGTCGACGTGTCCCGGCCTGGCGCTTCCCTCCAATGCCGAGGCGGCGGGTCGTGTTTCGTGGACGAGCAGCGAAACCGATTACCCTCAGGGCGCTAGCGGGAGTCGGCGAGTCGTCGCCGCAGCGCGAGGTTCTCGCCGTGGGCGACCGCGAGCGCCTTGCGCAGCTCGCCGAGCTCTTCGGCGTGCCGGCGTTTGAGTTCCTTGAGCTGCGAGGACAGTGCTCTGACCGCGGACGGTGCAGACTGCTGTCCGGGTTCGGTCATCTGTTCCGGAGTTGTTCGGTGGTGCGGGCGCCTGGTGCGGAGGTCGTTGATCTTCGTGCGCAGGTCGGGCTGGTTGTAGAGGAAGTCGGTGGAGACCGTGGCGCGGCGAGCGACGGCCGCGAAGGTGACCGGCTCGCCTGCATTGCTGAGTGCCAGCAGAGCCGCTTCCGCGCGCGCTCTGGTCTCGGTGTGGCGTTGTCGCGCTGCGGCGGTGAGGTGTTCGGGCACGGGCTTGTTCTCCTTGCTCTAGATGGTGGTTCCGGGGCCGCGAACGGCCTTGTCGGCGGCGGAAACATCGTTGATCGAGAGCAGGATCCGGTTGAGCGAGTCGACCTCGATCCGGCGGCCTTGCAGCCAGATGTTCGTCTCGTCCATCGGGGCGCCGTACTTCGCGGTGAACACTGCTTGCCGGTGTTCGATCAGGGTTTCCGTGTCGGTGAGCTGGGTCCGCAACTGCGGGGCGTGAGTGGAGTCGGTGACGAACTTCGAGCAGGACAGGCAGGCGTTTCCCTTATCGCACAATTGTTTCGGTGGGAGCGTGCACCAACCGTTGGGCAGAATGCGGTCAGCTCGCTTGTCGAGCTGGATCAGATCGTAGAGGTCGGAGCTGTCGATCGAGGCGGTGCGGCCGTCGCGGGTGACTTTCTTGTATCGGAGGAATTCCTCCTCCATAGTCTGCGCAGAGGTCACGGCGTAGTGCAAGGTCATGTCCGGGGAGACATGACCGAAGTAGCGCATCACGACGTGAAGCGGCACTCCAGCGTTGATCAGGTTGGTCGCGGCGGTGTGCCGGAAGCGGTGTGTCTTGGAGACCGCGACCTGACGGCCGACGGAGTCTCTGATGTTGAGCAGTCTGGTGAGCCTGCTGAACCGCAGATGCATTGTCGGAAGCGGGTAAGGCTTGTCGCCCAGTCGGTTTCGGCTCGCGCAGAGGAACAGGTATTTCGGCGTTACGTCAGAGTTTCCGAAGTGCGCCATCATGTCTCGGGCGTGCTTTTGCTGGGCTCGGATGATCGTGACGATCTCCTCGTCCACGGGGATCGTGGGTGCGACGTTCGATTCGATCTTCGTCTGTTGATACCGCATCCGGGCGACGAAGCCCGCGCTGTCAGGATCACCGTATGTGCGATTGTGCAGGATCGGTTCGAGCGGGTCGAAGTCCATCATCAGCACCTCGTTGGCGCGACGTCCGGTGCGCAGCAGAAGCATCAGGATGTGGAAGGCTTGCAGGTCGCCGAGCCCGCCCTCCTTCACAGGCTGTGCGAGCAGGCCGCTGCCCTCGGCGATCTGCTGCATGACATCCTCTTCGAGGACCATGTCGTGTGCCTTGACGTTGGCCAAGCGGGGCTTGTCCTCGGGGCGGAACAGCACGCAGTGCTCGGGTCGCAGAGTGGCCCAGGCGCTGATGCCGAGTTCGGTGGCGGCTTCATCCCGGTGGTCATACATGAACTGGTAGAACTGCTCGATCGCGGTCATGATCTGGCGGCGTGGGTTCGTCGCCAGCGCCTTGCCCGCGCGTACCCCGGACTCGATGCGGTGTGCGAGGAGCAGGTCGCAGAAGCCGCGGATGAAGTCCCGCAGGCGGTGTGGGTCCGTTGTCAGGCACGGGCCCTGATCGGCGGTGGTGTCGATGTAGCGTTGCAGCCATTTCAGGGCGTCCAGGCGCGATTTGACCGTGCTCCACGAGTACCGCTCCGTGGTCAGGCCCGCCGAAAGCCAGTACTTCGCTCCTTCACGCAACCACAGGCTGGTCAGGTTGGTGAAGTGCATTGTCGTGCGACCTTGCGGTTCGTGGTCGCGTTGGGGCACCCTCGGGTCGAGGCTGGGATTCCAGACGTTCAGCTCCCACCACGGGCCGCGGTGATAGGCGTACCCGAGCACGGCGGCCATGTGCCCGAGGCGGTAGGTGCCGCCTTTGAACGCAGATTCGCCGATCTTCGCACCGCGCATCTGTGCTTTCCGTGCGGATCGCACCCACTCGTCAGGCGAACGGTGCAGCAGCGATTGCGCCGACCGGCACTCGTCGTCGTGATTCATCGCGGCGCGCAGCAGGATGAAGGCGGCATTCGTCTCGATGACGCGGACGAAGTGACCCAGCTCGATGCGCCGGTGGATGATCCAGGCGATCTCCCAGGTCATCGGCTCCGGCAAACCGCGGAAGTTCAGGTAGCAGGAGGTCCAGCTCCCGCCGACGTTGACTTCGCGGATCGCCGGTCGGTAGTGCGCCGGCATCGTCTTCTTGTCGAAGTGATCGCTGCGGCATTCTTCGGGCAGAGAGTCCCAGAGCCTGCGGGCGATGGTGAGGTCGAACATGTCCGCTAGTGCCAACCCCGGGTCGATCTGGTGCAGTCTCTTGGGGCTGCGCGACCATGACGTGATGGCGGGATCGGTTGCTGGGCTAGACATTCGGGTACTCCCATCCGGCGACGTATTCGCGCCAATTCGCTACCGAGGCCAGCTCGGCGTCCTCGGTGACGTGGCCGTAGATGTTCATCGTGGTCTGCACGCTCGCGTGTCCGAGGCGGCGGCTGACGGTGTGGACGGGACTCCCCGCCAGCAACAGCGCGGTGGCGTGGGTGTGCCGAAACCAGTGCGGTGTCATCAGGTTCGGGAGGGCGGTGTCGTGATGCTTCATCGAGCGCAGGTGCGCATAGACCGACTCGGTACGCAGGGGCGCGAACAGCGGGTTCCGCATCACGTTGCAGAAGATGTAGCTGCTGTCCCAATCATCGAGGGCGACATCGGCGCCTCGGTCGCACAGCCACCACACGTAGTCGGCGTAGAGCCGGTCGAGCCGCGACCCGATGTGGACCTCGCGTTCCCCGGACTTGGCGGACAGGCCGTACGGGTGTGGCCTGCTCACGATCGCGACCCGGGCGCTCTTGCCGCCGATCCCGGTGTTCCAGTCGCGGTGCTCCAACGAGAGGGCTTCGCCGATCCGCATGCCCGATTCCGCCAGGACTGCCCACAGGAACCGATATCGCAGGTCACCTCTCCACTCCTCGAGTGTTGGGTCGTAGGTGGCCTCGGCGCCTTGGAGGGCGTCGATCGTGGTCGGCGCCAGAACCGGGATGGCCTTGCGGGCGGCGCGGATTCGGATGGCGGCGCGCTTCTGTGGCGCTCGCCTGGCCACGTGCTCGAGGAACGAGAGGTAGCGGCCGGATCGGACGTGGGCTTGCTTCCACAGGAACGGCGCAGCGTCTGTTCCGCTGTCGGCTTGGTAGCGGTAGAAACTCATCACTGCGCGCATGCGGAGATTCACCGTGCTGTCGCTGAGCGTCGGTCGGGGGCGGAGTTCGCGGATCGGCGAGTCCTGCTCGCCGTAGCGCAGGGCCGAGATGAAGTCGCCGAAGTCGTGCAGCTTCACCGCATCCCACGACGTGCCGGTCACTTCCAGGAACGACCACCACTGGGCCAGGCTCTGTGCGTAGGCGCGGGTGGTGTTCGGCCGGAAGTCGATTTGCCGCCCGTACTCGAGGTAGGCCTCGACCGGCTCAACGAGACCGAACGATCTGTCGATCACCGTCCAGGTCGTTGTACCGTCGTTGAGAGTGACACGTTGCGCTGTAGCCATCAGCCCGCTCCCGTTCGTCTGAAGTCGAAGCTACGCCCGGCGCTGCCTAATTCGAGGCACCCGAACGGCGCGTGTCGGCGGTGTCATCGGCGTACCTCGCTGCCTGCAGATAACACCGTCGCCCACATATCCCGAATCCGTGGAAGGAAGCCCAGGATGATGTCAACGGCACTACCTACTAGCTACGGATTACA
>NZ_JBXAFD010000043.1:0-8456 GCF_058792695.1 Rhodococcus sp. MT28
CACCCGCTGAGCCCGACGAATCAAGCGAAACGGAGGTCGCCTGAAACACCCTCATCCACAGGTCTTGACAATATCTCGTTTGAATTCCGCCCGATATCGAACGGAGACACCACAGATGAATACCACCACCGGCGACACCGCCCACCAGCACGGCAACGAATTCCCCACCCCCGCAGCGGAACCGGCAACAGGTTTCGACGCCGATAACCTCACAGCCGCAGACGAACTTGCGATCGACATCGGAAGAGTCGCGATCGAAGCCAGTGAAGGTGTCCCCTACGGCTCAGAGCCCGACGAGTTCTTCCTGGCAGCAGGGAAAGCTGTCTTCTACTGGCTACAACTCAACGGTCACCGGCGCATCACCACTGAAGAGGCGGACGAGATACGACAGGTGTCGAATTGCGCGCTTCAGTACGGCAACATCGCCAGCCGAGAAGCCGCCCGCCGTCTCCTCGCACGGTTCCTGGCAACCGAACCAGCGAACGTACTGGACCCCCACGAAGGTGGCGATTGGGAGGACGCGTGGCACACAATCGCCGATCTCGAAGACTGCGCAAGCCGCGCCGAAACCATTGCTCAGCAGGAAAACCCGACATGACGATGACACCCTTCGAAACGCCGAAGTCTAGTGCCTGCATTCTGGACGCTTCGTAGTAATCCACCTGTCATCCAAGAATGAATGATGCTGGCCGACAGAGCAATTAGAGATCACGGATCGGCCGGGCCGCATCCTCCCCTTCGCATCGAAAGTAAGCACATATGAGCACTATCGCCTCCACCCGGTCGCTGCTGGCGGACCGGATCAACTCTCTCGCCGCGATCTTCACCAGCGACACAGCCACCAAGGTGAAACTCGTCCTTCGCCAGGCATGGTGGCTGCTGCGCCCTGCCGTCCGTTTCGCTCTGCGCGTTGCCGCCTTCATGGTCCCGCTGGGATTCTCCCGATGGGTAGATCTCGACAGCATTCGCGCCGACTTCGTCGCCGCCGCCGGCACCTCACATCCGACACCAGTGGCCGCCTTCGACGCCTCCGATGCCGTGCTGCAGGCAGCGGAAGCGATCGGCTCCAGCGCCGCCGCTGCCACCTACGTGTGGTGGCTGGCCTGGCTCGCTGCCACCTGCGCGATCCTCCTGTCCGCAGTGTCGATCCTGGCATCGCCGCAGTCGAACCCTTCACCGCTGCTGACACGTTCACTGGCCCGGCTACCGCGCTACCTCGTACAGGACATCGCCGCGTTGCTGATCGCATGCGCGATCCTCGCCCACCTCGCCGGGGAAAGCACATACCTCTCCCGTGCGGACATGTGGCTCAACGCGGCACTTCTGGCTGCAGTGTTGTGGGCGACGATCGGCGCAGAAAAGCGGTGGATGCGCACATCCCCCTCGTTCCCGCTCCTCCCGGCTTCCCTCGGACGAGCGCAATTCACAGACCGCTCCGACCTCACACGCGACATCCCAGCGGACGAAGCGACAGACAGTCCTGGCGTCCGCACCAAACACATCGAGGGTGCGCCCCGTCCTCGTCGCGACGCAGATACCACCCTCGAGAACTAGACGCCGCGCTTACTCGGCCCAGACCTGTTCTTATCGAACTTGTGTTCGAGTATCCTGGGTGTGCGAGAAATACGCGCGAATCCAGGAAAGCGGGGCGACGGTGAGCCAACAGCCCCACTCATCAGCAACAACGGTGCTGACCAAGGCGGAAAAGCTCGAACAGCTACGCCGCAAGATGGCCTCGATCCCCGCCCGCTCGGACGGCACCGAACCAGCGACACCCTCGGTGATGCTCCGCCCAGTCGACGAGCGCGAGCCGACTCCGATCGTGGCCACGGCGCAATCAACCCTCCGAATGCTCCCGGTGCCGCCGCCGATCGGCGAACTACTTCCACGCGGAGGACTCGCACGAGGCACCGTCGTCAGCGTCTCCGGGGCGAACTCCGTCCTCATCGGCCTGCTTGCATCCGTCACAGCAGACGGCGGGCACGCAGCAGTGATCGGAATGCCCACTCTGGGACTACTCGCAGCCACGGAACAAGGTGCAGATTTGTCACGGATTGCACTGATCCCGGAGCCTCGGGACAGTGCAGTCGAGGTGGCAGCAGTCCTGCTTGACGGCATTGACCTGGTGATACTCGGACTTTCTGGTGCGGCCGTCACACCGTCGAGGGCGCGAGCAGTCGTCGCCAGGGCCAAATCCAAGGGCAATGTTCTCGTGGTCACTCAAGGGCAATGGGACGGCCCGGATCTGCGCATCGAATCAACAGTCGCCGGGTACAGCGGCCTGACTGCGGGGCGCGGGCGGGTGACGTCCGTCCAGCTCGACGTCGCGGCTACGGGGAAGGGGTTCCAACGGCGCACAGGACGGATGGAGATCCGCGAAGAGGCAGGGGTGTCCGTCTGGCGAGCGATCGCCCCGGCCGTCGACGCAGCACACAAGCCTGCCCCCCTGAAGAAGGCACTGTGATCAACACCAATCATTGGAACGAACGTTGGCCGGACCACCCTGTGATCAGGACATTCGACGAGCCGAGGGCAGTGAAAATCGACATCGGTCGGGCGCTGCCACTCGGACGCGGAGGAGCATCACGCGCCGATCATGTGAGTATGCGGGTGAAAACGTCCGCGCTGTACATGTCCGGATACCTGGACGGGGTTTTGAAATTCTGGGCGAAAATGCATGACGGACAGTGGCTCGGCGGAGTAACAGTGCACGTCACCGACGCCGGCGGAACCAACAGCGTCGAGATCGACATGCTCGTCACTGCCGACGCCATCACCGAAGTGCCATCGGTGAGCTGACCGGAAGGTTCAAGCGTCCAATCCTGCAGAAGCTGAGAATCTTTGCGCCAGGCAGGGCCGGCAGATCGGCGGTAGCGTTCACCGTGTGATGGCGATCTACACGACCTTGGCTTTGGTTATCGGTGTTGCTGTGCTGGCGCCCCGTTCTGTGGGCGGCAGAAAGAACCTGACCGCGGTGTTCGGCGGGACCGAGAATGAAGCAGTGCGATCCGGAACGCGTTGGGCGGTAGACATATTGGCTGCGGAGGGGATTTCTCCCTCGAAACAACCACTAGTCGCCATACGCGAGTTGCGTCGGGCGAATCGAGGATTGTCGCTCGCCGGGGCCAAGGTTCTTCACGACCAGCTGAAGCTCACGCACTAGCTCAGACGGCACCGCTGCGCCAACCACGCAGCTGTCGGGCGCACGAAAAGGGCCGGTGAACACAATGCTCACCGGCCCTGCACGTACAAACTCGACCTAGGTCACCACCCTGATGGCGTTCGCTACGGAATTCCCCCGAAACCCCATCCCGCCTCCCAGATACGTCCAGCAATCTGCGGCGACGCGGTGAGAGCCGTTCCGGCAACGCAGCTTCTGTGTGCCGTTCCCGCACAAGGCAATACATGCGCTTCGCCCGCTTGGTGTCGCTCGGTCGTGTTAGTCTGCTTGCCAGAGCCGACGTTGTACGGCTGACCCCGAGGTCTTCCAGATGCCCGCGTCATCGCAGCGGAGACGGTCGAGGGCAAGGTCCACCGGATCAATCAACGAATGCTCGTCACGACTTGTGGCGGTGCACGCGGGACATCGCCCATCCATCGTGATTGGAGCTCGACCGATGACAAAGAACTCCGGCCGGAAAAAAGCCGCACGCAAGTACCAGCAAGAACATCCCGGGACCACGTTCCCCGAAGCCATGCGGGCCGTGGCCAGGCCAACCACCGAACCAGTCTCCCCGCCCGACGGCTACGTTCTGCTCGACCGACTCGACCAAGACGGGGCACCGGTCCACGGCCGCCTCGTCAACACCTCTCCCGAGGCCTTCTTCTTCGGCAGCGCCGGACAGCCCGACTACGCGGAAGCCAAGGCCGGCATCACCGCTCTGACACCCAGCGTTCTGACACCGTCGGACAAAGAAGCGGTGAGTCGGAGCGCAACAATGATCGCGAGCTTGATCGAGAGGCTCGACGCACAAGACCGCGGAATGCTGCAGCGGGCGACCAGCGCAGTACGCGCAAAAGGCCCGCAAGGCAGTGAATACCGTTGGGGGAAGTCCACTCTGAACCCTAACTACCGCGCACTCCTCTTCCGCGACATCAACGACAATGGCCCAGTCAGCTTGCCGGGCGGCACGACGGTGCCAGAAAACATGAGAGAGGCGCCCGCCGTCGCCGCGGCCGCCCTCGAACCGACTCCCGGCGAGGACAGGACAGAGGCACCGAATCTGGAAGAGCCGGCACGGCAATCCAAATCAACGTCCACTCCCGAATGAGGCGAAGGCGAGCCACAAAAACCACAGGCGACGACGACGCCGTGATTCGTGCATGATCAGTTGATGCGTTTCTCCCGGCTGTTGCCCGTCTTCGTCGCATCTTCCATCGTTCTTGCAGGTTGCGCCGACGAACCGCCGCCAACTCCAGCACAGGCGATCATCTCTTTTGACGACGGCTGGGGCCAGATATTCGTGGCGAACATCGACGGCAGCGGTGTGCGACAGATATCCCCAACGGTCGGTGACGACAGCACAGACAGCCGATACGGCAATTTCGCCGCACTATCACCAGACGGAACCCAGCTGGCCTACACCCGCGGAGGAAGAAACATCGAACTCGTGGACCTAGATTCCGGTGAATCGCGCACTATTCGCGAAGGTGGCCACCAACCTGCCTTCTCCCCCGACGGGTCCCACATCGCGTTCAGCACCGGCAGCGGCATCAGCATCATGAACACCGACGGCTCCGACGTGCGCGTTGTCGCCGAGGAAGAGGGCGGATCCGATGCCACGTTCTCACCGGACGGCTCGCGGGTGGTCTTCAGAGTCGGCGGCTACATAGTCGAGACACCGGTGACGGGTGGAGAAACAAAGGTTGTTCTGCGGGACCAATTTTGGAACGCGGACCCCGCCTACTCGCCCGACGGTTCCACTCTGGTCTTCTCGAGCAATCGCGGCGGAAACAACGGATCGGAGATCTACTCGATGCCTGCCGGTGGTGGAGAGATCACGCCACTGACCGACACGTCCGCCGTGCATCCGAAGTTCACACCGGACGGTTCACGCATCCTCTACAACAGAGCAACGACGCTGTCGGGGGATGTGGTTGTCGATATTTCCACGGCTGAACGCACCGAGCTTGCATCCATGAACCCTGACGGCACCGACCAGAAGCGGCTGACGCCCCGTTCGATCACAGCCCAGATACCGAGCAGCGGCGGCGGACAGTGACATCACCAAGCGAACAATTTTCGATGGATGATTCCGGCATACGCGTCTGGGTGCGGCCCTAGATTCGTTCGGCCGTGTTCACAGGATCGCTCCTGCGATCATCCGGACGGCCGCCGGATCGGTTCCGCGCCACATCATCAGCAGATCATCGACACGCCTGATGATGGTGCCGTTCTCACCCAAACTCGCCGCAACTTTCACCGCGCCGACAAAACCGGCGCAGAGCGTGTCTGCGAGCCTGGACATGCTTTCGGCGCAGTCGAGGGAGCCTGAACGGATCGCGTCGATGACGATCGGCGTCAGGACTTCTGTCCATGCTTCGTAGGTGGCATACGCGTCGTTGAGTGACTGGTCGACGCTCAGGACGAGGCCGGCGCGGATGATCGCCTCGTTTTGGGTGCGGCGGGCGAGTTCGCGGTAAATCAGCAGTACTTGCCGGTCTGCGGGTTGACCGGTTGCGATCGCTTTCCCGACCGTCTCGGTGACTGCGTCAGACCAACGGCGGAACATCTCTCTTGCGATGGATTCCTTCTTCGAAAAGTGGAAGTACATCGCGCCTTTGGTGACCGGGGCGAGTGTGACGATGTCGTCGATGGAGGTGCCCGCGTACCCCGTTTTGCCGAACAGGGTTGCGGACGCTTCGAGGATCGCTTCGCGGGTGGCTTTCGCGCGCGGTTGCATCGGTGGACGACCAGTTTTGCCGTGGTCGATCTCCGAATCAGACTGGTTATGATCGTGCATGGTCACAGTCGCTTTCTGTGGCATTTGCCATCTCCAATGCCTCTGCCTTTCATATCTTTTCGATCTTCGGTAGCTCTCCGTACGCGTCAAGTTGCCCGGCGGCAATGTCGACAACATTGTCGAGGACCGGTTCGATGTTCTCGACTGCGGTCCGTGCGGCGGAGAGTTTCGCGACCTGCTCACGGGTACGGCGCGTACGGCGTTCGCGTTCCTTCGTCAGCTCGGCTCGACGTGCGGGTTCGGCAAGCTCGCGGTCGAAACTGTCGACGCGGTCAGCGATGTCGACCAGTCGTTGCGTTCCGGCCTTCACACGTTCGGTGCACGAGAGAACAGCAGCTTCGGCCGCGTCGATCTGCTCCCGGAAGTCGGGTACCGACGCCCCGGCCACCTGCTCGTACACGGCGCGCAGTTCTCCATCGAGGTGCACGCCGGCTTTGAACTGCTGCACGAGGTTCCACAGGGCCGCGTCGACGTCGATACCGGTGAGCCACCCTTCCCGGACTGCAGCAGAGCGCCTGATCGTCTCCGCGGCGTCGAGTGCCCGCACCAGGGGCCTCGCCAGCCGTGTGGGAGCGTTGACGATCTCGCCGGCGGTCACGATGTCGGGGCCTGCAGTCTTCACCTTGGCCGCGCCGCCGAGTCCGTAACCAGCGAGCGAAAGGCCGAGCCCCCCGAACACCGCCCATCCACCTGCCTGCACCAGCAAGTTGGTGGGTTCGTTGTTCGCCTCCTCCACCGCGGGGAAGAGAAGTTCGAACGGGTTCGTGCCCGCTGCCAGAAAACCGAGAGGGAGCGCCAGAATTCCGAGCGCCACCAGGACCGTCCCGATGACGAGGGCGATAGTCCCGAGGGCAGTGGCCACGTAAATCCATCGGTACCAACTGCCCGGACGAGCTAGCACGACCTGCCCAGCCGGTCGCGCCTTCAGCTCCTCGAGCTTTTTCTCCGGTGATGCCATGACCCCTCCTGTGCGCTCATCCAGCCGATGGCACTACCCACCCGCCGGCCTATGTCGATAACATCGCAATTGCCCGCCGACCCTCATCGGCGAGCCTCGGGCCGCCGGATCGACACTGACCTCTCGATTCGGTGGCCTGAACCATTGAGCAGAATGATCAACATTCCGGCACAACAGCTTTCGTACTCACTGAACTCTCAGCGCCACAAAGCTGCGACTGCCGCCCACGGCGGCTAAGGCACAGTCACCTTGACCTGCTGCTGAATATCAGCGCACTCCACAGAATCCATAGGTCCGTTCTACCCCGCACCCATTACATCTCCGCACACCCAAACACCCGCAGACCGCCGCACCCCGACACAATCGGCCCCAAAACGGAAAAGATGCGCCCCTCGACGGCATAGACGCAGAACGGAGCATGAATGTGGCGAAATACCGTGGTTCAGCCGTCGCCCGCCGCTTCGTGCGTCAAAGCAGAAACCCACGTTCTGCATCCGCAGCAACTCTCGCCACTACACGCGGCGCCCATCGATCATGGCCGAGCAGACTCCAGGTGGGGTCACCGTTGTCGAGCGGCGTCGCAGCCAACTGCACACGACGCACAAACCCGCCAATAGCCGGACATGACAACGCAATCCATCTCCACGAGCCATCGTCGGAGTCGATACCGAGACGGCCCATGACGCCACTCGAGATCACCGACACGTCACCGTTCACTCCCGCGAGAGCCTCCGCACCCACGTTGAGAACAGCCGTCCACGACTGCACCGGAGACTTCGGTCCACGCGGTGACGACTTCAGGCCGGATCTCGCGCGCTGCGGTTTCTCCATCACCGCTGCCACCGACTGCGCCCACACCGCCCCGCCGGTACCGGCCACCGGCAACGGATCCGATCGCACATGCCGGCGCATCTCCCGGCAACCGTCAACGACCTGCACCTCACCGACAGGCTGGGTCGCGAGCAGAAACTGCAACATCGACCCCACATCGCTGGTCTTACGTGCCTCCGACATCACAGCGCCGACCCGACCTCATACAGATGACGCGGAGTATCGCTCCTCATCGCGCTACCTTCCCTTGATCGAAAGATCCGTGGGCCAACGGATTCGGCGTATGCAGCGGATCCGGTCGGCCAATCAACGGGTGATCAACCAGAGGTGTCCCGACAATCGCCAGCCCGTCACGATGAACGGACAGACCCGAGATCGACGCGACCATCACCACCCGGCGGTCGAAGACAACCAGGACAATCGACGACGCTACAACGTGATCAGCACGCACCTTCCACACCCCACGCGCCCGCTCCCACAACTCCTCCGGCGCCAGGTCCGGCGCATACCCGACATGTACTCGCCCGAGCGGATCGTCGACGTCCGCCGACGCCGATTCCGCGAGCGTCACCCGCACAGCCGTAATACGCTGCGGAAACTCCATCGGCCGAAAATTGTGCAGCACCGCTGTCAATGGCCACGAAGTTCTCCCCGTAGGCGGCCAGTAGTTCTCCCCGCTGGTGGCCACGGGTTCTCCCCGGTGG
>NZ_JBXAFD010000044.1:0-5886 GCF_058792695.1 Rhodococcus sp. MT28
CCCCGACACAACGCCTCGGCGGCGACCGCGCCCACTACACACGAAGACCAACAAGGCCCTCAGATGGACAGTCCCTGACGTGTCCCTCTAGCCGATCCGCGGGGACTGTTTCTTATTCGGTGTTTCGGCCCGAGCCGCTGAGTAAACGCTCAGCGAGGGAGGTGCCGTGATGACGACATTGGAAGATATGACGAAGAAAAAGGCCGAGCCCTCCGCGGAAGCTGCGGCGCGCGCCATCAGGTCGCAGAACGCGGCGTTGCGGCCGTGTTCGGTCACGACGACGGGACGGTGCTCATGGTTTCAGGGTGAGAGATTGCGTGAGGATCGCATCCCGGTTCCGCGCACCCGTTTGCCGGTGTGGGGCGAACTCGGCCGGTCGGGTTCGACTCGTGGCAGCAGAGCGTGACTACGTGCTGATTGTCGCCGCGGCCGATAGTCGTCTCTCGTGTTGAACTATGGGCAGGTGGGGCGCAGTATTTACAGATGAAGACCGAAGAGGAAGAGCGTCTGATCGCTCATGCGGTGAGTAGGTTGTCTGCGAAGTATCCGTCGATCTCGGCTGATGTCGTGGCGGACGCTGTGGCGTCTGCTCATGCTCATTTCGACGACAAGGTGCGTGATTTCGTTCCTCTGCTCGTCGAGCGCATGGCGGGGGAGAAACTTTCCTCGCTGGTCGCTTCATAAAGGCCGTGTCCGCGGCCGAAGAGTCCGATATTGCGCAGGCGAGAGTGTTTCTGGCTCTGTTGAATTCGGAGATCGACGAGTTGTCGGAGCGGATCGAATCCGCGCTGCGCCTGGTGCGGGGTACGCGCCCGGTCGCACCTGAGTTGGCGTCGGCGGCGCGCACCGATGCGGCGGCTCTGCGTAAGGACCTTCATCGGGTGCACGCTCTTGTCGAGCAACTGACACGCCGGTTTCCTACCGCCAATGTGCCCGCGGAAGTGCCTGCCGCACATTCTTTCCGCAGCTGATCGGTTTCCGTCGCAGCGCTGATCGCGTTCGGTGCGCGGTCAGCCGCTATCCTGAGTCGCCCTCTTCTGCATGGGCAGGGAAGCACAGGGACGGTGAGCTGCGGGGATGGATCGACAACCACCATCGAGTGCTGCCGCTGCTGTGGTCGACTGCGCCGTCTATGTCGACGGGGTGCGACTCCCCGGCACTCACACACCGGAGAGTGCGTTGGATGAGGTTCGGCGTCGGGGTTCGGGGTTCGTGTGGCTCGGGTTGTTCGCACCGACCTTCGAGCAGATGACGGCAATCGCCCAGACGTACGGCCTGCACGAATTGGTCGCCGAGGACTCGGTGCACGCGCATCAACGCCCCAAACTCGAACAATACGACAAGGTGACCGTGTTGGTGATGCGCACGGCCCACTACCTTTCACCGACCTCGATCCGCACCGCCGACGACATCGTCGAAACCGGTGAGATTCTCGCTGCTGTCGGGTCGGATTTCATCGTCACCGTCCGGCACGGCGCGCATACCGCGTTGGCGGGCGTGCGCGCCGAACTCGAAGGATCGCCGGAACACCTGCAAATCGGGCCGTGGGCTGTCCTGCACGCGGTGATCGACCGGATCGTCGACGGTTACCTGGGAGTGGTCGGATCGGTCGACGTCGATATCGACACTTTGGAAGTGGAACTGCTCAGCCCCGATCGTCACACCCCTATCGAGCAGATCTACCTCGTCAAACGCGAAGTGCTCGAATTACGGCGTTCGGTCAACCCCCTCGCTGCGGCGCTGTCCACGCTCGCTGCCGCCACTGCGTTGCCGGAGCCGATTCCCAAGGACGTACACCGGCATCTGCGTGATGTCGCCGAACACCACGCCGCGGTGGCGGAACGGATCGTCGAGTTCGACGATGTCATCAGCTCTCTCGTCGCTGCGACTCTTGCTCGGGTCAATGTTCAGCAGAACACCGATTTGCGCAAGATCACCGCGTGGGCGTCGGTGGCGGCGTTCGTGACTGCGTTCGCCGGGATCTACGGCATGAACTTTCAGGACATGCCGGAACTGCGATGGCGATACGGGTACCTGCTGTGGTGGATCATCGCGGTGACCGGCGCGGTGTCGTTGTTCACCTTGTTCCGCCGAAAACGCTGGCTGTAAAGGCCAGCATCTGAAGGTCTTGGCCGGCTGCGGCCGGAACTCCTCGAACCGAACGGAGGTGAACGACCGAACCGCCCTGCCTCCGCGCGACCACGCTGTTGCCGGGCGGGATTGCGCAGCAGGTCAGGTCGAAACCACTGTTACGCAGATCGATTCCGTTAGTCTCAACCGTCCGTGAATGGTGGGTGTGCAGGCGATCGACGATCGGGGATCGAAGAAGGAGGGGGACAGGTGTTCGGTAGCGCCGGCAATGATGCTCGACTAGTGCGTCCGCCTGCGCTGGGCACCGCCCTCGCTGCCGTGCCCTTTCTCGCGATAATTGCGGGAGTCCGCTACGACTGGTGGCAGTACCCCACAGCCGCAGTCATTTTCCTCGAACCCGCCACGGTATGTTTCGCGCTCCTGGGACTCCTTGCCATCGGGGTGTTCTGGGTTGTCCGGTCCTACGGTTTCTGGAAACGGGAGCAGCGCCTGTCGTGGCGGATGGGACCTGCCCCTCTGGTCGTGGTAGCGACTGCTCTCGTGTTCTTCACGGTGCAAACGCCAACGGATCGCGCTTTCGATCGAGCCAATCCAGAGATGGCGGAGCTTGCGGACTCGATGCTGCGTGACGGTACCGAGCATCTCGGCCCCACCGAGATCGACGGTTACGAATTCTCCACTGTCTTCATCCGGGTGGACAACTGTGTGTACTTCGTCGATAGCAGGCGGAGCACCCCCACTGAGGTCGTGGGGTGGTTGTACACAGCGAATTGCACTCCGAATTTGGATCGGTTCCGCCGGCTCAAACCCGTTGCTGAGAACTGGTTTTCCTTCGAGCAGGGCACCTAGAGGTCTTGTCTGGACCTATGAGATCTCAACGCAGCTGGGTCTTGTAACGCGTGGCGCAGCGTGCGAAATGTGCTCGTCTACCAATGTGAGGGGAAATGCGAAATCTTCAGATCTCGGTGTTGGCTTTGTTCGTGCTCATTGTCGTGGTGGCTGTTTCCGTGTGGTCGGAGAGCGAGTATGTCCGCACACCGTTGTTGATTGCTTCGGCTGTGACACTGATATTGGTGATCCTGTTGGAGATCAACATCCGCCGCTTGAAATGAGTGCGCGGAGAACATTGGGGAAACAACTTGAAAAACAACGAGGGGATCGACCGCGGGCGCGATGGATGCCCGCAGCGCTCTGGGTCGGTCCGAGGGTGGCATCGCTGAGGTCCGCCCTTCTACATAGCGATACGGTGAGGCGATGCGAAAGCTGAGGTCGTTGGGTGAATGGGTAGCAGCTGATCCGCCTGCATCGTCGAAGCCTCCGGGGCCGATTCTTCTTGCGTTCACTGTTGTTCCGGTTCTTGTGTTGATGTGTAGGCATTACGGGTGGTGGCCTTCCCCGTTCGGGGGTTTCCGATGGTTGGATCCTTTGCTCGTTTCTGCTGCGGCGTTGGTCATTCTGGTGATGGTGGGGTTGGTGTGGGCGATCCGCACGCTGTACGTCGTGGGTCAGGACCGGCGCTGGTCGTGGTGGATCCTGCCTGCGCCGCTCGTCGTCACCGCCGCGGTCGCTGTGGTGATGTTGGTGCCTCAGGTGTCTTTCCTCGACAAGAGCGGAGAATTCGAGACCATCGCACTCGACCTCCTCAAGAATGCGGGAACTGTTGCCGAACAGTTGGAGATCGGCTCGTTCGATATTCGTCGCACCCGTGTCGTACCTCCTGATGAGGTCTATTTCATCGACAACGGCAGCATGTTCACCACGACGCGGGGGTGGGTGTACTCACCCAGCGGGACACTTTCTGGGTTCGGCCACTTCTCTGCAACGCATCTCGGCGGCCCCTGGTACGAGTTCACAGCGATCTGGCGCGACTAGCTCAACTGTTCGTTCGCCATGAAAGGACTTGAGAAATAGCGCCGCTCGCGGTTCTGGGGCCGGTGGCTGTTGTTTCTACTGCGCGACACCTGTTGCAATCTGCTAGGTTCGCGGTGAAAGCCTTTGAGCTGCAACGACCGTGTTCCCAAATATCTGAGACGGCGCTGTACCCCAAGAGAATGTGCAGCGATCCTGCTCGACGGAATGGACTTAGTTGTCCTCGGGCTGGCCGGTGCCGCCGTTCCGCCGACCAGAGCGCGCGCGGTGGTCGCCCGTGCACGCAGCAAAGGTTCCTGCCTGGTGGTCACCGAAGGGCGATGGGACGGTGCGGATATCCGCATCGACTCCCACGTCACCAATTACACGGGGATCGGGCAGGGCTATGGCCGCATCACAGGCTTCTCCGTCGATATCGAGGTCAAGTGGGCCGGGGGATACGCCCCGGTCCGGCAGGTTCGATCTGAGCCCCACAGCCCGGGCAGTGGGGTGGACGGCCCACGCTCCCGAACAATCGGCTCCGCTTCCACTTCCGCAGGCGCTATGACCGCCCCGGACTTCAACGGCTGGCAGGAGCCGTGGCCACTGACCCCGACCCTGCGCCCACTACTCCCACAGCCCCAGCCGGTCATCGTCGAAACGAACCGCGCCCTGCCCTTGGCGAAGAACGCCACGCGCCCCGACAAGCTCCCTCTGCGCGTACTCGCCGGAGGACTCCGCCTCGAAGGCACCATGCCAAAAAGCTCTATGCGTGGGCGCTCCTCAGTTCTCTGCACTAAGCAAGCCTTCTCGTCTGAAACAAGGCGGATCCGATGCCTCGTTGACCCCCAGGACCCCGGTGCGCGCCCACCTCGTCGGATGCGCGGCTGTAGATACCGACGGCACCCAACTTCATCGAGACAGGATCGCCACCTGATCAGGGACCAACGTGCGATAGCCATCGAGATACACACGCCCACAACCGTCGAGTTCGACAAACACCGTCGCTCCACCCGATCCATCGGCCCGCAGAAGTTCGGTGTGCGCGACACGGGAAGCGGATCGGGTACACGGCGGCGCAATAGGCGCTGTCGTCACAGCCCGAGCCAGTTCAATACTCTCCTCGCGCGAGAGGCGCACACTCGATTCTGTCGAAAACTCCTCACCCTCAACAACATAGCGGCAAACCAGCTCAATCCTGAGGGGAAACCCGGTCCGGGATCTGTTTTCCATTGCGGCAAAACATCTTTGATGTAATCGCCAAAGGGGTTCTCTCTCGAAATTTTTCCAGTGAAGCCCTAGCTTGAAACCGCGCGGTCGGTTAGTCTCACACGGAATCACTTGCTGGCCTTAGCTAACCGGTCAATTTCGCAGGCAGCCATTTCGCTGAGCTGCTGCACCTCACTGGAGGTACTCCGCGTGGTCAAAACGAATTTGTGGAAACGTCGCACACTGGTCTCGGTCGTACTCATGGTGCTATCCCTGGCTGTTGCACCTGTGGCCGGCGCCTCGCCAGACACACTCGACCAACCTGCCCCTGAGTCGCCCGCTGTAGAGGAATATCCCTCGACTGATCTTCCTCCGGAAATGATGCAAGTTCCCGGTGCTGGGCAGCAGTGTGTCAATACTGCGCTCGAGCGCAACATCTCCAACTGGGTCTGCAACGGAGCGATGTTGATTACTCCCGACGGCCAGGAGGTGCTTCCGGTCGTCCCTCGCCCTGACCTTGTGGAGCCGGTGCCACCTCCGAATCCGCAGTCACGGCTAAATGATGATCCTGACTACGACCTCTGGTGTGAACCGGATTCGAGTTCCCCATGCATCAGGGAAATCGCCCAGTACCAGTCGGAAGCGAAGAGCAACATGATCTACTGTCAATGGCCACGAAGTTCTCCCCGTAGGCGGCCAGTAGTTCTCCCCGCTGGTGGCCACGGGTTCTCCCCGGTG
>NZ_JBXAFD010000045.1:0-5347 GCF_058792695.1 Rhodococcus sp. MT28
GCACGCCGCCGACTCACCACCCCGTCCGGGATCGAGTGAACGACACGCTCACCCTCTTGGGCGAGGGGAACGGTACGTTCACACCATCAGGGGCGGGAACACGACTGAGGACGACAGGCACTTTGCCCGGATCAGTCGATGCCGTCGGCGGTGGCAGTCGCATACTTCGGCCGGCCAGCCGGCAGATACCTCTGAATCGTCACGCCCTTTGATGTGGCTCGCGATTCGGCCAGCTCTAGTGCGATGTCCGGTCCGGAGTCGGGAAACAGTCGCGTGCCCTGGCCTACCACCACCGGAACGATCAGCAGGATCATCTCGTCGACAAGATCGTTCGCGAAAAGCCAGCGGCACAGGTTGCCACTGCCGTGCACCTGAAGCTCACCGCCGGGTCTGGCTTTCAGTTCGCCGATCGCTGTGGCGGTGTCACCTGAAAGGGCCGTGGTGTTCTTCCATTGCGGATCGGTGAGCGTCGTCGACGCAAGGTACTTGGGCCGCGAATTCAGTGCGCTTGCAATGGGGTTGACGTCGGGATTCTCGAACGCGCCCCAATAGCCGGCGAAGATCTCGTACGTGTGTCGCCCGAACAGGAACGCGTCAGCGCGCTGGTAGACCTGGACGAGGTAATCCATGGCTTCGGTGTCCACCAATGGCGCGGACCAGCCGCCCCGCTCGAATCCACCTCGCCGATCTTCGTCCGGCCCACCGAGTCCTTGCATCACCCCGTCGAGAGTGGCGATGGTAAAGGTCGTCAGTTTCATAGTCGTACCCATCTCCCAGGCGTCGTCGGATTTCCGCTGTGCCGATATAGACCGTCGAGAAGCGGGAAAGTCATCGAGCGAACGTGGCGTTGATCGCCTTGGACCGACCGAACGTGCCGTTCGCTCAGGGGGGAGGTGGGGTCAGGGCTGAACGGGCACGGAGTCTGACGGGCTGGTCTCGGACTCCAGGGCGTCGCACGGAATCGCGAGCTCGGTCTGTTCGAGGCGGCCGCGAAGGGTGATGCTCTCGGTGATCGACCACTGTGCAGCCTCGGCACTGTCAGCGGCAGCCACAGCCCGACCGGATGCGGCGACGTTACCCGGAACCGTCTTGGCGACCTCGGACAGTCGCGCCGCTTCGTTGACGGGATCACCGATGACGGTGTACTCGAATCTCTCTCGCGCACCGACGTTCCCGGCTACGGCAACACCTGCGGCGACGCCGATTCCCGCGCTCACTTCCGGTACCTCGGCACGCAGGCGCTGCTGAATCTTGCGGGCAGCGGCGAGTGCGCTGCCGGCGTGATCGTCGAGTGTCGTCGGCGCTCCGAAGATCGCCAGCGCTGCGTCGCCCTCGAACTTGTTCACGAATCCGCCGTGCGCGTCGACCTCGTCGACTATGACGTCGAAGAAACGGTTGAGTAGAGCGACCACCGCCGTAGGGGAGTTGGTGGCCGCGATGGTGGTCGATCCGATGACGTCGACGAAGAGTACGGCAACGTCACGTTCTTCACCGCCGAGTTCCGGGTTTCGGCGAACCGCGTTTGCGGCAACCTCGTGTCCGACGTGGCGCCCGAAGAGGTCGCGTATTCGCTCTCGCTCGCGCAGACCCTCGGCCATGCGATTGAAGCCGGCCTGCAGTAGTCCCAGTTCCGTTCCGTCGTACACGACGACGGACGCGGTGAGGTCGCCACGGGTGACTTGTTCCATTCCTCGTCGCACGGACCGAATGGGGGCCGCGGCGGACCGGATGTTGATGTATGTCAGCCCGAGTCCGACGCACAGAGTGATCCCGCCGATGACGAGGATCGCGGTCGCGAGGGCTTGCCACGAAGCAGGCCGGATGAAGCTGAAGACCGCTACGAGCATCAGGCCGGTGACGGGAACTCCGCTTCCGAGCAGCCAGACGAGGATTGTCCGGCCGGTCAGTCCGAGAACGGCAGCCTTGCGGGGTGCTCCGGATTCGAGTGCACGCGCGGCAATCGGGCGGAGTGCGAACTCGCTGAGCAGGTAGCAGAAAGCGCACGTGGTGATACCGCTGAAAGCCACGGTGAACAGAACTTTCGGAATGGTATCGGGGTCGACGATTCCGTACATGGTCGTGAAGGTGATGAGCGCGGCCGTCCACAGGACGGCTTGCACTCGGGTCAGTCGCCACGGCCCGCGCAGCGCCGCGCGTTGATTCTGCTCTGTCGGTGGGTGATCCTCGGTGGCCCATCGAAGATCCCGCATCAGCCGTTTGGTGCCCCACAGCAGTCCGATGAGAAAGACACACCCGATGAAGACGGGCACGGCAATGAAGTTGATCCATGCGAATTCGGGGTGGATGATCGCGGGTCCGGGAACCACGAATCCGATGAGCACGATCGCCAGTACCGCTCCGATCAGGTTTGTGACCAGGAGGGGCGCGGTGAGTAGTGCCTGGACGCGGATTCGGCGGCGCCTGGGGCTTTCGTCGGTGGATCCGAGCAGCCACGACCCCAGGGGCGCACTCGGGACACGGCTTCGCTGCATAGTGTGTCGAGAGTAGTCGTAATGATCGCTTAGGGTGGTCCGGTGCGCCTAGTTATTGCTCGTTGCCGTGTCGACTATGTGGGACGCCTGACCTCCCACCTCCCTACCGCAAGACGACTGCTGTTGGTCAAAGCCGACGGCTCGGTCAGTATCCATGCCGACGATCGGGCGTACAAGCCGCTCAACTGGATGAGTCCGCCGTGCTGGTTGGTCGAGACCACCGGGGACGGCGACGACATCCTGTGGGTCGTCACCAACAAGGCGGGCGAGGAACTGCGGATCACTCTCGAAGAGGTCGAGCACGATTCGTCGTATGAACTCGGTCTCGATCCGGGATTGATCAAGGACGGTGTCGAGGCACACCTTCAAGAACTTCTGGCGGAGCATGTCGAGACACTCGGCCCGGGCTACACGTTGGTGCGGCGTGAGTACATGACGGCCATCGGGCCGGTCGATCTTCTGGTCCGAGACGCGGACGGTGCATCGGTGGCGGTGGAGATCAAGCGTCGCGGCGAGATCGACGGCGTCGAGCAGTTGACGCGCTACCTCGAATTGCTCAACCGCGATCCGCTGCTCGCGCCGGTCACGGGAGTTTTTGCAGCGCAACAGATCAAGCCGCAGGCAAAGACTTTGGCCAACGACCGTGGGATCCGTTGCCTGGTCCTTGACTACGAGGCCTTGCGGGGCACCGAAAGCACCGAGTTCCGCCTCTTCTGACGCTGTTTAGACTCGAACCATGCCGCGCCGCAAACCTTCGCCGAAGCAAACCCGTCGAACGGATACTCGGCGTGCTCGGGATTCGAGCGCGGAGTCGGCGTCACCAAGCGGCGTGTTGTTCGGCGGAGCGCTGGTCCGGGAGGAACCCGGGCCGGGCGGTGAAATGTACATGGTGAGGCCGATACCCGGCTCCAACGCGACGAAGTTCTATCGATGCCCCGGTTGTGATCACGACATCAGACCCGGCGTCGCTCACGTGGTGACGTGGCCTTCGGAACCGGGCGGCGCGAACGAGCGTCGACACTGGCACACCGGATGCTGGTCAGGCCGCGGTACGCGCAGCCTGACCAGACGGTGGTCCTGAGCGTCGATCAGTTCCTGGACTGGGCTCGCTGCTCGACGGCGCGGGTGTCGATCTCGGCGGTGTTCGTCTCGTCCGAGTCCTCGAGAACGTCGTCTTCGTCGATACTCGGTTCTGATTTGACCTTATCTGAGTCGACCGGATCTGCGTCGGCCTTCTTGTCTTCGATCTCGAGATCTTCCTCGGCTTCGACGATGACCGGAGCGGGCGGTGCATCGAGGAGTTCGCTCTCCCGGTTGACCGATGCGAGCATAGCCGGAACCGAATCGAGTTGTCCGCGAATACCCAAGAGCTGAGCCAGGATTCGGCCTCGGAGAACGCGCAGTTCTTCGGTGAGTTCCTTCGCGTGAGCGATCTTGCGCTCTGACTGATCAGTGGCGGCCTGCAGCCTGCGCTGGGCCTCGTGCGACGCATCGGCGAGTCGACGCTCGGCCTCTGCTTTGCTCGACGACTCCAGCTCGTTGACGGCGGCGACGACCTTGGCGCGGCGCTCCGACATCGAGATGTCGAAGTCTTCGCGGATCTGAGTGCGCTTGGCCTCGGACTCGGCAGCCAGTCGATCCCGCTCGGCCTGCGCGGCTTCGACGATCCGGGCGGCTTCGGTACGGGCCTGCGCCATGGTCTGCTCGTGCATGGTTTCCATCGCGTTGCGACGGTCCTCGAGTTCGGCGATCAGCGACTCGTAGTGACCACGAAGGCGGGCGCCGTCCTGTTCGGCGATGGAGGTCATCTCGGCTGCGTCGGCCTCGGCCTTCGCGCGCACCTCCGAGGCCTCGTCGGAGGCAAGGCGCAGCATGCGGCTGATGCGATCGCTCATGCCCTCCGCAGTGGTGGGCGGTACCGAGAGGCGGTCGACGTCCTTGCGGAGGTCGTCGATGTCGTCGCGTGCATCGTCGAGCTGCTTGGCGAGGTCACGGGCCTGCGCAGCGGCAGCATCACGATCAGCCGCGGTAACTCGCAGCTCCGCGTCGAATCGCTCGAAGTAGTTGCGTACCTCGTCGCGGTCGTATCCCTTCCGTGCGATCTGGAACGGAAGTTGGATCGAACCGCGGTCCTGCTCGTATGCCATGGCGACAATCTACCTGGCATACGAGCTGGAGTCGGGTCTGCTAGTGGCTCGCGTCGGGTTCGACCAGTTCCACCAGGACGCCGCCGGCGTCCTTCGGGTGAATGAAGTTGATGCGCGAGTTGGCCGTACCGCGTCGGGGAGCGTCGTACAGCAACCGAACCCCGCGGTCGCGAAGCTCGGCGGAGATGGCGTCGATGTCGGTGACCCGGTAGGCGAGCTGCTGGAGTCCGGGGCCGCTTCGGTCGATGAACTTGGCGATGGTCGAATTCTCGTCCAGAGGCGCGAGCAGCTGAACGGCAGTGGATCCGGCGGGGGAGCCGACGACGGAGAGCATGGCCTCACGCACGCCCTGCGATTCGTTGATTTCCTCGTGGGTCGACACCATGCCCAGGTGCTGCGTGTACCACTCGATTGCCACGTCGAGATCGGGCACCGCGATTCCGACGTGATCGATCGCGACGACGAGGTCGGACGACAAAGGTGCGAGTGCAGAACTGGGGGAGGTCTGTGTCATACCTTTCACGGTAGCGCTACCGTTTGAGGAGTACACGTCGGGATGTGACTTGGCTCTTAGGCCGCACGGAACCGACGACTATCTCTCTTTTGCAGCCGGAGGAAATCGTGACCAGTTCTGTGATTGTTGCGGGAGCTCGTACCCCGATGGGTCGACTCCTCGGATCGTTGAAAGACCTCTCCGGGTCCGACCTC
>NZ_JBXAFD010000046.1:0-5307 GCF_058792695.1 Rhodococcus sp. MT28
AACCTACGACGAAACCCATGCCTTCCCACCTCCTCTCGTGCTCGCGGCTTGACTGTTAACTTCCTGAGATGTCTTTCTTGATCGCACCGAATTCGACGTTAGGTGGAGCGCTTCGGCCGGCTGCGCGCGAAAGCTCCTCTACACGGTGCAGGTAATCCTCGTGCTCCAAAGTTGCGATGCCGTGATTCATCTAGTCCCCCTGGGTTACAAGCGAATGGTCAGTGTCGGCGGGTTCGTTGTGCGGTGCCGGCGAAGCCCGCGAGCGCCATCAGCGGTGCCACGATGGCGATACCGAGCACTGCGCCGACAGCTGTGCGGTTCCGTCTGGTGCGGCGGGCGTTGAGGTCGGTGACGTACTGGCCTCGTTGCCAGTACACCCACGGCGGCGTGGCGCGCCGGATGGCACGCTCTCGGCGCTTGACGATCAGGACCAGCACAGCAACGCCGGCAGCCACGATCGGATAGACCAGCAAGATTTCCATGACGCTCCTACGTGCCTGTGGCGCAGGCGTTCACCGGATCAGCGAGCACTCTGCGAGTCGAACTTGATACTCCGCACTGTGAATTTCTACCGCGGTCCACCGACACACACCCGCTGACAATCGCGGTGTTCTACGTGGTCGGACTGGGTGCGATGAGCAGTTTGTAAAACCACTGTCCTCGCCGAACGAGCGTGGCGTGTTCGAGAACATGTGCCGGAGCGGGAAGTTCGGCGGGCGTTTCAACTCTGATGAAACCCAATTCGTCGTAGAAGGCCGCGGCACCGCGTTCGCGTTCGTCGAGAAACCCGAACCACAGATCGACGTCGGTTTGGCCGCGATGAAGCTCCTCTGCCCTCGCTAAGAGCGCCCGCGCGTAACCGCGTCCTCGATGTGACGGATGGACGGCGAGGTGTTCGAGTACTCGTGTCCGTAAAGCCAACTGGTATCCGGCGTCCTCGTCTACGAAACGGGCCGCACCTTGTGCGAGGGTGAGGGGAAGATGTGAACTCAGAGCTGCAATGACACGGCGGTCCTCGTCTCGCATGGCGAGCTTGACCCAGTCCGGGTCGTGCTCGTGCTGCGCAGCAATGGTCCCAACAGACTGCGGGGTGACGCCGGAAATGGTGGATGCGAACAGTCGCCCCATCCAACGCAGCCCGCTGTCGTCGGCAACCTCTTCGATGACCGGAGACGCACCGTCACCGAGGTCAGCCGACACGAGTCAACGCCCGCGAGTGGACAGGAAAGAGATCGGCGACTTTCGCCGCCAACCCTCGATATGCCGAGGTGGTGGCGGGGTTTAGACGATCGGGAAAGATTTCGGCACTTTCCTCGAGATGCGGATCGTAGGGAATGACATGGACCTCGTGTACCCGTTCCTGGAACCAGGCAAGGGACTTGTCGACGTCGAACGGACGTTTGCCGGGGCGTTGATGCGAGACGACCACAATGGTGCGTGCGAGGAGATGCCGGTAGAGCCAACGACGATGCCCGTTCTCATCCGTGACGGGGAGGTTGGTGTCGGGATCTTTGGCGTAGGCACTGTGCAGGTAGTCGATCGCGGCGACTGCTTCATCCGCAGAATCCTGTTTGGCGTCGAGCGGAATGATCAGCGCATCGGAATGAGCGAGCACGGCCTGTGTCGCAGGATGGGTGATGTTCGTTCCGCAGTCCGCGATGATCAGAGAATAGAAGTCTTTGACGACATCGAGGATCTGGTCGTAGTCGGCGGCGGAGAAGGACTGTGCAGTCGCTGGGTCTTGCGCGGAGGCAAGGATTTCCAGTCCCGCCGGCGTCTGGTTGGTGTGTGTGCGGATTTCGTGCACGCGTTGTGGGCGGGGCGCATCGAGAAGGGTGAATACGCTTCCGTCGGTGCGGGATGTGGTGCGGCGTGCAAGGTTTCCACGATCGGGATTGACGTCGACGGCAAGTACTGCATCGGTGCGTACCTCAGCGAAGGCATTTCCGACGCCGATGGCGGTCGTCGTTTTCGCTGCACCTCCCTTGAGTTGGACGATACCGAGTTTGAAATCGGCATCGATCGGTCGCTGCAATCGGCGGGTGAGTTCACGGTGCGCGATGTCTGCGGGGTTCTCCCCCAGGTTCACGGTCTTCGCTGATGCGAAGAACAACCAGCGCCGCCAACCGGATTCGGCTATCGCCTGTGTTCTGTCGACTCGCCAGTTCGTCTCGTTACTACTACTCGCTGCGCGGTATTTCGCTTCGCCTGAGCTGTGAGAGGAGAAGACGTCTGCCGCGTTGGAGGTCGCCCAGACCGCTGACGGTGAAACTCCTGTCGGCATCATGAGTGCGCTCTTACCGGATGGTGGCGAGGCGGGTGTAGGTGCCTTCGACGCGTCGTCTGAGATAAGCGGCTGCTCGTCTGTAGCGTCGGACGGCTGGCTCACTTCCTCGACGAAGTCGATCGGCGAGGTCACCTCGCTGATGAACGCATCGAGGTCTTGGTACCGAGGACCTGACGTGTCTGTGGGAGTCTCAGCGGCCGGTGTGGGTTGCTGCATCCACGGAGGCACTACGGGAGGGGGTAGTGGTTGTTTCGCCATGACAGGGATCCTGTTCTCGATCAGTGTGTGGTGGTAGTGGTGCTCTTGTCGGATTTCTTGGTCTTTTCGACGATTGCTTCTTCGACCCAGTCCGACCACGACGGATAGTCCGGACTCTGAGCCCACCAGGCAGCGCGGGCATCGGACCAGACAGCCGGCGCACAGGTGAAGGACCTGCGCTCGCGGTCGACGGGTTCGAGAGCGGGCTCACGTCGCCCGGTTGGCAGTCGTGATGGCGCCCGCGGTAGAGGAGAATCGTCACCCGGAGTCAGCTGGGTTTGCACTGAAGCTGCTTTTTCCCTCAATGCTGCTTCCAACCATTCCGTCCATGCCGGATAGTCGCTGCGCACCACGCTCCATGCTGTCTTGGCGTGGTCCCAGATTTCTTTGGTGCAGCTGAAACTTTCCCTCTTGCGTTTCCAGTTCGCCCCCTTCCCCGCTTCGGCGGCGAGGGATTCGTCGCCTCGGTCTGTCGTGGACCTGTCCATGGATGCTCCCTTTCCAGTTCCGGTCAGGAGCGAACTTCACTCCTGACCGGAACGTATGTGCATCCACTGTATCCAAATCACATCCGAGTAGATATGCGACGACGAAGCCAGGTCCGGCTTGTTTCCGAACTTCAGTTGCTAGCTTCAGCTCGACAAGCGAGGTTCGCTAGGTGTCCCCTCAGAGAATGCGGCCAGGTGCGCGCTGACCACATCGTGGACTCGATCACCGAGACCAACGTCTTCCCGGAGAATCACTGATGCGTGCGCGGCTCCGACAGTGCCGGCGCACAAGTTCCATGCAAGTCGGTGTGCAGCGGGGGTGTCGGGGAGTTCACCGTCTGCGATGGCGGTGTCGACGATGTCGCTAAGAGTATCGACCCAGTGTGCGAACGCTGCCCCGTTGTCGATGGTGGGTTCGAGAGTGAGCTTCATTCCGGCACGCAGGTTGGTACCCGCGGCGATCCCGTCACCAAGGGAGGTGAAGATCGCCGTCAGTTGGTCGACTGCCGGCCTCCCTGTGCCGATTGCCTCGCTGATGGATCCGTTGACGGCGTGATTCCAGTCGGCGACAAGTTGTTGTGCGACGGCTTCTTTGGACGGGAAGTGATGGTAGATAGCGCCTTTGGTGATTGTTCCTGACGCGAGGAGGGCGTTCATACTAGTTGCGCCGTAGCCGTCAGCATCGAAATGGTGTGCGGCGGCGGAGACGATCGCTTCTCGTGTTCGCACTGCTCGGGCCTGCGTGTTTCGTGCGGTATTAACGGTGGGTCGGCCGATGTGGGGGCGATTAGTATTGCTCATGGTCACAGGGCTTTCTGTGGCTCGGTCCTGGTGGTGTAGTGAGCACTGCCAGGACCTCTGTTTATGTATCTGGCTTTTCCGCTGAGGCGCGAGGCCTCTCCAATTTGCAAATATTCGTGTGCCCAAGGGTTTTTCTGCCTGTTTGTCACGATCACACCGGATGGCGATCGGCCCTGACTGATCGTGATGACGGGCGGACATTATTGGTGAGACCTGGTCAAATGTTGACGAGTTCACTCTCCAGCGGATACTCGGCAGACCGAAGGTCAGGCAACGGCGGCCTCGTGAATCCTGCTGCACGGGCCTCTTTTTCGAACTGCTGGTAGCGACGCCATGCTGTCGATATCGCAACTGGTGGCTTCGACTCCTGAGCGATCATCTCCCACGTGAGGTTCAGGTTCGTGAGCTTCCGGACTGCGGTGTCTTTCACGGTTTCCGGCAGATCCGAGTTTGCGATGAATTTCTTCAAGGCACTGAGGTTTTGTGTAGGCGTGGCTGTCGGTCTGGTTGCTGTTGCATCACTGCTGCTGACCGTCTCGAAAGCGGGCGCAAAGTCGAGGCCGGTTTCTTCATCGCCCGAGGTCTGAGCGACTGCCGTTGCCGGTCGTGCAAGCCAGCGCAGTAGCCACCATGCCGCAGCCGTGGCCGCGCCTGCACCGGCCGCCTGGATGGGTCCTTGGACCGTCAGCAGCGCCAAGGTTGCGAGTGCCCCTGTGCCCGCGACTGCGTTTCGACTCGATGCGGATACAAGGACAGCGTGAAAGCTACGGTGGGCGTCGATCTGCGTCTTTGCGGCGCTAGCCTCGGCTTCCGTGGCAATGTCGGCTTGTACAGCGCCTTCCGCTGGTGTAATGCTCTCCGCTGATGCAACTGGCTGGAGATTCTGAGCATGGGAATCGACGAGCTCTCGGTATGCGGCGTAGGCGATTCCGACAGCCTTCACGAGGACGGTGATGCCGTGGGTGAACGCCAAGACCAGGGCCGGCGGGATGATTGCGAGGGCAGCTGCAATGGCCGGGGCGAGTGGAATGAATCCGAGGTCTCCCCCACCGTCGACGAACTGGCGGGCGTCGACGGCTGCGTTGTAGGCATGGAATGCGTTGCCCAGGATGCTGATCACCACAACGCTGACTGCGAGGGCGATGTAGAAGCCTCTGTCGCGTCGGTTCATCTTGAGCTTGCTGATGATGACGATGGCGATGGTGGCGCCGAGGATTGCGCTGTCGACGATCGCCGGGAAAATCCACGTCAGGTTTTCGGGGATCAGTGCTTGCCTGGCAAGGTCACGTTGCACGGCGAAGGAAAGTACGAATGCGCCGGTGGTGATGCCGAGCGCAATAACGATCGCGAGTGCCAGTGCGGCGAGCAATGCGCCTAGCTGGATGCGGGCAGCCCGGAGGCTAAAGTCGTTCATGATCGGGTTTTTCCTAATTGGTGTGTAGAAGCACGGACCGACGGAGCGGTAACGCTCAC
>NZ_JBXAFD010000047.1:0-4564 GCF_058792695.1 Rhodococcus sp. MT28
GCGGTTGATGACTCCCTGGTAGCCGATGACGCCAAATAGCGATCACAGAACGCCGCCAATTATTGTTCAAGTCCACAAGCCTGACCTACTCCAGGCCTGTCGAAAAGATGAATTAGACGGGTTATTCGACATAGATTGCCGGCACCAGATGAGAAAGGTTACGAGCGTGGCGGCATCTGAACCCGTTCATCGTTGATAACACCACTGCTTACCAAAGACCACCCCGGGTCGGTGTGCGGTCGTCTTCAGGGCTGACAGTCACCTTCAGTTCGGCGGGGGTATGAGACGCAACTAAGGTTCTGGGTATGACTACCCAGCCCGAGCCAGTCCGCCCTGAGAGTGGGCTACACATGCATTGGCACGGTCGGCGCTCCTACCGCAGTCGGGTTCCGGCTCCCCGCGTCCTTGAGTCCGTGCCGGAGCTGTCTCACGGTCCGGCATCAGGGAACATGGTGATCGAGGGCGACAACCTGCAGGTGATGCTCTCGCTGCGCTCGCAGTACAGCGACAGCTTCGACGTGGTTTACATCGACCCTCCGTACAACCGCGGCGGCAACGATTTCCGCTACAGTGATGCCCGGTTCCACGACCCCGATGCCGCCCCCTACGATGCCGAGTATGTGAGCAACGAGGACGGTGAAAAGCACACCAAGTGGCTCAACTACATGGCGCCGCGGCTGGTTGCTATCTGGAACCTGATGGCCGATAGCGGCGTCATTTTCATTTCTATCAACGATATCGAGCTGGGCCGGCTCATGATGCTGGCCGACGAGATCTTCGACGAGACCAACCGCATCGGAGTAATCGCGTGGAAGGGCTCATCTGACAACAACCCCTCGCGCATTGTCATCGAGCACGAATACGTCGTTTGCTACGCGAAGAACATCAAGAAGGTCCCGCAGCGCTGGCGCACCCCGGAAGACGAGGTGAAGGATGCCCTGCTTGAGCAGTACGACGAGTTGAGCAAAGAGACTCCGGACCTCGCCGCCCGCGCGATCCGTTGGCGCGCGCTGCTGCGATCCAACGAGGAGTCTCTAGGCCGGTTGAAGGCCTACAACCTGCTCGACGAGAAGGGGCCGTACCAAAGCGCCCGACGCGTCCACAATCCGAAGCCAGGCGGCTACCGCTACGGCGTGAGCAAGCGCGGCGTCGTCAAAGCCACGGCCAAGACCGCCTATGCGATGCCGCTGAACGGCTACCGGTTCCCGCCCGCCACCATGCAGCGCCACATCGACGACGGCCGCATCGTATTCCCCGACAATCTCGCCCAGATCGTTCAGATGAAAGACCACTTGGTCGATTACAAGGGCTCGCTGCGCAGCGTCATCGACATCGACGCACGTGCCGGCGCCTACCGACTGAAGGCTCTGTTCGGTTCCGAATTCGAAGGCTTCCGCTTCCCCAAGCCCATGGAACTGATCGAGCTACTGGTCGGTGCAGCGGGAGGCAAGGACGCCCTGGTCTTGGACGCCTTCGCCGGCAGCGGGACCACTGGCGACGCCATCCTCCAGATGAACAAGAAGGACGGCGGCAATCGCCGGTTCACTCTCATCGAGGAGGGGAACGGTGAGGATCAGTACGCCCGGACCCTGGTGGCTGAGCGCCTGAAACGTGCCATCGAGATGGACTCTCTTAAGACGGGCTTCACTTTCATGCGCACCGGCGCCCAGCTGGACCGCAAGGCAATCCTCAGCCTGGAGCGAGAGAAAATCGCAGCCGTGATCTGCCAGACCGACCGTTCAGGCGCACGATCAGGCATCCGTGCGGTTACCGGGAGCAAGTTCATCATCGGCAGCAACCAGCGAGGTGAGGCGATCGCGTTGCATTGGCTGGGCCCGGTAGACAGCGAGGTCAACATCGACATCATCAACGCCGCCATCGCCGAAGCGAAAGATATCGGGCTCAAGACCCCGGTACGGATCTACGGCACGACGTGTCGGCGCAGCGAAACCAAGTCGTTTGTCTTTTGTCAGATTCCCGACGAGATCTTGGCCCAGCTCCATCTTGAGGAGGAGGAGCTTTCCGAGGTGATCGAGTCATGAACACCACAATCAGGCTCTTCGACTTCCAGGAGCAAGCCGCAAGCCAACTCTCCGAAGCGATCGAGGAATGGGTGCAGATCTGCGCCGAGCACGGGCCTCCAAAGCTTGGCAGGACTCCGATCCCGTTCGTGGGCCATCTCAAGGCCGTCACGGGCGCCGGCAAGACACCGATCCTGTCCACCGTGGTGGGCGACCTCAAGCACGGCTTGGTCTTGTGGACATCAAAGTCCAGTGCCGTCGTCGACCAGACCGCCCGCAACCTGTTGGGCAAGTACCGCCACCTCCTCCCCCGAGACACCGTTGTCCTGCGTGAGCGTCCCAGCAAGAGCGAGTGGGAGCAGGTCATCGAGAATCGGCACGGCCTCACCATTTGGGTCACCACGGTGGGATCGTGGAACGAAGCCGACGCCGCCGAGGCCGGCGGCAGGGCCGACGCCCGCCTCAACATGCATCGACCACAGCAGGATTGGGGAGGCGAACTGTCCCCCTGGGAGCAACTACGCACCAAACTTCAACGGCCGCTTTACGTAGTCTACGACGAGAGCCACAACCAAACCCCAGCCCAGCTCGACCAGCTCATCGGCCTCAACCCGGTGGGTTTCCTCATGGCCTCCGCCACTCCACCCGAGGGCCGCTTCGAGGAGTTCGCTGGCGTGATACGCAACGACGAGCTGCTCGCCGACGTCGCGGAAAAGGCCAACGTCCGGGTGCAGACCCGCGACGTCGTCGAAGCCCAGCTTCTCAAGCACACGATCTCGGTGGAGAACTTCGACTCCGATGCCGACACCCTCCTCTCCGAGACCGTGGCGCTGCACCGCCAACTGGTCAGAAAGGCCGAGGCCGAGCAGCTCGACGTAAACCCCAAGGCACTTTACGTCGTCGAGCGGTCCAACCCATCCGCTGCCAGGGGCGAGGTGGTCTCACGCCCCGAGGTGATTTGGCAGTTCCTTCGTGACCACGGTGTGCCCGCTGAGGAGATCGCAGTCTACACCCAGACGAAGGTCCTTCCGGACGACGCCGTACGAGTGAGCTCGCTGGCTCAGCTGCTGCCGCACCACCGCCATATCATCTGCAACAGGGCCTTGCAGGAAGGATGGGACGACCCCGAGGCCTACATCGAGTACTTCGACGACGAGTCGAACTCGTTCGTTCGGATCTCTCAGGTCATCGGGCGAGCGCTCCGGCAACCCGGCGTCGGCCATTTTGAGGACGACGACCTCAATACCGCGACTCTATTCGTACGAGTCGCCAACACTCAGTTCGAGTCCATCGTCGAGGGACTTAAACGCGAGCTTTCCCTGTACGCCATAGACGACGAGAACGGCGAGTCTAGCCCCGCGATCAGGATCCGCACCCGCAAAGAGCCATTAGACCCCGTTGCAGTCAAGCCAGCGCTGGTCGGCAAGCTCACACTGCCGGAGTACCAGTTGGGCGACGCGTTCCTCGACGATGAGCTCGCCGAAGTGGGCATGACTTCCCGACGCACTTACGCCGACGTAGACCTTGAGGCTCCCGGCGCGCGCACCACACGCGTAATCTCTCTCCGAGGAAACGACGACGTCACTCGGTATAAGGAACTCGCCGCGAGCATGCGCAGACCCAATGGCGAGTACCTCCGCCGACGGATCGTCATCGGCAGCAGGCACTGTGCCCACCTCATTGAGCCCACCACCTTCACCGGCCCGGCTTTCGAGCAGTGGGCCTGCGCAGGATCCAACGCTCAACGTGATCTGGCCACCCTGGCCGACAAAGTCGTACGCCAGTTCGAAGCCACCGTCGACCTCGTTCCCAACGAGATCCTCGGAGAGGAGACCTGGCATCCGCGAGCTCACGTCCCCAGCAAGAGCACCATGGAGTCGTTCAGCAACGCGGCCCACCCAACCTACAGTCGAGCTGTCTTCAACGACGACGAGCTCGAATTCGCGAAAACATTGGATGCCCTCAATGTGGGCACCTGGATGCGGAACCCGGTCCGTGGCGACGGTTACGGCATTCCCTTACCGATGAAGGTCGGCGGCTCAAGCACGTTCTACCCAGACTTCCTTTGGTGGGTCGCTGACACCTGTTTCGCCCTCGATCCCACCGGCAAACACATCCTCGATGAGAAGGTTCGGGGCAAACTCCTTGACATCGACCTGCCTAAGATTGTGCTCCTCATCAAGGGTCGCCTGTCCCCCAACCTATTCACCCACGAGAAGAGCGACGACGTGACGATCCTGAGGCCCAGAGCTGGTCGCGCGCCGTCACCAGAGACCTACCCCGACGTGTCAACAGCCCTTAGGCGTATCGCGAACCTCACCTGAACTCACCTCGTCGGTACGCCCCTCCAAATACGGCCTGGTGCACACCAGCCGTCCCCAGCAGCGCAGGGATCAGGTGTCGATTGATTCCGTCCGCCCGAACGTGTCAAGGAAAGCACGACACTGGTATGGCCGTTAGGCCACGGTGTCGACGGCCATCGTAAGCTCCCCACTGGCGGCCATTTATGGCGCATTTTGTGGCCATGGTTTCTCCCCGCGTAC
>NZ_JBXAFD010000048.1:0-4066 GCF_058792695.1 Rhodococcus sp. MT28
ACGCGACGCTCGGAGAGCTTCCGGCCATGGCCGTCGGCGCGTGTCTGCTTCTCGAGTACGGAGTCTCGGCCGCGGCGCTCCTCCCGACGCTTCGCGTCGGGAGACGGAAGCGAGTCGCTGCGCTCCCCGCCAGGGAGCCGCTGCGCGGCTCGCAGTGGGTCGAGTGCCGTTGCCGTCGATCGAGTCGCTTCGCTCCTCTGAATTCCGAAACTTGTTTCTCACCAATCGAATTCATCGCAACGTCTGAACCGGTACCCGACACCCGAACGAGGCTGGGGAGGAGGGGAAGGGTCACGAAAAGCGCCCCGTCTCGCGTCCACTGCCTCGCCATCATCATGCTCCCAATCATACACCCCCACCCGCCAAACCGCAAAACAACCCGAAATCCAGAAACACCGAAATATTCCCCACTGCAACAACATTCGACGCTAACGAAACCATCACCGTGCACAACCCGCGAAACCAACCCAACACCAACCGAATACCGAAACCTACTGACACACAATAACATTCAAAAACACCCAAAAAACGAGCCCTAGCAACACCCCCACACCACCCGCCGGCCCCAGCGGCCCCCCGCCGGCACCCAAAACGCCGGCGCACCACACACCCCCAACAACCACCCCCGGGGACATGTCATCACCGCAGGTCAAACCCTAAAACACCAACACCGAACCCACCCACACCAACCAAACACCCCCACACCGACATCCCCCATCCCAGACTCCGGAGGCCATCCGCATGTCGTCGCGCCGTCAACCGGCCGGACGACCTTAGCCTTAGCTCATGGCGACGACAGAGCAACTCCACGGACAATGGTGGGTACCCGACTCGAACGGCCCTTCTCGCACCGTGCCGGGCGTTCTCACGCTCAGTGATTCCACAGAGCCGCGACTCGACTTGCACGGCGATTTGTACGATATTCACGAGCTGGGATTTCGCACTGTCCATGGCAATTCCGGTGGGCGCGCGGTGTCCCTGTTCGAGACGTACATCGATTCGGAAAAGGGTGGATTCACAAATGGCCAGAAGTACACCGACCAAACGATAAAGCTGTCAGGGCTCGTCATCGGAGACTCCCACGTCAACGACGCCGACGAACTCGCATTCACCGAGTCCGTCATCGAACTGGACTACCTCACCTACTGGGCCCGTGGCGTCAAGATCGCCGTATCCCACCCTGAAAAGTCCAACGAGCCCTATATTTTCACTATCCCGGTCAGCGCGCCCCTCTCGGGAAAATACGGCAACGTCGAGGTCACGGTTTCCACGTCCAGCCATTACGCATCCGGCGGTCAATTCTCCCGCGGTGGTATGTCCATTCCTGCACACTTTCGGACAGCATTTCGAGTGACCAGCGCCGAACCCCTTTCGATCAACGCCCACATCGAAATCTCTCGGCGGCTGGCAGACCTGATCACGCTGGCGATGCATCGGCCCGCCCACGTACGGCGCATCAAGTTCTCCCGCAATCCCACAAGCGCATCGGCAGTTCGACTGGTGGAGCTCGGACCTGATCAGCGAGGACACCGACCTCGATGATTCGGGCACGACGCTTATCAACTTCACACTCGACGATGTGGATCTGCCGACCCTCCTCGAAGGCTGGCACGAACTGCACCAGAAGGCGAACTACGGGACGCTGTCCGTCATCGCACTTCAACGCGAATCGAGTATGTACTACGAAACCAAGCTACTTGGACTGTGCGGCGCAATCGAGGCACTGCACAAGGGTTTTCACCCAAAATCTCTCGACTACCGCGAACGCTGCGTCGCCCTCGCACAGATCCCTCCACCGGCCGCGGTACGTCAGGTCATTCCCGACATCGAGGTATGGGCTAAGAACATCAAAAATGCTCGGAACCATCTCGCACACGGCGACGAACCTCACAAGCGCAAAATGTCCGAAACCGTCTGGTACAACCTCTATGAACCTGGGGTCGCCCTGCTGGTGCTCGTCGCGATGACCAAACTCGGCGTCCCGGAGCGGACACAGTTGAAATCGCTCAGACAAGGCGCATTGAAGCGCGCAGTCCTCGGCGCTAGGGCGTCCCGTCCTGGACCATGAACGCTACGGCAACGCCCTGTCCCCTAGCTCTGAGAGACCCGACCGGCCGAACCTGTACCGCGCCAGAGGGCTGGTTTCAGAACATCCGGCGCGCATTTAGGCCCTTTGACATGGCTAAACGACACGTCCCCCATGCGAAAAAATACGTGACATCTACAGCCCGGCGGGGCCAGCATCTGCCAGCAGATTCAATCGGCCAGAAGCCTGTTGTACGTAGCGGTGATAATCGTCAACGCTTCGACTTCGTCCGGCGCTGAATTCTTGGCGCGAAGTTCGTCCGCAAGCTCCGCCGCATCCTTGATTCGACTGGGCACTCGTACATACCAGTCGAAACCGCTGGGGAACTTCGCGATTCCCGCCAGCTGAAGGCCGAAATTGACGAACTCATCGATCGTTCTTTGATCGTCGTCGGTGAACTCCTCGAAGTGACTCTCTCGCTGGCCAGTCCGCGGGTTTGTGTGAGTGACCTTGACCGGGGGGCGAGCCGAGATCGGGACGGCAACACGGAAAGCGCGGGCCGGTCCTGCCGCCCACACGGTCATCAGATCGTGGCTGGTCATTGCGACTCGCACATAGTGCCCACCCTCGACGGTATCCGGCAGACTGCTCGGCTCGTGGGAGACCGGGAAATCGCTCCACTGCTGGCTCATCAGTAGGACCTCCTGACATCACCTCGACGGCACACACCATCAGAGTGTGTGCCGCCGAGGTGAGCTTGTCGACTACCCGATCTGGAATTGGCCGATTGTCTCGCCCTCTCGCGAAAGAAGCGGCACAATTCTCGTGGTCGCGGTATCGGTGGACGGTTGCGCCGTCAGATCACTGGCACGGACGAATCCGGCTTGCAGGTCGGATCCGATAGCACTGACCAAGTCAGGCAGCTCAGCGTCGCTTTGAACGTTCAGCGCGTCCCCGTAACTCTCGCCCCTTGCGTTGACTCCGCTCTCGCCCGCCGTGAGAGCTGGCTGGCGCTGAAGAGCTGAGGGCGCAGGGAACTGGAGCGGATCGGTCGGGAACGTGACGTATTCGTTGATGGCGCCGTTCGACTGGTTGAGAACTGCTACGAATCCGTGACTGTTGTAAAAGCCTGCACCGCAGTCCCTTTGCGTGCTGGCAACTTGGGAGTTGGAGATGAGGGCATTGAACCGGTAATCGGTGGCACTGCACAGGGCGCCCTCGCGGAACAGCCGCGCCTTCGCTCCCATGATGCCCGGGGAGACCACGTTGGCGAACGAGGTGTAGATCCGACTGCTCGCGATGGGCACTCCCCCGTTGTCGATAGTCGAGGTGTGGAGGAAGATCGTGCCGTTGACCGGTGGAGTGGGTCCGATCCAACCGGTGCGCACCTCCGCTTGAGCTGGGGACGCACCTACCAGTGCAAGAACAGCTGCTGCGGCGATCGCTCCTGGAATGATTTTTCGTAGAGATGTCATACCTTTGTCCTTTGCTTGGTTGTCAGGCAGAGACATTGACGTGCAGGGGGTTTCGGATCAGCGATTGAAATAGCAGACTCGGTTTTGGGTGGGGCAGATAAATCGTTCGCTCTGTGGCCCAGGACCCCATACTGAAGCCGTTGTCGGGATCGACCAGACATAGTCGTAGCCGGATGGCTGAAACTGCATACGCCCTTCGATGAAGTACGTGCCGGCATCGACGATGTTCGACCCTTGAGCTGGTCCGTAGTTGAATCTGGGGCTCGCCTCCGAGACAGTGAACGGTGATCCCATGTAGTTGATTCCGCAACTCGTATCCAGGATCGGTCCGGGAACCACTTCACGGCAATGGGCGTCGTGCCGAATGAAATTCAGCGAAGGTCCTTCGTCATGGATCACTGTTGTAGTGATTCGTGTGGACCGTCCGTTCAAATTCAAATGAACGATCCAATCGAAGGTTCCCACCACACCGTCTTCGTCGCCGTAGATTGTCGACGGCCATCGTAAGCTCCCCACTGGCGGCCATTTATGGCGCATTTTGTGGCCATGGTTTCTCCCCGCGTAC
>NZ_JBXAFD010000049.1:0-3793 GCF_058792695.1 Rhodococcus sp. MT28
GTCGCAACTCCCATTCTTACGCCGAGGACCAGCCCGTCTACTTCAGTCCCGCGTCAACAACGTCCATACCCACAACAACTAGCGACGATCTGCGAGACGAAGTCGACTGGACATGTCGACCAACAGCTCTACGGAACTGGGTGCCAGGCCCAATGTCATTGAAAGTAGACGGTGGAGGCGACGATCTAACAGCTTCTCGAGGACGACAGCATCCGCGACGTCGATTTGTTTCGACGAGGGACGATCTTCGTCGATGTTCGCGTCGTAGAAGTAGTCCGGCGAAACTCTGAAAAAGTTGGCCAACGCGTTCACTACCAGGAGGGACGGATTTTCGCGTACACCGGTTCGAAGTTGGGATAGGTAGGGCGTCGACACCGAACATCCACTTTCCAGCATCCCTCGGGCGACCTCGAGATTGGTCACCTTTACTTCAGCTTGCTCGAAAAGTTTGTTGAGCCGATTCGCGAACGTCTCCATTGCAGGTTCGCTCACAACGGAGCCCCGTTGCAACTCCCCCGGTCTGTCGACCCCACGATAACGACGACAGACTGCGACGAAGGGGCGTCGGCCCGACCTCGACTTGCGCCGGCGGGTAACTCTCGCCTGATGCGGGTCCGAGAATCCGTGACCGCGTCCTCTACCGTCGTTTCGGGTGCCGACATGTGATCCTCCAGTGCTTCCAATCTTCGTTCACGATGGATGGGATTTAGATCGCCCAGAAACGCCATGCGTCAGCATGGAACTCGTCATTCTCATCTCTCACACAGACGCAGCGGTCGTTCCTGGCGACCGGGTGTACCTCTCACTGAATTACCTCTCTCTGGTCGCGTTGACCAGGAGGATCTGCCGTAACCGAGATCTTCTGTGCTGCATCCATATTGCTTGCAATGGCACACGAGGTGCACCCGCAACTTCCAACACGGTGGCTTCATCGTGGTGATAGAGACCGGGCTCCGCGGTGACGAAAGCGAAACCTGTAGTGCCGACCACTGCCGTAGTCGTGGGCATTCCTTGGACACGACTGACGAGGACGGAAGGTTCGAAACCCTCTCGGCGACAAGCTGTAATCAGAAAGTCCGAGTAGAAAGAGGCTCCAGGCGGGTTCGCGAGGATTAGGGCGCTGCCGGCTAGATCCTCTAGTTCGATTGTGCGCTCGACTGCAAGTGGGTGTTGAGTGGAAACCGCAACCCGAAGAGGGCTATACCCGATGATCGATCCTGTGAAGCCTTCCGGGACTGCGACACCTCTTCGCAGCGCAATGTCGGTCTGACCTTCGCGGAGCGCTAGAATCAGCTCGTGGGCTAGCAGCTGACGAACTGTAACTGAGGCCAGCGGAATCTCTCGGCACACGGGTTCGACGAGTTCGATCACCTCATCCACCGACACCGTCGAAGTGTGTGCGATGAGCAGTTGCTCGTCGCGATCAGGTTCCACATCGCGCACAGCTCTGACGAGCGCGCTGCTCTCATCCAGTAGGAGTTGGGCTCCATCACGGAGCGTACGGCCAGCGTCAGTCAATTCGATTCGACGGCCGATTCGTTTGAGCAACGCCACTCCTAGATCGCGTTCGATTGTTTTGATCGTGCTACTGACTGCCTGCTGAGTCAGCTCGAGCTCAGCGGCCGCATGTGTGATATTGAGATGTTTTGCAACAGCGACGAACTGGCGCAGGCGGTGCGGATCGAGCATAGTCAGCTCCACCCCTGCTTCGCGTCCCTATTCTCGAAGCTCGGGCCCACTCTTTTGCCGCAGAACTGGAACTCCACGCCGTCCACCGTTTTGGACTCGCCTCCTTGGTTCATACCATTTGAGCCTTCCTTCGATCAGGGATCAGCACGCTCGCGTCGTCGTCTGGAGACGCAATCTGATGGGCGAACCAGTCCTCGTCAGTCGTTCGGAGACGGAGAGTTAGTTGCTGTTGCCAGTGGGGCAGTTACGTTGCCCGCCGATACGTCCAGTACCTGACCGGACACGTTGTCGCTGTCAATTCGTTGACGACCCGGCGACGGTGTCGTCCAATGTCCTTGGCGCCAAAGTTCGGCTACCGCTCGATGCTGTTTCGCGGGGGCTGCCTACGGGTCGCCCGCCTCGTCTACCTTGCACGCCCGTCATCGCTTCAGGCGGTGCGTGCACTACGGAGAAACTGATTCTGCCGCTTAGCGAATGATCATCACGGCCTGAAGGTAGATCGAGTCGCAGCAAGAGCGATATCTGCAAGAGAAATCGAGCATGGGGTCAATTCTCCGATGCCGGTCGGCGCAGGTACTCCTGCGGGCGAGAAGATCGACGGCGGTCGATGTATCACAGCGATGCTTTCGACAACTCCGGTTGGCATCCCATGCCAGCTCTTTGCGAACATGCCTGTGCCCCAACTATTTGCTGTCTGCGCAAGTTGCAGCCTTGCGATTGTGGTCATCCGGAACACGCAATTGAGCAGCCAGCGCGTGAGGTGAAGTGGATGATTATTCCGCCTCCAGAGGGTGCCCGTCGAGTTTCCCTGCACGACCGAAATTTGACCGGCCGCCGCAAAAGTCCGCCTCTCGAACAGGGTAATGCATTGTTTACCAGTGTGATTCGGGCTTGGTTTTAGCCGGCGCCGTGGTTGGGGTTCGTGCAGACCGTGCCCTCACACGGCACCGACTGACTACCACCGGCCGGGTCGGTCATGACTCCCCCGCCGTTGTCAGCGGGATTCGTACCTGCACCGTGGTTGGGGTTCGTGCAGACCGTGCCCTCACACGGCACCGACTGACTACCACGGGCGGGGACCGTCGCCGGTGTAGGACTCGGCTGGGTTTTAACGCTGGAATTTGCCGTTGGTGTCGAACTGGGTGTTTCTTTCGTCGTGGTTGCGTCATTACACGCTGTTACGCCGAGAGTGAGGGCAAGGATGCAGGCAATTGTCAGTCGTTTCATCGGGTTCCTTTTCGTCGTGTGTCGAGATGGACGTTCAGATGGAGCGAGCGCGGCGAAACATTCTGGGGGAAGAAGGCCTCACTGCGTGCGTCGGCCATTCCCCAGTTCCGTATCACCCATTCCGTCGCCCGGGTCGCCGAACGATGATGTCTTCCGAGGATCGGCGGCGTCTGCTGCTGCTGACAGAATTCAATGTGTCGTCGACAGCCGCACCGCCATGAGAATCGTGACGGGCACTGCGCAAATTTGACGCCGCGTGCCTCACTTGGGGGCTTGGTGAAGTTGAGCGTGGGGTCCGCCGAGATCCATAGGCAAGATTTGTCATCGAGGTTTCGACGCTGCCTCACACTGGTCCGACGGCGGCGGGAGGTAAGTTCTGCCACTGGGTGAGCATCTCCGGGTCCTGCAGCTCCATCCATGCGACCAGATCTGAGTATGTGGAGCAGTGCGTATCCGGCTTTCCGCACGCTTCAGCCATGAAATCTGCTGTTGCCGGGTTGAAGGCGTTTCCGTTCCAGTCGTTGAAGTGGTTGGCGATCACCAAGGGTGCACGGTTGCCCTCATACGCCTGGTCGAACATGTAATCGTATGTCTCTTTGGTTATCTCATGTGCGCGCCGCGTCGTTGCGGGATCATTCTTGGCGCCGTTGAGGGTGTACCAGAAGTTGTAGTCAAGCGCGGTCTGGTGCTTACCGAGCGGCGGCGAATACACGTAGGGGATGGGAAATTCCCATATTCCCTCGATCTTGTGCGGCCCGGTGCAGGCATTCCGCCGGGTAGTGCTGCGCTTCCCCCTGACTTTCGCTGTGGTCTGCGCGCTTTTGGTGATCGGTGTTGTGTCCCAGGGTTTGTGGAGGTCCGTCGAGGATGCTTCGTG
>NZ_JBXAFD010000050.1:0-3777 GCF_058792695.1 Rhodococcus sp. MT28
CGAGCGGCCTCCTCGAACATGGCGCCGACCTTGGCCGCACCGTCGAGCATCGAGTACTCGGTGTGATTGTGAAGATGAACGAACGAAGACCGACTCACGATTGCCGTCCGCTCAATGGAGGGAACACGATTTGGTTGTCATGATTCAGTCCAGATCCCGGCAACATGGTAGGTATATCACCAGCTCGAGTGCATGTGCGTCGAACAAACAACACGCACTGACGACAACTAGTGGATGTGGAAGCAGGTGGCGGTCTTGGATCTGGACCTGTCCGCGGTACGGGCGGTGGTGGCGGTCAGCGACGAAGGTCAATTCGGTCTGGCCGCGTCGGTATTGGGAATAAGCCAGCAGGCGGTGTCCAAGCGGATTGCCAAACTCGAAACTCAGCTGGGAACGCGATTGTTCGAGCGCCGTCACGGTGCTGTCACGACGACCACAGTCGGTAGCCGGTTCCTTCCCCATGCGCGCATGATTTTGGCGTCGGCCGACGCGGCGATTACGGCAGTTCGGGACTCGCCAGTCCTGCGAGTTGCGGTGCACGGCAATCAGATCGCTGACGCGAACTTGATGCGGTTCTATCTTGAACAGCGGCCTGACGCAGAAATCGAACTCATCATGGCCGGCCCGTCACTGACATCACGGGATGCAGTCATCGACGGCCGCGTGGACGCAGCGTTCGCGCGCGCACACTGGCACATTCGCCCGCTCCCATCTCACATCGCCGCTGCACCTGCCTACTTGGATGCGTTACATCTCCTGGTTGGCAAAGGCCACCCGCTCGCCGACCACGACCAGGTGGAACTTCACGACCTCGCCGGCTACACAGCCTGGGTGCCCGGCGCCGGATTCGGATCTGAAGTGGCCGACTTCTACCGCCAACTGAGCGAATACTGTGGAATCGTCATCGATACGGAGCGTCACCCCGACGGCATCGGCTTCGCGAGCATCGTCGACCGCATCTCCGTCTCGACCACACTGGTCACTTTCGGGGGAGAAGGAACAACCACACCCTGGCATCCCAGCATTCGGCGAATCCCGATCACCAATCCCACTCCCGCCTATCCCATGTCACTGTTGTGGCAGAATTCGGCAACTGGGCATCCGCAGTTCGCGCCCCTACGCGACTTCATCACCAGCAATCACGGTGGCAACGCAGTCAATGCTGCGTGGATACCGGAGCCAGATCGTTCACTCTTCGTCTGATGTTTTGCCGCACACTTCGCAGGTACATCCGCCAGTCGGCGTCTACCGCAGAAAAGTCCTGCACTGCAGGGTATCTGGGGCTGTCTCGAAATCGGTGTTCCAGTCCGACTAGCTAAGTGAACGCTCGGCGAAGAGGCGCCGAGATGGCAACTCTGGACGATGTCGAGTACCCCGAGTACACAGGCGGCGGACTCAGACACCCAGCCTTCAAAGCAATGCGCATCGACAAGACCGCCGACGAAGTCGACCTACCCGAACGACACTGATCCGGCGCATCACCGCATTCGAGAACGGATCGTTTTGGCTCGATCAGCAGTGCCGGAACAAGGTCTGACGTGCTGTCCAATCCAGGACCAACGGCTCTTCTGCTTTGGTCTCCTTCGTAAGTATGAACGGATCGCATGGGGCCTCCGCGAGTGATGCCGCAGCCGCCACTCCTCGGCGTTGTTCGCTCTTGCCTTCCTTAGCTTTCGGGTCTGGCCCAACCAACTTTGGCGCACCTAAACGGGACTTTGGTCCTCAATATCGTTACCAAAGGAAAAAAGATTGCGCGGTCGGTTTGTTTGTGCGACCGTCGAAGGACGTTAATCAAAATCGTTGTATCGGGGGTGATTACTCAAGTCGTTTAATGCGCAACTGACGATTATATGAACTGCTCGCCCAGCTCGCTGTTGAGGACGCAAAAACCGGGTGTGACACAGTTTCATGGTTCGAACCCATGAACACGCTCCTGGCTCAATACGCTCTTGTCTTAGATCGAATATGCACATTCGGCGTGATCAAATTTGACGATCCTGGAAACAATCCTGCTCATTCAACGGCGAACTGAGTACCTGAAGGGTTATCAACATATGAAGCTCACTCGTGTCATCACCACTGCCATGACGATCGGACTGATCGCGGTCGGTGGCGGCGCTGTCGCCACCGCCACCCCAGCACAGGCTGCTCCCGTCAGCCAGCAAGCCGGCGAGCCCACTATCGACGAACTGCGCGACCTGCAAAAATCTATGGAAGATGCTGGTATTCAGCCCTCTGTCACCATTGAGAATGGTGAACTGCTCAAGAGTTACGACCAGGGGCGGGTGCGAGTCGACACGACGGAACCGGCACCCGTCGAGCCGGGGACAATCGCTCCCCGTCTTCGCGTAGGAGTGGGCTGGAACATTTACGTTTACTTCAATCGCCAGGATCAGACTGATCTCGCCGTAGGTTCAGGCGCATTCTTGGTCGGCGTTATAGCCGCCGCCAATCCCGCTGCGGGCATTATCGCAGGTCCGGCCGTCGCAATTGCCGCGAACCGAGTCGCGACCAACGGAATCTGTGGAAACGAGTTGGAACTGGCCTTTAATTTCGGCGGCCAACTTCAAAGCGCAAAATGCGTATAGTGGTTCCACACGCAATTGACGAGGAGCAGCTAAAGCAATGATTTGGATACGAGAAACATTCACCGCAATGAACAAAACTGCTGCCAGTCTGGTATTTGTGATCGCTGTATTCCTGGCCGTAGGCGTAGGGAGTCAGAGTGACCACTCACCCTGGATTGCAGGTCTTCGTGCGCTGGTGATCGCTCTCGTATGCGGCTTCTTGGCGGTCATCCTGGCCGCTCGCACCCAAGTTCGCCGGAACCACAACATCTGAAAGCTGCTCCTGAAGACGAAGAGGATCTCACCACTAGGCGGGGTCCTCTTCGTCGTCCATGAAGAGGATCGGCCGTACCCCCTGCGGACATGACGAAGCCGCCGGCACCGATAACGGTGTCCAGCGGCTTCACAAGGTCGGTGCCCGTCTTGCGCCTCTCGGCAAGTGGCCGCTCGAAGCAGCATTTCTTTCGGTGGTACCCGGGGCAAGCGGGACCTCTCACTCGAAAGCGGACTCTCGGGTGCCGAACGCGTCGCTGATCGGCTTGGAGTGATGTCGTAGGCGGTTGTCGCCCTCTCCATCGTTTCTCGGACGCAGTCGGACTACCAGTATCGGCAAGTTCGGCCGTTACTCGTGGGGGTATGGCAAAGTGACCGTCGTGACGGCACTCGGCATACAGCAGCAGGACAATTCGGCTGAACGTATGGTTTCGCAGGCGATCGGCGTCGGGCGGATTTTGTGGGGTGCGACCACTGCGATCGCATCGAAGCAGGTCTACAACGTGTTGGGCATTGCCTACCCTGGCAGTGACCTGGGCGTGTGGATTAAGGCGTTCGGTGTGCGTGACATCGTCCTGGGTGCTGCTGCGCTGCATCCGGATTCGACGGTGCGGCGGGCGACCTTGCGGGCCGGGATCGCGATGGACTTGGTCGACGCTGTCGTGGTGGCTGACGCCGCTCGTCGCGGGTTACCTCGCAAAGCCGCAATGGTAGGCGTTGCGCTTGCCGGAGGAACTGCTGCATTCGCTGCATTTGGTCCCACCCTGGTTCGTGCCTTGCGCAATCAGTGAGTGTGCGGGCTGTTACGGCGGCTTAACGAACCCATTCCGGGGAAGAGAACTCTGAACCCGACCGCTAGGTGAATGAGGCACGGACGTTAGTTACGCGGTGCCGGCGGTAAGCGGCAGGCGGTCGTCCTCCGCGTGTTGAATGCGGT
>NZ_JBXAFD010000051.1:0-3534 GCF_058792695.1 Rhodococcus sp. MT28
CGCCAGCATCCTCGTCATCGGCAATTAGCGACACAAAGCGATCACAGAACACCGCCAAAGAGCGGCAAACTCCACAGATTTAGATGTCCGTTGGATTCGTCCGGTATGGCATAGTTTCCAGCGGACAGTTTGTCTGCTGGACGTCTGAACGGCGAAGATCGGGAGCGGAATGAAGATCGGCTACGCACGTGTGAGTACGGCAGCACAGGATTCGTCGATTCAGGTCGACCTTCTCGTCAAAGAAGGCATCGCACGCAATCGGGTGTATGTCGATCACGGAATCAGCGGCCGGCAGACTCGGCGGCCCGGACTCGACAATGCAATCAACGCCGCCCGTGAAGGCGACATCTTCTGCGTCACCAAACTCGATCGACTCTCTCGGTCCGCGGGCGATCTCCACGAAACAGTGGGGAGGCTGGCGGACAAGGGTGTGGCGTTGTCGATCGACGGGAAGATCTACGACCCGACCGATCCGATGGGAAAAATGTTCATCGGCGTCCTCGGCCTGATGGCCGAATTCGAATCAGACCTCATCCGGAGCAGGACCAGGGACGCCGTAGCGGCGGCAGCTGCGGCCGGCAAGATGAAAGGCCGTCAGCACAAGCTCACCCCGGAGGAGCGCGCATACCTATTGCAGACGTACGAGACCGGGCAGTTCAAGATCGAAACATTGTGCAGGAACACGGGTTTGAAGCGATCGGCACTGTACGCCAATATCGAATTGGCCCGCACGGAACGGGATGCGGGAATGTTACCCGTCAGCTGAGCAGCGCCGACGGAGCAAAGACTCCGGGGCTACGCGCGCCAAAAACGAGGGGGTCTCAGGTCCACGGGCTTCTCCGGTTTACCGAAAGTAGACCTGCGGTGGAGCGCCCATATGAGACTTGCCGAGGTCAGGTTGCTTGGCGCGATGATGCGGTAAGTGGCGTGAATTGCCGCGTGGAGGCGGGCGAACGACTCGTGCGCTGGGTGACGCGGGGGTTCCCAGCCGTAACCGAACTGCTCGACTCCCCCGGCAACCCGATCTCCTGCATGGTCATAGGTGATCGTGTTCCGTCCACGGAGATCCGGTCGACTCGAAAGGCGCCGCGATGATCCCAGTCCTCCGGGCGATCGCCCCGATCGTTGAGCCTGGCACCTTTGATCGAATCCAGGGAATAGACGATGATCTGCTCACCGGTGCGATGATTCACGAATTGTGCACCGCTTGCGTTGAGGTGCGCGGTGAAGGGGTGGGGTATCTGATGCAAGCGAACGATATGCGCGCTCCCGGCCACTTCGTAATCTTCTGACCACTCCGAGGTGTAGACCGTAGCCGGCGTCCAGATGAGGTGGATCGCTTCGCTTATTTCCCTGAGCCGCTCCAACTTACGCTTTTCCGCCGGATCGTTGCGATCAACGGTCCACGGCTCGAACTTTTGACGCGTAAGTCGCCTCTTGATTCGCGCGACCAGTTGCACTCTGTTGCGCTGCAACGATTCCTGAAGTGACTCACTCCATGTCACACCGGCTTTTTGGCGTGCTGATGTGAGGGTTTCGCCGTGACTGACCAAGGTCGCCACAGCCATTTCCCTGATGGCGCGTTCGACCGCGACAGCCTGCTCGGTCTTCGCGCGAGCTTCAGCGACGGCATCGCGCATTGTGGTGACGAGTATGTGTGAATCGACATTCTCAGGGTTCACGGTTCCTCCACGGCGGCACATGCTGTTCGGGTGCGACTACGGACGCTTTACTCAGTGCTCTGAGGAAGCGGAGTCAGCTTCGCCATGAGCTGTGAAGGTCGACCCCAGACGAATTTGTTGAATCCTGTTGTTTTGGCGAGCTTGTCCGGAGTCAACCGCTCATACTCCTCGATCGTATGGGTGCTCAAGACATTGCTTAACTTGTCGCTCCGAACGGGCGGGTTGGCATTGAGCCACGCATAGACGACAGGCTTGTTGTCCTGGTCGTAATTTCTTTCCCAGCCGATGATTTCGATCCAAGTGTTGCGTGCATTCTTGATTTCTCTCAGCTTTGCATACCAGTGCTCTACGGGTTCGATACTGGGAATAGAGGGCATCGTCATCATCCTTGCCTGAGCGGTACTTGAGTTGGTGTCGCTGTGATGTCCCCGATGGTACTGAGAACCAATATTTTTCGCCTCACCACTTTGAGACGCGCTCCAGCGTCCAGTGACCGTTGCCAATCCTGCGGACAGTGCGCGTAGTCGATCCTGACGCTGTCCACTCGTCCTTCGTGCCTTCCGACTACAACTGAAGTATCGCGGTAACGCAGAGGTCCCACGTGATGTGTGCGGCAATGATCGGCAGGATGCGCCGGGTGCGCAGAAAGACGATCATCACGATCGCACCCCAGGTGAACGCCCAGACCAATGCGCCTGGGCCGTAGTAGATGTGGGGCACAGCTCGGGCAATTCCTGACCCGATGACAAGCGCTGCGATCGGCCATTTGTTTCCGGCTGGCCGGTCGATCTGTGTTCGGTAGAGAACGAGCGTAGCCGGAATCGCGATCATGCCGATTTCTTCGAAGATCCCGGCGCGGATGCACTGGATGACAGCGACGAAAAGATTTCCGGAGCCGATGTTTTGATCGGCATCCATACCGCCGACAATCAAACTGATCGATGCCGCCGCTCCGACAGCAACGAAGAATCCGACGAATGCGGATCTCGTTGTTCTCCTCCGACTCTTGACCAGTTCTGTGCGCTCCCACCTGCCGTGCAACCACCGCTGATAAGGGATTCCGAGTTGCGTCCACGTGAGGTTGCGCCAGTTCTTGACGACGACCAGGATCGCCACGGCCAGAACCGCACTGACGATCAGGCGCGTAACAGACAGCACTGCGGCCCAGGTCGTGGAGGTGTCGTCCGGGCTGACCCTCGATTCGATGAGTTGACCGATCGCACCCACTGTCGCATTCGCGTACAGCACCGTCCAGATCACGGCAATGACTGCGATCGTCGCCTGCCAGCTCAATTCTGTGCGGGGTCTCGGAACCGGGTGTGTAGCACGTCGAATGGTCGGCGTTCCGCCGACAGCTATGATTCGCGACCGGCGCTCCCACATGGGTGCGGATGAACGAATCCATTGCACCACAGCATCTTTACCGACGAGGCTCGCGACGTTGCGGTCTCTGATGCGGTCATCGACCCAGGCCGCGAGAACATATAAGAACACAGCAGCGCATATCAGTGGAATGACGAGTGGATGAATCGAAAGAAGCTCTGAGCTCGACGCTACTGACTCTGTGGGCCGATATGATAGCAGGAGCCCGATCGCTGCCGCAGCACACACGACTGAGGGGACAAGGCCAACGAGAAATGGCCAGCTACGGTGGGTCAACGACAACAAGGCTCGGGCGAGCATCACTTGGGAGTGTTCGTTTCCGTATTTGTCGGCGCTTGCTATCCGCCCAGGGTCGATCTTGATGCTCTGGCTCCGGCGCAGCGCCCATACCGGTTGCCCTAATCGGTAGTTGGGATAGGAGCTGACCCCGTATAGGGACAGTTTGTGTTCTGGTGCTGCTGTCGGGGCG
>NZ_JBXAFD010000052.1:0-3483 GCF_058792695.1 Rhodococcus sp. MT28
CCGCCAGCATCCTCGTCATCGGCAATTAGCGACACAAAGCGATCACAGAACACCGCCAAAGAGCGGCAAACTCCACAATATGGGTAGTCGAGTCCATTTTGACTGTCCGGTGAAACATTCCGGTATGGCACAGTTTCCAGCGGACGACATAGGAGCCGCGGGTCAGCTGCGACGAAAACCCTGCCAAATAGCTCAGCGGGTCACAAACCCCCTAAAATACGTTAAAGCTGTTTTCTCACTGCAAGTTCCGGTACAGGGTGCTGCGGGCGACGTTCAACACTTCCGCAATTTCGGTCATGGATACGCCGTCCCCACGCATTTTGTTCGCCTGTCGTTTCTTCGCTGCGGTCAGCGAGGATGGCCAGGCCTCCGACGCGGCCACGATCGCGAGCTGCGGAGAGTCCTGCCATGGTGCGTTCACGGATGAGGTTGCGCTCGAATTCCGCTAGGGCGCCGAAGATGTGGAAGATCAGCTTGCCGCCCGGTGTGGTCGTGTTGATCTCTTCGGTCAAAGATTTGAACGCCACTCCGCGCGCTTCGAGCTGGGTGACCGTCTCGATGAGGTGAGGCAGTGAGCGGCCGAGTCGATCGAGGCGCCACACGACGAGTGTGTCACCGGGGCGCAGTGCGTCCATGACGGCCGCCAACTCGGGTCGATCCGTCTTCGCTCCTGATGCTTTGTCTGTCCATATGCGAAAACAGCCGGCCGCGTTGAGTGCGTCCTGCTGTAATTCCGGGTTCTGGTCGGTGGTTGAAACCCTGGCGTAGCCCAAAAAGTCGCTCACAAGGGCACAGTTGTTGCAGAACTCACCGACAGGCGACGTTTCGGGACAAATGCAATGGGACGGGTTTTTGCAACACTCCCCTGGCTGGTCGCTTTGTCTGATCATCGCCGTCCGTTTCGTGTCCGAGAAACGAACGAATGAGAGACATCCGAATATGCGCGTAACTATCCAAACGATCAATCGGCGGCGAAGCCGCGCGACGGATTCACCGTTCTGATTCAGTGGTCTCAATGAACACACGAGAGAGCCAAAGATCGCACGTTCGCTTCCTAGCGTTTGCTGCCGGTGGCCTTCTGAGCATCGCCGCAGACCGTTCAATCTCTCGTCGGAATCCGACACGTCGAACAGTGGTCTATGCCGCGGGGCTGGTGGGCGCTGCAGTTGTCTATCCGATCTCGCACCTGGGGCGTACTGCGGATTCGGCTGCGCTCACCCGTGAGTGGATTGCGGTGTTGGCGACGGCAGCGGTCTATGTCGGTGCGAGCATTCTGCCGGCACAGGGTGCTGCGCTGACCGCTGGCGGATGGCTTGGGCATGCAGTTTTCGATCACGGACACGATCGAGGTGGGTCTTCACGGCTGCCGCATTGGTATCCCATGCTGTGCGCTGGCTTCGACGTTGGTGTAGCAGCGTTGCTGTGCGTGTCGAACACTCCTGCGCCCTCGAGAACCACCGCGTAGCCGCAGAATCCGGGCCAGCCCATTCAATTGCGCATCGATCTGTCGACATTGGCCGCGGCGCCCATACGGTTCGGTAACCGCTGCCATCGATTTCGGACCGGCACCCACGTGAGCGGCAAGCACCACTGTGCCTCAGCCTTCGATGCCTCAGCAACGGCCGATTCAGAGACATCGAAGAAACGGATAGCTCCTCACCGTTATGAACGATCACGCTAAGGGAGTGGGACGGCTCGCCCTCGTAGAAGCTCACAACACCATTGAGTAACCGTCGACCCCTCATCCGCCAAACCCGACAAGATCAGTGAGAACCGGACGCTTCGACATTCACCGGCCCAGCGCCCTGCCTCGTCAACCGTGTCCGACCGATGCTGAACACCTGCAACACAATCGCTAGCAACACCGCCAATAACGCAGCCGGGAAACTACCCACGACCGACAGCAACTCCGGCGACGACGACGTGAACGCCGAAAAGAAACCCACCACCGACATCACCAGCAGCAATCCCGCAACAACCCAGCCGGCCCAGGGCCGCGGCATCACGGCCGGAATCAAGCACAGCAACACCGGCACCGCCAGAACAGGAATAACCGACCACCCGAAATAATCCCAGATCGACTGATTGCACTGCGCCGACGGCAGGGAGAGCCCGATCTCGCAATCGGTGATCTCGAGTATCGACCACGACGCCACGAACACCCCCAGAGCGGTAGCGATGATCGCCACCACGATCCACAACAACCGAATTACCGTCATCACCCGAGCATGCCATTCGCCGTCGCTCCTAAAGGACTTCGTTTCCTCACTCGACCATGGACACCCTTGTCGTAGTTAGGTTCCGAGCATCGACGAGGGCTGGCTGCACTGGGATTCCCCTAGGACTCCACGATGTCTCGCCTGAAACTGTCTCGACAACGAACGATTGACGGACACACCACTTCGGGCGGGTCCGGAATTGTTCACGGCGCCGCACACCCGCTCCAAGCGGGCGCTCAGCGCTCCTCATCGAGACAAGGCTGATCTGGGATAGCCCACGCCGCGAGAAGACCGGGCCTTCAACTACCTGGCGACCGCATAAATTCGGCTGCCACGGACGGTTTGCGCGATGGCAATTTGGGCGCTGACGAGGTCAGGCCCGTTTCTGCGTTCTAGTGCGCAGGGCAGCAACCACCAGAGTCGGAAGACCATTGACCATGCTGAGCACAACAACTGCCAGACCTCCAGCCAACAACGGCTCTGTACCCCAATAGAAGCCGAAAATGCGAACCGTGCCAACGATACTCAGCACCCAACCGGCAGTCTGGGCACGACGAACACGCTGTGCGGGGCGCGCCGAGGATGCGCCGGAAAGGGTGGGCAGTCTCCGACCGTAACCTTCACCGACCGCGATATAAGCACCTAAGACGTGGAAAGCGATGGCGAGCACCAATGCTCCCAACCCGATCAGCATGTATACCCTCCAATCCGTTCATCGACTGTAACGCTATTTGGTCGCGGCAAAGGCGAAGTGGTGATGCTCAAATGAACGATTGACGGACACACGACTTCGAGCGGGGTTCCCGGTGGTTTGAGGGGTCAATAGTCGTCGACGACAAGATGAGGGAATCGGTACCATCCGCCCCCAATGTCCTCCAATCGGAGCTGATTGAAGGTCTTGTCGGACACACCATCGGGTGCATACATCCAGCCGGGATTGTCCATGATGTCCAACCCATCTCGTGCGTCATAGAAATAGACGTGGCCTTGACTGCTGACGTTGGCGTAGGAGATGTCGAATCTGCCGATTCGCAGATCACGATGATACCCATCGGAATAGGGATCGTCAGGTTCTTGAAGTAGTTGCTGTGCAACGGTTTCGAACTCGGCCCGATACTGATCAAAATGTGGCTGCCCAGCGGCCGCGATTCCGAGAGCGATCACCACCAGAACCGGAACAGCGACAACGGACCACAACCATCGGCGTCGCTGCCACCAGCACACTCCGAGCAGCACGATTGCAACACTCGCCGTGAGGACCCAG
>NZ_JBXAFD010000053.1:0-1428 GCF_058792695.1 Rhodococcus sp. MT28
GAACTAACCGGTCCTCTTAACCTTCCAGCACCGGGCAGGCGTCAGTCCGTATACATCGTCTTACGACTTCGCACGGACCTGTGTTTTTAGTAAACAGTCGCTTCTCACTGGTCTCTGCGGCCCCACCCAGCTCAGACAGTAAATGTCGTCACCAGACAGGGCCCCCCTTCTCCCGAAGTTACGGGGGCATTTTGCCGAGTTCCTTAACCATAGTTATCTCGATCGCCTTAGTATTCTCTACCTGACCACCTGTGTCGGTTTGGGGTACGGGCCGTGTGAAAGCTCGCTAGAGGCTTTTCTCGGCAGCATAGGATCACTGAATTCGCCTCAATCGGCTACGCATCACGTCTCAGGCTTGTATGCGACCCGGATTTGCCTAGGTCACGCCCTACACGCTTACACCAGTATTACCACTGACTGGCTCAGCTACCTTCCTGCGTCACCCCATCGCTTGGCTACTACCAGATCAGGTCCCATGCATCCACCAACTCGAGACCCGAAGGTCTTCTCGTGGCTTCAGGATGGTTAGTATCACTGATTCACCATGGGCGCGTTCACACGGGTACGGGAATATCAACCCGTTGTCCATCGGCTACGCCTGTCGGCCTCGTCTTAGGTCCCGACTCACCCTGGGCGGATTAACCTGGCCCAGGAACCCTTGGTCATTCGGCGGACGAGTTTCTCACTCGTCTTTCGCTACTCATGCCTGCATTCTCACTCGTGTGGCCTCCACGGCTAGGTCACCCTGCCGCTTCCATGGCCACACGACGCTCCCCTACCCATCCACACACCTGCCAGAAAATCCGTGGATCAACTGGGGGCTATTGCGTGAATGCCGCAGCTTCGGTGGTGTACTTGAGCCCCGCTACATTGTCGGCGCAGGATCACTTGACCAGTGAGCTATTACGCACTCTTTCAAGGGTGGCTGCTTCTAAGCCAACCTCCTGGTTGTCTTCGCGACCCCACATCCTTTTCCACTTAGTACACGCTTAGGGACCTTAGCTGGCGATCTGGGCTGTTTCCCTCTCGACTACGAACCTTATCGCCCGCAGTCTCACTGCCGCGCTCTCACTCACCGGCATTCGGAGTTTGGCTGATTTCGGTAAGCTTGTGGGCCCCCTAGACCATCCAGTAGCTCTACCTCCGGTGAGAAACACGCGACGCTGCACCTAAATGCATTTCGGGGAGAACCAGCTATCACGGAGTTTGATTGGCCTTTCACCCCTACCCACAACTCATCCCCTCAGTTTTCAACCTAAGTGGGTTCGGTCCTCCACGACGTCTTACCGTCGCTTCAACCTGGCCATGGGTAGATCACTCCGCTTCGGGTCTAGAGCATGCCACTGACTCGCCCTATTCGGACTCGCTTTCGCTACGGCTACCCCACACGGGTTAACCTCGCGACATGCCACTAACTCGCAGGCTCAT
>NZ_JBXAFD010000054.1:0-3062 GCF_058792695.1 Rhodococcus sp. MT28
CAGAAAGCGGGTGGGGAAAAACAACTGGCCGCCACCGGGGAGAACCCGTGGCCACCAGCGGGGAGAACTACTGGCCGTCAACGGGGAGAACTTCGTGGCCATTGACACCGGTACGGGAAGATTCCGAATGAGCTGAGACTCAATGCTTTACGACGTAGTCCCATTGTCTTCTCCTGAAGCTCTGGGTGTTCCGATAGCTCGACCCCTTGTCTGGTGCAGGTGCTGCCGGTCTCGATGTAAGAACTATCGTTGACAGGGTCGCTTCCATTACCGAGAGCGCTGGACTACGTAAGAAACTGGGTGCAATTCAGTCTATTAATGATTCGACACTCGAGAGCTCTTTGACCTGATCAGGTGCCGTGTCGCCTGCGTCGGCACGAGCCGTATTGAAGAACTCAACCAGACGGCTCTCCTGTCACACGGAACTCCTTAAGGGCGGTCCCATTCAGGATGGCGCCCTTCGCGTTGTCTCCGAGCTATAGATCGCAATCAAGATGGGTTGCAGCCCTTATATGGGCTGTGGCGGTGTCTTCGATGCGGGTTGCGAGGTCGATATCTTCGCGTAGGGAGGCGGATGCGTGGGCAGCTCCGAGGGTGCCAGCGCACAGGGTCCATGCGAGGCGGTGCGTGGTGGGGGTGTCGTTAAATTCGCCGTCGGTGATGGCTGTTTCGATGATGTCGCTGATGGCGTCGACCCAGTGTGCGAATGCTGCGCCGTTGTTGATGGTGGGTTCGCAGGTGAGTTTCATGCCGGCTCGCAGGTTGGTGTTCTCGGTGACCTGACGTGCGAGGGAGATGAAGATCGCTGCGAGCTTCTCCCCTGCCGTGCTGCTCGAACCGGGCAACGATGCTTCGCTGATGGTTTCGGCGAGGGTGTGGTTCCAGTCCGAGATGAGGTGTTCGGCGATCGCTTCTTTGGATGGGAAGTGGTAGTACATCGCGCCTTTGGCGAATTTTCCGGTGTGGGTGATGGTGTTCATGCTGGTGTGGCCGTATCCGTCGGTGTCGAAATGACGGGCGGCGACGGTGATGATCGCTTCGCGTGTTCGCACTGCGCGGTCCTGCATTGCCGAGTTCTTGCTGCCGGGGATGCGCCCGATCCGAGGTCGGGTTGGCGTGGCGGCAGTGCTTTCCGGAGTGGCTGCCGGTTCGTTGGGGCTGTTCACAGGGATGCTCCTTCGACCATGCGTACGGCGGCCGGGGCGGTTCCGCGCCACATCAGCAGCAGATCGTCGACTCGTTTGGTGATGGTGTCGTTTTCGTCGAGGCTAGCGGCAACCTGTACAGCGCCGACGAATCCGGCGCAGAGAGTGTCTGTGAGCCTGGACATGCTTTCGGCGCAGTCGAGGGTTCCGGAACGTATTGCGTCGACGACGATCGGGGTAATCGCGTCGGTCCACGCTTCGTAGGTGGCGCACGCATCACTGAGCGATTTGTCGACGGACAGGATGAGTCCAGCTCGGGTGATCGCTTCGGTTTGGGTACGGCGGGCGAGTTCGCGGTAGATCATGATCACTTGCCGATCGGCGGGTTGACCTGTCGCTGCGGCCTTCCCCACTGTCTCCGAGACGACGTTCTCCCAGCGATGCAGCATTTCTTGGGCGATGGATTCTTTCTTCGAGAAGTGGAAATACATCGCGCCTTTGGTGGTCTCGGAGATCGCCAGGATGTCGTTGATGCTGGTGCCCGCGTACCCGGTTTGGCCGAACAGGGTGGCGGACACCTCGAGGATCGCTTCTCGGGTGATTTTCGCTCGTGGCTGCATAGGTGCTCGGCCGGTTTTACCGTGGTCGATGCCTTCGGATCGGTCGGTATGATTGTTCATGGTCACAGGTGCTTTCTGTGGTCATCGGCCCTGACGGTGTTCGTAGCACTGTCGGGGCCACCCCTTTTATTGGTGTGTGTGGGTCAAACGGTGGTGAGTTCGCTGCGCATCGGGTTCTCGGCGGCTCGCAGGTCGGGCAATGGTGGACTGTCGAAGCCTGCTCCTCGGGCTGCGGTATCGAATTTCTCGTACCGTCGCCATGCGGTCGATGTCGCGACAGGCGGCTTCGATTCCAGAGCGATGGTCTCCCACGTGAGGTTCGGGTTTGTCAGCTTGCGGACCGCTGTGTCTTTGACGTTCTTCGCGAGATTCGACCGGGCGATGAAGGCCATGAGGTCGTCTATGTCGGCATCCGTGTCGCCCTGCGCTTCTTCGGCGTTGCGGCGGTCTGGGAACTCCGTAGCGGAGTCTTGGGGGTCGAGGATCTCGTCGAGGTCGTTCATCGTTTCGTCCACGGAAAACGGCTCCGCAAAGTCCGCAATAACGTCGTGCGGGTCGGTCTGCGCCTCCGCTGTTGCGGTGGCCTCGTTGCGTTCCGCTTCTAGTTGTTCCGCGATATTTCGGGCAACCCGATCGCGGAGGCGAGGGTTTCGGATCGGCCCCCAGGCTGCGGTCAGATCAGATGCAGCAGTCTTTGCATCCTCACTGTCGGTGGCACTTTCGACGATCGCACGGTAGGCGGCGTAGGCCATTCCGACTGCCTTCACCAAGATCGTGATTCCGTGTGTGAACGCCAAGACCAGGGCCGGCGGAATGATCGCTATGGCCGCTGCAATGGCCGGCGCCAGTGGAATGAACCCGAGGTCTCCCCCACCGTCGATCGACTCCTGTGCGGCGATTGCTGCGTGATAGGCGTGGTAAGCGTTTCCGAGAATGCTGATCACGACGACGCTGACTGCAAGCGCTATGTAGAAGCCTCGGTCGCGCTTGTTCATGTTGAGCTTGCTGATGATGACGATGGCGATGGTGGCGCCGAGGATTGCACTGTCGACGATCGCCGGGAAAATCCAGGTCAGGTGTTCGGGGATCAGCGCTTGCCGTGCAAGGTCTCGTTGCACGGCGAAGGAAAGTACGAATGCGCCGGTGGTGATACCGAGCGCAATGACGATCGCGAGTGCGAGTGCAGCAAGCAATGCGCCTAGCTGAACACGGGCAGCTCTGAGGCTAAAGTCGTTCATGATCGGGTTTTTCCTAATTGGTGTGTAGAAGCACGGACCGACGGAGCGGTAACGCTCAC
>NZ_JBXAFD010000055.1:0-2810 GCF_058792695.1 Rhodococcus sp. MT28
GTCGCAACTCCCATTCTCACGCCGAGGACCAGCCCGTCTACTTCAGTCCTGCGTCAGCAACGTCCATACCCGCAACACCTAGACGTCCCTTCTTCTCGGGCAACAGGACAGGGAAATGTTGGTCTACGTCAACTGTGTCGACACGCGCGGGATATTTGCCCCCGTGAATTACTGCGGAGTTGCTCTGCGAGAATCAGATGTATGACCGAGAACAACGGGAAAACCAGCGGTGCGATAGGTGTCGGTTCCAGGGTCAGTGTTACGGCGCCTGGAATCGAGACCGAGGGGAGCGCGGTATGTACGGGCGTAGTCATTGAGGACTACGCCGACATGGTCATCGATTCCGGATCGGTGGGGCGAGATTGGGCTCCCGTGCATCGGTGGGCGATCGCACTCGATGACGGGCGACTGATATTCGCCAACGACGAAAATCTTGCTGCCGCGGACTAGAAGGTTCTCCGCACGAACTCGTAGGAGTTCTCCTGAGTTCGGTAGCTGGCAGGCTGTGTCGGAAGCGGATTGTCGCGGAGTTCGGTAAATTTCCTGGTGTGGAGCAGGCGTCGAGGTTGCGGGATGCCCAATTGGGTGAGGGCTACGTAAACCTTCCGCTCGATCGAGAGGCGCTGCAGTTGAACCTCACTCTGCAGCGACTGAGTGCCTAGGGAGCGGGACGATTACGTAGGACTGCGGTCGCCGAAGACACCAGGCTGTCCAACCACTCTCCACGTGGTTCCCCGTAGCGAGTGCGTCTGGCGGGTGGCGCGATTACGCGGCTCGATGATATTCGGTCCACTGCAGGGCCCGTTCGAACAAGTTGAACACCTGAGATGTACTGCCCTAGCCATCCGGCGTGTGAAGTACTCCGTTCACTCGCACTGGAATTGGGGTACCTCCAGTGTCTCCTGCTGTGCGGCGCCGTATTTCGTCCAGGATTTGCTTGTTCGACATTTGTTGCAGCGACATCCTGGTAGGGGAAAGGGGACGGTTCTCTTCTTCGGTCATGTAGCCGGCGGCAATCAGCACTTCTTGGATCGGCGCATCGAACAGCACTGCGACTTGCCGAAGAACTTGCGGGGATGGCGACCGCACGATCGTTGCCCAATGACGCAACAACGACGGATACACCCCTAGTGCCCGCGCAGCCTCCTCGGTGCTCTCGTAGCCCCGAGCATCGATCTGGCCGCGAATCCACGCTCCGAATCCTGTGCGCATGGCCAGTATTTTTCCATGAAGGCCTGGATCGATATCGGCTGTGCGCCACGAACGGCGAACTTTCGCCGAAATTTGTGAATGCAATCTTCGCCATCGCCATCGTCACCGTCAGCAAGCTCAACGCGAACACATGGGACCGGGGTTTCTGCATCGCACTCGCCGTCGTCGTCGTGATCCGCATCCGCGGAAACGCGTTCCACTCCTGTTGCGCATCAATCGCCGCACAAGAGTTCCTCGACGGTGGGGGACGTCTCGGGTTCAACCCCCTCGCGCCCGCTATTGCAGCGGCCACAGCGATCACACCACCGGCAGTGGTCCTTGGCATTCACGTACGAAATCGCAATCTGGTAACGGAAGTCGGAATGGACTAAGCCGCTTGCCGTTCGATCGTGAAAACGACACGGAGAGTGGGAACGCAAGAGTGTTGCCCCTGATCCGACCGTCAGCTGGAATCGATCCGCGACCCTCACGCCCGCGAAAGAACGACCACAATATTGCTGAGTTGTCGGAAGCGGAACGAAACGAGGACACCGCAACGGCGGCTGTACAGTCCTTGCCAAAGGCGCTGTCTACTTCCACTTTCCATCCAAGGGAGCGATCGTCGAACACTTCATCTTGGACTGGTACCGCTCCGTCAACGAAACCGTCGGCGGAGCAACGGTCGGCATGAGAAGTGGAGCAGGGGAGCAGCTGGCAATGTTCTTCACCCCTCGCGCACCAGATCGTCGAGAACCCACCAATCTGCGGACGGCATGAACTCACCTCGACCCCACCGTCGACTTTGCGCATCGGGTGGACGCCATCAGCGATATCGTCAAGACCGCCATCCCGAAGGGGAACTCACCGACACCCACCGCACACCGTCTCGGATGGACCCTGTGCGCCGGAACCACCCATGCCTCCTTGCAGGAAGATATGGAGGTGTTCACCCGTATCAGTGACACCGTCGCAACCCGCACCGCGTCCGTGAGCGCTTCAGCGGCGCCATCGGCGTCGTTCTGTTCGTCACCGACAAAGGCGAACGCTCCTGAGCTCTAGGGCGACGACTGTGTCCGGAATCAGATCGAGGGTTCTACACACGGGGAAAAACGCTCATACAGAAGGAACATTCGTACTCGCACAACGGCAGAACAGAGTCGAAAGTCCCCGCTGAGCGTCGATGAAACGCCACCGAAAGTACGAGAGCATCCCCGAAAGGGTTGAACTTTCTCCGGTTTGTGTGACTTCGAGTACTACTGGTCGGTAGCCTTCGCTCCGAGCACATAGATGTGACTCGCGACACACCAAAAACGAGTGATGTACGGTGCGTCGATTCCATGCCTGAGGAGCCCAATGTCCAAGAATGCCTTGAGAACCCGAGTTGTCCCCACGATGGCGATCGCTGCAGCCCTTGCATTGATAGGAGGAGGCGTCGCTACTGCTGAGGAGAATTCCTCGCTCGGTTCGTCCGGTACACCCGCCGCTACTCCTTTGACGTTCGACGGGTGGTCGTCATGCCCCGTTGAAGACCTCGATGTCGCAACCTGCGCGACTGTTGTGGTGCGCGGCGGTTCGATGAAAATCGGGGGGTTGACCGTGCCCGTCCCCGACGGCGGACT
>NZ_JBXAFD010000056.1:0-2159 GCF_058792695.1 Rhodococcus sp. MT28
CGCCCCGACAGCAGCACCAGAACACAAACTGTCCCTATACGGGGTCAGCTCCTATCCCAACTACCGATTAGGGCAACGACATGAGCACCACCACCGACGAGCTGCGCGCCGACACGATGTACAGCAACACCATCGACGCCGCGTACCCCGCGATCACACCCTCAGGAATGGCGGCCGCCGAGATCCTCGAGACACTGACCGCAAAGATCACCGCCGCCACGAGCGCGGTAGGGATGCAAGCCGAAATCGGGTGGCTCACCCTCGCGCACGAAGTGAGCGCCCGCGAAGCCGTCGCCCTGCTCGCCGTCGCGACCCGCCGCGCCTACGACGCCGGACAGATCGCACCCTCACGCGTGAATCGGGTTTACGGCCGAGTCGAGCGCGCCGCCGCACCGCACGGAATCCGGTTCCGGTGGTGAGCGCCCCGAAGGCAGAGGCGATGGTGGATCCGCAGATGTTCACCGGATGCGTTCTCGCGGGATGCTCGAACATCGTGGCCGAGGACGGAGAAATCTGCTCGCAGTGCCGTCGCATCTTCGGCGACATGATCAGGCCCGTATCCGAGCGAGAGCGCGCCGAGACCACCGAACCCCCACGGCCCGCCGCGACCGGACCGCAGCAGTTGACCCGACGCAATCAACGATGCTGGCTGTGCGAGCAACGCCGCACCTGTACCCGGGTCGGTGGTCAGTGGGAGTGCTGCGACTGCGCGCGGCCGGCGCAAAGGTGACGCCTGCCCGGCGGCCGGCCACCTTCGGCGTCCCCCGAAATGAACTCCGCTGCGCTACGTCCTGATGAAGAACATCTTTTTGTTCTCCTTCTGGCCTTCCGATTCTCGTCGGCGGTGACCTGCGCGCAACCCCTGGCGGCGCAAGCGCCGGCCGATGGCTCCGAGAAATTTTCGTCACTCGCAAGCTCCCGCCGAAATTTTCTCGGCCCAGGGGTGGCACTCCGGCCCCCTCATGCCGACGCGATTCTCCTTTGCCAGCAGGCGAAAAAAATTGGCGGGGCACCCGGCCCGGTCACTTTCATCATCGAGGGGAACGACATGCAGCGCATCCGTTTGAACACCGCCACCGAGGTACTCGCCTCCATCCCCACCATGCTCGGATTCATCCCGACCGCATCGGTCATCGTGATCATGCTCAAAGACGAAATCGTCGACGGCCGAACCACCAAACAGATTGCCCTTGTCACGCGCACCGACGCCGCCACCGGCGAGGGTGCCGAATTCGATCCCGCACCGTACCTCCAAGCCGCCGCACGCGCCGAGACCACCGCCACGATCTGCGTTGCCGTCGCCGAAGACGCCGCCGCAGTCATCGCGCTCGACCAGATCGCGATCCTGCGCCAGGGATTCCGTGACGCCGGAATCCACGACATGCTCGCCCTGCACGTCACCGCGCTCGAAGCCGGAGCGTTGTGGACCGACCTCGACACGTACGCGACCGGACTCACCGAAGACCCGAACGCCTCAACGTTGAGCATTCACAACGCCGTCGAAGAGGGCCGCAGCACCGCAGCCTCACGCGAGGACATCGCCGCCCGCTACGCCGTCACCGTCGAAGCGGACACCGCACCCGCACACGCAGCGCTGCACGCACAGGGACCGGACTTCGTTCGCCACACCGTCACCGAACTCGTGACACTCATCCGCACACGCGGCAACCCGGACGCCGAGCTGGCCGGCCGTGTCGGACTGTGCGCCACGATCAGCCCCACCGCACGTGATGCCCTGCTGTTCACCGCCAACGGAAACGAGCACGCAGCCGCCCATGCGTTCGCGACCATCGCCCGCCAGGTACGCGGCAACGCTCGAATTCAGATTCTCACCGTCGCGGCGTACTGCTCATACATCAGCGGCGACGGACCCAGTACCGGTATCGCGCTGGAGGCTGCGCAAGCCGCAGTGATCGAAGGCAACGGCGAGCACGACACCCCGCTGCGTAACTTGCTCGACTTTGCACTCGAGCACGCGGTCTCGCCCGCCGCAGTCACCACGCAGCTGCACGCGATCAGCGCGGAGGCAGCGCGATCCTTCGGCGTCGGCGTCGACAACCTCGACAGCTGAAAAACGGCAGCGGGGGGGGGGGGGGGGGGGGGGGGGGGGGGGGGGGGGGGGGGGGGGGGGGGGGGGGGGGGGGGGGGGGGGGGGGGGG
>NZ_JBXAFD010000057.1:0-1645 GCF_058792695.1 Rhodococcus sp. MT28
AAGACATCTCACGGGGTGTAGGAGTCAAGCCGCGATCGGTAGGGGAGGTGGGAATGCGTGCAGTTCGTCGAAGAGTTCGCGGGTGGTGAGGCAGTGGTGGAGTTGGCCGAGGAATCGGTTGAACAGATGTCGTTGAGCTTGATGGTTCCAATCTCCGCCAGCGCGGCGAGCGTCGAAATGCCGTCTGGCTCCGGGGGATGCTTGGAGGGCGCTGAATGCCCAGATTGTTCCCGCTGCAGCCAGTCTCCGGTTCTTGACGTGCCGGTGCAGGACGAAGGTTTTCTTCCCGCTGGCGCGGGTGATCGGGGCGGCGCCGGCGTACGCCTTGAGGCCGCGGGCGGTGACGAATCGGGTGCGGTCGTCACCGATCTCGGCGAGTACTCGGGCTCCGGCGAGTGTGCCGAGCCCGGGGAAGCTGGTGATGATCTTCGCATCCGGGTGCTCGGCGAAGAGCACGCTGACGTGTTCGGCGAGGGTCTCGGCAGCTGCGCAGGCGGCATCGAATTGCTGCAGCAACGTCATCAGGCTGATTCCCATCGCCGCTTCGATTTGCGGTGGCTGGCGAAGCTCCGGGGCGCGCATGATGCCCCGCAACCGTTCGACGTCGCGGTCGATGTATCGGGAACGTCCGGCCCTCTTGAGCGCCGCCCGAAGTTGGGGCCGGGTCAACGCGGCAGCTGCGGTCGGAGTCGGAGCGGCAGCGAGCACGCTGCGGGCATCGGGGCGGGTCAATCCGTCTTCGAGAGACTGAAACGCGACCAGAGCTGCTGGGTAGTACTCCTTGAGGAGCGAGCGGATCTCGTTTTGGAAGCGTTGCCGAGACCAGACGGCGTCCTGTTGGGCGCGGGCAAGAACCCGAATGGCCAGCGCAGTGTCGGTGTCGGCCGGCAACGGACGGTGTGCGCCGGCGTCGGTGCGCACGATGTTCGCCAGCATGACCGCGTCGGCGGAATCGGATTTCGATCCGGACACCGAATGCCGGGACCGGTACCGCGAGGCGGCCAGCGGATTGATCGGGTAGATGACCCGGCCACTCGCACGGAGCGCGGCGATCCACAGGCCGTGATCGGTTTCGATCCCGACCGGGATCAGATCCTGGGCGGTGTCGCCGGCTTCGGCGAACGCCTCGAGCAGTCGGGCGAACCCGACGGCGTCGTTGCTGACGCGTCCGCGGCGCACGACGTCACCCAGGTCGTCGAGGATCGCGAAGTCGTGATGGTTTTCGGCCCAATCGATTCCGCAGTACAGTCCCACCGCGCCTCCCAATGTCGATGTGCAGGTTGCGAACCCGTGTGGTGCACGCGGCGACCTAATTGCAGGACTCGACGGTCCGTCATCTCACCAGCCGTTCGTGACACCAGCGCACCGCAGGGCACTCGATCTGCCGAAGAGCTCACGGCTCGGGAACACAGAAGAAGAGATCACCCCTGCGGCGGGCTCGTACCACGACATCTCACCACGCCAGAAGGTGCACCGCCCGGCGCTGCCTCTCTTCCAGAAGGCGTCGCATGCGCCGGGAAAACCCTGGAGTCCGCCGGGCAGTGCACCCGCAGAAACACCAGAGCAGCGTGAGCGTTACCGCTCCGTCGGTCCGTGCTTCTACACACCAATTAGGAAAAACCCGATCATGAACGACTTTAGCCTC
>NZ_JBXAFD010000058.1:0-1618 GCF_058792695.1 Rhodococcus sp. MT28
GTTGCCCTAATCGGTAGTTGGGATAGGAGCTGACCCCGTATAGGGACAGTTTGTGTTCTGGTGCTGCTGTCGGGGCGACGCCTGTTGTTGCCCGGACATTCGATGTCTCACGAAAGAACGGTGCGCCCCGGTAGCAGTGATCTGGTGTTCGGTGGTGTGATGGCGTTGCCCCTGCCGACCGCAGGGTTCACCCCGGTATGAGTTCTCCCGAGCCGTAGAGCTCTTCGGAAAGCACTGGGGGTCCTGCGGTGTGCTGGAGTCACGGACGGCTACTGAGATGACGGACCGTCGAGTCCTGCGATTAGGGTGCCGCGTGGCCCCTGCCCGGTGCCGGGCATCGTATCGAGCAGACGGAGGGAACGAATGAGTTTGTTCTGTGGAATCGATTGGGCCACTGATCATCACGACATCGCGGTCGTCGACCACACGGGCCGCCTGGTGGCCGGCGGCAGGGTCGAGAACACCGCCTCGGGATTCGAGGCCTTGTTGGCCATGCTCGCCGACGCCGGTGAGGACCCGCACGAGCCGGTGCCGGTGGCCATCGAGACCGATCACGGTCTGTGGGTCGCGGCGTTGACCGCCTCGGGAAGGCAGGTCTACCCGATCAATCCGCTCGCGGCCTCGCGTTACCGGTCCAGGCATGTCGTCTCCGGAGCGAAGTCCGATGCGGTCGATGCCCGCACCTTGGCGAATATCCTGCGCACCGACCTGCCCGAGCATCGCCCACGATCGAATGATTCCGAGCTGGCCCAGAGTGTGCGGGTGCTCGCTCGCGCGCAGCAGGACACGATCTGGAACAGGCAACAGGTCACCAACCGGGTCATCGCGCTGCTCAAGGAGTTCTACCCGGCAGCGTTGGAAGCCTTCGCCGGTCTCGAAGGCGGCATCACCCGAGCCGATGCCCGGATGATCCTCACCGCTGCTCCCACCCCTGCCCAGGCGGCCACATTGACTCCGGCCCGATTGCGAAAGTTGATGGCCAAAGCCGGCCGCCAGCGATATCTCGATCGGGACGCCGGGCGCCTGCGCGAGGTGTTCACCGCCGAGCACCTCCGTCAGCCCGCCATGATCGAAGAAGCGATGGGACGGCAACTGAGCGCGTTGCTCGGGCAGCTGAACGCCATCTGTACTGCGGTTGCCGACCTGACGGAGGCGGTTACCGAGACTTTTCACCGACACCCGGACGCGAAGATCCTGACCAGTTTCCCCGGCGTGGGGCCAGTGGTCGGCGCCCGGGTGCTCGCCGAGATCGGTGACGACCGCTCGAAATTCGACGACGCTCGTGGATTGAAAGCCTTCGCTGGATCCGCGCCGATCACCCGCGCCAGCGGCAAGAAGACCGTCATTACGCACCGGCACATCAAGAACCGGCGTCTCGCCGCCGCCGGTTCGATCTGGGCGATGGCAGCGCTGAAATCCTCGCCCGGAGCGCGGCGGCACTACGACGCGCGCCGAGCCAAAGGTGACTGGCTCCAAGAAGCCAAACGCCACTTGTTCAACAAATTCCTCGGACAACTCCACCACTGCCTGCAAACCGGACAAACCTACGACGAAACCCATGCCTTCCCACCTCCTCTCGTGCTCGCGGCTTGACTGTTAACTTCCTGAGATGTCTTTC
>NZ_JBXAFD010000059.1:0-1543 GCF_058792695.1 Rhodococcus sp. MT28
TCAAATCATCCCAGTTCAGGGGGCACTTTCTTCAGTTAGACACTCCGGTCAATGGAAGTTCTATCGGTGGATTCAGGCTAAGGGCAATACCGTTCAGTTAGTGACGGACGATGGTGCATTCTGGTGATGATGTTGGTTGTGGATGATGTTGATGGCGTGCGCGTTTGGCTGCCCACTTGAAGATCTTGCGTTTGACGACGCGAGCGTTCGCACGTAGTCGGCGTGCGGGGTTGATCCGGCGCGCCAGTTTGTCGACGGCGTGATTCCACAATCGGGTGAACCCAGAATGGTCATGAGGGGGAAAAAGAGCTGTGCGACAGTGACCTTCGGGCGACCCGAAGTGCGGCAACGAACGAGACCCGGTCAGGGTCGTGCCCGCCGGCGGTGGCGGCATCGAGCATCAGGGTGCGAATCGCGTAGTGACAGCACAGGTGCCCCCAGATTTCCTGCAACACCAGCGGCGGGGACTTCGACCGCAGAACCTTCCGTGGGCCGCGTTGATGAGTTTTCAGTTCGTCGAAGGTGTTCTCGATTTCCCATCGCTGCGCGTAGGCGAGAGCAAGGTCTTCGGCGGCGGCTTCCTCGGGGTCGAGGATCGTGGTCAGCAGCCGGTACTGTTCGGGGTTCTCCCGCCCGTCATCGAGGGTGTAGTCGATCACCCGGACCAGTAGCGGTGTTCGGTGTTGCCGATCCTTCCCCGACGTCGGGATGATCCGTGCCAGCCAGGACCCGTCGTCGAGAGTCTCCAGATGTCGGGGTGAGAGGGTAGATTTCACTCTCCACAACAGGTCCGCGCCGCTGGCGGCGGCGCGGGTCCACATGTCGAATCCGTAGAAACCTCGATCGGCGAGCAGCAGCATCCCCGGCTCGAGCCGGTCGATCAGATTGTTCGCCAACTCCCGTTCCGAGGTGCGGTACGACCCGATTTCGGCGTCGAAGACGGCGTGGGTGCCGCATTCGGCGACGGCGACCAGCTTCGCTTGCGGGAACGCGGACTGCTCACCCCGGCTCGACGGCGGCCGCCCGAAATGCTCGTCGTTCGCCGGCGTGTCCGGCAGGTCGAGGCAGGTGCCGTCGATAGCCACCAATCTGCGTCCCGCGAACCATGATCCTGGGGTGTCCGCCCCAGCGAGCGGTCGGGCGACCCGGCGGAACAACTCCCGGACCGGTTCGTGACCCAGGCGTGAACGGGCTTGGAAGATAGCCGATTTCGTCGGCGGAGTCCAGGTCTTCGACCATCCCGACGACCACGACAATCCGTCGGTGAGCTGCGCGAAGACCTCCTCGTAGGAGCCTTCCGCATTCAATGCCATCCCAATCGAAAAGTATGCCGTCACCCGCGCCGTCAACGTTCGACTGCGCTGCTCGGTGCGACCGCAGTCGGCGATTACCTCGTCGACCAGGTCGGCAGGAAACACCCTGGTCAACAAGCCGACCGACACCACATCCGACAGCCGGCGGTCCGAGGCCGGTTTCACCCATCCACTACGAGGCACACCTCACCATACCTCATGAGTCACTAACTGAACGGTATTGAGGCTAA
>NZ_JBXAFD010000060.1:0-1499 GCF_058792695.1 Rhodococcus sp. MT28
GCGGTTGATGACTCCCTGGTAGCCGATGACGCCAAATAGCGATCACAGAACGCCGCCAATTATTGTTCAAGTCCACATCTAAATCGGACGGAATCGCGAAAATTTCCCCAGATGAATTGCGCGTAGGAGCGCGTTTGAGATCGTCCGGTATGACGGTGGTCAAAACGCACACCCAAACTCGCAGGAGCAATCTGAGAGCGTTTTGGTTCCCTGTGGGTCCATCGGGAATTCAGGCGCCACTTGATCTGGTGGCGCGTCTAGTGGATCGGCTGAATATCGCATCGTTGCAGCTCAATATATTGCCGCCACGGGTTGTCGAGGAGCGCCGCGACATCCAGCGGATTCGGCCGCTGCATGGATTGCTCGGGAAGAGATTGCAAGCCGTCCGCGATGATCCACGCTGTGCCCGTTGCATTGGCGGTTGGATTGCGAAGATCGGTGCGCTTTTCACTGGTTCGAAGAGGGTGGGATGTCGAGTCCGGCTCTGCGAGCGGCTTTCCACAGTATCCGGACCCCGTAGACGCGGTAGTTGTCTTCCCGCAACATCGCCAAGCGCCGGCCGCCCCGGGCATCGCGTACCGACCTCGTCGATGGTGATCGCGACTTGGCGGCGTAGTAACTGCTCGGAGCGATCTGCAGTGTCCTGCAGATGGGCTCGACCCCGAGTGGGCGTCCTGCGACGATGTCGTCGCGGTTGGCGTCGATGAACGCGGTCACCTTTTGTGCTGGCGGTCGAGTTCCGCCCCGAAGAAAGACGCTGCACGTTTGAGGATTTCGTTGGCCCGCTTGAGCTCTCGATTCTCTTGTTCCAACTCCCGGATACGGAGAGCTTCCGACGTGCTCACTCCAGGCTTGGTGCCGTCGTCGACGTCGGACTGGCGGACCAACGCTCGCACCGGCTCGAGCCCGAACCCCAGTTGCGAGGCAACCCGCGACGCCGCCCCGTGCTCGGTCCCCAACTCTGCCTGCAGGGCTAGGATCATCCGCACCGCACCAGCTTTCTCCTCCGACGAATAGCGCCGCGTCGTCGGTCTTGCTGACACCCGTTCGTTCGGCATGACTTCAACAGATCAAGGACCTTTCGGCGGAACTCGGGCGGATAACGTCGGGGCATCATGTACCTCTCTCGGGTGCATCAATGCCTGAAGTGAAACAAACGAACTCCGGAAAACTCGGCGCACATCAAAGTCTCCACCGAACTCAGGGCGTTTCAGTATGGGATTGTTTTGACCGACATGGACACTCACCGGCCGGTCGACATTCTCACCGACTGAAAAGCCGGCACCGTCGCCGAGTGGCAGGTCGTCGACAGAACCGAGCATTTGGCGTCAGAAGACGACTTCACAGTCGGTACTCGGTACGCGTCAGGGGAGGGTTGCGTCGATCCTTCCGGCGTCGATTTGCTCGCGGAGAGTGTCACCGTGGTGTCAATGGCCACGAAGTTCTCCCCGTAGGCGGCCAGTAGTTCTCCCCGCTGGTGGCCACGGGTTCTCCCCGGT
>NZ_JBXAFD010000061.1:0-1471 GCF_058792695.1 Rhodococcus sp. MT28
GAGCAATGATCAGAACCTGTGGATGGTTCTCGGCGAGGCGGCGTGAGTGGGCGCACCTTCCCGGGAATGATCTGAAATTCCATCAGCTCTGATCAGGACCGGCGTTGGCGCGCTGGTTCGGGAAGGTACGCCCATGCTCACGGTAGTTCAGGATCAGCAATCCTCCAACGACGACAGCGGTGTTGGTCGGTCGTTGCTTGACGAGATCGTTCGCGACGGTGCCCGGCAGATGCTCGCGGCGGCGTTGGCCGCCGAAGTCGCCGCATACATCGAGCAGTTCGCCGAGCATCTCGATGAGCACGGCCGGCGGCTGGTGGTCCGCAACGGCTATCACCACGAGCGTGACGTGCTCACCGCGGCGGGGGCGGTGACGGTGACCGCACCGCGGGTCAACGACCGCCGTGTCGACGCCGAGACCGGTGAACGGCAACGGTTTTCCTCGGCGATCCTGCCGGCGTGGTCACGCAAGTCCCCGCAGATGACCGAGGTGTTGCCGCTGCTGTACCTGCACGGGCTGTCCAGCGGCGACTTCGGTGCGGCGTTGGAGCAGTTCCTCGGCACTGGTGCCGGGCTGTCGGCCTCGACGATCACCCGGCTGACCGCGCAATGGCAGGACGAGGCGAAGGCCTTCGCCGACCGGGATCTCTCGGGCACCGATTTCGTGTACCTATGGGTCGACGGCATCCATCTCAAGGTCCGCCTGGAGCAGGAGAAGCTGTGCTTGCTCGTGATGATCGGCGTCCGCGCCGACGGCCGCAAGGAGCTCGTCGCGCTCACCGATGGGTTCCGGGAGTCCACAGAGTCGTGGGCTGATCTGCTGCGCTCATGCCGACGCCGCGGGATGACCGCCCCGGTGCTGGCCGTCGGTGATGGGGCGCTGGGGTTCTGGAAGGCACTGCGGGAGGTGTTTCCGGATACCCGTGAACAGCGCTGCTGGTTTCACAAGCAGGCCAATGTGCTTGCTGCGCTGCCCAAGTCGGCTCATCCAGGTGCGACCGCGGCGATGCGGGAAATCTACAACGCCGAGGACATCGACAAGGCCCAGGTCGCGATCAAGGCCTTCGAGGTAGATTACGGCGCGAAGTACCCCAAGGCGGTCGCCAAGATCGTCGACGACGCCGACGTGCTCCTGGAGTTCTACCGGTACCCGGCCGAGCACTGGATCCACTTGCGCACTACGAATCCGATCGAATCGACGTTTGCGACCGTGCGGTTGCGAACCAAGGTCACCAAGGGCCCTGGGTCACGCGCAGCGGGGATTGCCATGGCCTACAAGCTGATCGACGCCGCACAAGCCCGCTGGCGGGCGGTCAACGCCCCCCATCTGGTCGCGCTGGTCCGTGCCGGCGCGGTGTTCCACAAAGGCAAGCTGCTCGAACGACCCATCGACATCTCACCCGCTGAGCCCGACGAATCAAGCGAAACGGAGGTCGCCTGAAACACCCTCATCCACAGGTCTTGACAATATCTC
>NZ_JBXAFD010000062.1:0-1380 GCF_058792695.1 Rhodococcus sp. MT28
GGAGGAAAGAACAGCCCGAACAGGCCGGTCCAAATCTTTCCTTTGAGCAACACGATCGTCGCGAGGCCGTACTGAACGACGAGGAGCACGATGCTCGCGATCGTCGTTGCCGCATCGTCTGTGTCGACGTCGGCGCCGCTGAACCCGAGTGGATGCACACCCAGAACGAACAGCACGGTAATGGCGAACGCGACGAAGACTGCATCGATACTCGTGCGACCTTCCTCGGTCCAGTACACATCCCGAAGGTGCAAGACAAGGGCAAATTCATCGAGTACCAGCGCCGCACCGACACCGAAGACTGCTGCCAGCACGCAGTTCGTCGCCGGCGTGTGATAGTTGGCGAGCGCGATGAATCCGAAGCCGGACACGAGCATCATGACCAACCCGAACACCACATGATGAATGTGGAGACCACCTGGAGTGACGTTTCCAGGCCACCATGGCACGTCCGCGCGGATCATTCGGGTGCTGATCCGGATGAACGCAAACGCAGTGGCGAATGCGAGCATCATGAAGAACAGCGGAAGTCGGCCTGGACCGACAATCGCTGTCGTGAACCAATCGGTCATTCTCCAGTGCTCCGCATCAGAGCGATGAGTTGTCGCGGTGTCGCGGTCGGTAGGTATGCGCGGGAAATGGCCAGACCGATGCGAGGCAGGTCGGCCTCATCACGGAAGCACAGGAAGACCGGTTCGAACCGAGGGTTGAATTTTGCCTTGAACTGGTGAAGCGAGCGGAATCCGTAGAACGGTTCGAGGGCTTGTCCGAGCATGTCCAACCCCCTGTCGAGTCCATGAATGTCGGAATCGCCAGTTGCTCGGGCCAACGGTGCGCCGGAAAGTGAAACGAACTGAGCCCCTTCGTCTTTGAATGACAGAGCCGAGCGGGCGATCAAGAATTCGATCATGTTGTTCGCGCCCGGCCCGCTTCGTTTACGCATGACATCAAGAGTCCATCCGCGGACGAATCCTTGCGCGCCGTACACAGGCAGCCACGACAGTACTGCCTGGACAATTCCGAAGGAATCAACGGCGAGCGCGATGCGCACATCCGGGTCGAGCGCATCTTCCACGGTTCCGAGAGTGAACCCCATCTCGGGTAGCTCTTTCTCGCCGACCCACTGTTCGGAGATCTCACGGACCTGCGTCCGCAACTGATCGGACTGTTCACCGAGCTTACCGAGCACGAAGGACGTGCCAGCTTTCTCCGCCTTGTTGAGTGCGGATCGAACATTTTGCCATTTCTTGCCTTTGAGCTGTAAGTCCGGCAAATCGATGATGGTGTCTTCCGCGATCTGGAGTACCTGCCAACCCAATTCCTGGACGCGATCAGCGACAGCGGCGGACACAGAGAAGAAACACGGCGTCGTCCCCTGGG
>NZ_JBXAFD010000063.1:0-1265 GCF_058792695.1 Rhodococcus sp. MT28
ATGAGGGAGTTGCCACCCAACTCGAAGAAATCATCATCCAACCCCACCCGATCAACACCCAACACACCCACAAACGCCGACGCCACCACCAACTCCACCGACGACACCGGAGCCCGAAACACCCGAGCCTCAAACACCGGCTCCGGCAACAACGCCCGATCCAACTTCCCCGACGAATTAAGTGGGAACGCATCCAACACCACCACAGCAGCCGGAACCATATAACCCGGAACCCGCTCCCCCACAAACCCCCGCAACACCGACACATCCACAACCGACCCCACCGCCGGCACCACATACCCCACCAACTGATCACCCATCACCGACCCACGCACCACCACCGCAGCCGACAACACCGACCCATGCGCCGTGAGCGCCGCCTCGATCTCCCCCAACTCGATCCGCTGACCACGGAACTTCACCTGAAAATCAGTACGACCGATGTACTCCAACTCACCAATCGAGTTCCAACGGACCAAATCACCCGTCCGATACATCCGCTCACCCGAACCGAACGGCGACGCCACAAACCGATCCGCACTCAAATCCGGACGACCCACATACCCCCGAGCCAACTGCACACCCGACAAATACAACTCACCCGCAACACCCACCGCAACCGGCCGAAGGCGCGAATCCAACACAAACACCCGGCAATTCCACTCCGGCACACCAATCGAGACCACCGACCCCGACCCGGCAGCCGTCACATCCGCAAACGTAAACGACACCGCCGCCTCAGTCGGACCATACAAATTATGCAACCGCGCCGACGACACCAACCCGAACTCACGCACCGCCTCCACCGGCAACGCCTCACCGATCACCAACACATCACGCAACGAACCCAACAACCCCGGATCCACCAACGACGAAAACGTCGACAACATCGTCGGCACAAAATCCGTCACCGACACACCCTGATCATCAATCACCGACGCCAAATACCCCGGATCCCGATGACCATCAGCCGACGCCAACACCAACACCGCACCCACCCGCAACGGCATGAAAAAACCCCACAACGACACATCGAACGTCGTCGCCGTCTTCTGCAAATACACATCAGACGACGTCAAGCGATACTCGCCCTGCATGAACTCGAGCTGATTCACAATCGCCGCATGCGAGACCGCCACACCCTTCGGCCGACCCGTCGACCCCGACGTGAAAATCACATACGCCGTATTCGACGCCCGCAACGGCGACAACCGATCCACATCCAACACCCGCGCACCCGAAAAACCAGACACATCAACAACATC
>NZ_JBXAFD010000064.1:0-1212 GCF_058792695.1 Rhodococcus sp. MT28
ATGTGCTCGGAGCGAAGGCTACCGACCAGTAGTACTCGAAGTCACACAAACCGGAGAAAGTTCAACCCTTTCGGGGACGCGCTCGTACTTTCGGTGGTGTTTCATCCGCATTATGTGAGGACTTTCTACCCTAAGCGGCTGCCGCGTCAGTGGACAATCCAATCAAGGCGCCGTGCCGGACTGCCCGCACGTCGACCGTTCGTGGATGAACCTGGCTGGAAGAGGCTGGTACGGCGTTTGTTTCGTCGAGTGGCGCTGACAACGACCTGTGGCCGCGCGCTTCCATTTGGAAGCATGCGAGTTTCGGCATCCGATACGTGTTGCGTCCGTTGACCTAGGCCGGAGCGGGATGTCCTGGACGCACAAGGAGGGAATCTTTACCGGGCTGAGTGCAAGGTCCAGCCCCGCGCGATGGTGTCGCCTTGCGGTGTAGACATCGTCAGCGTGTAGCCGGGGTGAGCGAAGATGCAGCCAACGAGCCACTCAATCCGACGAAAACAACACCCGACGAGCGCTCAACACGACGAACGGTCGACGACGACAACCCTCGCTGCTGTATCCATCGGCCGACGCTCGCCCACCCGAGAGCGGCGCAAGCCTCGACGACGATGTAGAGGCTTCCGAGGAGCGTGAGTTGGTATGCAACCGGACCGGCTGATTTCATCGTGAACTGCGGCAAGAACGCGGTGAACAGAAGCAGTGCCTTCGGATTGGCTGCTGCTGTGGTGAACTCCTGAATCACCAACCTAGAGCTGCCACTCACCGATGACACAGGGCGGGTCTCGATCCATGTCCATCGACTGGGTCGGGTCTGCCAGATCACCCAGATACCGAGTGCCAGAAGGTAGGCAACGCCGAGCCACTTGAGTAACTCGAACAGGTGTTGTGATTGCGCGAGCACGGTACCCAAGCCGGCCACGACCAAAGTGAGCATGATCGCGAAGGCCACGAAGCGGCCTACCAATGCTGTTGCCGCCGCGCGGACACCGGATCGGAGGCCGTTACGGAGCGCGAGAAGGTTGTTCGCCCCGGGCGATGCCGCGACCACGAGCGCCGCAGGAATAAAAGCTAGAAGCTGGCCGGTGGACAACATGGCTCAGGACGCACTTTCGTGATCTTCGAGCCCGACCGCTAGTTGTTGCGGGTATGGACGTTGCTGACGCAGGACTGAAGTAGACGGGCTGGTCCTCGGCGTGAGAATGGGAGTTGCGA
>NZ_JBXAFD010000065.1:0-1209 GCF_058792695.1 Rhodococcus sp. MT28
GCCGGACTCACCAGCAAAGTCTCCGTACGCCAGATCCGTACCGAAATCGGCAAAGAAGGCCTACGGCAAGCAGCTGTCGACGCCGGAAGAAAGCCCCCCTCGGACCGAACACTGCGCCGCTGGGCGCAGCAAGGACGAATCCCGCACCCCGACGTCACCGAACGCGCACAACGACGAGCCGCCATCGAACGCCTCGGCGGAATCGACGCTGTCGCAAAGAAAATCGGCCGTTCACGATCAGCGGTCTCTCGCTACCGTTCCGGCGAAACGAACGAACTGCGCGCTGACGCGAAAAAGAAACTCAAAAACGTCAAAGCACGCGACATCATGGACCGCGCCGGCGTCCTACGACCCGACGGACAACCCAAAAAGGCCACCATCCGAGTCCGCGGGGGAGTGTCCGTCCGCAACGGTTCCGAAGAAGGCTACGACTATCGAGTGCGTACCCTCGACTTCGCGAACTCCGACAGCCCCTTCAGTCTCGACGAAACACGAGAACTCGCCATGGCTTTGGCCAACGACGATCATGCCCGAGTGGTTGCCATCCTCGAACGTCACGCCACGATGGATTACCCGGAAAACAAGGGATTCGACCAGTACGGCGACACTTTCGGATTTCACTTCGATTCCATCGAATCCGTCCACATCGACTGGACATAGAACTCCCCCTGCTCCTCGACGCACCGGGCGGGACCAGGCATCGCGTTCGCAGACCCTCGTGCGAAACACCGGTAGCGATCTCGGCACCAGAGGATATGTCGGCCAGGTTCGAAAATCGAATGGCGCCTCTCAGCCGGAGTTGTCAGGTTTGACGGGCAGTTGGGAGTCGAGTTCGGAGACAGTGGCTTCCACAGCTGCCGCGATCTCGTCGTCGGTAGGGACGAGATCGCGAACCTGGGAGGGGAGAGTCTCATAGGTGTAGTCGGCTACGGCGAGGGGTGCAGTTGTCCCGGCAAGTGAATACCGGACGACGTTGTCGTTGCGGCCGGCGCAGAGCAAGATTCCCACAGTCGGGGCGTGGATGTCCTTGTTGCGGAGGTTGTCGTCGATCCACGAAACATAGAAGCCGAGCTTCCCGACATACTCCGGCTCAAACCTGCCTACCTTCAACTCGACGACGACGAACCTCGCTTGCACCCAGTTGAAGAACAGCAAGTCGATATAGAAATCCTGATCACCGACCTCGAAATGGTACTGGCGTCCAACAAA
>NZ_JBXAFD010000066.1:0-1112 GCF_058792695.1 Rhodococcus sp. MT28
TGTTGCGGGTATGGACGTTGCTGACGCAGGACTGAAGTAGACGGGCTGGTCCTCGGCGTGAGAATGGGAGTTGCGACACAACCGTTCTCAACCAAGAAGGACCAGCCCTGTGACACACCGTAATGCTCCGCTGACAGTGGAGGGAAGACGGCGTCTCGTCGAACGATGCCGAACTCGTCCGGTAGCGCATGTCGCTGCTGAAATGGGGATCTCTCGGCAATGCGCCTCGAAGTGGGTCAACCGTCACCGCAAGTACGGCGACCTGGGACTACACGACCGATCCAGCACACCGAAACACCAACCCACCGCCACCGCGGCGGGCGTCGTGGCCGAGATCGAATTCATGCGACGGACCCGGAAATGGTCGGCCGCGCGCATCACGTTCGAACTCCGAATGGGTGGAACGGTCATTGCTCGCAGGACCGTCACGAAAATCCTGCGCGGTCTGGGATTGCACCGTCGCCGGTTCATCGACCCGAACGGCGAGAACAACCGAAAACCCCAGGTCATCGCCGCGAAACGGCCCGGTCAGATGGTGCACGTCGACGTCAAAAAGGTCGGGAAGATCCCCGACGGCGGCGGATGGCGTGCCCATGGCCGTGGTTCCGAGCAGGCCAAACGATCCCAGCGGCGGAAAACGAAGAACAAGCAGACTCGCCTCGGCTACACCTATCTGCATTCCGCGATCGACGGCAACACCCGTTTGGCGTACACCGAAGCCAGAGACAACGAAACCGCCGCAACAGCCATCGATTTCATGAACAACGCCCGCATCTTCTTCGCCGCGCATGGCATCACTCGGATCGAGCGCGTGATCACCGACAACGGATCGTGCTATCGGGCAGCGGATTTCACGTCTTCACTCCGCGAAGCGCGGCACTACCGCATCCGGCCGTACACGCCGAAACATAACGGGAAGGTCGAGCGCTACAACCGCATCCTCGCCGAAGAACTGCTGTACTCCCGCGAATACACCAGCGAAGCTGAGCGGCGCACCGCCGTCGAAGTCTGGAACGTTCACTACAATTATCACCGACCGCATTCAGCACGCGGAGGACGACCGCCCGCCGCTTACCGCCGGCACCGCGTCACCAACGTCCGTTCCTCATACA
>NZ_JBXAFD010000067.1:0-1025 GCF_058792695.1 Rhodococcus sp. MT28
GTGGTTTCGGCGACTTCGGCATCGGAAATCCAGTCACCGGTCTCGGGGTCTCGTACCGCGCCGGGATACTTCACGGGTGTCCAGGCGTCTTCGGCAATCGAATCGATTGCCCGCGCGACGGCGGTGTTCTTGGCCATCACGACCGAGAATTCGACCTTTGAGCGCAAGCAAGCGGTCACGACGGAGCGGGTGCCGTAGGCAGAATCGCCACGAACGAGGATCGTGCCGACCGCACCCGCTTTTCGGGCGGTGACGATGGCTTGGGTGACCATCCGGCCTGCGCCTTTACCCGATGCGGCTTTGCCTGCTCGTAGCCGCATCCCGGTGATGACCGGTGCGGAATCGGCGGTGCTGAGTATCGTTGCGAGCGGTGAGAGTCCTTTGCGGAGGACCTGCTTTCCGGCGATTTTTGCATGTCCGTAGGAGGCGCCTTCTTTGGCGTGGCCGTAAACGGGGCGCAGCAGCGAATCGATGTCAATGAACGCGTGATCGACGAGTCCGGGGAGAATATCGGTGCGGGAGGCGAGTGAGATGAGGTGTTCACGCAGCACTGATTCGAGTTGGCGATTGTGCCCGAAAGTGAACTCACGCAGCAGTGTTCCGATAGTGGAGGGTGCGTAGACGTTGCCGAACAGCTCCTTCATGCCGCCGGAGCGAAGGACGTCGATGTCGTCGATGCTGTCCGCGCCCGCGCACATCCCGGCGATCAGTGTCACCAATTTTGGTGCCGGATTCGCTGCCCCGGATGCGATTTTCGTGGCGGTGATCGAGATCTTCTCGGCGAGGAGGTCCGTGAGCCTGGTCTGCTCGGCCAACGTCATCACCGGGACCAGTCCCGCGCACGAGACGATGTGGTTCTCGTTGAACACTGCGGAATCTTCGACGAACTTGTGGGACACTTTCACTGGAAGTGCCTTTCCTGAGCTGGTGGATTTGTTGCGTGAGAACTCAAATCATCCCAGTTCAGGGGGCACTTTCTTCAGTTAGACACTCCGGTCAATGGAAGTTCTATCGGTGGATTCAGG
>NZ_JBXAFD010000068.1:0-1012 GCF_058792695.1 Rhodococcus sp. MT28
CGGCCGGTCCATCGCTTGAAGGCGTGTGAGAAGTTGGTGAGGTCACTGTATCCGAGCTCCGTGGCGACCTCAGTCACCGACATTGATCGGTCGAGTAGCCGCAGCATCGCACGCTCGCGCAGGAATGACTGGCGCAACTCGCGGAAAGTGGTCCCCTCTTCGGAGAGGCGCCGCTTGAGTGTGCTGACGGATATCGACAACTCGCGTGCGACCCAGTGGATACTCCCCTGTGCGGGCTCCTTCTCCAGCAGCCGTCTCGTCTTCTCCGAAAACGACGTGGTCCTGCCCCGCTGGTCGAGAGTTCGCTGCAGATCGCCGATGGCGAGTCGGTATGTGAGGGGATCGGAGAACCGGCAAACCTCGTTAAGCGTGTCCGCGGGAACATGAAGGAAGGACATCGGAGCGCCGAAAAACAGGCGCCCGGCTATTAAGTCCTCATGATTGGACAGGAGGGGCGGCACCGGCCAACTCAAGTGGAGTGTGACGGTAGGCATGTCGCCGGCGAGCATGTCAAGCAGTCGCAGTAGCGCCGACCCGCAGTAGGCGACGACCAGGCAGTCCAGGGCCGGATCGCTTGTGTGTGCGGTGAACCCGATGGTGAGGCCGTGGTCACTTGGATGGAACTGTGGACTGAGAGCTGTCGAGATCAACGGCAGATAGGTGAGCAACTCCACGATCTCGGCTACCGAGCCTGCGCTGACCAGCGGAGAACTCAACGGGCCGAAGGACGTCAACTGGGCCTGTTCAGCGAACGCAAAGCCGAGCAGTGTTGCCTGGTCGACGTCGAGTTCGGGGTAGACCTCCCGAAACCACCGTATGGGGGCCTGAACGTCGCGCTGAATCAGCGTCGCCTCGTCGGTTCCTTCGCGAGACATGATGTTGCGAAGCCGCGCGACGGCGTCTGGGTCGAATGCTTGGCGCTCGAGCAATTGCACGAACAGGAGCGGGGGCACACCCTCGTCATCGAGGATCATTGGTTCACCAGATCCCTTTGAGCCGAATTCACAAGTTT
>NZ_JBXAFD010000069.1:0-977 GCF_058792695.1 Rhodococcus sp. MT28
TCTCGAACTCGACTACCTCGCGCCGGTTCTGCTTGCCACGCCTTACACCCTGCACGCCGATACACGGTCTCGCGATGGCCGGAAATTGAATCTCGCGGCCAGGATCGAGGATATAGAGGGTCGATCGGTCACCACGGCGACCGCCCTGTTCATCCTGGTCGACGTCGAACATTTCCTGCAGTCACAGGCGAATACTAAGAGGCAAGCATGAATGTACCGACCGAGAGGGAACTGCTCCTGGACGCCTTACTCACCGATCACGGCGCAGCCGGACCTTACGAAGCGTTCCGACGGCTGCGAGAGACGCGCCCCGTCTTGGTTACGCGATCGGGGGTGCTGGTATTGAGTCGCTACGACGATTGCGCGGCGGCGCTCCGCGACCGCAGACTCGGCAAGGCCGACGAGTCGCTGGGCTTCGGCTTGTCCGAGATCCCTGACGAGCTGCAACGTCGGGCCATGCATCGATTCCGGCGCACCATGCTGTTCCGTAACCCCCCTGACCATCACCGGCTGCGTCGACTGGTGGCCGACGTGTTCACCCCTCGACACATTGACGAGTTGCGCAGCCGCATCATCACACAGATCCATCACCTACTTAACGTCATGGAGGTACAGGTCTTCGTCGACATCATCACCGATCTGGCGCTCCCGCTGCCTGTGAATGTGATAGGCGAACTTCTGGGAGTTCCCGCGGCCGATCGGGCAGTTGCCGCGCCATTGGTGCGTGCCCTGCTCGCCTCACTGGAACCCGGAGCCAATGTTGAGGCTCTGACCGCCGCCTGTGAAGCCGAGAACCAACTTGCCATGTATTTCGCTGACCTGTTGGCGGTCAAACGCGCCCGCCCCGCCGATGACCTACTCAGCCGACTCGCCGTCGCGCACGGCGACGACATCCTGGATGACGACGAATGCGTCGGCACCGCGATTCTGTTGTTCGCCGCAGGGTTCGAAACCACCACAAACCTCATCGGCAACGG
>NZ_JBXAFD010000070.1:0-972 GCF_058792695.1 Rhodococcus sp. MT28
CGGTAGAGCGGGTGGGAGCGCCAGCATGTCACCCGGTGGGAGGGTTACACGCCAGAGTCCGAACGGGGTTTTCGATTGCCGCGCAGCGTCGAGCGCGTTCTCGCCGCGAAGATGTCGAGGTTTTCCGTAGCCGAATTCGAGCATGCCAGCGGAAGCGAGGTACGCAGCTCGTTGGTCTATCGATACCAGTTGTGTTGCGTCGGAAAGTTCTTCGAGGTCCGGGATGCGGGTCCATCCGGCGGCAGGTTCGAGATCTCCGCGGGGTTCGCCGTCCAGCGGTGGGACCGGTCCACCGACAGTGACGACGATTCCTTTACCGCTGCGGGTGCGGTCGCGTTTGATCTTGTCGACGATGGCGGCGCCGGTGCGTGCGGGGGTGGGGCCGGGTAGCACGCCGAGGTGTTGTGCGCACCAGGCGAGTCGGCGTCCCAGTTCCTGCGCAGCGGGGAGGTCGTCGTCGGGGAGGTAGGTTCCGGCGGTGGGTGATCCGAGGATCCCCATGTCCCCCACGCGATTGCCCCATCCGAAGTCTTTGTTCCAGTAGGTCCACACGTAGGGTTCGATGAAAATGTCGACCATGGATGTGAAGTTCCCGGTGGTGCGGGAGAGGTGAACGACGTGGCCGGGTTCTCCGCGGAGTTCCCATCCTGCGGTCAGCATGGGGGTCAGCGTGGCGTGGAGGATCGCGGTGAGTTCTTCGGCAGCGCGGGTGCGGAGGATTTCCATGTCGTCGACATCGTCTTCGCTGCCTGGGTCGATGATCCATCCGAGCATTTCGCAGGCTTCGATTCCGACTATCCAGATCTGTGCCGGTGCGCCCAGCGGGGTGAGCGTTGCCCATCTGATGAGTTTGTCGAGTTTTTCGATGGAATCGACTGGGCCGGTGAGTGTGTGGCCGGATGGTGTGTAGGTGCCGGCTGCTGTGACAATGACGGCGTGGCCGTCTGCTGCCTCGCTGGCGGGAGGAAGGGC
>NZ_JBXAFD010000071.1:0-970 GCF_058792695.1 Rhodococcus sp. MT28
TGCTGGCGTGTCTTGTGCTGCCTGCCGGAGCAATCGGTGACCGTTACGGGCGTCGCGGTGTGCTGGTCACGGGGCTGGCGGTGTTCTCGGTCGCGTCGGCGCTGCCGCTGCTGCTGGCCGACCCGGTGTGGCTGATCGCAGCGCGCGCGCTGGCCGGGGTGGGCGCGGCGCTGGTGATGCCTTCGACGCTGTCGATCCTGACCGCGGGGTTCGCCGCTGCCCATCGTGGCCGGGCGGTGGGGGTGTGGGCCGGAGTTGCGGGGTCAGGGGCAGTGCTGGGCATCCTCGGCGCCGGGGTACTGCTCGAGCGGTGGTCATGGCCTTCGGTGTTCGTCGGGTTGACCGTGGCGGGGGTGGTGCTGGCGGGGTTGGCGTGCACTATCGCCGAGTCCCGAGAGAGCGAGCATCCCCCGGTGGACTGGGTGGGTGCGGCGGTGGTGGCCGTCGCGATCGCGGCGATCGTGTTCGCCGCGATCGAGGTTCCCGCGCGGGGCTGGGCCGACCAGCTCGTCGCCGCTATCGCCGGGGTCGGTCTCCTGGCAGCGGTGGTGTTTGTGATCGTAGAGCTGCGGTCTTCTGCGCCACTGCTGGACGTGCGGTTGTTCGCCCGCCGCGGTTTCGGGGCCGGCTCGCTGTCGGTGACCATCCAGTTCCTGGTTACCTTCGGAGTGTTCCTGCTGTTGGTGCAGTACCTGCAGCTGATCCTCGGCTATGGGCCGCTGGCCTCGGCACTGGCGTTGGCGCCGATGGTGGTGCCGCTGGTCGTGATCTCGGTAATCGCACCGTGGTTGTCGAGCCTCGTCGGGTTGAAAGTGATGACCGTCTCAGGACTGCTTGCCATCGCTGCCGGACTGGTGCTGGTAAGCCGGTTGACCGTGGTCGCGGACTATCCTGGCCTGCTGTGGCCGCTGCTGATCATGAGCGCGGGTCTGGGATTGTGCACCGCCCCGGCGACCTACGCCATCGTCGC
>NZ_JBXAFD010000072.1:0-915 GCF_058792695.1 Rhodococcus sp. MT28
AATCGAAAACCCCGTTCGGACTCTGGCGTGTAACCCTCCCACCGGGTGACATGCTGGCGCTCCCACCCGCTCTACCGTTGCCTCACCCACACATGCTCGCCGACCAACCTGTGCAGACCTGGATCACCACCGTCAGCCTCGATGCACTTCAAACGTCCATCGCCGATGGCGGAATCGGCGCAGAACTCGACGACCTCGACATCGCAGAAGCGTGGGTCTACCCCGAACAGGGTCGAGCCCTCGACAAGTGGGCGAAATTCTTGAGAGAGGCCCGCAAAGTTGCCGTCGATACAGGCGACACGGCAATGAAACGGTTCATCGGCGCCTGCTACAAGGGTTACATCGGCCGAATGGTCAACCCCGACATGTGGACCGCCAAACAAATGCAACACCACCACCAACCGCTCTGGCGAGCAGCGATCATCGCACACTGCCGCTGGCGAGGCCGCCGCGTCGCGATGCGCATCGCACGCGAAACCGGGCGTTGGCCACTGCGCACCGTCACCGACTCCTGGGTCTACCCCCTGCCCCCGGGCATCGACATCGCAGACAACAGTGACGCACTCGGGAAAATGACTCTGGAAAAGAGCGCCCCGCTCACCGAAAACATAACCGTCATGCTGACCGACGCCCGCGACACCCACGAGATCAACCTCGCACTCAAAGCTGCGTTCACCGACGAAGATGAAGGAAACATATAGTGGCCCTGCATCTTCCGAAACCACGATCAACCAAACCCGCACAAAAGACCGTCGGCTTGGACGGACTCAACGTATCCGTCTCGACAGCAGCAACAAGCGGTATCGAAAAATCGAAATCGGTCAAAAGTGGGGGATTGGCCGGACTCACCAGCAAAGTCTCCGTACGCCAGATCCGTACCGAAATCGGCAAAGAAGGCCTACGGCAAGCAGCTGT
>NZ_JBXAFD010000073.1:0-823 GCF_058792695.1 Rhodococcus sp. MT28
GGCCTGCTGTGGCCGCTGCTGATCATGAGCGCGGGTCTGGGATTGTGCACCGCCCCGGCGACCTACGCCATCGTCGCCGACACCCCTGCGGCCAAACAGGGGGTCGCCGCCGCGGTCAACGACGCTGCCCGCGAGATCGGCGCCGCGATCGGGATCGCCGTGGCTGGCAGCGTGCTCGCCGCAGGCTATACCCACCACATCCAGCCCGCTCTGCCCCAGCTTCCCGAGCCCGCCCGCGGCCCGGTCGCCGATTCCCTGGCCGCTGCTCTGCAGGTCGCTGACCAGGCCGGACCGGCGGCCCAACCGCTGGCCGAGTTCGCCAAGGCAGCGTTCGTGCACGGCAGCAGCCAGGCCGCGCTCACGCTGGCCGCCCTCACCGCCGCCGGGGCGATCGTGCTGGCAGTCCTCTCTCCCGGCCCCACCACCCGCCGCTCCCGCGCGTCACGCACTCACACGAACACCCCTCCCCGCTCGAACACCCCCTTCTCGTGAAAGAGGCCCCATCATGACGGCCTATCGCACGATCCTCGTCGACACCGACGGATCCGACTACTCCTACCGCGTGGTCGACCACGCCGCCGAGCTGGCTCACGTCACCCACGCCCGACTCCTGATCATCTGCGCCCGTCACGACATCGACGAACGCGCACTCGGTACTGACGTCGACCGGCTGCGAGGTACCACACCCACCGACGCCATCCTGCGCACCGCGCACCAACATGCGATCGCCCACGGCGCCGTCGACATCGAAACTCGCATCCTGCCCGAGCCCACCGTCCGCGCACTGTTTCACCTAGCCGGCCCGACCGCCGACGACCTCATC
>NZ_JBXAFD010000074.1:0-797 GCF_058792695.1 Rhodococcus sp. MT28
TCGCCCTATTCGGACTCGCTTTCGCTACGGCTACCCCACACGGGTTAACCTCGCGACATGCCACTAACTCGCAGGCTCATTCTTCAAAAGGCACGCCATCACCCCCAGCAGTAAACTGCTCGAAGGCTCTGACGGATTGTAAGCGCACGGTTTCAGGTACTATTTCACTCCCCTCCCGGGGTACTTTTCACCTTTCCCTCACGGTACTAGTCCGCTATCGGTCACCAGGGAGTATTCAGGCTTATCGGGTGGTCCCGACAGATTCACACCAGATTTCACGGGCCCGGTGCTACTTGGGTTTCCATTACAACAGTCACAAAGTTTTCGTGTACGGGATTCTCACCCTCTACGACAGGCCGTTCCAGACCACTTCCACTAACCCTGTGATTTCTTACTGTTGGCCAACACGGCAGTATTGACAAAATGAACCCCACAACCCCACGAATGCAACACCTGCCGGCTATCACACACCCATGGTTTAGCCTCTTCCGCTTTCGCTCGCCACTACTCACGGAATCACGGTTGTTTTCTCTTCCTGTGGGTACTGAGATGTTTCACTTCCCCACGTTCCCTCCACACGCCCTATATATTCAGGCGCGGGTAACACGACATCACTCGTGCTGGGTTTCCCCATTCGGACATCCTCGGATCACAGCTCGGTTGACAGCTCCCCGAGGCTTATCGCAGCCTCCTACGTCCTTCATCGGCTCCTGGTGCCAAGGCATCCACCGTACGCTCTTCATTACTTACAACAAAGATGCTCGCGTCCACTGTGCAGTTCTCAAACAACACACAAC
>NZ_JBXAFD010000075.1:0-779 GCF_058792695.1 Rhodococcus sp. MT28
AGAAGACGCGGGCGTTGTTCATGAAATCGATTGCTGTTGCAGCGGTTTGGTTGTCGCGGGCTTCGGTGTACGCCAGGCGGGTGTTGCCGTCGATCGCGGAATGCAGGTAGGTGTAGCCGAGGCGGGCCTGCTTGTTCTTCTTTTTCCGGCGCTGGGATCGTTTGGCCTGCTCGGAGCCGCGGCCGTGGGCACGCCAGCCGCCGCCGTCGGGGATCTTCCCGACTTTCTTCACATCGACGTGGACCATCTGACCAGGTCGTTTCGCAATGATGACCTGGGGTTTTCGGTTGGTTTCGCCGTTCGGGTCGATGAACCGGCGACGGTGCAATCCCAGGTTCCGCAGAATTTTCGTGACTGTTCGACGAGCAATGACGATGTCGTCGGTTCCCAGTTCGAAGGTGATGCGTGAGGCCGACCATTTTCGGGTTCGTCGCATGGATTCGATCTCGGTCACGATCCCTGCCGCGGTGGCGGCCGGTTGGTGTATTGGTGTGCTGGATCGGTCCTGCAGTCCCAGGTCACCGTACTTGCGGTGCCGGTTGACCCACTTGGATGCGCATTGGCGTGAGATACCCATTTCTGCGGCGACGTGGGCGATCGGACGGCTCTGGCACCGCTCGACGAGTCGTCGTCTTCCTTCGACAGTGAGTGGGGCATTACGGTGTGTCACAGGGCTGGTCCTTTTTGGTCGAGAACGGTTGTGTCGCAACTCCCATTCTTACGCCGAGGACCAGCCCGTCTACTTCAGTCCCGCGTCAACAACGTCCATACCCACAACA
>NZ_JBXAFD010000076.1:0-747 GCF_058792695.1 Rhodococcus sp. MT28
TGACTCCGCAGAACATAGCCGTAGCGGTCATCCCCGACGACACTTTGATCAAGTTCCCAAGGCGAGGACAACGTATCAGGAGTTGGTTATGGCAGTTGTCACCTTTGTCTCACACGACGGCAAGAAGCACGAGGTCCCTTTCCAAGAAGGACAGTCGCTGATGCAGGTCGCGACCAACAATGCAGTGCCCGGCATCGACGGCGACTGCGGAGGCGAGGCCGCGTGCGGCACCTGCCATGTGATCGTCGATCCGCAGTGGTCCGAGGAGGTGGGCCTCTCCGGCTCCGACGAGGAGGAGATGCTCGCGATGAACCCTGAGCGTCAACCGACCTCTCGACTGTCCTGCCAGATTCCGGTCTCCGAGGCGTGGGACGGCCTGACCGTCCTAATGCCTGAGTTTCAGATGTGACGACGAGAGAGACGATAAGACGCAATGAAGTTTTCTGAGGCAATCGCCGCTAAGGTTCAGTCGACTATCCCGATGGAGCGGCAGATCCAGGGCGCACAACTGTACGACAAGACGCGGCGATGGGTGACCGGAGCGAACGGAGAGAGGCTTTTCATCGAGAGCCCCATCCCTCCTGTGGAGGACGTCGAACTCGCCGACATCGACCTCAGCAACCCTTTCCTCTATCGCCAGGGGCGCTGGCAGTCGTACTTCGAGCGCGTACGCAACGAGGCTCCGGTCCACTACCAGCCTAACAGTCCGTTCGGGCCGTTCTGGTCCGTCACAAGGCATGCCGACAT
>NZ_JBXAFD010000077.1:0-728 GCF_058792695.1 Rhodococcus sp. MT28
CCTGCCTGGAAACAGTTCTTGCTCGTGTCGTCGATTCGGATCAACTTTCACAAGCTCATCGGTGGATTCAGGCTAAATGCAGCTTGATCCGAGCGCTAGAACGCGAAGGTCAGCGGTCGGGTGAGGTGTACGAGAAGATAGGCCCCGATCACTGGCTTGCGCTTGATCCGGGAGACCGATTCGACGGAGAGGAAACAACTCCATCCCACGCAATCCTCCGCATCTACAAGGCGGGCATCCGTGTCCTGTTCACTCCGGGCGGTGCGTGATGGAGACCTGGACCGAATGGGGCGTTGAAAGAAACACCCTCGATGGCATCCGCACGGTAGCGCCGTTGCAAAGCCAAAATGAGGCGGAACATGTCGCCTCAATGTGGGACACATCCACTGGGATTGGACCGCTCAAACCCATTGCCGTATCCCGCACGGTGACAGCAAGCACGTGGGCGCCACTCACTCCGGCGGTGGCGGAATGAGCGACACTCGAAACCCAACTCCGCAACGCACTGCACACCGGCACATTCTCCGGCCTCCCTTTTTGAAGTTCTTAGCGACAACGCTACTAGTGCGCAAGTCCTGCACGATAGCCCTTTCACCCTGAAAAAGCAGCCACTCATTCCTGAACCACACACCGGGACAAGGCGTTTGAATTGAGCAATGATCAGAACCTGTGGATGGTTCTCGGCGAGGCGGCGTGAGTGGGCGCACCTTCCCGGGAATGATCTGAAA
>NZ_JBXAFD010000078.1:0-686 GCF_058792695.1 Rhodococcus sp. MT28
CCCACATCACCCGCGCCGAGCAGGACGCCTTCGCCGCCGCCTCACACCAGAACGCGGCCCGCGCCTGGAAAGACGGCCTCTTCGACAACGAAGTCGTCCCCGTCTCCATCCCCCAACGCAAGGGCGAGCCCATCGTCTTCGCCCAGGACGAAGGCATCCGCGCCGACACCACCACCGAATCCCTCGGCAAACTGCGTCCCGCGTTCAGCAAGGACGGCACCATCACCGCCGGCTCCGCCTCCCCGATCTCCGACGGCGCCGCCGCCGTGATCGTGATGAGCAAAACCAAAGCCGAAGAACTCGGCCTGACCTGGATCGCGGAAATCGGCGCCCACGGCGTCGTCGCCGGACCCGACTCCACCCTCCAGTCCCAACCCGCCCGGGCCATCGCCAAAGCCTGCGCGAAGGAAGGCATCGACCCCACCGACCTCGACCTCGTCGAAATCAACGAAGCATTCGCCGCCGTCGGGATCGCCTCCACCCGCGAACTCGGCCTCGACCCCGCCAAGGTCAACGTCAACGGCGGCGCCATCGCCGTCGGCCACCCCCTCGGCATGTCCGGCGCCCGCATCGCCCTGCACCTCGCCCTCGAACTGCAACGCCGCGGCGGCGGCATCGGCGCAGCCGCACTCTGCGGCGGCGGCGGACAAGGCGACGCACTCATCGTCCGCGTCCCCAAGGCCTGA
>NZ_JBXAFD010000079.1:0-642 GCF_058792695.1 Rhodococcus sp. MT28
TACACCGCTTTCACTTCCACCAAGACCCCGGTCGCCGCCCGGCTGATTGTGCGCCGCGTCAAAGACGCACGATTCCCGGATACGTTGTTTCCCGTCTGGCGGTATCACCCCTTTTTCACCAACACCACCCGGCTCACCGCCGACGCAGATGTCACACACCGCCGGCACGCGATTATCGAAACCGTGTTCGCTGATCTCATCGACGGGCCACTTGCACACATGCCATCGGGGAAGTTCGGGGCAAACTCCGCCTGGGTGTTGTGCGCGGCGATCGCCCACAATCTGCTTCGGGCAACCGGCGTTCTTGCCGGCGACCGGCATTCACATTCCCGCGGGGCCACGCTCCGACGCAAGATCGTCAACATCCCCGCTCGATTGACTCGACCGCAACGAAAACCGATCCTGCGACTGCCCACTCACTGGCCGTGGACCGCTGTGTGGCTTCGACTGTGGGCCAACACTATCGGGTACAGCCCGCCACCCATCACTTGAAATCTGACCGAATCGCCGACAGCGGCCCGACACTCGTCAATCGTGGAAAAGCTGGGTAGACCAGCGGTCACGCCCTGCCTGGAAACAGTTCTTGCTCGTGTCGTCGATTCGGATCAACTTTCACAAGCTCATCGGTGGATTCAGGCTAAA
>NZ_JBXAFD010000080.1:0-632 GCF_058792695.1 Rhodococcus sp. MT28
AGAATACTGCTGTGTAGCTATGTCATCGTCTCCTTTCTGTTCTTGGGTCGTTTTGCCGATCTGACGCATCTTTTCGCCTTCGTGACGTTTCTGCTCGCTGGTGAGAAGTGGTTCTCGCGCAGCGAGCGCGGTGTTCGTCCCCGGACCCGCCGGGAAGCGCGGCTGGTATCTGCATTTGGTGTGTGGTTGATCGCAGTCGTGCACATCGTGGTGTATTTCTTCCCTGGCAGTGGTCCTTTCGGACCCACATCTGCGCACCAGGTTTCGGCGTGGTCGACCGTGTTTTCAGTGGTGGTGGCGGGTGTGCTGGGGGAGTTTCTACGCCGCGGCCGCCGATGGGCTTGGCGCCTGACCGTGTTCTATGCGGTCTTCGTTGCGGTGCTCACTCTGGTGGTTCTGATTCTCGTTGTAGTCAACGATTTCGAGAGTGTCGGGGCGGTCACGGCCGGTACCGGGCTGCTGTGGGCTGGTGAGGCCGTACTGCTGATCGCAGGTCGGAGCGCCTTCACCGTGCCGTGGCGACGGCGAGTTGACGGCGCGCGGGGCGCGGGCGGCGACGTGATCGAAGATGTCAAGTCTTCGATACGTCGGCACGGCGGAAGCACGATGTCATGGATGATCACCTGGGACGG
>NZ_JBXAFD010000081.1:0-613 GCF_058792695.1 Rhodococcus sp. MT28
GCTGTCATCGAAATCTAGGAAATTTTTTTCCAACCGGAGTTCTGAATAGGACGAGGCAGATGGAACGCGGGGCGGGAAGTTTTTCACGACACCGGCGTCCATCGCAGACTACGGCACTGGTGAAGGAGATGGGGTCGTGATCTCCCGTTGGGCGGGACACCTCGCCTGACCAACGTGGAGTTGAGCGAAGGGCTGCCACCGCACTCTCCGGAGTGCGCTCAGGTGTATTTGCATAACGGTCACACTCGAGACCGGCATTAAGCGCGGTTTCATCGACAGGAAGGTCGGACCATGGGCAAAGCTTCGGATGCGGTCGGGGGGTCGGTCGACCCAGACATGGAGGACTGGGTGCGCTCATTCCGGCCGCTGGAAGAATCTAGCTCGCCTGAGTTGCCACCCCACCACCCCAACTGTCTTGGGTGCGGGCCGACGAACCCGCACGGGCATTACCTGTCGGTACGGCGTTGCCGAGACGGCGTCGTTGCTCACCACCTCTTCGACCAACGTCACGTAGGGGCGCCCAGGATAGCACACGGCGGCGCGGTGGCGACCGTAATCGACGATCTTTTCGGTTTCCTGCTCTACACGGTCGGAGAACTCGGCGTGACGCGCC
>NZ_JBXAFD010000082.1:0-601 GCF_058792695.1 Rhodococcus sp. MT28
GCCACGACCGACTCACTCACCGCAGTCGACGAGCAGGCCGATCCGCGGCTAGCACGCTCACGCAACCGGTTACTCGACGCGGCCGCGCCCAACTTCGGGGGTGTCTTGACGTGCCCAAGCAGGCGTTCTCGAACAAAGGTGGTCGGCTGGCGCTCCGGCCCGCGGCCACAACTGCCGCAGCACCTGCCTTCAATCCGGAAAATCTAGGTTCCCATGCGGAGCTGTCACTTCCGAGAAAGATGATCATGCCCGAGCACATGCCCATGCCCACACAGCAGGCATAACCCCTCGCTTTGGCTGCAAAGTGCCCACGTCGACGCGGATTCCACCACTGATCACGCCGTTGCGGTGACCCCGAGACTCAGGAAGATCCTGTCGGACCGAAATCTTGGTCGGCCCCTGGAGTACCACTGATCTCATGCACTGGGAACGGCCCCACACTGATTTACCGCATCCGCCAGCCCCCTCAACCCGTCGGAGACCGGGCGGCTCAGCGTCATGGATGCCGGAACTCGTTCGGAGAGCGGCCGGTCCATCGCTTGAAGGCGTGTGAGAAGTTGGTGAGGTCACTGTATCCGAGCTCCGTGGCGACCTCAGTCAC
>NZ_JBXAFD010000083.1:0-556 GCF_058792695.1 Rhodococcus sp. MT28
CACGGCCTGATCATGTGCATGGGCAAAGGCGGAGTCGGCAAGACCACCATCGCCGCCGCCATCGCTGTCGCCCTCGCCGAACGCGGCCGCCAGGTGCACCTGACAACCACGGACCCGGCCGCACACCTGACCGAGACCTTGAACGGGGAACTCGACAACCTCCAGGTCTCCCGCATCGACCCCGCCGAAGCCACCGAGCAGTACCGCACCCGCGTCTTGACCACCAAAGGCAAGAACCTCGACGACCGCGGCCGCGCCAACCTCGCTGAAGACCTTCGATCACCCTGCACCGAGGAAGTGGCCGTCTTCCAAGCATTTTCGCGGGTCATCCACGAATCGAGCCGCAAATTCGTCGTCGTCGACACCGCCCCGACCGGTCACACCTTGTTGCTCCTTGACGCCACCGGCTCCTACCACCGGGAAATCGCCCGCCAGATGGGCGAGAACACGAACTTCACCACCCCGCTCATGCGGCTCCAGTGTCAATGGCCACGAAGTTCTCCCCGTAGGCGGCCAGTAGTTCTCCCCGCTGGTGGCCACGGGTTCTCCCCGGTGG
>NZ_JBXAFD010000084.1:0-552 GCF_058792695.1 Rhodococcus sp. MT28
GTCACCGGGGACAAGAAACTCCTCGCCGGCTCCCTGTTCCTGAACTGGGTTCTCGGCCCGGCGCTGATGTTCGCCCTCGCCTGGCTGTTTCTGCCTGACCTGCCGGAATACCGAACCGGTTTGATCATCGTCGGTCTCGCTCGCTGCATCGCGATGGTGATCATCTGGAACGACCTGGCCTGCGGAGACCGCGAAGCCGCCGCGGTGCTGGTCGCCATCAACTCGGTGTTCCAGGTGATCATGTTCGCCGTGCTCGGTTGGTTCTACCTCTCGGTCCTGCCCGGGTGGCTCGGCCTCGAACAGACCACCATCGACACCTCGCCCTGGCAGATCGCGAAATCGGTCCTGATCTTCCTCGGTATCCCGCTGCTGGCAGGTTTTCTGTCCCGCTTCTTCGGCGAACGCGCCAAAGGCCGCGACTGGTACGACAACAAGTTCATCCCCAAGATCAGCCCCTGGGCGCTCTACGGTCTGCTGTTCACCATCGTCGTGCTCTTCTCGATGCAGGGCGAACAGATCACCTCCCAGCCTTGGGATGTCGTCCGGATCGCG
>NZ_JBXAFD010000085.1:0-539 GCF_058792695.1 Rhodococcus sp. MT28
CCGCGGCGGTGCGGAACATTCCCGGTGCAGCTTCGGCCACGGCACGAAAAGGGTTGATTGGTGAGCATTTTCATCGTGGCCGGGCTGTTTGTCGGTGTGATCGTCACCGTGACCTCAGGGTTGATCGCTCGATTGCGGCTCGCGGGCCCCTTGGCGATGGTGATCGCCGGGATCGGGGTTTCGGCGCTGATGGACGAAGACCTCACCAACCTGCTGTACGCGCAGTCCACCGAGCGTGCGGTTGAGTTGATTCTCGCGCTGCTGTTGTTCGTGGACGCCACCGAGGTGAAGAAGGGATTGTTCGGTGGTGAGCCGGCCGTCGCAGCACGATTGCTCCTCATTGCCCTTCCTTTGTCCGTGCTGAGTGCCGTGGCGTTGGGCATCTTCCTCTTGCCGGCGACATCTCTCGCGGTGCTGGTCGTCATCGCGTGCGTCGTCGTGCCGACCGATCTCGCACCGGCTGCGCAGTTGCTGCACGATCGTCGAATTCCTGCACGCGTACGACGTATCCTCAACGTCGAAAGTGGTTACAACGACGG